>NZ_FOWX01000096.1 GCF_900115555.1 Pseudomonas borbori
CCTGGCTCGACAGAGCGTCGATGTGCGGCTGAGCGCGCATACCGTGGAGATCCTGCACGGCAACCGGCGGGTCGCCAGCCACCTGCGGCTTCAGCGGCGCGGTGCCTACAGCACCCAGAGCGAACACATGCCAGCGTCGCACAAGGCGCATCGCGAGTGGACGCCGCAGCGCCTGCTCGACTGGGGCGAGCGAATCGGCCCGCACGCCCGACAGATCGTCGAGTACCAACTGACCCACAAACCGCACCCGGAGATGGGCTATCGCGCCTGCCTGGGCCTGCTCTCGCTGGCCCGCCAGTACGGTAACGCGCGCCTGGAGGCGGCGGCCAGCCGCGCCGTGCAACTACGGGCGCTTAACGGCCGCACCGTGCGCAACCTGCTCAAGCAAGGGCTCGACCAACAACCATTGCCCAAGCCCGCGACGCCGGCAGCGCAACCCAGTAGCCACGAGAACGTCCGTGGCGCCGATTACTACACCCAAGAGGAACTGTTCGATGATGACCCAACACACCCTGAGCCAGCTACACCAACTGCGGCTGGGCGGCATGGCCCGTGCGCTGGAAGAGCAGTGGACGCTGCCGGCCAGCCACAGCTTGAGCTTCGATGAACGCCTGGGCCTGCTGCTCGACCGCGAACTGGCCTGGCGCGACGACAAGCGCCTGGAGCGGCTGCGCAAACAGGCCAAGCTCAAGTACGCCAGCGCCTGCCTGGAAGACCTCGATCGCCGCCGTGGCCGCACCCTGGACGAGCGCCTGATCGCGACCCTGGCCAGTGGCGACTGGCTCCGCCAACGGCACAACCTGCTGCTGACCGGCCCGACCGGCGTCGGCAAGACCTGGCTCGCCTGCGCCCTGGGCCATCAGGCCTGCCGCCAGGGCTACAGCGCGCTGT
Organism: Pseudomonas borbori; assembly: GCF_900115555.1. GTDB lineage: Bacteria > Pseudomonadota > Gammaproteobacteria > Pseudomonadales > Pseudomonadaceae > Aquipseudomonas > Aquipseudomonas borbori. The sequence continues at coordinate 892 of NZ_FOWX01000096.1, forward strand.
ACCTGCGCACTCCGCGCCTGCTGGAGCAACTGCGCATCGCACACGGCGACGGTAGCTTCGGGCGCACCCTGCAACAGCTGGCCAAGGTCGACGTCTTGATTTTGGACGACTGGGGCCTGGCCCCGCTGGAGGAAAATGCCCGGCATGACCTGCTGGAAGTGATCGACGACCGCGCCGGGAGCCGCTCCACCATCCTGACCAGCCAGCTTCCCGTCGATCAC
>NZ_FOWX01000092.1 GCF_900115555.1 Pseudomonas borbori
GTGTAAAAATCTATGGTCACCCCCACTTTTGCAATACTGATCAGCGATGAGCGTTAGGCTTGCCTAAATCTATCCGGCGTCTTGGTGGAGCAAGCTCCGCGCCTCGATGAGAGTCGCGCCTGAGGATCCTGAAAACGTTGGCGGCTTCGAAAGCCAGTTTTTACATCAGGTTCTTCATCAGGCCGGTGGGCCGTTCACGTCATCGTCTATTCAGCTATCGCAAAACCGGAAAAGGTCGTCGTGGTACTGCTCAGTCAGTAGGGTCAGGCGGTCAAGCCGTTTGGCTCGGCTTCATATCGAGTGTGCTTAACGGCAATCGCCCAGGCAATGCGGGCCAGTTTGTTCGCCAGGGCGCAAGCCACCACGTTCGAGTGGCGTCGAATGAGCAAGCCCCGCACCCAAGTCGCCAATGCCCCGCGCTGATGCTCAAGTCGCATTAGATAGACTCGAGCGCACTGAACCAGCAAACGCCTGAGGTGCTTGTCACCCCGCTTGCTGATGCCCAACAGATTGGTGCGACCGCCTGTGCTGTACTGCCGGGGCACCAGCCCGAGTGATGCGGAAAAGTCGCGGCTACTGGCGTATTGCCGGCCATCGCCCATCTCGACCGCCAGCAAGCTGGCTGTGATCGGGCCGACCCCCGGCATGCTGAGCAACCGACTGCCCAAGTCATCCTCGGCTACTTGAGTCTCCAGCTGCCCCTCCAACTCCTTGATCTGCTGATCCAAGTAGAGGAAGTGCTGATGCAGTCGCATCAGCAACTGCATCAGTTGCGGCGGCAACGAGTGCTCTGACAAAGTGCTCGGGAGTCGCTTCATAGTTGCCAGGCCCTTGGGCAGGCAGATGCCGAACTCCAGCAGGAAACCATGTGCCTGGTTGGTGGCCTGTGTGCGCTCACGCACCAAGGCGTCACGCATGCGATGCAAAACAGACAGCGTCTGTTGTGCCTCGGTCTTGGGTGCGACAAAACGCATGGAGGGTCTGCACGCGGCCTCGCAGATGGCCTCGGCATCCACGAAGTCGTTCTTGTTGCTCTTCACGAACGGTCTGACAAATTGCGGTGAGATCAGTTTGGCGACGTGTCCGAGCTTGTTGAGCTCCCGCGCCGTGAAGTGGGCTCCGGCACAGGCCTCCATGACCACCGTGCAGGCTGGCAGATTGCCGAAGAGCCGCATCATCTGCAGTCGCGAGAATTTCTTGCGAAAGACCGCCCGGCCTGCCCCATCCTGACCATGCAGATGGAAGCTGTGCTTGCCGAGATCGATACCCACCAGTGCAACTTTGTTCATGGCGATGGCCTCCGAGATAAACCCAGCGAGAGCATAGCCCTCGCGGGGTGTGGGGGTGACCATCTCATTACGT
>NZ_FOWX01000089.1 GCF_900115555.1 Pseudomonas borbori
GCTAGACCCCAATGACATCAGTTACTGCCATCAGAACCACACCCCTATCGTGGTGACCTTCGCTGATCAGGCAGGAAAGTTTTCCTTCAAGCTGACCCTCTGGCTTGTCACTTTCTACGCCCTGAGTGATTCACCGATTTACTTCAACGGTGCCTCGCACAAGCCTATGTACAACAGCATTGTTGAGACGATTACTGGGGTAGAGCCCGTCAATCGCAAGGGCTATTGCTTGGTTGATAGTGATGATGCGCGGAATCCACATGCCCTTATGAAGTGCGATGAGCAGGGTAGAGAGATTGAGCACATCAGAAACCTCCCGCCCCTACCCGAGAGTGAGCTTTGGGCCGAACTCAAGGCCTACAATGACCAGCTGAACCTATCCCTCACGGACGCGGCAGAGATAACGCAGACTACGGTGTACAAGTACGCCGAGTATGCTGGAGGAGAAACCTTCGACTGAGGGTGATAGAAGTTAAAAACCGCCTCCGGGGGCGGTTTTTTGTGTCCTGCGGAAAGTCAGGCCAGGCGGGTGAGCCCATCGAATATGGCCACGGTCATGCCCCGGTTAGAGGGTGTCCGATTTTTTGTGTACTCAGTCCATGTAAACACTGCCGTTGCTCACAGCTCTGCCGTTAGCCACTGGCTGCTTCTGGCCCAGAGCGTGTAAAAACACTTTCTTATCGTGCGTGCTTCAGCCCATCGCTCCTGGGCGTGGAGATTTCCCGATTATTTACCACGATCAGCGCCGGGAACGCTTCAGAGCGCGTATGAAGCGCTTTGGCACCTCTTGGGGCATTAAAAGCCGGGCTTTTACGCCGCCATCGCCTTCAACAAACCTTCGGTGCCGATGATTTTCATCACCCGCTTCAAGTTGTAGGCGAGCACATTCAAGCTCATTTCTGCGCTCACCCCGTTCAGTTTTCGAGTGAGGAAGTGCGTTGCCCCCATCCATTGTTTGAGCGTCCCGAAGGGATGCTCAACAGTCCGCTTTCGAACCCGCATCATCTCAGGTGCTTGGTTCAGCCGGCGTTGCATTTCCTCCAGCACAGCTTCATGTTCCCAGCGCCTTACTCGACGATTTGTGCTTGGCGTGCACTGGGTTTTCAGCGTGCAACTCTGGCATTTCGAACTCCAGTAGCAGTGCATATTCATGCCTTTCTCAACGCTGGAGAATCGCCAGATCAGTGCCTCTCCCGCTGGGCAGGTGTATTCGTTTTTCGTCGGGTCATACACGAAGGCATCTTTGTTGAATCGGCCATCAGCCTTGGCGCTTGAAGTCATTGGCTTAGGCACGTAGGCCGTGATGTTTGCGTCGTGACAGGCAAGGATTTCTTCACCCTTGAAGTAGCCTCGGTCAGCCACCACGGACAGCGTTTCTGTGCCGATAGCTTCACGAGCCTGCTTCGCCATTGAACTGAGTTGGTCACGGTCGGAACCGCTGTTGGTGACCTCATGAGCAACTATCAAATGGTGCTGCGTATCGACAGCCGTCTGCACGTTGTAGCCGACGATACCGCTGCCGCGCGTCATCATCGAACGGGCATCCGGGTCGGTCAGCGAAACCTGTTTGTCAGGAGAGTCGTTGAGCTGAGTTTCGATCCCCTGAAGCTCTTTCATCTGCGCTTTGAGCTTGGCGATTTTATCTTCCAGGTTGGCAGCCTCTGGCGCGGAGGCGCTAGGAATCTGTCGATCAGCCGCATCGAGCGCAGCCAAATAACGGCTGATGCTCGCCTCGATTTCTTCCATGCGCCGCTTCAGTTTGGCACTGGTGAAATTGCGGTCACGATTGTTCACTGCCTTGAATTTGCTGCCGTCGATGGCAACCAAGTTTTCGCCAAAAAAACCCAACTGCTGGCAGAGTAAAACGAACTGGCGGCAGACGCCGCGAATGGCCTTACTGTTGTCTTTTCGGAAGTTGGCGATGGTCTTGAAATCGGGCATCAAACGCCCGGTTAGCCACATGAGTTCGACGTTGCGCTGGGCTTCTCGCTC
>NZ_FOWX01000085.1 GCF_900115555.1 Pseudomonas borbori
TGCGGATTCCACGCCATCCGGCCACCCAGTCCACGCTTATCCGGCCGGGCATTCCACGCACATCCGGCCATCTGTTCCACGGCCATCCGGCCGGGCAGTCGGAGCGCAGCGACGCAGGTTTTGCATTGTTAGTCTGAGGCGCCCGGCGCCGTCAATTTCTTCGTCCGCTTGCGCATCGATTCGCCCTTGAGGTTGATTCGATAAGCGTTGTGCACCAGACGGTCGAGGATGGCGTCGGCCAGGGTCGGGTCGCCGATCAGTTCGTGCCAGTTGTCCACCGGCATCTGGCTGGTCACCAGGGTCGAGCGCTGGCCGTAGCGGTCGTCCAGTAGCTCCAGCATGTCCCGCCGTTGTTCGGCGGTGAACGGCGCCAAGCCCCAGTCGTCGAGGATTAGTAGGTCGGTCTTGGCATAGGCGCTCATCAGCTTGGCGAAGCGCCCGTCGCCGTGGGCCAGGCCCAGCTCTTCCAGCAGCCGCGGCAGGCGCAGGTAGCGCACGCTGTAGCCGTCCCGGCAGGCCTGGTGCGCCAGGGCGCAGGCCAGCCAAGTTTTACCGACGCCGGTCGGGCCGTTGATGATCAGGTTGAGCCCGTCGCGCAGCCACTGGCCGCTGCTCAGTTGCAGGATCAGCGCCTTGTCCAGCCCGCGCGGGGCGCGGTAGTCGATGTCTTCGAGGCAGGCGCTGTGCTTGAGCCGGGCCTGGCGCAGGCGACTGCTCAGGCGCTTGTCGTCGCGTTCGGTCAGCTCGCGGTCGACCATCAGACCGAGGCGTTCGTCGAAGCTAAGATCGTTGATGTCAGGCGTTGCGTGTTGTTCGCCAAGCGCCTTGATCATGCCGTGCAGGCGCAGGGTTTGTAGCTTGTCGAGTGTCGGGTTGGGCAGCATTTTGGTGCTCCTTTTTCAGGTCAGTGGTAGTAGCCAGGGCCGCGCAGGTTGGCGTGCTCGTCCGGCAGTAGCGGCAGGTTGGCTTGGGCCAGTGGCAGCCGTTCGAGGCCCTGGCGCAGGATCGATTCGAGGCTCTTGTAGCTGCACGCGCCGAGGCTGAGGGCGCGCTGGCAGGCGGCCTCCAGACGCTCTTCGCCATAGTTCTTGCCCAGACGCAGGATGCCCAGGCAGGCGCGGTAGCCATGCTGCGGATGGACGCGGCGCTCAAGGATGTCCTGGATCACCCCGGCGGTGTTCGGCCCGGTTTTCTCGGCCCAGTGGATCAGCCGTTGCGGCGTCCACTCGGCATGTTCGCGATGGCTCTTGGGCATGTGCTCGGTCAGCGTGCTGTGACGGCCCTTGTGCATTGAGCGCAGGTGGCTGGCGACCCGCTGGTTGGCGTGGAAGCACTCGACGGTGCGCGCCGTCAGGCGCACCTCCAGTTGCTTCTTCACCAACTGGTAGGGCACCGAGTAGTAATGCCCGTCGACCTCAACGTGGTAGTCAATATGCGCCCGCGCCTTCTTCCACTCGGCATAGACATAGGGCTGCTCCGGCAGGGGGCGCAGGGCCGGCCGATCCAGGGTGTCGAAGGCCGATTGCCGCGAGCCCGGCAGCTTCTTGAACGGTCGGGCGTTGAGCCGCTCGAGCAGCACGGCGATGGCGCGGTTGAGCTCGTCCAGAGAGAAGAACTGGCGATTCCTCAAGGCGGCGAGGATCCAGCGCTCGACCACCTGCACGCCGACCTCAGCCTTGGCCTTGTCGCGCGGTTTACGGGCCCGCGCCGGCACCACCGCCACGCCGTAATGTTCGGCCAGGTCGCGGTAGCTGGGGTTGATGTCCGGCTCGTAGCGATGCGCTTTGCTCACCGCACTGCGCAGGTTGTCCGGCACCACGATCTCCGTGACCCCGTCGAGGAAGGCGAAGCAGCGGGCGTGCGAGCTCAGCCAGTCCGGCAGCTGCTGCGACCAGGTAGCCTCGGCGAAGGTGTAGCTGGAGGCACCGAGCACCGCGACGAACACCTGCGCCTGGCGGATCTCGCCGCTGTGACGGTCGATCACCGGCACCGTCTGCCCGGCGTAGTCGACGAACAGCTTCTCGCCGGCGCGGTGCTCCTGGCGCATCACCACATCCAGCCGTCCCTGCCAGGCGCGGTAGTGGTCGCAGAACCAGCTGTACTGATAGCCCTGCGGGTGCGCCAGTCGGTACTCCTGCCAGAGCAACGCCAGGGTCACGCCCGGACGGCGCAGCTCGGCTTGGATCGCCGGCCAGTCGGGCAATGGTCGCTGCTCGCTGGGCACCGTGGGCAGCGCCGGGAACAGCCGTCGTTCCAACTCGGCATCCGACAGGCTGGATGGCAATGGCCAGGACAGCCCGGCAGCCTTGCAGCGCGACAGATAGTCGCCAATGGTGGCGCGGCCAACCTGCACGCTGGCCGCGATCTGCCGGGCAGACAGCCCCGCCTCGAACTTGAGGCGTAGCACCTCTCGAATCTTACGCATGGATAAACGCTCCACGACGACCTCTCTGCTTCGAAAAAGAGGCCGATGGTAGTGTGAGAAATCCTGCGTCGCTGCCTGCCCGAGAGGGTGGCCGGATGGCCGTGGAATCAGTGGCCGGATGCGCGTGGAACGGGTGGCCGGATCAGCGTGGAATCGGTGGCCGGATGCTCATGGAATGAGTGGCCGGATGACCGCGGAATCCGCA
>NZ_FOWX01000084.1 GCF_900115555.1 Pseudomonas borbori
CCGGCCAAAAGACCGGATGGTTGCACACACCGGGGTGGAAACTATTGGACGCTGTTTACCCCGGGAATCTGGAAAGTTTTCCACGCTGTTTCACAGTAGGTGGTGACCTGCCGAGCCTGGCGCGCACGCCAGATCGCCATGCCAATGGCCACCACCAATGCCAGCAGGCTGCTGCAGGCGGCGATGCTGCCGCCGACGTTGAAGACATCCGGCGCGTAGGCATCGAAGACGAACCACCACTCGAACAGACGCCAAGGGTGATAGATCGGCGTGCCCAGCAGCTCGAACCAGGGTGCTCCCAGGCGACCCTGATAGCCGAGCGCGGCAGCCGTCCACTGGGTGGCACCCCACACCCCGGAAAGGGTGATGGCCAAAACCACCAACACCTGGCCGTACAACACCGTCGTCGCATGCATCCTTGAACCCAACCTCTCCGGCAAAACGCACGGCACGCCGATGTGCCGCGAACGAGAGGTTGGGGATTGGCGGGGAAGGGGTCAAAGACCGTTTCGAGGATGACCCTGAGTGCGAATGCAATAGTTCCGGCTAAGGTATGGGGGAGAAGAAAACAGCGGGGCATGGCGTAGAGTGGTGGATGTTCGGCAAGTTTGGCATCACAATCCTCCGGGCACGAAGGGCAGAGATCGGCCAATAGCGGACGGTCTGACCTATAAATAAATGCGTCCCCTTTTTCCTCGCCCCCTTTTTCCTTTACTGCCACCGAACAGGCTTGATAGGAATTCCATTGCCTCTCCTCATACGTTGGCGAACATCAGCATAATCAAACCAAGCGAAATTGCTATATGCCACTTATCGAATGTGCGCAGTCGCCCCTTACCCAAGAATCGATAGCCTCCATCTGTTGGAATAACCCGATAGCGGGCAATTGGAAATATGGGAATGAAGAAAAACACAAAGTAATAGGTCGCCATATAAGAACCGTCAGAAGGATACTTGTCCGTGCGTCCGTAAAGTGTGACGCCGATGCCGTTGAACGAACTCAGGGATGGTGCCTTCTCAATAGGCTCAAGATCACCGAGACTGGCGTGATTCGCTTTGACGATAACTAGGTTCTCGCTAATTTTCTGGCGAAGCTTCACTTCCGTTGCGAGTTTCAGTGCATTCTCCAGCAATGAAACGCATGGCTCCCACTTTGATGTCTCATTACCGTAAGCCACAGCGCATTGCATGAGTGAAATCGCAAGGATGTCCTTTGCCTCCAGATATGTCGGAGAGCTTGACTTGATAGGCGCAACCTTCAACAACTCACCCCCCTCATTGAGCAGGCGAAGTCCCTCGCTATGCGCCGCGCGAGGATTGCGTTCAATGCTCTTTAGGACGCTCTCACACAGCGTACGAATCGGATCAATCGCGACAGACTCATTACGGCGCTGCGAAATATCGGCAAGAGCGTCTGAATCCAGCTCAATCTGCTCCGCGATTTCTGGCAGCTCGGCAAAGAGCTCTTGAATCAGTCCGGTGAGTCTCTGCGACTGCGTAAGCATGTCATGTTCGTTAAACAAGTCGATCGCAAGACTACGGATCGAGTAAGCGATCTCGTGGCTCGGCGCGTGCTCGATTCCCCTGGCCTTAGCACTCAACTGGATTGGCTGTGCGACCTTGTCCCAGTTGCGCGCAACCGCTTCAAGTTTGTCCACAAGTGGCTTTACGACGTTCTCGCCAGACTTTGCAGAGTCCCTAGCGGCCTTGATCAATTTTTGTGCGTTCTCAGCCTCCTTCTGAAGGAAGCCTTGCGTTTCGACGGCATAGCTATCCACGAGCTCGTCTATCAGCTCTGGCGCATGGTCCTCCCCTCCGCAGGTGATACCGTCAACTGCCAGTGTCATCGCTTCAACAAGTGAAGCTGTCGGAAGTCTATTCAAGGCATCTTTGATGGCGTTGCGGTAGTAACGCTTCCGCTCCGACATCTCGGCCTCGACCTGATCGACCCCCTTGACTTCAGGAAAGCCTGATACCGAGCGGTCTTCGTTGACGTCGCGCAGCACTTGCTCCGCTGATAGATCATCGACCAAGTACGCCATTTCCTTGATGAACTCGGCAACATCATCTGCCCAATCATTGCCATCCACCGCCTCAAATGCCGCTGCAATAAGATTCAGATGTGCAAGGGTAGGCAGGCCAGATTCCTTGCGAATTGACATCGGGTCCGTGTGCAACGCCGACATAAGTTGCGACGCTTTCCTCGGCGAAACGCCCGGCAGCCAGGCCATTTCAGCACTTAATCTCGTCCTCGGACTGGTCAAGTCTGATCGTGCTTTTTGGCATGCATCATGATCGAGTTCCAGTGACTTCGCTTCCGCCAGCTCAACGATATGGCGTCGGTCGTCTCTGGTGGTAACGCCGAGCAAGGCAAATGGATTCTGCTGTAGATGCGATTTATTGAGGCTTCGTTTGCATCGCGTTTTCGATGCGCCGGTTAGTGACGATGTCATAGCTTTGACTGCTCTAGGTAAATACTGCACCGAAATTAGTCCGGGACCGCTGTCCGCGCCCCAAGAAAGGAACTACTACTCGAACACGGAGACGCATTTTTCACCAACCTTTCGGTACCCGTCGTTGCAATACCAAATCGATCCGCTGACCCACGCATTGGCTGGTACCTTTAACGCCACGCACTGCTCACCAACCTTTCG
>NZ_FOWX01000095.1 GCF_900115555.1 Pseudomonas borbori
TCCTCCACCGTGGTGGCGATCTCGCTGATCGCGGTGGCGGTTTCCTGGGTGCTCGAGGCCACCTGGCTGGTGGCGGCGAGAATCTCCTCGCTGGAACCGGCCAGCACCGTGATGCCTTCGTTCATCTCCTGCACCAGTTCGCGCAGGTTGCGCACCATGGTGGCAAAGGCGCGCCCCAGTACATCGCGTTCGGAAACGGCCTGGATATCCTCATGCAACTGACCTTGCGCCAGGCGCTCGGCCTTGCCGGCCAACTCCTGTAAGTACAAGCCCATGCGGGTGAAGGCCTGGCTCAGACGGCCGACCTCGTCCTGGCGCGAGCTGCTGCTCATATCCGTGGGGATGTCGCCGCCGCTGATGCGCTCGGCCCAACCGGTCAGGCGCATCAGCGGCTGGGCGATATGCCGGCTCAACCACCAGGCGAACACGCCTGCCAGCCCGGCCAGCAGCAGGCCCAGTTGCAACTGCTGCAGGCGCTGGACCGCCAGTGCCTGCTGCGCCTGCTCCAGGCCCTGACGCACCCCCAGCGCAGTCAGTTCGGTCAACTGCTCGCCCAGCACTGCGATCGTATCGACCCGCTCGTTCTGGATGCCACCGAACAAGCGTCTGGCCTCCTCCCGGTTGCCGCTGCGAATCAGCGGCAGCACCTGGGTATCGCGCGTATGGGCAAAAACGCTGCGCTGTTCCTCCAGTTTATCGACCAGCATCGCGACCTCGGGATCGCCGCTCAAGGTGCTGCGCAAGCGTGCCAGCAAGCGGGCACTGCGCTCGCTGCTGCGCTGAATTTCCATCAGGTAATCGCCCTCATCGCCGTCCAGCGCCGACTGCAAAGCGATGCGCTGGCCGAGGATATTGATCAGCAGATCCTTGGTCTCCGCGACCCGCTCGTAACGCCGGGTGAAATCCTCCGCATCGGCTTGCTGCAGACGCACGAAGCGCTCCAGGCTGAACACCAGCATGGCGCCGAAGCCCAGGATCAGCAGGGCAAAGGCCAGCAACAGTTTGTTGCCGATACGCAGGTCGGCCAGTTTCGCCATCATCGTGCAACTCTCCTTATGCGGGCGCCGCCCGCTGGCCTGATCCGGAACGGGTATTCACAGCTGGAAGCGATCCGCCAGGCCCTTGAGTTTGAGGCCCAGTTGATGCAGGTTGCGCGCCGCCAGATCGACCTGGCGAGTACCGCCGACATTGTCCTGGCTGGCCTGGCG
>NZ_FOWX01000083.1 GCF_900115555.1 Pseudomonas borbori
CCATCCATCTGCGCAGCACCGGTGATCATGTTCTTCACATAGTCAGCGTGACCCGGGCAGTCGACGTGCGCGTAGTGCCGAATAGCGGAATCGTATTCAACATGGGAGGTATTGATGGTAATACCACGCGCCTTTTCTTCCGGGGCGTTATCGATCTGGGAGAAGTCACGCGCAGAGCCACCCCAAGTTTCAGCACAGACCTTGGTCAGCGCTGCAGTCAGAGTAGTCTTGCCGTGGTCGACGTGGCCGATAGTGCCTACGTTGACGTGCGGCTTATTACGTTCAAACTTTTCTTTAGCCATCTCGACCGCCTCCAAAGGAAGAATTGAGCAAGTCATATCACCATTAAAACAAAGGCAGATACTTTCATATCTGCCTTTGTCGAATGGAGCTCATGAGCGGACTCGAACCGCTGACCTCACCCTTACCAAGGGTGTGCTCTACCAGCTGAGCTACATGAGCGTTACACATCACGCAAACCACAAACATGGAGCGGGTAGCGGGAATCGAACCCGCATCATCAGCTTGGAAGGCTGAGGTTCTACCACTGAACTATACCCGCGGAGCTTGCAGCTCACGCTAAATCTGGTGGAGGGAGAAGGATTCGAACCTTCGAAGTCGATGACGTCAGATTTACAGTCTGATCCCTTTGGCCACTCGGGAATCCCTCCAAAAGGAGGCGGCATTCTCTTTGGAAGCCACCCTGCTGTCAAGCAATTTCTCAGTAAAAACCTGAGGTTAGCTGCATTGCCAGCCGCTTTGCAGATTACCCGTTAAGGCTACCCTGCGAAGCGGGCGCCATTCTATTCAATCTAACGGGAGGTTGCAATGCTTTCGCACGGTATTATTTGATGCTGTAAGCCTTTGAAGTCAAAAGCCAAACCCTCTAGTAGCGCATCACTGATCAAGTGACGGCTTTCCGGGGCAATACGCACCCAATAACGCCGATGAGAACGCGGCAGCGCCCTGAACTCAGCCTCGTAACCCGCATCACGCAGGCGCTGTATCACACTCTTTGCGGAATCCTCCCGAGGAAAGATCCCCAACGATATTCCGTTGGCCAAATCCCCTTGGGTAATGATGTAACTATCTATTTTTCGCGCCTGCAACTCCCTCAACTGTCGAAGTGAGGCCTGGCGAGAACCCAGCGGCGGCAAATACACCCAATAATCGACCTCTGCAGCAGCATCGACTGACTGCACATGCGCGCGGATATCGAGACTGATCAGACGCTGCTCAAGAGCCGTGGCCGGCGCCTCCAGCTCAAAGCCCCCTAAAAATAGACAGACCGCCCCCCCCCCTGCTGCCGTATTCTCACGCGGCGCACGACCATCAGACTCACTCAACAAATGAATATCGCGCTTACTATCCTGAGTAAGCACCGACGAGACCACCTCTTTAGGGCGCAAAGGAGCCTGCTGCTGATGCCAAACGAAATAGAACAGATTCAATACAATCAGCAACAAAAACATCCAACGCATGCAAGACCTCAACGCAGCGGACAGGCGATAGCCAAGCCGATAAAGACCAGATCAGGCACTACCCGCGCTTCAGGAATCATGCCAGCCACCAAAGAAGCATCGCCACCGGTCAGAAAAACCACAAAATGCTCCCCCCAATAGTCACGAGCCATCTCCAGCTGGGTACGAACAAAACCCTGCAGCATCAACGAACAGCCCCGCTCGACCGCTTCGACCGTAGAACACCCCGGCGTCAAGCTTTGAATAGCCTGCTCGGCAAGCTGATCCTCATAACGTGTTCGCCGGGTATGTGTTCGCAATTGATTACGCATCAACGGCACACCTGGACAAATAAAACCACCAAGATGCTGCCCACCAGCATCAACAAAATCGGAAGTCACCGCAGTACCCAGATCAAGCACCAAGCAGGCCTGCCGTGCAAGCTGATAGGCACCAACCAAAGCCAACCAGCGATCAAGCCCAAGACGCTCATACTGCTTATATCCATTGCGCACCCCAGCCAACTCAACTGCCGGACACGCACAGACACACTCCACGGAAAAAGCTCGCCTCAGCGCCTCAACAAGTCGCGCAGTCTCTTCATCCGTGCGCACACTCACCAAACGACAAGCGCTCAAGCTGATTACTTGCCGCTGTACGACCTGAACGAGAGCTTCATCGGCAGCAACAACACCACCACAGCACACATTCAGACCATCACTAGTGACGGCTCGCCATTTGATAAAGCTATTTCCACAATCGAGCTCAAGAATCATCACTCAACCTCAAACTGAGCTCTCCACCACTAAAACTCTGCTCTACACCAGCAACACGCAAGCGAATGGCGCCTGACTCATCAACCCCCAACACCACCCCGTTAACCGGGCGCCCCCCCGTGGTTAGCGTCACGTTACGCCCCTGCCAAAGATGGCTACCTTGCCATTCGTCCCTCATAGCGGGAAAACCATGCGTCTGATGCATCGCCAGATATCGTGACAACTGGCGATTAAGCTCACATACAAACTCGTTGCGATCCACCACCGCCCCCAATTCAGCACGCATAGAGGTCCATGGCTGATCGATCCCCACCTTATCGACAAGCATATTCACATTGACCCCAACACCTATCACCAGGTGACACACATCAGCGGGATCGCCAGACAACTCCAGAAGAACCCCGGCTATCTTGCGGCCATCGACCAATACGTCGTTAGGCCACTTCAACCCCGCCTTCGCCACCCCTGTCGCACGTAACGCACGAAGCAAAGCCAAACCCACGACCAGACTCAACCCTTCGAGCTGACGCATACCACCGCTCACTTGAAGGGCCAAGCTGTAATAAAGGTTCTCGCCAAATGGGCTTATCCAATTGCGCCCCCGGCGGCCACGCCCAGAGGTCTGGCGCTCAGCCAAGACGATAAAGGGCGGCGCATGACCGCTCGCCAGACGCCGCAACACCTCCGCATTAGTCGAATCCACTGAATGCAAAATGCTCAATGGCCAATCCTGACTAGATTTATTGGCAGCAATCACCTCTTCATCCAAAAGCAGAAGCGGACTCTCCAAGCGATAGCCCCGCCCACGGACTTTATGAACAGGCAGTCCCAACTCAGCCTCCAGGGACTTCAATTGCTTCCATATCGCAGAGCGACTGACACCCAAAGCAGCACCAAGCGCTTCGCCCGAATGAAAACACCCATCTTGAAGAAGCCTTAGTAATGGCAACATGCTGATCTCACTGAGCGACAAGGCATGCATGATAACGGC
>NZ_FOWX01000087.1 GCF_900115555.1 Pseudomonas borbori
CTGGAACGGCCGATCGATGTGGCGGATGTCGCCTCTATCGAAGAGGAGCGCATGACGCTGCTGCACCTGATCGATCGCGACCGCAGGATGCTTCCTACATTCCAGCAAGCCTTGGCGCGGGTCGACGATGGCAGTTATGGCTGGTGTGACGAGACCGGTGAACCGATCGGCCTGCAGCGGCTGTTGTTGAGTCCCACCACGGCCTTGTCCGTCGAGGCCAAGCAACGCCGAGAATTGCTAGAACGGCATCTGAGTTAGGCCTGAGTGGCTTGCGCGCATGCAAAAAGGGCCTGAATTCAGGCCCTTTTGTCGTTCTGAGACGCGCTCAGTTCACCGCGTCTTTCAGTGTCTTGCCGGCTTTGAAACCGGGCAGCTTGGCCGCTGCGATCTTGATCGTGGCGCCGGTTTGCGGGTTGCGGCCATCGCGTGCAGCGCGTGCCTTCACCGCGAAGGTGCCGAAACCCACGAGGCTGACACTCTCGCCATTTTGCAGGGCAGAAGAGATGGCGCCGGTGATGGCATCCAGGGCGCGGCCAGCAGTGGCCTTGGACAGGTCAGTCGAGGCAGCGATGGCTTCAATCAGTTCAGCTTTGTTCATGGGCGGTTCCTTCTGGCGTTCTGAAAGGAATGGATTATAGCCACGCTTTATTCAGTGACTTGCTGAATATCCAACACGGCCCAGACTTCCAGCCCTTGCTGCCGCACGGCTTTCTCGGCTTCAAGCCGAGCGGTGAGGGGGCTGATCGAGCAGGAACGGTATTCGAACCTGAAGGCAGGGCCTCCTGTTTTCTGTCTGACGTTCAACTCTAAAAGGGTATAAACCGTCGATCGCCTGGCTTTCTCTTTCGCGGATGAAGGGTTAAGTCCTGCTTGCGTACGGGGGGCAGCACGAACATGCGCACCGGTTCGATATCCTCGATGAAAACCGTCGGCAGAATGCCAGGCTGTACCTGAGGTTGTAACGCATAACCTCGTTGCTCTGTTGCCATCGCCGAAATCGCGGATCAGCAGGCTACGTGCTTTGCCCATCGCAATCGCGGAAAAACAACACCATGGTGTTTTGTGGATGAGCCTGCAGTCCGATGCCGTAAATAGGGGGCGCGGTATTGTTGTGTTGGGCGTCAGTAACGAGTCTTTTTAAGGAAAAGATGGCGGGGGTGGAAAGGATCAACACTACCATAGGTCGTGATGGGTATTAAAATGCCTATTCATGAGCGCCGTAGAGTATTTGTCGGCATTTAATTGCCTTTTTCCCATGGTTTGTTTAAGGTTTTAGGCATTAAATTGCCGGTGGTCGCGATGCACAAGCTCACTCTACAAATCTATGCAGGTGGAAGATGGCAGGATGCCATGGGGATTAGTTTCGAGCAGTCTGATCTCGGCTTGGATGGGCCTTGTGCGTATGGATACGAGCAGAGCTATCTGGTGAGCGCCCTCGACGCTATCGGCAGTCGCCTGGATTGCGCGGTCAGTGCTGCCGTACCTCTGGGCTGGGATTCTTGGCGGAGTAAGCAGGCCCCTGCTTTTCTTTACGATATTTTGCCAGCAGGGGCGGCCAGACGCTTTTTACTGAAACGCTTGAGTGGCGAGCGTCCGCAAGGGCTAAGCCTGGATCTGTTCCTATTGGGGCGCTGTACGCCTGCACCTATTGGAAATCTGCGTATCAAAGAGTCGGCAGACGCTATCGCGGGCAGCTCTGTGTTGGGGTTTACGCGAGACGAAGTGGTCAGCCGCGACTCGCGCTTCCTGGAATATGCCTACGAGCAGGGGGCTGCCATTGGTGGCGCTACTGGGGCGGGTGGTGAGGCTCCCAAGCTGCTGCTAACTGAAGATCGTCATGGTGCCCTGCACCCTGATGCTGTATTGCCGGATGCAGATGCTGCACAGCACTGGTTTGTGAAATTTGCGCGTAACAAGGCAGGTCGGACGGATCAGGACATTCTCCGCAGCGAGTATTGCTTCTATCGAGCGGTTCGGCAGTTGGGCTGCGGATTCCGCGGTCATCCGGCCACTCATTCCATGAGCATCCGGCCACCGATTCCACGCTGATCCGGCCACCCGTTCCACGCGCATCCGGCC
>NZ_FOWX01000081.1 GCF_900115555.1 Pseudomonas borbori
TCCTGCACCGCCGGCGGCGCCTATGTGCCGGCCATGGCCGACGAGGCGATCATGGTGCGCAACCAGGCGACCATCTTCCTCGCCGGCCCGCCGCTAGTGAAGGCCGCCACCGGCGAGGTGGTCAGCGCCGAGGAGCTCGGCGGCGCCGACGTGCACTGCAAGACCTCGGGGGTGGCCGACCACTACGCCGACAACGACGAACACGCCCTGGCCCTGGCCCGGCGCAGCATCAGCAATTTGAACTGGCGCAAACTCGGGGTACTGAACAACCGCGCGCCGATCGCCCCGCTGTACGGCGCCGAAGAACTCTATGGGGTGATCCCGGCCGACGCCAAGCAACCCTTCGATGTGCGCGAGGTGATCGCCCGTATCGTCGACGGCTCGGTCTTTGACGAATTCAAGGCACTGTTCGGCGCCACCCTGGTCTGCGGTTTCGCGCATATCCAGGGTTATCCGGTGGCGATTCTCGCCAATAACGGGATCCTTTTCGCCGAATCGGCGCAAAAAGGCGCGCATTTCATCGAACTGGCCTGCCAACGCGGCATCCCCCTGCTGTTCCTGCAGAACATCACCGGCTTCATGGTCGGGCAGAAGTACGAGGCCGGCGGCATCGCCAAGCACGGCGCCAAGCTGGTCAACGCCGTGGCCTGCGCCAAGGTGCCGAAATTCACCATGATCATCGGCGGCAGCTTCGGCGCCGGCAACTACGGCATGTGCGGCCGCGCCTACGACCCGCGTTTCCTGTGGATGTGGCCCAATGCGCGGATCGGCGTGATGGGCGCCGAACAGGCCGCCGGCGTGCTGGTCCAGGTCAAGCACGAACAGGCCGAACGCGCCGGCCAGCGCTTCTCCGCCGAGGACGAGGGCAAACTCAAACAACCGATCCTCGAACAGTACGAACGCCAGGGCCACCCCTACTACTCCAGCGCACGGCTGTGGGACGACGGCGTCATCGACCCGGCGCAGACCCGCGAGGTGCTCGGCCTGGCGCTGTCCGCCAGCCTCAATGCGCCGATCGAGCCGACCACCTTCGGCGTGTTCCGCATGTAGGGTGCGCCGCGCGCACCATTGTTCAATGTATCGGTGCGCACGGCGCACCCTACGGAATCGATCATGACCGACTTCAGCACCATCCAACTGGAAACAGACCCCCGCGGTTTCGCCACCCTCTGGCTCAACCGCGCCGACAAGCACAACGCCTTCAACGCCGAGATGATCCGCGAGCTGATCCTCGCCCTCGATGAGGTGCAGGCCGACAAGAGCCTGCGCTTTCTCCTGCTGCGCGGCCGTGGCAAGCACTTCTCCGCTGGCGCCGACCTGGCCTGGATGCAGCACGCGGCGACCCTCGACTACAGCGCCAACCTGGCCGATTCACGGGAACTGGCCGAGCTGATGCACAACCTCTACCAGCTGAAGATCCCGACCCTGGCCGTGGTCCAGGGCGCGGCCTTCGGCGGTGCGCTGGGCCTGATCAGTTGCTGCGACATGGCCATCGGTGCCATGGATGCCCAGCTGTGCCTGTCGGAGGTGCGCATCGGCCTGGCCCCGGCGGTGATCAGCCCCTTCGTCGTACAGGCCATCGGCGAACGCGCGGCGCGCCGCTATGCCCTGACCGCCGAGCGTTTCAACGGCGAACGGGCCCATGAGCTGGGGCTGTTTGCCGAGACGTATCCGGCCGAGGCGCTGGACGACGCCGTCAGCGACTGGACTGCCAACCTGCTGCTCAACAGCCCGCAGGCAATGCAGGCGAGCAAGGACCTGCTCAAGGAAGTCGCCAGCGGCGTACTCACCCCGGCCCTGCGCCGTTACACCGAAAACGCCATCGCCCGCATCCGCGTCAGCGCCGAAGGCCAGGAAGGTCTGAATGCCTTCCTCAACAAACGCAAACCCAGCTGGCAGGAGCAACAAGCATGAACCTCACGCACATCGACACCCTGCTGATCGCCAACCGCGGCGAAATCGCCTGCCGGGTCATGCGCACGGCCAAGGCCATGGGCATCAAGAGCGTGGCCGTGCACAGCGCCATCGACACTGGCGCGCGCCATGTGCGCGAAGCCGATCTGGCGGTGAACCTGGGCGGCGCCAAGCCGGCCGACAGCTACCTGCGCATCGATGCATTGATCTCTGCGGCCAAGGCCAGCGGCGCCCAGGCCATCCACCCGGGCTACGGTTTCCTCTCCGAGAACGCCGGTTTCGCCCGTGCCATCGAGGACGCCGGGCTGATCTTTCTCGGCCCGCCCGCCAGCGCCATCGACGCCATGGGCAGCAAGTCGGCGGCCAAGGCGCTGATGGAGGCCGCCGGCGTGCCCCTGGTGCCGGGTTATCACGGCGAGGCCCAGGATATCGAGACCTTCCGCGCCGCCGCCGAAGTCATCGGCTACCCGGTCTTGCTCAAGGCCACCGCCGGTGGTGGCGGCAAGGGCATGAAGGTGGTCGAGCGCGAGAGTGAACTGGGCGAAGCCCTGGCCAGCGCCCAGCGCGAGGCGCAATCCTCGTTCGGCGACTCGCGCATGCTGGTGGAAAAATACGTGCTCAAGCCGCGCCATGTGGAGATTCAGGTATTTGCCGACCAGCACGGCCACTGCCTGTACCTCAACGAGCGCGACTGCTCGATCCAGCGCCGCCACCAGAAGGTGGTCGAGGAAGCGCCGGCACCGGGCCTGACCCCGGAGCTGCGCCGCGCCATGGGCGAGGCCGCGGTAAAGGCCGCCCAGGCCATCGGCTATGTCGGCGCCGGCACCGTGGAGTTCCTGCTGGACGAGCGTGGCGACTTCTTCTTTATGGAGATGAATACAAGACTCCAAGTGGAGCACCCGGTCACCGAGGCGATCACCGGCCTGGACCTGGTCGCCTGGCAGATTCGCGTGGCCCGTGGCGAAGCGCTGCCGATCACGCAGGAACAGGTGCCCTTGCTCGGCCACGCCATCGAAGTGCGCCTGTATGCCGAAGACCCGGATCACGACTTCCTGCCGTCCACCGGCCGCCTGAACCTATACCGCGAAGCCCAGCCCGGAGCGGGTCGGCGGGTCGACAGCGGGGTCAGCCAAGGCGACGAAGTCTCGCCGTTCTACGACCCGATGCTCGGCAAGCTGATCGCCTGGGGCGACAACCGCGAGGAGGCGCGCCTGCGCCTACTGGCCATGCTCGACGAAACCTGCATCGGCGGGGTCAGGACCAACCTGGCGTTCCTGCGTCGCGTGCTGGCCCATCCGGCCTTCGCCGACGCCGAGCTGGATACCGGCTTCATCCCGCGCCACGAAGCGCAACTGCTGCCGCCGCCAGGCGAGTTGCCTTCCGAGTTCTGGCGACTGGCCGGCGAGGCCTTCGCCCAGAGCGAGCCGCTACGCCACAAGCACGAGGACTGTCATTCACCCTGGGCCAGCACCAGCGGCTGGCGCGCCGGGCTGCCGGCCGAAATCGACCTGCACCTGAGCTGCAATGGCGTCACGCACAAGGTGCGCGCCAGCGGCGGCGCCCGATTGCAGGGCGACACGTTGTTCTGCAGCAGCCCGAGAGATGCCGAGGTTCAGCCAGACGCACTGCAACTACACCGGCACGCCATCCGCCAGGGCAATACCCTCTACCTGGAATGGCAGGGCGACCTGCACGCCGTCAGCCAGCTCGACCCGATCGCCGCCGTCGAAGCCAGCCACAGCCATCACGGTGGCCTGACCGCGCC
>NZ_FOWX01000080.1 GCF_900115555.1 Pseudomonas borbori
GGCGCGGTCAGGCCACCGTGATGGCTGTGGCTGGCTTCGACGGCGGCGATCGGGTCGAGCTGGCTGACGGCGTGCAGGTCGCCCTGCCATTCCAGATAGAGGGTATCGCCCTGGCGGATGGCGTGCCGGCGGTGTTGCAGTGCGTCTGGCTGAACCTCGGCGTCTAGCGGGTTGCTGCAGAGCAGCGTGTCGCCCTGCAATCGGGCGCCGCCGCTGGCGCGCACCTTGTGCGTGACGCCGTTGCAGCTCAGGTGCAGGTCGATTTCGACCGGCAGCCCGGCGCGCCAGCCATTGCTGCTGGCCCAGGGCGAGTGAAAGTCCTCGTGCTTGTGCCGTAGCGGCTCGCTCTGGGCGAAGGCCTCGCCGGCCAGTTGCCAGAACGCGGCGGGCAACTCGCCTGCTGGCGGCAGCAGTTGCGCTTCGTGGCGCGGAATGAAACCGGTATCCAGCTCGGCGTCGGCGAAGGCCGGATGGGCCAGCACGCGACGCAGGAACGCCAGGTTGGTCCTGACCCCGCCAATGCAGGTTTCGTCGAGCATGGCCAGCAGGCGCAGGCGCGCTTCCTCGCGGTTGTCGCCCCAGGCGATCAGCTTGCCGAGCATCGGGTCGTAGAAGGGCGATACTTCATCGCCTTGGCTGACCCCGCTGTCGACCCGTCGACCCGGCCCGGGCTGGGCTTCGCGGTACAGGTTCAGGCGGCCGGTGGAGGGCAGGAAGTCGTGCTCCGGGTCTTCGGCATACAGGCGCACTTCGATGGCGTGGCCGATCAAGGGCACCTGATCCTGGGTGATCGGCAGCGCTTCGCCACGGGCCACGCGAATTTGCCAGGCGACCAGGTCCAGGCCGGTGATCGCCTCGGTGACCGGGTGCTCCACCTGGAGTCTTGTATTCATCTCCATAAAGAAGAAATCGCCGCGCTCGTCCAGCAGAAACTCCACGGTGCCGGCGCCGACATAGCCGATGGCCTGGGCCGCCTTGACCGCGGCCTCGCCCATGGCGCGGCGCAGTTCGGGGCTGAGACCCGGGGCGGGCGCTTCCTCGACCACCTTCTGGTGGCGGCGCTGGATCGAGCAGTCGCGCTCGTTCAGGTACAGGCAGTGGCCGTGCTGGTCGGCGAACACCTGAATCTCCACGTGGCGCGGCTTGAGCACGTATTTTTCCACCAGCATGCGCGCATCGCCGAACGACGATTGCGCCTCGCGCTGGGCGCTGGCCAGGGCCTCGGCCAGCTCGGCTTCGCGTTCGACCACCTTCATGCCCTTGCCGCCACCGCCGGCGGTGGCCTTGAGCAAGACCGGGTAGCCGATGACTTCGGCGGCCGCGCGGAAAGTCTCGATATCCTGGGCCTCGCCGTGATAACCCGGCACCAGGGGCACGCCGGTGGCCTCCATCAGCGCCTTGGCCGCCGATTTGCTGCCCATGGCGTCGATGGCCGAGGCGGGCGGGCCGAGAAACAGCAAGCCGGCTTCTTCGATGGCGCGGGCAAAACCGGCGTTTTCCGAGAGAAAGCCGTAACCCGGGTGAATCGCCTGTGCACCACTGGCTTTGGCCGCAGAGATCAGAGCGTCGATGCGCAGGTAGCTGTCCGCTGGCTTGGCACCGCCCAGGTTCACCACTAGATCGGCTTCGCGCACATGGCGCGCGCCAGCGTCGATGGCGCTATGCACCGCTACGCTCTTGATGCCCATGGCCTTGGCCGTGCGCATGACCCGGCAGGCGATTTCGCCGCGGTTGGCGATCAGCAGGGTGTCGATGTGTTTGCTCATGCTTGTTGCTCCTGCCAGCTTGGCTTGCGTTTATCGAGGAAGGCGCGCAGGCCTTCCTGGCCCTCGGCGCTGACGCGGATGCGGGCGATGGCGTTTTCGGTATAACGGCGCAGGGCCGGGGTGAGCACGCCGCTGGCGACTTCTTTGAGCAGGTCCTTGCTCGCCTGCATCGCCTGCGGGCTGTTGAGCAGCAGGTTGGCGACCCAGTCGCTGACGGCGTCGTCCAGCGCCTCGGCCGGATACGTCTCGGCAAACAGCCCCAGTTCATGGGCCCGCTCGCCGCTGAAACGCTCGGCGGTCAGGGCATAGCGGCGCGACGCGCGTTCGCCGATGGCCTGCACGACGAAGGGGCTGATCACCGCCGGGGCCAGGCCGATGCGCACCTCCGACAGGCACAGCTGGGCATCGATGGCGCCGATGGCCATGTCGCAGCAACTGATCAGGCCCAGGGCTCCGCCGAAGGCCGCCCCCTGGACCACGGCCAGGGTCGGGATCTTCAGCTGGTAGAGGTTGTGCATCAGCTCGGCCAGCTCCCGCGAATCGGCCAGGTTGGCGCTGTAATCCAGGGTTGCGGCGTGCTGCATCCAGGCCAGGTCCGCTCCGGCGGAGAAGTGCTTGCCGCGGCCGCGCAGCAGCAGGAAGCGCAGGCTCTTGTCGGCCTGCACCTCATCGAGGGCGAGGATCAGCTCGCGGATCATCTCGGCGTTGAAGGCATTGTTCTTGTCGGCGCGGTTGAGCCAGAGGGTGGCGAAGCCGCGTGGGTCTTGTTCCAGTTGGATGGTGCTGAAGTCGGTCATGGTCATCTTCGTAGGGTGCGCTGTGCGCACCATTGCGTTGAAAAGCGGTGCGCACGGCGCACCCTACGGTATTCCGGCATCACATGCGGAACACGCCGAAGGTGGTCGGCTCGATCGGCGCATTGAGGCTGGCGGACAACGCCAGGCCGAGTACCTCGCGGGTCTGCGCCGGGTCGATGACGCCGTCGTCCCACAGCCGCGCGCTGGAGTAGTAGGGGTGACCCTGGCGCTCGTACTGCTCGAGGATCGGTTGCTTGAGCTTGGCTTCTTCCTCGGCGGAGAAGTCATGGCCGGCGCGCGCGGCCTGTTCGTGCTTGACCTGCACCAGCACGCCGGCGGCCTGTTCGGCGCCCATCACGCCGATCCGTGCATTCGGCCACATCCACAAAAAGCGCGGGTCGTAGGCGCGCCCGCACATGCCGTAGTTGCCGGCGCCGAAGCTGCCGCCGATGATCACGGTGAATTTCGGCACCTTGGCGCAGGCCACGGCGTTGACCAGCTTGGCGCCGTGCTTGGCGATGCCGCCAGCCTCGTACTTCTGCCCGACCATGAAGCCGGTGATGTTCTGCAGGAACAGCAGCGGAATACCGCGCTGGCAGGCCAGTTCGATGAAGTGCGCGCCTTTCTGCGCCGATTCGGCGAACAGAATCCCGTTGTTGGCGAGGATCGCCACCGGATAGCCCTGGATATGGGCGAAGCCGCAGACCAGGGTGGCGCCGAACAGCGCCTTGAATTCGTCGAACACCGAGCCGTCGACGATACGCGCGATCACCTCGCGCACATCGAAGGGCTGCTTGGCGTCGGCCGGGATCACCCCGTACAGTTCCTCGGCATCGTGCAGCGGGGCGATCGGCGCGCGGTTGTTCAGCACCCCGAGCTTGCGCCAGTTGAGGTTGGCGATGCTGCGCCGGGCCAGGGCCAGGGCGTGCTCGTCGTTGTCGGCGTAGTGGTCGGCGACCCCCGAGGTCTTGCAGTGTACATCGGCGCCACCGAGGTCTTCGGCGCTGACCACCTCGCCGGTGGCGGCCTTCACCAGCGGCGGGCCGGCGAGGAAGATGGTCGCCTGGTTGCGCACCATGATCGCCTCGTCGGCCATGGCCGGCACATAGGCGCCGCCGGCGGTGCAGGA
>NZ_FOWX01000079.1 GCF_900115555.1 Pseudomonas borbori
CTTGTCGGCAACAGTGCGGCTAACGTACTGAGCGGCGGTAACGGCAACGACACGCTCAACGGATCGTTGGGCAACGATACGCTCAGCGGCGGCGCAGGCAATGACCGGTTGATTGGTGGGGTAGGGAGAGACGTTCTCATTGGTGGTAGCGGTAATGACATCTTCGACTTCGATGCCTTCAGCGAGATGGGACTGACCAGCACGACCTGGGATGTCATCACCGACTTCACTCGCGGGCAAGACAGGATTGATCTCTCGACGCTCGATGCCAACACGGCAACCGTCGCCAATGATGCCTTCACGTCGTTGATCGGCAGCGCAACGGCCTTTACGACAGCAGGGCAACTGAAGCTGGTAGGGACAATCCTCTACGGCAATACCGACGCGGATGCGTCGGCCGAATTTGCCATCCAACTCACTGGCATCAATTCGTTATCAACTGCCGATTTCATCCTCTAAGCCATTCAGGGGGCTGTTCAGCCCCCTCCTCTTCCCGAATTCGCCGGCCAGACACATTACCGGCAGGTCCTCAGCCCAAGAGCAGCGCTGCTCTCCCGGAGGCCAAACTACGGGTCAGTCCGCCGCTGCTGATGAATTCAGTCCACAATTTCGCCTTTTGGCTTGCCGCTTGTAACCACTTACTGCCACGGGTATCAGGTCTTGAATTTTGCACGCGGACCAAACCGGGCGCCCAGTTACAAATGTCAGAGCCTTGGCGAATAGCCGTTATCGGTTGCTGACCGGCCAGGTCTGGCCGGTCAGCGGTTACCGCGGGGTTACAGCAGCCTGCGGCCATTGTCGCGGCTGATCACCACCGTGGCCGAGCGCGGACGTTTGCCCGCGCCGTCAGGCCAGGTGCTGCCGTCGTCCGGGTGCTGGATATTGACGAACAGCGTCTTGAAGTCCGGCGTCTGGCTGATGCCGGTGACCTCGCAACCAAGCGGGCCGACCAGGAAGCGTTTGACCTCACCGCTTTTCGGGTCCGCGACCAGCATCTGGTTGTTGCCGAACGGGCCGTTGCTGAGCTGGTTGCCGCTCATGTCGGTTTGAATCCACAAGTGTCCTTCGTCGTCGAACCACAGGCCGTCCGGGCTGGCGAGAATATTCTGTTCGTTCAACGGCTGGCCGTTGGGGTCGCGGCTATCGTCCACAGGGCCGCCGAGCAGGAAGATGTCCCAGGCGAAACGGTTGCCGGCAAAGTCGCGGCTGGCTTCGCGCCAACGGATGATGTGCCCGTAAGGGTTGGGGCTGCGTGGGTTGGCGGCATCGCCGGTGGTGCGACTGCTGTTGTTGGTCAGGGTGAAATAGACATCGCCGGTGTCCGGGTTTACCGCGCCCCATTCCGGACGATCCATCTTGGTGGCACCGACGATATCGGCGGCCAGGCGGGTATTGACCAGCACCTCACCCTGATCGGCGAAGCTCACGCCGGCGGCCGCACAGGCGCTCTGGAAGGCTGGGTCGGCGTGATCCAGGGCCAGCCAGGTGCCAGTGCCGTCGGCATCGAAACGGGCGACGTAGAGCGTGCCGATATCCAGCAAATGGTTTTTGTCGCGGCTTTTCCGGGGCCGGTAGCTGTCGCGGCTGACGTACTTGTAGATGTACTCGTTCTGCGCGTCGTCGCCGGAATAGCAGACCAGGCGTTTGCCGGGCTTGACCGGGGCGAACACCAGACCCTCATGGGCGAAACGGCCCAGGGCGGTGTGCTTGACCGGCACCGATTGCGGGTCGAACGGGTCGATCTCGACGATCCAGCCGAACTGATTCGGCTCGTTGCGATAGTCCTCGCTGGCGTCGGCGCCGCGGCGGCTGGCGTCGAAGCGCTGGAACTCATCGCCGGCCAGGGTCTCCCAGCCATAGCGGCTGGTTTTGCCAATGCCGTAGCGGCTGTGTTCGCGCGGTTGCTCGCCATCCTGGCTGGCGAAATAACCGGCCCAGTTCTCTTCGCAGGTGAGGTAGGTACCCCAGGGCGTATGGCCGTTAGCGCAGTTGTTTTGCGTGCCGCGGGCCCAGGTGCCGCTGTTGCTGTGGCGGGTTTTCATCAGCGCATGACCGCGGGCCGGACCGGCGATGATCATCGGGGTGGCGGCGGTGATCCGCCGGTTGCGCGGACTGCGCACGACCTGCCAGTCGCCCGTGGCGTTACGGCGGACTTCAACCACCGAAACGCCATGGGCATTGATCTCCTTACGCACCTCATCGGCGACGGTGCGTTTGCCGTCGACCGTGGTCGGGCCGTTGGGATGCAGCAGTTGCGCATCGATGTACTCGTGATTGAGTACCAGCAGGCCGTGATCGGAGCGCTTGCCGTGACCCGACTGCGCATCGATGGGGAAGAAGTGCATGCCGTCGTGGTGCATGCCGAGCTGTTCGGCCTGGTCCTGGGCGCTGTTGCTGGCGTCTTCGGCGAATGCCGGGTATCTGCCGGTGAGCGGCGTGCCCCAGGGGATAAAGGCTTTGGCGCTGAACCCGGGCGGTACGCTGACGGTGTCGGCGCGGGTAACCGCCACGGGCGAGAAGGGCAGACGATTGCGCTTGAAGGGCAGACCCTTGAGGCGTTCTTGCAACGCATCCAGTGGCTCGGCGGCTGCGGCACTGGTCGACAGGCCAATGCCGAGAAATGCCAGGGCACTGATAGCGGCCCCGCCTGCAACGACCTGGCGGCGCGCCAGACCTTGGTTGATTAGCTGGTTGATATGCGGGTTGCCGGAATGGTTGCTGGGGAGTTCATCACCATTGCCGAACAGCGTTGTGCTCTGTTCATCATTGGGGCTCATGCAAGGCTCCTTCAGGTTAATCGACGGGGCCTTGACGCTAACCAAGGAAGACGACGAAACCATGACAGCCCCTGTATCGCGGCGCACAACTCCATCGGTCGAATAAAACGCAAAAAAACCCAGCATTTCTGCTGGGGCTCTTTTGCCAACACACTCAACCTCGATCGTGGCCTCGGTTGAGTGAACCTGTTCTTGAAGAGCACGGGGGCTTTTTCACCGTCCCCTTTTTCACACAAAAGCCCCGCGGGTAAAACTCTGCGGGGCTTGTTGATAGCGCTGGCTTAAGCGGCGAAGCCACCGTCGATCGAGAGGCTGGCGCCCATGAAATGGGAAATGTGGGGACAGACCACGGTTTCAGTCAACCTCAGAGGTTTTGTTTCGGTCGCCCGGGCTTTCCGCTGGTCGCCCTCCGCCCCAGCATGCTTTCCACCTCTGCCGTAAACCTGGCATTACCAAGTGCATAGTTCCCGTTGGTGGCGGAACGGATTTGATCGACCAGGCCAGGCTCAAGCTGATGCCGAAAAAGCTCGCGATAGGACTCAGCCCGCGGCCCATCCGCCTCGCCCAACGCCTGGTACAAGGAATGCTGCTTGATCAATGCGGATTGCTCAGCCTGGGCATTCACTCGATAACTCGACCAACGATATTCCGCCGGATGCTCCACCATTCCAGCTCGCACCGGGTTCATCTCAATGTATCGATAGCAGGCCAGCACATAGCTCTCCTCCTGCATCAAGCAGGAGCGGAAGCGACCTTCCCACAGCGTGCCGCTACGACGATAAGTACGATTGATGTATTGCACATAGCGCTGACCAAGCCCCTTCATCAGCATCCCGGCACTTTCCGGCTTGGCCGGGGCCCCCGGTGTCAGGATAGTTGTCGCCTGATCGGATTCATCAAAAAACGAGGCCGGGGGCGGAAAGAGCTGTGCAATGCCGCGTTATTCACCTGA
>NZ_FOWX01000082.1 GCF_900115555.1 Pseudomonas borbori
TTTTGTTCCCTTCGCCGTTATGTGCCCGGCGCGAGCGTTTGGCCGTACTTGAAGGCGACTGCGTCGGTAAACGCCACATAACGTTTCGCCTTGGTCGGATGATGACCCTCCACCCTGTTTCCTGGAATGGAGGTTGTCATGCTGGAACGTTATTTCTTGAAGCCGCAAACCGTCGATCGGATTCGCGGCAATTGGCTTGGCTCGGCAATCGAGCGCTATGTGGAGTGGCTGGACCAGGAAGGCTATGCCGTTCGAAACGTCTATCGGCGCGTGCCCATGCTGTGCCATTTTGGTCAATTTACCCAAGAACACGGTGCCCAAACCCTGGCACAGGCTGCAGCCTTGGTCGATGACTTCGCCCAGCACTGGCTCAGCGAGCATGCGAAAGCAGGCACGAGCAAGGAGGCCAGGGGCAAGATAGAGGAAGAGGCCCGCAATCCGGTCAACCAGATGCTCAGACTGGTCCTTCCCGAGCACCACGGCGGGGGCCGTCACCCGCAGCCTGAGCCATTTCTGGCAGAAGCCCCCGGGTTTTTTGCCTACTTGCGCGAAGAGCGCGGCTTGAAAGAAACATCGGTTCGACACTACCGGTACTATCTCAACCGCTTTGCGGCATTCCTTGCCCGACAAGAGGTGACATCACTTAAACAGCTCTCGACCGCAATCCTGGCCGCTTTCGTTGTCGATAGCGCGCCCGAGCTCTCTCCCAGTTCGCGGCGTGGCCTGTGCGCAGTGTTGAAGGTGTTTCTGCGTCACTGCCAGCGGGAGCAGATTCTGGCGCATGACCTCAGCCAGGCAGTCGAGATGCCTCAAGCGTATCGGCTGGCCGAGTTGCCGAGATCGATCGGTTGGGACGATGTCCGGCGGATGCTGGCCGTGGTCGATA
This sequence comes from Pseudomonas borbori, assembly GCF_900115555.1. GTDB lineage: Bacteria > Pseudomonadota > Gammaproteobacteria > Pseudomonadales > Pseudomonadaceae > Aquipseudomonas > Aquipseudomonas borbori. The sequence goes on from NZ_FOWX01000082.1 coordinate 887, forward strand.
GACGGACAGTGCGCGGCCGCCGGGACTACGCAATCTTGCTATTGCTTGTCACCTATGGGCTGCGCGCCCACGAAGTCGCATCGCTCACCCTGGACGACATTGATTGGCAGCGTGACCGGCTGCAAGTGCCGGAGCGCAAGGCTGGCCACTGGACAGCCTATCCGTTGGCCAGCGTGGTCGGAACGGCCATTCTGGAGTATTTGCAGCATGGGCGGCCGCAGACCGCGGATCGACATCTATTCTTCCGCACCCTGGCCCCCAGACTGCCACTGCGCGCTAGCGCCATCTCGCAGAGCGCAGGATTCTATCTGCGCCAAACCGGGATCACGGTACGACGGGCAGGCGCCCATACGCTCCGGCACACCTGTGTCCAGCGCCTCGTCGACGCAGAATTCTCGCTCAAGGCCATCGGCGACTATGTAGGGCATCGCTCCCCATCATCCACCGAAATCTACGCCAAGGTCGCCACCGAAGCTTTGCGTGAAGTCGCTCTTGGCGATGGGGAGGCACTATGAATACCCCATTGGTTCCTGTCGGCGCCTCGGTGCATCAAGTGATCAACGCTTTCCTGGCCTACAAGCGCTCTCTCAATCGCAAGTACAAGACGGAAGAAGCCGCCCTGCACCTGCTGGAGCGATTTCTGGCCACCGCCGGAATCGAGGATCTGGCGGCCGTGACCGCCCAGGACATCGATCGCTTCCTCGCATCCCGCCCGCGATCAAGGCCCCGTAGTTACAACCATCTGCTTGGCGTACTGCAGCGCTTCTTCGGCTGGCTGGTGATGCAGGAGCTGGTGACGAAGACGCCGGTGAGCGCTGGCCCGCGGCGGAACACCGGGCAACGCATCCCGTACATCTTCAATCTCGCCCAGGCACGCCGGCTGCTGGAAACGGCACGGCAGTTGCCTGATCGTCCCAAAGGCCGGCACCGCGGCTTGATTTATGAAACCGTGTTTGCGCTGCTTTACGGCCTGGGGCTGCGGGTTGGGGAAGTTGCTCGGCTCAAGGTCGGTGATGTGGACCTGTCCCGCGATGTGCTCATGATCCGGCAGACCAAGTTCGCAAAGGATCGCCTTGTACCGTTTGGCCCGCACATGGCGGCGCGGTTACAGCGCTATCTCGCCGAGCATTTTGGCACCTCGTCTCCCGATGCAACCCAGCCCCTGTTCGGCTTCACTCAGGGGCAGGCAGTGAATTCGGGCACCATCAGTCAGACCTTTCACGCACTGGTGCCGAAACTGGCGCTGGAAAGTCGGCCTGGCGTCGCTGCGCCGAGGCTCCATGACCTACGTCATTCCTTTGCCGTCGGCACCTTGTTGCGCTGGTATCGGGAAGGGGCTGATCCCAGCCGTCGGCTGCTTCATCTGGCCACTTTCCTCGGACATGTCGATCCGGCCTCTACCGCCGTGTATCTGACGATCACAAGTGAACTTCTGAGCGAGGCCAGTGCACAGTTCAGGGACTACGCGCACCTGTCACCAGCGGCCGGAGAGCAGCTATGAACGAGCTCGGCACGGTGGTCAGGGCCTTCTTCGAGGATCATCTGAAGGTGCAGAAAGGTCTGCGCCCCAGTTCGATCCGCAGCTATCGTGATGTCCTGAAACTGTTTCTTAAGCAGATTTCAGATCGGCGTCAATGTCCCATCACCCGCCTCAAACTCACGGATCTGGTTGCCGACGAGGTGCTCGCTTTTCTCCGGAGCCTCGAAGCGCAGCGCGGCAACCAGGTGCGCACCCGCAATCAGCGGCTGGCCGCGCTACGCACCTTCTTCCGCTACCTTGCCAGTCGTGCACCGGAGATGCTGGCCGAGGCAGCACGGGTTGAGGCCATTCCCACCAAGCGCTGTCCGCCACCGCCGACCTATTACCTCGAGCGTGACGAGGTTGATCAACTACTCGCGGCGATTTCGACGACGGCCACCGGTCTGCGTGATCGCGCCATCCTGACCTTGATGTACAACACCGGCGCCCGAGTGCAGGAAATTGCTGATTTGCGCGTCCAGGATATCGATCTCGATGGCCCTCATCGAGTGAGGCTCCACGGCAAGGGGGACAAGTGGCGCGCCTGTCCGATTTGGCCCGAGACCGCACAGTTGCTCAAGCAGCTCGAGTCGGTCCATGAAGGTAAACCCGACGCCCCATTGTTCTATTCTCGGCTTCACGCCCCCCTGACGCGCTTTGGCCTGTACAAGCTCGTCAAACGGTACGCGGCGAATCTACCGCAAGCCTCACCCAATAGCGGCGAGGCTCGGCGCATCTCTCCGCATGTGTTCCGGCATACCGCAGCGATGCACCTGCTTGAGGCCGGAGTTGAAATCAACGTCATTCGGGCCTGGCTGGGTCACGTCAGTCTGGAAACGACGAACCGTTATGCTGAGATCAACATCCGAACCAAGGAGGCTGCCGTCGCCCTGTGCGCTCCACCCGATCAATCCTCGGCGGCATCCTCCCAAGCAGGCGCTTGGCACCGGGACGTCGACTTGCTGAAATGGCTCAATTCCCTTTGATTATTATGTGCCCCTCGGCTCGAGCGCCACCCATCATTCCTGGTGCTGCCGAGCCAGTGCCACATAACGGCGAAGGGAACAAAA
>NZ_FOWX01000077.1 GCF_900115555.1 Pseudomonas borbori
AGTGGCTGAGCCTTTCGTCTCAACCGAGGCGCGCATTCTACAGCACCCCATCTTTCCGTCAAGTTGTTTTTCGAAGTTCTTTTCCGAAGAAAACCTTTCTACTCAACCGCTTGCGCCTCCGATCAGCTTCTGGCATCTCGTCAACGGGAGGCGAATTCTACAGCGTTTCAAACCGCTGTCAACCACCTCTTTCACCGCTTCCGATCACCTCGACCGAATCACCGACAAGCCCAAACCACCACCTTGTCAGCCCGGCGCATTCTACACGGCTTTCGCCCCTTTGCAACCCCTCTTTTTACGCTAACCTCTTGTTTTACAAGAGTTTTGCAGAGAGGCCTGCGCCTGAAGAGGTGCGCATTATAGGCCCGAAAGAAACTGCGTCAAGCCTTTATTCGGCTTTTAGCGTAATGCGCGCAAAAGCCTTCTTGCCCGCCTGACAGACGTGGGTTGCGCCCTGCTTATATATAAAGGAACGATCCACCACATCGCCATCTACTCGCACCCCACCGGAACCCAGTAAGTCACGCGCCACGGCAGCGTTCTTGACCAGGCCAGCCTTGTTCAACAAAGCTGCGATAGGCATATCCTCGGCTGAGACCAATTCGATTTCCGGCAAGTCTTCCGGTAGCTCACCCTCGCGCATGCGGTTACCCGCCGAACGATGAGCGCTCGCCGCCGCCTCTTCCCCATGAAAGCGCGCCACTATCTCCTCGGCCAGCTTGATCTTGATATCACGCGGATTGGCACCAGCTTCGACGTCGAGCTTGAACTGAGCAATTTCCTCCATAGAGCGGAAGCTGAGCAATTCGAAGTAACGCCACATCAGCACATCAGGAATAGACACCAGTTTGCCGTACATCACACCCGGGGCTTCCTGTATGCCTACATAGTTGCCCAGCGACTTGGACATCTTCTTGACGCCGTCCAACCCCTCGAGCAGCGGCATGGTGACAACGCACTGCGACGCCTGACCGTAGGCTCGCTGCAACTCGCGCCCCATCAGCAGATTGAACTTCTGATCGGTCCCACCCAGCTCGACGTCCGCACGTAAAGCAACAGAGTCATACCCCTGCACTAATGGGTAGAGAAACTCGTGGATAGCGATCGGCTGATTGGTCGAGTAGCGCTTGCTGAAGTCGTCGCGCTCGAGCATGCGCGCAACCGTGTATTGCGAAGCCAGCCTGATAAAGTCAGCAGGGGCCAGCTGATCCATCCAGGTGGAGTTGAACGCCACCTCGGTTTTCGCCGGATCGAGGATCTTGAACACCTGGGCCTTGTAGGTCTCGGCATTCGCCAGCACCTGCTCCCGGGTCAGCGGTGGACGGGTCGCACTCTTGCCGCTCGGATCACCAATCATGCCGGTGAAGTCGCCGATCAGGAAAATCACCTGATGCCCCAACTCCTGGAACTGCCGCAGCTTGTTAATAAGCACGGTATGCCCGAGGTGCAGATCCGGCGCCGTCGGGTCGAAGCCCGCCTTGATGCGTAGCGGCTGACCACGCTTGAGCTTTTCCACCAGCTCGGACTCAACCAAAACCTCTTCCGCACCGCGCTTGATCAGCGCCAGCTGCTCTTCGACCGACTTCATGGCAAGACTCACGACCACACAAAATTAAAGGGAACCAACGATACAAGATCACAGACAAATAACAAGTTTTGCCCTTGAGAGTCACACGCTTGCAGCCTGCCGCCGCCCTTTTGGGGTTGCCTCACAGACGATTTGGTTATATTTTATACAGTTAATGCATATTCATCAGGTTCTTCATCTTTTCTTTTCACCTATCAAAGTCAAAGCCATCTATGACCTCTATAAGCAAAGCGCCCCCGCCATACCCCAAAACTCACATTCTGGCTGCAAGCGGCATAGCCGCAATGCTCAGCCTGGCTTTGCTGGTGTTCCCCTCACGCGAAGTCGAAGCGAAGAAAACCTACCTCAGCCTTGAGCTCGACAACGGTTCCGAGCTTGTTATGCCGGAAGAGAATGACCTGAGGCCTGACGACCTCAACAATGATCGGAGCACCTCGCCGTTCGTCAGCATCGAGCAGCCCTCGGATACTCGCAATAGCGCCGAGCAGAGTATTGATAACGATGACGGCAACAGTAAGCCGAACACCTCAACTGCCGAGTCAACTCCAACCGATCCCCATCACAAGGTTATCAGGGTTGCCAATGGCGATACGCTCTCCACGATTTTTGCCGATGCGGGCCTCTCTGCCACCAGCCTTCATGAGGTACTGAATAGCAGCAAGGAGGCCAAGCAATTCAGCCGCCTAAAAGTTGGCCAGGCACTCGAGTTCAAGCTCTCTGCGGACGGCCAGCTCGAGAGCCTGAGCAGCAAGCTCAACGACCTCGAAAGCATCTACCTCAGCCGGAATGACAATGGCTTTTCCTTCAAGCGCGACATTGTCAAACCGGACGTCAGAACCGCCTATGCCCGCGGCGTAATCAACAGCTCGCTGTTTTTGTCGGCGAAGCGTGCCGGGCTCTCCCACGGACTCACCATGGACCTGGCCAACGTTTTTGGCTACGACATCGACTTCGCCATGGATATTCGCGATGGCGACGAGTTCGAGCTGGTGTATGAAGAGAAAGTCGTCAATGACAAGCGAGTCGGTACAGGCAATATCCTCTCCGCCCGCTTTACCAACCGGGGCAAGACCTTCACCGCGGTGCGCTATACCGACAAACAAGGCAACACCAGCTACTACAGCGCCGACGGCACCAGCATGCGCAAGGCCTTCATCCGTACACCTGTAGACTTCGCCCGCATCAGCTCACGCTTTTCCAACGGCCGCCGCCACCCGATCCTGAACAAAATCCGCGCGCACAAGGGCGTCGACTACGCCGCAGCCCGCGGCACCCCGATCAAAGCCGCTGGCGATGGCAAGATTGCCCTTGCCGGGCGCAAAGGGGGCTATGGCAACACCGTCGTCATCCAGCACGGCACCCGCTACCGCACCCTCTATGCCCACATGCAGGGCTTCGCCAAAGGCATCCGCACCGGCGGCAACGTCAAGCAAGGCCAGATCATCGGCTACATCGGCACTACCGGCCTGTCTACCGGTCCACACCTGCACTATGAGTTCCAGGTCAACGGTACCCATGTCGACCCGCTGAGCCAAAAGCTGCCAATGGCCGACCCTATCGCCCGCAATGAAAAGCAGCGTTTCCTGCAATTGAGCGCCCCCTTGATGGCGCGCATGGACCAGGAAAAAACTACCCTGCTCGCCCTCAACAAGCGCTAAGGCAGATGCCGCTCTATCTTGGGGTGATGTCCGGTACCAGTCTCGATGGGCTGGATATCGCCCTGATCGAGCAGAGCGAGAAGACGACTCTACTCGCCACCCATTACCTGCCCATGCCGGAAGAGTTGCGGGCAGAGCTGCTGGCGCTCTGTGCACCGGGGCCGGACGAACTGGCGCGGGCGGCCATGGCTGAACAGCACTGGGTAAGGCTGGCTGCCCAGGGCATACAGACGCTGCTGCATCAGCAAGCTCTCAACTCTGCCTCAATCCGCGCAATCGGCAGCCACGGTCAAACTATCCGCCACGAACCGGCCCGAGGCTTCACCATTCAGATTGGCAACTCCGCCCTGCTCGCCGAACTGACCGGCATCAGCGTAGTGAGCGACTTTCGCCGTCGCGATATCGCCGCCGGGGGGCAAGGCGCACCGCTGGTGCCGGCCTTCCACGAAGCCATATTTGGCGAGCGACACAGCTATCGCGCGATCTTGAATGTCGGCGGGTTCAGTAATCTCAGCCTGCTCGCACCCGACCGACCTGTGCGTGGCTTCGATTGTGGCCCGGGCAATGTGCTGATGGACGCCTGGATCCAGCGCCAGCGCGGCGACAGTTATGACCGCGACGGTGCCTGGGCTGCCAGTGGCAAGGTACAACCCGAGCTACTCGAAGCATTATTCAATGAGCCCTTCTTCAAAACCAAGGGGCCGAAGAGCACCGGTCGTGAACTGTTCAATCTGGACTGGCTCGATCAGCACCTGGACAAACACCCGCCCTATGCCGAAGCGGATGTACAAGCGACATTGCTGGAACTGACGGCAATCAGCATCGCCAAGGCCTTGCGCAGTGCCCAAAGCGAGACGAAGGAACTTCTGGTCTGCGGTGGCGGCGCGCACAACCGCACGCTGATGACACGCCTGGCCGCGCTGCTCCCGGATTGCGCAGTCAACAGCACGCAAAGCCATGGCGTACCTGCAGACTGGGTGGAAGCCATGGCATTCGCCTGGCTCGCGCACTGTTGCCTTGAAGGCATACCCGCCAACCGGCCAAGCGTGACCGGCGCAAGCGGCCTACGGGTACTTGGCGCCATATATCCCGCCTGACTGCGGACATCAGCACGCACAGAATCGAGTAGTAGGCGGATTCACATCCGCCGTCCTCTCACACCACCGTACGTACGGTTCCGTATACGGCGGTTCAGGTTATGCGGCTAAGCCGGTTGATCGCATCCAGTATTGAGACCAGCCCCAGGCGATCCCATAGCTTCTTCGGCAGCGCCTGATTCATATGCGCCGCTCCCGAGTTCCACCATGGGCCACGGCCATTGAACGCAGACTTGGATGCGCGGGCCTCGCTGAGTCCCAGACGCATCAGGTTACGAACCCTCGTTGCGGGTTGCTTCCATTGACGCC
>NZ_FOWX01000070.1 GCF_900115555.1 Pseudomonas borbori
GTCTAGCGGCTCTCTGTGCTCGGTGTACTCGCCGACAGCGCTGCTAAAGCCAATGGTGAGGAATCTAGGCTTCTGAGCCACCACAGGGGCAGGCCTGGTGTAGCTGGTTACCCCAAACCCATCGGGGTTCAAGGATTGGGCGATCAGGTAATCACGAACCACCAATGGCATATTCCAAGGCGCGGCACGCCCATGTGCCAGAAACGTCATTGGTGTTTGCCCAGGAATCTCCACCAAGGCGATCGCTGCCGCAGTTTCCTCAGGGATCGTCTCTGGAAGGCCAGCACTTGCCGCATTCCAATGACGGTAGCCCAGCAAATGGCTGAGTTTCTCTTGATGTGCAGATAGCTTGCTGCTTTGACCAAGGGCTTTGGTCGTTGAATGCAGGATTTTGGCTAGTTCAAGGACTTGCTTGCGAGATAGTGACATACGGGGCTTCCTCAGATCTGGTTTGCATCTGCTCCCCCGTTCCAGACGATTCAAAGATCGTAGGATTGACCCAATGTATGGTTTGACGCGATCCGCTGACGCGGAGAAAGGAAGGCATTCACCGTGGCGCAAGTTGCGCTGGGGAAGGGCAGGGGCTTCCGGAACCTGCTTTCAGGTTATGTCCTACCCGACGAAGATGCAACTGTGTTATTGCCCCATCGAGATGGCCTGCTGAATAATCGGCGCAACCGTCGCCTCAGTGATACCGCGCTCCTGACAGTATTTCGAGCAAAGCCAGGCCGATACTGACTTCTGCCCTTTGCTGGCGTTGCAGCCACGGCAACAGAGAGCAATGTTTTCTCTGGTGATGATCGACGCGTCGTTGATGATGTGTTCCCAGCTCGGGGAGAGCTTGGCTGATTCCTTCGGGGACAAGAAATCAGTGCCGCAGTACACGCATCTTGTATCCCTGGTCCTGACTTTCTTCTCAAGCCAGGCTGGGATGTTCCAGTTGTTTGCCACTTGGATGCCTCAGACAGTTGGAGTGCTTCCGGACTAGCCGATGACCTGAAAGGAGGGTGTGCTGATTTTTGTGTAATTCAGGCGGGTTTTAGCCGATTTCAGGCTAATGCGACAGGCTCAAAGCGGCCAAGAGCAGTCATCGCCTTTCTACGAAATCAGGTGCAATTCCATTTGTTGGACAATAACCTCAACCAATATTGCGTCAACAGCATCTGCAGTTAGAAAGTCAGGCTTTTCTAGTGGGCACAAGATGCATCGGGCTCTCCCAAAATGGAGACGAAACGAGTCACCTGTGTAGGATTTCGGTTTGACACCCTGCGCGATTCATGCGGCCCGCATTGCGCCGCCGCTGCGCATCAATTAATTTAATGGGAATGAAGGTGCAGAAATCACCCCACTCATGCGCGAAATCTATTTCTCGGATGCTCCCAAACAAAAAAAACACCTTGAATCACTATTGGTTACAGGAAATAGCAATGAACAAATGGAGTTGTGCCCCTCTCATCATTTCAGTTCTTGTCTGCTCTCAGTCAGTTTATGCAGAAATTTTTAAATGTAGTGGCTCTAACGGGGTCACCTTTCAAAGCACAGCATGCGATGTCAAGGTGGTTGAAAAGGCAGAGGCCAAAACCCTGACGGACGAAGAATTGCGTGACGTGATTCAGGCTGAATACATAGCAGAACGCAACTCAAGAATTGAAGCAGAAAAAGCCAAAATTATAGATGATGAGAATAGGACAGATGAAAACGGATTAAATGCTGAAGGCCGGCGCAGAATGGCAGGCCGAATTGCCCTGGTGTCTGCTTGTGTAAAGCATCAGCAAGACTGCACTGTTCAAGATGTTGCAAATGCAGTTCAATTCATGAACTTGGGTCAAGTCGAGGCACTCCTTGGAAAAGGAAAATCCAAGATAAGGCTAATTGAATATTTTGACTACAGCTTTAGCCTTAAATCCGGTGTAAATATTAATAACTTTACCTTGGAAATATTCTATCAGCTGCCAACAGCTAGCACTCCAAATGATAAGAGGCCTGTGTATGAAATGAGGGCTCGAGGCCGAAGATAGGCTAGCTCTGTCATTTATGCCTTCACGCCTTATTGGAAGGCTGATCAGCCACTACGGCACTATTCGCCATCGGTCGGATGATGCCCATCACTGACGAGCGCTTTTGGCCGAAATCGAACTGTCGCCAGCAACCCCTTACGGCCAAGAGCTGACCCACGCTCCTAACGGCCTCCAAGAGGCTAGCGCGCGGCACTGGTAATATGGTGGTGCTTCAACATAATCATCTGAAAATAGGCAATGGGGCTGTACGATGGAGCGTAGTGAAATCAGAGAATCGAGAAAAATCGCCTTGCTCAAGAAAGTCCGTGAGCACGATTATGGAAAGTACTTGTATAAAGCAAGTATTCAGCGGATTCGAGGATTTGCCGGTGAGGACATTACTTTTGAGTTTCCAGTTACGGCACTCATCGGGCCTAACGGTAGCGGAAAGTCTTCCGTTTTAGGTGTCGCAGGTTGCGCATACAAACCCATCAAACCTGGATATTTTTTTCCTAAAAGCGCCATTGGTGATGAGTCTATGTCTGGATGGCGAGTCGAGTATGAACTCGTAGACAAAGTACTCAACCAGCGTCAACTGGTCAAAAGAAGTAGCAATTTCAGACAAGCGAAATGGGTTCGGGGCGAAGTAGCGGATCGAGTTGTTCTTTTCTTCGGAATTGAGCGCACCGTACCTGCTGGAGAAAAAACTCGGTTTAAAAAGCTGACTAAATCATCTTATGTACACCAAGGTGAACTTTTGTCTCTTGACGCGGAAGTAGCGACTCAAGTCGAACACGTTCTTGGAAAAGCTGTAACTGAATTTCGTATTACCGATGTGGGCCAAGACGACCTTTTCTTAATCGGAAAAAATGGCGACCAGCAGTATTCGGAGTTTCATTTTGGAGCTGGCGAGTCATCCATCATCAGAATGATCAGTGAGATTGAGCAAGCTCCCACAAACTCACTTATTATCATTGAAGAAATTGAGAACGGTCTCCATCCAATCGCTACACGTCGTATGGTCGAGTACCTCATCGATGTTGCTGAGCGGAAATCCGTGCAAACAGTGTTCACAACGCACAGTGACTATGCACTTTCCCCTTTGCCTAATGAGGCAATCTGGGCGTGCATTTCAGGCAAGCTCAAGCAGGGAAAACTATCGGTTCAGGCTTTGAGAGCTGTATCAGGCCGTGTTGATAGAAAGCTCGCCGTTTTTGTTGAGGATGATTTTGCAAAAAATTGGGTCGAAGCGATCCTTCGAGAAAAGCTTGGCGCTGAATTTGAGCAAGTGGAAATTCATGCGGTTGCTGGGGACGGTACAGCCGTCAGTACGCACAGAAGCCATGTCCGTAACCCTGCAATTTCTTTCAAATCGCTTTGTATTATCGATGGCGACTCTGAGCAACAAGGTGATGACGACCCCGAAAGTGGCATTATCCGGCTACCTGGTGCACAACCTGAGATAAGTGTTTATGACGATATTTTATCTAACATCGAACGAGACATAGCGATCCTAACAGTGTCCTGCCAGCGACCTCCGGAAGCGCAAGCGGAGGTCAGGTCAGCCATGGAAGAGGTTATGAGAACCAATAGAGACCCCCACTTACTCTATGTCCAATTGGGACTGAAGATTGGTTTCGTATCTGAAGTGATAGTCCGAGGGGCATTTTTCGCCCTTTGGGTGAGAAATAATCCTGATTTTTGCAACGCGCTAGCGACACGAATCCATGTGCTGGTTCAAGAGCCGGAAGCCGCATAGTATTTCTTTAAGGAGGCTCTGAAAAAGCTCACCTTTTTCGAATTTGTAGGCCTGTAAGTCGCGCGGTGAATTGCCACTAGTTTCGTAGACCCTCTCCAGGCCTCAGTCTGGAGAGGGTCTAGAAAACCAGGGGCGATTCAGGCCTCAGATTCGTGTCGTTCAAAATCGGACATTCAGAACATGTTTCTCTCATGCAACCTGGTGCCAGTTACAGTAGGATGCTCTACTGGTGAAATGTGGAAGCCCCCTTCAATTGAAAAGGATTGCGTATGCACATCAGCAAAATCGGAATCGTTTTAGCTTTATCGTATGTAATTCTGTCTGGCTGCGACAAATCTACAGAGCCTGATAAAGAGTTCATAGAGGGAATGAATTACTACCACGGCAATGGCGTCCCAGTCGATTACAACAGAGCCATTGAGCTACTTAATATTTCTGCCGAAAATAATAACCCTGCAGCTAAAACAGCTCTCGGAGATATGTATTTCTACGGGCATGGCGTGGCGCGGGACTATAAGATATCGAAAGAATGGTATTCCAAAGCTGCCATCCAGAATTTTCCGCCGGCTCAGATCAGAATGATTTATTTTGCAAATGATTTTGAGGAGAAGATAAAGATACTTTTACCCCTTGCGGAGCAAGACAACTTCGAAGCTCAGTATCAGCTGGGGGCGCTGTACCAAGGTGCCGGAATAACCGCTGGCCCCGCGAGCCAACAGTATTTTGATAGGGCAATAAAGTGGTTCCGAACTGCTGCAGAAAAGGATAAATATGCGCTGATTAGCTTGGCACTTATGTATCAGAATAGCTGGGGTGTTCGAGGCGATAAAGTTGCGGCATACGCGCTATTGAAGACTGCAGAGATGGCTGGCTATGGGGACGCTGCCAATTTCGTCCTCGACTCATTGAAGGAAGAAATGAATCCAATGGAAATTGAGGATGGGATTACCTTATCGAAGCGCATGGAAAATGTCGACGCGCTAGAAGTACTTGATCAGTACTTGGCTAAATACGAATAGGGCATAATGTCTCTCTTATTGGCTCACACAGGCGCCCAGTGCTGCTATGAAATAAAATTCATACTGTATTTTTCTCATGTAGCGAATAGTTTGGCCCTAAGTTTAAGCATGGCCTCCCACGCAGGAGTATATCTCATGCGCGCTGACTTAATTTCCTAGTTATCGTAGATTTCTTAGCGCTCAGACAGTAAATTTCCCATGTTGGCCGACCCCGTCCTTGCGCGATTGGCTAAAAGCGACAATGTAGCTGCATTTTGTAACAAGCGGAAATCGACCCAATGCAGACATGCAAGACCTATGGTCATTCCGCGTGACTAACTACCCGAGCCCTCTCATCATAATTAAGATGAGATACGCTAAGTACATCCATTCAATTGTATGGTTACGAGCGTACAGAAGTCTACCAGAGAACAACTCATGATAAATCTGAATATTATATATAATTTCTGCCCCCGCAACTAAGTAGTGATGAACTGAAGCGCGAGCTGGAATTCATCAGTCGATCTGGCTCGGAATGACTGCTTCTGGCCCAGAGCGTGTAAAAACACTTTCGTATCTTGTATGCCTCAGCCAGTGCTCCTGGGCGTGGCGATTTCCCGAGCATTTGCCAAGATCAGCGCCGGTAACACGTGAGAGCGTTTATGAAGCACTTTGGCGCTCTTGCAGCAGCCAAAGTCGAGGCTTTTACGCCGCCATCGCCTTCAACAAGCCTTCGGTACCGATGATTTTCATCACCCGCTTCAGGTTGTAGGCGAGCACGTTCAAGCTCATCTCCGCACTCACCCCGTTCAGTTTTCGAGTCAGGAAGTGCGTTGCCCCCATCCATTGTTTGAGCGTCCCGAAGGGATGCTCAACAGTCCGTTTTCGAACCCGCATCATCTCTGGTGCTTGGTTCAACCGACGCTGCATTTCCTCCAGCACAGCTTCATGCTCCCAGCGCCTTACTCGACGATTTGTGCTTGGTGTGCACTGGGTTTTCAGCGCGCAACTCTGGCACTTAGAACTCCAGTAACAGTGCATATTCATGCCTTTTTCGCCAAACAACCCCAACTGCTGGCAGAGCAAAACGAACTGGCGGCAGACGCCGCGAATGGCCTTGCTGTTGTCTTTTCGGAAGTTGGCGATGGTCTTGAAATCGGGCATCAAACGCCCGGTTAGCCACATGAGTTCGACGTTGCGCTGGGCTTCTCGCTCAAGACGTCGGCTTGATTGAATGCGGTTTAGGTAACCGTAGATATAGATCTTCAGGAGGATCGCAGGGTGGTAGGCCGGTCTGCCGGTTTCGGCTGGAATGACGCCATCAAAACCTAGCTTGGCCAAGTCGAGTTCATCGACGAAGACATCAACCACCCGTACCGGGTTGGTATCGCTGACGTAGTCATCGAGGCTCTCGGGAAGTAAGGTGCTTTGCCCTCGGTGCTCACCCTGGATAAACCGTTTCATGGG
>NZ_FOWX01000073.1 GCF_900115555.1 Pseudomonas borbori
CGCCCTGGCGAACAAACTGGCCCGCATTGCCTGGGCGATTGCCGTTAAGCACACTCGATATGAAGCCGAGCCAAACGGCTTGACCGCCTGACCCTACTGACTGAGCAGTACCACGACGACCTTTTCCGGTTTTGCGATAGCTGAATAGACGATGACGTGAACGGCCCACCGGCCTGATGAAGAACCTGATGTAAAAACTGGCTTTCGAAGCCGCCAACGTTTTCAGGATCCTCAGGCGCGACTCTCATCGAGGCGCGGAGCTTGCTCCACCAAGACGCCGGATAGATTTAGGCAAGCCTAACGCTCATCGCTGATCAGTATTGCAAAAGTGGGGGTGACCATAGATTTTTACACAGCCTGGGCCCAAGGCAGACGCTTGGCATTATGAATATCGCGGTTACAATTTTTTCTCTGGATGACCAGCCAGTACCAGTTGCGTGTCCAGCATCGACTCGGTCGACAGTAGCCGAACCGATTCGACTCCTGCCCCCGCAAAAGACGACTCCTGCCCCCTGCCAGCCTGCTTATTCGATATTTTTATAGGTATAGCGCTGTAGTGACTATCCTTACACCTGTGAAGCGCGCCATTCCCAGCAGGGAATGAGGGCAATGAAGATCGGCATCGACCGGGAGGCTTTGTAGCGAATGGGGCAAGGAAGCATTTTTTTCCTGAAGCGGCCATACCTCGTAGCAGCCATCTTCCTGGCTCTACTGACAAGCGTATTTGCGTTCAGCGTTCTGGAGATCGGTGGCGAAGACGCTCTGACCCGTTACCAGCACGGCTTGCCGCTGCGAGTCGGCTATGCCCTTGAAGCCCCCTTCGTCATGCTCGATGCCGATGGAGACGTCACCGGGGAGGCACCGGAGGTGTTGCGTCACGTGCTGCATACCCTGGGGCTGGAGCATGTGGTCTGGTTGCACGGCGATTTCGGCAGTCTCATCCGAGAGCTTGAAAGCGGCCGAATCGACATTATCGCGGCCGGCATGTTCGTCACTGCGAAGCGTCGCGAGCGTGTCCTGTTCAGCCGCCCGACTGCGCTCATTCGTCCCGGCCTTCTGGTTCGGCGCGGCAACCCACTCAATCTTCTTTCGCTGACAGATTTTTCCAGCCAGTCAGGGGCTCGTCTTGCCGTTATCGACGGCTCGATTGAGCAACAACAAGCACATGCTGCCGGAGTTCCCGGGCGCCGGGTCAAGTTCTTTCCCGATGAGGTGAGCGCAATGGCGGCCCTTCGTGCAGGGCAGACCGACGGCCTGCTCTTGTCGGCCGTGTCGCTGCGCTACCTCATCGACAGGGATGACGCCGAGGCATTCGAGCTGGTTGCGGCGCAAACGGAGCAGGCGCCAGGTGCCCCGGCATTTGCCTTCCGTCGGCAAGACTCTCGCCTCCACGAGCAGGTGGATCAGGCGCTGGCCTCCTTTATCGGCAGTGCCGAGCATCTCCAGCTGGTGGAAAAGTTCGGGTTTGTCGCCAGCGACTTGCCGCGGGCAACGGAGGAGTCGGAACGATGAACAGAACCTCAGCACGCACGTTCAATCCCGTACCAGTTCTCGTCGCCTTGGCGCTCTTCGTCACCGCAGTCATGGCGCTGATGGTGTTCTCGAGCTTTCGCTGGGACCAGATATCGCGGCAAGGGCTGCTGCCCCTCGATCAGCTGTCTGAATCGCGGCGGGCGGCGACCGTGGCCGAAGTGCATCTGGAACGGGTTCTTGATGGCGACCCCGCGGTGACCGCGGAGCTGGTGATCGCCAGCCTGGAACGGGCCCTGGCGGCAAGCCGAGAGCTGGCCGCCGGCAAGGGGCACCTTGCCGGCCTCACCATCAACCGGCGTCCGCCGGCTGAGATTGTCCAGGCGGTCGAGGTATACGTGCGGGCCCTGGAGACGATGTCACAGACATTGCGCGCTCGCCTGGCCAGCCCCTCACCGACTTCCGCGCTCGCCTTGCGCGTGCATTATCGCCAGGTCGATGTCGCCGCATCCGAGCTGGAAAGCATCATTCTTCACGAGGTTGCAGCAAGGCATGAGCAACAGCAATGGCTCGCGGCCCTCAACATTGCCCTGATAGGCGGCTTGGCCCTGCTGCTGCTGCATATTCTGGCGCGTATCGAACAAGGTCGCGCCCAGGCCTTCGCCGAACTGGCTATCAACGAGTCGCACCTGCGCGCTTTCGCCTCGGGCATTCCGGAGCGCTCGTTTCTACTCGATGCCAGCGGGCGTTACCTCGAAGCCTATGGCATCGGCACGGGCGGGTTTGCCATGCCGACAGAGCAGCTTATCGGCCGGCAGATCACGGACATGCTGCCGCAAGACGTGGCCAGCGGTTGCCTACAGGTCATCGCGACAACCCTCACCAGCCGGCGCACCAGCAATTATGAGTATTGCCTGCCGATCGATGGCCAAGAGCGCTATTTCGAGGCGCGCATCGCCCCGGTCGGGGACACCGACACGGTCATCTGGCTGACCTGGGACGTCACCGCGCGCCACGCCAGCGAGCAACGCGTGCGGGATCTGTCGCGGTTATACGGGTTTCTCAGCCAGGTCAGTCAGGCCATCGTCCACAGTACGACCCAGGATGAGCTGTTCGAGCGGATCTGCACCTGCGCACGGGAGCAGGGACGATTTCATGACGCTCGCATCGAATTGCTCCAGGCTTCGGAGTCCGAGCCGCAGCAACCCGAAGACCCGGGGCCGACGACAGCCTTGGCATCGGCCTATAGCGGCGAGGTGGTGGAGGCATGGCAGAACAACAAGGTGGTATCTCTGTCCCAGCTGCAGCGCTTGGCCAGCGTTCCGCCATGGATCGAGGCGTTGACGGCGGCCGGCATGGAGGCCTGGGTCGGCATCCCGTTACGCCGCGGGCAGCGCCTGACTGGAGTGTTGCATCTCGCCAGCCCCAGGCTCGATCTGGAGCACGCCGACGAGCAGGCACTCTTCGAAGAGATTCGGGACGAAGTCTCACTCGCGCTCACGCGCTTCGAGATTGACCAGCAACATGCCGCGCAGCAGGCCCATCTCGCACTCCTGGCCGCGGCGCTGGAGAACTCGCGGGACGCGGTGCTGATCACCGATCTCGGCGGGCACATCGTCATGGTCAATCGCGCGTTCAGCGAGCAGACCGGATACAGCGTTGCCGAAGCCGTCGGCCGTTCCCCACGTCTGCTCCACTCTGGGGACTATCCAGAAGCCCTGTTCATCGACATGATGAACACGCTCGCGCATGTCGGCTGCTGGCAAGGCGAGGTCATGAGCCAGAGCAAGGACGGCATGCCACTGCCGCATTTCATGTCAATCGGCAGTGTCCCCGATGTCGAGGGCAAGCCCGCCCACTATGTCTACGTGATGACCGATCTGACCCGGGTGAAACAGGCCGAAGAGCGACTCGATGCGCTGACCTATCTCGACCCGCTCACCGGGCTGCCCAACCGTACCCTGATCTGGTCCCGCCTCGAACAGGCCGTGGCGCAAGCCCAGCAAGCCGACGCCGGCGTCGCGGTGCTGGTCATCGATTTCGATGACTTCCATACCGTCAACGACGGTCTTGGCCATGCGGTCGGTGATGAGATGCTTTGTATGGCGGCGCAGCGGCTGTCCCGCGAGCTCGGGGCGCATCGCCTCCTCGGCCGCCAGGGCGGCGATGTATTCGTCGCCGTCATCGACAATGTGGCCGACAGCGCAGCGGCCGGGATTATCGCGCAACAGCTTATCGATGCGTTCAGCGAGCCGTTGCAGCTGGCCAGCACAGGCGAGCTGTTCGCCCAGTTCAGCATAGGTTTCGCACTCTTCCCCGATGACGGTGCGAATGCCGCCGAATTGCTGCGCAACGCGGAAGCCGCGCTGAATGACGCGAAGCGCTCGGGGCGCAAACAGTGGCGCAGCTATGCCTATCACCTGACCACTGCTGCCAGCTCGCGGCTGACGCTGGAAGCGAGTCTGCGGCGTGCCCTGCGGCTGGGGTTATTTGAATTGCACTACCAACCCCTGGTTTCCTGCGCGGATGGCAGCATCATCGGCGCGGAGGCTTTGGTGCGCATGCACCCCGATGCCGACTGCCCGGCGGGCCCGGCCGAATTTATCCCCCTGATGGAAGAAACCGGCCTTGTCATCCCGCTTGGCGAGTGGGTTCAGCGCGAGGCTTGCCGGCAGGGTCGGCAATGGCTCGATGAAGGGCGTACACCGGGCATCATCGCGGTCAACCTTTCCTCCATGGAGATCCGTGGCGGCCGAGTCAAGGAGCAACTGCAAAGGATTCTCGAGGAAACCAGTTTTCCCCCGGCATACTTGGAGCTGGAGGTCACGGAGTCCGGCCTGATGGCGTATGGGTCACAGGCCGAGCACTTCCTGCGTGACCTGAAGAGCCTCGGTGTAGGTCTGGCGATCGACGACTTCGGTACCGGCTACTCTTCGTTGGCCTATCTCAAGCGCTTTCCCGTGAACAAACTGAAAATCGACCGCAGCTTCATCAACGACATTCCCCACGATGCCACGGACGTGCAACTGGCGATCACCATCATCGCGATGGCCAAGAACTTCGGTTTAAACGTACTGGCCGAAGGCGTTGAAAGAGAGGAGCAGCGGCGTTTTCTGGCCGAGAGCGGCTGCGATTTCTGGCAAGGCTACTTGTGCAGCAAGCCCCTGCCCGCCAAGGAGTTTGCCGCGCGTTTCCTTCCGGTTTGCAGCGGTTCAAGGCGTGCTGAGCTGCTCTAACTGGAGGCTGCAGACGGGTTGTTAAGCATGCGCCGTATTTTTTCAGGCCCCTGTACGTTCTGGCCTTGCGCCAAGGCGCTCGCGCTAAGCTAGGTAGGGAGGACAAGTCGCTCCCCGCCTGACGACCTGGAAAAGGATATTATTTATAGAAGTAACTGACCGCTTGGCCGATTTCTGCCGTTCGTGCCTGGCGGATTTATGGTCAGAGTGGGATCTTCGGTAGTGCCCCATCACTAGACAATTGCTGGACTGCCCTATATGCGCTACGCCCTGTCCTGCAGTTCTCCTCCGCTCTATACCATAGCCGGAGCTGTTGCTTACTCGCACAGGATTACCCACGCAAACGGTCTTTGACCCCTTCTCCTCCTTTGCCGAATCTCTCGCACGCGGCACACCTGCGTGCCGTGCATTTTGCCAGAGAGGTTGGTTTCAGGGATGCAAGCGACGACAGTTCTGTACGGCCATGTGGCGGCGGTTTTGGCCATCACCCTGTCAGGTATATGGAGCGCTACCCAATGGACGGCTGCGGCGCTTGATTACCAGTCTCGCTTGGGTGCCCCGTGGTTCGAACTGCTCAGCACACCCATCTACCACCCTTGGCGGCTATTCGAGTGGTGGTTCTTCTTCGATGCCTACGCACCTGACTGTAGTGGTCAACTAATCTCGGACACGACGTTAAGCTTTTTCTCGGCCTGAGCTGGGGCCAGCCCACCATTGAGTTGGTGGGGTCGAATCCAG
>NZ_FOWX01000069.1 GCF_900115555.1 Pseudomonas borbori
ATACTGCCCGCAATGGCCGCAGGACGGCTTTGCCGACCTGAATGAAGCCAGGGGCTGGGTCAGGGACTTCATGCGCTGGTACAACCATGAGCACCGCCATAGCCGTATCCGCTTCGTCTCACCGGCCGAGCGCCATCGCGGCGAGGATCATCAGGTGTTGGCGCGCCGGCATGCGCTGTATCAGCAAGCCCGTGCCCGTCACCCGAGGCGCTGGTCAGGTAACACGCGCAACTGGGAGCCCATCGGGGCCGTCATGCTCAACCCGGAACGGGAGCAATCCGCGCTGGAAGAGGCGGCATAAAAAACACGGTCGACGCGACAACTACCTTGAAAAACGCCGGAGCTTGCTTCTATTGACCCTCGCATTCCCGATGAGTCGATCCCCAAACGTCTGAAAAACAGCCTCGTGAGGTGTGCAGGTGAACGTTATTCGCAGTCCGCGTTTACGTTCATTTCTGAGTTATTTGGTAACGTGGGGGATCATGCGAAGTCAGCGATTCCGGGTTTTGCAGCTCTTCAGCACTACCCGAAAGGTGGCAAGATCCAGACAGTGATCTCTGACAGCGGGATTGGCATTGTTGGAAGCCTTCAGCCCGTTCTGGAGCGGAGGTATCCGGAGCTTTTTCAACAGCTCGATTTCTCGAAGTCAGAGGCAGGGCCGGAACTGGTCTTGCACGTCATCAAGCAGGGGCGAGTCTCCAGTTCTGATGACGATGGTCGGGGGCTCGGGTTGAAACGAAGTGGTGAGGTGGCCGCTGATTTCAACGCAACGGTTACGGTGAGACAAAAAAATTTCGAGCTGACAATGGTCTACAGCGATGGTCGATTCAATCGCAGCCACCATCGCGTGGACATGCCAACCATCCTGGGAACCCATATCTGCTTCGACTTCTTAATTGACAGCTAGAGCCCTCTCGTTAAACTGAGCAAATGAATCAGAAATCAATCACGGTCAAGCTAAGAGACTTCACCGAGGACGACCATCCATTTGGCAATGTCCAGGGAAAGGCAACCTTTGGGAAGCTGCTCGACTTCGTTCACTCCCATCCGCAGTATTCCGTTTTTGGAGTCTCCCTCACCGGCATAGAGGCGACGGACGCATCCTTTCCGAGAGAAAGCGTGGTTGCAGTCGCGAAGTTTTTCAGGGGGGAGCGTGGCTTCTTCCTCAAGGATGTCAAAAGTCGAGACTTGCTGGACAACTGGAGCTATGCGGCCCAGGCCAAAGACATTCCTCTGACTGTCTGGGCCGATGACGGTTACCAAATTATCGGGCCTGAGATCAGCTCGTCCACGAAGGAACTGTTGGAGTGCGTGCTGTCTCAGCGTTCGGTTACTGCCGCCAAGGTGGCCGAAACGCTGAAAATTTCGGTCGCCAATGCCAGTACCAAGCTCAAAAAGCTCAAGGATCAAGGGTACATCCTCAGAGCCGAGGAGACGGCTGAGTCTGGCGGGATCGAGTACGTCTACCTTGCCATTGGCGAATCTGCTTAAACAGCTTTACATAATCAGAATAGAGGCGTAACGTTTGCTTCGACTCCAAGGGATTTGTGTAATCCCTGGTTAAACTGAATAAATAAAGCAGAATGGTGATCGATATGGCAACGAATCCTCCGGCAGGTGATGGGCATCGAAATGGTGCGGTGCGTCAGCGTTCCCAAACCCAGACTCCGTCTGGTCATTGGGTCAAACGTGATACGGAAACCGGCCAGTTCATAGACGTGAAAACGTCGGATAAAACGCCGTTCAAAGGCGTGCGGAAAGAGAAATAGGAGAACAGCTCATGAGTGCGAAATACGAGATTTTCCTGGGAGCGGATCGTCAGTATTACTTCCGGTTGAAGGCACCTAATGGCGAGAAAATTCTTGCCAGCGAAGGCTATACCACCAAGGCGAACTGCCAGAATGGTATCCAGTCGGTGAAGACCAACTCCCCTTACGATGCCAACTACAAGAAGCTGACGTCCATTAACTCCCAGTACTACTTCACCCTGCACGCAAGCAATGGGCAGGTAATCGGCAAGAGTGAAATGTATACGTCCGCTCAAGCACGTGATGGTGGTATCACGGCGGTTAAGGCGTACGGCCCGAGTGCTCCGGTGGTAGATCTCACCTGATACATCGTGTTTGTACAAACCCGCTTCGGCGGGTTTTTTGTTGCCTAAAAAAGGGGGGGCGCGTGGCCATTTCCCTGCAATCTTAAGGAGCTAACCGTTGCGGCTGTTCTGTAGACGGGGTTGGCAAGGCGAGAGACTCGGGAATTTATTAACAAAAACGTTAATAAATTCCCGAGCCGGGCGGTGCGTATATCGGGCGCTATGTTCAATAGTGCCCCGCTGCGGACAGGGTGCTGGCGACCTCTTCAGCATTATGTGGCTACCGGGCACCTGGGGTGTGGTGCCGCAGTTCAGTCAGGAGGCACTTGGTCGGTGTGTTACTGGCGGGGGTGCCAACCCGCTTGCCAAACGACGGCTATCCTGTCACTGTAAATACGAATGTCATTACAGTGAGGGCCGCACCATGGCGTCCATCAATATCCGCATCGACGACGAGCTTAAGGCGCGTGCTTACCAGGAGCTGGAAAAGCTCGGCGTCACCCCCTCTGAACTGATGCGCCAGGCTTTGCAGTATGTGGCCGAGCGCGGACAGCTGCCATTTCGCCCGGTGCTGATGACCGAGGAAGATGAAGCGTTAATCGCCACGGTTCGTGAACGCCTGGCCGCTCCTCAGCGCGTGAAGGTTGCGCTGGATGACCTATAGCCTTGAGTTTGATGCGCGGGCACTGAAGGAGTGGCAAAAGCTGGGTGATACCGTTCGCCAGCAGCTGAAGAAAAAGCTCGCTGAGGTATTGCTCAATCCGCGCATTGAAGCCAATCGGCTCCATTCGCTGCCGGACTGCTACAAGATCAAGCTGCGCAGCAGTGGTTATCGCCTGGTGTACCAGGTGCTTGACCACGAGGTGGTGGTGTTTGTGGTCGCGGTTGATCGCCGTGAGCGTGAGCAGGCCTATCGCAAGGCAGCCGAGCGTCTTAAATAGCGGGCTCAGCTGTTCCCCTATGACTGAAAGGTGGTCTCGGCACGATGAGTGGTGATGATCTGCTTGAGCATCTACGGGCCGAAAATGCGCGCTTGATCGCGCTGTTGGAAGCGCATGGTGTTGAGTGGCGCTTGCCTGACGAGCCGCCGCTAGTCGAACCGACTAGCCCGCCTCCACTGATAAGTTCGAGTCTCGACACGGATGCCAAGTTGGCATTGTTCAGGCGACTGTTTCGGGGCCGTGCCGATGTGTTTCCCGTGCGCTGGGAAAGCAAGGCCGGTAAATCGGGCTACTCACCGGCGTGCGCCAATGAATGGCGACCCGGTGTGTGTGAGAAGCCACGGATCAAGTGCGGAGATTGCTCGTTCCGCCAACTCCTGCCGCTGACCGATCAGGTGCTCTACAAGCATCTGGCCGGAGATATTGTCATCGGCGTTTACCCGTTGCTGCCAGACGACACCTGCTACTTCCTGGCGGTGGATTTTGACGAGGCCGATTGGCGTGAAGATGTCACGGCTTTTGCCCAGTCATGCTCTGAGTTGGACGTGCCGGTGGCACTGGAAATCTCTCGCTCGGGCAACGGGGCGCACGCCTGGATTTTCTTCGAGCGTAATGTCCCCGCCTATGAGGCGCGCCTGCTCGGCTCCGCGATCATCAGTTATACCTGCGAGCGTACCCGGCAACTGACGCTGGGCTCGTATGACCGACTGTTTCCAAATCAGGACAGCATGCCCAAAGGCGGCTTTGGCAACTTGATTGCCCTGCCCTTGCAGAAGCGAGCCCGCGCGCTCAACGGCAGTGTTTTTGTCGATGAGACGCTGACGCCCTATCCCGACCAGTGGGCATTTCTGGCCAGCATTCAGCCTATGCCCGTGCAGGATATTGTGCCGAAAACCCTGCTGGCCACTGGAGGTCGCCATCCGCTGGATGTCACCGCAGTTGCGGATGACGACGAGCCGAAACCCTGGCAGCGCACAGCGGAAAAGACTCAGAAGTTGGCTTGTCCGTTACCCGAGTCAGTGAACGTTACCCTGGCCAACCAGATCTATTTCGACAAGTCCGAACTGCCCCAGCCATTGGTCAACAAGCTAATCCGCTTGGCGGCCTTTCAGAACCCCGAATTCTACAAGGCACAGGCCATGCGTCTGCCTGTGTGGAACAAGCCCCGGATCATTGGTTGCGCGGAAAACTTTCCTCAGCATATCGCCTTGCCCCGTGGCTGTTTGGATGATGTGAGAACGTTGCTGCATGACAACGGGATTGAGCTGGTGCTGCACGATGAGCGCTTCGCAGGAGAACCCATTGATTTCCGCTTTGCGGGCACGTTACGCCAGGATCAAGAGACTGCTCTCGAAGGAATACTAGAGCACGACACTGGCATCCTCTGTGCGCCGACTGCTTTTGGTAAAACCGTCACGGCAGCCGCGCTGATTGCCAGGCGCGGTATAAACACACTGGTTCTGGTGCACCGGACGGAGTTGCTCCAGCAATGGAAGGAGAGGTTGCAGGCGTTTCTGGGCGTAGATAAAACGAAGGTCGGCACCATAGGCGGTGGTAAGGCCAAGCCGACAGGCATCATCGATATTGCCGTGATGCAGTCCTTGTCGCGGCAAGGTGAAGTCAGCGAGCAGGTTAAAAACTACGGGCAAATCATCGTGGATGAATGCCATCACCTGTCAGCCTTTTCATTCGAGGCCCTCCTCAAGGCTGCTGGGGCCAAATATGTGTTGGGTTTGACCGCTACACCCATACGTCGTGATGGGCAGCAGCCGATTATCTTCATGCAGTGCGGGCCCATCCGGCATACCGCGAGCAGGCCCGAGAGTGCTCCAGCTGATCTGGCAGTGACACCACTGTGGCTTTCTCAACCGATAGTCACGCCTGAAGGGACAGGCATCCAGGATGTTTTCTTGAAGGTGTGCAACGACACTGAGCGAACAGCCAAGATTGTTGCCGAGGTTGGCGACGCTTTTGATCAAGGCCGAAAGATCTTGGTGCTGACTGAGCGAACGGATCACCTCAGTGCTATCGAGGAACAGTTGGTTGGTCGGGTCGAGAACCTATTTACGCTGCATGGGCGGATGTCCAAGAAACAACGCACTGCGCTAATTGGCGAACTGGAAGCACTGCCAGCCGATGCACCACGGGTGATCCTGGCAACCGGGAAACTGGTTGGAGAGGGTTTTGACCACCCGGCACTGGATACCTTGGTGCTGGCTATGCCGGTTTCCTGGAAGGGTACTCTCCAGCAGTATGCGGGCCGCCTGCACCGGGAACATGCGAGTAAGGCTGATGTGCGTATCATCGACTTCATTGATGCCGGACATCCTGCTTTGCTGCGTATGTGGAGCAAGCGCCAAGCGGGTTACAAGGCTATGGGCTATCGATTTGCTGATTCGTCCAGCTCAATGGAGCTGCTGGCAAAGGGTTAACGAGCCCTCATAGACCACCAAGCTTTCCGTCTGTCGGAGTCGGAAAACGGCTGTTTCCTACACGATGGATTCGCCGTAATCTGGGTTGCATTGACAGGTTGTCAATCCAGGCTGTGGCTTGAGGTCTGCCTCCAGCGTATAGCTTGTATTGCTGAAATGTAGTGCTGCACGCGGCTCGTTTCAGGGGGTTACGGAAAATGCCATTTAATGCGGTCATTTTGACGGAAAATGCCACTTTATGTGGCTCGGTCATGCCAATAATGGTGCCCATTATTTTTTGTAAGTCATTGATTTAATTGGGATTGATGATTCTGACAAATGCCAGGTTTGTCGCCCGTCGACAGGTGTCGACGGGCAGGTTAATTGTCATGATTGTGCGAGTTATTGTCATGATGAAATCTGCCACTACCCCGGCCTAGCGCCGGGGTTTTTCTTTCTGGATCAGTGCTTTAGATGCAGCCTCGTAGTGTCCAGTAAGCGATTTATGTAGTGAAGCTACAGAGAAATCCCGGAAAATCTCGTTTTGAGAGTGCAGAAATCTGCGAGATTTTTGGAGTGAAAGACTCGCGGCAATTTGTGCCGATCAAAATAGCGTCACCCATCAGTCTCAAAAATTGTGATGGGTAGTCGAGTGCGACTCGCTTGCGGCTTCATCAAGCAAGGCTGATGTGCGCATCATCGACTTCATCGATGGGGGACACCCGGCTTTGTTACGGATGTGGAATAAGCGCCAAGCTGGCTATAAGGCGATGGGCTACCGGATCGTTGATACGTCCAGCTCAATGGAGTTGCTTGGTACGACGGGGTGATGAGCGTCTGTATCTAGCGCAGGAGGGCTTTGGTAAGTCCGGATATTGTTGCCAGTCAGTTCGGCCAAACAGCGCGGCAGAACGCGGAGAGCGGATTAGGAGAGGATGATCAACGGCTGACCCCTGCTCTGAAGATGGGGAAGCCAGAAAGCACTGAGGGGAGCCTGGGCTCCCCTCGAATAAGTTACGTGTGCTTTGTTTTTCTTGTTTAGCGATCTGTTGTTTTTATTGGTGATCGACAAGCTTTTCATCAGATCCCCAGAAGGGACCAAGGGCAAACGTATTTTTTTGGTTGCTGGCAGTGCCATTGTCACCAAGTGATCCAACCAGAACGAGCTACCTCAAGGTAGTTTTATTCTTCTAAAACTGGTTGCCGGTT
>NZ_FOWX01000065.1 GCF_900115555.1 Pseudomonas borbori
CGCACTGGATACTGCTGATCGTCAGGAACCTGCCGTAGCGAAGGTCAAAGCCGAACGCCTCCACGACAAGATCGCGACCTTGAAAACCAAGCTGCAGGAGCTCAAGGAAATCGAGGTTCAGCTCAACGAAACACCGGATAAACAGATCTCCCTGACCGATCCCGATGCCCGCTCAATGAAGACCCGGGGCACCGGCGTAGTCGGCTACAACGTACAGGCGGCGGTCGACGCGAAGCACCACCTGATCGTGACCCACGAAGTAACGAACGATGGGGCTGATCGAGACCAACTGAGCTCCATGGCCAAGCAGGCGCGAGAGGCCATGGGCGTCAAGAAACTCTCGGCGGTCGCCGACAGAGGGTATTTCAAAGGCGAAGAAATCCTGGCGTGCCATCAGGCTGGAATCACCGTTTTCGTGCCCAAGGCGCTGACCTCGGGAGCGACAGCGGCGGGCCGCTTCGGCAAAGGTGATTTCATCTATGACGCAGCCAAGAACGAGTACCGATGCCCGGCTGGGCAAAGCCTGATCTGGCGGTACTCAAGCGTCGAGAAAGGGCTGAAGCTGCACCGCTACTGGAGTTCGCACTGCCAAGGTTGTGCGTTGAAAGAGCACTGTACGCCTAGCTCAGAGCGCCGGGTGAGCCGCTGGGAGCATGAGGCAGTGCTCGAGGCGATGCAGAGTCGCCTGGATCAAGCGCCCGAGATGATGCGAATCCGTCGCCAAACGGTCGAGCACCCGTTCGGCACGCTGAAATCCTGGATGGGCGCCACCCACTTCCTCACCAGAACGCTCGACCGGGTGAGTACCGAGATGAGCCTGCATGTGCTCGCCTACAATCTCAAACGCGTGTTGAACTTGCTGGGCAGCGGTGCCCTGATGGCAGCGATGAAGGCCTGAGGCCTGTTTTACGACTCTTACCGCCCTCCAGCAGGCTCGCCGAAGCCGAAAGTGCCATAGCAACCAGAATCACTGATTGCGCCTGACTGGGCCTCCCTCGGCCTCCTGGACACTGAGAAAATCCCCCGGCAGTTGATTGCCATCACTCACTACGTTTTTACACAGTCTGGGCCAGGAGCGGTCATCTGGTGCCTACAAAATCCTTGGCGATTCAGTGATTGCCGGCTGCTTACACAAGAGCCAGTTATCACATGGCCCTTCGGCTCCATCCGTGTGTGGCGTAATCAAGGGTCACAATGGCTGCAGCCTCGGACGCTACCCTGTGGAAGGTATTGTCCTTAGTCGTGTCTCCGTAATCGCTGATTCCTCGGACGACCAATACGGGCACGTTCTGCTTTTCGCAGGCGTCGAATACCCCGTATGCTTCCATCTCAGCTACCAGTGCTTTGTCGTGAATGCCTTGGAAGCTTTCGAAGATCTCCGGGTCTCGAATGAGCAGTTCGCCGGAGGCAATGGTTGCTGGCGATACCATCAGCCTTGCTGCAACGTCCCCCGCGGTGGACTCTACCGGGATCGCGAAGCCCAGCTTCTCCGCACGCTCTTGCAGACGATCAGGCAGAGAGGCGGTTGCGAAGTAAGCATTGAGATCTTGCTGGGTGGAAAGCCCTGGTCGTTGCATCTCTGGCCGTAGCGCAATCTTGCCGCCAGCGTGCGCTGCTGCCCCTTCGTAGTACACGACGCGCTCGGACAAAATGACTTCACCGAGGCTCAATTTTTTACGACGTCCGCCCGCGATCCCCATCATCAGAACCTTATTGGGGTTCAGCTCTGACAACAGGAGTGTGGTGATGGCGCTCGCATTGACGTTGCCAGCGTTGCCGAGAGAGGCAACTACACACGAAAGAGGGCCGTCCGCTCGCTGGATCGTTACAGGCCAGAAATGAATGCCATGTTTGGAGTAGCGAGCAGGTACATCCTCGCCGATACCAAACACCTTTTTCGCGGCGGCGAGCTCAATGGCGATGGCCGTGATGACCAAGAGATCGGGAGAACGTGCTGCTTCTCTGGCCTCAATTTCAGCTTGGAAGAGCCCAACGGACAGCTCTGCCAGCTTGTCCAGGCTGTAGAGCGGCTCCTGCAGAGACATGCTGTCCAGGCGTCCCTTCACTTGCTCGCCAGTGAAGTGGAACATCATGAGAGGCTCCTTGAAGAAGGCATCTCGTAGACCGCGTGCGCCTTCGCCATCTTCGCTGAAGCCACCGAGCTGCAGGTCAAATGGCAGCACCGGAAGCTTCCGTTTGCGCATCTTGCGGGCCCGGTCAGAGACGCCCTTACCACCGCCCAAGGCAATCATAGCGGTTGCCACTTCCACTTGTTCATCACCGATATTTCCGCCGGTGACCAGGTCATCCTCGATGTAGACGATCTCCGCGAAATTTTCAGCAGAGAGTCGACGGATGAGAGTCCGCTGCTCGAGCGTCATTTTGTCCCGCATGGCCAACTGCGAGGTAACGATCTTCAGCTGGCGGGCAGGGGCGTACTCAGCCAACAGCTTCTCCGCCTCGTAAACCACCGTCCAATCGAAGGTCAGTGCATCTCCAGCCTCATTGGTGGGTAGACCAGCTAGGTAGACGACCAGGCCACCCTTTGCGGCCAAGACGCTTTTGGTCACCGCGCGAGTGAAGTCGTGCGCGAGGTCGATCAAGGCCTTCTCTGTTTTCTTGGAGATGCTGCCTGCAATCAGAATGAATTCATTTTCAAGGTTTGCCATCGTGACAATTCCGGTAGCTGAGGTGTTGAGTGTTGGCTGATTGTTAGGTGTTAATACTTGAGCAGAGCCCGTATTTCCTCTGGATATTTAAGGGCAACCTGGATGACCTCGGGTTTTTGGCCCGCCTGATCTTCTGTCAGGTTAAGCTGGAACAAGAGGTACATCAGCAGTGCCTGACGGCATTCGATGTGCATCTCGCCATTTTCCATCAGGTAATCACTTTCGATCAGTCCTCGCTTGGCCGGGCTGAGGTCTGGATGTGCGGTCAATACGACATCCACCATGGTGTTCCAGGGCGTGTCTTCTGAAGCGCGCTCCCGATCGGGGCCCGCATAACAGCAGCGCTTGATACGGGTCAGAGAAAAGTCTCGGAAGGCTTCGCGCCTGTGACAGTACGCCCGGGCATGCCAGCGGTTACCGTCATGTACCAGGGCATGAGGAGACAACTTTCGCTCACCGCCCTCCGGGTCTGTCATGGACTGGTAAAAGACCTCGACCGAACCCTTCTCTCGAATCGCGCGAAGGATTTCCCCAACAATGCCTGCATTGAGACGTCGACCCAGCTTAGGAACGCCCGCAACAGGCGATTGCCAGCCTAAGAAGCTGCCATATGGCACCTCTGGTTGTACCGCTACGCGAAGCAGGTCTTCGAGGTAGCGCTCAACAGCACTCGACTTGAAAACCGCCTTGAATGACTCGGTAGCCCTGTAAACCCTGGCCCGGGTATCGTACTCCAGGTTGCTCTCGGCAAGCTTCGCGTACTCGGTAATGTCCAGCGAAGCTTGGGGCACCGAGATGCCAAAGAAGTCAGTGAGGCTGCTGCGGTTGATCTGGCCATCCCACCGCAATCGATAGTCAATGAATTCCAACCGACGTTCCTGGCCCCAACGTGCTCCTCCCTTGCTGGTGGGTTGGTCGTCCGTGGGTTTGGACTCATTTGTCATGATCGAGCCTCGATAGCGTATAAAAATTAGACTGCATCTAGAAACTATGCGTATAGTAATAATACGCTAGCGAGCTGCGGTTCGCAATTTTCCTGGCCGGATCTTCGGGCGGTGCGGGGAGGTTGAACTGCAGCGAGCCGTAAGGGCGATTCGGGCCTGGTGCTCGAGTGGCCACGCCATCTCATCCGTCGGCATGTGGTGTAGCTGCTGGTAGGGAGGCTTTGCGACTAACACAACATTTCTAGGAGGGGATGGCAGATGCCACTCACCAACACACAGATCAAGTATTACGACAGTAACGTGCTGCGCTTGCCGAAGGACAAGCGGGAGACCTACAACGCCCAGGTCGACCGCCTGATCGCGGCGCTGAAGGACAGCCTGAAGAAGCAGGACAAGATCACCATCAAGAAGGTGGTGAAGGCCGGCTCTTTCGCCAAGCACACCATTCTGCGGCCCAACGCTCAGAACCCTGCCGACGTCGACGTGGTTTTCTACATCAGCGGCCAGAAGGTTGATGAAGAAACCTTTGCGACTCTCAGCCAGAAAATCTACGACGCCCTGATCAACCTGTACCCGAACAAGTCTGTTGAAGACTTTGAAATCCAGCGCAAGGCAGCAAAGGTCACCTTCGTGGGTACCGGGCTTGAGGTCGATATCGTTCCGGTCATCGAAAATCCGAACAAGGAAAACTACGGCTGGCAGTTCGACCGGATAGACGGCTCGAAAACTGAAACCTGCGCACCGTGCCAGGTGAACTTCGTGAAGGTTCGGAAGGATGAAGATCCGGACTTCCGCACCTTGGTGCGCCTCGCCAAGCGCTGGCGCACCTGGAAGGAGGTGCCGCTCAAATCCTTCCACATCGAGCTGATCATGGCTCACGTCCTCGAGCTTAAAGGGAAGACCGGCTCGCTGGAAAAGCGCTTCCGTGACTTCCTCCTCTACATTGCGGACTCAGGACTCAAGGACGTCATCAAGTTTCCCGAGAACAAGCAGGTTCCCGACTTCTCCGATACGGTCGTAATCATCGACCCGGTATGCGATACGAACAACGTTGCGAGCCGGATCACTGAAGAAGAGCGCCAAGAGATCGTTCAGCTTGCCGAGGAGTCGTGGGAGACCGCGCATTTCGCATCGGTGGAGGACGACTTCGAAATCTGGAAAGAGCTGTTCGGTAAGGGCTTCAAAGTCGAGGACGCAGCATGAGCTACAGCGCCACTCAAACCACTACCTACACCACCACTGACATCGAAGCGGTCGTGCGGCGAATCACTGCCGACCTCCTGATGATCGCGTCGAGCAGCGAAGCTGTGACTGAGGTGAAAGCAAAAGAGTGGGCCAATGACATTGAGCTGCTGGCCAAGAATGGCTACCTCAAGTTTGCGGATCTCACTTTACTTAGTCATGGGGTAGAGCAGAAGGCCACCCGGTTCTATGTCAACGAGTCTGGCTCCCTGGCCAACCAGCGCCCAGGTGATGCGCGCTGGCCGAAGGTTCAGGGTGCACACCTGCGGATCGTTCTGTCCTACAACGACAGTTACACCCAGCAAGCGCAGGAGAAAATGTCTGGCAAGTTGAAAATCAACTGGACGACCTCTTACGACGACATTAGCCACTCTCAGCTAACCCAGAGCGGTGGTCGCGAATACTCTAGCAACGGCTACGGCATGGAACGGAAGGACTACATCCGATGAGCAACAACAGCGTCTTTGACTCGGTGATTGAACTGCCGGAAGCCCAGCTGACTGAGCGTGAAAAAGTGTTGCTCGGGTTTGTGGGGCGCTATGAGCGTGTGCAAAACCAGCTCCAGCTGTTGCTGAATCAGGGCCAGTTGTCCGAGTGGAGCAAGGTGCACCATAAAAGCGTGCTGCCGATTTGCAATCTGGTTGCCGATCAATATCCCCTGGTGATCTTCCATGGCGACGTCGGTACCGGGAAGACAGCGACAGCGGAGTGCATTGCTAACCGTATCGTCCGTGACTCACGCACTGAGGACTCGGTGCTGTTCAAGCTCAGCAACCGAGTCCGCGGCTCTGGTAAGGTCGGCGAGATGGGTACGCTTTTGACCCAAGCTTTTGCAGAGGTTGTCGAGGCAGCAGGCAAAAAGCGCAGGGCGATTCTCATCATCGACGAAGGCGACTCGATCGCTGCTTCCCGCTCGCAAAGTCAGAGCCACCACGAAGATAAGGTGGCTGTGAACACTTTGATCCAAGGCGTGGATGAATTGCGCAAATATGGCGGTCGGATCGTGGTGATCCTGTGCACTAACCGACTTTCAGTCTTGGATGCAGCACTTCGCCGACGTGCAGCCATCGTTGAAGAGTTCACTCGCCCAGACGCTGCTGAGCGGAAAGAGCTGTTCAGCATGGATCTGGTGGGCATGGGGCTCACGGACAAGCAACTGACCGATTTGGCGTCTGCCACTGGCGAGCGCAACGGTCAGCCAGCATGGACTTACTCCGATATTCGGACTCGCTTGTACCCTACAGCAATGGCGAAAGCCTTCCCTAATCGTCCACTGAGCTTCAAAGATCTGACCGACTCAATACTGGAGATGAAGCCATCACCGGTTATGGAAGATAAGTAAACACTCTGGTCGTGTGATCGGGCTCGGTGGCAACGCATCGGGTTGTCCTGCAGCCCTCGTCACCTAGCTCACGATGATCTTTCCCGCTGCTGTGGTCTCTGGTACTGAAGGCTGCTGTTGCCATCCGGAAATCAGCTAAAATGGAGTATTTATGAAAGCCGACAAAGAAATTTTCGTCTCGGTCGACATCGAGGCATCTGGCCCGATCCCTGGCAAGTACAGCATGCTTTCGATCGGCGCGTGCGTGGCGTCGAACCCTGCTGAGCAGTTCTCCTGCTTTCTGAAGCCTATCTCTCAGGAGTTTGTGCCGGCTGCCCTTGAGGTCACAGGGTTGTCACTTGAGAGGCTTCGCGAAGAGGGCCTGGAACCTGGTGAGGCAATGGCGCAATTCAGGGCCTGGGTAGAGTCACTAGCTGATGCCGATCAAAGGGTAGTGTTCGTAGGGTTCAACGCTTCGTTCGACTGGAGCTTCGTGAACTATTACTTCCATCTGTTCTTGGGTGAAAACCCCTTCGGAATCGCAGCGCTCGACATCAAGTCGATGTACTTCGGTGCCTCCGAATGCTCTTGGAAATCGACCCGCTCAAGCGAAATTGAGAAGGTAGTGAATCCTGAAAGCTCGGGCAACCATGATGCCCTAGATGACGCCGTTTACCAGGCGGAGTTGTTCAACTTGATTCGTGAAAAGCTGGTGTTTGGTAGGCCCTGACGGATCCTTTGGCGAGGAGCACGTGGGGCTAGAAAAGCCGGGGGCCGTCATTGCGTGCTTGCCCAGATGCTCGCTTTAAGAGCAAACGGAGCGCGCAGGCCCTGGCTATAAGCGCCAAAGGGGGAAATGGGTCGTAGCGAGCTCGGTTCAGAATGGTCCTTTTGGGATGCGTGGAGGGGGGTAATGAACGTCAACGTTACAGCAATTGAACGAAATATCAGGCTCTACGCTATGCCAGGACTGCTTACCTTGATCGGGATAGGCACAATGTTGCTGATTGATCCCTTCGCCGCATCAGCGAGTCCGTTTGACCAGATGATTGCACCTCTAAAACGAGGAGTGTTTTGGGTAGCGGTCATGTTAACGGTGGGCGGGATAGTGTGGAGCCTCTATCGTGCCTGGCTTGAGTTTCGCTGGATGCAGGGGGAGTTGCTGGGCGGCTGTGATAATTGTGGTGGACCCTTGCGCCATTTAGATGGCCGCTACGGTACATACAGCAAATGTTTGATGTGTGGCAGCAAGCGCAAGGGTTGGCACTAAAGCAGAAGTTAGGTCCTGCGAAGGCAAATGGGTGCGGATTCCACGCCATCCGGCCACCCAGTCCACGCTTATCCGGCCGGGCATTCCACGCACATCCGGCCATCTGTTCCACGGCCATCCGGCCGGGCAGTCGGAGCGCAGCGACGCAGGTTTTGCATTGTTAGTCTGAGGCGCCCGGCGCCGTCAATTTCTTCGTCCGCTTGCGCATCGATTCGCCCTTGAGGTTGATTCGATAAGCGTTGTGCACCAGACGGTCGAGGATGGCGTCGGCCAGGGTCGGGTCGCCGATCAGTTCGTGCCAGTTGTCCACCGGCATCTGGCTGGTCACCAGGGTCGAGCGCTGGCCGTAGCGGTCGTCCAGTAGCTCCAGCATGTCCCGCCGTTGTTC
>NZ_FOWX01000076.1 GCF_900115555.1 Pseudomonas borbori
TCGATCAGAGCAGCACGATGCACCACCCGAATTGCTTGACGACCATAGAGCGTTGGAACCACCTGATCCCATCCCGAACTCAGTAGTGAAACGACGCATCGCCGATGGTAGTGTGGGGTTTCCCCATGTGAGAGTAGGTCATCGTCAAGCTTCTAAAACCAAACCCCCCATCTGCTCGCGCAGGTGGGGGGTTTGTCTTTGCGCAGGGAAAACTAATCGTAGGCAGTCTTCAGCTCGTAGCCGAGTGGTTTGTTAATATCTCGCGCCTGACTTTTTCTTTTTGAGGCTGGAGTTTGTCGATGCCCGCCCCCGCGACCCCTTCCGGGCTTGCCGCCTTGCCGGATGCCTACAAGGCGGTGCTCTATGTGCTGGCGCTGTCCTTCCCGGGCAAGCATAAAACCGCTTTGCTCGAGCAGTTGCGTGAGATAGGGGTACGCAGCTCCTCAACCCGGGCCATGGACGGCCCGGGGCTGAGCGAGATACTGGCGATGCTGCACCGTCTCGACTGGGTCAGCCTAGGCGGTGGTGGACAGCCCTATTGCTTGCCACCTGAGCGGCGCAATCTGGTGCTGCAGCAGCTCAATAGCGACGTCAGCAAAGACAGCTGGTTGCTTGCCCTGCGCAACAGCATCGCACCGCCGCGCAGCGCCTGGGATATACCCAGTCAGGCGAACCAGCGGCTGAGTCTGTGGCTGGCCATTCTGGGCGGGCAGGCGGATGAGGTACGGCAGGGTTTGGCTTTACTGCAGTCGAGTTCGCTGCGCCATAGCCTGATCGGCGAGTCGCCCTGCCAGCAGCTGCTGGCGGACGAGCCGGGCAAGCAGGTGTTTGCCATGCTCAGGAATGAGGTCAGGAGCCTGCTGCTGGAGGATTATCTGGGCCAGGTGAACTGGCAGCTGCGGCCGGCAGAAGAGGCCTATCGACAGGGGCTGACCTTGCTCGCGAGCTCTTCGGCCAGCCCGGATTTGGCCTTGCAGCTGATGTTGCAGGCCTTATGGCGTGGCGACTGGCAGCAGTTTGAAGCTCTGGGGGAGGGCGGTCTGGCGTTCATGCAGCAGTTCATCCTGCAGGTGTTACGTGGCCAGTATCCGCAAGCGTTGCTGGCCATGCAGGAGTGGATGCAGGCGATCAAGCGGCAAAGCAAGAAGCGCAAGGTCGATCTGCCGCCGATACTCAACGGGTTCTATTGCCTGCTGTTGCTGGCCAGTGCCGACAAGCCGCTGTACCCGGCGCTCAAGCAGGCAGTCAGCCTGGGCCTGAAAGAGTATTACGGCCGGGCTTACCCGGCTCTGCAGCTGCTGGTCGAGCAGCAACAGGCCAGTGTCCGGCGGCCTGATCAGGATTTTAGTGGGGCGTTGACGTTCAACGGCTTCGATGGCCTGCTGCTGGCCCTGGGGTTGTACTGGGCGGATGCCGAGGTGGTACGCGAGCCGGTTTGGCGCGAGCGACTCAGCGGCTTTCGCGATGAGCTCATGAAAGCGGGTTACCACTGGCTCGGTGAGGAGCTGGATGCCCTGCTGGCCCGGCAGTTTGCCCAGCCGCGGCGCCAGCCGGACTGGCATCAGTTGGCCGGCCTGGTGCCGCTGCTCAGTATCTACCAGCGCCAGGAAGCCTGGCAGCATGCACTCACGGCGTTGTCCCTGCTCAAGCCCGGCAGGACCGAAACGAACCCTGGGCAGACCCAGAAGTCGGCACGGCTGGCCTGGTTCGTCACCTTCAACCCTCATCAGTTGAATGTCGAGCCACGCGAGCAGAAGCTCGGCGCCAAGGGCCAGTGGAGCAAGGGCCGCGCCGTGGCCCTCAAGCGCCTGTTCGAGGACGGCGACAGTCTGGATTTTCTCCTGGAGCAGGATACCCAGGCCATTCGTCAGATCCAGCTCGGTAGCGATTACTACTATGGCGGGGCGCGCTACGAATTGCCTGCCGAGCAGGCCGTGCTCCGCCTGGTCGGGCATCCGGCTTTGTTCTGGGCCGACGCGCCGGATGTGCGGATCGACCTGCTGCTCGGCCAGGTCAGCCTGCAGCTCAAGTCGCAGGGCACGCAGATCCACCTCAAGCTCGAACCCAATGGTGTGCAGGGCAGTCCAGGCGTGCTGCTGCGCAAGGAGACGCCGACGCGTCTGCTGGTTTATCCGATCAGCCGTGAGCTGCGCCAGATCGCCGACATAGTCGGCGACGGCCTGAGCGTGCCGCAAGCGGCCAAGGCGCAACTGGTCGAGGCCATCGGTGCGATAGCGCCACTGTTGCCGATCCACTCGGACCTGCCCGAATTGGCCGGTCATCTCGACAGCATCGCCGCCGACAGCACCCTGTATGCCCACCTGTTACCGCTGGAGGCCGGCCTGCGTCTGCAGTTGCTGGTGCGACCGCTGGCCAGCAGCAGCTGGTTCAAGCCCGGCCATGGGCTGGAGAACGTGCTCGGTGAGCTGGACGGTAAAGCGCTACAGGCCAGTCGCGACCTGCACGCGGAATCCGCCTCGTTGCAACGGGTGTTGCAGGCCTGCCCAGCGCTAGCCCAGGCCGACAGCGATGGTCAGGAGTGGCAACTGGCCGAGCCGCAGGATGCTTTGCAGGTCTTGAGTGAGTTGCAGGCACTGGAGGGTGACTGGCTGCAATGCGTCTGGCCGGAGGGCGAGCGCATGCGGATCAAGGCGAGGCCGGGCATGGGCCAGCTCAGGCTTGGGCTCAAGCAGCAGGGCGACTGGTTCGTGCTCAGCGGCGAAGTGCAGCTGGACGATGGCCGAGTGCTGCAGTTGCGCCAGCTTCTGGAGTTGCTCAAATCCAGCCCCGGGCGCTTCCTCAAGCTTGGCGAGCAGGACTGGCTGGCCCTGAGCGATAGCCTGCGCAAGCGCCTGGACGAACTGGCCCATCTGGCTGATCGGGTCGGCGATGACGGTCTGCGTCTGAATCTGCTGACCACGCCGCTGTTGGCGGGGCTGGCGCAAGAGGCCGGCGAATTTCAGGCCGATGCCGGCTGGCAAACGCACCTGGACAAACTCGAATCGCTCAAGCACTTCCAGCCGCAGCTGCCGAGCACTCTGCAGGCCGAGCTGCGCGATTATCAGCGCGAAGGCTTCGACTGGCTGGCGCGCCTGGCCCAGTGGGGCGTCGGCGCCTGCCTGGCCGATGACATGGGGTTGGGTAAAACCGTGCAGACCCTGGCTCTGCTGTTGCACCGGGCACCGGCCGGGCCGCAACTGGTGGTGGCGCCGACCTCGGTGGCGCTCAACTGGCAGGCGGAAACCGCGCGCTTCGCGCCGACGCTCAGGCTGCACATCTACCAGCAGAACCGTCACCTCGACGGCTTGGGACCGCTGGACCTGGTGATCGTCAGCTATGGCCTGCTGCAACAGGACAACCAGGCCTTCGCCAGTCAGCACTGGACCAGCGTGGTACTGGATGAGGCCCAGGCGATCAAGAATTCCCAGAGCAAACGCTCGCAAGCGGCGATGACCCTGCAGGCCGACTTCAAGCTGATCGCCAGTGGCACCCCGGTGGAAAACCACCTGGGCGAACTGTGGAACCTGTTCCGCTTTATCAACCCGGGCCTGCTCGGCAGCCAGGAGCGTTTCGCCCAGCGCTTTTCCACGCCGATCGAGCGTGGCGAGCAGGGTGCGCGCAAGGCGTTGAAAGCCCTGATCCAGCCCTTCATTCTGCGGCGGCTGAAAAGCCAGGTACTCGACGAATTGCCGCCGCGCACCGAGATTACCTACAAGGTACCCTTGTCCAGCGAGGAACTGCACCTGTACCAGGCCCTGCGCCAGCAGGCTCTGGATACCCTGGGCAGCACGGCGCCGGGCAAGTCGCTGCAGGTGCTGGCGGAGATCACCCGCCTGCGCCGCTTCTGCTGTCACCCGAGCCTGGTCATGCCCGAGTGCGGCCTGAGTGGCAGCAAGCTGGCCGCCTTTGCCGAAATCGTCGAGGAACTGCTGGAAAACCGCCACAAGGCCCTGGTGTTCAGCCAGTTCGTCGACCACCTGAGCATCATCCGTGGCTGGCTCGACGAGCAGGGCATCAGCTATCAGTACCTCGATGGCGCCACTCCGCCGAAAGAGCGCCAAGCGCGCATGGATGCCTTCCAGACCGGCAGCGGCGAGATCTTCCTGATCAGCCTGAAAGCCGGTGGGACCGGCCTCAACCTGACCGCCGCCGACTACGTGATCCACCTCGACCCCTGGTGGAACCCCGCGGTGGAGGATCAGGCCAGCGACCGTGCTCATCGTATGGGCCAGCAGCGGCCGGTGACCATTTATCGATTGGTCACCGAGAACACTATCGAGGAGCAGATCGTCGCCCTGCACGGGCAAAAGCGCGACCTCGCCGACAGCTTGCTGAGTGGCGGCGAGGTCAGCGGCAAGCTGGATGCCGATGCGCTGCTGAGTCTGCTCAAGGGCGACCAGGTGCCCTGAGGCGACCTGCTACATGTGCCCGGAAACACAAAGGCCCTAGGTTTTCACCTAGGGCCTTTTCGTTGTGCGCCAGGCATGGCGCGTTGCGCGCAAGCGCAACCAGCTTGGCTGTGGTGGCCTCGCTGGTGACTTGGAGGTGAAAGTCCTCTACACACCCGGCAAGGGGAAGTGTTAGCCAGAGGCAAGGGTGTCGCGGGTGACCGCGAATCTGAAGGAAGCCCGAGGCAAAATGCTGGCCTGACGTACAGGAAGCGGATAGAGGCGTCGTAGTGGGGTGAGGTCGCAATGACAGCCAAAGCCCAATACGAAACAGCCCGTGTCCATGTGGTAGCGGGTCACCGTTGGTGCGTGGAACTCGATCTTGAGAAGTTCTTTGACCGAGTCAATCACGAC
>NZ_FOWX01000063.1 GCF_900115555.1 Pseudomonas borbori
TGTCGGTGGCACACCCTGAGTGTCAGGTCGATCGAACAGATCACTCACCATGGCCCATTCAGCATCGGTCAGGCAACTTGGGTAGCGCTGTTCGGGCTCATGCCGCCGATGCGCCGCAGTGTAGCCGTAGCGACGGCTCGTCGATACTGTGTCACGCTCGATCGCGGGCTTCTGTCGAGTGACCCCGGCAGCCCTGAGCGCCTGGCGCACCGTCGTTTTATTCAGCGACGTCCCGATCTGCTTCTCCACCGCGGCGGTGACTTCATCCAGCGTAGCCGTCGGCCGAGCAGCCACCACTTCTCGCAACATCGGATAGTCATTTTCCGTCAGCTTCGGCGGACGCCCACGCTTGCCCATTCACAGCCCCCTGTGCTCTGATCGCCAGTAAGTTGAAATTATATATCTTTTTGTCTACACCTCTATCCACGTTACTACTCTATCCCTCCCAGGTTCCGGGCTAGACCGCAGCGAAAGCAGTGCAGTTGACTGGCGTATCAGGCATACGATATGGTAGATTAATGATGTGGTGCGGTGTATTTCCTGCTGCCAAAACTGGTTGACTACATAAGAGCCAAAAGGTAACCAAAATGACAACGCTTACGACCGAATACTTGCAAGAAAATTGCGAGCGATATATTCCCAATCCTGATATCCCGAAATGGTGCCAGAGTTTTTTCTTTAATTTTTACGACAGGGCCACGAAGACCGGCGCATTCATTCGGATCGGAATAATGGAAAATGCTGGCGAGACCAATTGCATGGCTGTATTCTTTCGGGAAGGAAAACCGCTTTTCACTCGTGTTAATTTAAACCTTCCTTACACTAAAGAAAGGATGGATCCCGGGATGAAAGTAGCCGGGATCACCATGCAGGCAATTAAGTCTTTACAAACTTCTCAGGTTAAAGTTGAAACGTCAGATTTCTTGGCGGATCTCGAGTGGGACTTATTGCATCCCATGGCTGACAGTATTGCTATGGAGGGTGACTCCGAGACAAACAGCATTGCTAGAGAGTTGTGTTATATCCACCCTGAAGGATTTTGTCGCGTTAAAGGTAAAATCACTTTACGCACGGGCGAAGTTATTCAAATTGATGATAAAGGTTTCCGAGATGTTAGCGCAGGACCTAGAAACTGGGCAGGAGTACAGCACTATCGCTTGGCGTGGCCAATTTTCGACAACGGAATGGCATGTGTAGCCGTTCATGCAATAACGGATGAGGGCAGCAGCTATCAAAAAATATTGCACGATGGAGAAAAATGGTTGCGCATAGATAAGGTGCAAGAGGAGATTGTGTACAATGATGATGAAGTAAGTTTTAAATCAGTACGGTGGAAGGTGTGGGATGAAACCGGCCGGCTATGGGACTTCACTGGAAAGCCGTTATTCGTTTGGACTACTCCCTTTGACACTTTTATGATGGTTGATCAGATGATGGAATATACCTTGTCCGACGGGACCATTGGATACGGGATGGGCGAGGGCGGATTCGCGTTTCCTTGGAAAGGGAACGGGAACTAGCAAGCGCAGGAAGCATCCGAACTTTTAATTAAGATGAGCCCTCGTTATGAAAACAAAAAATAGAGTTTCTGAGCGCGAAAATGATACCTGGGACAGAACTGAGATGGAGTCTAGGGTAAATTACATCCTAAATAAGAAATTGGAGTTACGTAAAAAAGCTCCTTATTCTGCCAAAACAAATGATGAGGTAGAAGGGATTCTTCGCAAAGCATTCCATAAATTGGGATGGACTAAGGCTAATGTTTCGAACTTAAAAAGGATGTCAGGCGGAGCCTCTAAGGAGCAATTCTCATTCACGGTGAAATTTGAGAATGATAAGGATAACAATTTAGGACGACGGCTTGTTTTGCGCATGGATCCATATTGTAGTATCGCTCAGACTTGCCGAGGGCGAGAAGCAGAAATACAAAATGCGATGATTGGCGTAGTCCCGGTCGCTCCGGTGATATTTGTAGATCCAGAGGGTGACATATTGGGTCAGCCTGGACTCATATCTGAGTTTGTAGATGGAGTCACTGCCCCTACAGATCTAAACCTTAGAGCAGTTTCTGGTATAGGCTCTAGTTACGGCGAGTGGGCAAAAAAAATAGCCCCGCAGTACATTGATTGTTTAGTTAAAATACATAGGTTTAATGTAAATAGTATATCTTTTAAATATTTTGAGCTTCCCGTAGCAGGAACTAACCAGGCGGCACTTCAGCAAGTGAACTGGTGGTCAAAGGTCTGGTGGGATGATTGCGTTGAGCCCGTTCCTATAATCACATTGGCAGAACGATGGCTAAGGGATAATGCTCCAGTTTGCAATAACCCAGTCGTGGTTCATTGTGACTTTCGTACCGGGAACTTCATGTTCCAAGAACCTTCAGGTGAATTTACAGCAGTGCTGGACTGGGAGCTTTGTCATATAGGTGACTATCATGAAGATCTCGCATGGACTGCCCAAAAATTATTTGGAAGTCGTGATGCGGAAGGAAACTTCTTGGTGTGCGGCTTGCTACCCCGAGACGAGTTTATTCGACAGTATGAAGTAAAATCCGGGAATAAAGTCGACCCAGAAATTCTCAGATATTATGAAGTATTGAATGCCTATAAATGTGCTGTGATGGATCTTGGCGCCGCGGTTAAAGCAGCGCAGCAAAGCACAAATCATCAGGATTTAGTGTTGAGCTGGCTAGGGTCGGCAGGGTCAGTATTTCTGGCTCAACTTGTTAGTTTGATTAGGGGGGGCGACAATGCTGCCTGATATCGATATTCGTTTATACAACGTGATAAAAGCCATTGAGCAAGTCATCTTGCCCTCGATCCCCAAAGACGAGAAGCTGGCGCAGGAGCAGGCTTCTCTTTCCGTGGGACATATTAAATTGGTTTTGGAGCAGTGGAGGTTTGCCGGTGATTTCGAACGCGGCAGCTTGATGGGATTAGTTGCTCTTTCTGATCGACTTTTAGAGGAAGCCTCCTCACAAATTGTGCCGCAATTGAGAGAAGAGTTGATTGAAA
The DNA here is from genome assembly GCF_900115555.1 of Pseudomonas borbori. Taxonomy (GTDB): domain Bacteria; phylum Pseudomonadota; class Gammaproteobacteria; order Pseudomonadales; family Pseudomonadaceae; genus Aquipseudomonas; species Aquipseudomonas borbori. The sequence goes on from NZ_FOWX01000063.1 coordinate 3,018, forward strand.
AAGTCTCGGAGATTAAAAACTCTTCCAATGAAAGCTATGAAGTTTCTACGTCCTTTGTGAGGTCGCTGGGTAATCTCATTGATAAAGTGATTCTTCAAGACGACACAACGTCTCCGTTACCTGTGCAAATTATGAACGCAGTGCTGGATTACGGCGAGATACAAGCAAAGCGTGAACGTGTATGGTTTAAGGGTAACGGACTGGATCCTGATCGACATACGCTTCCTGATATAGCAGACATTATTGGATTGAAAAAACCTGATTAGCAATTAACCTCAGCACGTGCCATCGCAAGCCGACCAGGAATCACAGCATACGATTTTCCGGCTCACCGTGCCAAACAACTGTATGCGATCCACGAACCCCACCTGTTAAACGAAGGGGGTTCCGTTTAGCGTGGCAAGGTTGGCGTGCAGTTCCACGGCAACAGCGCGTCGTAGTCCTCGACGGCCTTGGCCTGGGGCAAGCGCTCGAGGATGTGGCGCAAGTAGACATAGGGCTCCTGGCCATTGGCCTTGGTGGTTTCCACCAGGCTGTAGAGCTAGGCACTGGCTGTGGCGCCCTTGGGCGTGTCGCTGAACAGCCAGTTCTTGCGACCGATGACGAAGGGCCGGATGGCCCGCTCGGCGGCGTTGTTATCGATCGGCAGATGCCCGCCTTCGGTATAGCGCACCAGGCGGCGCCAGTTGCTGGCCAGGTAGTTCACCGCCTTGCCCTAGGCATTCTGCGCGGTGACCTGGGGCTGGGTTTTTTCCAGCCAGCTTTTCAGTTGCGCGAGGATCGCTTAGCTGTGCTGCTGGCGGCCGACGAGGCGTTGGTTATCGTCGGCGTCCTTGAGCTTGCGTTCGATGCCGTACAGCTTGTTGATCAGGTTCAGCGCCACGTCAGCTCCCCCGGTTTTGCCCTTGGGCTGCACCTTTTGCGCTTCGACGAACTTGCGCCGCGCCTGTGCCTTATCCGGAGCTCCGCATAAGGCACATTATCCAGAGAGTGGTTTTATCCGGTTCTGAAGGGCCACCGTATCTGTCTGCGGCTTATCCGCCTCGTTCTCGGCCCGGTGGTCGAGTGGGCGAACTCCACATAATCTTGATCGACGGCTCAGGGGTGGCCGGCTTGTCGGAGAGCGGCTATGCAGCTGCCATTGCGAACGCAATCGAGCGCGGAAACGTACGTCGCGCGTCGTGAATGGCGAGACGCCCGCCTGCCCGCGTGTCCCCTGCACCCGGCCGGCGGCTGCTCGTTCGCCCGTCATGGCACGTATTCGCGCGCGACGCCGCGCGGCGTGTGCATCGCGCGGTGGTATTGCCCCGAAGGCCATCGAACGTTCAGCCTGCTGCCTGATTTTCTCGCTGCACGACTGCCCGGCGAGTTGGCCGCCGTCGAGGCTGCCGCGGTGGCGGTGAAGTCTGCCCGGAGCCTGGAGGCGGCCGCCGACACGGCCCGTGGCTTCGAAGTGACCCTGCCAAGCGCGCTGCGCTGGCTACGCCGCCGGGTACGGGCCGTGCAGGAGGCGCTCGATGCGGCGTTGCGCCTCGCATCACCGGCGGTTCTCGGTGGCGATGCGGGGCTTCAACTTGCCTCTGGCCAGGCTTCCGTTTTGTTGGAGCTGCGCCGCTCGTTGTCTGCGCAGTGCCTGGGCAGGTTGCCGGCACCACTTGGGTTCCTGACGCGTGATACCCGAAACGATCACACCCGCCAACACGAGATCGGGCCTGACGGCGAAGGGCCGGCTCGTTACGCTGCACCTGTCGAGTTCTGGACTTCGCCATGCAACGCAAGTACGCCAATTCCACGCCCGCAGGACGTATTCCGACGACCGACGACATGCGTCGCGTCTGGCGTGGCGACCGCTGCGTGCAGGACAGCAGCGCCGGCACGTACCTGAGTTGGATCAGGCGATTTCGCGCTTACTGCCAGTTGCATGAGCTCGACGAGCTGCCCGAGCTGACGCTGGACGGGGCGCGACGTTTCATCGGCTGGTATGCGCGCCAGCGGCACCTTGATCCCCGTCGCTTGAGCAGCGCCCGCACGGCTGTGCACGCCCTGAGTCGCGTCTACGCGGTGATGGGGCAGGAGCCGCCGGCGTGGAAGGCCGGTCGGCGTGCTCGACCGCCGGCAATGGCGCTGCTGCAGGCGTTTGCCGACCACATTCTGCGGCATCGCGGCAACCCCGAGGTCACGGTGCGCAAGCGGCTGGATCACGCCGGGAAGCTCCTCGAGCATCTCGCCCAGCATGGCAAGACGTGGGAGACGATGACGCTTTCCGACCTCGATGCGTTCCTGATCGAGTGTGCCGACCGCTATGCCCGCACGACGACAGCCGACATCGCTTGCAGCGTACGCGCGTTTGCGCGCTTCCTGCTGGCGACGGGGCGCATCGCGCTCGATCTGGCCGACTCCGTGATCTCGCCGGTGCAACCCAAGTTCGAGCGCCCGCGACCCGCATTGCCCTGGAGCGACGTGCAGCGACTGCTGCGCGCGGTGGACATCTCGAGTGCCCGGGGGCTGCGCGATCACGCTCTGCTGCTGATGATGAGTACGTACGGCTTTGGGGCTGGCGAGGTCATCGCCCTGCGATTGGAGAACATCGACTGGGGCGCCGGAACGCTGCAGATCACCCGACCTAAGACGGGCGTCGCCTTCACGCTGCCGTTGTTGCCCACCATCGCCAGGGTGCTGGCGCGCTACCTGCGCCACGGTCGGCCGCCCCATACGCCGACCCGGCACGTGTTCGTGCAGATGAAGATGCCCTTCGGCCCGTTGACCAGTTCGAGCGCGGTTCGCCACATCCTCGTCAAGCATGCCCGCGTGGCCGGCCTCGATGCGCCGTTTCTGGGCAGCCACGTGCTGCGCCACTCGAATGCCGCTCGACAAATCGACATGGGCGCGCGCCCGCGCGTGCTCTCCGATCTGCTCGGACACCGAGATCCGGAATCGCTCTCCGCGTACGTGAGGATCGCCACCGAGTCGTTGCGCGAGATCTCGTTGCCGGTACCGACATGAGCACGATGGTGACCGTCGCCGAACTGGCGCAGGATGCGCAGGAGTTTCTGCGCTTCAAGCGCGCGATGGGGATGACCTATCGGCGCGGCGAGTTCGCCCTCAAGAGTTTCGTGCGCTTCGTCGGCCTGCTGGGCGCGGAAGACGACGCGGTCGCGCTCGACGAAGCCGTCATCGGCTGGATCACCCGTGTCGAAGGACGCAAGGCGGTCACAGTGGGATACGAGTTCGGCGTTGTCCGTCAGCTTTGCCTGTTCCGTCGCCGACGCGACCCGTCGAGCTATGTGCCCGAGCACGCGTTGGCGCCGGTGAAGGAATCGGTCTTCGTCCCGTACATCTTCACACACGACGAAGTGCGGCGCTTGCTGGCTGCGGCGCAGACTCTCGACGGGCGATTCATCTGGGGCACGATGCTGCGCTGTTTGATGCTCGTCCTGTATTGCACCGGGATGCGGCTGGGCGAGGCGGTGCGACTGAGCATGGACGACATCGACCTCGATCAGGGCGTCCTGATGGTCCGCAACAGCAAGCGACGGTCGCGTCTTGTCCCTATTCGCGACGACTTGGTGAACGAACTGCGCCGCTACGCGCAGGCGCGCCAGTGGCTCATCGACGCGAATCGGCGCGCCGCACCCGTCGCGTTCTTCTTACGGAAGAATGTCTCGCCGCTGACGGTCAGATCGGCCTCAGACGCGCTGCGCCGACTGCTTCGCGAGCACGGACTAAAACCGCCGTGCGGTCGAGTCGGTGCCCGGCCTTACGAGTTCCGGCATGCCTTCGCCGTTCATCGGCTGACGGCGTGGGCACTCGACGGCGTCGACGTGCATGCCAGGCTGCCCTGGCTGTCCGCGTACCTCGGGCACCAGAACGTGCTGGGCACTGAGGTGTATCTCAAGGCTACGCCGCAGTTGCTGGCACTGGCCAGTGACCGTTTCGAAACGCATCTGCGGCATGCCCGCCGGCCACGATGAGCAGCGTCGCGGCACGAGCGCTGTTCGCGCTCGTCGAGTCCTTCTTCACCGAGTATCTGCGGCGCCATCGCGGTGCAAGTGATCACACCGTCCGCGCCTACCGGGACGCCTTGAAGCTCCTGTTCGAGTTCGTCGCGCAACGCCGCGGCTGTGATGTGGCGTCGCTCGAACTGAAGGACCTCGACGCCGAGATGATCGCCACCTTCCTCGATCACCTCGAGGCTGCCCGGTCGAACTCAGCCGCCACGCGCAACTGTCGCCGCGCCGCCATTCGCAGCTTCTTCAGGCACCTCGTCCGCAACGATCTGGCGCACGCACAGCAATACACTCAGGTCCTGGCCATTCCGTCGAAGAAGTTCCGGCATCGGCCCGCCGCCTACCTCGAGGCCCACGATGTGCGGGCGATCATCGCCCACCCCGATCGCCGCACGGCCGATGGCTGGCGCGACTACACCCTGCTGCTGTTCCTGTATAACAGCGGCGCCCGCGTCAGTGAGGCAGCCGGCCTTCGGTGGCCGGACCTGCAATTGGCCCCCTCCAGGCAGGTGCGCCTGCGAGGTAAGGGCAAGCGGGAGCGGCTCCTGCCGTTGTGGCGAGAGACGGCCGACGCCTTGCATCGCCTGCGCGGCCGACTGGCAGCAACGGGAGATCAACAACACGTCTTTCTCAACCACCTGGGCCAGCCGCTGACGCGCGATGGCATCGCCTACATCCTGCGCAAGCATGCCGCAGCGGTCGCCCGGGAACGTCCGGCGCTTGCGCGCACGCGCATCGCGCCGCACGTGCTGCGGCACAGTTGCGCGGTCGCGCTGCTGCAGTCGGGTACCGACGTGTCCGTGATCCGGGACTACCTCGGTCATGCAAGTATTGCGACGACAGGGCGCTACATCACGTGCAACCTGCAAATGAAACGCGAGGCGATGCAAGCGTTCTGGAAGAACGCCGGGCTCGAACCCTCGCATGCCAGACCGTGGAAGCCAACGCCCGACCTGCTCGCGTTCTTGCAGTCACTCTGAGCCATTTGGATTTATGCGAACTTGGATTGCCACACATGCCGCTTCCAACCGCCATCGCGAGTCAACAGCACCGGATAAAACCACTCTCTGGATAATGCGCC
>NZ_FOWX01000062.1 GCF_900115555.1 Pseudomonas borbori
CCCTGGGCACCGGGGAACACCGCGGCATTGAGCTTCTTCTCGATCTCCGGGTTGGCCTTGGCCAGGATCAGGCCGCCGCGCGGGCCGCGCAGGGTCTTGTGGGTGGTGGTGGTGACCACGTCGGCGAACGGAATCGGGTTGGGGTACAGGCCGGCGGCGACCAGGCCGGCGACGTGGGCCATGTCGACGAACAGCAGGGCACCGACCTTGTCGGCGATGGCGCGAAAACGCGGGAAATCCAGGGTCTTGGAGTAGGCGCTGAAGCCGGCGACTATCATCTTCGGCTTATGCTCGACGGCCAGGCGCTCGACTTCGTCGTAATCGATCAGACCGGTGGTGGTATCGATGCCGTACTGCACGGCGTTGTACAGCTTGCCGGAGGAGCTGACCTTGGAACCATGGGTCAGGTGGCCGCCGTGGGCCAGGCTCATGCCGAGGATGGTGTCGCCGGCATTGATCAGGGCCAGGTACACCGCGCTGTTGGCCGAAGAGCCGGAGTGTGGCTGGACGTTGGCGAAATCGGCACCGAACAGCTGCTTGGCGCGGTCGATGGCCAGCTGCTCGACCACGTCGACGTGCTCGCAGCCACCGTAGTAGCGCTTGCCCGGATAGCCTTCGGCGTACTTGTTGGTCAGGCCGCTGCCCTGGGCCTGCATGACCCGCTTGCTGGTGTAGTTTTCCGAGGCGATCAGCTCGATGTGATGCTCCTGACGGCGCTCCTCGGCATCCATGGCGCTGAGCAGTTCGTCGTCGTAGCCTTGAATCTGGTCTTGTTTGCTGAACATCGCTGATCTCCTGCGGTGCCACGTCGTGGCGCCTTTGTGTCGGAATAGGGGGCGGAATCGGGGTTGAACCCTTGTGCAGCCGATGGTATGACTCGCCCTGAACAGCCAGATGCCTATCTACGCCATGGGAGGTTGCGTTTGCGACATGCGCGTCGGCAACAGGTCGCTGTCGGTCATGCGAGTATTTCGCCGCGACCCGACCGAGCCCCGTGCAACGCAGCCGGGGCCGTCAGCGCAGCCAGTATTCGCGCACAGCCGCGAGCAGGAGAAAGTGCCCGGGATAGAACAGGTAGGCCCAGCGGCGTACCGGCGGAACACGGATCTGCAGCGACTGGCGCAGCAGCCAGAGACCGAACAGCGGCGCCAGGGCGCAGCTGAGGATCACCGCCCAGGCAAAGGGCTCGCCGCGCGCCGCGTCGACATAGAAGGGCGGCCAGTAATTGGCCAGCAGGCTCAGCAGCAGCGGCCAGACCCAGGCCGGATGGGGGCGCTTCAATGCATAGACGAACGCCGCCGGCAGTAGCGCCCCGGCGACGCCGAACATCAGCCAGGGGTGGGCGACAACGGCCAGCAGCAGGGCGCCGATGGCCAGCCAGCGCGCCTGGCCGCTGGGCTGCTGCACACCGCTGGCAATCAGCAGGCCGAGGACCAGGGTCGGCAGCACATTGAGCGATTGCGGCGCCTGCACCAACAGGCGATACGGCCACTCGGAAAGCAGCGAGAACAGCAGCAACAGACCGAGATAGCGCAACGGTACCGGCAGGCGCGGGCGCGCCGCCGGCCGCACCAGGTTGGCGGCGATGGCCAGGCAGAACAGCGGGAAGGCCAGGCGCCCGGGAATATAGAGGGCGTAAAGCGGCGGCCAGACATGCCGCAGGTGATCGATCGACATGCTCAGCAGCGCCAGCCACTTGAGCAGATCCAGCGCGGCATCACGCGGACGGCTGGCCAGGGCTGGGGAAGGGGTCGACATGGCGGCGCTCATCGGTTGGCGTTTAGCAGGCCGTTGAAAAACTACCTACGTTGCCGATACGGCGTTAAAAACAGGCTCGGCTGCCTCGCCTACGTTTTTCAACGGCCTGTTAGGCGAAGGTACTCCATATGGCGTGGCATGGCCGCACGACCTGCGCGAATCGCGACCGACACAGCGCCTGGAATAAACAAGATGTCGCCGCGGCGTGCTCCCCGCGCCAGACACCGGGGTAAAGTAGCGCCAGTGCCGATGACCCAATGAACAGAAGGAACGAGCCATGTCCGACTCATCGCAACAGTTCGCCAGCGACAACTATTCCGGCATCTGTCCGGAAGCCTGGGCCGCCATGGCCGAGGCCAATCGCGGCCATGACCGCGCATACGGCGACGACCAGTGGACGGCGCGCGCCGCCGACCATTTCCGTCAGCTGTTCGAAACCGACTGCGAAGTGTTCTTCGCCTTCAACGGCACCGCGGCCAACTCCCTGGCCCTGGCGGCGCTGTGCCAGAGCTACCACAGCGTGATCTGCTCGGACACCGCCCACGTCGAGACCGACGAATGTGGCGCCCCGGAGTTCTTCTCCAACGGCTCCAAGCTGCTGCTGGCGCAGACCGAGGATGGCAAGCTGACGCCGGCGGCGATCCGCGAGATCGCCCTCAAACGCCAGGATATCCACTACCCCAAACCGCGGGTGGTGACCCTGACCCAGGCCACCGAGGTCGGCACTGTCTATCGCCCCGAAGAGATCCGCGCGATCAGCGCCACCTGCCGCGAACTGGGCCTCAACCTGCACATGGACGGCGCGCGCTTCTCCAACGCCTGCGCCTTTCTCGGCTGCAGCCCGGCCGAACTGACCTGGAAGGCCGGGGTCGACGTGCTCTGCTTCGGCGGCACCAAGAACGGCATGGCGGTGGGCGAGGCCATCCTGTTCTTCAACAAGGCGCTGGCTGAGGATTTTGACTACCGCTGCAAGCAGGCCGGCCAACTCGCCTCGAAGATGCGCTACCTGTCCGCGCCCTGGGTCGGCCTGCTGCAGAGCGACGCCTGGTTGAAATACGGGCGGCATGCCAACCAGTGCGCGCGGCTGCTCGCCGAGCTGGTCGACGATGTGCCGGGCATCAGCCTGATGTTCCCGGTGGAAGCCAACGGCGTGTTCCTGCAGATGTCCGAAGCGGCCTTGGAAAACCTGCGCGCCAAAGGCTGGCGTTTCTACACCTTCATCGGCGCCGGCGGTGCGCGCTTCATGTGCTCCTGGGACACCGAAGAAGAGCGGGTGCGCGAGCTGGCGGCGGATATCCGCATGGCCATGGCGGCGGGATAGGGCTTGCCTCGTCCGCCGGCTGTCGACAAATTTACATTTAATAGCAGCAGGTTGACCCGATCTTGCGCGCGGAAACTATGCGGCGGGCTGTAGTTGAGCTGTTCATTCCCTGCTAGCCCTGCCGGCGTTGATCAAAAAACAGTCGATGCCGCTGCTGCTCGATCAGCGGGGCGAGCCTGTGACTTTGCTCAGTCATTTTCCCCGGGGCCTGCGGGGCAACCGACCACCTACCTTGACAGGGGGAAGTCGGGAACCTAGACCAAAACAAGTCACGGCAAATAGCCCTGCCTGACACCGAGAGGAAAGCACCCATGCCCCGGCTTGTGGGGGAGAGTCCGCTTCTAGGCGTCTGTCCCCTTTCACCCCGCACTCGCGCGCGACTCGCCCCCTTTCCCAGATATTCCGGTTCTCCTTCCTGCGTGTTGCGCGCGTCGCATATCCAGGGAGTACCCCATGAACGACACCTTTGATCTGCAGCGTCGGCAACTGCTACTGGGCAGCGCCGGAGCAGTCGCTTCGGCCGGCCTGTTCGGATTCAGCCCGCTCAGCCTGGCGGCCGAGATGCCGCTGCCGGACTACGTCAACTGGAAGAATCCCGCGGCGTTGATCGTGCACAGCGCCAACACCCTGGAAACCAGGCGCGAGGCGATCGGCACCAGTATCGTCACCTCCAACGAGCAGTTGTTCGTGCGCAACAACCTGCCGGCACCGGATCCCGCCATCGTTGCCGACCCTGACGCCTGGACGGTCGCCTTCCAGGGCGTGAAGAACCCGCGCAGCATGACCCTGGGCGAACTCAAGAACCTCGGCGTCGAGACCGTGGCCTGCGTGCTGCAGTGCTCGGGCAACGGTCGCGCGTTCTTCCCCCACGGCGCTAGCGGTACCCCGTGGACGGTGGGTGCGGCCGGTTGCGTGTTCTGGAGCGGGGTGCCGGTCAGCGCCGTGGTCGATGCGCTCGGTGGCATTGGCGATGGTTTGGAGTACATGACCAGCACCGGTGGCGAGACTTTGCCCGCCGGTATCGAACCGAAAGATCTGCTGGTCGAGCGTTCGGTGCCGTTGCGCGCGCTGGAGCACGCCATCCTCGCCTGGGAGTTGAATGGCGAGCCCTTGTCCCTGGCGCACGGCGGCCCGTTGCGCCTGGTGGTGCCCGGCTATTACGGGGTGAACAACATCAAGTACGTCAAGCAGGTGGCTTTCACCGCCGCGCAAACCGATGCCAAGATCCAGGCCTCCGGCTACCGCATCCGTCCGGTCGGCCAGGGTGGCGCGCCCGATCAGCCGTCAATGTGGGAGATGAGCGTCAAGTCCTGGATCACCCAGCCGCTGCACCAGGCCAAGGCCGGAAGGGTGCGGATCCAGGGTGTGGCGTTCGGTGGGGCCAGGGCGGTGCAGGGGGTCGAAGTATCCCTGGACGCTGGCAAGAACTGGCAGATGGCGCGCTTCGTCGGCCCGGATCTGGGGCCCTTCGCCTGGCGGCCGTTCGTGTTGATCGCCGAACTCAAGCCGGGGCGCTACACCTTGGCCAGCCGGGCGATCGATGCCCAGGGTGCCGTGCAGCCCGAGGAGCGCCTGGATAATGAGCGCGGCTACGGCCACAATGGCTGGCAGGATCATGCCGTCAGCCTTGTGGTGGTCTGAGTCGATGGCGAGGTTGGCGTTCGTCTTGGCCAGCCTGCTCGCTATGGTGCAGGCGGACGCCGGTGATGCGCGTCTGGCGCTTGGTCGACAGGTGTTCATCGAGCAGGCGCAGCCGTCCTGCAGCCTCTGCCACAGTCTGCGCGAAGCAGGTGCCGGCGGCGTCATCGGCCCCGATCTGGATCAGCTCAAGCCGAGCGTCGAGCGAGTCGCGGCGGCGGTACAGGGTGGTGTCGGCGTGATGCCGAGCTTTGCCGCATCGCTCAGCGCGCAGCAGATCGACGCGGTGGCCCACTATGTGGCTCAGGTGGCCGGGCAGTGAACCCCGTACCCCGACAAGTATCGCTACGGATCGGCACCGGCAGAGGATGACTAGCGAGCATGAAGAGCAGCGAAGCGATTTATCGAGAAGCCCTGGAGCAGTTGCAGCGGCTGATCGAGCAGGCCACCGCACAGGGTGTTGACGAGGCTCATGCCGCCGCGTTGGCGACGGCGGATCGCTACGCCCACCCGTCCGTGCGCATGGTCTACATCGTTGCGGTCGAGGAGCCGGGGCTGCTGTTCTTCGCCAATACCGAGAGCGGCAAGGGCCAGCAGCTCATCGACAATCCGCGCGCGTCGCTGTGCTTCTTCTGGCGCGAGTTGCAGGAACAGGTGACGCTCGAAGGCGACGTCATCCGGCAGTCCGTTGAGGCCTCGGACAACTACTGGCGCAAGCGGGCGCGCGAGACACAATTGGCAGCCTGGGTGCTGCCGCAGGGGGCTCCTGCGGCAGAAAAAGGCGAGGCGCGCCGGCAGGTGCGCCAACTTGAACAGGCTCTGGGTTTCGAGCCGGTGCCACGCAGTCCGAACTGGTGCGCCTTCCGTCTTCAGCCTGAGCGCATCGAGTTCTGGCCATCCGGCTGGCAACGCATGCGTGAGCGTGTCAGGTACCTGAAAGACGCGGATGGGCTATGGACTGAGGCGGTGATCACCCCCTGAGTTGCTCAGGGGTGTGATCTAAACGTCTTGCCCGATCAATAGTCGATGACCACGTCGCCCTGGGGCACGCTGCAGCACGAGAGGATATAACCTTCGGCTACGTCCTCGTCGGTGATCCCGCCATTATGCTCCATGCTCACCTCGCCAGCGGTCTTCATTACCTTGCAAGTGCCGCAGATGCCCATCCCGCAGGCCTTGGGGATGTGCAGGCCGAGCTTGGCCGCAGCGGCATGCACGGTTTCTCCGGGGTTGATGCGAATGCTCTTGCCGGTGCTGGTGAACTCGACCTGATGCTGGTCGGCGATCGGCACCGGCGGCGCGTCGGCGGCCTCCGCGGCCAGTTCCTTGACCTCCTCGCGGATATCTGCAGGCGTCGCGCCAAAGGACTCCTCATGGTAGCGACGCATGTCATAGCCGTTGCTCTCGAGCAGGCGCTTGATTGCGTGCATGTACGGGGTCGGGCCGCAGCAGAAGACTTCCCGTTCCATGAAATCCGGGGCGATCAGTTCGAGCATGCGCTGGTTCAGGTAGCCGCGGTAACCTGACCAGGTTTCACCGAGTTCGTATTTTTCGCAGATCAGGTGCAGTTTGAAATTCTCGATGCGCGACGCCATGTGGCGCAGTTCGCGGTGGTAGATGATGTCCTTGGGCGTGCGCGCGCTGTGCACGAAGACCATGTCGATATTGCCGTTGGTGTCGAAGAACCAGCGCGACATGGACATCACCGGGGTAATGCCGACACCGCCGCTGAGGAACAGCACCTTGTCCGTCGGGAAGTCGATGGCGTTGAACAGGCCGACCGGGCCGTGTACGGCCAGTTCGTCGCCTTCCTTGAGGTTGTCGTGCAACCAGTTGGAGACCTTGCCACCCGGTACTCGTTTAATGGTGATGGAGAAGCTGTAGGGTACCGAGGGCGAGCTGGAGATGGTGTAGGAGCGCATGATCGGCTGCCCGTCGATCTCCAGCTCCAGGGTGACGAATTGGCCGGGCTTGAAGAAGAACAGCACCGGTTGTTCGGCCATGAAGCAGAAGGTGCGCACATCCCAGGTTTCCTGGATGGCTTTGACGCAGCGCACCAGGTGGCGACCGTTGCTCCAGGTCTGAGTGGTAACGGGATTGAAGAAATCGTTCGACATGGTCGGTCTCTCGCGCGCTGCGGCCTGACGTTGGCCTATTGCGATGGATTGTGCGCAACGGTCAGCGTGTTCATTTATCCATGAGCGACATTTACATGCTTATCACGACCTGTCGCTAGGGGCGGGGCTTTCAGCGTCGGAAACGGATGTGGCCATGTCGCCCATGGATAAGGTTAGCGTTGCATCCATCGCCACACTCAACTCCAGCCGAACAACTGGATAAGAGCGTCCGACTCTCTCGATTCCGCATAAGAACCGCCATTCGGCAGGCGGCTTGCGGAGGTTCAGTCACGTCGCCTTTTGTAGCAACCGAAACAGCCACTTTTTGCGGCGCTCGCACAGCGAGCCGCCATTGAGGAGTTACCGATGGACGTCACTTCTACCCTGGGTCTGGGCGATCCCCTGGAACCGGCACGCAAGGCCACCGCCGAGATGCTGCAGAGCCGCGAGCGGACCTTTTCGTTGCCGCAGCCCTTTTACAGCGACGAGCGTCTGTTCCAGATCGACATGCAGGAAATCTTCCACAAGGAATGGCTGATCGCCGGCATGACCTGCGAGATCCCGGCCAAGGGCAACTACCTGACCCTGCAGATCGGCGATAACCCGATCATTGTCATTCGCGGCGCCGAAGGTGTGGTGCATGCCTTCCACAACGTCTGCCGCCACCGCGGTTCGCGTCTGTGTACCAGCGACAAGGGCAAGGTGGCCAAGCTGGTTTGCCCATACCATCAGTGGACCTACGAGATCGACGGCCGCCTCTTGTTCGCCGGCACCGAGATGGGCGCCGACTTCGATATGAAGGACTACGGCCTCAAGCCGGTGCAGTGCAAAACCGCGGGCGGCTACATCTTCATCTCCCTGGCCGAAACTCCGCCGGCGATCGACGAGTTCCTCGCTACCCTGGCCCATTACATGGAGCCCTACGACATGGAGAACACCAAGGTGGCGGTGCAGTCCACCTTGGTGGAGAAGGCCAACTGGAAGCTGGTCCTGGAGAACAACCGCGAGTGCTACCACTGCAACGGTGCGCACCCGGAGTTGCTCAATACCCTGCTGGAGTGGGATGACGTCACCGATCCGCGCGCCAGCCAGGCGTTCAAGGACCACGTCGCCGAGTCCGCCGCCAAGTGGGACGCAGAGAAGATTCCCTACGCCCACGCCAGCTTCGGCCTGCGTAACCGCATCGTGCGCATGCCGCTGCTCAAGGGCACCGTGTCCATGACCATGGATGGCAAGCAAGGCAGCAAGAAACTCATGGGTCGCATCCAGAACCCCGACCTCGGCTCCATGCGTATCCTCCATCTGCCGCACTCCTGGAACCACTGTATGGGCGATCACCTCATCGTCTTCACCGTCTGGCCAATCAGTGCCCAGGAAACCATGGTCACCACCAAGTGGATAGTGCACAAGGACGCAGTGGAAGGCGTCGACTACGATGTGGCGCGCCTGCGTCAGGTATGGGACGCGACCAACGACCAGGATCGTCGCCTGGCCGAGGAAAACCAGCGCGGCATCAATTCCACGGCCTATCAGCCCGGGCCGTACTCGAAAACCTACGAGTTTGGTGTGGTCAACTTTATCGATTGGTACAGCGAGCGCCTGCTCAACAACCTCGGTGCCGCCCCGGCAGCCCATCTGCGCCAGATCAACGACTGACTGTTGCTGCCAGCCCGCCTGTGCGGGCTGGTGCGTTTGTGGAGGCGAACTGATGTCGATTGGCCTGGGGCTGGTTATTCTGCTGACCTTATATAGTGGTTTCGCCAGTTGGCGCATCCGGCGTGCTGCGCCGCCTGCAGGCCAGACAGAGCGCCTACATATAGTGCGAACTCCACGGTTCTGACCCCAGCCTGAACGACATGGTCGCAACGGCCTTGATTCACAGCGAGAATTAGAGGGGGCTGTGTGGACAGCCGCGGCCGGCAACTAGCTTCTAATAAAGGCTTGACGTAGTTTCTTTCGGGCCTATAATGCGCACCTCTTCAGGCGCACGCCTCTCTGCAAATCTCTTGTAAAACAAGAGGTTAGCGTAAAAAGAGGGGTTGCAAAGGGGCGAAAGCCGTGTAGAATGCGCCGGGCTGACAAGGTGGTGGTTTGGGCTTGTCGGTGATTCGGTCGAGGTGATCGGAAGCGGTAAAAGAGGTGGTTGACAGCGGTTTGAAACGCTGTAGAATTCGCCTCCCGCTGACGAGATGCCAGAAGCTGATCGGAGGCGCAAGCGGTTGAGTAGAAAAGTTTTCTTCGGAAAAGAACTTCGAAAAACAACTTGACGGAAAGATGAGGTGCTGTAGAATGCGCGCCTCGGTTGAGACGAAAGGCTCAGCCACTGCTCTTTAACAACTGAATCAAGCAATTCGTGTGGGTGCTTGTGAGGTAAGACTGCTAGTCGCAAGATT
>NZ_FOWX01000061.1 GCF_900115555.1 Pseudomonas borbori
TAGCCGCACTTCGAGTGGGTGTTTCACCAGCTGGTACGGCACCGAGTAGTAATGGCCGTCGACCTCGACGCGGTAGTCGATATGCGCCCGCGCCTTCTTCCACTCGGCATAGACATAGGGCTGCTCCGGCAGTGGCCGCAGGGCCGGCCGATCCTGGGCATCGAACGCCGTCTGGCGCGAGCCCGGCAGCTTCCTGAACGGGCGGGCGTTGAGCCGATCGAGCAGCACGGTGATGGCGCGGTTGAGTTCATTCAGGGAGAAGACCTGCCGATTCCTCAGCGCGGCGAGGATCCAGCGCTCGACCACCTGCACGCCGACCTCGGCCTTGGACTTGTCGCGCGGCTTGCGCGCCCGTGCCGGCACCACCGCCACGCCATAGTGCTCGGCCAGGTCGCGGTAGCTGGGGTTGATGTCCGGCTCGTAGCGATGGGCCTTGCTCACCGCGCTGCGTTGGTTGTCCGGCACCACGATTTCCGGCACGCCGCCGAGGAAGGCGAAGCAGCATGCGTGCGAGCCCAGCCAGTCCGGCAACCGCTGCGACCAGGTGGCCTCGGCGAAGGTGTAACTGGAAGCGCCGAGCACCGCGACGAACACCTGTGCCTGGCGGATCTCGCCGCTGCGGAGGTCGATCACCGGCACCGTCTGCCCGGCGTAGTCGACGAACAGCTTCTCGCCGGCGCGGTGCTCCTGGCACATCACCACATCCAACCGTCCCTGCCAGGCTCGGTAGTGGTCGCAGAACCAGCTGTACTGATAGCCCTGCGGTTGCGCCAGTCGGTACTCCTGCCAGAGCAGCGCAAGGGTCACACCAGGCCGGCGTAGCTCGGCGTGGATCATGGCCCAGTCGGGCAGTGGCCGCTGCTCGCTGGGCACCATGGGGGCCGGTGGAAACAGCTGGCGTTCCAGTTCGGCATCGGACAACGCCGTGGGCCAGGCGAGGCCGCTGGCGGCGAAACGACAGAGATAATCACCGGCGCTGCTGTGGCCGACGCCCAGACTGCGGGCGATCTTGCGGGCGGATAACCCGCACTCGAACTTGAGGCGTAATACCTCGCGAATCTTGCGCATGGATAAACGCTCCACTACGACCTCACTGCTCCG
Source organism: Pseudomonas borbori (assembly GCF_900115555.1). Taxonomy (GTDB): domain Bacteria; phylum Pseudomonadota; class Gammaproteobacteria; order Pseudomonadales; family Pseudomonadaceae; genus Aquipseudomonas; species Aquipseudomonas borbori. Next base: position 1,102 of record NZ_FOWX01000061.1, read on the forward strand.
AAAAGAGGTCGATGGTAGTGAACGAAATCCTGCGTCGCTCCTGCCAGGGTGTCCGGATGGGCGAGCAGAAGTCATAGATGGTCGCCCCCGGCTTGCCAAGCCCTCAATCGATGACGGTAGAAAGGTGGCAATTGCAGCCATAGATCCGGACTTCGATCGAGGCTACAGCCTCTATCCCTGATGGAATCCGCTGGGTAACACCTCAATCAGCAGAGCGCACTCGAAGGTGCCCTGACTTCTTCGGGTTTAGCTGCCCACGGTCTGACCTATCTCGCCATCACGTCATGATTGCCTGTACAATCGGTGGTTCTCCTTGAGGTTTGCCGCGGTTGAGGCTGCCTACATCGCAGGGTTTCCACGACGCCGTGGAAAAACCCTTGTTCATGCCGCTAATCCATAATCGATTTCGTACTCCCGGTTGTGCGCCAGCAGCGCCCAGACGATGCGGGCGTTCTTGTTGGCGAGCGTCTTCGCGGCCACATTTTTGTTCCGTCGGCCCATGCCCCCCGCCAGCCAACTGCCGACGTGCTGGGTTTTTGCTCGGCCACCCAGATCACCGCCGCGCGCCGTGGATCAGTAAGGTGCGCAGATAGGTGTCTCCTCGCATGCTAATGCCCAGCAGCGCCTGCTTGCCGCCGCTTGAATTTTGCCGCGGTACTAGCCCCAGCCAGGCCGCCAGTTGCCGGCCATTCTCGAAGTTCTTCGCATCGCCGATCGAGGCCACTAGGGCACTTGCAGTGATCGGTCCAATACCCGGTATTTCTGCGAGCTTGCAACTGGCCTCGTTCCCTTGATGCCATTGTTGAATTTTCCGTTCAAGTTGACCCACCTGCCGGTCCAACTCCTTCAGATGATCGCCCAGGCGCTGCATCAATTGTCGGAATGAACCGGGCAGACCGTTTTCACCATCTTCCAGGATGCCCGGCAAACGCTCGGCGATATGCCCAATCCCTTGCGCGATGACAATGCCGAACTCACCGAGCAGCCCACGAATCACGTTAGCTTGCGCAGTACGCGCCTTCACAAAACCCTGTCGCGCACGGTGCATGGCCAATACCCCTTGTTGCTCTGTCGTCTTGATCGGCACGAAGCGCATATTGGGTCGAGCTACCGCTTCACAAATGGCTTCTGCATCCGCTACGTCATTCTTGTTCGTTTTCACATAGGGCTTAACAAATTGTGGAGCCATCAATTTGACCGTATGCCCAAACTCCTGCAGCTTTCTTGCCCAGTGATGAGCACTGCCACAAGCCTCCATGCCGATCAAGCACGGCGCCAACACCGCAAAGAAGCTGGTAAGCTGGTCACGTTTGAGTTGCCTCTTCAGTACTGGTTTGCCTCGGTCTTCAACTCCGTGCACCCGATGCCGTTAGGATAGGGGGCGTCCATGTATGTGAGAGGACGGCGGGGGTGACCCCGCCTCCTACTTGAATGTGTGCCAGGCATGGCGCGTTGCGTGCAAGCGCAACCGGCTTGGCCGTGGTAGCCAGGCCGGTGACTTGGAGGTGCAAGGGACCGTGTTACGGAATCGTATGTGCGGTGGTGTATGAGGACGGCGGGGGTGAATCCGCCTCTACCTGATATTTAGGTCAGCTGACTCAATATCTTCCGGGCAAACTTCAAATGGGGGATGTCAAGCATCTTTCCATCCAGTGAAACCGCACCTTCGCCCTGTTCAAACGCAGCAATTACACGCTGGGCGTATGCAATCTGCTCGGGGCTGGGTGAGAAGGCATCATTGATGATGGGGACTTGTGACGGATGGATGGCAACCTTGCCGGTGAAACCGTCATAGCGCGCATCCCAGCAGTTGGCAGCGCAGCCTTCCGGATTGCGGAAGTCAACATACACCGTATCAATGGCCTGGATGCCCAGGGCATGGGCCGCGAGCAAGGCCTGAACGCGGGCAAATTCATAGGTCTGGCGCCAGGCACCGGTTGCGGTGCGTGGATCGTCCGCGCCCAATGCACTACTCAAGTCTTCGGCACCCCAGATCAAGCCCAGCAGGCGAGGGCAGCTGATTTGCGCCAAGTCAGCCATGCGCAATACGGCCTCGGGGGTTTCAGTTGCTACGGCAATGATGCGAATGCTGCCTGACTCCACGCCGGACATGGCTTCAGCCATATCAAGCCAATGGCTCACCAGTTCCAGATCCTCAGGGCCACGAATTTTCGGAAGCACAATACCAACGGGGGCAAGGGGTACGACGGCCGCGAGATCTTTCAGTAGTTCGCCAGACTCCAGGTCATTGACCCGTATCCAGGCTTGTCCTGTTCCGGAATAGGCAGGCAGGAAGCGCTGCAGCATCTGGCGGGCTACCGATTTGCGTGCTGGAAGAACCGAGTCCTCAAGGTCAAAAACCAGTGCGTCCGCGGGAAGGCTGGTAGATTTTTCCAGTTTGCGCTCACTGTCTGCTGGCACAAAGAGCATCGAGCGTATTGGCCGCTGAGCAGGCGGCGTTGGAGCTAAGGGCATACAAACCTCCATATTGGACATGACATGAATTTAATAGTTACGTATATTATATGCTATGGTACTAAATATTCAACGTTAGCCAAGCCGCACACAGTGAACCCTGGAGACCTGCAATGACCGCTATCAAACCTGTTGGCATCAAGGCTTACGGTGTCTTTCTGCCTCGCCTGCGCATTGCCCGTAGCGCCATTGCTCAAGCGCATTCATGGGCCTTCCCGTCAATGCGTGGCAAGGGCCACAAAGCCCTCTGTAGTTGGGATGAAGACAGCATCACCCTGGCCGTGGAAGCCGGGCGCGATTGCCTGGGTGACCAGTCTGAGGCGGTCAGTCGTGTCATTCTGGCATCGACCACAGCTCCCTTTGCCGACCTGCAGAACGCCAGTATCGTTGCTACGGCATTGGGTTTGCCCGGTCAAATCAGTTGCACTGATGTTGGAGGCAGCACCCGAGCGGGTCTTGGCGCATTGATAAGTGAACTGAGCAACCAGGATCAGAGCCAGCGTTTGGTCCTGGCCAGCGAGCGGCGTTCGGCTAAACCTGCCAGCGCCCAGGAAATGAACTACGGTTCTGGCGCCGTTGCCATGCTGGTAGGTGAGGGTGAGCTACTGGCCAGTTGCCTGGGCAGCGAGTCGTTGAGCGTACCCTTCATCGATCACTACCGCATGAATGGTCAAGACTACGACTATTACGCTGAAGAACGGTGGATTCGAGATGAGGGCGTCAGCAAGTTGGTGCCGGCCACCGCAGCGGCGCTGCTGAAGAGGCTGGATATCAAGGCCGCTGACGTGGCCTGGTTTGGGCTGAGCGGTGCACCCAAGGGCAGCGACAAGCTGCTGAGCAGGAAGCTGGGTGTGGAGTCTGCCTCTCTACTGGATGATTTCCAGGAAGGTGTGGGCGATATCGGTGCGGCACACAGTTTGCTGCAGTTGGCCGATGCGCTGGAAAAGGCGCAACCCGGTCAACTCATATTGCTGGCTGCTTTTGGCCAAGGTTGCGATGTTGCGCTGTTCAGGAAAGAGGCCGGCCAGCGAAAGCCTGCGCGCGGCATCAGGGGAGCGCTTGCCGAAGGCATTGAAGAGACCTCTTACCTGAAGATGTTGTCTTTTGAGGGGGAGTTGAATGTCGACTGGGGGCCGCGTGCCGAAGTCGATACCAAGGCGTCCATCGCCCAGCAATACCGTTCGCACGAACAGATTCTGGCCTTTACCGGCGGACAATGTCAGCACTGCGGCAGTGTGCAATTTCCCAGCTTACCCAACTGCGTCAATTGCGGTGTAGCTGACTCACAGGTGCCGCTCAGTCTGGCCAATCAGCGCGCCAAAGTAGCCACCGTGAGTGCCGACTGGCTGCAGTACTACCCGGCCCCCCCCCTCTATGTTGGCCTTGTCCAGTTCGATAATGGTGCGCGCGTGCTGATGGAAATGGTCGATGTCGGCAAGCAGGATCTGGATGTGGGAACACCACTGAAAATGGTCTTCCGGGTCAAGGCCAATGACAAGCTTCGTGGCTATCGCCGCTACTTCTGGAAAGCGACACCGGCCCTCTAATCCGTTCTATCTATTATTTCGAGGGGCTGACAATGGCTTCAGGTATCAAAGACAAGGTAGCAATCATCGGCATGGGCTGTTCGCGCTTTGGCGAGCGTTGGGATGTCGGTACTGAGCAGTTGATCAACGAGGCATTCGGCGAAGCGCTGAAAGATGCGGGTATCGAGCCTTCGCAGATCAACGCGGCCTGGTTTGGTTCGGCGCTGGATCAGGCCAACGTCGGCAACTCGGCTATCCCGCTGTCTACGGCTTTGCGCTTGCAGGGTATTCCGGTTACCCGGGTAGAAAACATGTGTGCCACTGGCACCGAAGCACTGCGCGGAGCCACTTACGCGGTTGCTTCCGGTGCCGTTGATATTGCCCTGGCTGTGGGGGTGGAAAAACTCAAGGACACCGGTTTTGGTGGCCTGCCCGTGCCGACCAAGGGCACCTTCAACGACCTGTGGATTCCCTATTGTTCTGCACCTGCCGGCTTTGCCCAACTGGCTGCCGGTTATCGCAGCCGTTATGGCGTCAGCAAGGAAGAGCTAAAGCAGGCCATGGCTAGGGTGTCGTGGAAAAGCCATGTCAACGGGGCGAAGAATCCCAAGGCCCACCTGCGCAAAGAGGTGAGCATGGAGACCATTCTGGCGGCTCCCATCATCGCCGATCCGCTGGGTGTGTTCGACTGCTGCGGCGTAAGTGATGGTGCTGCCTGCGCAATTGTCACCACCCCGGAAATCGCCCGGGCCCTCGGCAACTACGAGCTGGTCACCATCAAGGCACTGCAGCTGTCCGCCAGCAGTGGGCGCGAAGCCGGCACCAACCAATGGGACGGCAGTTATGTGCAGAACACCCGCCTGGCTGCCAAGGCTGCCTACAAGGAAGCCGGTATTGACGACCCGCGCAAGCAGCTGAGCTTGATGGAGGTACACGACTGCTTCTCCATCACCGAGCTGGTCACCATGGAGGACCTGGGTATGTCCGATGACGGGCAGGCCTGGCGTGACATCCTGGATGGCAAATACGATGCCGATGGCAAGGTTCCCTGCCAGATTGATGGTGGACTGAAATGCTTTGGTCACCCTGTTGGGGCCTCCGGCTTGCGCATGGTGTATGAGCATTACCTTCAACTGCTCAATCGCGCGGGTGACAGGCAGCTTGTGAGTCCAAGCATGGGCTTGAGTCATAACCTGGGTGGTGTGCCCTACAACAGTGTTGCGGCTATTAGCATTGTTGGCCTTTTGTGAATTCGAGAGAGACTTGTATGAGCCAGCTTTTCACACCTCATGCACTCGGCAAGCTGACCTTGAAGAATCGGCTGATTGTTGCTCCCATGTGCCAATATTCAGCCAAATCAGGCTTTGTTCAGCCTTGGCATGAGCAGCACCTGGGGCACTTGGCCTGTTCGGGTGCTGCTGCCGTGACCATTGAGGCTACGGCAGTTTCCGAAGAGGGCAGGGTTACTCATGGTTGTCTCGGGCTCTGGAGCGATGAGCAGGCGGCGACCCTGGGTCAGCTAGTTGGGCGTGTACGTGACTACAGTGATGCTGCAATAGGTATTCAGTTGAATCATGCCGGTCGCAAAGGTTCTGCTCTCCCGCCTTGGGAGGGTGGCAAGCCTATGTCTGGAGATCAGGCATGGCAAACACTGGCGCCCACGGCGCTGCCTTGGGGGGAGGCATGGCCGACCCCTGCAGCCCTCGGCATTGCCGATATGCAGCGCATTGCAGGTGCCTTTGTGGTGGCGGCTCGACGTGCTGTTGAGGCAGGCCTTGATTATATTGAAATTCATTCGGCACACGGGTATTTGCTGCACTCTTTCCTATCCCCGATATCCAATCGTCGCGAAGATGTTTATGGCGGCAGTCTGGAAAACAGAATGCGCTTCCCGCTCATGGTGGTTAAGGCTGTTCGCAAGGCAATACCAGAAAGCATGACGCTGGGTATGCGCATCAATGGCAGTGACTGGCTGGATGAAGGCTGGAAAATCGAGGATGCGCAAGTCTATGCCGTCAAACTCGAGCAGAGCGGAGTTGATTATATTTCTGTGTCCAGTGGCGGTGCTTGCCAGGGTGTTCGGTATGACAACAAGCCAGCCTATCAGGCCCATATGGCGGCGGCTGTGCGCAAGAAGGTCACCTGTTCTGTGGTCTGTGCCGGCCTCATCGCTGACGCTAACTTGGCGGAAAGCATGGTAGCCGAGCAGCAGTCGGACTTTATTGCGCTAGGTCGTGCCATTCTTGACGATCCACGCTGGCCTGTTCGTGCTGCGCGCAAACTGGATTGCGACTTGCAAATGCCGCAACAGTATATGCTTGCCAGCCCAGGTTACTGGCCGCTGGCATGAGTCATTCATTACGGAACGGTTAATCAACGCAACTGGGGGCATAATAATATGAAAAAACAGCAGCGTAATATGGTGGGTCACGGCACGGTCATCCTGCTGGTGGGCATGTTGACAGGCTTTGGATTGTTGGTGAGTTTACTGGGTGGGATGGAGCTTATTCCAGGTACTATCATATCGTTCAGCATACCTGGTGATCCCGGTTCTTGGGCGCGGGCGCATCTTGGCGGGATGCTCAACGGCATGTTGATTATGCTGGTGGCTGTTCTGATTACCACCTTGAGTTTATCTGCTCGGGTAGCCGGTCATTTATATTGGATGTTGGTGGGTACGGGGTATGCCAATACCTTGTTTTATCTGGCGGCACTTCTGGCACCAAACCGTGCGCTCAGTTTTGCTGACAATCAGTTTGGGGAGTCAAGTATCTTTGCCGTAATCGGCTTGCTTCCGGCGTTGGTTTTTGTGGTTGTGTCTATTATTGCGATTACCATGCTCGCTGTTAATGCGTTCAAGTCAGCGGAGTCTCTGGCTGACTGCTCGGAACGCGTCGAGTAATGTTGTGATGAAGCGCTCGTGACCAGGTCGTAGCTAAACAGCCAAAATTCGACGGTGTGCGAGCGGTTCGTCGCTCTTAGCTTTGCTAGTCGGGTAGCCCCCCAGGCCATTACTGGCCTAGGGCCCCCTAAGAACCGTACGTGCGACTTTCACCGCATACGGCTCAAGCCGTTGTAAGCCCGATCAAGAGCCGATCTATCTGCCTTGATTCCTTCTGGGGAAAGATGGATCTTCACAATCCGCTCTGAGCTGGTCAGTTTCCGCAATACGGACTCAGGTCGCGGACATAGGAAACCCATGCTCTTGCGCGCTGACCTGCACCGGAGTCGACCAGATCTTGCCATCAACGCCCGGTGTTCTCTTGCCTCTGTTTTCCGTCACTCGTTTCACGGCTACCGTGCATCGCGAACAATACCGAGCGCAGCTGAAGCTACGCTGGCGCGGCGGCAAGCTCACTGAATGCGACGTTGCGTTGCCGCGCTCGCGACCGGCCACCATTCGCACCGACGAAGACACCATCGCCCTGGTACGTCGACTGGCGCAGCACTATCCCGATGCGACCATCGCGGGCATCCTCAACACCCAAGGCCGTGTGACCGCGCGGGGCCTGCGTTTCAACCAGAACCTCGTGGGCAACCTGCGGCGTCATTGGAAGATTCCCTGTTTCGAACGATCCGCCGAGCTTCCCGACGGTGAGCTGCTCAGCATTCGCCAGGCCGCCAGCAAGCCCAGCAGCACGGCCGGATGGTGCGGCCGAACCCCGACCGGCGTATTGGCCGGTCAGCTCGCGCAGATCGAGCTGTTCGATGACCTCTACCACGAACCGCGCCAAGTGATCACCCGGTAACCATTCGTCTACTGAGGGAGGAAGCAGGTACGCAGTGTCTCGATCGGCAGGGACGAAGCGGCTCATCAGGACGGGCTCTCGGTTGCAGGGCCTCGATTGTCGCGGATACCTCCAACGCACGGAAGACTTGGAAAGTCCGACAGGCTCCTAGGGTATTGGAATTAAGCTGTGAGCAGGCTACCTTTTTGTAGACGGATAGCCTGGAGGTATATAATATTGGTGCATACTTGGGCTATTAAAGCTCGATTCTTATTGGTTGGGCGCTGCTAGCCAGGCATTGTTGGTGAGATGACCAAAATGAGTAGACAAGAGGTTGAGATGTTAACGGTCAGCAGGAACGGCCGTCAAATTGAAGAGGAAAATTGGGACCAACGCCTGGGTTTCTTGATGCATGATGTCTCCCGGTTACGTCGTGTCGTTTTTGATAATCTCATGAAGCCGTTAGGCGTGACACGTTCGCAGTGGTGGGTTCTTGCTTATTTGTCCCGCCATGACGGTATGGCTCAAAGCGATCTGGCTAATATGCTCGAACTCGGCAAAGCTGCGCTTGGTGGCATTATCGATCGCCTCGAGGTATCCGGCTTTATTATTCGAAACCCAGATCCAGTTGATCGTCGCATTAAAAGGGTTTTCCTCACTTCGCTGGGAAAACAGACAATCAAAGAAATGCGGGGGATGAGCCACGAGATGAGCGAAGATATTTTGCTCGGTCTGGATAATGAAGAGCGTATTCTTCTCGCCGCCATGTTGAACAAAGTCAAACACAACTTGTTGAGTATAAAGGGTCGTTCAAGCGAATAATCGGCAATAGTCGGCTTGATGTAATCAAAAAGGTGGGCGGGTGAGATTCCACGATAAGCTGGGGATTCCATGCGCACTTGGACACCCAGTCCACGAACACTTGGACAGCGATTCCACGCTGACTTGGACACTCATTCCACGGCCCCTTGGACACTGATTCCACGAGCACTTGGACAGTGATCTCTCACTGATCCGACCCCACGCTCAGGCAGGCAGCAACGCAGGATTATTCACTACCATCGACCTCTTTTCTCGAAGCGAAGAGGTCGTCGTGGAGCGTATATCCATGCGTAAAATTCGAGAGGTACTACGCCTAAAGTTCGACGCCGGCCAGACCGTGCCGGTCATTGATCGGCGAACCGGCGAGATCCGCCAGACGCAGATCTTCGTCGCCGTCCTCGGCGCGTCCAGCTACACCTTCGCCGAGGCCACCTGGTCGCAGAAGCTGCCGGACTGGCTGGGCTCGCACGCACGCTGCTTCGCCTTCCTCGGCGGCACACCGCAAATCCTGGTTTACGATTATGTGGCGCGCCACATAATCGTAGTTTTGTTCCCTTCGCCGTTATGTGCCCGGCGCGAGCGTTTGGCCGTACTTGAAGGCGACTGCGTCGGTAAACGCCACATAACGTTTCGCCTTGGTCGGATGATGACCCTCCACCCTGTTTCCTGGAATGGAGGTTGTCATGCTGGAACGTTATTTCTTGAAGCCGCAAACCGTCGATCGGATTCGCGGCAATTGGCTTGGCTCGGCAATCGAGCGCTATGTGGAGTGGCTGGACCAGGAAGGCTATGCCGTTCGAAACGTCTATCGGCGCGTGCCCATGCTGTGCCATTTTGGTCAATTTACCCAAG
>NZ_FOWX01000057.1 GCF_900115555.1 Pseudomonas borbori
GACAGATAGGCCGACAGCTTGCCTGGGGCACCCGAGCGGGGCGCATCAAACAGGCCCGAAAAGCCTTTGCTCAACCACTGTTGTCGACGTTCGTAGACGGTTTGGGTGCAGACCCCAAAAGCTTCGGCCACCGCCTTAGGCGAATCACCGCGCGCAAGTCGCAGCAGCGTTCCTGCCCGATCCCGGCTGCGCCAATCTGTGCCCTTGTGAACGATCTCTTCCAGCTTGAGGATCTCTTCTTCGGTCAACGGTAAGGGCTTGTGCTTCATGGATGGGGGGGGCCAATCATCGGGTCTACGGGGTCATTATTATGACCTTATTTATTGGTGACCGCTTAGAGCGCCCGCAAGGTGGTTTTGCTCGTGCCTGAATGCTGCAGCTAAATCGTAGGGGTTTGATACTGTGGCGTTCTGCAATGCAACGAGATATTCCTCGGTCAGTGGTTGACGCTCGTGTGCCTGGCGTAGCAATTGAATGAACCGCCGGGACTTATCCTCACTTGGCGCTTCGCGTTCGATAGCAAACGAATCCTTAGTCTCATGCAAATAGGCCCAGTTGATCGCCCGATCCATCATGACCGGCGGCAGTGACTCCATGAACGCTTTTGCCCGACCAAGAATGTCGTGCTCCTGAAGTTCAATTAGCCTTGAGGCTTTTTCTACGGTGGCGCAGTAGTTCAAGTTGCCCAGGCCGTTGAACTCCACCCGCCATCGCGAGTTTCTCTCACCCGAGCGGGTGACGTAGCGCTTGGGATCGAAGAGCGGTACGAAGGCGCCCCGAACCGGTGCATGCTGAGGAACTTCCTCGTGGGTAAAAGCCTCTCTCAAATAGCACGCTTTGCGGATGTAGATACCGTTGGGAGCCTCCTGCAGGGCCCGCTCCAGCGTAGTGACTGGTATCTTGGGTAAGGCCTGGGCCAAGATGGCGAGATTGACCCCTTCGTGCTTCAGGGCAAATAGCATGTGGCCAAGCAAATCATCGGCTGCGGGCGCGGTGGCCGATGGTACCGCCAAGGTTTGACCTATCTTTTTCAGGCGAGTGACAGGTTGCACAATGGCTGGCAGGCGCAAGGGGAATGCAGACAGCTGCATGGCTTCGCGTAGCCAGGCGTAACCGACTAGGTGCATGTCAAAAATCCTTTAGCTTGACTCTGGCCCGCAGATTTTCTTGATTGAGACAAGAAAATCTTCATTTCAGGTGATTCTACTGATTTTTTCTTGATTCGCTCGTGTCGATTTCATCCGAGTGTCTTTCGGCGAAAGCTCGCGCTCACAATCGCAACCAACACCTCCGAGCCAAGGCCGTGACAGCAATATGGCAGTTACGGACAAATTCCGCCTTCAGGTTGCTGTACCAAGTTTCTTGAACACCCGATCCCTCGCCATGAAGGCTTCCAGCATGTGCGGGATGAGCGTCAGGGCATCAACCTCTTCTCCATATGCTTGCGAATGCACTGCCGCGTAGCGTTCGAGGTCGGCCTTCAGACTAGCTGGGCAGATGAACGTCACTTTCAGGTTCTCGGTTTTCGGCAAGGGGCCGAGGCGCAGCTTGTTCGGGGTCATTGTGGGTTCCTCTGCAGGCTAAAGAAGGGCTGATAGGGGCGCAGCACCAGGTCGCGGTTGACGATCACGCGCAGCGGCAGGCCGGGGCGCTGGGTCAGCGTGGGCTGGATATCGAGATTGCGACGGGTGACCTCTTGGCCGACCTGGTTCACCGTGTCCTGCAAGCTGTCGCGCCCGGCAATGATGACCCGGTCGCCGTCGGTTCGATTTGCCGGTGCAGCCAACTCGGCACCAATGCCCAGCAGGCTGGTCATGGCCGCGCCAGCGACGATCCGATCCCAGTGCCAGTCGACGCCATCCTCCAGGCCGGCATAGCCGGCGGCGTCGCTGCCAACCAGGTTGTCGAGCTGGAAAGACGAGGTGTCGGGAAGGATCACCCGCTGCCACACCACCTGCACGCGGCTCTGGCCGTAGCTCACCTGGCTGTTGTAGCGGCCCAGCAGCCGCGAACCCTGGGGGATCAGCACATGCTGGCCGGTGGCGCTGTCGTAGACCGGTTCGGTTACCGTGGCGATCACATCGCCGGGTAGATCCGACTTAATCCCTGTGACCAGTGCCGCGGCAATGACGGTGCCGGCCATCACCTGGTAGGGCGAGTCGGGCATTTGCAGAAATCCGGAATTACGGATCTGTGCATTTGCGGATTTACTGAGAAACGCCTCTTTCTGATCCTGTCCATTCTGCGAGACCGCCGTGTCAGCAGGTACGGCGGCGGTCAACCCAGGGCCGGCGGCCATGACCTGACCGGCATTTGCAGCACTCGATGTCCTCCCGCCACCGGAGCGGAAAAACACCGAAGACAATGCCGCTTCCTCAGCCTCCTTGAGCCTGGCGAGACGCTCGGCCTCGGCAGGATCGGGGCCGGCATGGCGGTAGTCGTAACCCTGTGCTTGTTCAGCTCTGAGAATGGGGCCACCGAGGTCGCCTGGCAGTGGCCGCCCCAATTGTGGCACCGCCGGCGCGGGAGGTGGCGGTAGCTGCGAGTAGTCGGCCGGCAACTGCTCCAGGCCTTCGGAGCGAGTCACGCGGTCGACGTTGTACAGCTCGCTTTGCTCCGTGCCATGACGACGCTGCTGGGGCTGTAGCGACCAGAGCATGGCCCCGAGTACCGCGCTGGCCAGCCCACCGGCGAGTAGCGCCAGCATGCGTGGGTTGAGGCGGGTGACCGGGCGCGGCTGCGCGCGTAGCTCCAGGGATTCCGGTGCCTCCTTGGGTGGCAGTGGCGAAGGCGCATCGGTTTGAACATCGTCCGTAGCACTCATGCTCAGGGCCTCCGCGCCACGCCATCGGTGCGCTCGATCCGCACCACGTCCCCCTTGTCCGCGCCCAGGCGCAGCTCGGCGGCGCCGAACAGCCTATCGACGATGAAGTAGGGCGAACGGAAACGGTAGTTGACCAGTTGGCCGTCACCCTGCGGGCCGATCACGAACAGTGGCGGCAGCTCGCCCTGGGCGATGCCGGCCGGGAACTGGATATACACCTTCTTGCCGTCATCGAACGCGCGCAGTGGTTTCCAGGGCGGGTTGCTGCCGCTGATCGCATAGCGAAAGCGCAGCTGTTCCAGCGCCAGGCCGACATCGACCGGTGCTGCCGCTTGGGCTGAAGAGGCGCGTCGTTGCAGGGCGAGCAGGCGATCCTTGGGGTAGTCCCAGGACACCGAGGCCATCCAGGCCTGCGCGGTGGAGGTCAGCTCGATCAGGTAAGTGCGCCGCGTGGTGGTGATCAGCAGGTTGGTCTTGAGGTCGATCCGCGTCGGCTTGATCAGCACGCTGACGCGCAACTCGTCGCCACTGCCGCTGGAGGTGTCACCGACGATCCAGCGCACGGTGTCGCCTGCGGCCACGGTGACCAGTTCCTCGCCGGGCTGCAGGTTGACCGCCGTGACCCGGCCCGGGCTGGTGTAGACCTGGTACAGCGCACCATTGGAGTAGGGCCAGACCTGGATGGCGTTGATATAACCCTCGCGGGTCGGAGCGATTCGCGCGTCGCGGTTGGCGCGCGAGACCCGCACGCGTTCATCGGCGGGCTCCTTGGCTAGCTTGCTCGCCTGGCCGTCCGGCAGCGGCTTGAGCTGCGCCGGCAGGGCCAAGGGTTTCGGCACCGCCACTACCTCGATGGGCTTGGGCGTCTCCGGCAGGCGCTGCGTCTGCACCGGTTCGTCCAGGGCGATCACCGGCGGCTCGCCTTGGCTGGCGCAGCCGGCCAGCATTGCCAGCAGCAGGGGGCAGATGCAGAGATTCAGGTAGGTTTTCATGGCTTCTTGGCTCCTTCCGTAGTGTCCAGTTCACGGCTCCATGACAGGCCGTTGACGTAGATGCCCAGCGGGTTGCGGCGCAGCTTCTCCTCGGTACGCGGTGGCTGCAGTACCAGCGAGATCACCGCCGTCCAACGCTCCAGCCCGGCGGTCGCACCATTCACAAAACGGCGCTCGATCCAGCGCACCTGGAACGAACTATCACTGGCCCGCACCACGCTGGTGACCTCGACGGACACCGACTCCTTGCCGACCCGGGTGAAGGGATCGTTGGCACGGGCGTAATCGTTGAGCGTGGCAGCACCGCGGTCGGTGGTGGAGTGATAGGCCTCCAGCCAGTTCTGCCGTACCACCACCGGGTCGATGGACAGCCCGCGCACCCGTTCGATAAAGCGCGCCAGGTGATGGGCGATCTGCGCATCCTGGGGCTGATAGGGATTGGCGGCTTCGCCGACGGCGCGCACCTGGCCGAGACTGTCGACCTCCACCACATAGGGCGTGACCATCGACTGGGCCGAGCGCCAGACCAGGCCGCCGGCCATCAGCAGGGCCAGGCTCAGGCAACCAAAAGCCATCACCCGCCAGTTGCGTGCCTGCGCCAGGCTGCTGCCCATGCGCCGATCCCAGGCCTGTTCCGCTGCCTGGTAGGGCGTGGCCGGTTGTGGGGTGTCGCTGTAGCGCACCCGCGGACGTTTGAATCGCATCTTCGTTCTCCTTCACGAGTTTGATGGGTCGCGCACTTGCGGCCCGGGTGACGAGCCGCCACCATCGCCACCGCGCAGAGTGTGCGCGACGGTGGTGGCTGCTTGGGTGAGCTGCTGCTTGCGCTGCAGGCGCCTGGCCCAGTCGGGTTGCTTGGTGGGGGCTGTCGATGAGCCGGCCGCCGTGGCCGCACCGCCTGTCGCTGCACCTGTTGCTGCAGAACCCGGCGCCATGCCTGCGGCCGATGACTTGGCACCGCCCATGGCCAGGCGTGCCGCGCCAGGCGCCATACGGGCGCCGGCCAGCACGGCGCCACCGGCACCCGTGGCCACGGCGGCTGCACCGGCGGCCATGCCCGCGGCGCCAAGCGCGGTGCCGGCCGCCGCGCCGGCTCCCAGTTGCGGCGCTCCTGAGACCAGACCGGTGGCGATGCCTGGGCCGAAGATGCCCAGGCCGAGCAACGCCAGCGACGCGAGCATGACCACCAGGGCATGGTCGATGCTGGGTTTGTCCGGCACCGCCTGGAACTCGGCGAACAGCCCGCTGCCGATGCCGACGATCACCGCCAGCACTAATACCTTGATGCCGGACGCCACCACATTACCCAGCACCTTCTCGGCAAGGAAGGCGGTCTTGTTCCACAGCGCGAAGGGCACCAGGACGAAGCCGGCCAGCGTCGTCAGCTTGAACTCGATCAGGGTGACGAACAGCTGGATGGCCAGGAAGAAGAAGCTGACGATCACCACCAGCCAGGCCAGGAACAGCACCAGGATGCTGTGCAGGTTGCCGAAGACCTTGGGAAAGCCACTGAGGTTGCTGATCTGCTCGAGCAGTGGGCCACCGGCCTCGACACCTATGGCAGCCAGCCGTCCCGGCTGGAGGAACTCGGCCTGGCTCAGGGCGGAGCCCGAGGCCAGCAGGCCCAGCCCGGCGAAGGAGTTGAAGACGATTTGGGCCAGTACATTGAAGTTGCCGATGATGAAGGCGAAGGCACCGACATAGAGGATCTTCCTGATCAGCTTCGAGCTGACGTCCTCGCCGCCCATGGCCCAGAACAGCCCGGCCAGGGTCATGTCGATGGCTACCAGGGTCAGGGTGAGAAAGGCCACCTCGCCGCCGAGCAGGCCGAAGCCCGAGTCGATGTACTGGCCGAACACCTCGAGGAAGCGGTCGATCACGCTGACGTCGTTCATTGCACGTCCTCGTCGAAGCTCGGCGGGATGGCCGGCAGGCTTTCGGGCGTGAGGAACTCGCCGGCGTGAGCGCAACCGGAGTAGAAGCGGTCGTGGAGGGCGCGGGCGTCATCCGGCTCTCCGCCATGGTCGCAGGCAACCAGCCCGAGCAGCAGCGGCAGTAGAAATAGAACTCTCATCGCCAAGCCCTCACTGCCGGTAGAACTGCACGGGGTAGGGGGTGTAGGGCGTGCCGCTGCCCATGAAACGCCGCCGCAGTTCGCGCGCCTCCTCGGCCGCGGCCGCCTGGCGCGCGAGTTCCAGGGCGATGGCGCGGTTCTGGGTGATCTGCAGTTGCTGGGCCTGGATCGATTGCTTGGCCTGCAGGGCCAGCAACTGGTTGGTGGCTTGGGCCGCCTGCAGCGCACCACCGGCGGCTTGGCTCTGCTGGACCAGATCGGCCAGCGCGCTCTCATCCTGGGCCAGGTTCTGCGTTACCTGTGCCTGCACGCGCATGGCCGTGTGCAGCCCGTCGAGGCCCTGCTGCCAGCGCTCGCGCGCTTCCTGGGCCAGGCGTTGGCTGCTGACGCTGCTCGTGTACTCGGCCGGATACAGGCGGGCGAATTGCTGGTCCAGACGCTGCACCTCGTAGGCCAGCCCCTGGGCCTCGGCCAGCAGGCGCTCGGTGCTGGCCAGGCTCACGCGCAGGCGGTTGACCACGTCGTAGTCCAGGGTCGCCAGGTGGCGAGCCTGGTTCAGCAGCATCTGGGTTTCGTTCTGCAACTGGCTGACCTGGTTGTTGATCATTTCCATTGTGCGTACCGCGGTCAGGGTGTTCTGCACTAGGTTGGTCGGGTCGATCACGGTGAAGGCAGTGGCCGGTTGCAATACCAGCGGTCCAAGCGTCAGCAGCGCGATGAAGGCAGAACGGCAGATACGGGGATTCATGGCAGGCACTCCTTGCGTGGCGGGGTATGGGTGGCGAGCAGCTCGGCGGCCCAGTCCAGGCCGCGATGGCGCAACCAGGCAGGGGCGAAGTCCGCGGTGCCGGACGCCTCCAGGATCCGGTTGATCTCACGCTGTTCGGCCGGACTGGCGGAGGCGGCGAAGGCCAGTGCCACCGGTCCCAGGTCGAGGTCGAACAGGCGGTTGCCCAGGCGCGACTGGTAGTAGTAATCGCGCTTGGGCGTGGCCTGGGCGATGATCTCGATCTGCCGGTGGTTGAGGCCGAAGCCCTGATAGATGCCGCGGATCTGCGGTTCGCCGGCCTGCGGGTTGGGCAGGAAGATGCGACTGGCGCAGCTCTCGATGATCGCCGCGGCGATGCCGGAGTCCTGGATGTCGGCCAGCGACTGGGTGGCGAAAATCACCGAGACGTTCTTCTTGCGCAGGGTCTTGAGCCACTGGCGGATGCGCGCAGCGAACAGCGGGTCGTCGAGAAACAGCCAGGCCTCGTCGAGGATCAGCAATGTCGGCGTGCCGTCGAAACGTTCCTCGAAGCGGGCGAACAGGTAGCTCAACACGGCGGCCACCGCCGCCTTGCTGTGCATCAGCTCCTCCATCTCGAAGCACTGCACATCGGCCGTACCGAGGCGGTCCTGGTCGGCATCCAGCAGCCGGCCGTGAGCGCCGCCCAGCACGTAGGGCTGCAGGGCCTGGCGCAGGGCGTTGTCCTGTAGCAACACTGACAGGCCGGTCAGCGTGCGCTGTGCCTCGGGCGCGCCGGCCAGGCTGTCCAGGGCGGTCCACAGCGTGGCCTTCTGTTCGGGGCCGACGGCAACCCCCTCCTGCAGCAGACGAGCCTCCAGCCACTCGGCGGCCCAGGCGCGGTAGCCAGTCTGGTCGATGCGTGCCAGGGGCTGGAAGGCCAGGTCGCCATCGCCGCCCAGATCGTAGTGCTCGCCGCCCAGGCCCAGCACCGTCGCGCGCAGCGAGCGGCCCATGTCGAAGAGAAACAGGCGCGCGCCCGGGTAACGACGAAACTGCAGGGCCAGGGTCGCCAGTAGCACCGACTTGCCCATGCCGGTAGGGCCGGCCACCAGGGTATGGCCGACATCGCCGACGTGGGTGACCAGGCGAAACGGTGTCGCGCCATCCGTGCGGGTCACCATCAGCGGCGGGCCGCCCAGATGCTCGTTGCGCGCAGGCCCGGCCCAGACCGCCGAGACTGGTATCAGGTGCGCCAGGTTGAGGGTGGAGATGATCGGCTGACGCACATTGGCGTAGACGTTGCCTGGTATGGACGACAGCCAGGCCTCCACCGCGTTGAGGCTCTCGGCAATGGTGACGAAGCCGCGGCCCTGGATCACCCGCTCGACCAGGCGCAGCTTCTCGTCGGCGACCTGGACATTGCGGTCGCTGACCGTCACGGTGGCCGTCACATAGCCGAAGGCGACCTGATCGGCGCCTAGTTCTTGCAGGGCGGCGTCGGCGTCGCCGGCTTTGTTCGCCGCGTCGCTGTCGACCAGCGGGCTTTCCTGCTGGAAGATCGCTTCGCGCAGCAGCGCCAGGACACCCTTGCGCTTGGCGAACCACTGCCGGCGCAGGCGCAGCAGTTCCTTCTCGGCCTCATCCTTGTCCAGGCAGATGAAGCGGGTCGACCAGCGATAGGCGAAGCCCAGGCGGTTGAGGTCATCCAGCAGACCCGGCCAGGTCGAGGTCGGAAAGCCGCGCACCGAAAGCACGCGCAGGTGCTGCTCGCCCAGCCGCGGCGCCAGGCCGGTGGTCAATGCGCTGTCAGCCAGCAGGGCGTCCAGGTGGAAGGGCACCTCCGGCACGGCCAGGCGCTGGCGGTGGGTCGATACCGTGGCGTGCAGGAAGCTCAGGGTCTGGCTGTCGTCGAGCCAACTGAGCTCCGGCATCACCCCGTCCAGCAGGTCAAAGAAGCGATCACACTCGGCGGTGAAGGCAGCCAGTCGCTCACGCCAGTCGACACCGCGCTGCGCCCGGTGTTCGTAGAGCAGGCCGGCCGCACGCGAACGCGACTCCTCCGGCGGCAGGTAGAGCAGCGTCAGGTGGTAGGCGCTCTCGTAGTGGCTGCTCCGCGTCTCGAAGGTGGCGCGGCGCTCCTGGTCCACCAGCCAGGACAGCGGCTCGGGGAAGTCGCTTTCGGGGTAGTCGGCGGCCGCCAGTCGCTCGGCCTCGATGAACAAGGCCCAACCCGAACCCAGCCGGCGCAGGGCGTTGTTCAGGCGCGCCGAGGTGGCCACCAGTTCGCCCTGGGTGGCGCTGTCCAGGTCTGGTCCGCGAAAACGCAAGGTGCGCTGGAAAGAACCGTCCTTGTTCAGCACCACGCTCGGGGCGACCAGGCCGGCCCAGGGCAGCCAGTCGGCGAGTTGGGCGGGGCGGCGCTGGTATTCGCTGAGGCTCAGCATGGCGATACTCCTCACACGTCCAGCAGCGGGCGCTGCTTGATATGCCGGGCGAAGACCTGCAGGAACTGCGGATCCAGCCGTGCGCCCCAGACTGCCAGCGAGTGGCCGACCAGCCAGAGCACCAGGCCCGGAATCCACAGCTGCAGGCCCAGGCCGACCACGGCCGCCAGGGTGCCGTTGAGGATCGCCACGTTGCGCGGCGCACCGCCGAGCAGGATCGGTTCGGCCAGGGCGCGGTGCAGTGGCACCTCGAAACCGGGGATGAGGTCGCGCTCGCCGTTCATGCAACCACCGCCCCGCCGGCGAAGCTGAAGAAGCTGAGGAAGAACGAGGAGGCGGCAAAGGCGATCGACAGGCCAAAGACGATCTGGATCAGCTTGCGGAAGCCGCCGCTGGTGTCGCCGAAGGCCAGCGTCAGGCCGGTGCTAATGATGATGATCACCGCGACGATGCGCGCCACCGGGCCCTGCACCGAGTCGAGGATCGATTGCAGCGGCCCTTCCCAGGGCATGCCGGAGCCGGCGGCGAGCACCGGCAAGGACACGCCTAGCCAGAGTGCGCCCAGCAGAAGGGTATTGGCGGCGCGCCGCCAAGAAACAACGCAAGCATGGAGGAGACTCATGGCTGATTTCCTGAGGCAGAGGACAGGGAAGGAATGGCTTCGATGGGATGGAGTTGATAGCCACGCTCGTTATGGCCGACGACTCGGGCGATCTGCTGGACATGGCGAGCGCGGCCGCGCCCGGCGAGGAACACCACCAGGTTGACCGCCTCGGCGATCAGCGCCCGTGGCGCGGCCAGGGCGACCTCCAGGATCAGCTGCTCCAGGCGCAGCAGGGCGCCCTGGGCGGAACCGGCGTGAATCGTGGCGATACCGCCCGGGTGACCGGTGCCCCAGGCCTTGACCAGGTCCAGCGCCTCGCCGCCCCGCACTTCGCCGACCACCACCCGGTCGGGACGCAGGCGCAAAGTGGTGCGCACCAGATCGGCCATGGACACCACGCCGGGCCGGGTGCGCAGGGCGACGTGATCGAGGGCCGGGCACTGCAGCTCGACCGTGTCCTCGAGCACCAGAACGCGGTCGCCGCTGCCGGCTACCTCTGCGAGCAACGCGTTGGCGAGGGTGGTCTTGCCGGTACTGGTACCGCCGGCGACGAGGATGTTCTGCCGCTCACGCACGGCGCCTCGCAGGTACTCGGCCTGGGCGGCGGTGAGGATGCCGTCGGCCACGTACTGCCGTAGCGGGATGACGCCGACGGCGCGTTTGCGCAGGGCAAAGGTCGGCCCGGCTGCTACAGGCGGCAGCACGCCCTCGAAGCGCTCGCCGGACTCCGGCAGTTCGGCGCTCAGCAGCGGCTTGCCCCGATGGACTTCCGCGCCGACATGTGCGGCAACCAGGCGGATGATCCGCTCGCCGTCGGCAGCCGGCAGCGTGCCCAATCGGGCGCGGCCAGCGGAAAGGCGATCCAGCCAGAGCACGCCGTCGGGGTTGAGCATCACCTCGACCACGTCCGGATCATCCAGGGCCGCAGCGATCAGCGGGCCCAACGCCGTGCGCAGCATGCGGGTGCGGCGATCCAGGGAGGTGGCTGCTGCGCTCAGCACCGTGGAGGCGGCAGTCATGGGTGCTCTCCCGTGGCCTGAACCTCGTCGTGTACGTCCCTGACCAGGCTGCGCCCGCGCTGCAGGTGACGGCCGAGTTGCTCGACGAACTGGCTGAAGCGCAGCTTGCCCTGCGCTCGTGCCGCCTCCTGATGGGCCTCGGGCACTGGTGTGCTGACAGTGAGGTAGTAGCGCACGTAGAGCGCGACAGTCTCGATCAGGATGTGCTGGTCGCGCTCCAGCCGCTCGAACTGGCGCGACAGCCGATCCAGGCGCTTGGCGATGGCCGTCTCGCGCTGGTCGCCGGAGTCCGGCGACAGCCAGGAGGCGAGCGCCGCGGCGATGATCGACGACTTCGACACGCCTTTGGTGATCGCAAGTTCGTTCAGGCGCTTGGCGTGCTCGGGTTGGATAAACAGGTTCAGGCGGGCTCGGCTCATAGGGCTATTCCGTCGTCAGGGTCGAGGGCGGCCAGCCGTGCCACGCGCTGCAGGCGTGGATCGGGCTGGGGAGGGAAGGGGGTGGGGATGTCGTCCTCGTCGAGGAGCAGCAGGTCGCTGGTCAGGTCGTCGAGGTCCGGCAACTGGGCAGCTTCCTCCAACTCGGGCTGACGGCGCAGGCCGCCATCCTCGACGGTCTCGCCATCGGCCAAGCCTGCCGGCGGAACGCCAACGGCCGCGGGCATGGCCAGGCTGCTCCAGTCATCCGCACGTGCGGTGGGCGCATCGGCGTAGCGACCCGGCTGCAGCTGCGGCGCCGGCAATACCCTGCGCTGGAAGTTGCTATCGGCGAAGTAGCGCAGCTTCTTCGCCCGGATCGGCGCATGGCCGGAGAGCATCACCACTGCTTCGTCGGTAGGCAGTTGCATCACCTCACCGGGCGTCAGCAGCGGGCGTGCGGTCTCCTGGCGCGACACCATCAGGTGCCCCAGCCAGGGCGCCAGTCGGTGGCCGGCGTAGTTGCGCTGCGCGCGCAACTCGGTGGCGGTGCCCAGTGTCTCGGAGATGCGCTTGGCGGTGCGTTCGTCGTTGGTGGCGAAGGTCACCCGCACATGGCAGTTGTCGAGGATCGAGTGATTCTGGCCGTAGGCCTTGTCGATCTGGTTGAGCGACTGCGAGATCAGGAAGGCGCGCAGCCCGTAGCCGGCCATAAAGGCCAGGGCCGACTCGAAGAAGTCCAGCCGCCCCAACGCCGGAAATTCGTCGAGCATCAGCAGCAGCTTGTGCCGGCGCTCGATGCCGTCGGCACCGTCCAATGATTCGGTCAGGCGCCGGCCGATCTGGTTGAGGATCAGGCGGATCAGCGGCTTGGTGCGGCTGATATCCGAAGGAGGCACCACCAGGTATAGGGAGACGGGATGCTCGGCCGAGATCAGGTCGGCGATGCGCCAGTCGCAGCGCGACGTGACCTCGGCCACCGTGGGGTCGCGGTACAGGCCGAGGAAGGACATGGCGGTGGACAGCACACCCGAGCGCTCGTTCTCGCTCTTGTTCAGCACCTCCCGCGCGGCCGAGGCCACCACCGGATGGGGCGCATCGCCCAGGTGCGAAGTGCTCATCATCCGCTGCAACGTCAGTTCGAAGGTGCAGGCCTGTCAATCAGCATCCAAAACTTTCCAGGTAACAGCGTCCAAAAGTTTCCAGTCGCTCAGGTGTTTTTCACTGCCTTTTTGCGCTGCTTGAAGCGGAACGAATCGTTGCCGGTTTCGAGGATGTCGCAGTGGTGAGTGATGCGGTCGAGCAGTGCTGTGGTCATCTTGGCGTCGCCAAAAACACTGACCCATTCGCCGAAGGACAAGTTGGTGGTGATGATCAGCGAGGTCTTTTCGTAGAGCTGGCTGATCAGGTGAAACAGCAGCGCCCCACCGGAGTCTGGGAAGGGTAAGTAGCCCAGTTCGTCGAGGATCACTGCGTCCATGTGCAGCAATTGTTTGGCCAGGTTGC
>NZ_FOWX01000055.1 GCF_900115555.1 Pseudomonas borbori
GATCTCCCAGGGTAATTCGCGCGACCTTCCTGCTTATGCCTGTCGGATTTACGTCGTAGCGCTCCGTGCAAGTATTGGGCTTTAGTGAACGTTGCCACCTCACCCCGCTACGCCGCCTGATCCGCTTCCTGTTCGTCAGGCCAGCATTTTGCCTCGGGCTTCCTTCAGATTCGCAGTCGCCCGCGACACCCTTGCCTCTGGCTAACACTTCCCCTTGCCGGGTGTGTAGAGGACTTTCACCTCCAAGTCACCAGCCTGGCCACCACAGCCAAGCTGGTTGCGCTTCCGCGCAACGCGCCATGCCTGGCGCACAACGAAAAAGCCCGGAAATTTCCGGGCTTTTTCATGCGCGCCGACTCGGCGTCAAACGCCCCGGTCGTCAACCTTGGCTTTCACTGCCTTGGCCGCACGCTGTTTGCGCACCTCTTTCGGATCGGCAATCAGCGGCCGATAGATCTCCACCCGCTCGCCATCCTCCAGCACCCGCTCTTGCGGCTTGGCAACCGCCTTGCCGAAGATTCCCAGCGGGCTGTTCGCCAGATCCAGCCCAGGAAAATGCGCCTGCATACCCGACTGCTCGACCGCCTGGCGCATCGTAGTACCGTAAGGCAGGCTGAGCCGCAGCAGCCTCTGTTTATCAGCCAGGGCATAGACCACTTCGACCACGATCGTTTTGCCAGTCATTTGATTGCTATCCATAGAGCTGCTTGGCTCTTTGACAGAATGCATCCACCAGGGTGTTCGCCGCCTGATTGAACAGCGGCCCAAGCGTGGCCCGCACCACGGGCCCGGCATAGTCGATGGTCAGATCCAGACTGATTTTGCAGGCCTTGTCGCCCAGAGCCTTGAACACCCACTGACCATGCAACTTGTTGAACGGCCCCTCCTCCAGGTGCAACTCGATCGACTGCCCCCAGACCAGCGCATTGCGGGTAATGAAGCGCTGGCTGACTCCACCCTTGGCCACCGCCAGACTGGCGCGCATATGGGTTTGGCTGACATCCAGAACCTCGCTGGCCGAACACCAGGGCAGGAACTCCGGATACCGCGCCACATCATTGACCAGCTCAAAAAGGGCTGAGGCCGGGTACGGTAATAACGCCGAACGCTGAATATGGGTACTCATGAGCCTGCAACTTCATTCAATAGGGTGACTGTACTCATTTCATCAACTCTGCAACAAACACGACCAATATACCCAGCGGCGCCACCACACGAATCAACCAATACACCAAGCCGAACAACAGCGGATTGTCGATTGCCAACTCCTCGCGCACGGCTTCGCGCTTGAGCACCCAGCCGGCGAACAGCACGAAGGCCAGACCTCCCGCCGGCAGGAGAATGCGACTGGTCAGGTAGTCGATGCTGTCGAAGAAGTTTCGCCCACCTTCGGCGCCCCACTGGAACAGGTGAAACCCATCGACAGCGAAGACGAAGAACTTGGCCTCGGCACCAACATTGAACGACAGCACCGTGCCCATGCCAACCAGCCAGCACAACAGCGCCAGCACGCTGGTGATCAGCACCCGGCTGCGCCGGGTGCGCTCGACCAGATAAGCCACCGCCGGCTCCAGCATCGAGATCGACGAGGTCCAGGCAGCGATCAGCACCAGCACGAAAAACAGCGTGCCCATGGCCTGACCGAGCGCAATGTTGCCGAAGGCCACCGGCAGGGTGACGAACATCAGCCCGGGACCGGCGCCCGGTTCCATGCCGGCGGCGAACACTATAGGAAACAGCGCCAACCCGGCAGTCAGGGCCACCAGGGTGTCGAGAATACCAACGGCCAGCACCGTGCTGCCAATCGAGGCCCGCTTGGGCATATAGGCGCCATAGACCATGATCGAACCGACGCCAACGCTGAGGGTGAAGAAGGCATGCCCCAGCGCGGCCAGCACGCCATCGAGCAACCTGTCGGGCTGAAAATCGAAGAGAAAGTGAAAGCCCTGCATAAAGTGCCCGGTGGTCATGCTGTAACCCAGCAGTACCAGCAACAAGACAAACAGCAGCGGCATCATGACGCGCAAACTGCGCTCCAGACCGGCCACGACACCACGCGCGATGACGAAGCCGGTCAACAGCATGAACAGCGTGTGCCACAAGGTCAGGCGCCAGGGGTCGGCCGTCAGCGCGCCAAACGCGCCACCCGCCCCCTCGGCACTGATGCCTTCGAACTGCCCTGCCCCCATACCCATGATGTAGTCCAGCGACCAACCCGCGATGACGCTGTAAAAGGACAGGATCAGCAACGCGGCAATCATGCCCATCAGCGCGGCCCACGACCACCTTGGCGAGGCGCCGGATTCCAGCGCCAAAGCCCCCAGCGCATTCACCGGACTCTGTCGGCCGCGACGCCCGATCAGGGTTTCAGCCAGCATGATCGGCAAGCCGACCAGGAAAATGCACAGCAGATACATGATGACAAAGGCCCCGCCGCCGTACATGCCGGTCATGTAGGGAAACTTCCAGATATTGCCCAGGCCCACCGCGGAACCGGTTGCCGCCAGGATAAACACCCAACGACTGGCCCAGGCACCGTGGATCGAAACCTTGTCGCTTACCATGAATACGCCCGATTAATGTGCAAAAGACGCGCATTGTCCGGGATTAACCACCCGCTCTCAAGATCAGGCTGTCGCCAGCAGGCCAACGACTCCCTATAATGCGCGCCCTATGGCTAAACAAAAGAAACACCCTCAAGGCACCATCGCCCAGAACAAGAAGGCGATGCACGATTATTTCGTCGAATCCAGATTCGAGGCGGGCCTGGTCCTGGCCGGCTGGGAAGTGAAGAGCCTGCGCGCCGGCAAGGCCCAGTTGGTCGACAGCTATGTATTGCTGAAAGACGACGAGGCCTGGCTGATGGGCTGCCACATCACCCCGTTGAAGACCGCCAGCACCCACGTGATTGCCGACCCGATCCGCACGCGCAAGCTGCTGCTGAACAAGCGCGAGCTGGAAAAGCTGTTCGGCGCCGTGCAGCAGAAGGGCTACACCTGCGTGGCGCTGTCGGTTTACTGGAAGGCGCATTTGATCAAATGCGAGATTGCCCTGGCCAAGGGCAAGAAGGACTTCGACAAGCGCCACAGCGAAAAAGAGCGTGACGCCGACCGCGAAGTGCAACGCGCCATGCGCAGCAAGGGCAAGGACGATTAAGAGCAGCCTCAAGCGGTAAGCTACAAGCGCCAAGAACGCACCATTGCCGCTTTGATTTGCCGCTTATGGCTTATGGCTTATCTGCCGCCGCTGCGCCCGCGCCTCCCGCTGCGCCAACTGCTGCACTTCGGCAAGCACTTCCCGCACATAATCGATATGCCGGTTGGATAACTGACGCGCGTCTTCGGCACGACCCTCGATAATCGCCTCATACAACGCCCGATGCTGATCGATCAGCATGTCGCGGGTCTCGTCGCGCTGGGCGTACATGCCGCCAATATTGGTCACCACGTTGCGCTTGAGCAGGTCGAACAACCCACGAATGGTGTGCAGCAACACGGCGTTGTGACTGGCTTCGGCGATGGCCAGGTGAAAGCTCGCATCAACCGCCCCCTCTTCGGCGCGGGTCACTTTGCCGCTGCGACTGTAACAGTCCTGCAGCGCGTTAAAGGCCTCCGTCAGACGCTGGCGATCCAGCTCGGTGGCGCGCTGCGCCGCATAAAAGGCACAAGAACCCTCCAGAGTGTGGCGAAACTCCAGCAGATCGCGCTGGGCTTCCGGGTTACGCTCCAGAAGCTGCAACAGCGGATCGCTGAAGGTCGAGCCGAGTGATTCGGCGACATAGTTGCCGCCTCCCTGGCGGCTGACCAGCAGGCCCTTGGCCGCCAGCTTCTGAATCGCCTCACGCAATGACGGGCGCGACACGCCGAACCGCTCGGCCAGCGCACGCTCGGCTGGCAACCGCTCGCCCGCCTTCAACGTGCCTTCCAAAATCATGACTTCCAGCCGGCCGACAATATCGTCCGACAAACGGCGCTGGCGCACCTGCCCTACATCCATAACCCGAACCTCACTGGTTTTACCACCTGAAACGCCCTCTTCAGGCACTTGTAGAGCAAGCCTATAGCGACGCTCAAGCCCTTACAAGACAAGGATACTCGACCAAAGTCGTAAGCCTGCTAATTGACAGTTACAAGGGTTCACTTTTACTCTGGCCACGCTAGATTGTAAATTGGTATTACCAATTTGCCCACACAGAAAACAATTCCAATAAGCACATGAGGTTTCCCATGCCGGTCATAGCAAAACCACTTGCCGTATCGCTGCATTCGCATACACCCATGCGCATTGCGCACCGCTAAGGAGAGACCGACATGTCAACTGGTCTTCTGGCTCTACTCGCTTTCTCTCCGATCCTGCTCGCCGCCATCCTGCTGGTCGGCCTGCGCTGGCCTGCCAAGCACGCCATGCCACTGGTCTATCTGGTAACTGCCGCCATTGGCCTGTTCGCCTGGGAGATGAGCTTCAACCGCGTACTCGCCTCGACCCTGCAAGGCCTGCTGATTACCCTGGGCCTGCTGTGGATCATCTTCGGCGCCATCCTGCTGCTCAACACCCTCAAGCACTCCGGCGGCATTACCGCGATCCGCGCCGGCTTCGCCACCATAAGCCCTGACCGGCGCATTCAGGCGATCATCATCGCCTGGCTGTTCGGCTGCTTTATCGAAGGTGCTTCGGGTTTCGGTACGCCAGCGGCGATTGCCGCCCCCTTGCTGGTGGCCATCGGCTTCCCGGCCATGGCGGCGGTAATGCTCGGCATGCTGGTACAGAGCACCCCGGTGTCCTTCGGCGCGGTGGGTACGCCCATTATCGTCGGGGTCAATACCGGTCTGGACTCGGCCACCATCGGCGCGCAACTGGTTGAGCAAGGCTCTTCCTGGGCGCAGTTCCTGCAGCTGATCACCAGTGAAGTGGCGATCATCCACGCCACCGTCGGCACCGTGATGCCGCTGATCATGGTGCTGATGCTGACGCGCTTCTTCGGTACCCAAAAAAGCTGGAAAGCCGGCTTCGAAGTACTGCCCTTCGCCATTTTCGCCGGCCTGGCCTTCACCGTCCCCTACGCCCTCACCGGGGTGTTCCTCGGCCCGGAATTCCCGTCGTTGGCTGGCGGTTTGATCGGCCTGGCAATCGTCACCAGCGCCGCGCGCCTGGGCTTTCTGCTGCCGAAAACCACCTGGGACTTCGCCCCGGCAGACAAATGGCCGAGCGAATGGCTGGGCACTGTTGAAATGAAACTGGACCAACTGACCGCCAAGCCCATGAGTTCCCTGCGCGCCTGGCTGCCCTATGTCCTGGTCGGTGCCCTGCTGGTGATCAGCCGCGTGGTACCGCAAGTCGGTGCCGCCCTGAAAGCCGTGGTGGTGAACTTCCCCGATCTGCTCGGTGAAACCGGCGTCAGCGCGAACTTCATGCCGCTGTATTTGCCGGGCGGGATTCTGGTCGCAGTGGTGCTTGCCACCTTCTTCTTCCACAAGATGAAAATTCGCGATCTGGGCCTGGCGGTCAAGGAGTCCTCCGGGGTGCTGCTCAGCGCCGGTTTCGTCCTGCTGTTCACCGTGCCGATGGTGCGTATCCTGATCAACTCGGGTGTCAACGGCGCGGACCTGGCCAGCATGCCCATTCTGATGGCACGCTGGGTAGCCGACAGCGTCGGCGGCATCTATCCGCTGCTGGCACCGAGCGTCGGTGCCCTGGGCGCCTTTATCGCCGGTTCCAACACCGTCAGCAACATGATGTTCAGCCAGTTCCAGTTCGGCGTGGCCACCAGCCTGGGCATTTCCAGCGCACTGGTCGTTGCGGTACAGGCGATTGGCGCCGCCGCCGGCAACATGGTTGCCATCCACAACGTGGTGGCGGCATCGGCCACAGTCGGCTTGCTCGGTCGCGAGGGCAGCATTCTGCGCAAGACCATATGGCCTACGCTGTACTACGTACTGTTTACCGGCTTGATCGCCCTGACCGCAATCTATGTACTGGGCGTTAGCGATCCGCTGATCGCAGGCTGACAAACGCTCGAAGACACCCCCCCCGGTGCACACCGGGGGGGTGCCACTCACAACTCCCGTATATACCCAGACAGGCCGGAACTCACCCGTTGAGGCCGACCACCTGGGCGAGAACCGCCTTCTCCTGGCACAAGGGTGAACCCGATGATCATTTCTGCCTCTACCGACTACCGCGCAGCGGCACAACGCAAACTACCGCCGTTCCTGTTCCATTACCTCGACGGCGGCGCTTACGCCGAACACACCCTGCGACGCAACGTCGAGGATCTGGCCGACATCGCTCTGCGCCAGCGGGTTTTGCGCAACATGTCCGAGTTGAGCCTGGAAACCCGCCTGTTCAACGAAACCCTGTCGATGCCCGTGGCGCTCGCACCCGTCGGCCTGACCGGCATGTACGCGCGCCGCGGAGAAGTACAGGCGGCCAAGGCGGCAGCAGCCAAGGGCATCCCCTTCACCCTGTCGACGGTATCGGTGTGCCCGATCGAAGAGGTGGCGCCGGCCATCGACCGGCCCATGTGGTTCCAGCTCTACGTGCTCAAGGACCGCGGCTTCATGAAGAATGCCCTGGAGCGCGCCAAGGCCGCCGGCGTGACCACCCTGGTGTTCACCGTGGACATGCCGGTACCGGGCGCCCGCTACCGCGACGCCCACTCCGGCATGAGCGGTCCGAATGCACCGGTGCGGCGCATTCTGCAGGCCATGACTCACCCCAGCTGGGCCTGGGACGTGGGCCTGCTCGGCAAACCCCACGACCTGGGCAATATCTCCGCCTACCGCGGCAACCGCACCGGCCTGGCGGACTATATCGGCTGGCTCGGCGACAACTTCGACCCGTCGATCTCGTGGAAAGACCTGCAGTGGATCCGCGAGTTCTGGGACGGCCCGATGGTGATCAAGGGCATCCTCGACCCGCAGGATGCGAAGGACGCAGTGAGCTTTGGCGCCGACGGCATCATCGTCTCCAACCACGGCGGCCGCCAGCTCGACGGCGTGCTGTCGAGCGCGCGCGCACTGCCGGCCATCGCCGACGCGGTCAAGGGCGACCTGGCAATCCTCGCCGACTCGGGCATTCGCACCGGCCTGGACGTGGTCCGAATGATCGCCCTGGGGGCCGACACGGTACTGCTCGGACGCGCCTTCATCTACGCCCTGGCCGTAGCCGGCGGTGCGGGCGTGAGCAACCTGCTCGATCTGATCGAGAAAGAGATGCGCGTGGCCATGGTTCTGACCGGCGCCAAGTCGATCAGCGAAATCAGTGCCGACTCGCTGGTGCGGGAACTGGGCCACTGAGCAGCACACCCTCTTTTGCAGGAGCGGACTTGACCGCGACTTTCGCGACTGAAGCGCAGCGCCCTCCTACAACAGCGCCTCGGCACCAGCCAACCCGACGCGCTGCCCAACGTACTGAGAATAATCCGGAGCGCCCATGAGCCTGCCCGCCGCCTTCCTCGCCGCCGTCGAGCGCCTGATCCCCCAAGAACGGCGTTTCGACGACGCCCTCTCGACCCTGGCCTTCGGCACCGACGCCAGCTTCTATCGGCTGATTCCGCAACTGGTGATCCGGGTCGAGTCCGAGCCGGAAGTGGTCGCCCTGCTCAAGCTGGCCAGTGCCGAACGGGTGCCGGTGACCTTCCGCGCCGCCGGTACCAGCCTGTCCGGTCAGGCGATCAGCGACTCGGTACTGATCGTCCTGGGCGATAACTGGAACGGCCGCGAAGTCCGCAGCCAGGGCCTCCAGGTCCGCCTGCAACCCGGCGTGATTGGCGCCCAGGCCAACGCCGTGCTGGCACCTTTCCAGCGCAAGATCGGCCCCGACCCGGCCTCGATCAACGCCTGCAAGATCGGCGGCATCGTCGCCAACAATGCCAGCGGCATGTGCTGCGGCACCGCGCACAATAGCTATCACACCCTGGCCGGCATACGCCTGGTACTGGCCGACGGCACGGTGCTGGATAGCGAAGACCCGCAGAGCGTGGCGGCATTCGAAACCAGCCACGCCGGCTTGCTCGAACAACTGGCCGAACTGGGCCGGCAGACCCGCGCCAATAGCGCGCTGGCGGCCAAGATCAGGCATAAATACCGGCTGAAGAACACCACCGGCCTGTCGCTCAACGCCCTGGTCGATTTCGACCGACCGCTGGATATCCTCAACCACCTGATGGTCGGTTCCGAAGGCACCCTGGGTTTTATCAGCGCGGTGACCTACGACACGGTGCACGACCACCCGCACAAGGCCAGCGCCCTGCTGGTGTTCCCCGATGTCGAGAGCTGCTGCCGCGCGGTCACCGTACTCAAGCTGCAGCCGGTATCCGCCGTGGAGCTGCTGGACAGGCGCAGCCTGCGTTCGGTCGAGAACAAGCCGGGCATGCCGGAGTGGGTGAAGAGCCTGTCGAATGGTGCCTGCGCCCTGCTGATCGAGTCGCGCGCCGCCAGCCAGAGCCTGCTGCATGAGCAACTCACG
The DNA here is from genome assembly GCF_900115555.1 of Pseudomonas borbori. GTDB lineage: Bacteria > Pseudomonadota > Gammaproteobacteria > Pseudomonadales > Pseudomonadaceae > Aquipseudomonas > Aquipseudomonas borbori. The sequence goes on from NZ_FOWX01000055.1 coordinate 8,467, forward strand.
CAGATCATGGCATCGGTCAACGAATTCCCCCTGGAAAAACAGGTCGACTTCAGCGAAGACCCGGCGGTGTACAACCTGCTGTGGAAGATCCGCAAGGACACCTTCCCCGCCGTAGGCGCGGTGCGCCAGACCGGCACCACGGTGATCATCGAGGACGTCACCTTCCCGATCGAACAACTGGCCGAAGGGGTCAACCGCCTGCTCGCACTGTTCGACAAGCACCACTACGACGAGGCGATCATTTTCGGCCATGCCCTGGAAGGCAACCTGCACTTCGTCTTCACCCAGGGCTTCGACGACCCGCTGCAGGTCGCCCGCTACTCGGCATTCATGGATGACGTGGCGCAGCTGGTGGCGGTGGAGTTCGGCGGCTCGCTCAAGGCCGAACACGGCACCGGGCGCAACATGGCGCCCTTCGTCGAACTGGAATGGGGCGCAGATGCCTATCAACTGATGTGGCAACTCAAGCGCCTGCTCGACCCGCAGGGCATTCTCAACCCGGACGTGGTGCTCAGCGAAGACCCCGATATCCACCTGAAGAACCTCAAGCCACTGCCGGCCGCCGACGCGATCATCGACAAGTGCATCGAGTGCGGCTTCTGCGAGCCGGTGTGCCCGTCCAAAGGACTGACCCTGAGCCCGCGCCAGCGCATCGTCATGTGGCGCGATATCCAGGCGAAAAAGCGCGCAGGCGAGGACACCACGGCCCTGGAGCGCGACTACCAGTACCAGGGCATCGACACCTGCGCCGCCACCGGCCTGTGCGCCCAGCGCTGCCCGGTGGGGATCAACACCGGCGACCTGGTGCGCAAGCTGCGCGCCCGCACGGCGACTCATCAGGGCAGCGCCACCTGGCTGGCCGAACACTACGCCACCGCCCTGAAGGGCACCCGCCTGAGCCTGATGGCCGTCAACACGGTGCGCAAGGTGTTCGGCGCCCCCTTGCTGGCGAAGACCTCGGCGGGCCTGCGCAAGGTCTCCGGCAACCGCCTGCCACAGTGGACGCCGGCCATGCCGCAGGCCGTCAAGCCGATCAGTATCAACCCACCGGTCAGCGACGCGCGCCCGCGGGTGGTCTACCTGGCCGCCTGCGTGTCCCGCGCCATGGGGCCGGCAGCAGGCGACGACGAACAGATGCCGCTGCTCGACAAGACCCGCGCGCTATTGGAGAAAGGCGGCTTCCAGGTGGTGTTCCCGGACAATCTGGACAATCTCTGCTGCGGCCAGCCGTTCGCCTCCAAGGGTTATGCCGAACAAGGCGAAGGCAAGAAGCAGGAACTGATCAATGCCCTGCTCAAGGCCAGCCGCGGCGGCCTCGACCCGATCTACTGCGACACCAGCCCCTGCACCCTGCGCCTGCTGCAGGATGGCCTGGACCCACGACTGAAGCTGTTCGATCCGGTGAAGTTCATCCGCGAGCAGTTGCTCGACCGCCTGGACTTCCAGCCGCAGGACAAGCCCGTGGCCGTGCACGTCACCTGCAGCACCCAACATCTGGGCGAAGCCCAGGGCCTGATCGACATCGTCCGCCGCTGCACCAGCCAGGTAGTGATCCCCGAGGGCATTCACTGCTGCGGCTTTGCTGGCGACAAGGGTTTCACCACCCCGGAACTCAATGCCTACTCGTTACGCGATCTGAAATCGGCGGTGCAGTACTGCGAGGAAGGCATCAGCACCAGCCGCACCTGCGAGATCGGCTTGAGCCAGCACGGCGGCATCGACTACCACGGTCTGGTCTACCTGGTGGACAGGGTAACCCGCGCCAAGCACTGAGAACGCGGTGAAAAACGCCCGCCTTAAGGCGCCCGCTACTGATATCGCCCCGCCCTGCGGGGCTTGCCATTGCGACGGGAAAGCAGACCAACGGCCTTAGGCCGCCAGTGAGGTTTCCTATACTGAAACCCCCGGCTGCTTATAAAGGAGCACCACCATGCACCGCCTTGTTGCTTTCCTCACCACTGCACTGCTCAGCACCTCGCTCTGGGCCATGCACTGCCCTGCAGATATGGCGAAAATCGACGCCCTGCTGCAAAGCAATCCACCCGGCGATGCGACCGTACTGGCGCAAGTGCAAAAGCTCCGTGCCGAAGGTGAAGAGCTGCACAATGCTGGCGATCACAGCCAGTCTGTGAAAGTCCTCGGCGAAGCCCTGCAACTGCTCGAGGCCAGCGAATAGCCCCGTATCAGTGGCCTTGCCCCAACAGGGTCAGGGCCAATCGGCGTACCTGAGCCAAATCAACAGGTTTGGCCAGGCACTCCTGTGCGCCGCGCTGACGCGCCTCGCTAAACACGGCTTCATCGGCCGTCGCACTGATTACCAGTACGGGCACCGTGCGCAGACGCGGATCGCGGCGCATGGCATCCAGCACCTGCAATCCGTCGCCGTCGGGCAAGTCCAGATCGAGCAACAGCAAGGTCGGCGTGCAGTTCTCCAGCTCGGTCAACGCCCTCTGCACCGAGCCGACCCCGCGCACGTCGGCGAACTCGCGCAGCGCTTCCTGCACCACCTTCACACAGGCCGGATGATCCTCGACGCACAGCACCTCGGCTTTAGGTTTCGGCTCCACCTCTTCGACCAGCGGCGCAGCCGCGGCGACTGTCTCGGGTGCCGCGGCGCTGGGCAAATCGATCCAGAAACGGCTACCACTGCCAAGGGTGCTGCGAAAACCCATATCGCCGCCCATCAGGCTGGCCAGCTCGCGACACAACACCAAACCGATGCCGGTGCCGGGAATGCTCGAATTCTCTCGACCCAGCCGCTGGAATGGCTGAAACAACTGGGCCTGCTGCTCGGCGGTCAAGCCTGCCCCGCAATCCTCGACCCACAAGCGCACGCAGTCCGGACGCACTTCATAACCCAGACTGATCAGCCCCTGCGGGCTGTTGTACTTGATCGCATTGGACAGCAGGTTGAGCATCACCTGACGCAAACGGCGCATGTCGGCCTGCACATACAAGCCCGCATCGACTTCCGCCAACACCTGCAACTGCAGGTGCCGCTGCTGGACTTCCGGGAGCACCAGTTCGGCGCAACCATTGAGCAAGGCGCCCACTTCCACCGCCTGCGACTGCAACTGCTGACGGCGACTCTCGATGCTCGACAGGTCGAGAATGTCATCGACCAACGCCGTCAGGTGACGACTGGCATTCACTATCTCGCGGGCATAATCCGCCTCCTGCTGGGCCTGCGGCTTGTCTTGCGTCTCCAGTTCGATCAACTGGCCAAAACCGTAAATGGCGTTCAGCGGCGTGCGCAGCTCATGGCTCATGCTCGACAGAAAACGGCTCTTGGCCTGACTGGCTGACTGGGCTTGCAGGCTGGCGCGGCGCAACTCCTCCTGCACCTGCTTGAGCCGGGTAATATCGACATGGGTACCGGCGATACGCAAGGCGCCGCCATTGCTGTCGCGCTCCAGGACCTTGCCGCGGCTGAGCAGCCAAATATATTCGCCGCCAGCATCGGCATAGCGATACTCCGCCTCGAACTGATCCTCACCACTGACCGCGAATAACTGACGCAGATGGCGGATGCGCTCCAGGTCATCCGGGTGCACACGCAGGTTAAATTCACTGAAGCTCATACTCTCGGCTCTCAGGCCAAAACGCTTGACGAAGTGGTCACTGACCTTGATCTCCAGGCTCGCCGCATCCACCTCCCACAGACTCTCCGTGGTGCTTTCCAGCACCAGTTGCAGAATCCGCTGCGCCTCATGCCGCTCGATGTCGCTGGCCTGCAACTGCTCACCGGTCTGCTGCACGGCCTGGGCCATGCTGACCAACTCATCGATCTGGCTGGATGGCGCACTGGGGTGGTAATCACCCTGACCGAGCCGGCGCATCATGCCGACGATACCGGCAATCGGCTGGGCCAACTGATCGCTCAAGCGCCGCGAACGCAGCCACATCCAGGCAAAAAACAGCAGATAGAACACGCCCAGGCCGACGATCAACCAATAACCGATCTGCAAGTAGCGCTCGGCCAGGCTGTTGGTCTCCCTGAAAATATTCTCTTCATCGACCACCAGCAGCAGGCGCCAACCGGTTTGCGGAATCTCGCTCCAGGCCACCAACTGCTGGCGCCCACCGAGCATGACCTCCTGCACACGGCCCTGACCGGAGGCCATGGCCTGCAACAGCGGCTGCATGCCGGCATGCGAGCCAAGATTGAAATCCGCAGGTTTGAGCACCTCACGGCGCACCGCCTCGGCGTAGGAATATTCGGTGAGTTCGCGCAGCGCAAAATCCTCCTCACCGGCCTGCGGCAGCGCCATGATGTTGTTGTCGCGGCTTACCAACATGGCATAACCCTGCCAGGGCACATCCAACTCACCGATCTCGCTGAGCATCTGGCCCACGGTGATATCCAGGCCGACCACCCCCTCGAGGAAGTCGCCGCGATACACCGGCGCCACCGCCGACATCATCCAGCCCTGCCCGGCCGGATCGAGATAGACATCGGTCCACACCACATCACGCTCGGGATTGTGTCGAGCGTCGGCCAGGTAATAGAAGTTGTAATCGGGTATCACCATGTCATGGGGATACTGCTCGGGCGTCATGAAGAACGGATAAATCCGGTTATAGCTGTCCCAACTGTTGAAATAGAGCGCGCTGACCAGCGGATTGGCGGCGCGGATCGAACGCATCAGCGGATCGAGTTGCGACAAGCGCAGAGCCTTGACGTGATCCTGCTGCAGCGGCGGCGTGCTGTTGGCGTAGAAGGACGCGGCACGGCCGTCGTCGCTACGGCTGTAAAACACCCCATTGCTGGTCGAAACATGTCGCTTGAGTTCCAGTTCGTCGGGCTGGAAGCCGCTGTTTTGCAGTGCATGACTCGCCGCATCGCGAAAAATCCGCACCTGCGCCTCGACCGCGCGTAACCGACCGTCGATCACCTGGCCCTCGCGCGCTACCGCCGTGGACAAACCCTCCAGGGCACTCTGCTGCAAATGGCCGATCTGCGCATCGCGAATGGCCGCATTGCTCAGCAGATACACGGTGATCAACACCGTCTCCACCAGGATCAGCGGAATCAAGGCACTCTGCACAAAGGCGCGCCAGATCCACTGGCGCACGGGGTAACGCGATACTCGCGGCATAATTCAGGTCTCTTCCCAAAGACATTGCACCCACTTCAAGCCGCAATCATAGCTGCACATGGCCCTCAGCGTGCGCCTGATGATTGCCCGGTCGACGCTGCGGAACCTTTGCCGTACACTAGGCGTCCAACCTTCAAGTCACACAGCTTTGGGGCCGATTAGGATTCGACGCCGGTAGTGAAACTCTAGGTGCATGCCGACTTGGTAACAGAAGTCGTAAATCCACTGTTGCAACTTTTATAGTTGCCAATGACGAAAACTATGAGGGCTACGCTCTCGCTGCGTAAGCGGCGCGACTAGTCCTTCTGGTAGCTTCGGCTCCAGCGATCACTAGGGGATGCCTGTAAACCTGAAGTGATTGTCATGCAGAACAGGATCGCCGCGTAGTACGTTGTGGACGAAGCGGCTAAAACTTACACAACTCGTCCAAAGCACCCTGCCCGTCGGGCGGCTGCGGATTAACTCAATAGACACGGCTAAGCATGTAGTACCGAAAGTGGAACACTGGCGGACGGGGGTTCAAATCCCCCCGGCTCCACCATTTTGTCTTCCCAGGAAGACCCAGAAAAGCCGTAAAGCCTAGAGAAATCAAAGCTTTACGGCTTTTTTATTGCCCACGTCTTCCCACCTGATCCCAGGGCATCCCACGCTTGACGGGGGCACATATGGGGGCATAAAACGCTCATCAGCTCGCACGGAGAGGATGTGCCCCCAATGCCCCTGAAAGACACCAACTGCCGCAACGCCAAGCCCCAGGACAATGTCAATCAGCATCCAAAACTTTCCAGGTAACAGCGTCCAAAAGTTTCCAGTCGCTCAGGTGTTTTTCACTGCCTTTTTGCGCTGCTTGAAGCGGAACGAATCGTTGCCGGTTTCGAGGATGTCGCAGTGGTGAGTGATGCGGTCGAGCAGTGCTGTGGTCATCTTGGCGTCGCCAAAAACACTGACCCATTCGCCGAAGGACAAGTTGGTGGTGATGATCAGCGAGGTCTTTTCGTAGAGCTGGCTGATCAGGTGAAACAGCAGCGCCCCACCGGAGTCTGGGAAGGGTAAGTAGCCCAGTTCGTCGAGGATCACTGCGTCCATG
>NZ_FOWX01000054.1 GCF_900115555.1 Pseudomonas borbori
GGTTAGTTCAATAACTTATTCTTGATTGCGGTGAGCTTTGCGCGATTAACAGAGTTGATGATGGATTCAGCCGTTTTGTTCCAGCGAAAAGGCTTGGCTGAGTGTTCATTATGGGCCTCGATAAAACGGCGAATTGCCGCTTTCAGATCAGCCACACTGCTGAATGCATCGCGGTACAGCGCGCGCCGTTCCAATTGAGCAAACCAGCCCTCTACGGCGTTCAGCCATGAGGCGCTGGTCGGTGTGAAGTGCAGCTTGAAGCGGGGATGCTTCTCCAGCCACGTCTTGACGGTGGCAGTCTTGTGCGTCGAGCTGTTGTCCAGAATCAAATGCAGATCCAGCTCGGCAGGCGTCGCGCGGTCGATCTGCCGCAGGAACTCAAGAAACTCTTTGGCCCGGTGTCGTTGGGTAATGCGACCGATGACCTGGCCCGTCAGGATGTCGAAGGCAGCATACAAACTGGCCGTACCGTGGCGCTTGTAGTCATGCGTCCTGCGCTCGATCTGACCTGGCTTAAGCGGCAGCATGGGCTGGGTCCGATCCAGTGCCTGGATCTGGGTTTTCTCGTCAACTGACAGCACCATCGCATTGTCGGGCGGGTTCAGGTACAGCCCAACCACATCGACCACCTTGTCAGCAAAGTGCGGGTCGTTGCTGATCTTGAAGGTTTTCAGTCGGTGGGGCTTGAGATCGGCGGCAGCCCATACCTGGGCGACTTGCCAGACGGTAACGCCCACGTATTTGGCCATCAGTCGCAAGCTCCAGTGAGTCGCCTCACGCGGTACACGCTGGGTCGTCAGGGTGAGGATTTCCTTAATCTTCGCCTCGTCGAGCTTGCGTGGATGTCCGCTGCGCGGGAGATCGCTCAGCCCATCGAGGCCAGCTTCCTGATAACGCTTGCGCCATTTGAATACGACAGGTGCCGAAACTTCCAACCGATCACTCACCTGCTTGGGCGTGAGACCGCTGGCCAGCAGCAACAGAATTCGGGCACGTTGCCCAAGGTTTTGCGGCAGAGTTCCCATGCATAACCAGCTTTGCAGCGTCTCAGCATCAGAGGGTTTTAAACAAAAAGAAGCCGCTGATCGAGCCATGCTATACACGCCGAAAAAGGAGGGATGCACAGTATATTTGTTATCCCTCTATAGATAAACGAACTTTACGGGCAGTCCACTAGGTCGTTACCTGACCTCAGCAATCATGACATAAATGGGCATAAACGCTGAATCTGCGTGTCACCGTAACGGAACCAAGCTCGAGAGAAAGTCACTGTTTCGCTCAATGGAAGCGAGCGAAACAGTGACGCAACTAGGTCGACTTTCGATACAGGCTATGTTCCAAACGACAATTCGAAGATTCCGCAGCCACGCTGGCCATCACAGGTGACTTCGACGATGTGTTCTTGAATCCCTGCGGTAATGGGCGTCAGGCGGGTATCGGACGGCTCCCATCGTTCGCCTGTGATTTTGAGCGGCCCCTGTTTCATGCCATGAATGATTCCATTGAAGCCTCCATAGTTACCACCACGCAAGTGGATTGAGGTGTTCAGTCGGTGCATATTCACGTTCAATACCCGTCCTGACTCGAGGTGAACTTCAATGGTGGCATTCTGGAAATGCTCATCCGCATCAAAATCGATCTTGCGTACCACATTTGCGACTTTTTCCTGGCCGCCACCGGCGTTGTCGTTCCACCGTACCAACCCTTCAAAGAAACGTGCCGTACCATCCACCTCGTGAGTCTGGAAGTACCAGAGGTAGAATGATTCAAGTTGCACGCAAACCCAGTTATACCTCTCCCCCCAATTGGCCTGCTTCATCCAGGCCGTGGTGTCGGAGATTACACCAATGCCTGGACGAACCCCCCAGGAACGATCGCGGATTGCGAAGTGGCTATCTTGAGTAAGCTCAATTTTTTTGCCGTCGATCTTGGCCCAGCCTTCGACCCGGCCAACGTGTCCGAAGTGGGTCCAATCCCAAATACGATTGCCTTCTACCGTGGAGACGAGTCGCAACGGCTCCATGGCTTTGAAGTTCGCGATGTAGATGAAGTCATAGCTGACGCCATGTTCGTTCTCGTCAAGGCGAAAGCGCCAGCGTTTCATTGGCTCGAGGATTTCAGCGTGAATCGGACCGATGTCCATTTCGTCGCGATTGCCGTCTACCAATTCGCGGGAAGCTCGGACATTCACTTGGAAAGTAGGAGTGCAGACAAGGCTGAAACCATCCATCACCTGCTGATTTGGGTAAACCCCAAGTCCTTGGGCAATGGAAAGGGAGCCATCTACAGCTTGGACATTGAAGTAGAAACGATCGAACCAACGTGGGTCGTTATCAACCACGTGTTCCAGGGTGCCGTAGTTCTGATGAATCAAGGCATCGTCAAGTCGGGCGGGCATAAGTACTCCTGTTTAACTCAGTTGGAAAAATTCAAACTAACTCGGGACCATCCACTTCAGTTTTGTGCGGTATCAACACCGAGCAGTGACTCGATATTTGGAATTGCGGTCGGATCTGCTTCCCAGCCTTGTGTTGCCATCAATGAACGATCGCGTAACAATTGTTCTCGTGCCACATTGAGTACCACTTTCTCAACCTGAAGCTGGGCAGCTTCGTCGTTACCTTCAGCCAAGGATGAAACGATTGAGGCCATGGCTTCACGCAGATACTTGATTGAATACAGTATTTCGGCGGGGTCAACCTGGCATTTTTCGAGAACGTCGGTGGCTAGCGCACAGCGACTAGAGAATTTCTCCATTGCTGCAGCGGCGCCAAAATCGGTCATTTGGATCTTCTTGAATTCTGCTGCGCTGCCAACCAAGCGTTGCAGCTCGTCGCGATCAAAACGGAACTGAAGGGGAAGTTGCATCGCCATCAGATTCAGCATTCTAACGACCAATTGCGATTGCTCCACTGCAAGCTGGTTGTTTGGATCCACTGCAGGAATGACAACATCCAGCATTGCTTTTGTTATGCATGTCAGTTGAATGTCAGGGCGCATTTGCATATCAATATCCTTTCTCGATCAGCATCCGTACGTCATCTTGGAACATGTAGCTAATACCGATCAGCCACCCAACCAAGACGTCTTGATGGGTTTTTCCATTCCGTGCAATCCGGTAGGTAGTGGCAAGGTTCAATACAGCCAACATGTAGCTGTTGTAAACCCGGTACCAATGGAGAGTCCTCGGATTAACTTTAAGGCCCGAGTGGTGTTCATACGCCTCAAGGAACTCCGACTCGGTCATCAGGCCGCCCACCAAGAAGGTCTTGCCGTCTTCGGCAAGACCTCCAAATGCCGGGTGCGTTGTCCAGGCCAGATCCTGATGGCGATCACCAATACGGCCTAATTCCCAGTCGAGTAAGGCGGTGATCTTTGCGTCGTTCTCGGTGAACAGGAAGTTTCCTGTTCTGTAGTCAGCATGAACAATAGAAGGACGATCCAAAATTGGCATGTTTCTTCGTAACCAGGCGGAGGCGACTCTCAAAACTGGTACGTCTTCATCGTGATCCTCCTCCCAGATCCGATCCCAAGTGTTGACGCCCCATTCCGAACACTGTGTCGTACCAGTTGTCGGGATGTCGAAAGCGGAGAGGGCGGCATTTTCAAAGTCATGAAGGTGTATGGTGCTAAGGTGTTCCACAAATTGAGGGCCGAGCTTGTGGCGCAATTGCTCAGGTAATCGAGTACCGACACCGGAGACCCCGCTACTGGAGTTGGTTGGCTTGGCAACTCCATCTGAAAAACCATAGATCATTGAGGGGTATGGCAGATGTTCGGCATCGGCATCACACCAGAATGCGGTCGGGACCGGAACGATCCCCTCAAACGCCTTGACTAGTTGGAACTCACGTAATCGGCTCGTTTCCACGATCGACTCTGCGGGCTCCATGCGCAAGACCATTCGGGTCTGTTCTGGACCCATTCCTGGGCGATCCCAAGTGAGGGTGAACGCCATTTGCAATTTCGAGGCCCCGCCAGATAGCCACCGTGCATTGGTCACCGAGTACGCACTGCCAATTTTCGCGTTCAACAGCGATTCGACACCGCTGACAAGTGTTGGGAGTGGCACAGACGTATAGCCCGGCCCAGCACGCCTTTCTAATCGGCGCGTCAAGACACGATCTACTTCCGCTTCGGTCGTAAATCGTCTGCGCAAGGAACTAATCCATTCTTGCGTCGGATGATTCTTGTCTATTCGCTGCATGTTAGTTTCCTTTTTGGTGTCAAACCCAGAGGTGGCCGAAAAAATGCCCCCGCACTCGTCTGAACACGATGTTGCCGGTGTTAAGTGAAGGATATGTCTGGGTTAGCGGTTGCATGGTCGTATACCCCTGTGGCGGTTCAACAAAAATCACCACGTGGCTGCAGCATCATGCCAAGCCAGATTTGTTGAGCCTGGCATGACTGCAGTCGTAGTAATTCTTGTCAGGCTTGGTTGGCGCGGCTGGCGCCAGTGTCTGGGGTGGCGTCAAACCAGTTGGGCCAACCAGCGCGTTCATTCTGGGCTTTTGCCAGTTTGCGCTCCTCGGATGAGGCAAACTCGTTATCCCAGCGTTTCAGGGCGGGTTTGATGATCAGGTTGTACCAGGCAGGCGGAATCAGGGCGGCGAAGAAGCACACGAACACATTGGGCAATGGGATCGCATTCTTGTCCGGCACGAGCGAGTAGTAGGGCGTGAAGGAGTTCAGGTGGTGATCAGCATGGTTGGTGATCTCAAAAGTCATGATGCGGGACAGGGGTGATAGGTGATTCCATACATGCCGTTTTTCAATCGGGGTGCCGGGCAGGCGAACCTGGCCGTAGTGCTGGAAATAATTGAATGTTTCAATCCAGAAGCGGGCAACCAGCATGGCCGCAAGAGCGAGCAGGTTGGCTTTGAAGCCGCCAATCTGGAATATAATGAGTTGAAAGAGGCTCTGAGCAACAATTGCTTTCCACAGCCGGTGATGAATAGACCACCGGCCCAAACCGCGCTTTTCCAGTGCATCGGATTCGGTGCGCAGGCAGTCAAGCGTGGTCTCGAGTACGGCTTTCGGCCCGAAAGCGTAAAGAGAGACGCCGCGCGCGGCAGTGTCGCTATCTCGTTCGGTGCCAACGTGGATGTGGTGGGTGACCACGTGACCAATATCCCTGGTGCAGTCGAGGTAGCACACTTGGGAATAGCGACCGACAAAGCGGGAGAAGGCATCGCGCTGGTGGTATAGCTCATGGGATGAGGGCACCAATGGAAGTACGGACATCCAGGCGCAACTCAATACAGCTCCGAGCATCTGCCATCCTGAGAGGTCTGTCGTGGCAATGGTGTAAGCCAGTGCCAGGTAGAGAGTCGGTGCTAGTAATGTGCAGATCCATACCGGGATCAGTGCCACTGCCTTACTGCGGATCTTGCGCGGGGAGTAATCCCTGGGCAGCAAGCTATCCAGTATGGCCAGGGCTGGGAAGCTGGCAACGCCAAGCCACACCCAGTCTCTGCCGGCGAGCAGGCCAGCCAAGGCGGCAAGCTGAACCAGCACCGGGATGTAGTATTTCAAATGATCCATTGTCATTACCTATTCTTGTATGAGTTGATTGCAGTCGATTGAAGTGGGGCAAGCACGGGCTCTTTTTCCTCTCCTTTAATAAGGGTATTGTCAGCACGAATGCTGAGTCGCCATATTGGACGCTACCATATGGTATTTATGTATTCAATAGTTGGGCGGCAGCGTCGACTGCATGCGGCAGTGGCAGCCAGGGTATTGGGGCATGCCGGCGTCAAGCGCGTTTGAAAGGCGACTGGCGGAGCGCGCACATCGATTCTGGCCGGGATCAAGGAGCTGGAATCACTCGCGCAGCAGGCGTCGGCGGGTACGGCCCGAGTGCGCCGCCCGGGAGCGGGGCGCAAGAAACTGATCGAAAACGACCTGGGATTGCGCAAAGCCTTGGGGCGGCTCGTTGAGCCGGCCACGCGCGGCGATCTGGAGTCGCCGTTGCGCTGTACCTGCAATAGCCTGATGCAGTTGTCGCGCGAGCTGAGGGCTCAAGGTCACCGAATCAGCCATGTTTCGGCTAGGGAAACTCTGAAAAAGACTTCCTGATTTTGGCAAAATATCCGGATTCCACCCGCTGAGTTTTCTGATGAAGCAGATGACCTTCGCCGACGCCGAGTACGCTGGCAAGCGCAAGCAAACCCGCAAAGAGCTGTTCCTGATCGAGATGGATCGGGTGGTGCCCTGGGTGGGCTTAATCGCCTTGATCGAGCCGCATTACCCCAAAGGTGAAGGTGATGACATCAGATGATGTTCGCGGTGCTGGCGCTCACCGCCGAGCAACTTTTGCTATGGGGCACCTGAACCGCTGCGACCGACCCGGCGGGGCCCTGCGCACAAGATCACGCAGGATCCCTCGTGCCCGCAGATCGAAAATTGGATATTTCTTCCTGGCCACGTCCAGCCCCGGAGGCAGGTCAAAAGCCTCCGGAATTGCCAAGCATTGACCAGCGCGAGGCTGGCGGAGTCTATCAGCACAATTTCTGTTGGAATTTCGCAAGAGCCACTGACAACGGCACCGAGGTCAGGCTGTACCATCATTTCGAGCGCCGGGCGAAAAAGGAAGGGGCGATCAGCGAGCGCTTCGCCAAGCGTTTCGAGGGGGAGCTGGACAGGCAATGTCATCAACTTAAGCCCCAGCCCTGTTTGGGGCAAGCGACCTCAGGGATTGGATTCTCGGTTGCAGTAGTACCTTCCCTGGTTTTGTTGCTCCCCGTTTCAGCGCCTGAGTACTGCATTCGCCAGCTTAATTGATACCGTACAGCGTGTCTTCGACCTGACCCAAACGGAGAAACTGTTTGACCTGCGCGTTTTAGCCACAAGGTAGGCGCATCAGGAAATGCCGCTGTTGCTGCTCAAATAGCCAGTGCCCGGGGTAGCCACGATCAAACAGCGTCAGACTGTCAGCGATAACAGGTGCAGGTGCTGGCGGTGGGCATCGATGAAGGTGAGGCAGTCAAGCGAACTGGTTGTAATTTGCACAATTTTCAAGCCAGGGTTTGGCGGGCGGTGTCAAATGGTGTGGATTGAGAGGCCAAAATGGGTTTCTCCAATGCGCTGATTTTAGCGATATGTATATGATAAATATAGTAAATCATCTTAGGCAAATGACATTGGCTGGACAGGATCGCTGAAGGACTGGGTAGCCGCTTGCTGCATACAGTACCTGTAACCACCAGTTTGGGTTTGACGGCGAGCCAAAATCGCACTAATGTGATATCGTGCGATACGGTATTTAGGCATACCTAAATTGCCAGTTCAGCTACCACATTTTCGAGCGCAACGCTCTGGGTGTTGAAAATAACAATCGTAAAGTCGCGATGGAGATAAGAAAAATGAAAAAAAAATCGGTTCACAGGGTACTGGCAAACCGGTCTGTGTCCATGCTTTTGGTTGGCGGGCTCGTAGGGCTTCCAGGGGTCTCCAGCGCTTTTCAAATTGAGACGAACGACCCTGATACTAAGCTTCAGTGGGACAATACTGTACGTTACAACCTCGGTGCGCGGGTAGAATCCCGCGATTCAAAGCTTGGCAATAACCCTAATTATGATGAGTCTGACTATAAGTTCGATAAGGGCGAAATAGTTACTAATAGGCTTGACCTGTACTCACAATTGGATTTTGAGTACAAGCAGAAGCTTGGTTTTCGGATAAGTGGCTCAGGCTGGTACGATCATGCTTATCGCGATTCGTCCGTTAACCAAAATCCGGCACTCAAGGAAGGGGGTTGGGAGAGCAGCTATATTGGGGATCGTTACTCGGCAGATACTAGGCGAAATCATAGAGGGCTGCACGGAGAGGTGCTTGATGCTTTTGTCTTCGGCAGATATGACGTTGGCGAAGTCCCGGTGCAAGTCAGAGTTGGACGATTGGCCAACGTATGGGGCGAGGCGCTTCTGGATCCTCTCAACAGTATTTCTTACTCACAGAGTCCGCTGTCTTTCCGTACGTCTTTAGCCACACCTGGAGCAACGATTAATGAGGTGTTTAGGCCCGTTGGCCAAGTCTCCATGCAAGCTGGTCTGACGCCAGAACTCGCGCTGGAATTCCAGTACTTCCTAGAATGGGAAGAAAATCAGTTCCCAGACGGTGGTACTTATCTAGGTCTGGCTGACGTGCTAGGTAACGGCCCACAGCAGTTGCCGTTAGCGCCGGGTTTTTCGCTTCCGCGTACTTCCGACCTAGAGCCTAGTCAATCTGGTGAATGGGGCGTTGCCTTAAAGCTAACACCTGATTGGTTCGACGGTACCTTGGGTTTTTATCATCGAAACGTGAGCGAAAAAAACCCATGGTTGATGCTAACAGCTAATGACTCAGGACTAAGTGGTTATAGGTTAAGTTATGCAGAAAACACTGAACTATACGCTATGAGTTTGGGGACAAATATTTCAGGTATTTCGGTTGGGACTGAGCTGATATATCGCAAAAATACCGCGTTGGTGAGCAATACCGCAGTGTCTACAGAAGGTGCGCGGGGCGATACCTATCACGTTATAGTGAATGCTATCGGATTGATTGGGGAAACCGCCTTATTCGATACAGCAAATTATGTCCTGGAAGGTACCTACAGTCGTTGGGATCGAGTTCGGAAAAATGAGGATCTTTTTGCAGCCAAGGGGACAGCAGGTTGTCTTGCCGTCGATGGACACACCGGGTGTGTGACAAAAAACTTCTACAAAATTGCTGCGACGTTTGAACCAACCTGGTTCAGCGTTTTTCCTTCCGTAGATCTATCGATGCCCATTTCCTATTCGCAGGGAATTAGTGGGAACGCTTCGACACTCGGTGGAGGATTCGAGGGGCAAGGAAGTTATAGCATAGGGTTAAAGGCAGACATCGTAAAGCAGCACAAGGTGACCCTTCGCTATATAGACTACTTGCTTGATATTAAAAGTGATGGTGCGTTCAACGGTGACCAGCCTCTTAGTGATCGCGGTTGGGTGAGCATGACATATGAAACATCATTCTGAAGCCAAAAACAAATATAGTCAGGAGATAAATTATGTTGGTAAGCAAGATAACAGTCGCGTTGAGCGTAGGGCTAATATGTGTGGCGTCCGCATCGGCGGCAGTCAGCCCTGAAGAAGCGAAGCAGTTAGGCTCAAGTTTGACTTGGTTAGGTGCTGAAACTTCTGGGAATGCTGAAGGAACCATTCCGGCATACACTGGAGGACTTACCACGCCACCAGCTAACTATGATCCTGCTACCCCGGGGAAACGTCCTTCACCTTTCCCTGATGAAGTACCATTGTACTCAATTGACCAGTCGAATATGGAAGACTATAAGGATAAATTGACAGAGGGAACGAAAGAGTTAATGCGTCGGTACAAGACCTTTCGTATTGATGTCTATCCGACGCGTCGAACGGCAGCCGTGCCAGAGCATGTGATGCAGAAAACGATTGCTAATGCTACCCAGTGCGAGAGCACTCAGGGCGGACTAGGAATCACAGGCGAGAAGTGTGCCGGTGGGTACCCATTTCCTATTCCAAAAAGTGGATATGAAGTTATGTGGAATGCTCTCCTGGCTTTTCAGGGGCACGCGACCAAGCTGAAGCAGCAGAGTTATGCGGTAGACTCCACTGGTAGAGCTGTAATGGCCGGCGGAGTTCAAGCGATTCAACAATATCCATATTATGATCGTAACATTGAGAATCCTCGGGATTATTTCAAGCTTTGGTATAAGGTTGATGAGCCTGCTCGTATTGCTGGTGAGCAAATCATGCTAATTGATGCTGTAAATCCGATGCAATTTCCTCGGCAAGCTTTTCAGTATCTGCCAGGACAGCGTAGAGTGAAGCGTGCACCGGAGCTTTCTTACGACACACCGAACCCTAACACTGGTGGTGGAAACACATTTGATGATATCAAATTGTTTACTGGTGCGATGGATAAGTTCGAGTTTAAAACTGTAGGGAAGCGGGAAGTGTTCATTCCTTACAATACCTACGTGACAACGGATCCAGAGCGCTGCCCTGTTGATAAGCTTCTGATGCCTAATCATCAAAATCCCGATTGCGTAAGATGGGAATTGCACCGGGTGTGGGTGGTAGATGGGGTATTAAAACCTGGCGAACGCCATATTTACCAGCGTCGAGTTTATTTCTGGGATGAAGATAGCTTTGCGGCTGGGGCGGTCGATCTTTATGGTTCAGATGGTAGTTTGTTTAGAGCGGGTTACAACCATATGGCGCCTCATTACGAAGTTCCTGCACCTGTAGGCCCGGTTCCGTTTACCCATTATGATTTCTCAAAGGGGACGTACACAGTAACCACGCTTGTTACCAAGTATGGTGGTGAAGTGCACATTGAGCCGAAGGACGATCGGTGGTGGTCGCAGCAAGGTATGCAGCAACGCGGCTCCCGTTAGGTTAACGGTTTTTTGAGATGCGGGTGGTGATGCCCACCCGCTTTTGTAAGTGATATATTTTGGAGTGATAGGCATGGCAAAGCGGTTAGCGGGAGTGTGTGTAGCTATTCTAGCGCTGACTCATTTTTCAAACGTGTTAGCTCTAAATGTCGATAGTAAAGATCCAGTCTACACTCCGTCGATAATTGTTCCTAAGCCACTTAACCAACAGTTTACTGCAATTACTACTGCCGGGGTTCGTTTAGTGGCCGTAGGGCTGCGGGGTCGTATTATTATTTCGGATGATGGTGGTAAAACCTGGATCCAGGTCGAGGTGCCTGTAAGTATTGATCTTGTGGATGTCTATTTCCCAACCATTAAACAAGGCTGGGCGGTAGGTCATTCCGGAGTGGTCTTGCATACAAAAGATGGGGGCGAAACGTGGGTCAAGCAGTTGGACAGCTTTCAGGCTGCACAGATTATGCGGGACTACTATCGAGGGCCAAATTCCATTGATGCTAGCATAGCCGAAAAGGCGCTTTCAGAAGCTGATTGGGTAGAAAAAGAAGGGCATCCATTTTTAAGCGTCTGGTTTAAAGATGAAATTGAGGGCTATGTAGTCGGTTCGTTTGGAATCGCTTTTAGAACGAACGATGGGGGAGTCACTTGGGTGCCGATGTATCACGGCTTTGACAACGAAGATGGACTGAACCTTAATGCAATAGCAGGTAAAGGTAATTCGGTTTTCGTCGCTAGCGAGCAAGGGATAGTTTTTAGTTATAACGTAGAAACGGATCGCTTTGATAAGCGTCGCTCACCATATACTGGTTCGTTTTCGGGGGTACTGGTTGACGATGAGGTTGGAGTTGTTAGCTTCGGAATGAGCGGGAACGTATATAGCTTAGCTTTGAATAGTATGCAATGGTCTAGAATGCCATTCCCTGTTAAAAATACAATAACCGGGGGCGATATCGATATTCGCGGAAATATTGCGCTGGTGACTAACAAGGCCGAGTTGTTTGTGAGTCATGTTGGCTCCACTGAGTTTGTGAAGGTCACAAGCGAGGACGATGTTATGGGTAAAATGTATTCTGATGTTGTTTCCAATTCTAAAAATCATGCGATAGTTGCAGTGGGTTCTCACGGAGTCACACTGTTACGGTCCGGACATGAAAAATAAGAGGATGCCTTTCGTGGAATACAATAAGCTTTCAAGTCAGATTGAAGTTCCTCCATTGCGTAATTCAAGTATTCCGAAGTTAGCTTTGGTTCTTTTCCGAAAGAGAAATTTTTTTCTGGCTGTTTGCGCCATAATTACTATTCTCTTGGCAGTTCAAGCAGCGAAACTTAGTTTCAATGCCAATTTTGAGGCGATGTTACCACAAAAACATCCGTACATGCAAAACTATTTCGGAAACATAAAAGATCTTCAGGGTTTTGGAAACTCTCTGAGTATCGTGGTGGAGAACAGAGATGGCTCTATACTTCAGCCTGACTATCTGGATGCTCTAGCCAAGCTAAATGACGCTGTCTTTCTTTTGCCAGGTGTTGACCGGGCGTGGATGCAGTCGTTGTGGTCGCCAGCAGTAAGGTGGACCGAAGTCACAGAGGAGGGCTTCGCAGGCGGTCCTGTAATGCCTCGAAGCTATGACGGAACGAAGAAAACTATTAAGGAGTTGGAAGATAATATTCGAAAAGCGGGATTGCTGGGAACGCTTGTCGGAGCCGATATGCGTTCTAGTATGATAAAGGTGCCTTTGTTATCAATAGATGCAGAGACAGGTGAGCCTGTGGATTACGCAAAGTTCGTTACTTTGCTAGATGAACAGGTGTTACGCGTGGTCGCTGATCACAATATCAATGTTCGAGTTGTAGGCTTTGCTCAACTGATTGGCGAGCTAATCAATGGTTTCTTGTATATAGCGCTATTCTTCTTAATTACAATATTGCTTGTTGGTGCTTTGCTATATTGGTATGTGCACTCAATTCGTTGTGCGTCGCTTGTTCTTTTTTGCTCTTTGATGGCGGTTGTTTGGCAGTTGGGATTGGTTGCTGTTTTCGATTTTTCATTGGATCCTTACACTGTATTAGTACCTTTCGTTGTTTTTGCCATCGGTGTTAGCCACGGCGCGCAGATAATGAATGGTGTGGTCGGCGCGGTTGCTGACGGAGTTGATAAAGTTTCAGCATCTGAAAATACCTTGTGTCGACTTTTTATCCCGGGTATGGCCGCTCTCCTTTCTGATGCGGTTGGTTTTGCGATATTGGTGGTTATCGATATTCCGGTAATTCGTGAGCTTGCAATTACTGCTAGTGTCGGCATCGGTGCGCTTATAATTACGAACCTTTTTCTGCTGCCAATTCTTTTTTCATATGCTGGAATCGGTGAAAAAGCGAAGAGACGGGCTTCTTCGGCGTTGGCTTTTGGTAATAATAACTCACTTGAGTCTGTAAAAATCTATCGATGGGCAGCTAAACTTGTGGAGCCTGGCTGGGGGGGGGGGGTACTGTTCGCAGCAACATTGTTAGGTGTTTTCGGAATATATGGGAGCATGCAAGTAAAAGTAGGTGACCTGGATGCTGGGGCTCCAGAGCTTTGGCCTAGCTCTAAATATAATATTGACGTTGGGTATATCAATAAGCATTATTCTTTGAGTTCTGATGTGTTTGCTGTGATGGTCAAGACGCCAGTAGGTCAGTGTTCAAGTCTTTCTACACTGGTTGCAATTGATAGACTGCAGCAAAAATTATCTACCGCCCCTGGGGTGATGGCAACTGCTTCATTAGCAGACAGTGTTCGCCAACATGTAGCAGGAACTTTTGAGGGTAGCCCGAAATGGTTCACTTTACCTCGAAATGAGCAAATATCAAGTTTGGCGACACATGAAATGTCAGGGTGGGGGAGTGAGTTGGTTAACAAAGAGTGCTCCTTAGTCCCTGTTTTAGCATATCTAAGTGATCACAAAGCAGATACCTTGCAGGGGGTTTTAACTACGGCAGAGGATTACGCCCTTGCCGAAAGTACCGATGAGCGACAGTTTTTGCTTGCAGCAGGAAGTGCGGGTATTGACGCCGTTCGAAATATTGTCGTCAAAGAGGCTAGTCTCGCAACGTTAATATATGTCTATCTCGCAGTGATCGTATTAAGTTATATTGCTTTCAGGAGTATAGCTGCTGTTGTAGTTGCCTTGCTCCCACTAATGCTTACATCGGTACTCACTTATGCGCTTATGTCGTACCTCGGTATCGGAATTAAGGTGGGGACTCTGGCCGTAGTTGCGCTGGGTGTGGGAACTGGAATAGATTACGCTATGTATTTGCTGAGCGACCAGCTAAAGAATCAGCGGGGAGGGTATTCTTTGAAAGATTCCTACTTAATGTCCCTCAGAAGTAGCGGGAAAGTAGTTGCTCTTATCGGGGTTACTTTGGCTGCTGGCGTTATGACCTGGATTTTCTCACCTATAAAGTTTCAGGCAGATATGGGGGTACTCCTTACATTTATGTTTATTTGGAATATGCTGGGCGCCTTAATCTTGATTCCTGCACTTTCCGGATTCTTACTTAAAGATGTTGGTAAAGACTGCCGCCCATTTGTTTTGTTGCCCCCCCCTCCCGCCGCGTCAGAATAGTTGCCGTGTGAATTGATTCGATGAGTCTTGGTCGGTGGGCGGAAGTGAAAGCCGTGTGGTGCGTTATTCGATAGCGCATCGGGAGTGGGGTGCGGCAGATGATGCCACCCTTGAGCCGGACGGTGCCGGAGCTGGTGGAAGCGACAAGCGCTTGGAAGCCGAGCGCTTCAAGACCAAGCTTGATGCCGATGCCGATGCCGATGCCGATGCCGATGACTAGGCGATCGAGTTGACGGTCGATGAGCTGAACTGGCTGCTCGACGGCATCGACTCTGTGCACGTCGGGAAGTCCTTCGCACAGAAACTGGGAGATCTCAGCGGTGCCCGGTGCGTAAACACCGGGCGGAGCAGGAAAGGCCATGCCATAAGCCTGCTGTTCACGTCGCTGAGAAGTCGTATACGTCCGTAGTACCTGGGAAACCATCGAACATAGGGCCTGGCCCTGCGGAGATAGTGGAGGAAAGGGACGTAGCCAAAGGGAAGCACCGACAGGACTCCCGCGCCCCGGACACTGAGCCGGATCAATTGCGCGTCGATGGGACTTGAAGGTGTACGTGAAGCAGTCCGAAGGCTAAGCGCTCCATAAACCTCGTCTTCAAATGATCCAAAGGCCAGCCAATGCTGTGATCCGATTTCTTTCTGAAGCCAGCCGCTATGATGCGGCCCGACGCCAAAGTCGAAAAAGTCTACCTGTACCCCAGGCCCGTGGACTTTAGAACGTCCATCGACGGCCTGGCCGCCCTGGTCGGGTAATCCTGTTGGCGCTGATGGAAAATTGACCCACCCTGCCGATTGAAATTTGACCCAGGGCGGATTGCTGATTTCAGCATCAGCAATTGTGGATAAGTTTAGCAACGGAGCTGCTTTTGAATCCCTTCCTTTCTATCATCCAAAACAGCGACTGATGACCTGCCACATGTCGTCATGCAGCAGGCCATCCTTTCCCTAAAATCAAAGTAATCGCTCCATAAATCCCACCTTCAAATGACCCCTACACAACCTGATGCTGTGCTCCCGATTTCTTTCTGGAGCCCGCTCATGATGCGTTCCGACCCCAGGGTCAAAGCCGTTTACCTCTACCCCAAGCCGGTGGATTTTCGGAAGTCCATCGACGGCCTGGCCGCCCTGGTCGAGCTGGACATCAAAGTAGCCGTGTTCGACACGGTACTGTTCGTCTTTCTCAACAAGTCGCGTAACCGGGTGAAGATCTTGTATTGGGAGCGCAACGGCTTCTGTCTGTGGCTCAAGCGCCTTGATGCCGAGCGATTCAAAACATCGCCAGACGATCAAGACGAAGCCATCGTGCTGACGGTCCAGGAATTGAACTGGCTGCTGGATGGTTTCGACCTGTGGCGCAACGCAACCGCCCGCATCAGGTTTTGACGCCGCGTTTCGTGACCTGA
Organism: Pseudomonas borbori; assembly: GCF_900115555.1. Taxonomy (GTDB): domain Bacteria; phylum Pseudomonadota; class Gammaproteobacteria; order Pseudomonadales; family Pseudomonadaceae; genus Aquipseudomonas; species Aquipseudomonas borbori. The sequence goes on from NZ_FOWX01000054.1 coordinate 15,411, forward strand.
GCCGGTATAATCCACGGCATGATTTCCGTGCCCGAAACCCTTCCTGACGACCCCGAAACGCTCAAGCAGCTGCTGTCTGACGTGCTGCAGGAGCGTCAGTCGAATCTGGGCAAGATCACGCAACTGCAAGAGCAGGTTGCCTTGCTGCGTGATCGCCTGTTTGGCCGCAAGTCCGAGCAGACCAGCGATCCCGAGTCGCCGCGATTGCCCTTGCTCAACAAGGCCGAGGTGCTGGCCGAGCAGCCCAATGGCGATGGTCAGGACGACGTCGAAACGGTCGAACTGCGCCCTGTCGCCGTCAGCAAACCGCGTGGCAAGCGCCAGTCACTGCCGGCCGAACTGCCTCGCATCGAAGTCATTCACGAGTTGCCCGAGCACGAACTGACCTGCGAATGCGGTTGCCGCAAACACGTCATGGGTGAGGAGACC
>NZ_FOWX01000053.1 GCF_900115555.1 Pseudomonas borbori
GGCCACCACAGCCAAGCTGGTTGCGCTTGCGCGCAACGCGCCATGCCTGGCGCACAACGAAAAAGCCCCGTCGAAACGGGGCACGGCGTCAATCATCGGCGCCCTGATGGTCAGATCGAGAAGGACGAACCACAGCCACAGGTAGTGGTGGCGTTTGGGTTCTTGATCACGAAACGCGACCCCTCCAAGCCTTCCTGGTAATCCACTTCGGCACCCGCCAGGTACTGGAAGCTCATCGGATCGACGACCAGGCTCACTCCTTCGCGCTCGACAATGGTGTCGTCATCGGCGACTTCTTCATCAAAGGTGAAGCCGTACTGGAAACCCGAACAGCCGCCGCCCGTCACGAACACGCGCAACTTCAGGCGAGGATTACCCTCTTCATCGACCAGGCTCTTCACCTTGCTCGCCGCGCCCTGCGTGAATAGCAAAGCTGTGGGGGTGAAGGTTTCGACGCTCATGCTGACTATCTCCCGGCGCTAGACGCCATACTGCGTTGAGGCTCTGCATTATCCACTTACCCTACAAAAGCGGTCAACTATTCTGCAGAAACCAGATTCTCCGGCAACTCCAATGGTCGCGGCTGCTCTTTGAGTGGGCGTAAGCCCCCCTCGATCTGCGCCCCCATGGCCATCTCCATCAATCCGTAATACAGGGTACCGCACACGCGGGCACGACTGCCCAACTCCAGGTGCTCGCTGGCGTAAACGTCACCGATCACCTCTCCGTCGATCACTATGCGGGGGGCGCGGATCTCACCTTCAACCTGCCCCTCGGCACTGACCCGAACCATTCCATCACAGGCCTGCAGATTACCGCAGACCCGACCATCGACCTGGACCGCCCCGTGAAAGCGTAAGTCTCCATTGAGCTCCGCCCCTGCAGCAATCAGGCTGGTCTTGCCCGTGAAACGCTGCAGGTCGGTCTTGCGTTTATCTTTATTCCACATGCGAGGCTGTCACTCCTGGTCGATCCATTTGAATGTACGCTCCAACGGCTTTTCACCTTTGACTTCGGCACGCACCCTGACCTGATGCGGTGCGAAGCCTTCAGGCAACTTCAGCTCGGCGAAGCGTCCAGCTTCAGGAATCGCCTGGAAATGCTTGAAGGCGAAGGGGATCGCCTGACCACTGAACTGATCAGGCAAGTCTTGCGTCAATGCGGCCAGTTGCAAGCTGACCGCCTTACTGTCCTGACGCCCCTCCACCGTTACCATTAACTGGCCCTCGAGCGGCTTGTCGTCCTTGCCCACCCGGCTGAGCAGTATTTTGTAGCGAAAATGCATCGGCCTGTCCGTGGCCTGCAGCTCAAAGGTGCGGATACGCAGGCCTTCCCGACGGCTGGCTGGCGCCAACACGCCTTTATAGAACGCCAGATCCTGTTGCTGCTTGAAGATTTGCTCTTCAAGCAGCTTGATGGTCAACCGGCTCTGTTCGTTGGCCTGCTGTGCGACTTTCTCGCCACTGCCGACCACAACCAGGCGTTGGCGTAACTGTTCCAACTCCTGCTCCAGCGCGATCACGCGCTCCTGCATCGGCTGGCGCTCCACCTCGACCGACTGGGTCGCGCGCAACTGCCACCAGACTCCCGCATAGAACGCGGCGGGAACAGCCAGGAGCAACAACAGCAGCCCCCATCGCACGCGAGCGGCGCGACGCGGGTCGCTGGGGCGGACTTCCCAGCCGGCCATCAGGGCAGCATGGCCGCATGCGCCAGCCCTAGTCGCTCGTCGAGGCCGAAGAGGATATTCATGTTCTGCACGGCCTGGCCGGATGCGCCTTTGACCAGGTTATCGATCACCGACAGCACCACCACCAGGTCGCCATCCTGCGGGCGGTGCACGGCGATGCGACAGACATTGGCGCCCCGCACGCTGCGGGTTTCAGGGTGACTGTCGGCAGGCATCACGTCGACGAACGGCTCGTTGGCATAGCGCTGTTCGAACAACGCCTGCAGGTCGACTGACCTGTCCGCCACGCTCGCATACAGGGTCGCATGGATGCCGCGAATCATCGGGGTCAGGTGCGGCACAAAGGTCAGCCCCACCGCGGAGCCCGCCGCCCGGCGCAAACCCTGGCAGATTTCCGGAAGATGGCGGTGGCCCTTGACGCCGTAGGCCTTCATGCTCTCACCAGCCTCGCTGAACAGCGAACCGACACTGGCACCGCGCCCGGCACCGCTGACCCCGGACTTGCAGTCGGCGATCAACCGCGAGCTGTCGGCCAGGCCGGCCTCCAGCAGCGGAATCAAGCCCAGCTGTGCGGCGGTCGGGTAGCAACCGGGCACGGCGATCAGGCGCGCCTGCTTGATCGCTTCGCGGTTGACCTCCGGCAAGCCATAGACCGCCTCCGGCAACAGATCCGGCGCACCGTGGGGCTGGCCGTACCATTTGCTCCATTCTTCGGCGTCTTGCAGGCGGAAGTCGGCGGACAGGTCGATCACCTTGGTCCCGGCCGCCAGCAACTCGCCGGCCAGGGCATGGGCGACGCCATGCGGAGTGGCGAAGAACACCACGTCGCAAGCCCCCAGGGTCGCGACATCCGGGACGCTGAAGACCAACTCGGGGTAGTGGCCGCGCAGGTTCGGGTACATCTCGTCGATGCGCAAGCCCGCCTCGGAGCGCGAAGTGATGACTGCAACCTGCGCCTGTGGGTGCTGCGCCAACAGGCGCAACAACTCCACACCGGTGTAACCCGTACCGCCGACGATACCGACCTTGACCATCACTTGCCCCTTGCAAAAAGCCATTGGATAGCCGTCGATGATAAGGCCGTAACGGCCAACGGCCAACCGCGCAGATGACGTATCGGGCACGGGCCACTACTATCGAGCCAATTTATTCTTCCGGGAGTCGGACAATGCTCTTTCTGTGGCTCAAAGCCCTGCACATCATCGCCATGGTCTGCTGGTTCGCCGGGCTGTTCTACCTGCCACGCCTGTTTGTCTACCACGCCATGAGCGAAGACCAAACCAGCCGCGAACGCTTCTGCGTGATGGAGCGCAAGCTGTATCGCGGCATCATGCTGCCGTCGATGATCGCCACCCTGATTTTCGGGATCTGGCTGATCAGCCTCAACCCCGGCTACTACTTCAGCCAGGGCTGGATGCACGCCAAGCTCAGCCTGATCGTCCTGCTGATCGGTTATCAGCACCTCTGCGGCGCCCAGCTCAAGCGTTTCGCCCGTGGCGAGAACCAACGCAGCCATGTGTTCTACCGCTGGTTCAATGAGGCGCCGGTGCTGGTCCTGCTCGCGGTCGTCATCCTGGTCGTGGTCAAACCCTTCTGAGTCCCTGCCGAGGAATCCGTATGAGCCTTCCCGCCCTGCTCGAACAGCGTCTGCGCCTGCCCGTGGTGGCCGCCCCCATGTTCCTGGTGTCCAACCCGCAGCTGGTCCTGGCCTGTTGCCGCAACGGCATCGTTGGCAGCTTTCCTGCGCTCAACCAGCGCGACAGCGGTGCCTTCAAGGCCTGGCTGGAAGAGATCGAAGCCGGCCTGCCGGCCGAATCCGCGCCCTATGCGGTCAACCTGATCGTGCACGGCAGCAATCCACGTCTGCAGGCGGACCTGGCGATCTGCATCGAACAGCGCGTGCCCATCGTCATCACCAGCCTCGGCGCGGTCAAGGAACTGGTCGATGCGGTACACGGCTATGGCGGCCTGGTATTCCACGACGTGACCACTCGCCGTCATGCGGAGAAAGCGGCAGAAGCAGGGGTCGACGGCCTGATCGCAGTGGCGGCCGGCGCCGGCGGGCATGCCGGCACCTGGAGTCCGTTCGCCCTGATTGCGGAAATCCGCCAGTTCTTCGACAAGACCCTGCTGCTCTCCGGCTGCCTCAACCACGGCCATGAAATCCTCGCCGCGCAGCTGCTCGGCGCCGACCTGGCCTACCTCGGCACCCGTTTCATCGCCACCCAGGAGAGCGATGCCACACCGGCCTACAAGCAGATGATCGTCGACGCCCGGGCCGCCGACATCATCCACACCCCGGCGGTATCCGGGGTGCCGGCCAGCTTCATGCGCCAGAGCCTGGAGGCGGCCGGCTACGACCTCAAGCAACTGCAAAACAAGGGCGAGATCAACTACGGCGAAAAACTCAAGCCGATCAGCGACGAGGCCAAGGCCTGGAAAACCGTGTGGTCGGCCGGCCAGGGTGTCGGCACCATCAGCGATCTGCCGAGTGTCGATGCACTGGTGGCGCGCCTGGATCGCGAGTACCGGGAGGCGCAGCATCGGGCCCAGCTTCTGCAGCAGCGTTGGCCGCGCTGATGCGGCAGTACCGACTGGGCCTGAGTAACACGGGCGACTCGGCCATCGATCGCCAGGCTCGTTACCCGGCATTCGGCGCAAAAGGCTCAGCAAGCGATGCCGCCCCCTGACGAACCTTTTGTCGGCCGCGAGATGCCGCCTGCAAACCTGTGAAGCGGGCAGCATATTTGTGCTCTAGGCTGCTTGTTCAGAGGCCTGCAGGCCCGCTAGGCTGTAGTGGCCATTTACCCATAAGCGCCGACAAGGAAGCTTGCATGACCCAAGCCCGTTTCAAGATTGTCTTCAATGGCGAGTTGATGCCTGAAGTAGCGCTGGAAACCGCCCAAGACAACCTTGCACGCCTGTTCAAAAGTGACCGCACGCGAATCAAGGCGCTATTCAGCGGCAGCCCTATCGCCATCAAGCGCGATCTGCAGGAAAGCGAGGCCGATCAATACCTCGCGGCTCTGCACCGCGCGGGCGCCAAGGCGCGCAAGGAGCCGGACCTGGCCGCCAGCCTGAGCCTGGTCGACACCGAGGATCACCGTTCCGGCGAAGCGGCAAGCGACGCCGCTAGCGAGATGAACTGCCCCAAGTGCGGCCACCGGCAAGCCAAGGCAGCAGCATGTTCCGCCTGCGGTATCATCATCGAGAAGTTCGTTGCGCGTCAGGCGACGACGAGTCACGCGGCCCCAGCCAGCAGTCCGGCCACTACCCCCTATGCCACGCCCCAGGCGGCAGTGGGTGAAGAGCTACCGGCGTTCGGCGAACTGAATGTCTTCACCATCGACGGCAGGATCGGCCGGCTGCGCTATCTGGCCTGGTCACTGGTACTGATGTTCGCCTGCGCAGGGGTCATGGGTGTGGTAGCGATTGCAGCCGGCATTTCCGAGGTGTTCGGCGGCATCCTGGGGATCGCCGTACTGATCGGCATGCTGGTGGTCAGCGTGCAGATCGGCGTGCAGCGCCTGCATGACATCGGCTGGAGTGGCTGGCTGTTGCTGCTCAATATCGTGCCAATCGTCAACAGCGTGTTCTGGCTGCTGATGCTGGTGGTCCCCGGCAGCCAGGGCGCCAACCGCTTTGGCTCGCCGCCGCCGGCCAACAGCACTGCAGTCAAGATACTCGCCGGGCTGTTCCTGGCATTGCTGCTCGGTAGCCTGCTGACCCTGTTCCTTGGCGGCTTCGCCATGCTTGGTCTGGCGCTCAGCGGCATGGATCCAAGCATCCTGGGCACACCCGGCAATTGAACCCGCACCGGGCCGCGGTAATTTAGCCGACGGCCCAGGCAACCCGGAAACACCAGGGAGCTCCAGGCCGCCCCGTCACGGAGAACCCCACGCCCCGTTATGCCCTGATTACCGGCGCCTCCAGCGGTATCGGCCTGGCCCATGGCTGAGCAACTACCACGCGAGCAAGGCTTATGTCCTGCATTTCTCCGAAGGCCTGCGCGAAGAACCCAAGGAATACCGCGTCAGCGTTTCGGTGCTCTGCCCGGGGCCGACGCACAGTGCACTGTTCCGCTCGACTCGGATGGACAGCACGCAGCCCGAACACGACAAGCGCGTGATGAGCGCCGAGGTGGTAGTGCTGATCACGCTCAAGGCGCTGGATAAAAACCGCGCGATCATCATCCCCGGCTGGTGCAATCGGCTGCTGGCCATGGTGCCACGTCTGGCGTCGCACTGGCTGGTGAGCAAAATCGCGGCGCGGCTGATCAGGCCATGACCGTGCGCCCCTGAGCCCAGGCACGCAAGGCGTTGAGGTTTTCGGCCATCACCACCGACAAGGGCGCCGTGTTGTGGATAGCGTGCAGCAGCAGGGTCTGATCGACCGCCTGTTGTTGCGCCTGGGCGGCATACAGGGCGCTGACCACCACCTGTTCGATCTCGGCGCCGGAAAACCCGGCGCTGGCAAGCGCCAGCAGGTGCAGGTCGAACCCGGTGGGTTCCAGCTCGCGCCGCGCCAGATGAATGCGGAAGATCTCCGCGCGCACCGCCTGATCGGGCAAGTCGACGAAGAACAGCTCATCGAACCGGCGCTTGCGCACCAGTTCCGGCGGCAGGCGGTCGATGGCGTTGGCCGTCGCCACCATGAATACCGGCGCCTTGCGCTCGGCCATCCAGGTCAACAGCGTGCCGAGCACCCGCTGGCTGACGCCGCCGTCATGCTCGCCGCTGGCCAGGCCTTTCTCGATCTCGTCGATCCACAGCACACAGGGCGCCATCTGCTCGGCCAGGCTCAAGGCCTCGCGCAGGTTGCGCTCGGTCTCGCCGAAGAACTTGTTGTACAGGCAGGCGAAGTCCAGCCGCAGCAGGGGCAAGCCCCACAAGCCGGCCACGGCCTTCGCAGCCAGGCTCTTGCCGCCGCCCTGCACCCCGACCAGCAGCACGCCCTTGGGCAGGTCGACTCCCTCGGCGCCGAGAAAGATGCCCTGGCGCTCGGCCAGCCAGCGCTTCAGGTTGCTCAAGCCGCCGACCTCGACGAAGCGTGCGGTGTCGTACTCGAAGCTCAGCACCCCCTCCAGATCCAACAGCTGGAACTTGGTCTTGTTCAGCTCCGGCAAGTCTTCCTGGGTGATCGCGCCGTCGTCGCAGATCACCTTGCGCGCCAGCACCCGCGCTTCGCCATGACTCAAGCCGCGCAGGTTCTTCACCACCTGCTGCAAGGTACGGTTATCGGTGCGCACCCGGGCATTGCGATTACGCTCGCTCCAGCGGCTGGCTTCCTCGCGCACGATCGCCAACAACTCGTCTTACGACGGCAGCGCCAGGCTGAAGCGCGCGGCAAAGCGTTGCACCTCCGCCGGCAGCTTGCAGGCATGGGAAACCAGCACCAGGGTTGGCGCCTGCGGCGTATCGCGCATAGCGATTTCCTTGAGCAGGCGCACCAGCCTGGGGTCATCGGCGAGAAACGGGTGCAGGTCGCACAGCACATACAGGTTCGCCTGCGGATCGGCCTTGATCAGCCGCAACGCGGCCTCCGGCTCCTGGCTCGCGGCTTCGTCCGACTGCTCAACACCGAAGCCCAGGCGCTGCAGGCCTTCGGTCACCGACCAGGTGTGCAAGCCGAGGCCGCGCTTGACCGCCAGACCGGTCAGGGTTTCCAGCACACGCGGCTCGTCCCAAGACTCGATGAGGATCAGCTTGACCCTGGAGTCGAGCACCAGGCCCAGATCGTGGATATCGTTCTTCACACCAACTCCTTGTGGCGGTCATCTGGCTGGAATCGACCCACCCCGCTAGACTCGGGCCTCACTCAACAGGCCGGGAGACTGCGCCATGGACTGTCTGTTTTGCAAGATCGTCGCCGGGGAGATCCCCGCGCGCAAGCTTTACGAAGACGATCAGGTGTTCGCCTTTCACGATATCGGCCCCAAGGCCCCGGTGCATTTCCTGGTGATCCCGAAAAAGCACATCCACACCCTCAACGACCTCGGCGAAGACGACAAGGCCCTGGCCGGACACATTCTCTATACCGCCCAACGCCTGGCCAAGGAACAAGGCTGTGACGACGGTTTTCGCGTGGTGATGAACTGCAATGAATTGGGTGGACAAACCGTTTACCACATCCACATGCATGTCCTCGGGCAACGGCAGATGACCTGGCCGCCGGGCTGAACACCGCTTCCAGTCCAGTCGAACGGCCCTGACGCCGGTCAAGTCGTGGCGCACCGATTGGAGTAAACTTGCCACTCTCTTTTCGCCGGAGGCGCCCGATGGCCAGCGAACGTCACTACTCCCCCGTAGACCGCCTGTTCCTGCAAGCAGACGCGGCCCTGCGCACCCTGCTGCCCTTCAGCGGCCAACCCAGTCGCCCCTCACCAGCCATCGTGCAGGCGGAGAGCGAACTGGATGAGCCGACAGCACGGCATGTCGCCGGCCTGATGCGCATCAACCACACGGGCGAGGTATGCGCCCAGGCGCTGTACCAAGGCCAGGCACTGACCGCCAAGCTGCCGAACGTGCGGGCCGCCATGGAGCATGCCGCCGATGAGGAAATCGATCACCTGGCCTGGTGCGAGCAACGTATCCGCCAGCTGGGCAGCCACCCGAGCGCGCTCAACCCGCTGTTTTATGGCCTGTCATTTGGCGTCGGCGCCGTAGCCGGCCTGATCAGCGACAAGATCAGCCTGGGGTTTGTCGCCGCCACCGAAGATCAGGTGGTCAAGCACCTCGACGACCACCTGCAGCAGCTGCCCGCCAACGACGACAAGTCCCGGGCGATACTCAAGCAGATGCGCCTCGACGAAGAGCGCCATGCCACCAGCGCCCTGGAGGCCGGCGGCCTGCGCTTCCCGGCACCGGTAAAATTCGGCATGACGCTGCTGTCCAAGGTCATGACCAAGAGCGCCTATCGGCTGTAGCTGCAAGCAAATCAATGTCCGGGCCGGCAACTGCCGCCCGTCAAGCTTTGCCGCTGTGTTTCACGCGTTTACTTGAGGTTTGTAGCTTGCAGCTTGTTACCGGCACCCTACCCCAGTTCGACGATCTCGTAATCATGGGTAATCTCTACACCGGCACGACCGAGCATGATCGAGGCCGAGCAATACTTCTCCGCCGACAGTTCCACTGCACGCTTGACCTGAGCCTCCTTCAGGCCCCGGCCCTTGACCACGAAATGCAGATGGATCCTGGTGAATACCTTGGGCTCTTCGGTGGCCCGCTCGGCCTCGAGAAAGGCTTCACAGCTCTCGACCGCCTGCCTGGATTTTTTCAGAATGCTGACCACATCGAAGTTGCTGCAACCGCCCAGACCGATCAGCAGCATCTCCATCGGGCGCACACCCAGGTTACGCCCACCACTCTCCGGCGGACCGTCCATCACGATCGCGTGACCACTGCCCGACTCACCGATAAACAGGGCTTCACCGGCCCATTGAATGCGCGCTTTCATTAGCAAGCCTCCACTGTTAAAAAGGGGCGCAGCTTATCACAGCCCTTTTCACTGCCTGGCTACACCCTTGTGCGTGAAAGTTCAGCGGCTAGATGTTAGCCGTGTCGCAAAATCGGCCCAGGTCTTGGCGCGCTTGTTAAGCTGACGCCGGATTGCTGGCACACTGGGCCGGATAACTATAAGAAATTGCCTGTCAGACAAAGGCTTACCTTTATATTTTCGGGACTCGGGCATGGTCGCAATTACCCTTACACCTAAAATCAAGAATCTCGACAAACTCCTCGCACATTGTCACCGTCGTCGCTATACGGCAAAAAGCACCATCATCTATGCGGGTGATCGCTGCGAAACCCTGTTCTTCATCGTCAAAGGCTCGGTCACCATCCTCATCGAGGACGACGATGGCCGCGAAATGATCATCGCCTACCTCAACCCAGGGGACTTCTTCGGCGAAATGGGCCTGTTCGACAAGGACGGCGCGGAAAAGGAACGCAGCGCCTGGGTGCGCGCCAAGACCGAGTGCGAAGTGGCGGAACTCAGCTACACCAAGTTCCGCGAACTGACCCAGCAAGACCCGGACATCCTCTACGCACTCGGCAGCCAGATGGCCGAACGCCTGCGCAACACCACGCGCAAGGTCGGCGACCTGGCGTTTCTCGATGTCACCGGCCGCGTCGCGCGCACCCTACTCGACCTGTGCAAGCAGCCGGACGCCATGACCCACCCGGACGGCATGCAGATCAAGATCACTCGCCAGGAAATCGGTCGCATCGTCGGCTGCTCACGCGAGATGGTCGGCCGCGTGCTCAAGGCCCTGGAAGAACAGGGCCTGGTCAACGTCAAAGGCAAGACCATGGTGGTGTTCGGCACCCGCTGAAGTTGTCAGGTATGAAAAAGCCGGCGCATGCGCCGGCTTTTTACTATTCGTCGAGATCAGTCCACGTCAGGCGAACTGATCACCCGCTTGCGCTCGGGAAAAAACAAGCGCTCCAGTTCGGCGCCCGGGTTGTCGGCGCGCATGAAGGCTTCGCCGACCAGAAAAGCGTACACCTCGCTGATCTCCATCAGTTCGACATCGGCGCGGTTGAGGATACCGCTCTCGGTCACCACCAGGCGATCGCGCGGAATCCGCGGCAGCAGATCCAGGGTGGTCTCCAGGTTGAGTTCGAAGGTATGCAGGTTACGGTTGTTGATCCCCACCAGCGGGGTATCCAGGGTATTCAATGCACGCTCCAGTTCATCGCCGTCGTGCACCTCGACCAGCACATCGAGGTCGAAGGCCTTGGCGGTCGCCGCCAGCTCGGCCAGCTGCGCATCGGACAGCGCCGCGACTATCAACAGCACGCAATCGGCGCCCAGGGCGCGGGACTCGACGATCTGGTAGGGGTCGATCATGAAATCCTTGCGGATCACCGGCAGCGAACAAGCGTTGCGCGCTTCCTGCAGGTAGAGATCGGCGCCCTGGAAGAAATCCTGATCGGTCAGCACCGACAGACAGGTCGCCCCACCGGCCTGGTAACTGCGGGCGATGTCCGCCGGGACGAACAGCTCACGCAGCACGCCCTTGCTCGGCGAAGCCTTCTTGATCTCGGCGATCACCGCCGGCTGCTTGCGTTTGGCCTGTTCCTGCAAGGCCCGGGCGAAGCCACGCGGGGTATCGGCGGCACGGGCTTGCTGCTCCACCTCCGCGAGGCCGACTATGGCACGACGCTCGGTCACTTCTTCGGCCTTGCGGGCAAGGATCTTCTCCAGAATGGTTGGAATGCTCACCCTTGATTCTCCTGCTTGAATACCGCGGTAAAGGACACCAGTTCCTGCAGTTTCTCCCAGGCCAGCCCGGTATGCAGCGCATCATGAGCCAGTTGTACACCTTCTTTCAGGCTGCTGGCCAGATCGGCGGCATACAGCGCCGCCCCGGCATTCAGCACGATCATGTCGGCCGCCTTCTGGCCCTGCTCGCCCTTGCGCTTGGTCAGCGCATCACGGATCAGCGCCAGCGATTGTTCGGCGTCATCGACGGTCAGACCGATCAGGCTCTGGCTCTTGATGCCGAAGTCTTCCGGCTGGATGACGTACTCGCTGACCACGCCGTCTTTCAATTCGGCGACGAAGGTCGGCGCCGCCAGGCTGATCTCGTCCAGACCATCCTGGGCATGCACCACCAGCACATGCTCGCTGCCCAAGCGCTGCAGCACTTCGGCCAACGGCCGGCACAGCGCCTTGCTGAACACCCCCAGCACCTGGTGCCTGACCCCGGCCGGATTGGTCATCGGCCCGAGCATGTTGAAGATGGTGCGCAGGCCCAGTTCGCGACGCGGGCCGATGGCGTACTTCATCGCGCCATGATGGGCCGGGGCGAACATGAAGCCGACCCCCACGTTCTCGACGCAGCGTGCCACCTGCTCGGGGGTGAGATCGAGGTTGACCCCGGCGGCCTCGAGCAGATCGGCGCTGCCACTCTTGCCCGAGACCGCGCGGTTGCCGTGCTTGGCCACCCGGCCACCGGCCGCCGCGACGACGAAGGCCGCTGCGGTGGAGACGTTGAAGATATTCATGCCGTCGCCACCGGTGCCGCAGGTGTCGACCAGGCGTTCGGCGTCGATCTGCACCGGCGCGGCCAGCTCGCGCATGAGTTGCGCCGCACCGACGATCTCGTCGATGGTCTCGCTCTTCATGCGCAGGCCCATGAGGAAGGCGCCGACCTGCGCATCGGTGCACTGACCGGTCATGATCTCGCGCATCACCTCCTGCATTTCGGCAGTGCTCAGATCGAGCTGACTGACGACCCGGTTGAGGGCTTCCTTGATGTTCATGGGCGCACGCCTCCTTGTTGTTTGAGGAAGTTGGCAAAGAGCTCATGGCCCTGCTCGGTGAGAATGGATTCCGGATGGAACTGCACACCCTCGATATTCAGCGTCTTGTGCCGCAGGCCCATGATTTCATCGACCGCGCCATCGTCGAACTGGGTCCAGGCGGTGACCTGCAAAACGTCCGGCAAGGTTTCGTGCTTGACCACCAGGGAATGATAGCGGGTCACCGTCAGCGGGTTGTTGAGGCCGGCGAACACCCCGCTGTTTTCGTGGAACACCGGGCTGGTCTTGCCGTGCATCACCTGGCGCGCGCGCACCACGTCGCCACCGAAGGCCTGGCCAATGCTCTGGTGGCCCAGGCAGACGCCGAGGATCGGCAACTTGCCGGCAAAGTGCTGGATTACCGCCAACGACACGCCGGCCTCGTTGGGCGTACAGGGCCCGGGCGAAACCACGATGCGTTCGGGGTTCAGGGCGGCGATCTCGGCGACACTCAGTTCGTCGTTACGGATCACATGCACATCGGCACCCAGCTCGCCGAGGTACTGCACCACGTTGTAGGTAAAGGAGTCGTAATTGTCGATCATCAGCAGCATGGCAGGACTCCTCAGCGCGGGTTCTGGTCAGGGACGGTTTGTTCGGCCAGCGCGACGGCGCGGAACATGGCGCGACGCTTGTTCAGGGTTTCTTCCCACTCCAGAGCAGGTACCGAGTCGGCAACGATGCCGGCGCCGGCCTGCACATGCAGCTCGCCGTCCTTGATCACCGCGGTGCGGATGGCGATGGCGGTGTCCATGTTGCCGTTCCACGCCAGGTAGCCGACGGCGCCGCCGTAGACGCCACGCTTGACCGGCTCCAGTTCGTCGATGATTTCCATCGCGCGAATCTTCGGCGCCCCGGACAGGGTGCCGGCCGGCAGGATGGCGCGCAGGGCGTCCATCGCCGTCAGCCCTTCCTTCAGTTGACCGGTGACGTTGGAGACGATGTGCATGACGTTGGAATAGCGCTCGATCACCATCTTCTCGGTGAGCTTGACCGAGCCGGTGCTGGCGACCCGGCCGACGTCGTTGCGACCCAGATCGATCAGCATCAGGTGTTCGGCGACTTCCTTGGCATCCTCCAGCAGATCCTGTTCGAGGGCCTGATCGGCCTCCTCGTTGGCGCCGCGCGGACGGGTGCCAGCGATGGGGCGCACCGTGACCAGGCCGTCCTCGAGACGCACCAGCACTTCCGGCGAGCTGCCGACCACATGGAAGTCGCCGAAATTGAAGAAGTACATGTAGGGCGTCGGGTTGATGCAGCGCAGCGCCCGGTACAGATCGATAGGGGCGGCCTTGAACGGGATAGACATGCGCTGGGAAATCACCACCTGCATGCAGTCGCCGGCGAGGATATATTCCTTGATCGCCTTGACCGAGCGTTCGTAGTCGGCGCGGCTGAAGCTGGAGCGGAACGCCGGCTCGGCGCCGGGCGGCGCATTCAGGTCCACGCCCAGGCGCGGGGTGATCGGCTGGCGCAGCTTGTGCAGGATCTCCTGCAGGCGCGCCTGACCTCGTTCCAGCGCCCCCTCCTCGGCCGGATCGGCGAGGACAATGGCGTGCATCTTGCCGGCCAGGTTGTCGAACACCACCACGGCATCGGACACCATCAGCAGGATGTCCGGGGTACCCAGCGGGTCGGGATGGCTCGCGGCCGCCAGCTTCGGCTCGACGTAACGCACGCTGTCGTAACCGAAGTAGCCGACCAGGCCGCCATTGAAGCGCGGCAGCCCGGACAGGGTCGGCACCCGGTAGCGCGCCTGGAACTCCTCGACGAAGGCCAGCGGGTCGGCGCACTGGTGGCGCTCCACCTCGACGCCATCGACGCTGATGCTCACGCGGTGGCCGTAGGCGCGCAGCACGGTGCGCGCCGGCAGGCCGATAATCGAGTAACGGCCCCATTTCTCGCCACCCTGCACCGACTCCAGCAGGTAGCTGTTGGCCTCATCGGCCAGTTTCAGGTAGATCGACAACGGTGTGTCGAAGTCGACCAGGGTTTCATGGGCAAGCGGAATGCGGTTATAGCCGGCAGCGGCTAAACGCAGGAATTCTTCGCGGGTCATATCAGCCTCGTGGCTTGAGGGTAAACGGTCGTGTGCAAACGCGCCGCCATTGCGGCCAAGATCAGGTCAGAGGCGCCAGCGCCAACGGGCCAGGGCCTTGATGATTTTCATACCGGTTCTTGCGGACCAGCGCGTGCAGGTAACCACCACGGAGCTCTCTTAGGCAGGAGTAAAGTCTGGCAACACTAGCGCAGCCGCCAGACCTAAGCAACCCGGCCCGCGCGGCATAGAGGCTGAGAAAAAACCGCTTGCCTGCTGCGACCGCCGCCGGGCGGCTGCGACTGCGTTGCGCTACGCAAAAACTTCGGTCATTTGGCTCGCCAAACTCCCTCGTTTTCACATAGCGCGCCTTGTTTCGCTCGCTCGACGGCGCTCTCGCGACGGCCTTCGCTATTTTCCCAGCCTCTTAGCCGGCAACCAGCAGCTGGCGCAAATCATCCAGCACCCGCAGCGGGCCCTCTTCGGCGATCGGCCGACCGTGGTTGTAACCGTAACTCAGCGCCACGCAAGGCACACCGGCCGCCTTGGCCGCCAGCACGTCATTGCGCGAATCGCCGATAAACAGCGCCTGCCGTGCCTCGACCCGGGCCAGTTGCAACACATGCAGTAGCGCGGCCGGGTCGGGCTTCTGCTGGGGCAGGGTGTCGCCGCCGATGATCCAGCGGAAATAGCTGCCCAGGCCCTTGGCATCCAGCAACGGCGCAACGAAGCGCTCCGGCTTGTTGGTGATGATCGCCAGCTCGACCCGTTGCGCGCGCAGCCAGTCGAGGGTTTCCCGTACCCCCGGATAAACCCGGGTCAGGCTGTGGTCATCGGCATAGGCCTGCATGAACAGTTCGAGCGCCTGCTCGGCGTCGACCTCATCGATATGCTCGTGCTGCAGACCACCGGCCAGGGCACGGCGCACCAGCACCCGCGCACCATTGCCGACCCAGTCGCGCACCTGCTCGACTCCGGCCGCCGGCTGGCCGAGCTGGAGCAGGCTCTTGTCCACCGCCGCCGCCAGATCCGGCACCGAATCAACCAGAGTGCCGTCCAGGTCGAACATCACCAGACGTGGCAACTCGCCTTGGAACAGCGCATGCAGTGCGGTCACCCGCGCACCTGGGCCAGCTCGGCACGCATGGCGTCGATCACGCCCTTGTAGTCCGGCTGGCCGAAGATCGCCGAACCGGCGACGAAGGTGTCGGCCCCGGCAGCGGCGATCTCGCGGATATTCTGCACATTGACCCCGCCGTCGATTTCCAGGCGGATATCGCGGCCGCTGGCGTCGATCAGGGCACGTGCCTCGCGCAGCTTGTCGAGGGTACCGGGGATGAATTTCTGCCCGCCGAAGCCCGGGTTGACGCTCATCAACAGGATCATGTCGACCTTGTCCATGACGTGCTTGAGCACCTCCAGCGGGGTGGCCGGATTGAACACCAGGCCGGCCTTGCAACCGCCAGCCTTGATCAGCTGCAGGGAGCGGTCGACATGCTCGCTGGCCTCCGGGTGGAAGGTGATGTAACTGGCACCGGCCTCGATGAAGTCGCCGATGATTCGATCCACCGGCTTGACCATCAGGTGTGCGTCGATCGGCGCAGTGATGCCGTATTTGCGCAGCGCCGCGCAGACCATCGGGCCGATGGTCAGGTTGGGTACATAGTGGTTGTCCATCACATCGAAGTGCACGATGTCGGCACCCGCGGCGAGCACCTTGTCCACTTCCTCGCCCAGACGGGCGAAATCGGCGGAGAGGATCGACGGGGCGATGGCGAAGGATTGCATGGCGCACCTCAGTGGCATTCACGAAAGGGGCGCATTGTACCCGAGCGCATTCTCAGCCGTCGCCGGGACGATGGTCGGCGATTGTAGGGTGCGCCGCGCGCACCGAGGCGCGCGGCACAATCGTCAGACCAGCTCGTCGAAGCACTCGGCAATGATCGCCAGGCCCTTGTCGAGCAAGGCATCCTCGGCGGTCAGCGGCACCAGCACCCGCAGCACGTTGCCGTAGGTGCCGCAGGACAGCAGGATCAGGCCCTTGTCGCGGGCCTTGGCGACGATCTG
>NZ_FOWX01000074.1 GCF_900115555.1 Pseudomonas borbori
AAGTCAGCCGAGGCCGTAGTAGTTGCTCGAAACCGGAGTGACGAAGGGCTGAACCTGCCATGAGTGGACAGTCGGGTGTGATCTCTGTTGGATCGTAAAGCAGAAACTCCGCGTAGCGGGGGTCGAGACCATCAGGAGGTAGGAGCCGGAAGCTTCGAGGGCCGGTCTGGGCGCTTAGATACCGCAGGCGACACATCAACGGAACCAAGCTCGCTGACGCTGTTGGTCAGTAGGCAGGAACCGCCGTATACGGAACCGTATGTACGGTGGTGTGAGAGGACGGCGGGGGCAACCCCGCCTCCTACTCGATTCTGAACTTGCCATTCAAAGTGACACTTCAGGGTGTGCCGTGCTAAGTAAACTGGAGCATTGTAGGGCATCTAGTCCTGTGCTTGTTGAGTTACGTTGGGGGTGAAAGGTTTCTGTCAGAGTGAGGGTTTTTAGTCGTTCCCGTAAACGTAGAAGCAACAGTTTTAGCATTATAAGAGGGCTCGTTTTGAGCTCCCTGACTTGTCGGACACGGGGCAGATTTGCAATTTGCTCAGAGGCTGTGCTGGAAATACACTTAATCTCTTCGGGGTATGAAAAATGAATCCCGGCCTTTTCCAGCAATTCCTTAGTTGCTGGCTGAGGTGTGCGAATTGCTGCTTCATGTTTGCCGACATATGTATGGAGCGTTCGTTGCTTCGTTCCTATATCAGCATCGAGTGCTGTCATTTTTGATTTAAAAGCGCTCGTTCGATTCGCGAAATCGGCTTCGCATTCAGAGGCCAGGTAAAACGGACAGGCAGCCTTGGATCGCGTAAATGCGACGTAAGCGGAGCGCCGGTCAGTTGTCTCGCTTGCGAGATAGAACGCATGCTCGACAGTCAGTCCCTGTGACTTATGGACTGTCATGGCGTAAGCATGATCCAACTTGTCATAGTCACTGAGACGCCAGCAGATTTCGGTGCCTGAGCGATCCAGGCGGGCACGCACAACTGTTTCAATCTCTATGCCATCAGTCCCGGACGCGTGATCTTCGATACTGATGACCGTCGCCCGGTCGCCGTTGAAAACTGGCGTCTGATCAACCTTTGCGTTTTTACGCAACATGATCCGGTCACCAGGGCAAAGCTCAAGTTGCCGTGAATAGCCTCGATCATTGCTCACTAGGACAACTTTTTCGGCTGTTTTGTCCAACTCCCCATCAGCAATCCGAATTTCCCTAACCCGCTGATTTAGCTGGTTTACATGACTATTTCGATCAGCCAGTAAGAGGATTTCTCTCCAATCTGCATTTATCGCCTGCTCTGTATTTTACGAGGCGGATCGTTTGGAGCAGATCCTGCTGGGGTTGGTTGGTAGTGACTGAAGCATTTAGTCAGATGGGGCAAGTGATGCAGTTGAAGAGCTTGGAAGTTTATGTGCACCAGCAAGCGAGGGGGAAAGCATGACGACTACTGCATGCTCCGAGCTTTTCATTGGCTGGGACGTAGGTGCCTGGAACTGCGACAAGAACCCCTCCAGTCGCGATGCCTTGGTCGTACTCGATAGCCAGCGCAAACTCATGGGTGAGCCATGGCGCGGCAGCCTGCGCCGCGTGATCAATCAGTCTGTAGGTACAGATGACTTCCTTCTTCGAATCCTCAGTCTTTGCGAAGTTGAAGATCATGACCGATCCGCACCAGTTGTTTTGGCCATCGATACCCCGTTGGGTTTTTCTCAGGGATTCGTTGATCTGCTAGTAAACGGCAATGCGGCTGATTCGATTGATCGGTCATCTGAAAACCCATACCTCTTTCGCCGAACTGAGCGCCTTCTTTTTGAGCGTGGACTCAGTCCGCTATCAGCGTTGAAGGACATGATTGGTAGCCAGGCAACTAAGGGCATGCATGTGCTGGCTCGCTTCGCTCCTCAAGTTGAGGACTGCGGGATATGGACGGACAGTGTGCGGCTGCGTGCTATTGAGGCATATCCCAGTGCCTGCAAGCGTTCAGCCACCATGGCTGAATTGCACCAAGAATTCGGTATCAGGGGACAAGCCGGTGGTGAGCTGCCAGAGGGTTTCCAGCATGGCGATCAGCTCGACGCATTGACCTGTGCCTTGATCGCCTGGCTATTTCACTTTCAGCCGGAAAAGCTTCTCCAGCCGGATCTGAATGTGCCCATAAAGGAAGGCTGGATCTTCGCTCCAGTCGATGGCTTGGGCGGCCCGACTTAATGAATGCAAAAACTTCGAGTCATGAAGACAGCGTCCTGCTCAGCCAGGATGAAATATCAGAATACCTGGCAGCATTTGGGGGCAAGGAGGTTTACCTCCGTGAGGCTGTGCTGTTGCTTCCAGTGGAGAAGGTGTACGCCTTATTGGATATCAATCTCCGCTCGCTGTGGGAGGCAAGCAGGGAGATTCGCGGAGGGCTCCCAACGAGCAAAACTGCGCTGAAGTACCTTTTGAAATCTGAATCAGATGTTTCCATCAAGGCGCAACAGAAGTTCATCCGAGCTGTACCTATGTCTCGGCAGTCAACAGAGCTCTCCATAGCTCAAATGGAAAATGGTTTTACAGTTCCCACAGTCACATGCTGGCTTGGGTTGCTTGAGCTGTCTCGACTTAATCCTGTGGCAATGGACTACTGGAAGGACAAGCTCTACACGCTCTCGGAGCTTAGCGGGCAAGTGATTCGCTCATTGCCTGATAAGCGTGATCGTTTTTTTGCCTACACCTCATCAGGGGTGGTCGCACTGCTCGGATGCCCTGCAAGCCGTCGGTCGATGCTTGACCTGATTAACGACCTCAGCGAAGACGAGCTTGTTCAGAGCAGGGCACTTGCTCAGCTGATGTCTGCCGATAGTCTGGCGACACTGCTCAGGCTGGCCGCATGGTTTATGGCAGATTCGCAGGTAGCTAACTGGGAGTTCGAAGTAGAGGAAGGGACACAGAATGTCATCCGTGCAACCTGGGTAATACCGAAGTGGTGCGCATCAACCCAGTCATGGTCAAACCCCATGCAGGCAGCACTCGAAAAGCTCGCGTCCCTTGCAGGTTTAACCAAGAAAAGGCCTGGGCCTGTCACTTACCTCGGAAAGCTCTGGGCTGCACACGATGGCATGGAGCCGGAGTCACGAATTCGTTTGCTGCGGAACTGGGTTCAGCTCAAAGGCGGGCGTCCGTCTTTCCAAATGCTTCTGGATCTAATCAGGGTTAGTTACGACCTGCACATTAAGGAAAGGGGGGAGCTTCCACTTGATGCAACAGCGGGGTACTGGGAAGGTGCCTGCATTTTTCGCTTTGCCGAGACCATGTCCATAGTCATTCGAGATTTGCAGCACGCGGGTTGGCCGACAGAGCTGCTGATCTCGCTCATGGATGTGTATGACACAGAGTACCGAACGGCGCGCCACTTGCTGGGCAAGCCCATTGAAAACTGAAGGCGCCACACAGGCGCCTTCAGTTCGGATGATCAAATTCGATCATCCCAGTCCTCAGGACGCTCATCGTACCCACGCGACTCCCAGTAGGCGTCACTGTTCGGGTTCAACTGGTTGGCGTGGTTGTCTTGATCACTTTTCTGGCTCATGGCCGTCTCCTTCAGATGATGCCCGCAGGAATTTGCGTGCGGGGTCAGTATCGGAAACAGCCAGGCCTCAAAATAGGGAATTGAAATGGAAACTTTCAGGTAGCGCAGTCTATTGCGGATTCCACGCCATCCGGCCACCCATTCCAGGCTTAACCGGGGTGAGCTGAAAAGTCGAATGCTCGAAGTCTCATTGGTGTGCGGGAGCGTGCGAGCAATTACGCACGCCCCAGCCCCTTAGGCGTTAGTCCCGTATGTACCCGCTGACATAGTGGTCATGGCAATCGTCGCAAACGAACCCTGACTCAACCTCATGAGTCGCCGGCTCACCGCAGTCGCAGGTTGCGCGGGAGATTCGGTGCGAACTTTGACAGTCAGGGCAGCGCGGACGTTGCTGGTTCAGCTCATCGTCGACTGACTCGAAATCAGCCTCGGACGTGGTGCACCCGCAATCCAGGCACTCAAATTCTTCCTGCTCTTCGTCAGAGCTGTTGTTATCCCACACTTGAACGCCGCTCATGACCGCACTCCTTTGAGAAAACCAGCGATGCGAATTTCAGGATGTGGATCAGGATTGAGCTCGCTGAAATGCTCCCTCAGGATCGAGTCGAATCCGTTTTCACGGAGGGTTTCGATGATTACGAAGCTAAGTGGAGCTAAACCACGATTCGTCTGCATCATCTGGTGAGAGGCATTGCCAAGCACTTCACGAACAATTCTCTTCGAGTAGTCGTCACCGCCGTCAATAGACAGAAGTGCACATTGCACTGCCCCATAGTAGTCATTCTTGAAATTCAGGAACTCAGCGAGTACGCGCATGGCTTCAGGCTGCTTATTTCCATATGCCATCAGCAGGTATTCAACACACTCAGTCTTGTAGCCACCCGCGCTGGATGCAAGGAACACACCTGCGAGGTACTGGGAGTAGACATGGCCTTGTTTCGCGAGAGACTTGTATTCCTTGATCGAGCTTTCAGGTGTCCACACAGGATGGTGCAGGAAAATTTCCTTATCCTTGTGGTACTCATCATTCATCAAGTCGTGATCAAGGTTTTCCGCAAAGGCGGCTTTGAACCGTGCGATCACTGTAGTGGTCTACTGATTCCGGACACCCATTTAGGCGAGAATGCTCGCCAGATCGAGGTGTCAGATGACCAAACAACGCCGTTCCTTTTCTGCTGAATTCAAACGCGAGGCTGCCGATCTCGTGCTCAAGCAAGATTACAGCTACATCGAAGCCAGCCGTTCACTCGGCATTGGTGAGTCAGCACTACGCCGCTGGGTCAGCCAGGTGCAGCAGGAGTGCCAAGGCGTTACCCCGCAGAGCAAAGCGCTGACACCGGAACAGCAGAAAATCCAGGAGTTGGAAGCCCGGATTACCCGCCTTGAACGGGAAAAATCGATATTAAAAAAGGCTACCGCGCTCTTGATGTCGGAA
>NZ_FOWX01000072.1 GCF_900115555.1 Pseudomonas borbori
TGGATCCGCTTCTCCAGCAAGGTGCTGGCCGTGGCGGCACTGGCCGCGATGTATTTGTTGAGCAGATACCGCACGCCGAAGCGAGTGAGCTTGCCACCACGCCGGTTCGTGAACAGTAATGCGTCGGTAATTCCGTTCCCCGGTGTCTGCTGCGCCAGTGCTTGCAGTCGGGCGGCGGTCGCGGCCCAAATCGGGCAAAGCCGGACCTTGCCGCCCTTGCCGTGGAGCCGGACCTGGTGCGGCGGCTCGGTGTGCACATCGCTCAACTTGAGATCGAGCACTTCCTGGACGCGAGCCCCGGTATTGAGCATCAGCGCAAACAATGCATAGTCGCGCCGGCCCGTATCGGTGGAAGAGTCGATCTGCCGAAGCAGCGTCTCGACCTCCGCCGGCTCGAGATACTCAATGGGTGCATTGCGCCCCCCCCGTTTAAAGGGCAGGCCTAGCACCCGCTGCAGTTGGGCGAGATGCTCTGGCGACTCGGACACCAGGAACCGGGCAAAGGTATGCAGCGCGGCCAGCCGCGCATTGCGAGTGGCAATGCCATTGTGGCGGTCGGCCTCCAGAAATGTCAGGAACTGTGCAACGTGCTCGGCGGTGAAGACATCGAGACTGAGATCCTCGAGGCGCCGGCTGTTGTGATTGGATACGAAACGCAAGAACAGGACCAAGGCATCTCGATAGCTGCGGATGGTATGCAGACTCATGCCGCGCAACGTCAGAAGGTATTCGCGGAAGAACTTCTCCACACATAAGCCGAGGTCGTTAGGGTAACCGCCGCCGCAGGTAGGCGCGAAGCTCGCAACAGGCGTCAGGCGACAGCGGTACGAAGCGGGACTTGTGAAACTTAGACTCGCGAATCCGCAGTGCACCCTCCGCGGGATCGGCATCGGCCAAGGTGAGGCGCAGCAGCTCGCCACGACGCAAGCCGGCGGTGTAGAGCAAGACGACGGCCAGCCGCAACACGGCTGGCCGAAGCGGCGATCCGGGTGTTGGACGCTGCTGCTTGGCGGCGGCCAGCATATGCGCGACCGCGTCCGCGCCGAAGATGACCGGCGCACAGTAGGGCTGCGGGCGGGGGAAGCGATTAGCGTCTGGCACGAAGCAATGGGGCTCGGTGCGCTGCCGACACAGGCAGAAATTACGAACCTCCCGCAGCCGATTCCGCCGGACATTGGCGGTCAGTTCTGCGAATGACTTGCTCCACTCGTCTAACAGGTTCTGATCGAGATCCGCGGCGGCGTGATCGTGCATGAACTGGAGCAGCGATACGAGCACTCGCTCGACACCGAGATAGCTGCGCCCGAGTGCGCGCTTCCATTGCAAATAGCAGTCGACGATGGGGGTGGCCCATAATGCGCCATCAGGTACAGGATCGCGTGGTCACGGCAGCCCATGGGATCGGAACGATCGATCGAGCGTAGCAACTTCTGCACGAGATCCCAGGCCAGCGCGCGCGGTGGCAACTCGTCCCGATAGGTGCGCGGGGTGTCGATGCTGTCGAGTCGCTCGCGCAGTTCACCTCGATCATGGCAGAACCGCAGGAAGGCGCGCAGTCGCGCAACCGTATGCTGGAGGGACTGGCGTTTCAGTCGCTGGCCGTCGATGACAACGAACCGTTCGACCGCCTGCACTGACAGTTCCTGGAGCGAAGTGCCAGGCGGCACGGCCTGAGCGAGAAAGGCGGAAGCCGTCGCGATGTGCTGATTGACCGTCGACACGGTCAGTCCTCGCGCCTCGAGCAGGTGATGACGGTATGCGTCGAGAAGCGGGGCGAGGCGACTGCAGTCGGGCTCAACGACGAGTCGGCCGCCAGCGGCCAGGAATCGTTCGAATGCGCGCTGCGTTGCTCGAAACAGGGGCTGCTGGCGAGCCGACGTGAACATCGTGGTGAGATCAGCCCGCGAGAACATGGCATCGGGCCCAACCGAACCGCGGGCTTCGAGGACCTGCTTCAGTCTGCGGATATGGTCATGGGCTGGATCATGTGCATAGCCGGCGAATACCAGCCAATCTGCAAAGCCGACGAGCCAATCGGCAACTGGGGACTCGAGGTAGCGCCGGTAATACTTGGGAAAGAGCTTGGTAAGCATCATGGCCTCCACGTTCATTGAGGTGGGAAACCACGGTACGCCTTGCTCTACTTATGTTGAGCCCGGATGACTCGATGCCTCGCCCATTGCAGGTCGAGCTGCATTACTCCACATAACTGGCCGCTACACATAAGTCGAGTAATGTTGAGCTCAACATTACTCGACGACTGGGGTCTGGCGCCGTTTACCGCTGCGCAACGGCGCGACATGCTTGAACTGCTGGACGACCGCTACGGCAAGCGCTCGACGCTAGTGACCAGCCAGATGCCAGTGGACAAATGGCACGCACTGATCGGCGATCCGACCTTGGGCGATGCGATCCTCGACCGGCTGGTGCACAACGCTTATCGGATCGAACTGAAGGGCGAATCGATGCGCAGACGCGCAACGAAATTGACGGCGACAGAGACTTCAGACTAACAATGCAAACCTGCGTCGCTGCGCTCCGACTGCCTGTCCAAGTGGACGTGGATCAGGTGTCCAAGTCAGCATGGAACGAGTGTCCAAATGATCGTGGGCTGAGTGTCCAAGTGTCGTGGAATCCGCAGATAAGCACCTTTTCAGTGTTACTGCCCTCTGTACGTCGGTTTTCTCTTCTCTGAGAACGCCGTCAAACCTTCTCTTGCATCAGCGCTAGCTGCGCACCTGGCCAGGCCCTGGGCCTCATTTTCAAGTTGTGACTCCAGTGGTAGCGAACTGGCGGACAGCATCAGTCTGCGAATTTCACCATAGGCTTTGGTCGGGCCAGCTGCCAGCTGATCGGCGATTGTCTTGGCTCTGTTCCCGTAGTCATCTAATGTGCACACTTCGTCGACCAGGCCGGCGGAAAGGCATGCCTGGGCGCTCAGGCTTTCATTCAATAGCAGGAATTTCCTGGCACGACCAAGCCCCATTCTTCTGCTGAGCGTGATCGAGCTACCGGCGTCACAGCAATAGCCAATGCCGGCATAGGCGGCAACAAACTTGGTGTTATCTGCGGCGACAACAATGTCGCAGCCCGCAATGAAGCCAGCCATGCCGCCCGCACATATGCCATGAACAGCGGCTACCAGAGGGGCATCCATTCGTTGCAAGCGCGCGATGGCCATATGCAGATCACTGGTCCAGCGCTTGATCATGCTCGGCAGGTCATCAAGCTTGCTGATGAAGCTGGCAATGTCACCGCCATAGCTAAAGGCGCCGCCTTCGGCGGTAATTAGAACGGCTCGGACATCCTTGCGCTCCGACAGGACGATAGATGCTTCGTTAAGCTCGCTGCACAGCGCGCCGTCAATAGGATTACCACGCTTGCCCTGGATAAATACCAGGTGGGCCAGGCCATTTTCAATAGTTAGGTTCAGCGCTGAGTCGCTCATGCTCCATGCCCCCCTGATTCAAACAGAACGCATTTTTTTGTCGCGCTCGGAAGCGGCTTTGATTTTTTCCTTGGCCTTGGCCCACTGTTCGTCAGTCAACTCGGTCAGGCCGGCAAAGGTGCTGGGCGCAGCAAGGTGGTGGGCGCCATCAATCGCAATGGTCTGGCCGGTGAGGAATTCACAGGCATCGGACATCAGGAAAATGACCAGGTTTTGCAGTTCTTCCATGCGGCCATAACGGCGCATGGGGATCTGGTCCGACTGAGTAGCGCCGACGGAGGAATCCTCGATCGGGTTGAGCTTCTCCCAGGCGCCTTCTGTCGGGAACGGGCCCGGTGCGATGGCATTCAGGCGAATGCCATAACCACCCCACTCAACAGCCAGCGACTGGGTCATGTTGTTGATGGCGCTTTTAGCCATGGCCGCCGGTACTACGAAGGCGGAGCCGGTCCAGACCCAGCTCACCAGGTTGCTCAACACTGCGCCCTTGATGCCTTCCTTTATCCAGCGCTTGCCGCAGGCGAGGGTCGTGAAGAAACTGCCATCCATTACGGTTGAGCGTATGGCCTCATAACCGCGGGGGCTTAAGTCCTTGGTGGGGGCGATGAAGTTGGCTGCTGCATTGTTGATCAGGCCATTCAGAGGACCTTCTTGCCAGATCTGCTCGATCATGTTTTCGACCATTTCCGCATTACGCAGATCGCAGATCATGGTGCTCACGCTGGAGCCTGTTTCGCTCAGGATGTGCGCAGCGGCTTCGGTCAGCACGCTTTCACGCCGACCGCAGATATAGACCTTGGCGCCATGCTTGGCCAGACCAGTTGCGAGTTCCCGTCCAAGACCACTGCCACCACCGGTAACGAGAATTCTCTTGCCTGCCAGTGCTGCCTTGTCAAATAGCAAATTCATGGGTGCCTCATTCGTATGTATAAATAACGTATGCCTATTAAACAATGACTGAGGCCTGTCGTCCAGTTTTCCGTGGTCCACGAGTCTGGATCGATCAATGGGTAAAAGATGAGGTGCCGGGGACGTGGGGGAAGGGATACACAAAAGGCTCTGTCTGAGTTAACTGTTGCAGTGGCCTAAACTGAATCGTGATATCTCCGAGTGCAAGGGATTGATCATGAAGGCGATTCAGTTTTCACAGTGGATAGCACAGTGTTGGCGCTGATGAAAAATTGACCCACCCTGCCGATTGAAATTTGACCCAGGGCGGATTGCTGATTTCAGCCTCAGCAATTGTGGATAAGTCTATCAGCGCAGCTGCTTTTGAACCCCCTCCTTGATAGCCCAGTTCAGTTGTTGATGACCTGCCACATGTCGTCATGCAGCAGGCCATCCTTTCCCTAAAATCAAAACGCGTCGTCATCCACCGGCTTCTGATCGTTCTTACGTTTTCGTTCCCGTGATTTGATCTTTGCCTGGGCCGCCAAGCTGCTGTGCTGCAGACGGTAGGACTCGTTGCCCGTTTCGACGATGTGGCAGTGGTGGGTAAGCCGATCCAGCAAGGCTGTGGTCATCTTGGCGTCACCGAACACGCTCGACCATTCTGCGAAACTCAGGTTGGTCGTGATCACCACGCTGGTGTGCTCGTAAAGTTTGGACAGCAGGTGAAACAGCAAGGCGCCGCCGGCCTGGCTGAACGGCAAATAACCCAGCTCATCGAGGATGACCACGTCCATGCGCAGCAGTGCCTGGGCGATGCGCCCGGCTTTGCCGTCGTGCTTCTCGCGCTCCAGCAGATTGACCAGGTCAACCGTGGAGTAGAAGCGCACGCGCTTGCCGTGCAGGGTGATGCCGGACACGGCTAGCGCGGTGGCCAGGTGGGTCTTGCCGGTGCCCGGCCCGCCGATGAGTACCACGTTCTGTGCCGTGTCGGTGAAGGCCAGGCTGGCCAGTTCCCTGATCAGCCGTGCGTCGGCGCTGGAGGCGCTGAAGTCGAAGCCAGCCAGGTCACGGTGCATGGGTAGCTTGGCCATGTTCATTTACGTAAGCGCTCCATAAACCCCACCTCCCACTGGTGGGGTTTTGCGTTTTACAGTGACGTCGTTGGCTTGCTGCTCCACGGCAGCAGCGCTTCGTAGCCTTCAACGCTGTTGATCAGCGGCAGGCGCTCGAAGACATGACGCAGCCAGGCATAAGGCTCCCAGCCGTTGGCCTTGGCGGTTTCGATCAGGCTGTAGAGTTGGGCGCTGGCGGTTGCACCTTTGGGCGTGTCGCTGAACAGCCAGTTTTTGCGGCCGATGACGAAGGGCCGGATGGCCCGCTCGGCTGCATTGTTGTCGATCGGCAGGTGGCCGGCCTCGATGTAGCGTTCGAGTCGGCTCCAGTTGCTCGCCAGGTAGTTCACTGCTTTGCCCAGGGCGTTCTGCGCCGTGACCTGCAGC
>NZ_FOWX01000052.1 GCF_900115555.1 Pseudomonas borbori
GTCTGCGGCATCGGGCCGTCGGCAGCGGAGCAAACCAGGATCGCGCCATCCATCTGCGCAGCACCGGTGATCATGTTCTTCACATAGTCAGCGTGGCCCGGGCAATCTACGTGAGCGTAGTGACGGATATTGGAGTCGTATTCAACGTGGGAAGTATTGATCGTGATACCACGAGCTTTTTCTTCCGGAGCGCTGTCGATCTGTGCGAAGTCACGAACGGCGCCACCGAAAGCCTCGGCGCACACCTTGGTCAACGCAGCAGTCAGGGTGGTTTTACCATGGTCGACGTGACCGATGGTGCCAACGTTGACGTGCGGTTTGTTACGTTCAAATTTTTCTTTAGCCACGACAATTAACTCCTTGCCTAAAGGGCTGAATCAGCCTTGTTTTTTGGTTACAGATTCGACGATGTGCGACGGAGCTGTATTGTATTTTTTGAATTCCATAGAGTAGCTTGCGCGACCCTGAGACATGGAACGGACGTCGGTCGCATAACCGAACATCTCACCCAGCGGAACTTCGGCGCGAATTACCTTGCCGGAGATCGTGTCCTCCATACCCAAGATCATGCCGCGACGGCGGTTAAGGTCGCCCATCACGTCACCCATATAGTCTTCAGGCGTAACAACCTCTACCGCCATGATTGGCTCGAGCAACTCACCACCGCCCTTCTGGGCCAGCTGCTTGGTTGCCATGGAAGCAGCCACCTTGAACGCCATCTCGTTGGAGTCGACGTCGTGGTAGGAACCATCGAACACGGTAGCCTTCAGGCCGATCAGCGGATAACCGGCAACAACGCCGTTCTTCATCTGCTCTTCGATACCCTTCTGGATAGCCGGGATGTATTCCTTAGGAACCACACCACCAACCACTTCGTTCACGAATTGCAGACCTTCCTGACCTTCGTCAGCAGGAGCAAAACGGATCCAGCAATGGCCGAACTGGCCACGACCACCGGACTGACGCACGAACTTACCTTCGATTTCACAGTTCTTCGTGATGCGCTCACGATAGGAAACCTGAGGCTTACCAATGTTGGCCTCGACGTTGAACTCACGGCGCATCCGGTCAACCAGGATGTCCAGGTGCAACTCGCCCATGCCTGAGATGATCGTCTGACCAGTCTCTTCATCGGTCTTGACGCGGAAAGACGGGTCTTCCTGAGCAAGCTTGCCCAGAGCGATACCCATTTTCTCCTGATCGTCCTTGGTCTTCGGCTCTACGGCAACCGAAATAACCGGCTCCGGGAAGTCCATGCGAACCAGAATGATCGGCTTGTCGGCGTTGCACAGAGTCTCGCCAGTGGTGACGTCCTTCATGCCGATCAAGGCCGCGATGTCACCAGCGCGTACCTCCTTGATCTCTTCACGGGCGTTGGCGTGCATTTGCACCATACGACCCACACGCTCTTTCTTGCCTTTAACCGAGTTGATCACGCCGTCGCCTGAGTTCAACACGCCCGAGTAAACGCGAACGAAGGTCAAGGTACCCACGAACGGATCGGTAGCAATCTTGAACGCCAGCGCCGAGAACGGCTCGCCGTCGTCTGCATGACGCTCCAACTGGACTTCCTCGTCATCCGGGTCGGTGCCCTTGATGGCGGGAATATCGGTAGGCGCAGGCAGGAAGTCGATAACGGCGTCGAGAACCAGGGGAACCCCCTTGTTCTTGAAGGAAGAACCGCAAACAGCCAGAACGATCTCACCAGCGATAGTACGCTGACGCAGAGCGCCCTTGATTTCCTCGATGGTGAGCTCTTCACCCTCGAGGTACTTGTTCATCAGCTCTTCGTTGGCTTCGGCCGCGGCCTCAACCATGTTGCCGCGCCACTTCTCGGCCTCTTCCAGCAATTCCGCCGGAATGTCCTTGCGCACAGGGACCATGCCCTTGTCAGCATCGTTCCAGTAAACCGCTTGCATGTTGATCAGATCGATCTGACCCTGGAAGTTGTCTTCGGAACCGATGGCCAACTGGATTGGCACCGGAGTGTGACCCAGACGCTGCTTGATCTGACCGATCACGCGCAGGAAGTCAGCACCGGCACGGTCCATCTTGTTGACGTAAACAAGACGCGGAACGCCGTACTTGTTGGCCTGACGCCATACGGTTTCCGACTGAGGCTCAACGCCGGAAGTGCCGCAGAACACCACGACAGCGCCGTCGAGCACACGCAGCGAACGCTCAACTTCAATGGTGAAGTCAACGTGGCCGGGGGTATCGATGACGTTGAAGCGGTGCTCGTCCTTGTACTGCTTCTCGGAACCTTTCCAGAAGGCGGTAATGGCAGCAGAAGTAATGGTGATACCACGCTCCTGCTCCTGCACCATCCAGTCGGTGGTCGCGGCGCCATCATGCACCTCGCCCATCTTGTGGCTTTTGCCAGTGTAGAAAAGCACACGCTCGGTGGTGGTGGTTTTACCCGCGTCCACGTGAGCCACGATACCGATGTTACGGTATCGGTTAATCGGTGTAGTACGAGCCATAAAGCCCTCGCAAATTTAGAAGCGCAATAATTAGAAGCGGTAGTGCGAGAAAGCCTTGTTGGCTTCAGCCATACGGTGCACGTCTTCACGCTTCTTAACTGCCGCACCCTTGCCTTCAGCGGCATCCAGCAATTCACCAGCCAAGCGCAGAGCCATAGACTTCTCGCCGCGCTTACGGGCGAAATCTACCAGCCAGCGCATGGCCAGAGCGTTGCGGCGGGACGGACGAACTTCGACCGGAACCTGGTAAGTAGCACCGCCTACACGGCGCGACTTCACTTCGACCAGCGGAGCGATGGCGTCGAGAGCTTTCTCGAAGATTTCCAGGGGATCGCTGTTCTTACGCTCTTTAACCTTATCCAGGGCACCATAAACGATACGCTCGGCAACGGCTTTCTTGCCGCTTTCCATCACGTGGTTCATGAACTTGGCCAGGATTTGGCTACCGTATTTTGGATCGTCAAGCACTTCGCGCTTGGCTGCTACACGACGTCTTGGCATTTGATAAGCCCTCAAACGGTCTTCAGGTTAGCTCGGGACTGCCTCACAACGATGGCGCCCGACCTTACTCTTATCGACTCAGAAAAATAGAAAACTGCAGTTTCAGCTCAAGCATCCATTACTTCGGACGCTTGGTGCCGTACTTCGAGCGACCCTGGTTACGACCCTTGACGCCGGAAGTATCCAAGGAACCGCGCACGGTGTGGTAACGCACACCCGGCAAGTCTTTTACACGACCGCCGCGGATCAGCACCACGCTGTGCTCTTGCAGGTTGTGGCCTTCACCGCCGATGTACGAGGAAACCTCGAAGCCGTTGGTCAGACGCACACGGCAGACTTTACGCAGTGCCGAGTTCGGTTTTTTCGGCGTAGTGGTATACACGCGAGTGCATACGCCACGACGTTGCGGGCAGTTCTGCAGCGCAGGCACGTCGGATTTCTCGACGATACGCTTACGCGGCTGACGTACCAGCTGGTTGATAGTTGCCATCTACTAGCTCCACTGTTGTCTTTCGACGCTATTTATTTTCAACAAAAGCAATTTGGCAGGGCACATACCCTGCCAAATTTAGGGGTGCATGAGTCTAATGAGACTCGCGCACCCCGTCAAGCTACAGCCCCGCCGCCGAAGCACCGGGACTGCTCACTCAATTACCGCTGGAGTTCAGCGCTTCGGTCAGTGCAGCTTCCACTTCACTGGCGCTGACGCGTAACGGCTTGTCTGCTTCACGCTTGCGCTTGCGCTCGGCGTGATAGGCCAAACCGGTACCGGCCGGGATCAGACGCCCCACTACCACGTTCTCTTTCAGGCCGCGCAGGAAGTCGCGCTTGCCGGTAACCGCCGCCTCGGTGAGTACCCGGGTGGTCTCCTGGAACGATGCCGCCGAGATGAACGACTCGGTGGACAGCGACGCCTTGGTGATACCCAGCAACACGCGGGTGTACTTGGCGACGAACTTGTCGTCTGCGGCCAGACGCTCGTTCTCGCCCAGTACCGCGGTCAGCTCCATCTGGTCGCCCTTGATGAAGGTGGAGTCACCCGACTCGGCCACTTCGACCTTGCGCAACATCTGGCGCAGGATGGTCTCGATGTGCTTGTCGTTGATCTTCACGCCCTGCAGACGGTACACGTCCTGGATTTCGTTGACGATGTACTTGGCCAGCGCGCTGACACCCAGCAAACGCAGGATGTCGTGCGGATCGCTCGGACCGTCGGAGATGACCTCACCCTTGTTGACCTGCTCACCCTCGAACACGTTCAGGTGGCGCCACTTCGGAATCAGCTCTTCGTACGGATCGCTGCCATCGGTCGGCGTGATCACCAGACGGCGCTTGCCTTTGGTTTCCTTACCGAAGGCGATGGTGCCGCTGATTTCCGCCAGGATCGAGGCTTCTTTCGGGCGACGCGCCTCGAACAGGTCGGCAACGCGCGGCAGACCACCGGTGATGTCGCGGGTCTTCGAGGTTTCCTGCGGGATACGGGCGATAACGTCACCCACGCCCACCTGAGCACCGTTGGCCACCCCCACCAGGGCGTTAGCCGGCAGGAAGTACTGCGCCGGCACGTCGGTACCCGGCAGCAGCAGATCCTTGCCATCTTCGCCAACCATCTTCACCGCAGGACGGATGTCCTTGCCGGCAGCCGGACGATCCTTCGGATCGAGGACTTCGATGTTGGTCAGACCGGTCAGTTCGTCGGTCTGGCGCTTGATGGTGATGCCTTCCTCCATGCCCACGTAGGTCACGGTACCTTTCATTTCGGTCACGATCGGGTGGGTGTGCGGATCCCACTTGGCAACGATGGCGCCAGCGTCGACCTTGTCGCCTTCCTTCACCGAAATCACGGCGCCGTAAGGCAGCTTGTAGCGCTCGCGCTCACGACCGAACTCGTCGGCAATCGCCAGCTCGCCGGAACGCGATACCGCGACCAGGTTGCCGTCCAGACGCTCGACGTGCTTGAGGTTGTGCAGACGAACCGCACCGCCGTTCTTCACTTGTACGCTGTCCGCGGCGGAGGTCCGGCTGGCCGCACCACCGATGTGGAAGGTACGCATGGTCAGCTGGGTGCCCGGTTCACCGATCGACTGGGCAGCGATAACGCCGACCGCTTCACCGATGTTGATCTGGTGACCACGAGCCAGGTCGCGGCCGTAGCACTTGGCGCAGATGCCGTAGCGGGTTTCGCAGGTGATCGGCGAACGCACTATCACTTCGTCGATGCTGTTCAGCTCGATGAACTCGACCCACTGCTCGTCGACCAGAGTGCCGGCCGGCACCAGGACTTCGTCGCTGCCAGGCTTGAATACGTCCTTGGCGATGACTCGACCCAGTACGCGCTCACCCAACGGCTCGACCACGTCGCCACCTTCGATGTGCGGCGTCATCAGCAGACCGTGCTCGGTGCCGCAATCGATCGCGGTCACCACCAGATCCTGGGCCACGTCGACCAGGCGACGAGTCAGGTAACCGGAGTTCGCAGTCTTCAATGCGGTATCCGCAAGCCCCTTACGCGCACCGTGAGTAGAGATGAAGTACTGCAGAACGCTGAGACCTTCGCGGAAGTTCGCGGTGATCGGCGTTTCGATGATCGAGCCGTCCGGCTTGGCCATCAGACCGCGCATACCGGCGAGCTGACGGATCTGCGCAGCAGAACCCCGCGCACCGGAGTCGGCCATCATGTACATGGAGTTGAAGGACTCCTGTTCGACTTCGTTGCCATGACGGTCGATGACCTTCTCTTTCGAGAGGTTGGCCATCATCGCCTTGGACACTTCGTCGTTGGCCTTGGACCAGAGGTCGATCACCTTGTTGTACTTCTCGCCCTGGGTTACCAGGCCGGAGGCGTACTGCGATTCGATCTCCTTAACTTCCTCGGTGGCGGCGTCGATGATGCGCGCCTTCTCATCCGGGATGACGAAGTCGTTCACGCCGATCGACACACCGGAGATGGTCGAATAAGCGAAACCTGTGTACATCAGCTGGTCGGCGAAGATCACGGTGTCTTTCAAGCCAACCGTGCGGTAGCACTGGTTGATCAGCTTGGAGATCGCCTTCTTCTTCATCGACTGGTTGACCACGTCATAGGACAGGCCGGCCGGAACCACCTGGAACAACAGCGCGCGACCGACAGTGGTGTCGACGATACGGGTGTTCTTGGTGATCGAGCCGTCTTTCTCTTTGACGGTTTCGTTGATGCGCACTTTCACGCGGGCATGCAGGGACGCTTCGCCAGCGCGGAACACCCGGTCGACTTCCTGCAGGTCGGCGAACACGCGACCTTCGCCCTTGGCGTTGATCGCTTCGCGGGTCATGTAGTACAGACCCAGGACCACGTCCTGCGACGGCACGATGATCGGCTCGCCGTTGGCCGGCGAGAGGATGTTGTTGGTCGACATCATCAGCGCACGGGCTTCGAGCTGGGCTTCCAGCGTCAGCGGCACGTGCACGGCCATCTGGTCGCCGTCGAAGTCGGCGTTGTACGCGGCGCAGACCAGCGGGTGCAGCTGGATCGCTTTACCTTCGATCAGTACCGGTTCGAAGGCCTGGATACCCAGACGGTGCAGGGTCGGTGCACGGTTGAGCAGTACCGGGTGTTCGCGAATCACTTCGGCGAGAACGTCCCACACCTCGGGCAGCTCGCGCTCGACCATCTTCTTCGCGGCCTTGATGGTGGTCGCCAGGCCACGCATTTCCAGCTTGCCGAAAATGAACGGTTTGAACAGCTCGAGGGCCATCTTCTTCGGCAGACCGCACTGGTGCAGACGCAGGGTCGGGCCCACGGTAATAACGGAACGACCGGAGTAGTCCACGCGCTTGCCGAGCAGGTTCTGCCGGAAACGACCTTGCTTACCCTTGATCATGTCGGCCAGGGACTTCAGCGGACGCTTGTTCGAGCCAGTGATGGCGCGACCGCGACGGCCGTTGTCGAGCAGGGCGTCGACCGCTTCCTGCAGCATGCGCTTTTCGTTGCGCACGATGATGTCCGGTGCGGACAGGTCGAGCAGGCGCTTGAGGCGGTTGTTACGGTTGATCACGCGGCGATACAGATCGTTGAGATCCGAAGTCGCGAAGCGGCCACCGTCGAGCGGAACCAGCGGACGCAGGTCTGGCGGCAGAACCGGCAGCACGGTCAGCACCATCCACTCGGGCAGGTTGCCGGAGCCGAGGAAGGCTTCCATCAGCTTCAGGCGCTTGGACAGCTTCTTGATCTTGGTTTCCGAGTTGGTTTGCGGAATCTCTTCGCGCAAACGGCCAATCTCGTGCTCCAGGTCGATCGCGTGCAGCAGTTCGCGAACGGCTTCGGCACCCATGCGGGCGTCGAAGTCGTCACCAAACTCTTCGAGGGCTTCGAAGTACTGCTCGTCGTTGAGCAGCTGGCCTTTTTCCAGGGTGGTCATGCCCGGATCGATCACCACGTAGCTCTCGAAGTAGAGCACGCGCTCGATGTCGCGCAGGGTCATGTCCATCAGCAAGCCGATACGGCTCGGCAGCGACTTCAAGAACCAGATGTGGGCAACCGGCGAAGCCAGTTCGATGTGCGCCATGCGCTCACGACGAACCTTGGCCAGGGCCACTTCAACGCCGCACTTCTCGCAGATCACGCCGCGATGCTTCAAGCGCTTGTACTTACCGCACAGGCACTCGTAATCCTTGACCGGGCCAAAGATCTTGGCGCAGAACAGGCCGTCACGCTCAGGCTTGAACGTACGGTAGTTGATGGTTTCCGGCTTTTTAACTTCACCGAACGACCACGAACGGATCATCTCAGGCGAGGCCAATCCGATCCGGATGGCGTCGAACTCTTCGACTTGACCCTGGTTTTTCAGCAAATTCAGTAGGTCTTTCAAGGCCTTTCCTCCTGGCGGAGCAGAGAGCGGGCCGTGCAGCCCCGCTCTCGATTCGCGTCACGTGTTATTCGGTTTCCAGATCGATGTCGATACCCAGCGAACGGATCTCTTTGATCAGTACGTTGAAGGACTCGGGCATGCCCGGCTCCATACGGTGATCACCGTCCACGATGTTTTTGTACATCTTAGTACGGCCGTTCACGTCGTCCGACTTCACGGTCAGCATTTCCTGCAGGGTGTAGGCGGCGCCGTAGGCTTCCAGTGCCCAGACCTCCATCTCACCGAAGCGCTGACCACCGAACTGCGCCTTGCCCCCCAGCGGCTGCTGGGTAACCAGGCTGTAGGAACCCGTGGAACGCGCGTGCATCTTGTCGTCCACCAGGTGGTTCAGTTTCAGCATGTACATGTAGCCAACGGTGGTCGGACGCTCGAACTGGTTACCAGTACGGCCGTCGATCAAACGCATCTGGCCGCTCTCCGGCAGATCCGCCAACTTGAGCATGGCCTTGATTTCGCTTTCCTTGGCACCGTCGAACACCGGGGTAGCCATAGGCACGCCGCCGCGCAGGTTCTTCGCCAGGTTGAGGATTTCCTGATCGCTCAGTTCGTCCAGGTTTTCCTGACGGCCGCCGATCTCGTTGTAGATCTGCTGCATGAACTTGCGCAGCTCGGCGACCTTGCGCTGCTCTTCGAGCATGCGGTTGATCTTCTCGCCCAGGCCCTTGGCCGCAAGGCCCAGGTGGGTTTCGAGGATCTGCCCGACGTTCATCCGCGAGGGCACGCCCAGCGGGTTGAGAACGATGTCGACCGGCGTACCATGCACATCGTGCGGCATGTCTTCGACCGGCATGATCACCGAGACCACACCCTTGTTACCGTGACGGCCGGCCATCTTGTCGCCCGGCTGGATGCGGCGACGGATTGCCAGGTAGACCTTGACGATCTTCAGCACGCCCGGTGCCAGGTCATCGCCCTGTTGCAACTTGCGCTTCTTGTCTTCGAACTTGTCGTCGAGCAACTGACGACGGTCGGAGATGTAGGCCTGGGCCTTTTCCAACTGCTCGTTCAGCGCGTCGTCGGCCATACGCAGCTTGAACCACTGACCATGCTCGAGGCCGTCGAGGAACTCGTCGGTGATCTCCGCGCCCTTCTTCAAGCCAGCGCCACCTTCGGCCTTCTTGCCGAGCAGAGCTTCACGCAGACGCTCGAAGGTTGCGCCTTCGACGATGCGGAACTCTTCGTTGAGGTCCTTGCGGATCTCGTCGAGCTGGCTTTTCTCGATCGACAGGGCACGCGCATCACGCTCGACGCCATCGCGGGTGAAGACCTGTACGTCGATAACGGTACCTTTGGTGCCGGTCGGCACGCGCAGGGAGGTGTCCTTAACATCGGACGCCTTCTCACCGAAGATCGCACGCAACAGCTTCTCTTCCGGCGTCAGCTGGGTCTCGCCTTTCGGGGTGACCTTGCCGACCAGGATGTCGCCGGCGCCCACTTCGGCACCGACGTAAACGATGCCCGCTTCGTCCAGCTTGTTCAGGGCAGCCTCACCGACGTTCGGGATGTCGGAGCTGATCTCCTCCGGCCCGAGCTTGGTGTCACGCGCCACACAGGTCAGTTCCTGAATGTGGATCGTGGTGAAACGGTCTTCCTGGACCACACGCTCCGACAGGAGGATGGAATCTTCGAAGTTGTAACCGTTCCATGGCATGAACGCGACGCGCATATTCTGACCCAGCGCCAGTTCACCCATATCGGTGGACGGACCGTCGGCCAGGATGTCGCTGCGCTCAACCTGATCACCCTTACTCACCAACGGACGCTGGTTGATGCAGGTGTTCTGGTTGGAGCGGGTGTACTTGGTCAGGTTATAGATGTCGACACCGGCTTCACCCGTCTCGACTTCGTCGTTGTTAACCCGAACCACGATACGGCTGGCGTCGACCGAGTCGATCACCCCGCCGCGACGGGCGACCACGCAAACACCGGAGTCGCGCGCTACGTTGCGCTCCATACCGGTGCCGACCAGCGGCTTGTCACAACGCAGAGTCGGTACTGCCTGACGCTGCATGTTCGACCCCATCAACGCACGGTTGGCGTCGTCGTGCTCGAGGAACGGAATCAGCGAGGCGGCCACCGAAACGACCTGCTTCGGCGAGACGTCCATCAGGGTGACGTCTTCGGGCGCCTTGACGGTGAATTCGTTGAGGTGACGCACGGCCACCAACTCATCGACCAACTGACCCTTGTCGTTCATCGTCGCCGAAGCCTGGGCGATTACGTGATCGGCCTCTTCGATTGCCGAGAGGAAGACGATTTCGTCAGTCACCAGGGTGTCGTTCACCACACGGTACGGGCTCTCGAGGAAGCCGTACTGGTTGGTGCGCGCATAGGCCGCCAGGGAGTTGATCAGACCGATGTTCGGACCTTCCGGCGTTTCGATCGGGCACACACGGCCGTAATGGGTCGGGTGTACGTCACGGACTTCGAAGCCGGCACGCTCACGAGTCAAACCGCCCGGGCCGAGTGCGGAGACACGGCGCTTGTGGGTGATTTCCGAAAGCGGGTTGTTCTGGTCCATGAACTGCGAAAGCTGGCTGGAACCGAAAAACTCCTTCACCGCCGCCGCAACCGGCTTGGCGTTGATCAGATCCTGCGGCATCAGGCCTTCGCTTTCGGCCATCGACAGACGTTCCTTGACCGCCCGCTCGACGCGTACCAGGCCCACGCGGAACTGG
This sequence comes from Pseudomonas borbori, assembly GCF_900115555.1. Classification (GTDB taxonomy): domain Bacteria; phylum Pseudomonadota; class Gammaproteobacteria; order Pseudomonadales; family Pseudomonadaceae; genus Aquipseudomonas; species Aquipseudomonas borbori. Next base: position 10,570 of record NZ_FOWX01000052.1, read on the forward strand.
TTCTCGGCCATTTCGCCAACGCAACGCACACGGCGGTTACCCAGGTGGTCGATGTCGTCGACGATGCCCTTGCCGTTACGGATATCGACCAGGGTCTTGAGGACCGCGACGATGTCTTCCTTGCACAACACGCCCGAACCTTCGATCTCGGTACGACCGATACGACGGTTGAACTTCATCCGGCCTACGGCGGAGAGGTCGTAACGCTCAGGACTGAAGAACAGGTTGTTGAACAGAGTCTCGGCGGCATCCTTGGTTGGCGGCTCGCCAGGACGCATCATGCGGTAGATCTCGACCAGCGCTTCCAGCTGATTGGTGGTGCTGTCGATCTTCAGGGTGTCGGAGATGAACGGGCCGCAATCGATGTCGTTGGTGTACAGCGTTTCGATACGCACGACCTGGGCCTTGACGACTTTGGCCAGGATCTCGACGTTCAACTCGGTATTGCACTCGGCAATGATTTCGCCGGTAGCCGGATGCACGATGGCCTTGGCCGAAGTGCGACCGATCAGGTAGTCGATCGGCACTTCCAGCTCTTTGATGCCGGCCTTGTCCAACTGGTTGATGTGGCGCGCGGTAATCCGGCGGCCCTGCTCAACGATGACCTTGCCCTTGTCGTCCTTGATGTCGAGAACGGCGATTTCACCACGCAGACGCTGCGGCACCAACTCCAGATTGAGGGACTCGCCCTTCACATGGAATACGTTGGTGGCATAGAAGGCGTCGAGCACTTCCTCGGTGCTGTAGCCCAGGGCGCGCAACAGTACCGAAGCCGGCAGCTTGCGACGACGGTCGATCCGCACGAACACGGCGTCCTTCGGGTCGAACTCGAAGTCCAGCCAGGAGCCACGGTAAGGAATGATCCGCGCGGAGTACAGCAGTTTGCCCGAGCTGTGGGTCTTACCACGGTCGTGATCGAAGAACACGCCAGGAGAGCGGTGCAGCTGGGAGACGATGACGCGCTCGGTACCGTTGATAACGAAGGTACCGTTCTCGGTCATCAGGGGGATTTCCCCCATGTAAACTTCTTGCTCTTTGATGTCTTTGATCGCTTTGTTCGACGATTCTTTGTCGAAAATGATCAGGCGCACTTTTACTCGCAACGGCACGGCGAATGTCACGCCGCGCAACACGCACTCTTTTACGTCAAATGCCGGATCGCCCAAGCGATAACCAACATACTCCAGGGCCGCATTGCCGGAGTAGCTGATGATCGGGAACACGGACTTGAAGGCCGCATGCAGGCCGATGTCACGAAACTGGTCCTTGGTCGCTCCCGCCTGCAGGAATTCGCGATACGAATCCAGCTGGATGGCCAGGAGATAAGGCACATCCATGACATCCGGCAACTTGCTAAAGTCCTTGCGGATACGTTTTTTCTCAGTGTATGAGTAAGCCATCAGCGTTCCCCAGCTTGGTCACCTGCTTATTTGGCCTCTCCGATGGGAGCAGCCAGAAACTCTTGCAAACCCTTTGGTTTGCGCCACCTATGAGGGCGGGTTGTTTCCACTGAAGGCCGACCAGCGAATAGTCGACCTACAACGGAAAAAGGCCGGTGGCAAAAGCCACCAGCCATCAGCCTTACGCGAATCGCTCAGGCTGTAGACGCAAGGTCGTCGCTTACTTGAGCTCGACTTTAGCGCCAGCTTCTTCCAGGACCTTGACTGCAGCTGCAGCTTCGTCCTTCGAAACGCCTTCTTTAACAACGCCAGGAGCGCCGTCAACCACTGCCTTGGCTTCTTTCAGGCCCAGGCCGGTCAGTTCGCGAACAGCCTTGATCACGTTTACTTTCTTCTCGCCAGCTTCCAGCAGCACGACGTTGAACTCGGTTTGCTCTTCAGCTACAGCGGCAACGGCAGCAGCCGGGCCAGCAGCAGCAGCGGCAGTCACACCGAACTTCTCTTCCATTGCCTTGATCAGTTCAACAACCTGCATCACGGACATGTCGGAAACGGCGTTGATGATGTCTTCGTTGGTCAGAGCCATGACTCTAAATTCCTGTATTGGGGGACAGCCTTCGCGGCCATCAAATTAAACAATAAGATTGAAAGACGACGCAGCAGGCCTTAGGCCGCTGCAGCTTCTTTCTGGTCGCGAACAGCCGCCAAAGTACGAACGAACTTGCTGGTAGCGCCTTGCATCACGCTCATCAGCTGAGAAATCGCTTCGTTGTAAGTCGGCAGAGTTGCCAGTACGTCGATCTGAGTGGCTGCGAGGAACTGACCCTCGAACGCAGCTGCCTTGATCTCGAACTTGTCCTGACCCTTGGCGAAATCCTTGAAAATACGAGCGGCAGCGCCCGGATGTTCATTGGAGAACGCAATCAGGGTCGGGCCTTTGAACACGTCGTTGAGCACGTCGAACTGAGTGCCCTCAACGGCGCGGCGCAGCAGGGTGTTACGCACGACTTTCACGTACACACCAGATGCGCGGGCCTCTTTACGGAGTCCGGTCATTGCAGCTACGGTCACGCCACGGGCATCAGCCACGACAGCGGACAGGGCAGCTTTGGCAGCCTCGTTGACTTCAGCGACGATGGCCTTTTTGTCTTCGAGTTTAATTGCCACGGGTTTACTCCTGGATGTTACCGTTTCGTCCAACCGGGGCTGGACGGCGTTTTGGTGTCTGATTCGGTAAGAATCGGGAGCACCATCTGCGTAGGCTGCCGGAGATCACTCACCGGGTTTAAGGCTTGCACCACCTACGGTCTTGGATAGCCCCCGCCAGGCAGGGACCCCAATTTTGCAGACTGACGCAATCACTTGCGCCAGCCGATTTCATTACACGTCGAGCGAAGCCTGGTCGATAACCAGACCGGGACCCATGGTGGTGCTCAGGGTCACGCGCTTGACGTAGATGCCTTTCGAAGTCGACGGTTTGAGACGCTTCAGATCGGAGATCAGCGCCTCGACGTTTTGCTTCAACTTCTCGGCGTCAAAGCCAACCTTGCCCACGGAACCATGGATGATGCCGTTCTTGTCGGTACGGAAACGAATTTGACCGGCCTTGGCGTTCTTAACGGCAGTAGCAACGTCCGGGGTAACGGTACCGACTTTCGGGTTCGGCATCAGGCCGCGCGGACCGAGGATCTGGCCCAACTGACCGACCACGCGCATGGCATCCGGGGATGCGATAACCACGTCGTAGTTCAGATCGCCGCCCTTCATCTCGGCAGCCAGCTCATCCATGCCCACGCGGTCGGCGCCGGCCGCCAGAGCCGCTTCCGCAGCTGGGCCCTGGGTGAACACGGCAACCCGTACGCTTTTACCGGAGCCGTTCGGCAGGACGGTAGCGCCACGCACGACCTGGTCGGATTTGCGCGGGTCGACGCCGAGGTTCACCGCGACGTCAACGGATTCGGAGAACTTTACAGCCGACAGCTCAGCCAACAGGGCAGCAGCTTCGACAAAGTTATAGGCCTTGCCCGCTTCGACTTTCTCAGCGATAGCCTTCTGACGCTTGGTCAACTTAGCCATTACACACCCTCCACGTTGAGGCCCATGCTGCGAGCAGAACCGGCGATAGTACGCACGGCCGCATCCATATCAGCGGAAGTCAGATCAGCCTGCTTGGTCTTGGCGATCTCTTCCAGCTGAGCACGGGTCACAGTGCCGACCTTGACGGTGTTCGGGCGAGCCGAACCGCTGGTCAAGCCGGCAGCCTTCTTCAGCAGAACCGAAGCCGGGGTGCTTTTGGTTTCAAAGGTAAAGCTGCGGTCGCTGTACACAGTGATGATCACTGGAGTCGGCAGACCTGGCTCCATGCCCTGAGTTCTGGCGTTGAAAGCCTTGCAGAACTCCATGATGTTCACGCCGTGCTGACCTAGCGCCGGACCCACGGGCGGGCTCGGGTTAGCCTGTGCAGCCTTTACTTGCAGCTTGATATAAGCCGTTATCTTCTTAGCCATGAGCTACTCCAATTACGGGTTCTGACGCCTTACGGCTCCCCGATGATTTACACATATATCCCAGTGACGACAAAACCCCGCAGCTTTTGACTGCGGGGTAAGGGATGCTTATGTCAGTTATGCCTTCTCGACCTGACTGAACTCCAGCTCGACCGGAGTAGAGCGACCAAAAATAGTCACTGCCACCTGGATACGGCTTTTTTCATAATTCACTTCTTCGACCACACCACTAAAGTCAGCGAATGGCCCATCAACAACACGAACCATCTCACCCGGCTCAAATAGCGTCTTCGGCTTGGGCTTGTCACCGCTATCGGCAACTCGACGCAGAATGGCCTCAGCTTCCTTGTCGGTGATAGCAGCCGGCTTATCGGCAGTGCCACCGATAAACCCCATGACCCGAGGTGTATCCTTGACCAAATGCCAAGTACCTTCGTTCATGTCCATCTGCACCAGCACATAGCCAGGAAAGAACTTGCGCTCACTCTTGCGCTTCTGGCCATTGCGCATCTCGACTACTTCTTCAGTAGGAACCAAGATCTCGCCAAAACCGTCTTCCATACCAGCGAGCTTTACACGCTCGATCAACGAGCGCATCACATGCTTCTCGTAACCCGAGTAAGCATGCACAACGTACCAACGCTTAGCCACGGGACACCTTTAACCGACTACAAACGAAACAAGCCAACCCAACAGGGCATCTAGCCCCCACAACAGCAGCGCCATAACCAGAACAACAGCCACGACAATCAACGTAGTCTGCGTGGTTTCCTGACGTGTTGGCCAAACGACCTTACGAATTTCAATGCGCGCTTCTTTTGCCAGCTCGAAAAACACCTGCCCTTTCGTCGTCTGCAATGCTACAACGCCAGCAATGATCGCAAGGACAAGCAGGACCAGCACACGGTACAGGATCGGCTCAGCAGAGAAGTACTGATTACCGACCACACCCACCACTACCAAAGCGGATACCACAACCCACTTCAGCAGATCAAAGCGCGAATCTTTGGCTTCAGCCTTGTCATTCATTTACGAGGATCCTGTGAGAAGACACGCCAAATTCGTTAGAAAATGGCAGGTCAGGAGGGAATCGAACCCCCAACCTGCGGTTTTGGAGACCGCCGCTCTGCCAATTGAGCTACTGACCTAAAACTAAAATCAGGCCGACCATTATGCCGACCCGACAGGGACAGATCAACCGATTACTCGATGATCTTGGCAACCACACCCGCGCCAACGGTACGCCCACCTTCACGAATCGCGAAGCGCAAGCCATCTTCCATGGCAATCGGAGCAATCAGGGTAACAACCATTTTCACGTTGTCACCCGGCATTACCATCTCAACGCCTTCAGGAAGCTCGCAGTTGCCGGTTACATCGGTAGTACGGAAATAGAACTGCGGACGATAACCCTTGAAGAACGGCGTATGACGACCACCCTCCTCCTTGGACAGCACGTACACCTCACCCTCGAACTTGGTGTGCGGCTTGATAGTGCCCGGCTTAGCCAGAACCTGGCCACGCTCGACGTCGTCACGCTTGGTGCCGCGCAGCAAAATACCGCAGTTTTCACCAGCCCGACCTTCGTCGAGCAGTTTGCGGAACATCTCAACGCCGGTACAGATGGTCTTTGTGGTATTACGAATACCCACAATCTCCACTTCTTCCTGGATCTTGATGATGCCGCGCTCGATACGCCCAGTCACCACCGTGCCACGGCCGGAGATCGAGAACACGTCCTCGATCGGCATCAGGAACGGCTTGTCGATCGCACGCACAGGCTCGGGAATGTAGCTATCCAGAGTCTCTACCAGCTTGCGCACGGCAGAGATGCCCATTTCGTTGTCGTCCTGGCCATTCAGAGCCATCAACGCAGAACCGATTACGATCGGAGTGTCGTCGCCCGGAAAATCGTAAGCCGACAGCAGGTCACGCACCTCCATCTCGACCAGCTCCAGCAGCTCAGCGTCATCCACCATGTCAGCCTTGTTCAGGAAGACCACGATGTAAGGAACGCCTACCTGACGGGACAGCAGGATGTGCTCGCGAGTCTGCGGCAT
>NZ_FOWX01000068.1 GCF_900115555.1 Pseudomonas borbori
ACGCACGGAGTCGCAGTCGAAGTTGTCCGCCACCCTGCTAATGGGAACGGCGGCTTCTGGCATCACTCGGGTCAGGGCGAGCTATTCCCCATCAAAGCCGATGCCAGCGGCTTCGTCGTTCTCCCCAAACGCTGGGTGGTGGAGCGAAGCCATGGCTGGAACGAGCGGGCGCGCACACTCATCATGCATCACGACCGTCTTGCGCGCGTCTCGGAAGCTTGGGTCTGGCTTGCAGAAGCTCGGCGTCTCCTTTGTCGCCTGATAATCTAATTGTTTTGTCTACACCGCTCTCAGCGGCTGTGAAAAACCAATTTCTCTAGCAGTTAGGCGAAAATAGCCACCTCGATTTTTTGGGGGGCGATGTCGGCAATCAGTGGCGAGTTGTTCGAGGATCTTCCAGTCCCGACCGTGGTGACGGCACCGCTGGAGTCGCCCAAGGCCAGCGCGCGCGCTGCGTCCGAGCTAGGACCAGTTGGTGTTACACCCCCTGCGATCTGGACAGCCTGCTCGCGAAAGCTCACCCGGCACGGCTGGTCTGGGGGGAGGTGGAACGGCAGGACTTGCGCCCTCCTGTATGGGGCCATCCGCGCGGTTGAGGGTGGGAGCGGCCGTAGCGGAATCGCACCGGAAATTCAGTTGTCACTGTGGCTGGTGGCTTTGCCAAACGCGAGGCCATCGAAAACTGGCCGCGAGCACCACGGTGTACGCGCCGGTGCAACAGCCCAAGAGCTGCTCGCGCGACCCGCATGAACCGCTGCCCACGGATAGCGAGGCGGTGGCTGCCTGGCGACAGCGGATGGGTACCGAGGAGGCCAAGACTATCTACAAGGAGCGTGCGGCCACCGCCGAATACGTCAATGCCATCGCCCGCAAACGCGGCTTGCAGCGCTTCAGCGTGCGAGGCCTCGACAAGGCCCGCAGTGTTTTGTTGTGGTATGCACTGGCCCACAACCTGATGCGGATGGTCGAGCTGGCGCCAGGTTTGGTAGGGGGCTGAGTAAAAGCGCCATCATAAGGGGCTATACGAACTCGCCCCTGCGGCTATGCCTGCATCCCGCATGATGCATGGGCGGTCGAATGATGCAATTTACCGTTCTGCGCTCAGGTCCCCGAATGAAGCAGGCAATGGCGTAACTGCCTCTCTAACTCACGAAGTTTTAATCGCCCTTAGTTTCGTAGAAACCTCCAAGCCTTAAACTGAGGCCCATTAGGAGGTGCCATGAGCAACCAGCGTTATCCCGAAGAATTCAAAATAGAAGCGGTTAAGCAAGTGACCGAACGAGGCCTGCCTGTCGCCGAGGTGGCCGCCCGAATATCTACGCTTGCGAGAACGCCACCTCGATTACGCCGCTGCGCATATCCAGCACATGCAGAAGGCGCTCACCCACATGAATCTGCAGTTGCACCATGTGGTCGCCGACATTACTGGGGCTACAGGTATGCGGATCATCCGTGCGATTGTCGCCGGCGAGCGAAACGCTGCGACACTGGCAACCATGCGCGATACCCGGTGCAAGTCGAGCGTTGAGACCATCCAGAGTGCCTTGGTTGGCAACTACCAGCCGGAGCACGTCTTTGCTTTGGCGCAAGCGTTAGCCATGTACGATGCCTATCAAGCACAGCTTGAAGTCTGCGATCAGCAGATTGCCCAGAGCTTGCAGCGGCTTTCCCAGCAGAAGTCCCCGCCCAGCGAGCCGCTACCAAAACCACGTCACCGCACCCGGCAGCCAAATGCGCTCAACTTCGACGTACGCACCGTGCTCTATCAACTGGTCGGTGTCGACCTAACCCAGATCCATGGCATCGGACCTTACTTGGCGTTGCGTTTGGTGGCTGAGTGCGGCACTGACATGAGTCGCTGGCGTACCGCTCATCACTTCACCTCCTGGCTGACTCTGGCACCTGGCTGCCGGATCAGCGGCGGCAAGGTACTGTCAGCGTATACGCGTCTTGCCATAGCAGTAGGCTCCCGCATAAACCGGGTTGGTGAGCACATTGTAAATGGCGTTGTAGGTCGGTGCGACCCAGCGGATTTGCTCGTTGCGGTTGAATTGCAGAGGGAACGATAAGTTCTCGGTACGCAACCACAGCCAAACACGGCGGGCCGAGCCAAACTCGTTAAAACGTGCAAACACGGCATGTAGTACGCTCACGACGGCTTCATCAGGATGCAACCTGACTTCGCCGTCGGCCTCGCCCCACACCAGTCCGGTCGGCAGACCCCAGCGCAACTCACCGCGAGCAGCCTTGTTGCGAATGCCGCCGTCCAGACGCGCGCGCAGAATGTGCAGTTCGGCCTCGCTCATAGTGCCCTTGAGTCCAAGCAATAGGCGATCATTGAACAGCGCGGGGTTGTAGACGCCGTCGGCATCGCCGATCAGCGTGTCGGTCATGGTGCACAGGTCGAGCAGTCGGTACCAGTCAGCGTTATTACGCGCCAGACGGGAGACCTCCAATCCTAGAATAATGCCGACGTGACCGAGCGCGACTTCGGCGGTCATCCGCGCGAAACCGCCCCGGCGAGCGGTGCTGGCCCCCGAGAGTCCCAAATCATCGTCGACAACATTGATCTGCTGCTGGGACCAGCCGAGGCCAGTCGCCCGTTGTGCGAGCGCGTACTGGCGTTGCGTCGATTCCCGGTTGTGCTCTACCTGACTGGCGCTGGACTGTCGAATGTAGACGAACGCCGCACGCTGCAAATGGCTGGAACCGATCTTGTCGGCAGTGTCACTCATCAGCGCTCTCCCTGTGGGGCGGCTCGTTGCCCGTCACGACCTTCGCGATCGCTTGAGTCAGCCTGTCGATCACCGCTTGGCGTGTTGTTTCGTCGAGTTGTTCCCACTGACTGTCGTCCGGGGGCAGGTCTGCGAGGGTTAGGTTCAGTTGCATCGTTGCTCTCCTGTTCCGTCTGGCGCAGCAAAGCATCAATGATCAGGCGAGCGTGGAGTAAGTCGGCAAGTGAACCAATCGCGTCGGCCACCGAGGCCTTGGGAACCTCGTCGGAACCGACGACAAAATCGGTCCAATTGACGGGAATCAATCCGCGTGACTCATCGGGAAAAATCAGTAGAAGGTGCAATCGTCCGGCGCGCTGCCTTCGGTTAATGACCTTGAGGCGTTGGCCTTCGAACGGGTGACCCGTTCGCGTGATGACGACCGATTCAGGAACGTCGTGGAGAGGGGTAGTCTGTCGTGGTTTCCTTCGCCATGTTCGACCATGCTCTGTTGCGGGGGAGGGGGGCGTGCAGCAACGGGTACCCTGCGTCAGCGCAGGCTACGTTATCGTCGCCATGCAGCAGCTTGTCGACCTAACTTGCATTCGCCAAATTGGCTGCGGTGCCCGCCACTCGGTGCGGGAGCCCGGGTAATCTCACCTCATGCTGGCAGGGTTGACTTCACCAATCAGCTTAACTAGTATACTAGAATACAGTATCCGCAAGGAATAAGTGATGAATGATAAAAATATGCCTCCAGTGGACTGGCTTGAAATGCTCCGCAGACGCTTCCCTACTGAAAACGAAATAGATCGTATTCTTACCCGAAAAATGCAGCGCCGTGCTGGTCCGGGGTATGCGCCTATCCCCCTGGAGACCTTGGTCAAGGGGGTAGAATCTCTTCTGCGCACCGAGTTGGATGACAACTTTGAGGTCAGTGGTGCCAAGTGGCTGTCCGGTGGCGCATCTAAGTTGCAGATGTCCTTTATGCTGACCTGGCAGCCCTCAGGCGCGGAGCGCGTGACGCTGCCCATGGTGTTACGCATGGAGCCTGCCGAATCCATCGTTGAAACCAGTCGTCTGCGTGAGTTTCAGCTGATCAAGGCAATGGAAGGGACTGTGCCGGTTCCCATTGCTTACTGGCATGACGCGGACGGTAAACACTTACCTTATCCAGCGCTTATTTATGGGTTTTCCGAGGGTATTACCAAGCCGGCCAATGCGATTAGTGGTGTTAGTGGTTTGGGAACACAGCTCCCGGCAGACTTGCGGTGTAAGTTGGCGCCGCAGTTTGTTGAACACCTAGCTGCTATTCATACGTTTGACTTCAGCAATAAGGACTTGAGCGCGTTCGATATCCCGGAAGTGGGTACGACACAATGTGCCGAATGGGGCGTGAATTGGTGGGAGCGCGTTTGGGAGGAGGACAGTGACGAAGATGTCCCGCTGATGCGTTATTGCGCGGCCTGGCTGAGAGAGAATATGCCGGTGCTTGATCATGTTGGTGTGGTGCACTCCGACTATCGCTTAGGCAACTTCCTGTTTACCGAACACGATGCGCACATTACTGCGTGGCTGGATTGGGAGTTGGGGCGCATTGGCGATCGTCATCAGGATATCGCTTGGACCACCACTAAGGCGTTTGCCAGCCTGGCAGAGGATGGCACGACACTGCTTACCTGTGGGCTGATGCCGGAGGCCGACTTTATTGCTGCCTACGAGCGGGCTTCCGGTCTCAAGGTAAATCCCAAGACTGTGCATTGGTACAAAGTCTACAACGATTACATGATGGTTACCTTGGTGATGGCTACGGGTTATCGGATCGCGCGTGGTGGCAAAACGCATCAGGACGTGTTGGTGACATGGCTTATGGGTATTGGCTACATGCTGCTAGATGAGATGTGCACACTGATTGAGGAGGCGCCCTGATGCAAATGCGACCAGAGATACAGATCCAGAGCATTATGAAGGCAATGAGCGATACCCTGATGCCTGCCTTGGATCCTGACAACAAACTTGCTCAGGAACAGGCAAAGCTGATTATGGGCATGTTGGCATTGATGCAAAAGCAGATGCCTGTGCAGTTCAGATTTGACTGTGATGAGTTAGAGCGCCTCATAAACTTTTCGCAAGGTATGCAATCATTAGGCATTGACGCCACGGATGCCATCGGCCCGTTGGTGCAGGATGCGGAAACAGCAAAAAAAATACTGGCCGGCGCGCAGTCGTCGCCAACTGATGTGTTGGCATCCGTGAAAAAACTTCGCAGCACAATTGGCGCTGCTGTTACCCAGATGAATGCGGCAGCCGATGCGGCCGGTAAGGCACGATTGAAACAACTGATGTTGACCGTTTCGAGGGAGCAGCTACTGCGTGATCGCTCCCTGCTTCTCATGCAGGGTTGGGAGCCAGATCCGGATAAGGTACCGACGATCGAGTCGCTGCTCGGAATCCATTCCGTACCGACGACCGCTGGATAAGCAAGGATCGATATATAAGGTGAGGGGTTGTTTTTTGCCTCTTCCTGTCTAAATGATAATGTGGCTAGTCAGGGGAATAGTATGCAAGTAATGACTGGTATGAAGAACGTTATTGCAGTATTGGATCCGATAAACGACGGACGTCACCAATTGAAGGAAGGACCGCTAGAGCGTGAATCTATTCCTTATGTGATCTCCTTGCCCGAGTTTGGTATTGGCGCCTTTATTTACACTTGGGTTGATCGAGAAAATGCGGCGGGTTCGGTTTTTGTTATCTACGGTCCTGGAGTGGGTGGTGATCCCATTGTTGAGAAAATCGACAATGTAATGGTATCGGCAGACCAGAACTTTGATGACTGGAAAGTCGGCAAGGTTCACTTGCAGCAGAACCTCGATCTGATGACGGCGCGGTTGCGGGTTGATGGCGATAACGCGGGCATGGATTTGACCTTCGAGGCCTGCCATCCAGCCTACGCCTATGGCTCGCATAAGGATGGCTGTCCTGATTGGTTTGCCACCAACCGGCTGGAGCAGGCCGGTCGGGTAAAGGGGCAGTTGCGTGTCGGAGACAAAACCTACCAAGTGGATACAACTGGAGCGCGCGACCACTCATGGGGTGCCCGCGATTGGAAGGTGCCTCAGCACTGGAAGTGGGTGCACGCTCAGGCGGGGGATGGGCTCTGTGTGCATTTCTGCGAAATTTATGAGCGTGGTCGCACTGAGCTTCGTGGCTATGTGAGTTGTGATGGGCTGATGGCTGAAGTGGATTCGGTTGATGTGGGTTTCACCCTTGATGATCAGTACCTGCAGAAACATATTGAAGTAGATCTGCTTGACCGGGCCGGCAGGACAACCACGCTGAAAGGGGACTTTTTTGCCCACTTTCCGTTGATGCCCGGTCCGGAAACAACCCTGTACGAGTCCGCCATGTCCTGTGAGATTAATGGCAAGCCCGGAGTGGGCTGGGCGGAGTTCATGTGGCCGACGGACTACCTTGAGTACCTCCGCACCAAGTCGGCCTAAGCCTAGAGGTACCTCGGCTTATTGCCTCACTAGCATCGCAGATGGAATAACGGCCGCAGGTTCTGCGGCCGTTTCTTTGTGGTGCGTCAGGCATGGCGCGCAGCGCCGTGGCAGGCGCTGTTCGGTTCACTGTGGTGGTGAACCGGACGATTTGGAGGTGAAAGTCCTCTACACACCCGGCAAGGGGAAGTGTTAGCCAGAGGCAAGGGTGTTGCGAGCGACTGCGAATCTGAAGGAAGCCCGAGGCAAAATGCTGGCCTGACGAACAGGAGGCGGATGAGGCGGTGCAGCGGGGTAAGGTGGCCACCATCGCCAAAGCCCAATACTTGCACGGAGCGCTGTGACATATATCCGACAGGCATAAGCAGGAAGGTCACGCGAATTACCCTGGGATATCTGTTTTGCCTGCCATGTGCTACCGGCACCTTGAGGTTGCGGATTCCACACCATCCGGACACTCAGTCTACGTTATATCCGGACACCTGTTCCACGGTCATCCGGACAGGCAGTCGGAGCGTAACGACGTAAGCGCTCCATAAACCCCATCTTCAAATGATCCGAAGGCCAGCCAATGCTGTGCTCCGATTTCTTTCTGGAGCCCGCCGCCATGATGCGCCCCGACGCCAAAGTCGAAAAAGTCTATCTCTACCCCAAGCCGGTGGATTTCCGAAAATCCATCGATGGCCTGGCCGCCCTGGTCGAGCTGGATATTAAGGTGGCGGTGTTCGACCCGGTGCTGTTCGTCTTCCTCAACAAGTCGCGTAACCGGGTGAAGATCTTGTACTGGGAGCGCAATGGCTTCTGTCTGTGGCTCAAGCGCCTTGATGCCGAGCGATTCAAAACATCGCCTGACGATCAAGACGAAGCCATCGTGCTGACGGTCCAGGAATTGAACTGGCTGCTGGATGGTTTCGACCTCTGGCGCAACCGCCCACACCAGGTTTTGACGCCGCGTTTCGTGACCTGAGCCGGTATAATCCACGGCATGATTTCCGTGCCCGAAACCCTTCCTGACGACCCTATTTTGCTGAAGCAGCTTCTGCTGTCGCTGCATGAGCAGATGTCTTCGAAGGACAAGGAAATAACTGCCA
>NZ_FOWX01000051.1 GCF_900115555.1 Pseudomonas borbori
GCGATCCTGGTTTGCTCCGCTGCCGACGGCCCGATGCCGCAGACTCGCGAGCACATCCTGCTGTCCCGTCAGGTAGGCGTTCCTTACATCGTGGTCTTCCTGAACAAGGCTGACATGGTGGATGACGCCGAGCTGCTGGAACTGGTCGAGATGGAAGTGCGTGACCTGCTGTCGGCCTACGACTTCCCGGGCGACGACACTCCGATCGTGATCGGCTCCGCGCTGATGGCTCTGAATGGCCAGGACGACAACGAGATGGGTACCTCTGCCGTGCGCAAGCTGGTTGAGACCCTGGACAGCTACATTCCGGATCCGGTGCGCGTTATCGACAAGCCGTTCCTGATGCCGGTCGAGGACGTGTTCTCGATCTCCGGTCGCGGTACCGTTGTGACTGGTCGTATCGAGCGCGGCATCATCAAGATCCAGGAAGAAGTCGAGATCGTGGGCCTGCGTCCTACCGTCAAGACCATCTGTACTGGTGTCGAGATGTTCCGCAAGCTGCTCGACGAAGGTCGTGCTGGCGAGAACTGCGGTATCCTGCTGCGCGGCACCAAGCGTGACGACGTCGAGCGTGGTCAGGTTCTGGCCAAGCCGGGTAGCGTCAAGCCGCACACCAAGTTCGAGGCAGAAGTCTACGTACTGAGCAAGGAAGAAGGCGGTCGTCACACTCCGTTCTTCAAAGGCTACCGTCCGCAGTTTTACTTCCGCACTACCGACGTAACCGGTAACTGCGAACTGCCGGAAGGCGTTGAAATGGTAATGCCGGGCGACAACGTGAAAATGGTTGTTACCCTGATCAAGTCGATCGCCATGGAAGATGGTCTGCGTTTCGCGATTCGCGAAGGTGGCCGTACCGTTGGTGCTGGCGTGGTTGCCAAGATCATCGAGTAATCGATTGATCTGAAAAAAGCCCCCGCTTGCGGGGGCTTTTTTATTGGGTTGACACTCGTTGGGGCCGTCTATAGAATTGCGCCTCCTTTTAGCGGGTGTATTGCGCCCGTTGGGAATAGCAGCTTGGAATCTGAGGTCAAAATGCAAAACCAACAAATCCGTATTCGGTTGAAGGCTTTTGACCATCGCCTGATCGATCAATCAACCCAGGAAATCGTGGAAACCGCGAAACGTACTGGTGCTCAGGTGCGTGGTCCGATTCCTCTGCCTACCCGCAAAGAGCGGTTTACCGTACTGACTTCTCCGCACGTCAACAAAGACGCGCGTGATCAGTTCGAAATCCGCACTCATAAGCGCGTTCTGGATATTGTCCAGCCGACGGATAAAACCGTTGACGCGTTGATGAAGCTCGATCTTGCGGCTGGCGTGGAAGTGCAGATCAGCCTCGGCTAAAACCTTGGGGTTTTAGTCGTGTAACGCTCTGAAATGGGCGGCCATAGCGGGTGAAAGCCCCGTACACTCATGAGGTTACAACATGACTATTGGTGTAGTCGGTCGTAAGTGCGGGATGACCCGTATTTTCACCGAAGAAGGTGTCTCCATTCCGGTCACGGTCATTGAGATCGAGCCGAATCGCGTCACTCAGTTCAAAACCGAAGAGTCCGATGGCTATCGTGCAGTGCAAGTCACTGTCGGCGAGCGTCGTGCTTCTCGTGTCAGCAAGGCGCAAGCCGGTCACTTCGCCAAGGCGAACGTCGCGGCAGGTCGTACCGTCATGGAATTTCGTCTTGAAGAAGGCGAGTACCAAGCGGGCGATCTGATCAACGCTGAAATTTTCCAAGCTGGTCAGCTGGTGGATGTCACCGGTCAGTCCAAGGGTAAAGGCTTTGCCGGTACCATCAAGCGTTGGAATTTCCGCGGCCAAGACAACACTCACGGTAACTCCGTGTCCCACCGTGTTCCGGGTTCCATTGGCCAGTGCCAGACCCCGGGTCGCGTCTTCAAGGGCAAGAAAATGTCCGGTCACATGGGTGCTGAGCGCGTGACTGTGCAGTCCCTGGAAGTAGTGCGCGTCGATGCTGAACGCAACCTGCTGTTGGTCAAGGGTGCCGTTCCTGGTGCTACTGGCGGCAACCTGGTTGTTCGTCCGGCAGCCAAGGCTCGCGGTTAAGGGGAAGCTGACATGCAATTAAATGTAAATGGCGCTCAAGCAATCGAAGTGTCCGAAGCGACCTTCGGTGGCGATTACAACGAGACCCTGGTTCACCAAGCAGTTGTGGCCTATATGGCCGGCGGCCGTCAGGGCAGCAAGCAGCAGAAGACCCGTTCCGACGTATCCGGTGGCGGTAAGCGCCCTTGGCGTCAGAAGGGCACTGGTCGTGCTCGTGCCGGTACCACTCGTGGTCCGATCTGGCGTGGCGGTGGTGTGACTTTCGCGGCCCGTCCGCAGAATCACGACCAGAAGCTGAACAAGAAAATGTATCGCGCTGCATTGCGTTCGATTCTTGCCGAGCTGGTGCGTAGCGATCGTCTGGTCGTGGTTGAAGACTTCAGCGTTGAAGCGCCGAAGACCAAAGACCTGCTGAACAAGCTGAATGGCATGGGCCTGACCGATGTGCTGATCGTGTCTGATGCTATCGATGAAAATCTGTACCTGGCTGCTCGTAACCTGCCGCATGTCGATGTTCGTGACGTGCAGGGTTCCGATCCGGTCAGTCTGATCGCGTACGAAAAGGTGTTGGTCACCGTTTCTGCCGTGAAGAAATTCGAGGAGCTGCTGGGATGAACCAGGAACGCGTATTTAAAGTGCTGCTTGGCCCGCACGTCTCCGAGAAGGCCACACTTCTGGCTGATAAAAAAAGCCAATTCGTTTTCAAGGTTGCAACCGATGCAACCAAGCTGGAAATCAAGAAGGCCGTCGAAAGCCTGTTCAGCGTGAAGGTTGAGCATGTCACTACCCAGAATGTTCTGGGCAAGAGCAAGCGCACCGCTCGCGGTCTGGGCAAGCGTAACGACTGGAAGAAGGCGGTTATCTCCCTTCAGCCGGGCCAAGATATCGATTTCGCCAGCAGTGCTGAGTAAGGAAGGGGTGCATCATGGCAATCGTTAAATGCAAACCGACTTCCGCTGGCCGCCGTTTTGTGGTCAAGGTGGTCAACAAGGAGCTGCACAAAGGCGCTCCTTACGCTCCGCTGCTCGAGAAGAAGTCGAAGTCTGGCGGTCGTAACAACAATGGTCGGATCACCACCCGTCATATCGGTGGTGGCCACAAGCAGCATTACCGTCTGGTCGATTTTCGTCGCAACGACAAAGATGGCATTCCGGCCACTGTCGAGCGTATCGAATACGATCCGAACCGTACCGCACACATCGCCCTGCTGATGTATGCAGACGGTGAGCGTCGCTACATCATCGCCCCCAAAGGCGTGAGTGCTGGCGATCAGCTGGTAGCCGGGATCATGGCTCCGATCAAGCCGGGCAACAGTCTGCAACTGCGCAACATCCCGGTTGGTAGCACTGTTCACGGTATCGAACTGAAGCCGGGCAAAGGTGCTCAGATCGCTCGTTCCGCTGGTGCCTCGGCCCAGCTGATTGCGCGTGAAGGCGTCTACGTGACCCTGCGTCTGCGTTCCGGTGAAATGCGTAAAGTACTGGCCGAGTGCCGTGCGACCCTGGGCGAAGTCTCGAACTCCGAGCACAGCCTGCGTTCGCTGGGTAAAGCTGGTGCCAAGCGCTGGCGTGGCGTTCGCCCAACCGTTCGTGGTGTTGCCATGAACCCGGTTGACCACCCGCATGGTGGTGGTGAAGGTCGTACCTCTGGTGGTCGTCATCCGGTGTCTCCATGGGGCTTCCCGACTAAGGGCGCGAAGACTCGTGGTAACAAGCGCACCGATAACATGATCGTCCGTCGTCGCAAGTAAATAGAGGGATACGACAGTGCCACGTTCTCTGAAAAAAGGTCCTTTTATCGATCTTCACCTACTGAAGAAGATCGAAGTGGCGGTGGAAAAGAACGATCGCAAGCCGGTGAAAACCTGGTCGCGCCGTTCCATGATCCTGCCGCAGATGGTCGGTCTGACCATTGCTGTACATAACGGTCGTCAACATGTCCCGGTCCTGGTGAACGAAGACATGGTCGGCCACAAACTGGGCGAATTTGCCGGCACTCGTACCTATCGTGGGCACGTGGCTGACAAGAAAGCCAAGCGTTAAGGGGTTAGGAAATGGAAGTAGCCGCTAAGTTGTCGGGCGCTCGAATCTCCGCCCAGAAAGCCCGCTTGGTCGCCGACCAGATCCGCGGGAAGAAGGTGGGCGAAGCGCTCAATCTGCTGGCTTTCAGCAGTAAGAAAGCCGCCGATATCATCAAGAAAGTGCTGGAGTCGGCTGTAGCCAACGCCGAGCATAACGAAGGCGCTGACGTTGATGACCTCAAGGTCAGCACCGTTTTCGTCAACGAAGGGCGTTCGCTGAAGCGAATCATGCCGCGTGCCAAAGGCCGCGCTGATCGCATCGTCAAGCGGTCTTGCCATATCACTGTCAAGGTTGCGGACAAGTAACGGAGTCGATCAGATGGGTCAGAAAGTACATCCCATTGGCATTCGCCTGGGAATCGTCAAGGAGCACACCTCCGTCTGGTACGCAGACGGTCGGACTTATGCGGACTATTTGTTCGCTGATCTGAAGGTGCGCGAGTATCTCCAAGACAAACTAAAAAGCGCGTCCGTAAGCCGTATCGATATCCATCGTCCGGCTCAGACTGCACGCATCACCATCCACACCGCCCGTCCCGGTATCGTGATCGGCAAGAAAGGTGAAGATGTTGAGAAGCTGCGTCAGGACCTGACCAAGCAAATGGGTGTGCCTGTGCACATCAATATCGAAGAGATCCGCAAGCCGGAACTCGACGGTATGCTGGTTGCGCAGAGCGTAGCTCAGCAGCTGGAGCGTCGTGTGATGTTCCGTCGCGCCATGAAGCGCGCTGTACAGAACGCCATGCGCATTGGTGCCAAGGGCATCAAAATCCAAGTGAGCGGTCGTCTCGGCGGTGCTGAAATTGCCCGTACCGAATGGTATCGCGAAGGTCGTGTGCCGTTGCACACCCTGCGTGCCGATATCGACTATGCCACGTACGAAGCGCACACCACTTATGGTGTGATCGGTGTCAAGGTTTGGATCTTCAAGGGCGAAGTGATTGGTGGTCGCCAGGAAGAACTGAAACCGCAGGCACCTGCGCCTCGTAAAAAAGCTGCCAAGTAAGGGGTACGCCAAATGTTGCAACCAAAGCGTACGAAGTTCCGCAAGCAGATGACCGGCCACAACCGTGGCCTGGCTCAGCGCGGTAGCAAAGTCAGCTTCGGCGAGTTCGCCCTGAAGTCTGTTGCCCGCGGTCGTCTCACCGCCCGTCAGATCGAGTCCGCTCGTCGTGCTCTGACTCGTCACGTTAAGCGTGGCGGGAAAATCTGGATTCGCGTGTTCCCTGACAAGCCGGTTACCAAGAAGCCTCTCGAAGTGCGGATGGGTAAAGGGAAGGGTAGCGTTGAGTATTGGGTAGCCCAGATTCAGCCAGGCAAAGTCCTGTATGAAATCGAAGGCGTTTCCGAAGAGTTGGCGCGTGAGGCTTTCGCCCTGGCTGCTGCAAAGCTGCCGCTCGCCACCACTTTTGTTAAGCGGACGGTGATGTGATGAAGGCGAATGAACTTCGTGAAAAATCAGCACAGCAGCTGAACGAGCAACTGCTCGGCCTGCTGCGCGACCAGTTCAATCTGCGTATGCAGAAAGCAACTGGCCAGTTGGGGCAGTCTCACCTGCTCTCGCAAGTTAAGCGCGATATCGCTCGTGTGAAGACTGTGCTCAATCAGCAGGCAGGTAAGTGATCATGGCTGAAGCCGAAAAAACAGTCCGTACGCTGACCGGCCGTGTCGTCAGCGACAAGATGGACAAGACCATCACCGTATTGATCGAGCGTCGCGTCAAGCACCCGATCTACGGCAAATATGTCAAGCGTTCGACCAAGCTGCACGCGCACGACGAAAGCAATCAGTGCCATATCGGCGACAAGGTTTCCATTCGTGAAACCCGTCCCGTAGCCAAGACCAAATCTTGGGCGCTGGTTGAAGTTCTCGAACGCGCAGTGGAAGTCTAAGGGCTAGGGGTCGGAGAAATATATGATTCAGACTCAATCCATGCTCGACGTCGCTGACAACAGCGGTGCTCGTCGCGTTATGTGCATCAAGGTGCTGGGTGGTTCGCATCGCCGCTACGCTGGCATCGGCGACATCATCAAGGTGACCGTCAAGGAAGCAATTCCGCGCGGTAAGGTGAAGAAGGGCCAGGTGATGACTGCTGTCGTAGTCCGCACTCGTCACGGCGTTCGTCGCCCTGATGGCTCGATCATTCGCTTCGATGGCAACGCTGCTGTTCTCCTGAACAACAAGCAAGAGCCGATCGGCACCCGTATTTTTGGGCCGGTGACTCGTGAACTTCGCTCTGAGAAGTTCATGAAGATCGTCTCGCTCGCCCCTGAAGTGCTCTAAGGAGATCCGACATGCAAAAGATTCGTCGTGACGACGAGATCATCGTGATCGCCGGTAAAGACAAAGGTAAGCGTGGCAAGGTGCTCAAGGTGCTCGCTGACGACCGTCTGGTCGTTGGTGGGGTCAACCTGGTGAAGCGCCATACCAAGCCGAACCCGATGTCGGGCGTTCAGGGCGGTATCATCGAGAAAGAAGCGCCTCTGCACGCTTCCAACGTGGCCATCTTCAACGGTGAAACCAACAAGGCTGACCGCGTTGGTTTCAAAGTTGAAGAAGGTAAAAAAATTCGTGTCTTCAAGTCGACCCAAAAAGCGGTTGATGCTTGAACACTGCTAGGTAGAAGACCATGGCACGACTAAAAGAGATTTACCGGAAAGAAATCGCGCCCAAGCTTAAGGAAGAACTTAAGCTGGCGAACGTGATGGAAGTTCCGCGCATCACCAAGATCACCCTGAACATGGGCTTGGGCGAAGCGATCGGTGACAAGAAGGTCATCGAGCACGCTGTAGCCGACCTGGAAAAGATCACCGGTCAAAAAGTCGTAGTGACTCATGCCCGTAAGTCGATTGCAGGTTTCAAGCTGCGTGAAGGCTGGCCGATTGGCGTCAAGGTAACCCTGCGCCGCGATCGTATGTACGAATTCCTGGATCGTCTGCTGTCCATTTCCCTGCCTCGGGTTCGCGACTTCCGCGGCCTGAATGCCAAGTCCTTCGATGGCCGTGGCAACTACAGCATGGGCGTGAAAGAGCAGATCATTTTCCCGGAAATCGATTACGACAAGATCGATGCCCTGCGTGGTCTGGACATTACCCTGACTACCACTGCGCGTACGGATGATGAGGGTCGTGCTTTGCTGCGCGCCTTCAAATTCCCGTTCCGCAACTGATTGGAGTTGGACCATGGCTAAAATGAGCATGAAAAACCGTGAGCTGAAGCGTCAGCAAACGGTAGCCAAGTACGCCAAAAAGCGTGCCGAGCTGAAAGCTACCATCGCCGATCTGAACGCCACTCCGGAAGCGCGTTGGGAAGCTCAGATCGCACTGCAAAAGCAGCCGCGTGACGCCAGCGCTTCGCGTTTGCGTAATCGCTGCCGGATTACCGGTCGCCCGCACGGCGTCTATCGCAAGTTCGGTCTGTCGCGTATCAAGCTACGTGAAGCTGCAATGCGTGGTGATGTGCCAGGTCTGGTGAAAGCCAGCTGGTAAACACGAAGCCGGCCTAGCGCCGGCTTTGTCTTATCTGTGAATCAGGCCCCTTTGGGGCTTGATTCATTTTTGATCAGTCTCTAGAATGCTCGGCTCGCCTGAGCCTGGGTTCATTTCCGGAATTCTCAGCGACTGTAGCCGCAAGGCTAATTCTTTTTGTATCAGGAGCGTCTAGCCCATGAGTATGCAGGACCCGTTAGCGGACATGCTAACTCGTATCCGTAATGCCCAGATGGCTGAAAAGTCCGTCGTAAGCATGCCGTCTTCCACGTTGAAGGTGGCTGTAGCCAAAGTTTTGAAAGACGAAGGTTATATTGCGGGTTATCAGATCAGCGGTGAAGTCAAGCCGCAGCTGTCCATCGAGCTGAAATACTTCGAAGGCCGTCCGGTTATCGAAGAAGTGAAACGCGTGAGTCGTCCAGGCCTTCGCCAGTACAAATCCGTTGATGATCTGCCGAAAGTTCGTGGCGGTCTCGGGGTTTCCATCGTCTCCACCAACAAGGGTGTGATGACGGACCGCGCTGCGCGCGCTGCCGGTGTCGGCGGCGAAGTGCTTTGCACAGTGTTCTAAGGGGGGAATAAGCATGTCTCGCGTTGCTAAGAACCCCGTTACGCTGCCCGCTGGTGTTGAGGTCAATCTCGCCGGTCAGCAGCTGTCGGTAAAGGGTGCCAAGGGCACTCTCGAACTGAATGTTCACTCGTCCGTTGAAGTCCTGCATGAAGCCGGTGAGCTGCGTTTCGCTGCCCGCAATGGCGACCAGCAGACTCGCGCCATGGCCGGCACTACCCGTGCCCTGGTCAACAACATGGTGATCGGCGTTAGCGCCGGCTTCGAGCGCAAGCTGCAGCTGGTCGGCGTTGGTTACAAGGCGCAAGCCAAAGGTCAGGTGCTGAACCTCGCTCTCGGCTTCTCCCATCCGATCGACTATGAGTTGCCGGAAGGTGTGGTTGCTGAAACCCCGAACCAGACCGAGATCCTGATCAAGGGTGTCGACAAGCAACTGGTTGGTCAGGTCGCTGCGGAGATTCGTGACTTCCGTCGTCCTGAACCTTATAAGGGCAAAGGTGTTCGTTACGCAGACGAAGTCGTCCGCCGTAAAGAAGCCAAGAAGAAGTAGGGCATAGCAAATGACCGACAAAAAAGTTACTCGACTGCGTCGCGCTCGCAAAGCACGCCTGAAAATGCACGAGCTCGAAGCCGTGCGTCTCTGCGTGTACCGCTCTTCGCAGCACATCTATGCCCAGGTCATTTCGGCCGACGGCAGCAAGGTTCTGGCCAGCGCCTCGACCTTGGACAAAGCACTGCGTGACGGCGCCACTGGCAACGTCGACGCGGCCAAGAAAGTTGGTGAGCTGGTTGCTGAGCGTGCGAAAGCCGCTGGTGTGACTCAGGTTGCATTCGACCGTTCTGGCTTCAAGTACCACGGCCGCGTCAAGGCGCTGGCTGATGCTGCTCGTGAAGGCGGGCTGGAGTTCTAAGTTATGGCAAATAACGACCAAAAGCGCGACGAAGGCTATATCGAGAAGCTGGTACAGGTTAACCGTGTTGCCAAAACCGTTAAGGGTGGCCGGATCTTCACTTTCACCGCGTTGACCGTGGTGGGTGATGGTAAGGGTCGCGTCGGTTTCGGCCGCGGCAAGTCTCGTGAAGTGCCTGCTGCCATCCAGAAAGCGATGGAAGCTGCACGTCGCAACATGATCCAGGTGGACCTGAACGGCACCACTCTGCAATACGCGATGAAAGCTGCCCATGGCGCTTCCAAGGTGTACATGCAGCCTGCTTCTGAAGGTACCGGTATCATCGCCGGCGGCGCCATGCGTGCCGTGCTGGAAGTGGCTGGTGTGCAGAACGTTCTGGCCAAGTGCTACGGCTCGACTAACCAGGTGAACGTGGTGCATGCCACTTTCAAGGGTTTGAAAGCCATGCAGTCGCCTGATTCCGTTGCGGCCAAGCGTGGCAAGAGCGTCGAGGAGATTCTCTAATCATGGCTAATACCGTCAAAGTCACGCTGATCAAGAGCGTGAGCGGCCGTCTGGCTAATCATAAAGCCTGCGTCAAGGGTCTCGGCCTGCGTCGCATCAATCACACCGTCGAGGTTCTGGATACTCCGGAAAATCGCGGCATGATTAACAAGGCTTACTACCTTCTCCGTGTGGAGGGTTAATACATGTACCTGAACGATTTGAGTCCTGCGCCGGGTTCCCGCCGCGAGAAGCACCGTCCGGGCCGTGGTATCGGCAGTGGTTTGGGTAAGACTGGTGGCCGTGGCCACAAGGGTCAATCCTCGCGCTCCGGTGGCACCATTGCTCCGGGTTTCGAAGGCGGCCAGCAGCCTCTGCACCGTCGTTTGCCCAAGTTCGGTTTCGTGTCCCTGAAGGCTATGGATCGCGCCGAAGTGCGTACCTCCGAGCTGAACAAGGTCGAAGGCGGCGTCATTACTCTGCAAGCGCTGAAGGATGCCAACCTGATTAACCAACATGTACGGCGTGTGAAAGTCATGCTGTCCGGTGAGGTTACTCAAGCGGTCACCCTTAAAGGTATCGCTGCCACCAAAGGTGCGCGTGCGGCTATCGAAGCAGCTGGCGGTAAGTTCGAGGAATAAATGGCTAAGCAAGGTGCTCTCTCAGCGCTCAGCAATGGCGGGTTATCCGAGCTCTGGGCTCGTCTGCGCTTTCTGTTTATGGCGATTATCGTCTATCGGATTGGCGCACACATTCCAGTTCCAGGCATAAACCCGGACCGGCTGGCGGACCTGTTTCGACAGAATGAGGGGACCATTCTTAGCTTGTTCAACATGTTTTCCGGTGGTGCGCTGGAGCGCATGAGCATCTTTGCGTTGGGGATCATGCCGTACATTTCGGCGTCGATCATCATGCAGCTCATGACCGCTGTCAGTCCGCAACTGGAGCAGTTGAAGAAGGAAGGTGAGGCTGGTCGTCGCAAGATCAGCCAATACACCCGCTACGGCACCCTCGTCCTGGCGTTCGTTCAAGCAATCGGCATGTCCGTTGGTTTGGCGAGTCAGGGCGTAGCGTTTTCGGGCGATTTCGGCTTCCACTTCGTTGCAGTCACCACCTTCGTGGCGGGTGCGATGTTCATGATGTGGCTGGGCGAGCAAATCACCGAGCGTGGTGTCGGCAACGGTATTTCGATGCTGATTTTTGCAGGCATCGTGGCCGGTCTGCCGTCGGCGATCGGGCAGTCTTTCGAGTCTGCTCGCCAGGGTGATATCAATATCTTCGCCCTGATCGCCATCGGTTTGCTGGCAGTAGCGATCATCGGTTTCGTGGTGTTCATTGAGCGTGGGCAACGCCGCATTGCGGTGCACTATGCCAAGCGTCAGCAGGGCCGCAAGGTTTTTGCTGCGCAGACCAGCCACTTGCCGTTGAAGGTGAACATGGCGGGGGTTATCCCGGCTATTTTCGCCAGCAGCCTTCTGTTGTTCCCAGCCTCGCTGGGTGCCTGGTTTGGTCAGTCCGAAGGTATGGGCTGGCTGCAGGATATTTCACAGGCTATCGCTCCTGGTCAGCCGTTGAACATTTTGCTGTTTAGTGCGGGGATCGTTTTCTTCTGCTTCTTCTACACGGCGCTGATGTTCAATCCGAAAGACGTAGCGGAAAACCTGAAGAAGTCCGGTGCCTTTATTCCGGGTATCCGTCCAGGTGAGCAGTCGGCGCGCTATATCGATGGCGTGTTGACCCGTTTGACCATGTTCGGTGCTCTGTACATGACGGCCGTGTGTCTGCTGCCCCAGTTCCTGGTGGTGGCGGCCAACGTACCGTTCTATCTTGGCGGGACCTCGTTGCTGATCGTGGTAGTGGTTGTGATGGACTTTATGTCGCAAGTACAATCGCACCTCGTTTCGCACCAGTACGAATCCCTGATGAAGAAAGCCAACCTGAAGGGCTACGGCAGCGGCATGATGCGCTGATGTGCCCATAAGGTTCGAGGAGTTGGTGATGAAAGTTCGTGCATCGGTGAAAAAGCTGTGCCGTAACTGCAAGATTATTCGTCGTGAAGGTGTTGTTCGCGTCATTTGCAGCGCGGAGCCGCGTCACAAGCAGCGCCAAGGCTGAGTGTGAGTGAAATGCTACAAGCCCGGCAGCTAGTGCGCTGCCGGGTTGATTATTTGTTTTTACAGCGCTAATATCTCGCGCCTTATTTCTTGGCTTCCAGGGCGTAGGTAGCTGTCAATTGGAGTTCCACTGAATGGCCCGTATTGCAGGCGTAAACATTCCGGATAACAAGCACGCTGTTATCTCGCTGACCTACATCTTTGGTGTTGGTCGCACTACTGCACAGAAAATCTGTGCAGCTGCCGGCGTTAATCCGGCGGTAAAGATCAAAGATCTCTCTGACGAGCAGATCGAGCAGCTGCGTGGCGAAGTAGCCAAGGTGAATACCGAAGGTGACCTGCGTCGTGAAGTGAACATGAAAATCAAGCGCTTGATGGACCTGGGTTGCTATCGCGGCCTGCGTCATCGTCGTGGTCTGCCGGTCCGCGGTCAGCGTACCAAGACCAACGCGCGTACCCGCAAGGGCCCGCGTAAGCCGATCCGCAAGTAACCGCATTCGCGCATCGACAGGAATCTAGTCATGGCAAAACCTGCTGCTCGTACTCGTAAGAAAGTCAAAAAGACGGTGGTTGATGGCATCGCCCACATCCACGCCTCTTTCAATAACACCATCGTGACCATTACTGACCGTCAGGGTAACGCCCTGTCCTGGGCTACCTCTGGTGGTTCGGGTTTCCGCGGCTCGCGTAAAAGCACCCCGTTCGCTGCCCAGGTGGCTGCCGAACGTGCTGGTCAAGCTGCGCTGGAATACGGTCTGAAGAACCTCGACGTCAACGTCAAGGGTCCAGGTCCGGGTCGTGAGTCCGCTGTCCGTGCTTTGAACGGCTGCGGTTACAAGATCGCCAGCATCACCGATGTGACACCCATCCCGCACAACGGATGCCGTCCTTCGAAGAAGCGTCGCGTGTAATCAGGAGACAGTGAGAAATGGCTCGTTACATTGGTCCCAAATGCAAACTGTCTCGTCGTGAAGGCACTGATCTGTTCCTGAAAAGCGGCGTCCGCGCCCTGGAATCGAAGTGCAACATCGAAGCAGCCCCAGGTATTCACGGTCAGCGCCGTGGCCGTCAGTCCGACTACGGCACCCAGCTGCGTGAAAAGCAAAAAGTTCGTCGTATCTACGGTGTGCTCGAGCGTCAATTCAGCGGTTATTACAAAGAAGCGGCCGGCAAGAAAGGCGCTACTGGTGAGAACCTGCTGCAACTGCTCGAATGCCGTCTGGATAACGTGGTTTATCGCATGGGCTATGGTGCTACCCGCGCCGAATCCCGCCAGCTGGTTTCGCACAAGGCGATCAGCGTAAACGGTAAAACTGTAAACGTGCCGTCCTACCAGGTTAAAGCTGGCGACGTCGTTGCAGTTCGCGAGAAGTCGAAGAATCAGCTGCGCATTGTTCAGGCTCTTGAGCTGTGTGCCCAGCGTGGCCGCGTTGAATGGGTAGAAGTAGACATTGAGAAGAAGTCCGGCGTGTTCAAAGCCGTACCGGTTCGCAGTGATCTGTCCGCTGACATCAACGAAAGCCTGATTGTCGAGCTCTACTCCAAGTAAGGGCTAGAAAATAGGTGCATCCATGCAGATTTCGGTAAATGAGTTCCTGACCCCCCGCCATATTGATGTGCAGGTGGTCAGTCCGACCCGCGCCAAGATTACGCTCGAGCCTCTCGAGCGTGGCTTTGGCCACACCTTGGGCAACGCGCTGCGCCGCATCCTGTTGTCCTCAATGCCTGGCTGTGCAGTAGTCGAGGCCGAGATTGACGGTGTACTCCATGAGTACAGCGCCATCGAAGGTATTCAGGAAGACGTTATTGAAATCCTGCTTAACCTGAAAGGCCTGGCTATCAAGTTGCACGGTCGCGACGAAGTGACGCTGACTCTGGCGAAGAAGGGCTCGGGTGTAGTTACCGCTGCCGATATTCAGCTGGATCACGATGTCGAAATCGTCAATGGCGACCACGTAATCGCCAACATGGCTTCCACTGGCGCGCTGAACATGAGGCTCACCGTAGCTCGTGGTCGCGGCTATGAGCCGGCTGACGCTCGTCAGAGCGATGAAGATGAAAGCCGCAGCATTGGTCGCTTGCAGCTGGATGCTTCGTTCAGCCCGGTACGCCGTGTGTCCTATGTGGTAGAGAACGCTCGTGTTGAGCAGCGCACTAACCTGGACAAGTTGGTTATTGATCTGGAGACCAACGGTACTCTGGATCCTGAAGAGGCTATCCGCCGTGCCGCAACCATTCTGCAACAGCAGTTGGCTGCGTTCGTCGACCTCAAGGGTGACAGTGAGCCTGTGGTTATCGAGCAGGAAGATGAGATCGATCCGATCCTGCTGCGTCCGGTCGATGACCTGGAACTGACCGTACGTTCGGCCAACTGCCTCAAGGCAGAGAACATTTACTACATCGGCGATCTGATTCAGCGCACCGAAGTGGAATTGTTGAAAACGCCGAACCTGGGCAAGAAATCCCTGACCGAAATCAAGGATGTTCTGGCTTCTCGCGGTCTGTCCCTCGGTATGCGCCTCGACAACTGGCCGCCGGCAAGTCTGAAGAAAGACGACAAGGCGACTGCCTGATCGTCATCATCACCGAACGTCAGTTTGGTAAGGAATTGAACCATGCGTCATCGTAAAAGTGGCCGTCACCTCAGCCGCACCAGCGCACACCGTAAGGCCATGTTCCAGAACATGGCGGTGTCGCTGTTCGAGCATGAGCTGATCAAAACTACTCTGCCGAAAGCCAAAGAGCTGCGTCGCGTTGCCGAGCCGCTGATTACTCTGGCTAAAGAAGACAGCGTTGCCAACCGTCGTCTGGCCTTCGACCGTACTCGTTCGAAAGCCATCGTCGGTAAGTTGTTCAACGACCTGGGCAAGCGCTATGCCACCCGTCAGGGCGGTTATCTGCGTATTCTCAAGTGTGGTTTCCGCACTGGTGACAACGCTCCGATGGCTTATGTTGAGCTGGTTGACCGTCCGGTCGCTGGTGCAGCTGTAGACGCAGAGTAAGTCGTAGGTTGTAGAAAAAACCGGGCCTTGGCCCGGTTTTTTTGTTTTTACTGTGAATAATATTCCGCACGTCGTGTTTGATATTGTGTGCATTGATTGGCTCGGGTAAGGTTCGTGGGTCTTCCGTTCCCGCCGTCTTGCGGCCCCTAATAAGAACAATTGCCATCATGTCCGAACCTAGTGCTTTGAGTCTTATCCCTCCCGCTGTCGTATTGATCCTGGCTATCTTCCTGCGGCGTCCCATTCTGGCCTTGATTCTGGGGGCCGTTGCCGGGCTCTTGCTGCTGTCGCCGAGCGAGGCGCTGAGCAACTTCTCCGAAATTTCCCTCAAGGTGATGCAGGACGAAACCATCGGCTGGTTGATCCTGGTCTGTGGCAGCTTCGGCGCGCTGATCGCCTTGCTGGTGCGCACCGGCGGCGCCCTGGCTTTCGGTCGTGCGGCATTGACGCTGGCCAAGGGGCGGCGCTCCTCGCTGCTGATGACCTTCGCCCTGGGCGTGGTGATCTTCGTCGATGATTACCTCAATGCCTTGACCGTGGGCGAAACCATGAAGCGGGTCACCGATCGCTTCAAGATCTCCCGCGAGATGCTCGCCTATGTGGTGGACTCCACCGCGGCGCCGATTTGCGTGCTGGTGCCGCTGTCGACCTGGGCGGTGTTCTTTGGCGGTCTGCTGGAGAACAACGATATCGCCGCTGCCGGTCAGGGCATCAACGTGTATATCCAGGCCATTCCCTACATGCTCTATGCCTGGTTCGCGGTGATTCTGGTGCTGTTGGTCGCTGCCGGGGTGGTGCCGGCGATTGGCCCCATGCGCAAAGTCGAGGTGCTCGCGCGTCACGGTTCTGCCGGCGCCATGCATGTAGGCGAGCTGAGCCCCGGGCACAACTATTCGATGAAATCCCTGGAGGAGGAATTCGAGGGGGCAGACAAGGAAGGCGGCAAGCTCTACAACTTCCTGGTGCCGCTGCTGATGCTGATCGGCTTTACCGTCTATTTTGACATCGACGTGTGGATGGGCATGCTGGCTACCCTGTCGATCACTGTGCCGTTCTACCTGCTGCAGCGCCTGATGCCTCTGGCGGAAATGCTCGATCAGATGGTCGATGGCTTCAAGACCATGCTGCCAGCCATCGGCATCGTCATCGCCGCCTTCATCTTCAAGGAGGTGTGCGATCAACTGATGTTGCCGCAGTACGTGGTGGAGTCGCTCA
Source organism: Pseudomonas borbori (assembly GCF_900115555.1). Lineage (GTDB taxonomy): Bacteria > Pseudomonadota > Gammaproteobacteria > Pseudomonadales > Pseudomonadaceae > Aquipseudomonas > Aquipseudomonas borbori. The sequence continues at coordinate 15,924 of NZ_FOWX01000051.1, forward strand.
AGCCCTATATGAGCGCGCAGATGCTGCCGGCCATGGTGTTCCTGGCCATGGCCGTGCTGGCTTTCGCCACGGGGTCGTCCTGGGGCATCTTCGCCGTGACCATCCCTATCGTCATGCCCCTGGCCTATGCGCTGCAGGCGGATATCCCGCTGACCATCGGCGCGCTGCTGTCAGCTTCGGCTTTCGGTAGCCAGGCCTGCTTCTATAGCGACTCAACCGTGCTGGCCGCCCAGGGCTCGGGTTGTAATCTGATCAGCCATGCCATCACCCAGCTGCCCTATACCCTGATCGCGGCAGGCCTGGCCTTTGTCGGTTTTGTCTTAATCGCCTGAGTCGGTCGTGGATAAAAAAACGGGCCTGTTGGCTAATGCCGATCAGTTAAGCCCTCTTGCTTGACCTTTGGCCGCAAGAAATCAAAATCCGATGCCAGTATTGGCATCGGATTTTTTTATGCGTCTCGCTCGGGCACTGGAACTCACCCACAACATCGCCTCCACTCCCAGCGCAATCGAGGGACTGGATGCCTTACTCGATCCTTCTTTGGTCGAGCAGGCACTCGAGCAGGCAGGTGTAGCGACCCTGCGCAAGCGGCGTTTGCCGCTGGAAATGATGCTCTGGTGCGTAATCGCCATGGCGTTTTTCCGGCGCATGTCGGCGTGGGATGTGGTCAGCCGCATGAATATCATGCTGCCTGGGCAACGCCCA
>NZ_FOWX01000050.1 GCF_900115555.1 Pseudomonas borbori
TTCCGACATCAAGAGCGCGGTAGCCTTTTTTAATATCGATTTTTCCCGTTCAAGGCGGGTAATCCGGGCTTCCAACTCCTGGATTTTCTGCTGTTCCGGTGTCAGCGCTTTGCTCTGCGGGGTAACGCCTTGGCACTCCTGCTGCACCTGGCTGACCCAGCGGCGTAGTGCTGACTCACCAATGCCGAGTGAACGGCTGGCTTCGATGTAGCTGTAATCTTGCTTGAGCACGAGATCGGCAGCCTCGCGTTTGAATTCAGCAGAAAAGGAACGGCGTTGTTTGGTCATCTGACACCTCGATCTGGCGAGCATTCTCGCCTAAATGGGTGTCCGGAATCAGTAGACCACTACAGACATCTTCAACTTCGGCGGATCCATCGCCGCGGCAAGCAGCCTCGTGGCTGTATTGGTGGCCATCGGTATGGCCATCTGGCGCGCCCGCCAGGCACGGCGAGTCACCACCTACGGTTCGGCGCGCTGGGCCGATGCGACTGAGGTGCGCGAAGCCGGGCTAACTGAAGCGGCAGGCGTTTTCCTCGGTGTCTTTGAGGAGCAGTACCTACGCCATGAAGGCCCCGAACACGTTCTGGCATTCGCACCGACACGCTCGGGCAAGGGCGTTGGCCTGGTGGTGCCCACCCTGCTCGCCTGGCCGGCCTCTGCAGTTATCCACGACATCAAGGGCGAGAACTGGAGCCTGACCGCTGGCTGGCGCTCGCGCTTCTCGCATTGCCTTCTGTTCAATCCCACTGACCCGGCTTCGGCAGCCTACAACCCTCTGCTTGAGGTACGCCGCGGCACCCATGAGGTGCGCGATGTGCAGAACATCGCCGACATCCTGGTCGACCCGGAAGGTGCACTGGAAAAACGTAACCACTGGGAGAAGACCAGCCATGCGCTGCTGGTCGGTGCCATTCTGCATGTGCTGTACGACAGCGACGACAAGACCCTGCGCGGGGTCGCCAACTTCCTTTCAGACCCGGCCTGCACCTTTGAGCTGACCCTGCACCGGATGATGACCACGCCCCATCTAGGCGAGAGGCCTCATCCGGTTGTGGCCTCGGCCGCTCGGGAAGTGCTGAACAAGAGCGAAAATGAGCGCTCGGGCGTGCTTTCCACGGCCATGTCCTTCCTTGGTCTGTACCGCGACCCGACAGTGGCCAGCGTGACAGAGCGCTGCGACTGGCGAATCGCCGACCTGATCTCGGCCAAACACCCCGTCTCGCTGTATCTGGTGGTGCCGCCATCCGACATCAGCCGCACCAAGCCACTTATCCGCCTGATCCTGAATCAGGTCGGGCGTCGCCTGACCGAATCCTTGGACGGTGCCGACGGCATCGAACGTAGGCACAAGTTACTGCTGATGCTCGACGAGTTCCCCGCGTTGGGTCGGCTGGACTTCTTCGAGTCGGCCCTGGCCTTTATGGCCGGCTACGGGCTACGCGCCTTCCTGATCTCACAGTCGCTCAACCAGATCGACAAGGCCTACGGCCAGAACCACTCGATCCTCGACAACTGCCATGTGCGGGTGACCTTCGCCACCAACGATGAGCGCACCGCCAAGCGTATCTCCGAGACACTCGGTACCGCCACCGAGTTACGTGCTCAGCGCAACTATGCCGGCCACCGCCTTGCTCCCTGGCTGGGGCACCTGATGGTGTCGCGCCAGGAGACCGCACGCCCTCTGCTGACGCCGGGCGAGGTGATGCAACTGCCCACCGACGAATCGGTGGTGATGCTCTCCGGCCATGCACCGATCCGGGCGAAGAAGCTGCGCTACTTCGCCGACGCCAATTTCCAGCGCCGGGTGCTGCCGGCTCCGCAGCTGCAGCCTGGGAAGTACGTCGATGCGCCAGCGGCCCGGGCAGATGACTGGAGTGCTCTGGCCGTGCCGGCAGCCGTTTCCGTCCCGCTTGCAGGAACCCATAACAGGGAATCCCTCGATGGCGGCGGCCCACGTCTCCAGCCCGAGCTGACGGAAATCGCCGACCTGCCTGATCCCGAAGACCCGGCCAGCGATCTGTTTCTCCTCGACGAGGACGACGCTCCCGCGCCCTTCCCCTCCCAACTCGAGCCGCGACTGCAACGCGCGGCTCGACTGGCCGCCCTCGACCCTGACGACGGAATAGCCCTATGAGCCGAGCCCGCCTGAACCTGTTCATCCAACCGGAGCACGCCAAGCGCCTGAACGAACTGGCAATCAAGAAAGGTGTGTCGAAGTCCTCGATCATTGCCGCAGCGCTCGCCTCCTGGCTATCGCCGGACTCCGGTGACCAGCGTGAGGCGGCCATTGCCAAACGCCTGGATCGATTGTCTCGCCAGTTCGAACGACTGGAGCGCGATCAGAACATTCTGATCGAGACCATGGCGCTCTATGTGCGCTACTACCTGACGGTGAGCACGCCGGTGCCCGAGGCACACCAGGACGCCGCCCGGGCTCAAGGCAAGCTGCGCTTCGCCCAGTTCATCGAGCAACTGGGTCGCCACCTGCAGCGCGGCCGTAGCCTGGTCAAGGACGTACAGGAGGAGATCCAGCCTGACGCCCAGTGGCTGGACATCCCCGAAGCCTCGGGAGACCGGCCATGACCGGCGCCCCGCATGTAACGCTGGCAGCGGCCGCTACCTCCCTGGATCGCCGCACCCGCATGCTGCGCACGGCGATGGGCCCGCTGGTCGCCGCCGCGCTGGAAGACCCCGACGTGGTGGAGGTCATGCTCAACCCCGACGGGGCGCTCTGGCTCGACAGGCTCTCCAGCGGCCGGGCGTCGCTGGGCGCGCTTTCAGCCGACGACGGCGAGCGCATCATCCGCTTGGTCGCCGCGCACATCGGTGCGGAGGTGCACCGTGACAAGCCGCTGCTGAGCGCCGAACTGCCGGAAACAGGCGAGCGTTTCGAAGGTTTACTCCCACCCATCGTATCTGGACCGACCTTCGCACTGCGTAAACGCGCCATGAGCGTGATACGGCTGACTCAATACGTTGCAGACGGAATTCTCACGCCAGCACAGGCCGACTACCTGCGTGGTGCAGTACTCAATCGGCAGAACATCCTCGTGGCCGGTGGAACCAGCACCGGAAAGACCACGCTGGCCAATGCCCTGCTCGCTGAAGTGTCCGGTACGGGAGATCGAGTCCTGGTGCTGGAGGACACGGTCGAGTTGCAGTGCTGCGCCCACGACCATGTTGCATTGCGAACCCGTTGCGGTGTGGTGTCCATGGCCGACCTGGTGCGCACCACCCTGCGCCTGCGTCCCGACCGAGTGGTAGTCGGCGAGGTGCGCGGCGGCGAAGCACTGGACCTGGTCAAGGTCTGGGGTACAGGCCACCCAGGCGGTATTGCCACCGTCCACGCCGGTTCCGCCCATGGAGCCTTGTTGCGCCTGGAGCAACTGATTCTCGAGGTTGCCATGACCGCCCCCCGCGCCTTGATCGCCGACGCGGTCAACCTGGTGGTTTTTCTCGCAGGGCGCGGCCGCGCCCGCCATATCCAGCAAATCGCCCGCGTCGTCGGCCACGACGAACACGGCTACCGGCTCGAGACCACCGAACCCGCTCAAGCCCTGCCCTCTGCCTCTGGAGAACAGCAATGACCGCAGCCTTTGTCCGGCCCATCCATCTACGCCTATCTGCTCGTACGCTGACAGTGGGCGCGCTTCTACTGGGCATTGCCTTGCCGGCTTTCGCAGCCGGCTCCGGGATGCCCTGGGAGGGACCTCTGCAGTCGATTCTCGACTCGGTGCAAGGCCCAGTGGCGAGGATCATGGCGGTGATCATCATCATTGTCACCGGCTTGACCCTGGCCTTCGGCGATACCAGTGGCGGCTTCCGCAAGCTGATCCAGATCGTCTTCGGCCTGTCCATTGCCTTCGCCGCGTCTTCATTCTTCCTGAGCTTCTTCAGCTTTGCCGGCGGGGCGGTGATCGCATGAATATCGATAGCGATTTCATCGCGGGCTTCGAGGTGCCACTGCACCGCTCTCTGGCCGAGCCGATCCTGCTCGGCGGAGCGCCGCGCAACGTGGCCATCCTCAACGGCACCTTGGCCGCCGTTGTCGGGCTGGGCCTGCAACTGTGGATACCGGGCTTGGTGCTCTGGCTGGTCGGCCACTCGCTGGCTGTCTGGGGTGCCCGGCTGGATCCGCAGTTCCTGCAGGTCTTCGCCCGGCACATCAAGCATCGCCCCCTGCTTGACGTATGAGGGGGACGCCATGCTGAACCTAGCCGAATACCGCCACCGTCCTTCGCAACTCGCCGACTGGTTGCCCTGGGCCGGCCTAGTCGCCCCTGGGGTCGTACTCAACAAGGACGGCTCGTTCCAGCGCACCCTGCGCTTTCGCGGGCCAGATTTGGACAGCGCCACTCCGGGCGAGTTGGTAGCCACCTCTGCGCGCTTGAATAACGCCCTACGTCGCCTTGGTTCGGGCTGGGCCCTGTTCATCGAGGCCGAGCGCCTGACCGCTGCCGGCTACCCACAAAGCGAGTTTCCCGAGCCGCTATCCTGGCTGGTTGACGAAGAGCGCCGCGCCACCTTCGAGGCGCAAGGCAGCCACTTCGAGAGCGCCTATCACCTGACGCTGCTCTACTTGCCAAACGAGGAGTCACGCTCGCGTGCTGCGGGGTTGCTCTACGAGCACAAGACGCAGCGCGGCGTCGACTGGCGCGAGAGACTGGCCGCCTTCATGGCGGAGACGACACGCTTCCACGACCTGCTCGAAGGTGTGATGCCAGAAGTCAGCTGGCTCGACGACAGCCAGACGCTGACGTACCTGCACGCTACGGTGTCGACCCACAGGCAGCGTGTTGCTGTTCCTGAAGTGCCCTTCCACCTGGACGCTCTGCTGGCCGACTCCCCGCTGAGCACAGGTTTGGCACCCAGACTGGGCGAGCAGCACCTGCGCGTGCTCTCGGTGCGAGGTTTCCCAGCCTCGACCTGGCCCGGCCTACTAGACGACCTGAACCGTCTGGGTATCGCCTATCGCTGGTCGACCCGCTTTATCTGCATGGATAAGGACGAGGCGGAGAAGGAACTGGTGCGTCTACGGCGGCAGTGGTTCGCCAAGCGCAAGGGTGTCCTGGCCCTGCTGCGTGAGACCCTCTTTCAGCAGGAGAGCCCGCTGGTCGACAGCGATGCCTCGAACAAGGCCAGCGACGCCGATGCGGCCCTGCAGGAACTCGGAGTCGACCGGGTCGCCTTCGGCTACGTGACCGTGACCGTTACGGTGAGCGACGCCGATCCGCGGGTAGCCGACGAGAAGCTGCGTCTGGTCGAGCGGGTGATTCAGGGCCGAGGTTTCGTCACCATTGCTGAAAGCTTCAATGCGGTGGAGGCCTGGCTGTCGTCCATTCCGGGCAACGCCTACGCCAACGTGCGCCAGCCGATCATTTCCTCACTCAATCTGGCGCACCTGATGCCAGTCTCGGCGGTGTGGGCCGGCCCTGCGTGCAACGCTCACCTCGACGGCCCACCGCTGGTGGTGACCCGTACCGATGGGGCTACGCCTTTCCGCCTGGTCACCCATGTCGGCGACGTCGGCCACACCCTGGTGGCGGGGCCGACCGGCATGGGCAAGTCGGTGTTGCTGGCGACCCTGACCATGCAGTTCCGCCGCTACCCTGGCTCACGTCTGTTCATCTTTGACATGGGCCGCTCGCTGCGTGCGACGGTCCTGGGACTAGGTGGTGAGCATTATGACCTGGGCGGTGATGGCGACCTGGCCTTCCAGCCCTTGGCGCGCATCGATCAGGACAGCTATCGCACCTGGGCCGCCGAGTGGCTTGAAGGCCGCGTGCTGCATGAGGGCGTTGCCGTCGGCCCGGATCAGAAAGCAGCCCTCTGGACAGCCCTCAAAAGCCTGGCCGGTGCGCCGGAGGCCCAGCGCACTCTGACAGGGCTGTGCATGCTGCTGCAGGACAACGCCTTGCGTCAGGCCCTGCAGCCTTATGTGCTGGGCGGTGCTCACGGCAGGCTGCTGGATGCAGACACCGATCGCCTGGGTACCGGCGACGTGCAGTGCTTCGAGATGGAAGAGTTGATGCACAGCAAGGCGGCAGTAGCGGCCGTTCTCGGCTACCTGTTCGCCCGCTTCGAGGCGCGCTTTGACGGGGCTCCTGCCCTGCTGATCCTCGACGAAGCCTGGCTGTTTCTCGACGACCCGCTTTTTGCCGCACGCATCCGCCAGTGGCTCAAGACCCTGCGCAAGAAGAATGTCTCGGTGATTTTCGCCACCCAGTCGCTCGCCGACATCCAGAATTCCAGCATCGCCGCCGCGATCATCGAGAGCTGCGCGAGCCGTATCTTCCTGCCCAACCCTCAGGCCAGTGAGCCGCAGATACGCGGCATCTACCAGGGCTTCGGGATCAACAATCGGCAGATCGAGATCATCGCCCAAGCCACCCCCAAGCGTGACTACTACTACCAATCGCGCCAGGGCAACCGGCTATTCGACCTCGACCTGGGGCCGGCGGCGCTGGCTTTCACTGCAGCCGCAAGCCCAGCCGAGCAGCGCGATATCAGCCAGGTCCTGCACGGCGCTGATGCCACTGGCTTCGCCCCCGCCTGGCTACGCCATCGTGGGCTTGGCTGGGCCGCCGACCTGCTTACTTCCCATACCCCACAACGCAAGGAGCTACTGCCATGACGCCTCGCGCCCGCCTTACGCCAATCGCCGTCTTATTGACCCTGGGTTTGCTGGGATTCCAGCCGGCGACCGCAATGACCGTCATCGACCCGACCAACCTGGTGCAAAACATGCTGACCGCGGTGCGCACCCTGGAGGTGATCAACAACCAGGCCAGCCAACTGCAGAACGAAACACAGATGTTGCTGAACCAGGCCCGCAACCTGGAAACCCTGGACATCAACGTGCTCAATCGCTTGCGCACGACCCTGGCCAGCACCGAACGATTGCTGGCCGAGGCCCAAGGTTTGGCTTTTGACGTACAGCGTCTGGACCAGGAGTTTACCCGCCTGTATCCGGTCGAATACACCAGTTCCGTCAGTGGCGAGCGCATGGCACAGGACACGCGCGCGCGTTGGAAGCAGGGACTCGATGGCCTGCACACCGCCATGCGCATGCAAGCCCAGGTGGCGCAGAACCTGGCCCAGTACGAGAGCGTGCTGGCCGACCTGGTCAACCGAAGTCAGTCGGCCAGCGGCGCACTGCAGGCAAGCCAAGCCACCAACCAACTGCTGGCCCTGCAGGCTAAGCAATCGATCCAGGCGCAGCAGTTGCAGATCACCCAGAACCGCGCCATCGCCCTGGAGCTGGCGCGCCAGGCCGCGGCGGTGGAGGAAGCCCGCGAACTGCGGCGACGCTTTATGGGCAGTGGTACTCCCTACACCCCTCATCCCGTGCAGTTTTACCGGTAGTGGGGGGTGCGATGAAAGCTCCATTGCTGATACCGGTTCTGCTCGTACTGACTGCCTGCGGGCGCGGCGGCGAATCCGATGAAGCCAGGCAGCACGCGCCCCTGCATGAGCGCTTTTACTCCGGCTGCGCTCTGCCGGGTGAGTTCCAGACACCCGAAAGCCTGCCAGCCATTCCAGCGAGTTTCGAGGAGGATGCGCCGTGAACGATGTCAGCGTGATCGATCATTTCCTCGAGGTGTTCTCGCGCTACATCGACTCGGGTTTTGGCCTGCTCGGCGGCGAGGTGGCTTTTCTCACCCTCACGCTGGTGGTGATCGACATGACCCTGGCCGGCCTGTTCTGGGCCATGGGTGGAGAAGACGTTACCAGCAAGCTGATCAAGAAGACCCTCTATGTCGGAGCCTTCGCCTTCATCATCGGCAACTTCAATACCCTGGCCGGGATCATCTTCCGCTCCTTCGCCGGCTTGGGCCTGCTTGCCTCAGGCTCCGAGCTGACCCAGGCCGAGTTTCTGCAGCCCGGACGGCTGGCGTCCATCGGCATCGAAGCCGGCCGACCGATGCTGGAGCAAATCAGCAACCTCAGCGGCTTCCCCAAAGTCTTCGGCAACCTTGACAGCATCGTTGTCCTGCTCCTGGCCTGGACTGTGGTGGTGATCAGCTTCTTTATCCTGGCCATCCAGCTGTTCGTCACCCTGATCGAGTTCAAGTTGACCACCCTGGCCGGCTTCGTCCTGGTGCCCTTCGCGCTTTGGAACAAGACCGCCTTTCTCGCTGAGAAGGTGCTGGGCAATGTGGTTTCCTCTGGCATCAAGGTACTGGTGCTGGCGGTGATAGTAGGCATCGGCTCCGGTCTGTTCGCTGAGTTCCAGACGTTGCCGGACAAGCCCTCCATCGATCATGCGCTGGTAGTCATGCTTGCCGCCCTGGCACTGCTGGGCCTGGGTGTTTTCGGCCCGGGTATCGCCACCGGCCTGGTCTCCGGGGCACCGCAACTTGGTGCCGGTGCAGCCGCCGGCACTGCCCTTGGCGCAACAGGGATGGCGGCTGGAGCCGCTGCGCTTGCCACAGGCATCGGCGGTGCCGTGATGGCCGGCGCACGTATGGCTCCGGGCGCAACGCGCCTGGCCATGGGTGGTGCACAGACGGCGAACACCGCCTTGCCCCAGGTAACCCAGCCTGCAGGAGCAGCAGCAGGTAGCGCTTCCGCTGCGGGTGCCACGCCAGGCGCGCCAGCCAAACAACCCGACTGGGCTAAACGCCTGCAGCGCAAGCAACAACTCACCCATGCCGCCACCACCGTTGGCCACACCCTGCGCGGTGGTGATGGCGGTGGCTCATCACCTGGACCACAGGTGCGCGACCCGTCGAATTCGTGAAGGAGAACGAGCATGCGATTCAAACGCCCTCAGGTGCGTTACAGCGACACCCCGCTACCTGCAACGCCTTATCAGGCAGCAGCGCAGGTATGGGACCAACGCATGGGCACGAGCCTGGCGCAAGCGAAGAACTGGCGCTTGATGGCCTTCGGCTGCCTGAGCCTGGCCTTGCTGATGGCTGGTGGTCTGGTCTGGCGTTCGGCCCAGTCGATGGTCACGCCCTATGTGGTGGAGGTCGACAGTGCCGGCCAGGTGCGGGCCGTTGGCGAGGCGGCCAGCCCTTACCAACCCAACGATGCGCAGATGGCTCACCACCTGGCGCGCTTTATCAGTCTGGTGCGCTCGCTATCCATCGACCCGGTGGTGGTGCGGCAGAACTGGCTGGAGGCTTACCACTACACCACCGACCGGGGCGCTGCGACGCTCAACGATTACGCCCGCGCCAACGATCCCTTCACCCGGGTCGGCAAGGAGTCGGTGACAGTCGAGTTGAGCAGCGTCGTGCGCGCCAGTGACAACTCGTTCCAGCTGCGCTGGAACGAGCGCCGCTATGTGAATGGCGCGGCTGCGGGCCTGGAGCGCTGGACCGCGGTGATATCGATCGTGCTGCAGCCTCCACGGAGTGAGGAAAAACTGCGCCGCAACCCATTGGGCATCTACGTAAACGGCCTGTCGTGGAGCCGTGAATTGGACACTACGCAAGGAGCCAAGACCCCATGAAGACCTCCGCATACCTTTACGCATGCCCTCTCCTGCTGGCCATGCTGACCGGCTGCGCCAGCCAGGGTAAACCGCCGCCGGTCATTGCCTTGGACCAGCCGGTGGAAGCCCAGCGCCTGCCGGAACCACCCAAGCCCATCAAGGTGGTGGCAGTGCCGCAGCCACTGGCCTTGCCGGCACAGCTGAAACCGCTTCCTGCTACCAAGTCGGGTAACCGGGCCAAGGAGCCCGCCGATGAGCAAGTACGCGTCTCACGTGCCAATCGGGACGCCCGCATTGCGCCAACCCAGGAGGGCTATATCAACGCCATTCAGGTGTGGCCGTTTTCCGATGGCGCGCTGTATCAGGTGTACACCAGCCCAGGCCGCGTGACGGTGATCAACCTGCAGGCAGGCGAAGAGCTGGCCACAGTGGCGGCCGGCGACACCGTGCGCTGGATCGTTGGCGACACTACCAGCGGCAGTGGTGAGGAGCTTCGCATCAGCGTGCTGGTCAAACCCACACGCAGCGACCTCAAGACCAACCTGGTCATCACCACGACGCGGCGCACTTACCTGCTCGAACTGACAGCCACCGAGCAGGCCTGGATGGCCTCGGTGTCCTGGGATTACCCCAAGGATCGCATGCTCGCATTGCAGCGCCGCGCCAACGCCGCTCAGACGGCTGCACCGGTCGCCTCCGGCCTGGCGTTGGAGCAGTTGCGTTTTCGCTATGCGATCAGCGGCAGCAATCCGCCTTGGAAGCCGCTGCGGACATTCGACGACGGCAAGAAGGTATATATCCAGTTTCCTGCGGGCATCGCCCAGGGCGAACTGCCGCCGTTGTTCGTGATCGGCCCGGAGGGCGACGGCCAGTTAGTCAACTACCGCTTCCGCTCGCCCTACTACATCGTGGACCGGCTGTTTGGTGCAGCCGAGTTGCACCTCGGCGCAGACAAAGGCGACGTGGTTCGAATCGAGCGCACCGATGGTGTAGCGCGGAGGCCCTGAGTATGAGCGCTGTCGATAACGCCCAGGACACCCATTGCGCAGAACTACCGCCCAAGGTGGCCCCGGAAAGTCTCGAACTGCGTGCCCAGCCGCGCCCGGTCACGCGCCTAAATCCGAGGATGCTGGCCGTCCTCGCGGGAGGACTGGCCACAGCAGTACTTGGTGCCATGCTCTGGTCGCTGCAGCCGCAACAGCGCCGGCAAGGTGCAGAGCAAACCGAGTTGTACAACGTAGACCGTGTGGCCCGTTCCGAGGGGCTGGAGCAGTTACCAGCCGACTACTCGCAGCTGCCGCCACCCTCGGCACCCGAAGTACCGCAACTGGGGCCAGCCTTGCCCGGCGATCTAGGCGGGCCCATCCTCAGGGCCGAGCAGCAGGCCCAGGGCTATGACTACCGCCATGCGGGCCCGGACCCGGCTGAGGCCGAGCGGCTGGCCCGGGCCAAAGAAGCGGAGGAAGCAGCACGGTCCTCAGTGTTTTTCCGCTCAGGTGGCAGGCGGACAGCAAGCGCGGCCCCCCCAACCGAAAACCGGCCTGATCATTCGCAACTGATCGGACTCGGCCCCATGGCGGCCGGGCCCGCGTCGACTGCCGCAGCACCCGCAAACGCCGTATCAACGCAGAACCGGCAGGAGCAGAAAGAGGCGTTTCTCAGTAAATCCGCATCCCCACAAATCCGTAATTCAGGATTTGTGCAAATGCCCAACTCCCCGTACCAAGTCATGGCCGGCACCGTGATCGCTGCCGCCTTGGTCACCGGTATCAAATCAGACCTACCGGGCGATGTAATCGCCACGGTGACCGAACCGGTCTACGACAGCGCCACCGGCCAACATGTGCTGATCCCTCAGGGTTCGCGCCTGCTGGGCCGCTACAACAGCCAGGTGAGCTACGGCCAGAGCCGCGTGCAGGCGGTGTGGCAGCGGGTGATCCTGCCCGATACCTCGTCCTTCCAGCTCGACAACCTGGTTGGCAGCGACACCGCCGGCTATGCCGGCCTGGAGGATGGCATGGACTGGCACTGGGACCGGGTTGTCGCCGGCGCGGCCATGACCAGCCTGTTGGGTATTGGTGCCGAGTTGGCATCACCGGTAAACCGAACCGACGGCGACCGGGTCATCATCGCCGGGCGCGACAGCCTGCAGGACACGGTTAACCAGGTCGGCCAGGAGGTCACCCGCCGCAATCTCGATATCCAGCCCACGCTGACCCAGCGCCCCGGCCTGCCGCTGCGCGTGATCGTCAATCGCGATCTGGTGTTGCTTCCCTATCAGCCCTTGTTTATCCAGCAGAGGAACCCGCAATGAACCCGAACAAGCTGCGCCTCGGCCCCTTGCCGAAGACCGAGAACCTGAAAGTGACCTTCACCTGTCCGGCCGGCCTGAAGGCCGACCTTGAACGCTATGCGGCAGTGCATTCGCAAGCGTATGGAGAAGAGGTCGATGCCCTGACGCTCATCCCGCACATGCTGGAAGCATTCATGGCGAGGGATCGGGTGTTCAGGAAGGCCAACGCCGGAGCAGATAGAGGCAATTGATCGTCTCCACGCACGTTCTATCGCAAAGCCACTCGCGAACGGCAAAAGCCCTAGCGGAACATTCCACTCGCGGTTGAAAACCGTGACCTAATACATCACACTTGACACTATGATCATAAGCTTCCGGCACAAAGGCCTACGCATTTTTTATAAATCTGGCTCCACCAAAGGCATTCGAACGGACCACGCCAAACGTCTGAGCCGAATGCTGAGTTTCATGGATCGAGCCTGCGAGCCAACCGATCTCGATATACCCGGTTGGCGGTTACATCCCCTCAAAGGGGAGCTGCAAGAGTTCTGGTCGCTCACAGTCAACGGTAACTGGCGAGTGATCTTTCGTTTCGTGGGTAGCGACATAGAACTCGTCGACTACCTTGACTACCACTGAACAGGAGGATGCCACCATGGTCATGTTCAACCCGCCGCACCCTGGTGAAACGCTGCTCGAGGATGTGCTCCCCGAGTTGGGCATCAGCATTGCAGAACTGGCCCGCCGCCTTGGTTTTGCACGTGAGTCCTTGTCCCGGGTCCTGCACGGCCACGCACCGATCAGCCCGGACCTGGCCGTTCGCCTGGAACTGGCCGGCATTGGTAAAGCCCGCACCTGGCTGGGCGTACAAGCCGATTATGACCTGTGGCAAGCGAGGCATCGCAAGCAGCCCCATATCGAGCGCTTTGCCGCCATCGCTTAACGGCTAACCGGCAAGATGCGGAGCAACGCGGTGAAACGCAGGTACAACATGGTGCCTGGGCAGCTAATGCCCTCGACTCACCCGCTGCCCGATCTGCCTCAGTCGACACCAAGTGTTCGGAAGAAATTGATTCATGCCTCCCTAGAGGGGATGCTCACTTGAACGAGGTCTAAAATGTTCGGTATCACCAAAGCAAAGACTGTCCCCTCCACCCCCTTTGCTGATTTCATTCGCAACGCTTCTTCTGGCGAGAAGAAGCGTGTGTATGAGCGCGTGCTGAAAAAAGCCACCGAGCGTCAAAATCGCGTGTTGGCAGAGGCTGCCAGCAAGTAACTCAGTGTCTTTCTGACTTCTATCCCCCATTATTAATGGTCATATTCAACCCGCCACATCCCGGCGAAACGCTGCTCGAAGACGTGATACCCGAACTGGGCATCAGCATTGCCGAACTGGCCCGTCGCCTTGGTTTTGCACGTGAATCCTTGTCCCTCGTCCTGCACGGCCAGGCACCGATCAGCCCAGACCTGGCCGTTCGCCTGGAACGGGCCGGCGTTGGCAGAGCACGCACCTGGCTGGACGTACAATCCGATTATGACCTGTGGCAAGCAAGGCATCGCGAGCAACCCCATATCGAGCGCTTTGCCGCCATCGCTTAATGGCTAACCGGCAAAATACGGAGCAAGGCGGTGAAACGCTGACGCAACACATGGTCTCTGGTCTGCCAACGCCCTCGGACTCACCCACGGCCCGATCTACCGCGGTCGACACCAGACGTTCGGAAGATGCCGACCTATGAAATTAAGAAAAAACCAATACAAACGCCTGAAATAAAGGTTTTCTTACCTCAGTTAAGAAAAACTGAGGCTCAGAGTCGGCCTAAAGGATTTTTGACATGCACCTAGTCGGATATGTCTATCCTAGGTGCTCATCCAGATCCGCCGGCAAGGTTATTTGGTAGGTCGGGTTCAAGTGTCCCCCTGGGACCAAGCAGCGCTTTCCCTTGCCGAGGTACACACCATCCAGCGAGACATGAGCCAGCCAGGCATGCTTGTGACGTTCGGCAAGTGCTAGGAATAACCGCTTGGCCTTTATGCTGGTGCAATGCTGCAGCAGCATGCTGACCCGCTGGGGGCGCAAGGTATCTGCACCTTGCATCAGCGCATCGACCTCATAGACGAGTGACGCATCGGATACGCCATCGCAAAGCTCAAGCAACGCACGCTCAGGTATAGAGAAGACTATGCGACCAAGGTCGCCATCAGCATCGACCCACTCGAGCCCAAAAGCTCGTAGAGCCTCGTCTGTTGTCTCTGTATTGAATTCTGGTGATTCCAGATCGAAGGGACTCTTTCCACAAAGCACCACCTTGGCCTTAAGCGGAAGCTTGCTCACCCATCCGGGGAGGCTTTCAGAACCATAGAGCGTGACGGTCTCGGACTCCCCCAGGCGCAAGTAATGCTCATGCCCTTGCCAAGCCAACGCAAAGCGCCCACCTACATGAAATTGAAGTCCATCACCGCTCTGTAGTGCCCGCACCACTCCAGCCCAAGTCAGGCGTCCTCCCCGTCGTTGATAAACACCTCGCGCAGGTGAGTCCAGCCAACCGCTGGCGATATACCTCGAGACGAGACTGCTGCTATAGCCGCGGTCCTTCAGCCAGGCGATAGAAACCAGATCTCGGTCACCCAGCATCGCTAGTAAGGAGTTTAATCTCCCTGTTTTTTGCGCATTCATAGTGAGCATTTTCGATAATGTATAAACCATGCCAATCAGCGTACTTTGAATTACATTGGTATTGACAGGTGAGTTGTCCTACAAGCCAACCGTCCACAGTCCATGGACGCGAACACTCTACAAGCGCACTCAAGTTCCAGAATTGCCTTCACCACGATCCACCCCTAGTGCGCAGTCAAGCCAATTCATGCCAGCTATTTTGTAGCCTTTAAGCCACATATAATGGCTAATACTCTCGCTTTGTAGCTCGTGAGCCACAAATCAGTTCTGGGTGCCCTTGCTTGAATGTAGCCTAAGAGCTACATTTATCGGTGAACTCGCTTTTTTGATGCCCGAGGGCTACAAATGACCACCCTATACGATGTCTCCGAAATGCTGAAAGAGGCGCGTAGTGACGCGAAGCTGAGCCAAGAAGCATTGGCTAGCAGTGCCGGCGTATCACGCTCCACAGTGGCCCGCATGGAAACATTGGCCAAAGGCGACATGAGCGTATCAGTGCTGGTTCGGCTACTGGAAGCAGCAGGCTATGACCTGAAGCTGGCTAAGGCCGGGCACGAACGCACGGTTGAAGACATCCTCAACGAGCAGAGGTCAGGGAGCGCTTGAACATGATCCTCGACGTCCATGTCAGCTCAAGGCTGGTGGCCAAGCTCTATCGGGAGCGCGATGAATACGTGCTGAAATACCGTCCAGGCACAGCACCTGAAGACTTTGTCAGCCTGACGATGCCTGTTCGCGAAGAAGCATGGCGCTGGCCCCGCGACCTGTTTCCTTTTTTCCGGCAGAACCTTCCCGAGGGGTATTTGCTGGGCGTTATTCGCGAAGAATTTGGCCCGCTCCTCGATGGCACCGACCTGTCGCTGCTTAGCGTGGTGGGAGGCACCGGCATCGGCAGAGTCTCCGTCACGCCTGAGGGCATTCAGCCTGGCGTCGAAATGGCACCGATTGAGATAAGCCATCTGCTCAAAGCGGAAAACACCAGCGAACGGTTCGCCACACTGGTACGGCAATACGCTCGGGTAGCCGTGTCAGGGGTCGTGCCAAAGTTCATTGCCACCGACGCAGCGGAACCTCGGGAGCCGCTGGGCAAACCGACCCTGCGCACCGGCTTTCACATCATCAAAGGCTCCGACGACACGACCCCTTTTCTAGGCTTCAACGAGTTCTACACCATGCGCGTACTGGAGCGGCTAAATGTCGTACCGGTCGCGGCCTGTCGCATGTCTGAGGACGGCAAAATCCTGGTGGTGGATCGCTTCGACGTGGACGGGTACGGCATCCCCTACTGCGGCGTCGAAGACGCCTGTGGGTTACTGGGTTTGCCGCCACATGAAAAGTACGTCCCCACCACCGAACGGGTGTGGAATGCCACACGGGCCTATATCCCCGCTGACCGTCTCCAAGCGCAACGCGAGCACCTAGGCTGGCAGCTACTGACCAACTACGTGGTGCGTAATGCCGACTGCCACTCGAAGAACATCGCGCTGTTTTACACCTCGCGTGCTGACGTGGCCTTTACCCCGATCTATGACCTGGTGACCACTCAGGCCTACCCGCGCTTCGCCAGCAACCCACCCGGCCTGTCCGTAGGCGGAAGACAAACCTGGACGCCAGGCCGTTCACTGGAAACTTTTTTCAAAGCCGTCTTAGGTATTCCACCGCGCCAGTATGCCGCCATGGTCGAACAGCTCTGCGAATCCGCCGTAGAGGTCGGCAAAGAAGTGATCGAAGCCGCGAAAAACGAGCCTGCCTGGCGTGATGTGGCTAAACATATGGTGCATGCCTGGAACGAGGGCATGGAGACATTGCGCAGCCCCAAAGCCGCCCCCCATTTCCGCGGCTTGGATACCGCCATCGAAGAAGCCGGCTTCTCAGGGCCGCGCAAACCAGAGCGCAGCCGTGAAGTGATAGGTCGCTCTGAATTGCTGGCAAAGAGGCGCTGAAGCACATTAAAGCTGGAACAGCTGTGAGGGTCAGTGGGGTACTGGCTTCAGGTGAGTAGCGAAACAGCTGCGCGCTATCCTGCGATAGAAACTGGCAGCAGGGTCGCCATCAGTCAAATACTCCGTGGATTTCGTCCAGCGTGGGCATGACTGCCGGCACGACGCTGAGCTCACAGTCGAGAGCTGCCAGCACTCGCGCATAAGCCATCATGCCCACCGACAGGCCTCCCTTTTCGATAGCGATGACTTTCTGCCGGGTGAGGCAAGCTAGGGAAGCAAGCGATGCCTGAGTCAACCCACGATTCAGTCGACGCTGCCGTAGTTGCTCGCCAAGGCGTAGCGTGATGAGGGAATAGTCCATGTTCTGTATACGCGACAAACCATATTAAATGTAACGTATACCTCCACGCGATGGACGTGGGACATTCATTCGCGTGCAAACACGTGCCATAAAACTTGACGAGACGCCCAGTCGCTCAGCGACCTTGGTCATCGGCCACTGCCAGACCTCTTCATATAGTTGTTCACGAGTCACCGGCACGCTTGGGTTTGAGTGAAATTGCTGGAACACCTCAACAGAAGACATACCTCGATCCTTACGTCCCGCATAGCTAGTCCCGCAATGCCTGCAGATAGCAAAACAGCCTGCGTATTTCGGCCCACCGTGACCGGTCGTTTCGGTAGATCGTGACCGTCCATTTCGCTAACGCGTGACCGCTCATTTCGCTAACAACGTGAC
>NZ_FOWX01000090.1 GCF_900115555.1 Pseudomonas borbori
GACCGATGCGGTTAGAATTTAGACCCCGCGCAATCGGGTGGAGGCACCGGTCACGTTGTTAGCGAAATGACCGGTCACGTTCACCGAAATCCGCACAGCCCCTTACGACAGGCTACCAAATACAAAAAAGTGGCTCCTGTTGTATCAAACCCTCCACGGTCCTCTCCACTGCCTTGTTTGCCCAATGGGCAGCAGCCAGCATCTGCAGCATGGATCTGGGCAACAAGGAGGAAGACCGTCATGCCAGCAACAATAGAGCAACGCCCTGCCCGTTTGAACTCTTGTGCGCCCCGAATCCTTCGAGCAAATGTGGCACCTGCCTACCTGGGTATGTGCCGCACTGAGTTCAACAAAACCGTTCGCCCCTACGTCCGCGAGTTCCGTATTGGAGTGCAGGGGATCGGATTTGATCGAGAGGAACTGGACGCCTGGGCCGACGCCTATATCGACCGGGCCATCATTGAAAAGGAAGGTGCCAAGGGACATGATCACTCCCGCAGCGAGCGCCAAGGAGAAAAACCATGGCGCGAAAAACCATTAGCGGCCTCTACCAAAGGAACGGGATCTGGCACATCGACAAGGTCTTCAGAGGTCAGCGAATTCAGGAAAGCACTGGATCAAGCGATAGGAAGGAGGCAGAGCAATACCTGATACACAAGCTGGAGAAACTGCGCGAGCAGAAGATCTACGGCGTACGCAGGATCAGAACCTGGCGGGAAGCAGCCACTCGTTATCTGGTGGAGTACAAGGGTCAGCCCTCGATAAGTCTGACTGCCATCCATTTGAAGCAGCTGGATCCATATATCGGGGATATCCCTCTGACTCATATCGATGATGAGACGTTAAATCCGTTCATCAAAGATCGCCTCAAAATCAGCAGGACCTGCAGCGGCAAGGTGAAGCCTGGAGTTTCCTACAGGACGGTGAACATCACCCTAGAGCGGGTCATACGCATCCTCAATCTTTGCGCCAGGAAATGGCGTGATGAGCAGAAGCGCCCCTGGCTCGATGTGGTACCGATGATCAGCAAGCTGGAAGAGAAGATAACGAAACGCTCCCCCTACCCGATGTCCTGGGAGGAACAATCGATTCTTTTCGCCGAGTTACCCGACCACCTGCGCCGCATGGCGCTGTACAAGGTGAACAGCGGCTCACGCGAGCAAGAAGTCGTAAAACTCCGTTGGGACTGGGAAATACCGGTTCCGGAGCTCAAGACCAGCGTGTTCCTCATACCTGCTGATTTCGGCGGCAGGCATGAGAGTTCCGGGGTCAAGAATGGTGACGAACGGCTAGTGGTGCTGAACAACGTGGCTAAATCAGTCATCGAGGGGCAACGAGGGCTGGACCCTGTATGGGTATTCCCTTATGGAAAGCCCGAGCGAGATGGCAGGGCGAATCCAGTTCATCGGATGAACGATTCGGCATGGAAGAAAGCCAGAGTGCGAGCGGCAAAGAGATTTCAGGAGCAGTTTCTGCGCCCAGCTCCAGCCGGCTTCGCCTCGATACGTGTCCACGATCTGAAGCACACCTTCGGTCGAAGACTCCGGGCAGCTGGGGTGACAGAGGAAGACAGGAAGGCTCTTCTAGGCCACAAGAACGGCAGCATCACCAGTCACTATTCGGCCGCGGAACTGGGCAAGCTGATTGATGAAGCCAACAAGATTTCGGCTACCGACTCTCGAGGCCCGGCGCTGACAATACTGAGGAGAATGGCAGGATGAAAAAAGTCCCGCAAAAGTCCCTGACACAAAAAAGCCCGATTCTTGAGAAACCGGGCTAAGTCGTTGAAAAATATGGTCGGGACGGAGTGATTCGAACACTCG
>NZ_FOWX01000049.1 GCF_900115555.1 Pseudomonas borbori
CCAACGCTATCTCGCAACCATGGCGAATGCCTGGCCAGTGAAACTTGCCTTGGTTTAACCGGCGCGCCGCCAACCAGACGCCAAACCCGTCGTGCACCAGCACTTTCATGCGCGTGGCGCGGCGATTGGCAAACAAGTAAGCGCAGTGCGGCTTCGCCGCACCGAACACCGCCACCACTCGCGCCAACGCGGTTTCGGTGCCGGCGCGCATGTCCAAGGGCTCTGTGGCGAGCCAGATGGAATCGATGCGGATCATCGCAGCAGGTCTCGCAGGAACGCGGAACACGCTGCTGCATTTTCTGTAGGCCAACTCACAACGACCACGCCTTTTAAATGAGGCACTTCGATTCGTATCGTGGCAGGCATGGCCTGAGGGATCGGCGACGGAGTTGATCCCTTGACCGGAATGAAGGCGGTTTGGAGGGCCATGGTTTTCTGCGCATGCAGCCGGATCCATTTATGAACAAGGTTGGCGTTGAGGTTGTGGCTCAGTGCGACACTCGCAATCGAGGTGTCAGACTGTGCGCACTCGGCAATGACCTGGGCCTTGAATGACTTGGAATAGCTGCGGCGTTCTTGTTGCATGAGCGTCCTCTTAAAAAGGCTAAAAATGGTGTCCACTTAAAATCAGGTGGACACCATCGCCTTAGACGACGCTGTCAGGTAGGTGTGTTGGCCGGACGCTTACGTTGGTGCGCTCAGGTGTGCCAATAAATGCGGTAAATGTAACGTCCAACTCTTCCTTGAAATGTTTGCGAATATCGTCCAATACATCCTGCTTGGCTGTGGCGGTAAAGCAGCCAATCGGTGCTATAGGTGCGTCGGCACTGAACTCGCGAATAAAGCGCGCGGCATATAGGTAGTCAGGGCGAAAATCGTTGCCCCATTTGGATAGGCAGTGAGCTTCATCGAATATCCAGGCGCCGATCTGACGATTGGCGATGGCCTTGCGGAAAGTCTTATTGCGAAACTGCTCTGGCGACACTAGGAGAATACCAATATCGCCCATCTGGATTTTTTCCAGCACATCGGCGCGTTCAGGCATCGTCAGCAGACCATTGAGCGCCGCTGCGCATTGCACATTGCTGGCGAGCAGACCGTCGACCTGATCTTTCATCAGCGACTGTAACGGCGAGATGATGATCGTCAGGCTACCGTTGCGATGATAGCGGTTCAGCGCAGGCAATTGATAACAGATGGACTTGCCGCCGCCGGTAGCGAGTACCGCCAATACCGATTTGCCCTGCATGCCAGCCAGAACGATGTCGTACTGTGCGCTTTTGCCGTCGGCTTCGTAACGATAATCATCGAAATTGAAGTAGTGTTTCAGCTCTAGACGAGGATCGTGAACGCTTTGGCAGTACTGACAGCTCTTGTCGGTGCAGGGAGCGTCGCGAAGTTCTGAGATCAGTCGGCTTACCGCTGGGAACTGATAGCGAACCCAGGGGGCAAGCACAGAGTTACCACCAGATACCCGCAGCCATGCCAGAGCATAGGCAATTGGCCAGCTCAAGTCGGCTAGGCTCAGGTCTTGTTCAATAAGCTTCGTAAGCCGTGTGCGGCAGACTTTCAAGTCTCGCTTTAGCGCAGGATCTGTCTCTTGTAGTAGTGCTGGGAGCATCTCGTGCAACTTGGACAGCGCTATTGGCGGCTGGCCGCTCATGGCCAGAAAAAAATTACCCAGACCGGTCCCGATTTGCGGTGCGGTGAGGGCTTGATAACACAGCAGTTCGTTTGGCTGATTTTCAGCCAGTCGAGTAAAGGCTTGGTGCTGGTCTTGAAATAAAGTCAGCGTCGAGCGGCAATCAGCCAGCGGCGAGTTCAGGCTGTCGCGGATCAGCTTGTAGTCTTTGATCAAGCGGTGGTAAGGGTTCTGCGGGAAGGCCAGTGGCGATAAGCGTAGGGTGTCGATCACAGGCAGTGTTAGCAGCTTTAGATGGGGGGCGGCGACTCGAAGCAAAGGCAGGTCATGGGCGAGCAGGTTATGCCCCAGTAGAAAGCTGGCACCCTCAGCCATTTGATCCAGTCGTTCCAGCGTCGCAGAAAGATTTTTGTCGGTGCTTAATTCGAGCTCTTCACCAGTATCCGGCCGCAAAGCTCCAATCTTAAAAATCTTGGCCGGTTGATTCGATTGTTCTGGCACTACCTCAAGGTCGAATACCAAACACTTGGGCTGAGGAAGCTGCGCCATGTACTACACGCCCCTGAAGTAAGTCCTACAAAAGCAGGGACTTTAACCTATCAGTGACGACGGTGGGAGCGTCATAGTCGCGCAGACTGTTTTCAATGAATTAGTTCGGAGGCGCTAGCCTTGAGTCATACGTATACGTTATACAATTTAACATAATATACATTATGCGAAGCCATAGGCGATTAGCGCGACGGTGAACACCGCCAGGATTAGCTAAATGTGCGTAGACACAGGTAAAGATGAAACAGCCAGAAAATCAGATGGTTAGCAAGAAAACCGCAGTCTGCTGAAATCATTTGGCGGGCCGCGTTACCTGGCCCGTCATATGCTCATTTCCCCTGTGGCGAGTGCGCGGCCAATCCAGCCTTCTAGGTGGATTTTCGCAACAGCTCCTGGCGAATCTTTCCAATGGCACCCATGGGGTTGAGTCCCTTTGGACAGACCCATGAGCAGTTGCCGATGCTGCGGCAACGAAACAGGCTGAAAGGATCTTCCAGCCGCTCGAGCCGTTCCGTCGTGGCCTGGTCGCGACTGTCGGTGATGAAACGCCAAGCCTGTAGCAACCCGGCTGGACCGACGTACTTCTCCGGGTTCCACCACCAGGACGGACATTGCGAGGAACAGCAGCCGCAGAGGATGCACTCATACAGCCCGTCGAGCCTTGCGCGCTCTTCGGGGGACTGGAGGCGCTCGATGGCCGGTGCCGGATCATAGTTGATCAGCCATGGCTTGATGCTCTGGTATTGCCGAAAGAAGAGACTCTGATCGACTACCAGGTCGCGGATGACCGGCATGCCGGGCAAAGGTCTGATGATCAGGTTGCTAGCCGTGCCCAGCGCCTCCGAAACCGGTGTGATGCAGGCCAGTCTGTTCTTGCCGTTGATGTTCATGCCATCCGAGCCGCAAACCCCCTCCCGACAGGAGCGCCGGTAGACCAGCGTAGGGTCGGCCTCATGCAGGAATTCCAGCGCGTCCAGCACCATTCGTGCACGAAATTCCTCGGGTAACGACAACGACTGCATCCAGGGCTGCCGCTCCTGTTCCGGGTGATAGCGATAGACCTGTACATCAATCATGGTGTGCTGCTCCTGCGGTCATTGCCGTGAAAGAGGACAGCGCTTCTACCCGGCAAGCGCGCGGTGATCGCATCCGCTCGCCCAGGAAAACTCACTCGCGTGAAGCATAGACGCTGATGAAGGGGCCGAGCCGCATCCGGCGCCGGTTTACGAAGGAGACTTGCTGAAGCGCTGCCTGCTGCCTGTCATCAATGCCTGGTTCGGCTCGGTTGATAGCCGCCCTGTCGGCTGCAAGACCAATAGTGGAGACTCGAAAAAATGACCACCTCCCCTCCCTAGCTAGCGTTCAGCAGCAGAGAAGCGAGCGGGTCAATGACCTGTCCGCTCGGCAGGCTCGTAAAATATATCGTAATACGATATATATCGTGCACAATGCTCTGCAAAGGTCAACGAGGGAATTCGACGCCTTGGACAAATCCGATTACCAGCGCCTGGCACACTTTCGTCATCGCTTGCGGCGGTTCCTGCGCAACAGCGAACTGCTGTGCCAGGTGAATGGCGCGACTGCACTGCAGTACCAGCTTCTGCTGCAGATTCGCGGTGCTTCGACGTGCGATTGGGCCACTGTTGGAGAACTCGCAGAACACCTGCAGTCCAAGCACCACAGCGTGGTGGCATTGATCGACCGTTGCGAAATCATGGGACTGGTTGAGCGAAGGCCTGGCCGGGAAGACAGACGCCAGGTCGAGGTGCACCTGTTACCTGCCGGCGAAGAGTTGCTGGCTCGTATCGCCGCCCTGCACCAGGAGGAAGTGAAGTTGCTGCGCGAGGAGTTAAGCCTTCCGGGTTGGGAGATTAAGCCCCTCACTGCAGCCGATTGAGGGGCTGCGTGCTTCGCTTGCAACACCTATCAGAGCCTGAGCCAGGACGTTTTTGGCTCAATCAATGATCAACGAGACCAGGAGTAGCTATGGACAAGAATTCACCCCCTGATTGGGACCCAAGGTCTGAGGCCGTACTCAATGATCAGATGACAACCTACGATGACATGCGCCACCGTTGTCCGGTCGCACACAGTCGGTATGGCTATACCTCTTTGTTCAGGCATGAGGATGTAATGCGCGTTCTGAAGGATCATGAAACCTTCAGTAGCGCTGTCTCGCGCTTTCCCTCGGTTCCCAACGGCATGGATCCGCCCGAACACACGGTGTACCGACGTCTCATCGAACCATACTTCAGCCCAGAGCATATGAACGCCTTTGCACCGACGTGCCGTGATGTAGCAGTTCGCCTGGTGCAGGCGTTACCGGGTGAAGGCACGACTGAACTGATGGGTGACTTTGCCCAGATCTTCGCGTTGCAGATCCAGTGTGCTTGGCTGGGCTGGCCGGCCGATCTGCATGAGCCGCTGCGCCTATGGACACTGAAGAATCACGCAGCCACCCTGGCCAGAGACGAAGCCGCCCTGAGCGCCGTGGCCCTTGAGTTTGACGGCTACATCAAGGATCTGCTGGCTGTACGTCGTACGGACGACAATGCTGCGCCGGACGACATAACCACCAGCCTGCTACGCAATCAATCCCTGGGCAGATCTCTGACAGACGACGAAATCGTCAGCATTCTGCGAAACTGGACGGTCGGCGAGCTCGCAACCATTTCCGCCTCGATCGGTATTCTCACGCATTACCTGGCTGCCAACTCCGGGCTTCAGCAGCAATTACGCGAGCACCCTGCACTATTACCTGCCGCCATCGATGAAATACTGCGCATTCACGCACCGCTCGTCATGAACCGCCGGGTTACCACGAAACAGGTCACGCTGGGCGGGCGCACGCTAGCCAAGGGTTCGCGTCTCGCTCTCGTCTGGGCGTCGGCCAACCGCGACGAAGCGGTCTTCGGGAATCCCGATGAGTTCCGCCTCGATCGCGATCCCGAACTGAACCTGCTATACGGTGCCGGCATTCATGTCTGCCCCGGTGCGCCGCTTGCCAGACTGGAGCTGCGGATCGTGATGGAAGAACTCCTTGGACGCACCAGCCAGATTGCACTGGTGTCGGATAGAGAACCGGTGAAGGCATTCTTCCCGGCCAGCGGCTTTTCTGCCCTCCCCTTGCAGATTCAGAAACCTTCCTCCCGGGCCCTGTAAGCCTGACCAGTCCCGGGATCCGATGGTTTCGGGGCTGGCCTTTAATGGGCGTGTTCAATGGCTGCGCCCAATCAGTTGCAGAAATTCGTGTCGGGTATTGCTCGACTCGCGGAAAACACCGAGCATCACCGAGGTGCTCATCACCGAGTTCTGCTTCTCGACCCCGCGCATCATCATGCACATGTGTTTGGCCTCGATCACCACGGCGACACCGGCGGCGTTGGTGACCTGCTGCACGGCTTCGGCGATCTGCCGGGTGAGGTTTTCCTGGATTTGCAGGCGGCGGGCGTACATATCGACGATCCGCGCCACCTTCGACAGACCGAGCACCTTGCCGGTGGGGATGTAGGCCACATGCGCCTTGCCGATAAAGGGCAGCAAATGGTGCTCGCACAGGGAATAGAGCTCGACGTCCTTGACGATGACCATTTCGTCATTGTCGGAGGCGAACAGTGCGCCGTTGACCACTTCTTCCAGGCTTTTCTGGTAGCCGTGACACAGGTATTGCATGGCCTTGGCCGCGCGCTTGGGGGTATCCAGCAGACCTTCGCGTTCGGGATCCTCACCCACGCCAATCAGGATTTCACGAAAAAAGCTGGGCAATTCTTGGCTCATTGAGAATCCTTCATGGCGCCACTACTTGCGCGAGTTGCGCGAGCGGTCGAGGTTAAGGTTAGGAGGGTTAGCGCTTAAACGGAAACGGCAGACCTTGCCCTCGCGTACCATACATTCGATATGCTGCACATCACCCTCGCCGAGGGCGCCGATCAAGGCAAGATCGAGTTCGCATACTTCAGGGTGAGACTCGGCCAGATGGTGGAACACGCAGTTATGCGCCACGATCTCTTTTTCGCCCGAGGAGCGGAAAAACACCTCAGCCTCATAGCCGGCGTGATTCATATGCTCGACGATCTGTTCTTCGCCAACCACCTGTTGCGCCATGCCCGCAGCCAACTTGCGGCCAAGACTACGCATTAACCTGACGAGGTTGTCATGGCCAATCACTTCTGCGACCTCACCGATCAAGAGGTCTGCAAGTAGCTGGTATTGCCTGGGGAACAACTCCCGTCCAGTTGCGGAAAGCAGATACAGTTGCTCGGGACGACGGCCGGTTGGTCGGGTATCTCCACGCACGATTAGGCCATCACGTTCCAGGGCACTAAGATGCTGGCGGATAGCTGTGCGGGTTACAGCCAAATGGCTGGCCAGATTATCAATACTCATACCCGCTGGCTGATACAGCAATGCCGACAGTAGATCTTGCTGGGTACGGCCCATCCCCTGAAACATTCTACGACCTCACCATATCAAAGAATCCACGACCGGGACGCCTAGGCGTCCCGTATCGTCTGGTTCAGAACTTGTCCGGGAACTGCTTGACCAGGGCCGCCGTCAAGGTGTCCGCAAGAACAAGCATGTGTTCACGCATAGCCTGCCAGGTTCTTGCTTCGGCGGCGTAATCCCGATTGCCCAATTGGTCGATCTGAGCGACATGGTGGCCACCGTGAGCGCTGAGCATGGCGACCAAGGTCGTTTCCGGCAAGTTGGGGTTGGCTGTGGCCAGGAAATTGGCAATAGCCTTGGCATTCGTTGTCAACTCCTCAACCGCAGTGTTCTTGCCTTGGGCTTGCCCTGCTACAGCCGCATCACTGTAGTGCTTCACCGCCCCCCAGTGTTCAGCTAGCAACTTGAGCAATTGGTCTGCCGCCGGCTGGCCATATAAGGGCGCAAGGCTATTGGCAATGGAAGCAGCATTGGCTGCTACCTCAGCGGCAGCAGTGCCGGCTTGCTTACCCTCACCCTGCTGATTTGCGATGGCATAGCTCCTCACCCAGAAGACATGCTCTACCCACAGATCCCTGAGCGCCAGACGTGTGTTAAGTGCGGCAGATTCGGTACCAGTAACAGCCATGGTATGCCTCGCTTCCGCCTGCTGACTCCACACGGGCTGGGAGCACAGCGTAATGAGCAACATAAGCAGTGTCTTGATATTCATGGCTTGATCCTCTGCGTGTGAATTTCCAGACAATAATATAAACGACATAAAAATATGTCAATAGGTAAAAAATAAACACTCTCGCCCTCAGCGAGAATAGTAAAGCTATGATTTATAAGGATTTATCAAGGATTTCAGCGATGCCGCGGGGCCATCTGGCTAGCGTTCGCCAGGCAATCGCCGGTCCAGCTGTAGGTCTGCTGCACTGTGGCATTCATTCCGCCGGAGTCAGACACGGCCACCTCGAATTGCCACAAGAGTAAAAAGCCACGCCTACATCAATAAAAATGTATTTAACTATCATTAATATGACTTTGTCATTAGCTTGATTGGACAGCACACTTGTCATCTCCTGGTTTCGCCATGCAACGCTTAACCGTGAAACCCGGCCAGAACTGAGAGGCTGTCCACGCAAAGAGAACGCTTGTCGATTCGAAATGTGAAGAAAGGCCGGATATACGATTCCTTTTGCGTAATGGACCACTTATGGCAAATGCTATCGCTCCGAATACCCATTGCGTCTACAACTATGATGTTGTACGCCAATTCACATTGATGACCCTGGTCTGGGGCATTGTCGGGATGGGCATGGGCGTATTCATTGCCGCCCAACTGGTTTGGCCGGCGCTGAACTTCGACCTTCCCTGGACTAGCTTTGGTCGTTTGCGGCCGATCCATACCAATATTGTGATCTTCGCCTTTGGCGGCGGCGCACTGTTCGCCACTTCGCTCTATGTGGTACAGCGCACTTGTCGCGTCAGCCTGATTTCCAATCGATTAGCCAGCTTTGTATTCTGGGGGTGGCAGGCTGCTGTCATAGCTATTCTGCTCAGTTATCCCTTGGGCTACACGACATCGAAGGAATATGCCGAGATGGAGTGGCCAATTGCCTTATGGGTGACCGTTGTCTGGATTGCTTACTGCTATCTATTCTTCGGCACAATTGCCCGGCGCAACGTCAAACACATCTACGTCGGAAACTGGTTCTATGGGGCCTTTATCATCGTCACTGCGATGGTGCACGTAGTTAATCACCTGGCGATACCGGTATCACTGATGAAGTCCTACCCGCTCTACTCGGGCACTACTGACGCCATGATTCAATGGTGGTACGGGCATAGTGTGGTGGGCTTCATTCTTTCGGTGGGTTTTCTCGGCATGATGTATTACTTTGTGCCGAAGCAGGCGAATCGGCCGATCTACTCCTACCGTCTATCCATCGTGCACTTTTGGGCGATCATTGCCTTGTATATCTGGGCCGGCCCACATCATCTGCACTACACCGCCCTGCCAGATTGGGCGCAGACGATCGGCATGGTCATGTCGATCATCCTTCTGGCTCCCAGTTGGGGCGGAATGATCAACGGCATGATGACTCTATCTGGCGCTTGGCATAAGTTGCGCGACGATCCAATTCTACGCTTTCTGGTAGTTTCCCTGGCCTTCTACGGCATGTCCACATTTGAAGGGCCAATGATGGCAATCAAGACCGTGAATTCGCTGTCCCATTACACCGACTGGACTATCGGCCATGTGCATGCCGGCGCACTTGGCTGGGTGGCCATGATCAGCATCGGCACCTTGTATCACATGATTCCGAAACTCTATGGGCGCGAACAAATGCACAGCATCAGGTTAATCAATGCACATTTCTGGCTGTCCACTATCGGAACTGTTCTATATATCGCGGCAATGTGGGTCAACGGCATCACACAAGGGCTGATGTGGCGCGCAGTCAATGATGACGGCACGCTCACCTACTCTTTTGTCGAATCACTGGAAGCGAGCCACTCGGGCTATGTCGTTCGCCTTGTTGGTGGTGCGATTTTCGCCAGCGGGATGTTGCTGATGGCCTACAATACCTGGCGCACCGTCAGGGGCCGTGTAAACGAAATCCCTGTATCAATAGTCGCGCGGGCCTAAGTGAGATGAACACACCGGTCCTTATGTCGGGAGTCTTGATATTTTGGCTGGGCATTTACTGGAGCCTGCAAGGACTCGCAAAAATTGAATGGGCGCAGGTTTCTCTCCTGCCTGTCGCGGATGACCCGAGTGCAGCGAGACGCATGCGCGAATCTACAGGACGGCACTGCGATCCGGTGGCCAGGCCGGCACTTGAACAGGCGAAGAGTTTGATAGTGACCGACTTGCCGCCTGAGCGACCCACAGCCTTTTTCCGTATCCTCTATCCATGGATGGATGCTCCCCGTGTCCGTATTGGACACACTCCGGAACTCACTGTTTTGTTTGTGAGTTCCTCTTTTAATTTATCGAAACAGCAGAAATTTTATGAAACTGGCTATTCTATCTGATTTGCACCTGTCCGTCGCAGGGATGGAAGAGCCCAATACAGACTGCGACGTTGTGATTCTAGCCGGTGATTTAGGACGACCGCAGCAGGCCATCAGATGGGCCAAGCAGTTCTCGCAACCGGTGATTTTCATTCCTGGCAACCATGAGTTTTATGGTGCCAGCTTGACCACTACACTGACGGACTTGAAGCAAGCCGCGCACGACAGCAATGTGCATGTACTCGAGCGAGAGGAAGTCTGTATTGACGGAGTACGCTTTCTCGGCTGTACACTTTGGACCGACTTTCGTTTATTTGCAACCGAGAGCGAGACGGCCGCTGCCATTACCGAAGCGCATCGGACGATCAGAGACTTTAGTCGAATTACGCTATCTGATGACTCGCCCACCTGTTTCAGTCCCGCACACTCAAGTCAAATATTCAATCAGTCGGTCGATTGGCTAACGGACAGGTTTTCCAAGAAATTTAACGGTAGCACTGTCGTAATTACCCACCATGCGCCCTCACCGAGTAGTATTAATCCAAAATACACGGGCTCGCTGTTGAATGCCTGTTTTGTGTCTAATCTCGACGATCAGATCGTTCAATGGTCGCCGACGTTGTGGGTTCACGGCCACACCCATAACAGTTGTGACTATCAAATAGGCAATACACGAATCCTGAGCAACCCCCGTGGTTATGCGCGTGAGGGAATTCCAGAAAACATGGCGTTTAACCCATTTTTAACCATTCAGGTGTGAGCGCTGCGTGCAGCAAGCGTACTAAGGCGCTACCATTTCAAGAGACAGCTAATAGCTAGTCCGGCAGATATTTTTCAAGGAGGTATATTGATGACCAGCAAATTTCTTTCCCCGGATACACGCGGTCATACGCCGTTATGGATCGTTTTCTGGATATATGGCGTGCTCGCCAGTCAAGTTTATTTTGGTTCGATTCTCTATTTTTACCGCGCGCTGGGGACATTGACATTAGGTGCGTTGCTGGCAGGCTTCATTTTATACACCGCCTGGATCATGCGCTCAGTGTGGGTGAACGCGTTCAATGTCGGCAACGAGACATACGGCCACGTTGCGCGCTACCTCACAGTCGCCTGGGCTGTCAATGCCGTGCTCGTATCTGGATTCCTGTTTCTCGGGCACATTGGAATGGTCTCGATGCCCATCTAATCCAGCAGTAGCCTCCCCCGCAAACATGCGGGGAATTATCCGGCCGGGCAGTTACTCCAAGCCGCAGAGCCGGTCTATTCCGGGCAGCAAGTTATGTTCTTCTTCGCCGCCGCAGTCGGTAATCCGCCTCGTATTGATGTGACATGCTCAAGTTGTAGTGGTGCATCAGACAGGCAATGGCTGCCTGGCTATTATTTGATATTTATCTGCCAACTCAATCGGGTAGGTGGGTCATGCGCGGAACGATAGAGTGATGAGACATCAGATTGGTATAAATGATATTGCACGATAGAAGCAGCACTATTCATTAGCGTTAACTAATCCGCCCCGCCAAAATGCTCGGGTGCACAGCCCAACGCGACCCGCCTGGAATGTCGACATGAATCGGTACCCTCATGGATTTCGCCTGCCCCAAGGGTGGCGTAGTGCAGGCGGGATGCCCTCCTTCACCGTCGTCCGGGATGAGTGTCGGCCAATCTTTCTGTCGCATTGCCCTTGCCTTGCCTGTGGCCGCCACTTTTTTTTTGCCAAGCACTGGACTCTTTATTTACAACCATACGGAGACTAAGCAAGAACAATGCACGAACACTTTCTCGATTGGTTCAGAATTCTGGCCCCCGCCCAGCCCAACTTTCACCCGAGAGAGTGGCTGCGTGCCGCCATCGGGGTTGGTATCGTCATGTCGCTGACGGTTTCGCTCGGTGTCTGGCTGTTCGGAGCCTTGGTCACGCTGCATATCGTCGGCCCTACGTGCGCCTCGGCGGTATTGCTGTTCGCCACCTCGTCCAGCCCGTTCGCCCAACCATGGTCGGTTCTCGCCGGTAATATGTTTGCCACCCTGATAGGGGTCAGTGTTGGCCTTAGTGGGCTGGATACTCCACCTGCCACGGTGCTGGCTGCCGGCCTCGCACTGGTCTGCCTGTTGACGTTGCGCTGCCTGCATCCCCCAGGTTGTGCCTTGGCCGTAGTGGCCGTGAGTGGAGGTGCGAGTGTCGCAGATATGGGTTACAGACTGCTTTGGCCGGTGGCAATCAACTCGTTGCTTTTGTTGGCGATAGCCCTGATCTATAACAATCTCACCGGCCATGTATACCCGAAATCGCGGCGGCCCAGAGAAAATAGCCATAACACCCGAGATCCACTGCCGGGAGATCGCATGAGTTTCACCCGGGACGACGTGGATCAGGCGCTCAAGGAATTCGGCGAGTATGTCGACGTCACTAATGACGATCTCGAACAGTTGATCAGGCAAACTGAGAAGTATGCCTTGCGCCGCAGCATGGGTGAGATTAGTGCGGCAGACATCATGTCCCGCGATCTCCGCTATGCCACTCCCGGCACTTTTATCGAACAGGCCTGGCAGATTCTCAAGGAGCACCGCTTGCGTTCGTTGCCCGTCGTGGAGGAAGGTGGCGGCAAGCTGGTCGGTATCATCACCTTGGTCGACCTACTCAAACAGTTCCAGCCCAGTCAGGCACGAGTCAATTTTGGCCAGTTGAAGTATCTGCGTGGAACCAAATTGCGCTCGATCATGAGCATGCCGGTAGTTGCCGTGTCGCAGGACGCTCACATGGTCGATTTGGTGTTCATGCTGTCCGACCGCGGGCTGCATTGCTTGCCGGTAGTGGATCAACAAGAGCGGTTGGTCGGCATGATCACGCAAACCGACTTGATCGCCGCGCTGTACCATAATTGGCTTAAGCAACTGCCGGGTTGAGTTGCTGCAGGCCGTTGCGATGATCCTTTGTCACGCCGACTCCGGCGCTATCAGGTGACAGAGTGCTTCACACCTCATAATCCCAGCGCGACCAGTCGAAATTGTCCTGAGCCACCTCGCGCAACAGTTTCAGAGCATTGTGCAGAGCGGGGCTGTCAACTGCCCTGGAATAGACCAGGTAGATCGGGTAGGAGAACTCCGGTGTCTTTTCCACTCGTTTCAGAATGCCTTCATCGAGGTAAGGTTGCACGACGCGGGCGCGCAAATAACCGCGACCGCCGCACTGCAACAGGTATTGCAGGGCAAGTGGCCCAAGGTTAAAGGAGAGGGCGGCGCGGGTATACTCGGGGAGAGCAATATCGTGCAACTTTCGAAAGGTCGGCCCCCAGTCAACATAAACATAGGGATTTGGATTGTTAATCTGTCCTACCTGGATCAGCTTTTCCTCGAGCAGTTGCTCAACCTGCAGGCTCGGCCAGTATTCCGGCTGATGCACCAGGGCTGCGTCGATTAAGCCGAGGTCGAGTTGCTGTTGCAGCAAGCTACCACTGGCGACTTCGCTGCGCACCGCGTGCGTGGGCATGGCTTGGCGCAAACATTGTAGCCAGGCCAGCATCAAGGGATTGCACAGACTCACCTCAGCGCCCAGAGTCAGTAGATTGGCGTAGCTATGCGGCAGAGGTAAATCACGACGTGCTGCTTCCCAGGTCTGCACCAACTGAGTCGCATAGGCGACGAAGCGCTCTCCGTCGGAGGTTAGCCGGGCGCCCGCACGATTGCGCACGAATAGTCGGCAGTTCAGTTGGCTTTCCAGGTTATGGACGCGCGCGGTCACTGCCGTCTGGGTGATATGCAGGCGCTCCGCTGTGGCGATGAAACTGCCGCTGCGAATTATATCCAGAAAGGTACGAGCAAGATCAATGTCCATTGCAGCGCTTAACTTCAATATATTTGCTGATAACCTATATTGCACTGTATCGGATCCAGCTGAAAGCAGGCAGCAGGTGCGCTGCATGCACGAACGACCTGATGACGCTCAAAAACGGGAGAGGAATCATCGGTAGCGTCCTGATTAAGCCTCCCACGGCCGCCTAAATCACTCAGCAGTTGATTGCGGACTCCACGCCCACGTGGATACCCATTCCATGAGCTTCCGGACAGTGATTCCCGGCTGATCCGGGCGCCCGGCAGGAGCGACGCAGGATTTCATTCACTACCACCGGCCTCTTTTCGGAGCGGTGAGATTCGCCTGATTTCACTCCACTGGCGGATAACAATCAACAAATCCGCCCGCGCCGGCTGCCGGCCTCAGTCTGTCGCCTAAGCCTGCTCCTCAAGTCGATGCATCCGCACCTACGATTCCTGACGTTGGATTCGTACGCGCTCTTCACCCTCCTCCACCCAACGCGCCTATGATTGCTGAACGATTTCATCCAACTATCCTGACACGGTGGGAGGATCTCCCTCTCCCTCTTCCCTCCAACTGCCAGTCCATTCCGCTTGGACGCCGTGAAGCGCGCGGGCCCAGGCGACGGCGAGCGCCACCGTCAGATGATCCGCCGTGCTGATCTGGTCAGCGAAACGGGCGAATGATCTGAGCTGCGGTTCATCATTCGTCAGCTTGAGTCCGAGGTCGCGCCGATGCGCCAAATATGCCTCGAAGTGCGACATTCAGGAGATCGGCGTCTTCATGTGCGACTCCCGGGCCAGAGCAATGCGACGGCGCGCAAACCCTCCAAGCCGACACGGGCGTAGGCGCTGGCCGTCTCGATGCCTCGGTGGTGCAGCGGACTTGATCGACGCCCTGCGCACTGCAGACGGGTCGCCGTGGTACGGCGCAGACATGGGTATTGCAGAGCTGATCACGTAAGCCGCAGCGGATAGAGGCGCGATTCATGGAGTTGCGGATGGCTGCCACGCTGAGCGGTATGTCGGCGGACGCGCGGTGGCGCACGAACGGATTGCGGTTAGTCGGTCGTCCCTGACGCAGATAGCGGGCAATCGCCCCGCCGGTGGGCACTGGGAGGGGCAATTTCTGCACGCATTCGCTCTTGCTAGTGCCGAGCGTAAGCGTACTGTTGCGCCAGTCGACCAACTGCAGTGTCAGGTGAGCCACTTCATCGTCACGCAAGCCGAGGTCAAGCAGGTAGCGTGCGACGGCGTAATCATGCAGTTCGACTGGATTTGAGCAATCGAACGCCTTGAGAAATGCCGCCACCTGGGCGTCCGAGAGCGCCTAAGGCTAGGATGAAAAATGCCCCGCAAAAGTCCCTGACACAAAAAAGCCCGATTCTTGAGAAACCGGGCTAAGTCGTTGAAAAATATGGTCGGGACGGAGTGATTCGAACACTCGACCCCTAGCACCCCATGCACTTAATATATGGATTACCATGCATGCTCACGGACGCTAATAGAATCCTTAAACCCTAGTAATTACTGGGCTTTAACGCTACTTTAGCATCCACATCGATCCACCGACGTCCACCAGCAGCCAAGCGATTCGGTGGGGCAAAAGTGGGGCAA
The DNA here is from genome assembly GCF_900115555.1 of Pseudomonas borbori. Taxonomy (GTDB): domain Bacteria; phylum Pseudomonadota; class Gammaproteobacteria; order Pseudomonadales; family Pseudomonadaceae; genus Aquipseudomonas; species Aquipseudomonas borbori. The sequence continues at coordinate 15,067 of NZ_FOWX01000049.1, forward strand.
AATTCTAAAGTTCCGGAATCAGGCAAGGGGTAGGAAGTGACTAGACTGACAGCGAAGCAGTTGGAGGCACTTACTTCGGCGGATGACGGCAAGACGTTACGCGAGGATGGCGGACTGGTCGCCAAGGTTCGCGCTGGCGTTCGTGGAATCACTGTGCTGTTCCGCTATGAGTTCAAACTGGACGGAACCAAACGCGACCATCGTCTGGGTAGCTGGCCGAAGAAATCTCTCGCCCAGATACGTGCCGAGCGCGACGAGATGAGGGCAACAGTCACCAAGGGAATCGATCCTACTTCTGCCCGAAAGGCCGCCAAGATTGAGGCTCAAGCCGCCATAGCCTCCACCATTGCTGAAGCAGAGCGCCAGGCAGCTGAAAACAAGACAGTAGCCGACCTATTCGAGGAGTGGCTGCACGACGGTGTTTCACGTCAAGATGGGAATGCCGAACTACGCCGCAGCTTCACCAAGGACGTCCTGCCTCTCATCGGCAAGAAGCCTCTACGCAACCTGACCGAAAAAGACCTGCTAGCCGTCCTGCGCTCAATCAAATCCCGCGGACTGAATCGCGCGGTTGTCATTCGGAGCAAAGACATCGGGCAGATGTTGCGTTGGGGTGAGAAAAGGAAGCCATGGCGAACCCTGATGGCCGACGGCAACCCTGCCGACCTGGTGGACGTCAAGAAATTGCTTGATCACGACTATCAGGAGCAACGTGATCGACTGCTGTCCCCTGACGAGATCCTCGAGTTGCGCAACATATTCGCCCGCCTGGCACGTGACTACGATGCCCTCCCCGCCGGTCAGAAGTACTCAGGCATCAGGCCGGTCAACCCAAGAGTTCAGTGTGCTGGCTGGATCTGCCTGAGCACACTCTGCCGTATAGGTGAACTGCTCAAGGCCGAATGGCATCATGTTGACTTGAGCAACGGCACTTGGTTCATTCCAGCAGAAGCTACCAAGGGGCACAAAGGCAAACGCCAAGACCACCACGTGTTCCTGTCTTCGTTTGCGCTTGCTCAGTTCAAACGGTTGCACCAGGAAACGAGACACACGCCTTTCTGCTTTCCCAGTAAAGACGAGCGAAGCCATGTCGACACCAAGACGGTGAGTAAGCTGATCGGTGATCGCCAATGCCGCTTCAAAAATCGTAGCATGCCGCTCGCAGGCCGCCATCACGACGATTCGCTGGTGCTAAGTAAAGGTATAAAGGGAGAGTGGACACCACACGACCTGCGTCGAACTGGCTCTACGATGATGCAGGAACTAGGCGTAACCCTGGAGATCATAGATCGCTGCCAAAACCACCTTCTAGGTGGCTCAAAAGTTCGCAGGCACTATCTCCACCATGATTATGCCAAGGAGAAAACTGAAGCCTGGAGGCTGCTGGGCGAGCGCCTGGAGGCAATACTCGCTGTTTGCTAGGCACTAGGGGCTACGCAAGACAAAGGCACCACGAACCACATAAGCAGACTTAGGCTGCTAACGGCCAAAAGCGGACTGTCATACGCGCACTGCATCTGATTGCTAGATTTGCGTAGTGGAATCCCGCATTCGGCCTACAGCGAACGGATTCAAGAACACGTCAGCAGATGCCGCGCAATTTTCTCCCCAGCCACTTTGCCATCAGGAATTGGCAAAATTGGTCAGACGTGGATCATCTCCTGCCCTAGCACCTACAACCACCCTCCGCCTAACTACTTGAGCCGAGCCGGTATTGTAGTGGTCTACTGATTCCGGACACCCATTTAGGCGAGAATGCTCGCCAGATCGAGGTGTCAGATGACCAAACAACGCCGTTCCTTTTCTGCTGAATTCAAACGCGAGGCTGCCGATCTCGTGCTCAAGCAAGATTACAGCTACATCGAAGCCAGCCGTTCACTCGGCATTGGTGAGTCAGCACTACGCCGCTGGGTCAGCCAGGTGCAGCAGGAGTGCCAAGGCGTTACCCCGCAGAGCAAAGCGCTGACACCGGAACAGCAGAAAATCCAGGAGTTGGAAGCCCGGATTACCCGCCTTGAACGGGAAAAATCGATATTAAAAAA
>NZ_FOWX01000064.1 GCF_900115555.1 Pseudomonas borbori
ATGAAAGACTCCAAGGTGATCGTCGCGATCAACAAGGACGAAGAGGCGCCGATCTTCCAGGTGGCCGATTACGGCCTGGTGGCGGATCTGTTCGAGGCTATTCCCGAGTTGGAGAGTCTTCTGTAGACGGGTACCTGCCCCCTCGAAATCCCTGTACCCAGCGCGACCAGACCGGTCGCGCGCCAGTTTTCCAGCGCATTCCCGGGAAAGACAATGGACAGCGACAGCAAATTGGGTTCGCCGCTGGTTTCATCGACATAAAAACCAGGTCGCACGGCTTTATGCAGGAATCGTGACGTTCTTGCATGAGGGCGTTAATCAGTGCGGTGAGGTTGTCTGTAGCTCGAATCGTCAGGTGCTGATGCTGCACTCCCCAGGCTAAGTCAAGTTGAGGGGTGTCGACTGGGTAGTGGTGAACGGAACACTGACAAGGTTGGCATTGAGCAGCACGTTGGGTCGGTACTCATATTCTCCGCAGGGTCTCTGGTTGAATCGCTCCCTTGGCATCGCAATGACAGATTCCCATGTTCCGTACCTGTGTCTGAATGATCGTCACGCCACCTCTATGCCGGATACCTCCAGTCCAGAACCCAGGCGCCCGTCTGACTTGTCCCAGAGCGTTATCGAGTCTCTGGTTTCGATATCGTCTGCAATTATCGACACTTCTTCGATGGTTCACTTACGTTCGTCTCAATCACTCATACCTGACTGACTCTTGGTCAGCCTTTTCCCGTGGCGCTCACCACACACACTCTTTACGTATGCAGCCCAAGGTGGTTTGGAATCACCGCCTGATCGGCGAATCCGAGGGGCCCGCCCTCATCACAGATACAGCATGGCACACCGACAACTAGCCTGACATCGGGGGGGGGGGGCACCTACTTGACTAACGCATATAGTATGCTTTATTATCATATACTAATAGATATGTTTCCGGCTGTAGACAACTCGGAGCTTGGCTCTGTTTTGAACCAAACCTTTGAACCAAACCAACAACACTGCTCGAAAGCAGGTAGATGACATGAAGACAATAATAATGCTGTCTCTAATAATCGCATCGCTGGCTGCAACCGCCGTGAAGCAAAGCGAACTCAGGAACGAGTCGCAACGTCTTGCCACGGCAAAATGCCAAGTGAACCATTACGCCTGCTTCAAACCCGCAGTGGGCTTTGCTTCTCTGCGCTAACAACCTACCGTCGACATCTATTTGTCCGATCTCACATAGGGGCATCTGCGTGGCCGGTTAAAGACCAAAAGTCTGCTTATTCGGCCACAGTAACAGTCAATCCAGATAACGCCCCATCAGTAAATTCTGGTTCGCCTGCGCCATTTCCCGCAGAAAATTCCAGGTTGTCTTCATCCGGGCGATGTCCTTCAGCTCGATGGGCATCAGCATCCAAAACGTGCGGGTGAATTCGATTTGCTCACTGAGCACCCGCCTCAGGCGTGAATCGGCATCGGCAGAGAATGACGGCAGGATCGCGATACCGGCCCCGGCGGAGGTGGCCTGCTGCTGCACGAGAATACTGGTGCTGCGCAAGGCGACATGCCGGGGTTTGCCGATTTCATCGAGATAGAGGAGTTCCTTGCTGTACAGCAGATCGTCGATATAGCTGACAAACGCATGGTCGCGCAGATCATCCCGATGCCGAATGGGCGGATGCTGCTCCAGATAGCTGGCGGAGGCATACAGCTTGAGCACGTAGTCGGTCAGCCTGGTAATGATGAATGGCCCGCGCTCGGGGCGCTCCAGGGTAATCACGATGTCGGCCTCGCGGCGCGACAGTTGCACCATCCGCGGCACGGCCAGCAGATCGATCCCCAGGTTCGGATAACGTCGGGTGAACTCGGCCAGTTGCGGGGCGAGCATCACCGAGCCATAGCCTTCGGTCGCGCCGATGCGCACCTGCCCGGAAAGGCTGTCTTGCTGCCCGGCTCGCGCTTGTTCGATCGCCGAAAAAGCACTCTCCATCGCTTCCGCTTGCGGCAATAGCGTCCGCCCGGCCTCGGTCAGGCTGTAGCCCGCGGCCGCACGCACGAACAGCGGCGTATCCATGCTTTTTTCCAGCGCCTGCACGCGACGCGACACCGTGGTGTGATCGACGCCCAGCCGACGCGCTGCGGCGGTCAGTTTGCCCGCACGGGACAGCTCGAGGAAATAACGCAGATTGTCCCAATCCATCCGGCCACCAATATCATTGTGCAAAAATGCAGAGTAACCCTGCACGCAGCCGCATTGCTATAGATAAAAACGCACTGCTAGGATCAAGGCCAAGGTTCTCAAAGCCCCACAATGAGATCACCCGCCACCATCTGCCCTTGAAAGGCTGGAGTCCTAATGACAGCGCAAGCAAACACCCAGAACACTGTGCCCACCGTCAAACTGCTGATCGGCGGCCAACTGGTCGAATCCAAGACCACCCAGTGGCGCGACGTGGTCAACCCGGCGACTCAGGAAGTCCTGGCCCGTGTGCCCTTCGCCACCTTGGATGAAATGAATGCCGCCGTGGCCAGCGCCAAGGAAGCCTTCAAGACCTGGCGCAAGACGCCGATCGGCGCCCGTGCGCGGATCTTCCTCAAGTACCAGCAGCTGATCCGCGAGAACATGCAGGAGCTGGCGGCGATCCTCACCGCCGAACAGGGCAAGACCCTGCCGGACGCCGAGGGCGATGTGTTCCGTGGTCTGGAGGTGGTCGAGCACGCCGCCAGCATCGGCAACCTGCAGCTCGGCGAGCTGGCCAATAACGTGGCCGGTGGCGTCGATACCTACACCCTGCTGCAGCCGCTGGGCGTCTGCGCCGGCATCACCCCGTTCAACTTCCCGGCAATGATTCCGCTGTGGATGTTCCCGATGGCCATCGCCACCGGCAACACCTTCGTGCTCAAGCCGTCCGAGCAGGACCCGATGGTGACCATGCGTCTGGCTGAACTGGCCATGGAAGCCGGGGTGCCGCCAGGCGTGCTCAACGTGATTCACGGTGGCGTCGATGCGGTCAACCTGATCTGCGATCACCCGGATATCAAAGCAGTGTCCTTCGTCGGTTCGACCAAGGTCGGCACCCACGTCTACAACCGCGCCACCCAGAACGGCAAGCGCGCGCAGTGCATGATGGGCGCGAAGAACCACGCCATCGTGCTGCCCGATGCGAACAAGCAACAGACCCTGAACAACCTGCTCGGTGCCGCTTTCGGTGCGGCCGGCCAACGCTGCATGGCGCTGCCGGTGGTGATCCTGGTCGGCGAGGCACAGCAGTGGCTGCCCGAGCTGATCGAGAAGACCAAGACCCTGAAGATCAATGCCGGCGCCGAACCAGGCACCGATATCGGTCCGGTGGTGTCCTGCTCGGCGCTGGACCGGATCGGTAGCCTGATCGCCACCGGCATCGGCGAAGGCGCCACGCTGGTACTGGACGGTCGCAACCCCGAGGTGGTCGGCTACACCCAGGGCAACTTCGTCGGCCCGACCATCTTCTCCGACGTGACCACGGAGATGACCATCTACCGCGAAGAGATCTTCGGCCCGGTCCTCTGCGTCTTGCACGCCGACACCCTGAACGATGCCATCGCGCTGGTCAACGCCAACCCGAACGGCAACGGCACCGCCCTGTTCACCCGCTCCGGCGCCGCGGCACGGCACTTCCAGGAAGAAATCGACGTCGGCCAGGTCGGCATCAACGTACCGATTCCGGTACCGGTCCCGCTGTTCTCCTTCAGCGGCTCGCGTGCCTCCAAGCTCGGCGACCTTGGCCCCTACGGCAAGCAGGTGGTGCAGTTCTACACCCAGACCAAGACCGTCACCCAGCGCTGGTTCGACGAGGACGAGGTCGGCGGCACCGTCAACACCACCATCACCCTGAAATAAACCGCCAGGGCCGGGGCCTAGGGTCCCGGCCCGCTTCAGGAGACCGTGACATGCAATTTGAAACCCTGCTGCTTGAGGTGCAAGGCCGTGTTGGGCTGATCACCCTGAACCGCCCGCAAGCGCTGAACGCGCTCAATAGCCAACTGATCGCCGAACTCAACCTGGCGCTGGATCAATTGGAGAAGGACCCGCAGATCGGCTGCATGGTCATCACCGGCTCGGCCAAGGCCTTCGCCGCCGGTGCCGACATCAAGGAAATGGCCGAGCTGAACTTTCCGCAGATCTACCTGGACGATTTCTTCGCCCCGGCGGACCGTATCGCCAGCCGACGCAAACCGCTGATCGCGGCAGTGGCCGGTTACGCCCTGGGCGGCGGTTGTGAGCTGGCGCTGATGTGCGACTTCATCTACGCCGCCGACAACGCCAAGTTCGGCCAACCGGAAATCAACCTCGGCGTGCTCCCTGCCATCGGCGGCACCCAACGCCTGACCCGCGCCCTGGGCAAGGCCAAGGCCATGGAAATGTGCCTGACCGGCCGCCAGATGGGCGCCGAGGAAGCCGAGCGTGCCGGTCTGGTCGCCCGGGTTGTGCCGGCGCAAACCTTGCTGGAAGAAACCCTCAAGGCCGCCCATGCCATCGCCGAGAAATCCTTGCCGAGCAGCATGATGGTCAAGGAAAGCATCAACCGCGTGTTCGAGGGAGGCCTCAGCGAAGGCGTGCGCTTCGAGCGCCGGGTGTTCCACTCGATATTCGCCACCGCCGATCAGAAGGAAGGCATGGCCGCCTTCGTCGAGAAACGCACCGCACAGTTCAAGCACTGCTGACGCCACCCCATTTAGCGAGGATCCACCATGCACATAGGTTTTCTAGGGCTCGGCAACATGGGCGGCCCGATGGCCCTCAACCTGCTCAAGGCCGGCCACGCATTGACCGTATTCGACCTGTCCGACACTGCTGTCGCCAATCTGGTCGAGGCCGGCGCGACGGCGGCGGCCTCCCCCGCCGAACTAGCGCAGGCCGATGTCGAGGTGATCATCACCATGCTGCCGGCAGCCACCCATGTGAAGCGTGTGTACCTCGGTGACGATGGCCTGCTGGCCAACGTCCGCCCCGGCGTGCTGCTGATCGACTCCTCGACCATCGATCCGCACAGCGCCCGCGAAGTGGCCAAGACCGCCCTCGCCCAAGGTAATGCCATGCTCGATGCACCAGTGTCCGGCGGCACCGGTGGTGCGACGGCAGGCACCCTGACCTTCATGGTCGGCGGCGCGCCAAGCGCCTTCGAGCATGCCCAACCGATCCTCGCCGCCATGGGCAAAAACATCGTGCATTGCGGCGGCACCGGTAATGGTCAGGTGGCCAAGGTCGCCAACAACATGCTGCTCGGCATCTCCATGATCGGGGTTTCCGAAGCCATGGCCCTCGGCGTGTCCCTGGGTATGGATGCCAGCGTGCTGGCCGGCATCATCAACACCTCGAGCGGTCGTTGCTGGAGCTCGGACACCTACAACCCCTTCCCCGGCGTGCTGGAAACTGCACCGGCGTCGCATGGTTACAGCGGTGGTTTCGGTACCGACCTGATGCTCAAGGATCTCGGCCTGGCCAGCGAGGCGGCCAAGCAGATCGGTCAACCGGTGATCCTCGGCGCCCTCGCCCAGCAGCTCTACCAGAGCTTCAGTGCCCAGGGTAATGGCGGCCTGGACTTCTCCGCGATCATCAACCTGTACCGTAAGGACGCCTGAGCATGAGCGATGTCGAAGCGCCCGTTCTGGCGGCAGTCCGCAACCGCATCGGCCACCTGACCCTGAATCGTCCGGCCGGCCTGAATGCCTTGACCCTGCCCATGGTGCGCCTGCTCCTGCAGCAGTTGCATGCCTGGGAGCAGGACCCGCAGATCCTCGCCGTGGTGTTGCGTGCCACCGGCGAGAAAGCCTTCTGTGCGGGCGGCGACATTCGCATGCTCTACGACAGCCACAAGTCAGGCGACAATAAACACGAGATCTTCCTCGAAGAGGAATATGCCCTCGACGAATACATCCACACCTACCCCAAACCGATCATGGCGCTGATGGACGGTTTCGTCCTCGGCGGCGGCATGGGTCTGGCGCAGGGTGCCACGCTGCGGGTAATCACCGAACGCACGCGCATGGGCATGCCGGAAGTGGCTATCGGTTTCTACCCGGATGTCGCCGGCAGCTATTTCCTGCCGCGTCTGCCGGGCGAGCTGGGCATCTACCTGGGCGTCAGCGGCCTGCAGGTACGCGCCGCCGATGCCCTTTACGCACGCCTGGCCGACTGGTGCATCACCAGCGAGCAGATTACCGAACTGGACCGCTGCCTCGACAGCATGAGCTGGACCAGCCATCCCCGGGAAGCCTTGCGCAGCCTGCTCGCCACCCTCGCGGTGAACAAGCTGCCGGGCTCGGAACTCAAGGCGATGCGTCCGGCCATCGACGAATATTTCGCTCTGCCCGACCTGCCGTCGATACGCGCGGCGCTGCTGACAGAAAGCCGCCCGGAGTTTCAGGACTGGGCCGAGGAAACCGTCAAGGTGCTCGACAGCCGCTCGCCACTGGCCATGGCCGTGACCCTGGAACTGCTGCGCCGCGGGCGCACCCTGCCGCTGGCCGACTGCTTCGCCCAGGAACTGCACCTGGACTACCAGTGGTTCGGCAAGGGCGACCTGATGGAAGGCGTGCGCGCCCTGATCATCGACAAGGACAAGAAGCCACGCTGGAACCCGGCCACCCTGGCGGAACTCGACCCGGCGCGGGTTCAGGCCTTCTTCGCCGGCTTCAAGCCCTCCCCTGGCAAATCCCGACACACAGTCAGCGCCTGAGCCCCACAGCACAAGAGAGATGCCCGATGCACGACCTCGAACTGAGTGAAGAGCAACGTATGATCCGCGACATGGCCCGCGACTTCGCCCGTCGCGAGATCGCGCCCAAGGCCCAGGCCATGGAGAAAGCCGGCTGGATCGATGACGCCCTGGTGGCCCAGATGGGCGAACTGGGTCTGCTCGGCATGGTGGTGCCCGAAGAATGGGGTGGCAGCTACATCGATTACGTCGCCTATGCCCTGGCCGTGGAGGAAATCTCCGCCGGCGACGGCGCCGCCGGTGCGCTGATGAGTATTCATAACTCGGTCGGTTGTGGCCCGATCCTGAATTTCGGCAGCCAGGCGCAGAAGGATTTCTGGCTCGCAGACCTGGCCAGCGGCCAGGCGATTGGCTGCTTCTGCCTGACCGAGCCGCAGGCCGGCTCCGAAGCCAACAACCTGCGCACCCGCGCCGAACTGCGCGACGGCCAATGGGTACTGAATGGTGCCAAGCAGTTCGTCAGCAACGGCAAACGCGCCAAGCTGGCCATCGTATTCGCCGTCACCGACCCGGAGCTGGGCAAAAAGGGTCTGTCGGCTTTCCTGGTGCCGACAGACACCCCGGGCTTCACAGTCGACCGCAGCGAACACAAGATGGGCATCCGCGCCTCCGACACCTGCGCGGTGACCTTGAGCGATTGCACGATCCCCGAAGCCAGCTTGCTCGGCCCGCGCGGTAAAGGCTTGTCGATTGCCCTGTCCAACCTGGAAGGCGGGCGCATCGGCATCGCCGCCCAGGCCCTCGGCATCGCCCGCGCCGCCTTCGACGCCGCCCTGGGTTATTCCCGCGAGCGTATCCAGTTCGGCAAACCGATTGGCGAGCACCAGAGCATCGCCAACCTGCTCGCCGACATGCACACCCAGCTGAATGCCGCGCGCCTGCTGATCCTGCATGCCGCGCGGCTGAAGAGCGCCGGGCATCCCTGCCTGTCGCAGGCCTCGCAGGCCAAGCTGTTCGCCTCGGAGATGGCCGAACGGGTGTGTTCCAAGGCCGTGCAGATCCACGGCGGCTACGGCTACCTGGAGGACTACCCGGTGGAGCGCTACTACCGCGACGCGCGCATCACCCAGATCTATGAAGGTTCCAGCGAAATCCAGCGCCTGCTGATCGCCCGCGAGCTGGCCAACTACCCGCTGTAATCCCCTTTTGCGCACGGCACGCCCTTACCTGGGCGGTCTGCGCTTTTTTATTCGATGAAAGAGAGGTCCCATGAAAGTTCTGGTAGCCGTCAAGCGAGTGGTCGACTACAACGTCAAGGTTCGCGTCAAGGCGGACAATAGCGGCGTCGACCTTGCCAACGTCAAGATGTCGATGAATCCCTTC
>NZ_FOWX01000022.1 GCF_900115555.1 Pseudomonas borbori
TTTTGTAGGATGAGCGTAGCGTGGTTGAGCGAAGCGATACCCATCAATCGGTTGCACAGCCGCCGTATTTTGTTGATCTGCCGCAGATCGTCGTGATGGGTATCGCTGCGCTCAACACCACAGCATGGGTATCGCTTCGCTACGTCCTACGCCCCAAACCCGGCAAACTGCAGGTAGCTTCCGCTGATCTGGTCGCCCCAGAACAGGGCGATCCAGCCGGCGATGGCCAGGTAGGGGCCGAACGGGATCGGCGTGCTGGTTTCGGCGTTGCGCAGGCGCAGCATGATCAACCCGAGCACGGCGCCGACCAGCGACGACAGCAGGATGGTCAGCGGCAGCACCTGCCAGCCGCCCCAGGCGCCGAGCATGGCCAGCAGCTTGAAGTCGCCGTAGCCCATGCCTTCCTTGCCGGTCACCAGCTTGAACAGCCAGTACACCGACCACAGGCTCAGGTAGCCGCCGATCGCGCCCCAGAGTGCGGCTTCCAGGCTGGTGAACAGGCCGAAGTAGTTGACGATCAGCCCCAGCCACAGCAACGGCAGCACCAGGGCGTCGGGCAGCAGTTGATGGTCGGCGTCGATCAAACTCATCGCCAGCAGACCCCAGGTCAACAGCAGCATGCCGGCGGTCTGCCAGCCGAAGCCGAAGTGCCAGGCCACACAGGCCGACAGCAGGCCGCAGGCCAGTTCCACCAGCGGGTAGCGCAGGCTGATCGGCGCCTTGCAGCTGGAGCATTTGCCGCGCAGCAACAGGTAGCTGATGAGCGGGATATTCTCCCAGGGGCGAATCTCGTGGCCGCAGTGCGGGCAGCGCGAATTGGGCAATATCAAATTGAACAGCGGCGCATCCGCCAGTGCCGGCAGCTCGAGGATTTCCCGGGCCTGGGCCTGCCAGTCGCGCTGCATCATCAGCGGCAGGCGATACACCAGCACATTGAGAAAGCTGCCGATCAGCAGCCCCAGCACCAGGCAGACAAAGGTAAAGGCCGGCAAGTCGCCGGCCAGAAACTCTAGCAGCATAAGTTAGCCAACCACCGCACCCAGCTGGAAGATCGGCAGGTACATGGCCACGATCAGGCCGCCTACCAACACGCCGATAACCGACATGATCATCGGCTCCATCAGGGTGGTCAGGTTGTCGACCGCGTTGTCCACCTCGTCCTCGTAATAGCCGGCGACCTTGTCCAGCATCTCGTCCAGCGAGCCGGATTCCTCGCCGATGGCGGTCATCTGGATGGCCATGCTCGGGAAGATCCCGGTGCTGCGCATCGAGAAGTTCAACTGGGTGCCGGAAGACACGTCAGTGCGGATCTTGTGCACCGCATTGCGGAACACCACGTTGCCGGTCGCCCCGGCCACCGAGTCGAGCGCCTCGACCAGCGGCACGCCGGCGGCGAAGGTGGTGGCCAGGGTACGGGCGTAACGCGCGACCACCGCCTTGTACAGGATGTCGCCGATGATCGGCGCCTTGAGCAGGGTACGGTCGAGGAAGTCGCGAAACTTCTCCGAGCGCTTGTACACCGCCTTGAAGGTGAAGGCGCTGGCGAAGATGGCGAAGACGAAGATGAACCACCACTCCTGCAACCCGCGCGACATGTTCACCACCACCTGGGTAAACGCCGGCAGTTCGGCGCCGAAGCCCTGGAACACGCTCTCGAACTGCGGCACCACCTTGATCAGCAGAATCGCCGTGACGATGATCGCCACTACTATCACCGCGATCGGGTAGGTCATGGCCTTCTTGATCTTGGCCTTCAGCGCCTCGGTCTTTTCCTTGTAGGTGGCGATGCGGTCGAGCAGGGTTTCCAGCGCGCCGGCTTGTTCGCCCGAGTCGACCAGGTTGCAATACAGGTCGTCGAAGTACAGCGGCTTCTTGCGCAGCGAGGCGGCGAAGCTGTTGCCCGCGGCGACCTCCTGCTTGACCTCGTCGATCAGCTTGCGCATGTTCGGGTTGTCGAAGCCCTCGCCGATGATGTCGAAGGACTGCAGCAGCGGCACCCCAGCCTTCATCATGGTGGCCATCTGCCGGGTGAACAGGGCGATGTCCAGGGGCTTGATCTTCTTGCCGGTGCCGAACAGCGACTTGGGCTTCTTGCGCACCTTGAGCGGGTTGATACCCTGCTTGCGCAACTGGGCCTTGACCAGGGCAGGCGACTGCCCGATCAGCTCGCCCTTCATCTTGCCGCCTTTCTTGTCGGTGCCTTCCCAGAGGAAAGCGCTGCTTGCTGGAGCTTTGGCCGCCATCGGTTAGTCCTTTGTCACGCGGTTCACTTCTTCGAGGCTGGTGATGCCCTGCATGGCCTTGAGCAAGGCCGAGGTGCGCAGGTCATTGAAGCCGTCTTTGCGCATTTGCGCGGAGATATCAATGGAATTGCCTTCTTCCATGATAATCCGTTGCAATGCGGGCGTGTTTTTAACCACTTCATAAATTCCGATACGGCCCTTGTAGCCGCCGTTGCAATTTTCGCAGCCCACCGGGCCGTAAAGCTTGAAGCTGCCGATCTGGTCCTGCGGGAAGCCTTCCTCGAGCAGCGCCTCGCGCGGGATCTGCGCATCCTTCTTGCAATGGACGCACAGCTTGCGCGCCAGGCGCTGGGCGATGATCAGGCTGACCGAGGTGGCGATGTTGAACGAGGGCACGCCCATGTTGCGCAGGCGCGTCAGGGTTTCCGCGGCGCTGTTGGTGTGCAGGGTCGACATCACCATGTGCCCGGTCTGCGCCGCCTTGATCGCGATCGAGGCGGTGTCCAGGTCGCGGATCTCGCCGACCATGATGATGTCCGGGTCCTGGCGCAGGAAGGCGCGCAGCGCGGCGGTAAAATCCATGCCTTGCTTGGGGTTGACGTTGACCTGGTTGATGCCTTCCAGGTTGATCTCCACCGGGTCTTCGGCGGTGGAGATATTCACGTCCACGGTATTGAGGATGTTCAGGCCGGTGTACAAGGACACCGTCTTGCCCGAGCCGGTCGGCCCGGTCACCAGGATCATGCCCTGCGGTTGCTTGAGCGCGGCCATGTACAGGTCTTTCTGCCCCGGCTCGTAGCCCAGCGCATCGATGCCCATCTGCGCGCTGGAGGGGTCGAGAATCCGCATCACGATCTTCTCGCCCCACAGGGTCGGGCAGGTGCTGACGCGAAAGTCGATCGACTTGCTCTTCGAGATGCGCATCTTGATCCGCCCGTCCTGCGGCTTGCGCCGCTCGGAAATATCCAGCGCGGCCATCACCTTCAGGCGCGCCGAGATACGCGGTGCCAACTGGATCGGTGGGCGGGCGATCTCCTGCAGGATGCCGTCGGTACGAAAACGCACCCGGTAGACCTTCTCGTAAGGCTCAAAGTGCAGGTCGGAGGAGCCGCCCTTGATCGCATCCAGCAGCATCTTGTTGACGAAGCGCACCACAGGCGCGTCGTCGGCGCTTTCGCCGGCGACGCCGTCTTCCTTGTTCTCGTCCACCGCCTGCACGTCCAGGCCGTCGAGGTCGACGTCGGCCAGGTCTTCCATGCCGCTGTTGGCCGCCTCGAAGAACCGGTCGATGGCATCGCCGAGCTTGTCGTCCTCCACCAGCAGCGCTTCGGTGCTCAGGCCGGTGCTGAACTGCACGTCGGTGACCGCCTGGTGGTTGGTCGGGTCGGACAGGGCGACGAACAGCTTGTTGCCGCGGCGGTACAGCGGCAGCACGCGGTGCTGGCGGCACAGCTTCTCGCTGACCAGATCACGCGGCTGGCTGTCCTTATCGATGGCCTTAAGGTCGCACAGCGGCACGCCGAACTGCTCGGCGGCGATTTCCGCCACCGCGCGGCTGCTGGCCAGCTTGTGCTGCACCAGGTAAGACACCAGCGGGATCTTGTTGCGCAGCGCCTGGGCCTGGGCCTGGGCCGCGGTGCGCTCATCCAGCAGGTTGGCGTTGACCAGCTGGCGGGCCAGGCCGGTCAGGGTGGGAGCTTCGTTCATTGCGCTTCTGCTAATCGAAGGGAGGCGGATGCTGCTGACTTATAGCCTAAATCGCAGGCCAAGCCCAAGTGCGGCAGTTGTGGCTGACAAAAAACGTCAGTTGCTGCCGTGTTGGGAACGGGCTGGTTTTTGCTGAGTGGCGGGAAATCTCTTGTCTGGCGGGTTCTGCCGAGTTGGCACGCCATCTGCTTTATCCCTGCCAGGTCGCTGACCTTAACCACACTAGGAGCTTGCCCATGAAGTCTCTCAAGAAGCAAAAAGGTTTTACCCTGATCGAGCTGATGATCGTAATTGCGATCATCGGGATTCTCGCCGCCATCGCCATTCCGCAGTTTAATGAGTATCGCCAGCGCGCAAATGACACTTCGTCGGTTGCTGATGTTAAGAACGGCATCACCGCCATTATTTCTTCGCTGCGCTGATCGGTTTTTCAGGAGATATGCAAATGAAAAAAATTACTCTGTTGCTCGCGGGCTTGATGGTTTCTGGTATGGCTTCTGCCGTCCAACTCACCGTGTCGGGTCCCGTGACTATGGCGGCTTGTCCTCCTATCAATGAAGATGTAAGACTTAATTTGAGCAGCAATGTACAGGCTGGTGTTTCTTGCAGTGCCACAGTGGTTGGGCTTTCGGCTTGCCATACGGGCGGTAAGGTAACCCAGCGCACTGTACCGGTGGTGCTAGTTGCTGCGGACGACACTACAGGTGTTCCCGAGCACTATGAGACCTGTAGTTTGACTGCTGATCCCGCGGTGCCTGGCTGCGCGAACACGCCAGTTACAGGCCCGGCCATGGCAACAGCCACTACTGCTATGGGTACTGTAAGTACTCAGTATCCGGGTGGTGCCACTTGCAGCGCGGCAGGTGCTGAGGCCAATTCTACCGTGATGATTGCGCAATAATTTAAGTGTGTTGAGTGGCTGCAGTGATAGGGTGGGGGCGGTTAATGTCGGCGCCACCCTGTTTTATTGAAAATAGAATTTATTTAATTGCGGTATGTCGGAGCGCAGGATGGAATCGCCGGAGGCGCTTCCGTCGTTTACCGCGATCTGACTCTAGTCGCGATGTTATCCACTTGCATAAACATAAATAAGGCTGTTTTTTTCTTATAATCTGTTCGATGAATAACCCCTTCGGTTCACGTCGATTTTTAATTCATCCCAATTCTGCCCTGTCAATTATGCCTATCTTTCGTGATTTCCTGACTGCACTGCGTCTGGCGCTCAAGGCGAAATTCGCCTGGATGGCGGCTGGCGTGTTGCTGGTGGTGGCACTCGCCACGGGTTTGTCTGCCTATTTCGGCGGTCGCCAGCCGGCGACCGTGGCGCTGGATGTGGGGGTTTCGACCATGCGCCTGCTGGTGCCGCTGCTGATCGTGCTGCTGGTGCAGGAACTGTTGTCCCGCGAATTCGACAAGCGCTATTACCTCAACTCGCTGACCTACCCGCGTGGGCGGCGCAGCCTGTTGCTCGGCCGCTTCGCCGCGCTGCTGGCCATGCTGCTGGGCCTGTTGCTGGCGTTGGGCTTGCTGCAGATCGGCTTGGTGCAATTTATCGGCGGCATCTATCCCCAGGCCACCCCGGTGGCTATGGGCCAGCCCTATCTGATCGTGATGGCCTTTATGGCCCTCGACCTGCTGGTACTGGCCGCGCTGGCCACACTGCTGGCAGTCGTCGCCTCGACGCCGAGCTTTGTCCTGATCGGCACCTTCGGCTTTATGCTGGTGGCGCGTTCCTATGGCGCCATAGTCGAGTTGCTCAGTAGTAATGCCGGGGTGGTGGTCAATGCCGAGGGTTATCGTGCCAGCCTCGGCGTGCTGGGTTATCTGTTGCCGGATCTCGGCGCGCTGGATCTGCGCATGCTCGCGCTCTACGGCAAGCCAGAGTTTCTCCCCGCCGACTGGCCCTGGTTGCTCCTGAGCAGTCTGGCCTACGCCTTCGCCCTGATGGCGCTAGCGGTCTGGGCGCTGCAGCGCAAGCGGTTCGCCTGAGCATGCCACGCCATCGTTACTGGCCCTTGTTGCTGGCGCTGCTCGGTTTTGGCGTATTCTCCTCCGCCTCGCAGTGGCGCGCCCACACGCCTGCGCCTGAGGTGCCGGTCATTGAAGGCCGCGTGGTGATCGCCGCGCCGGTGTTGCTGGTGCTGTTCGGTGGCGACCGCTTCCTCGCGGCCAGCCTGGAAACCATGCGCCTGGCCGCCACCGGGGTGGACTGGGGGCAGGCCGATACCGGCTATCTGATTCGTGCCCAGCAGGTGGTGGCCGAACTCAACCCCTGCCATGAAGACAACTATTACCTGGCCAACGGCCTGCTCACCTGGGGCGGTGCGGACAGTGAGGGCACCGAGGTGCTGCGCCGGGCCATGCAGTGTCGCTTCTGGGATGAGCTGCCGGCGTTTTTCTATGGCTTCAACCAGTGGTTCTTCAACAAGGATATTGCCGAGGCCAGCCGTGCGCTGGAACTGGCGGCGCAGCGGGCGACCGGCAATGCCGCCGGCTTTCGCAAGATGGCCGTGATGCTGCAGGCGGAAACCTTCGCCGACGAGAAGTTGGCCCTGGACTACCTGATTCAACAACGCGACGCCGCCAGCGACCCCAAGCTGCACGGCATGCTCGACAAACGCGTCGTCCGCCTGCAAGGTCTGGTTGCCCTGCGCGAGGCGCAGCGCCGCTTCGAGGCGGAAAACGGCGCGTTGGCCAGGCTCGAGCAACTGGTCGAAGCCGGGCTGTTGCCGGCCTTGCCGGAAGACCCGCTCAGGCTCGGCTACGAATTGCGCAAGGGGCAAATCATCCTGAAGAAAATGAAGATCGCCGGCATGGAGGATCAGTCGTGAGTGCTGCACTGGAATTTCATGGCATCAGCCAGACCTTTCGCGTCAAGGGCAAGGCGGTGCAGGCGCTGCGCGATGTCAGCTTCAGCCTGGCCGAGGGCGAGGTGTTCGGCTTCGTCGGGCCCAACGGCGCCGGCAAGTCGACCACCATCAAGGTCATGCTCGACCTGATCAACGACTATTCCGGCGAAGTGACGCTTTACGGCACCTCCTCGCGCGATCCCAGATCCCGCGAGGGCGTCGCCTATGTGCCGGAAGCCCCGGCGCTGTACGAGCAGTTCACCCCGCTGGAAATCCTGCGTATGGCCTTGTCCATGTACGGCATCCGCCGCGCGGACGAGAAGGCCTGGTGCCTGAACTGGCTGGAGCGCTTCTCCATTGGCGCCTCAGCCAACCGGCGTATCCGCGAGCTGTCCAAGGGCACGGTGCAGCGCGTGGCGCTGGCCCATGCCATGGTCGTGCAGCCCAAACTGCTGGTGCTCGACGAGCCGCTGTCCGGCCTCGACCCGGTCGGGCGCAAGGATGTGGTGGATATCCTCAACGAGTACAAGCAGCAGGGCGGGGCGATCTTCTTCACCTCCCACGTGCTGCACGACGTCGAACGCATCGCCGACCGTTTCGGCTTCATCAACCAGGGCGAACTGCTGACCGTGCGCTCGCCGCGCGAACTGGCCGCCGAACGCGCCGACTGCATGCTGGTGCGCTTCAACGCCAAACACCCCATCGCACCCGGCGCCCGCCAGTTGCGCGACGGCGAGTTCGAATGCGAACTGACCCAGGCCGCGCTGCCGGCCTTTATCGCCCAGCTCAACCAGAGCGGCGGCCACCTGCTCACGGTAAAACCGGCGGTGTCGCTGGAGAGCGTGTTCTTCAAGATCCTCGACGACGCCGCCCGCAAACCTCAACCCACGCTAACCCGCGAACCAACCCCGCCCAACAAAATCCCGGCCTGACCCCGCGGCCGCGGGTTTTCAGGATGTGGGGCGGCGTAGGATGGCGTTGAGCGCAGCGATACCCATCAACCGATTGCGCAAGCACCAGGGTTTATTGATTTGCCGCAGATCATCGTGATGGGTATCGCTGCGCTCAACCACATCCTACGGGGGCGCAGGGCTTCTACGGTGATGCAGCAGCAGGTGCTGATGAAGGGCGAGCGTTGGTGGGCTACAGGCCTGGAGGCGGGGTTGTTCGAGTGCGCCATGCTTAGCGAAAAGCTGGGGAAACCTCAGGGACAGACCCCGATTAGCTCCTTTGTTTCCCTGGCGTTTTCCTCTCACACTTGCCGAACCGGACCGGGATACTGGGCTACCAGTCCATCGGCTGTGAGCAGGGTGATCCCTTCGACCATGGCCTGGGCAACCAGGATGCGGTCGAACGGGTCTTTGTGGATTGGTGGCAGGTTGTCGATGGCGACCGCGTGTTCGCTGGCAATCGGTAGTTCACTGTAGCCGTTATCCAGCAGGCCACGGCGCAGCACGCGCTCATCCACCTTGAAATCGTCTCTGCCGAGGCCGCGTTTTATGGCAATTTCCCAGAGGCTGGCGGCGCTGAAGAACAGTTCGTTGTCCTGGTCCTCAAGCAGGGGGCGGGCGGTATTCGATAGCCGCTCGGGACAGCTTGCAGCCCACAGCAGCAGTTGGGTGTCGAGCAGGTACTTCACGACTCGCCTCCGAAAAGCTGCTCGATTTCTTCGCTGCCCATGCGGTCGAAGTCATCCGGGATGGCTATCTGGCCAGCCATGAAGCCCAGGCGCCTGGGCTGAGGCGTATCGGGTGCATCCAGTCGGACCACCTTGACCAAAGGTTTTCCGGCCTTGGCGATGATGAATGGCTCTCCGGTGACGGCTTGCTCGATTAGCCGTGACAGGTGGGTCTTGGCTTCGTGGATGTTTACGGTGTGCATGCAGGCTCTCCTGGTGACTTAGTTCGATTAGCTTAGTCTTTATCTGGCCATCAAAGAATAGGAGAAAACTCGGGGACAGGCCCCGGTTTCTCGCTCCTGGTTTCTCCTGAGGCCGCCCTAAGGACTGAGGGAATCGCTCGATCTGGGGGCAATCCACCATGGTTCACCGGTACGACACGGATCCTGGTATGGCGGATTCGTATGATGGAGCGGGGCGCGCGGCCAGGCTGCGCGCCGTGATCCCCTTACGTTCCTGGGATACACTTCCAAGGGTGTATATGGAGGCTTGCTATGAATAGAGTGGCGCTGATCGAGTTGCTGCGCTCGCGTCTGCACGGGCTGCTGGCTGTTTATGCCTTCGGTAGCCGTGTGCAGGGTACGGCGGGTGAGCGCAGTGACCTCGATCTGGCAGTGTTGGTGCAAGGCTATGCCGATCCGTTGGTGCTCTGGGTGCTTGCCGGTGAAGCCGCCGATATCGCTGGTTGCCCGGTCGACCTGCTGGATCTGCGCAGGGCTTCTACGGTGATGCAGCAGCAGGTGCTGATGAAGGGCGAGCGTTGGTGGGCTACAGGCCAGGAGGTGGGGTTGTTCGAGTGCGCCATGCTCAGCGAGAAGCTGGAGCTGGATCGGGCGCGGGCGCCCCTGTTGCGGGATATCGAGCGAGACGGGCGGGTGTATGGCCGATGATGTGTTGTTGAACAAGGCGGCGAGCATCGAGCGTTGCGTGAGGCGGGCGCGTGAGGAATATGAGTCCGACCCTGCCAGTTTCGCCGAGAACTTCACCCGCCAGGATGCGGCGATTCTGAACATTCAGCGGGCGTGCGAGGCTGCGCTGGATATGGGCCAGCATTTGATCAGGCGCGAGCGCCTGGGCATTCCGCAAAGTGCGCGTGATGTGTTTGCGTTGCTGGCGGCCGGAGGCTGGATCGACAATGCCCTGGCCGATGCGCTCAAGCGCATGGTGGGCTATCGCAATATTGCAGTGCATGAATACCAGGCGCTGCAACTACCCATCACCATTGCGGTAATTACCCGCCATCTGGACGAGTTTCTCGACTATTCCAAAGCCATTCTGCTCGGTGATGCCCGCCGCGGGTAAGCGCGGTATGGCGGATTGAACATTCGCGGGGTAATAGGGGACCCCGGTTTCTCCGCAGCTCTTTGTCGTATGGTTGAGCGCAGCGATACCCATTGGCCGATTGCGCCGCCGCCGGGTTTTATTGGTTTGCCGCAGATCGCTGTGATGGGTATCGCTGCGCTCATCCTACGCGGCCCGACCTACGCGGCCCGACCTTCCTACACGGTGGTAACTGCAGGGCTTTTGTAGGGTGCGCCGTGCGCACCAGGCCCCGCTTGTCAGTGGTGCGCACGGCCTAGGTGGCCCCGCGCACCCTACACAGGCCAGCTGCGACGCAGGACGCTAAAGCCGAGGGCTGGGGTGAGGGTTGGCTTTCACCAGCGATCGCCAATCAATGGTGCTCGCGCGTCGCCCTGAACTTCACGTCCGGCCAGCGCTCTTCCATCAGCGCCAGGTTGACCCGGGTCGGCGCCAGGTAGGTGAGGTGGCCGCCGCCGTCGATGGCGAGGTTTTCCACCGCCTTGTTGGCAAACTCCTCGAGCTTCTTCTTGTCGCTGCAGTCGATCCAGCGGGCCGACCAGACGGTGATCGGCTCGTAGGCGCACTCGACCTTGTATTCCTCTTTCAGGCGGCTGGCGACCACGTCGAACTGCAGTACGCCGACCGCGCCGAGGATGATGTCGTTGCTGCGCTCGGGGAAGAACACCTGGGTCGCGCCTTCCTCGGCCAGCTGTTGCAGGCCCTGGCGCAGTTGTTTGGATTTCAGCGGGTCTTTCAGGCGCACGCGGCGGAACAGTTCCGGGGCGAAGTGCGGGATGCCGGTGAAGCCCAGGTTCTCGCCTTCGCTGAAGGTGTCGCCGATCTGGATGGTGCCGTGGTTGTGCAGGCCGATGATGTCGCCGGCGTAGGCTTCTTCGAGCATCTCGCGTTCGCTGGAGAAGAAGGTCAGGGCGTCGCCGATGCGCACGTCCTTGCCGGTGCGTACGTGGCGCATCTTCATGCCTTTCTCGTACTTGCCCGAGCAGATGCGCATGAAGGCGATGCGGTCACGGTGCTTGGGGTCCATGTTCGCCTGGATCTTGAACACGAAGCCGCTGAACTTCTCTTCCACCGGCTGCACGGTGCGCTCGTGGGCCACCCGCGCCAGCGGCTGGGGCGCCCAGTCGACCACGGCATCGAGTACGTGATCGACGCCGAAGTTGCCCAGGGCGGTGCCGAAGAACACCGGGGTCAGTTTGCCGTCGAGGAATTCCTGCTGGTCGAACTCATGGCAGGCGCCCTGCACCAGTTCCAGCTGTTCGATAAAGCGCTCGTACTCGTCGCCCAGGTGGGCGCGGGCCTCGTCGGAGTCGAGGTGCTGGATGATCTTGGTTTCGGTGCGCTCGTGGCCGTGGCCGGCGGTGTAGACGATGAGGTAGTCGTCGGCCAGGTGGTAGACGCCCTTGAAGTCGCGGTAGCAGCCGATCGGCCAGGTGATGGGGGCGGCCTTGATCTTCAGTACCGCCTCGATCTCGTCGAGCAGCTCGATGGGGTCGCGGATGTCGCGGTCGAGCTTGTTGACGAAGCTGACGATCGGCGTGTCGCGCAGCCGGCACACGTCCATCAGGGCGATGGTGCGCGGCTCGACGCCCTTGCCGCCGTCGAGCACCATCAGCGCGCTGTCCACCGCGGTCAGGGTGCGGTAGGTGTCTTCCGAGAAGTCCTCGTGGCCGGGGGTGTCGAGCAGGTTGATCATGTGCTCGCGGTAGGGGAACTGCATCACCGAGGTGGTGATGGAGATGCCGCGCTGCTTTTCCATCTCCATCCAGTCGCTGGTGGCATGGCGGTCGGACTTGCGCGACTTCACCGTGCCGGCGATGGCAATCGCCTTGCCCATCAGCAGGAGTTTCTCGGTGATGGTGGTCTTACCGGCATCGGGGTGGGAAATGATGGCGAATGTGCGCCTTTTGGCGACTTCGGCGGCCTGCTTGCTCATGCTGGGGGAACCCGTCGACTGATAGTCGGTCTGTCAAAAAAGGGAGCGATTATAGCGGCAAACGGCCCGCAGCGCGGCGACCTGTAGTCAGGGCGGCAAAAGCGCAATTCGCCGGGCTTTGTGCAGCATTTAGTGACGCCTTGTTTTGAATCCGCAACGACCCATCGAACAGCCGATAAAACGCAGGGTAAATACGGCAATTTTTGATTGATCTAAGCTTCCCATGGTCCTAAAGTTCGCGCCCGAACGTCCATGCTGGCAACGATCCATCCGGCTCAAGTACTGACGACGAGAGACCGCGTGTTACCAGGCCGTGTGAAAACGTAGCGAGCGAAGAGCAGGCAAGGCAAAAGCCGGCGAGAAAGCGCAGTTTACTGCTGTAAATGAGCATTTCGAGCCGGGTTTTAACGCAGCATGGTCGAGCGCAGTAGTTTTCACTTGGTCTGGGCGTGGTTCTCGGCGACACAGCCTTGGGAAGTAGGCGAACCAAAGTGGGGAAACTGATCAGGCGTTCACGGCTTTGCTATTACTTAGTAAGGCACCCCCTAACCACCTTTGTGTGTTTTGCCATTTGGAGTCCCACGCATGCCGATCAAGCTCGAAGACTATTACGCCCCCGCCACCTTCCAGCGCATGAAGGCATTCGCCGATCAGCACGAAACCCCGTTCGTGGTGATCGATACCGCGACCATCGGCAAGGCCTACGATGACCTGCGCGCCGGTTTCGAGTTCGCCAAGGTCTATTACGCGGTCAAGGCCAACCCGGCGGTCGAGATCATCGAGCTGCTCAAGGACAAGGGCTCGAACTTCGACATCGCCTCGATCTACGAGCTGGATCGGGTGATGGGCTGCGGTGTTGGCCCGGAGCGCATCAGCTACGGCAACACCATCAAGAAAGCCAAGGACATCCGCTACTTTTTCGAGAAGGGTGTGCGCATGTACGCCACCGACTCGGAAGCCGACCTGCGCAACATCGCCAAGGCCGCACCGGGCTCGAAAGTCTATGTGCGCATCCTCACCGAAGGTTCGACCACCGCCGATTGGCCGTTGTCGCGCAAGTTCGGCTGCCAGACCGACATGGCCATGGACCTGCTGATCCTCGCCCGCCAGCTGGGCCTGGTGCCCTACGGCGTGTCCTTCCATGTCGGCTCGCAGCAGCGCGACATCGGCGTGTGGGACGCGGCCATCGCCAAGGTCAAGGTGATCTTCGAGCGCCTCAAGGAAGAAGACGGCATCGTCCTGCAGATGATCAACATGGGCGGCGGCTTCCCGGCCAACTACATCACCCGCACCAACAGCCTGGAAACCTACGCCGAGGAAATCATCCGCTTCCTCAAGGACGACTTCGGTGACGACCTGCCGGAAATCATCCTCGAGCCGGGCCGCTCGCTGATCTCCAACTCCGGCATCCTGGTCAGCGAAGTGGTACTGGTGGCGCGCAAGTCGCGTACCGCCGTGGAACGCTGGGTGTACGTCGATGTGGGCAAGTTCAGCGGCCTGATCGAAACCATGGACGAGGCGATCAAGTTCCCGATCTGGACCGAGAAGAAGGGCGAGATGGAAGAGGTGGTGATCGCCGGTCCGACCTGCGACAGCGCCGACATCATGTACGAGAACTACAAGTACGGTCTGCCGCTCAACCTGGCGATCGGCGACCGCCTGTACTGGCTGTCCACCGGCGCCTATACCACCAGCTACAGTGCGGTGGAGTTCAACGGCTTCCCGCCGCTGAAGGCTTACTACCTGTAAGCGCAGCGCCACGACAAAGACCCGCCTTCTGGCGGGTCTTTGCTTTGGCTATGTACCAGTAGTGTGTTGCGTTCAGGCTTCGGCGTTTAAGTGTGAGGGAACTGACCTCGTAGGGTGCGCTGTGCGCACCGGCGTTGGCTGCAGAGTCTTGGTGCGCACGGCGCACCCTACCTTGCAAGCAGGGCCCCTCTTCTCCGAACGCCCCATGCAACACCTAATTGGTAC
Organism: Pseudomonas borbori; assembly: GCF_900115555.1. Classification (GTDB taxonomy): domain Bacteria; phylum Pseudomonadota; class Gammaproteobacteria; order Pseudomonadales; family Pseudomonadaceae; genus Aquipseudomonas; species Aquipseudomonas borbori. The sequence goes on from NZ_FOWX01000022.1 coordinate 13,708, forward strand.
ATAGCCTTTGCTTTTCCGGGACCGGCAAAGCGGGGTGCCTGCGAAAAAGTTCAATTCTCAGTGAAAATTATTCTTGATTGCGATCAATTATTGAATAGAATCGCGCCCCATCTAACTGGGGATGATTATCATGAGCAAGCGCAACAATAAAAAGTCCGCCAATTTGCCGCAACGTCGTCTGTTGGCCTCGGCCATCGGCCTGGCCGTGGCGTCCTGGGCCGTTGCCGGCCTGGCTGCAGAGTCCGCCGAGGTCCAGGGCGATGCCGTGGAACTCGGCAGCGTCACGGTCAAGGGCCAGCAGGTTGAGGGCTACAAGGTCGACAATGCCTCCTCGCCAAAATACACCGCGCCGCTGCTCGACACCCCGCAGACCATTACCGTGATCCCGCAGGAAGTCATCCGGGAGCAGAACGCCCTGAGCCTGCGCCAAGTGCTGTCCAACGTCTCCGGCATCACCTTCGCGGCTGGCGAGGGCGGTGGTGGCCTGGGCGACAGCATCAACATCCGCGGTTTCAGCGCCAACTCCAACATCCTGATCGACGGCCTGCGCGACACCGCGCAGAGCAGCCGTTCCGACACCTTCAACCTGGAAGCGGTGGAAGTGGTGAAAGGCCCGAGTTCGGTGTACTCCGGGGCAGGCACCACCGGCGGCTCGATCAATATCGTCAGCAAGACGCCGCAGGCCCAGGCCTTCAATCGCGCCAGCGTCGGCCTCGGTACCGACAACTACAAGCGCCTGACCGCCGATATCAATCAGCCGCTGGATGCCCTGGAAGGGGCCGGTGCGGTGTTCCGTCTGAACCTGATGGGCCATCAGAACGATGTCGCCGAGCGCGACCAGATCGATCAGGAGCGCTGGGGCATCGCGCCCTCGCTGACCCTGGGCATGGGCTCGCCGACCCAGCTCAACCTCAGCTATTTCCGCCAGTCCGACAAGGACCTGCCGGATTACGGCCTGCCGGCCCGCGACGGCAAGGTGCTGGCTGGCGTCGATCGCGACAATTACTACGGCTTCAAGGACATCGACACCGAGGAAACCGACGCCGAGAGCTTCACCGTCAAGTTTGACCATGAATTCAATGAGCAGCTCCGCCTGAGCAACATCGCGCGCTATGCCAAGACCGAGCGCCTGACCATCATCTCCGCGGCCCACGTCAACACCGACGGTCTGCCGGCCGGTACCTACCGCCCAGCCGGCCCGCAGGGCCATGGCCGTGACTATGACACCGAGATACTGATCAACCAGACCAACCTCAACTGGCGCTTCAACACCGGCGCCCTGGCCCACAGCCTGGTCACCGGTGCGGAGTTTTCCCACGAGGAGTACAACCGCGACACCTTCAACAGCGGTTTGCCCAGCGGCAACGCCTGGCCGCTGTTCGACCTGTACAACCCGCCTGGCTACTGGGGCGGGCCGACCCTCAAGACGGTCACCCAGGAGGTCGATACCGAGCTGGATACCCGGGCCCTGTATGTCTTCGACACCGTCGAGCTGAACGAGCAGTGGCAGGTCAACGCCGGCCTGCGCTACGAGCGCTTCGAAGGCACGGGCAAGACCCTGGCCACGGCCACCGGCGTGACCACCCGGCTCGACTCCAGCGACGACATGCTCAGCGGGCGTGTCGGCCTGGTCTACAAGCCGGCGCAGAATGGCAGCATCTACGTCGCTTGGGGCAACTCCTTCAACCCCTCGGCGGAGAACCTCGCCTCGACCGGCTCGGGTCTGTCCGCCGACACCCAGGACCTCGATCCGGAGGAGAACGAAACCTGGGAACTGGGCACCAAGTGGGACCTGCTCGACCAGCGTCTGTCGCTGAACGCCGCGGTATTCCGGGTGACCAAGACCAATGGCCGCATCGACAACAACGACCCGCTGGGCGATCCGGTCGTGCTCGACGGCAAGCAGCGCGTCGACGGCGTCGAGTTGGGCGCCTCCGGCAAGCTCACCGAGCAGTGGCAGGTGTTCGCCAACTACACCTACCTCGACAGCGAGATCATCAAGTCCGATACCCCGGCCGAGGAAGGCCAGGCCCTGGCCAACACGCCGCCGCGTTCGTTCAGCCTGTGGACCACCTATGACCTGCCGGCCGGTTTCCAGGTCGGCTACGGTGCGCAGTACGTCAGCCAGCGCAACGTGACCATTGCCAGCACCACCAAGGTGCCGGATTACTGGGTGCACAGCGCGCTGCTGGGCTATCAGGTCAACGAGGACGTGGATCTGCAGTTGAACGTGCGCAACCTGTTCAACGAGGAATACTACGACCGCGTCCGTTCCAACACCGGCACGGCGGTGCGTTCCTCCGCGCTGGTGCCGGGCGAGGGGCGCACGGCGATCCTGTCGGCCAACTTCTCCTTCTAAGGTCAACCCGCGCAACCACCAAGGCCCCGCCCATCGCGCGGGGCTTTGGCGTATCCGGAGATTCGTCAAGATGATGCTACATATTCCCCAGGTCCTCAGCCCCGAGCAGGTCGCCGAGTGCCGCCAGTTACTCCAGCAGGCGCAGTGGGTCGACGGCAAGGCCACCGCCGGTTTCCAGTCGGCCATGGCCAAGGACAACCTGCAGCTGCCCCAGGACTGCCCCGAAGCCCAGGCCATGGGCGAGCTGATCCTCGCCGCGTTGAGCCGCAATCCGCTGTTCATTTCCGCGGCCCTGCCGAACAAGGTGTTCCCGCCGCTGTTCAACTGCTACCAGGGCGGCCAGTCGTTCGGCCTGCACGTGGACAACGCGGTGCGCGAGGTGCGCGTGACCGGCGAGAAGGTCCGCACCGACCTGTCGGCCACGCTGTTCTTCACCAACCCCGACGAATACGACGGCGGCGAGCTGATGGTCGAGGACACCTATGGCGCGCACAGCGTCAAGCTGCCGGCCGGCGACCTGATCCTCTACCCGTCGACCAGCCTGCACCGGGTCAATCCGGTCACCCGCGGTGCGCGGGTCTGCTCGTTCTTCTGGCTGCAGAGCATGGTCCGCGACGACGGTCAGCGCACCCTGCTGTTCGACCTCGACAGCAGCATCCAGCAGCTTAACCGCGAGCTGGGCGCCGGCCACGCCAGCAGCGTGCAGCTGACCGGGGTCTACCACAACCTGTTGCGGCGCTGGGCCGATGTCTAGCGTAGGAGCGGGCCATGCCCGCGATCGGCACGTGCACCTGTGATGTAAATAAAAGGTAAAAGCCGGCGATCCTGGCTCCGATGCAAGTAGTTCTCAAATAGAATCGCCCCGCAGTGACAGCCGCGGTGGTCGTCGCTTCTGTCAGGTACCCCTTCGTGTTCAAGAAAATCCTGTTCCAGCTGCATTGGTTGTTCGGCATTAGCGCCGGCCTGGTTCTGGCCCTGATGGGCCTGACCGGCGCGGCCTATTCGTTCCAGGGCGAGCTGTTGCGTGCGCTGAATCCCGAGGTGCTGCGGGTCGAGGTGGGTGACGGCGGGGTATTGGCGGCGGATGTGCTGCTGCCGAAGATCGAGGCGGCCAGCCAGCAGCGGGTCGTACGCCTGAGCGTGGAAGCCGCCGCCGATGTGCCCGGGCGGGTGATGTTCGCGCCGCCGCCGGGCGAGCGCCGCGGCGAGGTGCGCTACTTCGACCCCTACAGCGGCGAGCTGCTCGGCGAGCCGCGCGGGCAGGGCTTTTTCGACCTGATGCTGGAGCTGCACCGTTTTCTCGCCCTGGGCGAAACCGGCAAGCAGATCACCGCCGCCAGCACCCTGGCGCTGATTTTCTTCTGCCTCTCCGGCCTGTACCTGCGTTGGCCGCGCAAGGCTTTGAGCTGGCGCGTCTGGCTAAGCCTGGACTGGGCCAAGCGCGGCCGTGCGTTCAACTGGGATCTGCACGCAGTGGCCGGTACCTGGTGCCTGGCGTTCTACCTGTGTGCGGCATTGACCGGGCTGTATTGGTCCTACGACTGGTACCGCGAAGGCCTGACCGCGCTGCTCAGCAGCGAACCGGCCGGCCAGCAGCGCAATCGCGCCGCTCGGCCTTCCGCCGAGGCGGTACCGGTGGTGAACCATGCGGCGCTCTGGGCCGGCTTGCAGCAGGCCGCCGGCCCACAGCTGACTGGCTACAGTCTGCGCCTGCCGGCTGCGGCCGGTCAGCCGGCCACGGTGTTTTATATGCGTGACGACGCAGCGCACGAGCGCGCGTTCAACCAGCTGGCGCTCGATCCGTTGAGCGGCGCGCCGGGCTGGCATAAGCGCTATGACCAACAGGCGTTCGGCGATCGGCTGCTGGCCAGCGTCTACGCCCTGCATGTCGGCAGCTACTTCGGCCTGGCCGGGCGCATCCTGATGTTCCTGGCCAGCCTGAGCGTGCCGCTGTTCGCCATCACCGGCTGGTTGCTGTACCTCGACCGCCGGCGCAACAAGCGCGCGGTGCTGGCCGCGCGCAAGGCCTTGTTGCCCGCAGGGGCGGGGGCACGCGACTGGCTGATCGGCTTCGCCAGCCAGAGTGGTTTCGCCGAACAGCTGGCCTGGCAGGCCGCCGGGCAGATGCAGGCGGCGGGCCATGGCGTCAGGGTCGAGCCGCTCGGCCGGGTCGACCGGCAGACCCTGAGCGAGGCGCAGCATGCACTGTTCGTGGTCAGCACCTTCGGCGACGGCGAGGCGCCGGACAGCGCCCGCGGTTTCGAGCGCCAACTGCTCGGCCAGGCCCTGGGCCTGGCGCACCTGCGCTATGCCATGCTCGCCCTCGGCGACCGCCAGTACGCGCAGTTCTGCGGCTTCGCCGAGCGCCTGCACGGCTGGCTGGGCCGGCAGGGCGCGCGCAGCCTGTTCGCGCCGGTGCAAGTGGATGCCGGCGATGCGCTGGCCCTGGCGGACTGGCAGCGTCAGCTCAGCCAACTGACCGGCGTCCAGGCGACGACGGTTACGGGCAACGCCTATGGCCTGTGGACCCTGCACCAGCGCGAGCTGCTCAACCCCGGCAGCCAGGGCGCGCCCACCTACCTGCTCGGCCTGCGCGGCGAGCCGGCCGACAACTGGCTGGCCGGCGATATTCTGCAGGTGCTGCCGCGCCAGGCCGACGCGGTGGTGCGGGCCTGGTTGCAGCGCTTCGGCCTGGACGGCGAGCAGCCGGTGCACCTCGACGGCATAGGCCAATCCTTGGCTCAGGCGCTGGCGAGCCGGCAACTGCCGGAGAGCTTCACCCATTTGCTCGGCTTGCACGCCCAGGCCCTGCTCGAGGCCCTGGCCCCCTTGGCGCCGCGCGACTACTCCATCGCCTCCCTGCCCAGCGACGGCCTGCTGCAGTTGATCGTGCGCCAGGAGCGGCGCAGCGATGGCGCGCTCGGTCTCGGCTCCGGCTGGCTGACCGAGCACGCGTCGCCGTGCGGCCAGCTGCTGGCGCGGGTGCGGCGCAACAGTGCCTTCCATGCCCCCGAGGACGAGCGACCGCTGATCCTGATCGGCAACGGCACCGGTCTGGCCGGCCTGCGCAGCCTGCTCAAGGCGCGCATCGCCGCCGGCCACAGGCGCAACTGGCTGCTGTTCGGCGAGCGGAATGCCGCCCATGACTTCTATTGTCGGGATGAACTGCAGGGCTGGCTGGCCAGTGGCGAGCTGGCGCGCCTGGACCTGGCCTTCTCCCGCGACCAGACGGGCAAAGTTTACGTGCAGGACCGCCTGGGCGAAGCCGCCGAGCAGCTGCGCGGGTGGCTGGCCGAGGGCGCGGCGATCTACGTGTGCGGCAGTCTGGAGGGCATGGCCGGCGGCGTCGACCGGGTGCTGCATGAAGTGCTGGGCGAAGCGGCCGTGGCCGAGTTGGTCGAGCAGGGACGTTACCGCCGCGATGTGTATTGAGACGCTACGCAGTCGAGGCTCGCGCCGTTTGTCGGTAGGGTGCGCCGTGCGCACCGGCTGTCCGCTGCAGCGCCCGTTGTAACTGGTGCACACAGCGCACGCAGGGCAACAGCCTGAATAGCCCGGAGCTGGCGCGTCTCCAACAGGCCTATGGAGCACGCATACATGGCCCGGGCTTCACGCCACGGCGATGCGGCTCTAAGCTTGTGCCCATGAACAGACGAATCCTGCTGAATTGCGATATGGGCGAGAGCTTCGGAGCCTGGAGCATGGGCGACGATGCCCTGGCCATGCCCCTGGTCGATCAGGCCAACCTGGCCTGCGGCTTTCACGCCGCCGACCCGCTGACCATGCAACGCACCGTCGCCCTGGCGGTGCAGCATGGGGTGAGCATCGGTGCGCATCCCGCCTACCCCGACCTGGTCGGCTTCGGCCGCCGCCATCTGGCCTGCTCGCCGGAGGAGGTCACCGCCCAGGTGCTCTATCAGCTCGGTGCCCTGGATGCCTTCTGCCGCGCCGCCGGTACCCAGGTGGCCTACGTCAAGCCGCATGGCGCCTTGTACAACGACCTGGTGCGCGACGATGCCCTGCTCGCGGCAGTGCTGGATGCCTGTGCCAGCTACCGCAAGGGCTTGCCGCTGATGGTCCTGGCCCTGCTGGACAACCGCCGCGAGCTGGAGTTTGCCGATGCCGCCGACGTGCCGCTGATCTTCGAGGCCTTCGCCGACCGCGCCTACCTGGCCGACGGCCAACTGGCGCCGCGGCGCCTGGCCGATGCGCTGCACCGCGATCCGCAGCGGATCCTCGACCAGGGCCTGGCCATCGCTCAGGGCGAGGCCTTTGCCGATATCGACGGCAAGCCGCTGCAACTCTGTGCCGACAGCCTCTGCGTGCATGGCGACAACGCCGAGTCGCTGGCCGTGCTGCGGCGCTTGCGGGCGCTGCTGGATGCCAGCTGATGCGTTTCGAACCGGCCGGCGCCGAAGCGCTCTTGCTGGTGCTGGCCGAGCAGCCCGACGCGCAGTTGCCGTTGCGCATCGCCCTGCTGGCCGAGCGCATGCGTGCCGAACTGGGGCCGCTGCTGCGTGATCTGGTGCCGGGTTGGACCAGCCTGCTGCTGCACTACGACCTGACCCGCATCGATCACCGGAAACTAATCGAGCGTCTGAGCCCCTTGCTGCCGCGTTGGCTGGCCGAGCCCTTGCCGGCCGAGAGCGGACGCCGGCACCAGATCCCGATCTGGTATGCCGGCGCCGACCTGGCCGAGGTGGCGCGCCTGTGCCGACTCAGCATCGAACAGGTGATCGAGCTGCACAGCGCCAGCGAGTACCGGGTCGGCGCCATCGGTTTCGCCCCGGGGTTCGCCTATTTGGGCGAGCTGCCCGAGCGCCTGGCCCTGGCGCGACGCAGCACGCCACGCACGCGGGTGCCGGCCGGCAGCCTGGCCATCGCCGAGCGGCAGACCGCGGTCTATCCGCAGGCCTCGCCCGGTGGCTGGCACCTGCTTGGCCTGTGCCCCTGGCGCCTGTTCGATGTCCGCCGCGAGCCGCCATGCCCGTTGCTGCTGGGCGATCGGGTGCGTTTCGTGGCGGTCGACGAGCAGACCTTCCGCGCCGAAGGCGGGCCGTTATGAGCGGGCTGCGGGTGCTCAAGCCAGGACCGCAGAGCCTGTTGCAGGATGGCGGTCGGCATGGCTGGCAGCACCTCGGCGTGTCGCCGTCCGGGCCGCTGGACCTGCACGCCGCGGCCTGGGCCAATCGCCTGCTGGACAACCCCTGGGGCACGCCGTTGCTGGAGATCGCCCTGGGTTATCTCGAGCTGCAGGGCGAACTGGACACCTGGCTGGCGCTGACCGGCGCCCAGGTCGCGGCGACGCTCGATGGTGCGCCGCTGCCACCCTGGTCGCGTTTTCCCTTGCGCGCCGGCCAGCGTCTCAAGCTGGGTTACGCCCGCAGCGGCCAGCGCGCCTACCTGGCGGTGGCCGGCGGCTTTCGCGTGCCGCCGCAGCTGGGCAGCGTCAGCAGCCAGCTGCGCGAAGGCCTGGGCGGCTTGCGGGGCACCGGCGAGCCGTTGCGTGCCGGCGATCTGCTGTCCTGCCTGGCGGCGCAGTTGCCCCGGGCGCAGAGCGTGCCCTGGCCCTACCAGCCGGACTACCGGGCTGCGGCCCGTTTGCGGGTGATCGGCGGCGGCGATGCGGCAAGCTGCGCGCCCGAGCAGTTGCAGGCCTTTTTCGCCCAGACCTGGCAGCTCAGCCCGCAGTCCGACCGCATGGGCGCGCGCCTGCTCGGCGAGCCGCTGCTTGCACCCACGCGGCAGTGGTCGCAAGGCGTCGGCCGCGGGGCGATCCAGCTGCCGCCCGACGGTCAGCCGATCATCCTCCAGGCCGATCACCAGACCATGGGCGGCTACCCCATCCTCGGCTGGCTGCACCCGCTCGACCTTGCCCGTCTGGCCCAGTGCCCGCCGCACCACGAGCTGCATTTCAGCCCGGTCGACATCGGCGAGGCCCAGGCCGAGCTGCGCAAGTTCTATCGGTTCTTCGGGCGTTGATCCTGACCCTGCCGCGACCGTTTTTCGCGGGCATGGGACTGGGCGTCGCCCCCGCTCCTACGGGGGGGGTGCCAGTAACCGTAGGATGGGTTAGCCGCCCAGGCAATGTCCGGCAAGACTGCATTTTCGGCGCGGCGTAACCCATCATTGCGGCGTACCTGCTGACGCCCTGTTGGGTTACGCCGCGCCTCGAATCTGTGACGTGCTCGGAAATGCAGCCGCCGCTAACCCAACGACTGTCGCTCTCTGTGGGAGCGGCGGGGACGCCTAGTTATTGGCCGTGAAATCGTCCTTAGCCGTTGATCCGCTCCGCATGGTGACAAGCCACCTGGCGCGCATCGAGCAGGCGCAGTTGCGGCAGTTCCACGCTGCAGCGCTCGGTCGCAAAGGGGCAGCGCTGGTGGAAGGCGCAGCCGCTGGGCGGCGCCAGCGGGTTGGGCAATTCGCCGACGATCTTGATCTTCGGCTTGCTCGGATCGGGGTGGAGGGTCGGCGTGGCGGAGAGCAGCGCCTGGGTATAGGGGTGCATCGGGCGGCGGTAGATCAGGTCTTTCGCGCCCATCTCGACTGGACGGCCGAGGTACATCACCAGCACCTCGTCGGCGACATGGCGCACCACCGAGAGGTTGTGCGAGATGAACACGTAGGCGGTGTTGAACTGCTCCTGCAGGTCCATGAACAGGTTGAGCACCTGGGCCTGGATCGACACGTCCAGGGCCGAGGTCGGTTCGTCCGCCACCAGCACCTTGGGGTTGAGCATCATCGCCCGGGCCAGGGCCACGCGCTGGCGCTGGCCGCCGGAGAACATGTGCGGGTAGCGCTGGTAGTGCTCGGGGCGCAGACCGACCTGCTGCATCATCGCCTGCACCCGCTCGCGCCGTTCGAGGCTGGACAGCGGCGTGTTGATCAGCAGCGGTTCGGCCAACTGGTCGCCGATCTTCTGCCGCGGGTTGAGCGAGGCGTAGGGGTTCTGAAAGACCATCTGCACGTCGCGGCGCAGTTGTTTGCGCTGGGCCTTGTTGGCGCCTGTGACTTCCTGGCCGGCGATCTGCAGCGAGCCGGAGGAGGGTTGCTCGATCAGGGTCAGGGCGCGCGCCAGGGTGGATTTGCCGCAGCCGGATTCGCCGACCACGGCCAGGGTCTTGCCGGCCTGCAGCTCGAAGGACACGCCGTTGAGGGCCTGCACCATGGCGTGGGGCTTGAACAGGCCGCGGGACACGGCGTAGTGGCGGGTCAGCTCGCGGGCGCTGAGCACGCTGGTGGCGCTCGCACTGGCAGCCATCATGTGACCTCCTGATTCAATGGATAGAAGCAGCGCACCGCGCCGCGGACCTGCGGCTCCAGCGTCGGCCGCTGCGCCTGGCAGTTGCTTTGCGCGTAGGGGCAGCGCGGCGCGAGCAGGCAGCCGTGCGGGCGGTCGAAGCGTCCGGGCACGATGCCGGGCAGGGTGGCCAGGCGCCGGGCGCCCAGGCTGTGTTCGGGAATCGCCTTGAGCAGCGCCTCGGTGTAGGGGTGCGCCGGTGCCTCGAACAGGCCGGGCACCACGCCGACTTCGACCGCCTGGCCGGCGTACATCACGCAGACCCGCTGGGCGGTCTCGGCGACCACGGCGAGGTCGTGGGTGATCAGCACCAGGCCCATGTCCTGCTCGCGTTGCAGGTCGAGCAGCAGCTCCATGATCTGCGCCTGGATGGTCACGTCCAGCGCGGTGGTCGGTTCGTCGGCGATCAGCAGTTTGGGCTCGGCGGCGATCGCCATGGCGATCGCCACGCGCTGGCTCATGCCGCCGGAGAGCTGGTGCGGGTAGGCGTCGAGGCGACTCTCGGCGGCGGGGATCTCGACCCGTTCGAGCAGTTGCAGGGCACGCCGGCGCGCGGCCTTGCCCTTGAGGCCGAGGTGCTGACGGAGGACTTCCTCGATCTGGAAACCCACGGTGTAGCTGGGATTGAGGGCGGTCATCGGGTCCTGGAAGATCATCGCCAGGTCCTTGCCGACGATGCGCCGGCGCTGGCGGCCCTTGAGGCGCAGCATGTCGGTGCCGTCGAACTGCAGGCTGTCGGCGCTGACCACGCCGGGTGGGTCGATCAGGCCCATCAGCGCCAGCATGGTCACCGATTTGCCCGAGCCGGACTCGCCGACGATGGCCAGCACCTCGCCCTTGTCGACGCTGAGATCGAGGCCATCGACCACCGGCACGGCGTTGGCGTCGCCGAAGCGCACGGAGAGATTACGGATATCCAGCAGGCTCATCGGGCGGTCTCCAGCAGGTAGCTTGGTGCCTGATTGGCCGTTCTTTTGCGTAGGGTGGACGACGCTTCACCCGTCCACCGTGGTGCGCTCATGGTGGATGAAAAGGGTGTCATCCACCCTACGGAGCACTGGTGCGCACGGCGCACCCTACGGGATAGTGGGGTCGCGACGGGCGTAGGGTGCGCCGTGCGCACCAACGGATGGTTGTGCATGCGGGGCCTCCTCACACGGCATTCTTCAGCTTCGGGTCGAGCGCGTCGCGCAGGCCGTCGCCCATCAGGTTGATCGCCAGCACGCTGAGCAGGATGGTCAGGCCGGGCAGGGTGACCACCCACCAGGCGCGCTCGATGTAGTCGCGCGCCGAGGCCAGCATGGTGCCCCACTCGGGAGTCGGCGGTTGCACGCCGAGGCCGAGGAAGCCCAGGGCGGCGGCGTCGAGGATCGCCGCGGAAAAGCTCAGGGTGGCCTGCACGATCAGCGGCGCCATGCAGTTGGGCAGCACCGTGACCAGCATCAGACGCGGCAGGCTGGCGCCGGCCAGGCGCGCGGCGGTGACGTAGTCGCGGTTCAGTTCGCCCATCACCGCGGCGCGGGTCAGGCGTACATAGGCCGGCAGCGAAACGATGGCGATGGCGAAGATGGTGTTGATCAGGCCGGGGCCGAGGATCGCGACTATGGCCACCGCCAGGAGCAAGGACGGCAGGGCCAGCATGATGTCCATCAGGCGCATGATGCCGGGGCCGAGCAGGCGCGGGAAGAAACCGGCGATGAGGCCCAGCAGGATGCCGGGGAGCAGCGACAGCACGACCGAGGCCAGGCCGATCAGCAGCGACAGGCGCGCACCGTGAATCAGCCGCGAGAGCAGGTCGCGGCCCAGCTCGTCGGTGCCGAGGAGGAACTGCCACTGGCCGCCCGCCAGCCAGGCCGGCGGGGTCAGCATGAACTCGCGGAATTGCTCGCTGGGATCGAACGGCGCCAGCCAGGGGGCGAACAGCGCGCAGAGCACCAGCACGATCATGAAAAGCAGGCCGGCGAGCGCGCCCTTGTTGTGGGCGAAGGCTTGCCAGAACTCCTGCAGCGGCGAGGGATAGAGCAGGGCCTGGTCGAGGGCGGTGGCAGCGGTCATGGGCGCACCTTCTTCACGGTAGGGTGCGCCGTGCGCACCAGGTGTTTACCGTTGGCATTGGTGCGCACAGCGCACCCTACAAGTTGTCGATTCATGGCGCCTTCCTTACTTCTGATGGCGAATGCGTGGGTTGGCCAGGCCGTAGAGGATGTCCACCACGAAGTTGACCAGGATCACCAGGCAGGCGATCAGCAGGATGCCGTTCTGCACCACCGGGTAATCACGCGCGCCGATCGACTCGATCAGCCATTTGCCGATGCCCGGCCAGGAGAAGATGGTCTCGGTCAGCACCGCGCCGGCGAGCAGGGCGCCGACCTGCAGGCCGAACACCGTGAGCACCGGGATCAGCGCGTTGCGCAGACCATGCACGAACACCACCCGCGCCGGCGACAGGCCCTTGGCGCGGGCGGTGCGCACATAGTCCTCACGCAGCACCTCGAGCATCGCCGAGCGGGTCATGCGGGCGATCACCGCCAGCGGAATGGTGCCGAGCACGATGGCCGGCAGGATCAGGTGGCGCAGGGCGTCGAGGAAGGCGCCCTCTTCACCGCTGAGCAGGCTGTCGATCAGCATGAAGCCGGTCACCGGCTCGATGTCGTAGAGCAGGTCGATGCGTCCGGACACCGGCGTCCAGCCGAGGCCCACCGAGAAGAACATGATCAGCAGCAGGCCCCACCAGAAGATCGGCATGGAATAGCCGGCCAGGGAAATGCCCATCACCCCGTGGTCGAACAGCGAGCCACGCTTGAGCGCGGCCACCACCCCGGCGATCAGACCGAGGCTGCCGGCGAACAGCAGGGCGGCCAGGGCCAGTTCGACGGTCGCCGGGAACAGGGTGAGGAATTCGCTCCACACGCTTTCGCGGGTGCGCAGCGATTCGCCCAGATCGCCCCGGGCCAGTTGGCCGATGTAGTCGAGGTACTGGGCGTACAGCGGCTTGTTCAGGCCCAGGCGCTCCATGGCCTCGGCGTGCATGATCGGGTCGACCCGGCGTTCGCCCATCATCACCTCCACCGGGTCGCCGGGGATCATGCGGATCAGGGCGAAGGTCAGCAGGGTGACGCCGAAAAAGGTGGGGATCAGCAGCCCCAGACGTCTGGCGATAAAAGACAACATAGTGATTCAGTACTCCACATCAGGTTCATCTGCTCGGCGGCTGCATGGGCCATCGATTGGTTTTTTCTGTTGTAGGGGCGGGGGGGCGCCTAGTTCCATGCCCGCGAACGGCTATCGCGGGCATGGCCCGCTCCTACGGTTCTCGTCTCACCCTGGAGAAATTGTTCGAGCCCATGGGGCTGAGGACGAACCCCTGCACGTCCCGGCGCAGGGCGCTGAACTGTTTGGGGTGGGCCAGGGGGATCCAGGGCGCCTGTTCGTGGAAGATCGCCAGCGCCCGGCGATAGAGTGCGGCGCGTTGCGCCTGGTCCGGCAGCTGGCGGGCCCGGGCGATCAGGGCGTCGAATTCGGCGTGGCACCAGCCGGCCTGGTTCTCGCCGGACTGGGCGGCGGCGCAGGACAGGTTGGGCGTGAGGAAGTTGTCCGGGTCGCCGTTGTCGCCGGCCCAGCCCATGAACACCAGATCGTGTTCGCCGTTCTTCGCCCGCTTGATCAGCTCGCCCCACTCGAACACGCGGATCTCGGCGCGGATGCCGATGGCGGCCAGGTCGGCCTGGAGCATCTGCGCGCCGATTCCCGGGTTGGGGTTGGTCGGGCCGCCGCCGGGGCGGGTCCAGATCGCCAGTTCGAAGCCGTCGGCATGCCCGGCCTCGGCCAGCAGCTGCCTGGCCCGCGCGAGATCATGAGGCCAGCCGGACAGCGCGGGGTCGTGGCCCCAGAGCGTCGGCGGGTAGGGCGCCACGGCCGGGCTGGCGCCGCCTGGGCCATATTGCGCGCGAATGTAGGCGCTTTTATCGAAGGCCAGGTTGAGCGCCTGACGCACGCGCACATCGTCCAGCGGTGGGTGGCGGGTGTTGATGCCGATATAGGCGACCAGCAGCGAGTCCAGCTCCAGCACCCGCAGCGCTGGGTCGGCCTTGAGCGTGGGGATGTCCACCGGGCGCGGGTACAGGGCGATCTGGCAGTCGCCGGCCTTGAGCCGCTGCTGGCGCACATTGGGCTCGGGGGTGATGGCGAAAATCAGCCGTTCGAGCGCCGGCGCGCCGGCCCAGTGCTCCGGGTTGCCGCGAAAACGCACCTGGGCGTCCTTGGCGTAGCGCTCGAAGACCAAGGGCCCGGTGCCGACCGGCAGGCGGTTGAGCTGTTCGCTCTTGCCCTGGGCGAGCAGTTGCCCGGCGTACTCGGCGGAATAGATCGAGGCGAAGCCCATGGCCAGATTGGCCAGGAAGGGCGCTTCGGGGTGCTTGAGGACGAAGCGCACGCGGTGCTCGCCGAGCTTGTCGATGCGTTCGATCAACTGCGCTATGGCCATGGCTTCGGCATAGGGGAAGCCGCGCACGGACAGCTGGTGCCAGGGGTGCTGCGGGTCGAGCTGGCGCTGGAAGCTCCAGAGCACGTCATCGGCATTCAGCTCGCGGCTCGGGGTGAACCAGGCGGTGCGGTGGAACTTGACCCCCTGACGCAGGTGAAAGGTGTAGCTGAGGCCATCGGCGCTGACCTGCCAGCGCTCGGCCAGCGCGGGGATCAGCGCGGTGCTGCCGGGGGCGAAGCCGACCAGGCGCTCGAAGACGGTTTCCGCCGTGGCATCGGCGGTGGTCGCCGCGGTGTACTGGACGATGTCGAAGCCTTCCGGGCTGGCCTCGCTGCATACCACCAGGCGGGCGCCAGCGGCATAAACCTGGCTGGCCGCGGCAAGGGCGCCACAGAGCAGCAGGCGGAGAAACGGACGCAGGGCATTGGACATCGTTGCTGTTCCCAAACTACGGCGGTGCGAAGCAGGCGTGGCCGGATAGGCCACGGCTGGCACGGAACCCGGTCCGGCGGATAACCGGCCCGGGTGTTCACTCGGGGCGGACTACTCGACGCTTACCCCGTAGAAGGCGTTGAGCGCGAAGGGACTGATCTTGAAGTCCTTTACGCTGGTGCGCATCGGTTGGTACACGGTGGAGTGGGCGATCGGGGTGATCGGCACTTCGCGCTTGAGAATCACCTGGGCCTGCTGGTACAGCTTGGTGCGCTCGGCCACGTCGGTGGTGCGCTTGGCCGCCTTGATCAGCTTGTCGTACTCGGCATCGCACCACTTGGAGAAGTTGTTGCCGTCCACCGCATCGCAGCCGTAGAGGGTGCCCAGCCAGTTGTCCGGGTCGCCGTTGTCGCCGCTCCAGCCGATCAGCATGGCGTCGTGTTCGCCGGCCTTGGTGCGCTTGAGGTACTCGCCCCATTCGTAGCTGACGATCTTCACCTTGAGGCCGATCTTGCCCCAGTCGGCTTGCAGCATCTCGGCCATCAGCTTGGCGTTGGGGTTGTACGGGCGCTGCACCGGCATGGCCCACAGGGTGATCTCGGTGCCTTCTTTGATGCCGGCGGCCTTGAGCAGCTGCCTGGCTTTCTCCGGGTCGTAGGCGGCGTCCTTGATGCTGTCGTTATACGACCACTGGGTCGGCGGCATGCCGTTGACCGCCAGCTGGCCGGCGCTCTGGTAGACCGCATCGATGATCGCCTGCTTGTTCACCGCCATGTCCAGAGCCTGGCGCACGGCGAGCTGGTCGAGCGGCTTGTGCCTGACGTTGTAGGCGATATAGCCATCGTTGAAGCCGGGCTGCGACGGCATCTGGATGTTCGGGTCGTTGTTCAGCGCCTCGAGGTCGGCCGGCCGTGGGAACAGGGTGACATGGCATTCGCCGGCCCTGAGCTTCTGCATGCGCACCGAGGCATCGGTGTTGATGGCGAAGATCAGGTTGTCGAGCTTGACCTCGTCCGGGTTCCAGTAATCGGGGTTGCCCTTGAAGCGGATCTGCGAGTCTTTCTGGTAGCGCTTGAACACGAAGGGGCCGGTGCCGATCGGCTTCTGGTTGATCTCGGCGGCCTTGCCGGCCGCGAGCAACTGCCCGGCGTATTCGGCCGAGTGGATCGAGGCGAAGCTCATCGCCAGGTTCTGGATAAAGGCGGCGTCCACCTGGTTGAGGGTGAACCTGACGGTCAGCTCGTCGAGCTTCTCCAGCTTGGCGATATTGGCGTCCATGCCCATGTCGGTAAAATAGGGGAATTCGCTGGGGTAGGCCTTGCGGAACGGGTGGTCCTTGTCGAGCATGCGCTGGAAGGTGAACAGCACGTCGTCGGCGTTGAAGGTGCGGCTTGGCGTGAAGTAGGAGGTCGAGTGGAACTTGACGCCGGGGCGCAGATGGAAGGTGTAGCTCAGGCCATCTGCGGCGATGTCCCATTTTTCCGCGAGGCCGGGGATGACCGCGGTGCCGCCGCGCTCGAACTGGGTCAGACGGTTGAACACGGTTTCCGCGGAGGCATCGAAGTCGGTGCCGGTGGTGTACAGCCCCGGGTCGAACCCGGCCGGGCTGCCTTCGGAACAGAACACCAGGTTGCTGGCGGCCATAGCCAGCGGGGTGCTGGCAATCAGCCCGGCAACGACAAAAGCCTGGATGAAGGCGTTTTTACGCATAGTGACCTCATTGATTATTGTGGTTATTCGCGTGAGGGGACTCTTGTGGAGACCTCGGATGAAACTATGCACGGCATGTGCCGCAGGCAAGGGGCATGACGCATTCAGCGTAGCAACTGCGGGCGAGTTGTACGTGACTGTCGCATTCAAGTAATTTTCGCGGATAAAGCTGGCAATGCGCCGCTATCTGGCGACAACGGCGCTGCCTGCTTTCAGAGCCTGACTCAGGGTATCTGCACTTCGATCACGCCATCGGCATTGATCGTCACCTGGCTGGTACCGGCTTCGATGTCCGGCGTCACCGCCGCATCCATCATCGCCGCGCCTTTCATGGCCTCCATGCGCATCGGCATTGGCGGCTGGAAGCCGCCGCTGTTCAGGTTCAGGTTGACCAGCTTGTAGCCGCTGCCGCCCAGGGCGTCGGTGGCCAGTTGCGCGCGGGCCTTGAACGCCGCCACGGCCTCCTTGAGCAGGGCGTCCTCGTGGGTCTTGCGCGTGGCGTCGGCAATGCTGAAGCTCATCGAGCCCATTTTCAGCTGTTGCAGCATCTCGCCGGTGAGCTTGGACAGGGCGCTGAAGTCGGCGCTTTCCAGGCGCAGTTCGGCACGCTCGCGCCAGGCGCTGATCCGCTGGCCCTTCTCGTCGTAGACCGGGTAGCTGTGCCGGCTGCCCATGGCCACGCTGACGCCTTTGACCTGACGTGCCTGGGCCAGGCTGGCATTGAGGGTCTTGCTGATCTGCGCGGCGAGGGCGGCCGGGTCGCTGTCTTGCGCCTCGCTGTAGAGGGTGACGTGCATCAGGTCGTGGGCGATTTCCTGATTGACCTCGGCGCGCAGGGCGATCTGGTTGTAGCGGGCCTGTTCGGCATGTACCGCGAGACTGAACAGACCGGCGGCGCTGAAGAGCAGGGCGCTGGCGAGGCGGGACAATGGCTGCATGACGATTCCTTGTGAGCGATGTGGATACAGAGAGTTAGGCGTGATGCCAAGGGTAGACGTAGCGCTTCGACTGTTCGGGTTAAATCCGGTTCATTGCCGGTCTGTATGTCTCGTGCAACCAGCGTAGGGTGCGCCGTGCGCACCGGTATCCGGCGTTGTGGCGCGGCGCACGCTACGTTCGCCGGCTCTGCACTGCGGCCAGTTGTCGCAGCGGGCCGGGCGGAGCCTTGGTTATACTCGCCGGGCTCGGCCCCCGAGCCCTTTTTGGAGAGCCCATGCTCGCACCCGTGCAGTTGCTGTCGGCCAGCCGGCAAAATCTCTGGCGCCTGACCCTGATCCGTATCCTGGTGCTGGCCGCCCAGGCCGGCTCGGTGGGGCTGGCCTACAATTCCGGGTTGCTGCCCTTGCCCTGGCAGGAACTGAGCATCACCCTCGGCGTCTCGCTGGGGCTGTGCCTGCTGACCGCCTTGCGGCTGCGCGGCCCCTGGCCGGTCACCGAGCTGGAGTACTCGGTACAGCTGGGCTGCGACCTGATCATCCACAGCGTGCTGCTGTATTACTCGGGTGGCTCGACCAACCCCTTCGTCTCCTATTACCTGGTGCCGCTGACCATCGCCGCGGCGACCTTGCCCTGGCTCTACACCATGACCCTGTCGGGGCTGGCACTGGCCGGCTACACCCTGCTGCTGGTGTGGTCGCACCCGCTGGGCTTGCCGTCCGGCCCGCGCGAGAGCCTGTTGATCTACGGCATGTGGCTGAGTTTCGCCCTGGCCGCGGGGCTGATCACCTTCTTCGTCGCCAAGATGGCCGAGGAACTGCGCGATCAGGAAGAGTTGCGCGCCGAACGCCGCGAGGAAGGCCTGCGCGACCAGCAGTTGCTGGCGGTCGCCACCCAGGCTGCCGGCGCCGCCCATGAGCTGGGTACGCCACTGGCGACCATGAGCGTGCTGATCAAGGAGCTGCGCCGCGAACATCGGGACCCGCTGTTGCAGGAAGACCTGGCGGTGCTGCAGGAGCAGGTCAAGCTGTGCAAGGAAACCCTGCAGCAGCTGGTGCGCGCCGCCGAGGCGGACCGGCGCCAGGCGGTGATCGAGCAGTCCTGTGTCGAGTGGCTGGAAACCACCCTCAATCGCTGGCACCTGATGCGCCCCGAGGCCAGCTATCGTTACCAGTGCCTGGGGCTGGGCACGCCGCCGCGCATAATGCCGCCGGCCGACCTGACCCAGGCGCTGCTCAACCTGCTGAACAACGCTGCCGACGCCTGCCCGGACAAGCTGGACATTCGCCTCGACTGGGATCACCAGTGGCTGCGCCTGAGCATCCGCGACTTCGGCGCCGGCGTGCCGCTGGCCATCGCCGAACAGCTCGGCCGGCCGTTTTTCACCACCAAGGGCAAGGGCTTCGGCTTGGGGCTGTTTCTCAGTCAGGCCAGCGTCACCCGTGCCGGCGGCACGGTAAAGTTGTATAACCACGAAGAAGGCGGCACGCTCACCGAGCTGAAGTTGCCGCGCGCCTATGCCAGAGCCTGAGGAAGTATTGAGTATGAGTGACGAAGTCCTGTTCGAAGGCGAAGAACAACCCCATCTGCTGCTGGTCGATGACGACCCGACCTTCACCCGGGTGCTGGCAAGGGCCATGAGTCGGCGCGGCCTGCGCGTGTCCACCGCCGGCTCGGCCGAGGAAGGCCTGGCCCTGGCCGAGCGGGATCTGCCGGATTACGCGGTGCTCGATTTGAAGATGGAAGGCGACTCCGGCCTGGTGCTGCTGCCCAAGCTGCTGGAGCTGGATGCGGAGATGCGCGTGGTGATTCTCACCGGCTATTCGAGCATCGCCACCGCGGTGGAGGCGATCAAGCGCGGCGCCTGCAACTACCTGTGCAAGCCGGCCGATGCCGACGACGTGCTGGCCGCGCTGCTGACCCAGCACGCCGACCTGGACAGCCTGGTGCCGGAAAACCCGATGTCGGTGGACCGCCTGCAGTGGGAACATATCCAGCGCGTGCTGGCCGAGCACGAAGGCAACATCTCCGCCACCGCTCGCGCCCTCGGTATGCATAGACGCACCCTGCAGCGCAAATTGCAGAAGCGCCCGGTCAAGCGCTGAGACCGGCGCCGGACGTAGGAGCGGGCCATGCCCGCGATGCTTTTGGCGACAGGCTCTATCGCGGCCATGGGCCACTCCTAGACGGCGGGCTCCGCGCGCACCCAGTTTGCTGCGCGACAGTGCGGCGTCGGAGCAGGCGAAAATCGTAGTTCGGACGAAGATCCGCCTACGTGCGGATACTGTCAGTTTGTCGCACCTCTTCTGCTGTTATGATTAGCCCCCTAACTAAATCCGCCGCCCAGGGCTCGTCATGTTCGCCGTCGTCCAGCAAACCCTCGCCATCACCGCGCCGGTGTTCTCGATGTTGTTTCTCGGCGTGGCGCTCAAGCGCCTGGGCTGGATCGACGATGCCTTTATCAATACCGCATCCTCGCTGGTGTTTCGCGGCACCATGCCGGCTCTGCTGTTTCTCGGCATCGTCAAGGCGGACCTGAGCACGGCCTTGCAGCCGGCGTTGCTCGGCTATTTCGTGCTGGCGACCCTGGCGTGTTTCCTGATCGCCTGGGGCTGGGCCATCTGGCGCTGTCCGCAGGTGGATCGCGGTATCTACACCCAGGGCGCGTTTCGCGGCAATAACGGCATTGTCGGTCTGGCGCTGGCCACCAGCCTGTATGGCGATTACGGCCTGTCGCTCGGTGCGGTGTTGGGTGGGGTGGTGATCCTCTGCTACAACAGCCTCTCGGCCATCGTCCTGGCGATCTACAGTCCGCACGTCAAGTCCGGTCCCTGGGCCATCGGCAAGAGCATCCTGAGCAATCCGCTGATCATCGGCGTGCTGGCGGCGATGCCGATCGCCTACTGGCGCCTGCCGCTGCCGGACTGGCTGATGATCTCGACCCAGTACTTCGCGCAGATGACCCTGCCGCTGGCGTTGATCTGTATCGGCGGCACCCTGAGCCTGGCCTCGTTGCGCAAGAGCAGCGGCATTGCCATCAGTTCGAGCTTGATGAAGATGGTCTGGCTGCCCTTGCTGGCGACCCTGGGCGCCTGGCTGTGGGGCTTTCGCGACGCGGAACTGGCGATCCTGTTCCTCTATTTCGCCAGCCCCACGGCTGCCGCCAGCTTCGTCATGGCGCGGGCGGTGAATGGCAACCATCAGTTGGCGGCGGCGATCATCGTGATCACCACCCTGGCGGCGGTGCTGACCATCAATATCGGTTTGCTGCTGTTGCAGTGGGTGGGCTGGATCTAGGGGCTGCTGGGCAAGGCTCAGGCGTTGATCGCGGATCGCTGTTATGAGTATCGCTTCGCCGGTCTAAAGGGGTTCGCACCATCCACGGGTGGTTTTGTAGGATGGCGTTGAGCGAAGCGATACCCATCACAACGATCTGCGACAAACCAATAAAACCCGGCGCCTGCACAACCGATCGATGGGTATCGCTGCGCTCAACCATATCCTACAAAAGCCTGGCCGCTACATCCGTAGGATGTGGCGGGTGAGCGCGGCGATATTCATCGGATCAGCGGTCTAAAAGCTCTCGCGCTGTTTATGCCAGGCGCGTCCGGCGATCACCACCAGGGTCACTGCCGTCAGCGGCAGCACATAACCGAGCATGGCGTCGCCGAAGGTCTGGGCAAATGGCCGGCCGGTGGCGAACAGCACCAGGTAGAGGGTGTAGGCCAGGTAGTAGGCGAGAAACAGCAGGCCTTCCCAGCGATTGATGCGGTAGCCGGCAAAGAAGATCGGCAGGCAGGCCACGGCCACGGCAATCATCACCGGGAAGTCGAAGGCCAGGGCGTTCGGCGACACCGAGATCGGCAGCGGCGACACCAGCGAGGCCAGGCCCAGCACACAGAGCAGGTTGAAGATGTTGCTGCCGACGATATTGCCCACGGCGATATCCCGCTCGCCGCGCAAGGCGGCCATGATCGAGGTCGCCAGCTCCGGCAGCGAAGTGCCGATGGCGACCACGGTCAGGCCGATGATCAGCTCGGACAGGCCCAGGGCGCGGGCCAGGCTGACGGCGCCTTCGACCAGGAGGTTGGAGCCGCCCACCAGCAGCACCAGGCCGGCGCCGATCAGGGCCAGGTTGATCAGCCAGGCATAGGGCTTGGGCGCTTCGTGCAGGCCGAACTCCTTGGCGAACTCATCGTCTTCATCGGTGCTCTTGTCCCTCAGGCTGCTGATGATCAGGAAGCCGGTGTAGGCCAGCACGCCGGCGAACAGCAGGGCGCCGTCGAGCGTACTCAAGTTGCCATCCCAGGCCAGGGCGTAAACCACCAGGCTGGCGCCGATCATGATCGGTACATCGAGGCGGATCAGTTGCCGCGAGACGATCAAGGGGGCAATCAGGGCGGTCATGCCGAGGATCAGCAGGACGTTGGCGATATTGCTGCCGATCACGTTGCCGATGGCCAGGTCGCCGCTGCCGTTCAGGGCGGCCTGTACGCTGACGGCGGTTTCCGGCGCGCTGGTACCGAAGGCCACCACGGTCAGGCCGATCACCAGGGGCGGAATGCCGAATTGCGCCGCCAGTTTGGCGGCGCCGCGCACCAGCACCTCGGCGCCGGCAACCAGCAATACCAGGCCGGCGATCAGGTAGACGAAGGTCATCAGGGTCATTGCGAGGGGCTCCGGAAAAGTGCGGCTAGTTTAATCATCCGCGGGCGCTGCGCCAGTGTTGCGCGTGTCTGTATGTTTCTGGGATCGGGCTCAGTCAGCCAGTTGCTCGACGCGCACCGGCACCACGCCGGCGCGGAGCATGTCGATTTGCGCTGCGGCCTTGTGCGACAAGTCGATGATGCGGCCTCTGACGAAGGGACCACGGTCGTTGATGCGTACCACCACGCTTTTGTCGTTGCGCAGGTTGGTCACCAATACGCGGCTGCCGAAGGGCAGGCTGCGGTGGGCGGCGGTGAGGGCGTGCTGGTCGAAACGCTCGCCGCTGGCGGTTTTCCTGCCATGGTGGCGGGCGCCGTAATACGAAGCCTTGCCTTCGGCGCGGTAGCCCTGACGGTCGATGCCCTGGCTGGCGCACGCGCTGAGCAAGAGGGCAGTGGCGAACAGGATCAGTAAGCGCATAGGGTTCCGGGCATGTAGATGTATTGGGGGCCTCGCTTCGATGGGTATCGCTGCGCTCAACCCATCCTACGAATAGAACAACGCCGGGCAGCCCCCGGCGTAGTTCGCTACAGCAAGGTTTACCCTTCGAGTTTGTTCTTCAGCAGTTGGTTCACCTGGCCGGGGTTGGCCTTGCCCTTGGAGGCCTTCATCGCCTGGCCGACGAAGAAGCCGAACATCTTGCCGCGCTTGGCTTCGTCGCTGGCGCGGTACTGTTCGACCTGCTCGGCGTTGGCCGCCAGCACCTCGTCGAGCATCGACTCGATGGCGCCGGAGTCGGTGACCTGCTTGAGGCCTTTTTTCTCGATGACGTCATCGGCCGTCGTACCTTCGCCTGCAGCCAGGGCCTCGAACACCATCTTGGCGATCTTGCCGCTGATGGTGTTGTCCTTGATCCGCAGGATCATCCCGCCCAGCTGCTCGGCGGACACTGGCGACTGTTCGATTTCCAGGTTGTCCTTGTTGAGCAGGCTGGACAGTTCGCCCATCACCCAGTTGGCCGCCAGCTTGGCATCGCCGCACACGCCGTTGACCGCCTCGAAGTAGTCGGCCAGTTCGCGACTGGCGGCCAATACGTTGGCGTCGTAGGCGGACAGGCCGAACTGCTCCTGGAAACGCGCGCGCTTCTCAACCGGCAGCTCCGGCAGGCTGGCGCGGATCTGGTCGAGGAAGCTCTGCTCGATCACCACCGGCAGCAGGTCGGGGCAGGGGAAGTAACGGTAGTCGTTGGCTTCTTCCTTGCTGCGCATGGAGCGCGTCTGATCCTTGTTCGGGTCGTACAGGCGGGTTTCCTGGACCACCTTGCCGCCGTCCTCGATCAGCTCGATCTGCCGTTGCACTTCGTGGTTGATGGCTTTTTCGATAAAGCGGAAGGAGTTGACGTTCTTGATCTCGGCGCGGGTGCCAAACTCGGCCTGGCCCTTGGGCCGTACCGAGACGTTGCAGTCACAGCGCAGCGAGCCTTCGGCCATGTTGCCGTCGCAGATGCCGAGGTAGCGCACCAGGGCGTGGATCGCCTTGACGTAGGCCACGGCTTCCTTGGCCGAACGGATGTCCGGCTCGGAAACGATCTCCAGCAGCGGCGTGCCGGCGCGGTTGAGGTCGATGCCGCTCATGCCGTGGAAGTCTTCGTGCAGGCTCTTGCCGGCGTCTTCTTCCAGGTGCGCGCGGGTGATGCCGATGCGCTTGTTGCTGCCGTCTTCCAGGGTGATGTCGAGGAAGCCCTTGCCGACGATGGGGTGATCCATCTGGCTGGTCTGGTAGCCCTTGGGCAGGTCCGGGTAGAAGTAGTTCTTACGGGCGAAGACGTTCTGCGGCGCGATATGCGCGTCGATGGCCAGGCCGAACTTGCAGGCCATGCGTACCGCTTCGGCATTCAGCACCGGCAATGTGCCGGGCATGCCGAGGTCGATCAGGCTGGCCTGGGTGTTGGGCTCGGCACCGAAGGCGATGGCGCTGGCGGAAAAGATCTTCGATTGGGTGCTGAGCTGGGCGTGAATTTCCAGCCCGATTACGGTTTCCCATTGCATGCGTGTCGTCCTCAGAATCCAGCCGGAGCTTGTGTGTGCCAGTCAGTGACCTGTTGGTACTGGTGGGCGACGTTGAGCAAGCGGCCTTCCTGGAAGTAAGGGGCGAGCAGTTGCACACCCACCGGCAGACCGTCGACGAAGCCGGCCGGCATCGACAGGCCGGGGATGCCGGCCAGGTTGGCGGTGATGGTGTAGATGTCTTCCAGATAGGCGGCGACCGGGTCGTGGTTCTTCTCGCCGAGCTTCCAGGCCAGGTTCGGCGTGGTCGGGCCGAGGATCACGTCGACCTCGTCGAAGGCGGACACGAAGTCGTTCTTGATCAGGCGGCGGATTTTCTGCGCCTTCAGGTAGTAGGCGTCGTAGTAACCGGCGGACAGCGCGTAGGTGCCGACCATGATTCGGCGTTTGACTTCCGCGCCGAAGCCTTCGCCACGCGAGCGCTTGTACAGGTCTTCGAGGTTGACCGGGTTTTCGCAGCGGTAGCCAAAGCGCACGCCGTCGAAGCGCGACAGGTTGGAGCTGGCCTCGGCCGGGGCGATCACGTAATAGGCCGGAATCGCGTGCTGCATATTGGGCAGACTGATGTCCTTGATGGTGGCGCCGAGTTTCTTCAGCTCCTCGACCACGGCTAGCACCTTCTCGCCGATGCGGGCATCGAGGCCGCTGCCGAAGTATTCCCTGGGCAGGCCGATACGCAGGCCGTTCAGCGGCTGGTTCAGGGCGGTCAGGTAGTCGTCCACCGGCTGCTCGACGCTGGTGGAGTCCTTGGGGTCGAAACCGGCCATGGCTTGCAGCATCAGTGCGCAGTCTTCGGCGGAGCGCGCCAGGGGGCCGCCCTGATCGAGGCTGGAGGCGTAGGCGATCATGCCCCAGCGGGATACCCGGCCGTAGGTCGGTTTGATTCCGGTGAGGTTGGTCAGCGCCGCCGGCTGGCGGATCGAGCCGCCGGTGTCGGTGCCGGTGGCGGCCGGCAGCAGACGTGCGGCGATCGCCGCGGCCGAGCCGCCGGAGGAGCCGCCCGGTACGCGGGTCAGGTCCCAGGGATTGTGCACCGGGCCGTAGTGACTGGACTCGTTGGCCGAGCCCATGGCGAACTCGTCCATGTTCAGTTTGCCCAGGGTCACGGCACCGGCGCTGGCGAGTTTCTCCACCACGGTGGCGTCGTAGGGCGCCTTGAAACCGGTGAGGATCTTCGAGCCGCAGCTGGTCAGCACGTCTTTGGTGCAGAACAGGTCCTTGTGGCCGATCGGTGCACCGAGCAGGGCGCCGGTTTCACCCGCGGCGCGGCGCGCATCGGCGGCCTTGGCCTGGCCGAGGGCCAGCTCTGCGGTGACGCTGATGAAGCTGTTGAGTTGCGGGTCGAGTCGTTCGATGCGTGTCAGCAACTCGCGGGTCAGTTCCTCGGCGGAGAACTGTTTGGCAGCCAGGGCGCGGGCGATTTCAGCCAGGGTCAGTCGATGCATCACTCAATCACCTTGGGAACCAGGTACAGGCCGTTCTCCACGGCCGGGGCGATCGCCTGGTAGGCGTCGCGGTGGTTTTCTTCTGTCACCACGTCGGCGCGCAGGCGCTGGGTCGCTTCCAGGGGGTGAGCCAGTGGCTCGATAGCCGTGGTGTCGACCGCCTGCATTTGATCGATCAGGCCAAGAATGTTGTTGAGGGTCTCGGTCGTGCGTGGAATTTCGCTTTCATTAAGGCCCAATCGGGCCAGATGGGCGATTTTTTCCACCTCGGAGCGTTCAAGCGCCATTGAGGTTCTCCAGTAGAGGGCAGCCAATAGAAATGTGCGCGGGTCGCCATGTCTGAGCTGTGCAGGGAACGGATTCCATGAGCGGGTGTCAAAGGCCGCGATGATGGGCCGTAAAGCCCCGAAAAACAGGCAATCTAACATATTGCCGCCTTGCTCAAAATCCCTGTCGTTGTTAGAGTTTGCCGCACTTTTTATTCGCGCGTCGCTGCGCGGTTGACTATTCGCGCGTCGCCACGCGGTTGGTTATCTGCGCGTTAGCCGCGCGTGCGTTGTGCACACTTTACCTGCGCGTTACCCGCGCGCTGCTTTTTACCCACGCGTTGCCTAGGGTCCCTATCCCATGTTCAAAAAACTGCGTGGCATGTTTTCCAGCGATCTGTCGATCGACCTGGGCACTGCCAATACCCTGATCTATGTGCGCGAGCGCGGTATCGTCCTGAACGAGCCCTCGGTCGTAGCCATCCGTACCCACGGCAACCAGAAGAGCGTCGTTGCTGTCGGTACCGAAGCCAAGCGCATGCTCGGTCGCACCCCCGGCAATATCGCGGCCATCCGGCCGATGAAGGATGGCGTGATCGCCGATTTCAGCGTGTGCGAGAAGATGTTGCAGTACTTCATCAATAAGGTGCACGAGAACAGCTTTCTGCAGCCTTCGCCGCGCGTGCTGATCTGCGTGCCGTGCAAGTCCACCCAGGTGGAGCGCCGTGCCATCCGCGAATCGGCCCTGGGTGCCGGTGCCCGCGAAGTGTTCCTGATCGAAGAGCCGATGGCCGCCGCTATCGGTGCCGGCCTGCCGGTGGAAGAGGCCCGTGGCTCGATGGTCGTCGATATCGGCGGCGGTACCACGGAAATCGCGCTGATCTCGCTGAACGGCGTGGTCTACGCCGAGTCCGTGCGGGTCGGTGGCGACCGTTTCGACGAGGCCATCATCACCTACGTGCGGCGCAACTACGGTTCGCTGATCGGCGAGTCCACCGCCGAGCGGATCAAGCAGGAAATCGGCACCGCCTACCCGGGCGGCGAAGTTCGCGAAGTCGACGTGCGTGGCCGCAACCTGGCCGAAGGCGTGCCGCGCGCCTTCACCCTCAACTCCAATGAAGTGCTGGAAGCCCTGCAGGAATCCCTGGCCACCATCGTCCAGGCGGTCAAGAGCGCGCTGGAGCAGTCGCCGCCGGAGCTGGCGTCGGATATCGCCGAGCGTGGCCTGGTGTTGACCGGTGGTGGTGCCTTGTTGCGTGATCTGGACAAGTTGCTGGCCCAGGAAACCGGTCTGCCGGTGATCGTTGCCGAAGATCCGCTGACCTGCGTCGCCCGTGGCGGCGGCAAGGCCCTGGACATGATGGATCGCCACACCATGGATCTGCTGTCCACGGAGTGAGCCGTCTGCGCCAAGTCTCGAGCTGCAAGCCGGGTTGTCACTCGCTTGCAGCTTTTTGTTTGCTGCTTGACGCTTGAGGGGAACTCGCCATCAAACCGCTATTTGCCAAAGGTCCTTCGCTCGGTGTGCGCCTGTTGGTGTTCGCCGTGCTATCGGCTGCGCTGATGGTGGTGGATGCGCGGCTCAGCGTGTTGCAGCCGCTGCGCAGCCAGTTGGGGCTGATTGTCGAGCCGGTCTACTGGCTCGGCCGTTTGCCGGTGACCCTGTGGGACGGCGCCACCCAGGAGCTCAGCTCGCGCAGCGAACTGGCGGCCGAGAATGAGAAGCTCAAGGCCGAGAGTCTGATGCTGCAGCGGCGCCTGCAGAAGCTCGCGGCGTTGACCGAGCAGAACGTGCGCTTGCGCGAGTTGCTCAATTCGTCGGCGCTGGTCGACGACGATGTGCTGGCCACCGAGCTGATCGGCATCGACCCCAACCCCTTCACCCACCGCATCCTGATCGACAAGGGCAGCAAGGATGGCGTGCTGCTCGGTCAGCCGGTGCTCGATGCGCGCGGCCTGATGGGCCAGGTGGTCGAGGTGATGCCCTACACCTCGCGGGTGTTGTTGCTCACCGACACCACCCACAGCATCCCGGTGCAGGTCAACCGCAACGGCCTGCGCGCCATCGCCAGTGGCACCGGTAACCCGGAGCGCCTGGAGTTGCGCCATGTGGCCGATACCGCGGACGTCAAGGAAGGCGACCTGTTGCTCAGTTCCGGCCTGGGCCAGCGTTTTCCCGCGGGCTACCCGGTGGCCGTGGTCACCGAGGTGATTCACGACTCCGGCCAGCCGTTCGCGATTGTCCGCGCCATGCCGACGGCCAACCTGAATCGCAGCCGCTACATGCTTCTGGTGTTCACCGACCCGCGCAGCCCCGAGCAGCGCGCCAGCGATTCGGCCGAGGCGCAGGAGGCTGCGGATCGTCAGGCCCGCGAGCAGGCCGCAGGTGCGTCGCCAGCAACGCTTGCAGCCCCTGCTGCCGCGAGCGATGCGCCAGTTACTTCCCCCACTACTGCAGCGGAACCTCGCCAATGATCGCTCTGCGCGCGCGCAACGTCTGGGTGATCTGGCTCAGCCTGGCCCTGGCCCTGCTCCTCAGCGTGGCCACCTTGCCCAAGTTCATGGAGGTCGGCCGGCCGTTGTGGCTGGCGTTGTTCCTGACCTACTGGGTGCTGGCCTTGCCGCACCGGGTGGGCATGACCACGGCCTGGTGCGTCGGTCTGCTGGCCGATGTGCTGAACGGTACGCTGCTGGGGCAGAACGCCCTGATTCTTACCCTGGTGACTTTCCTGGTGCTGAGCCTGCACCAGCGCTTGCGCATGTTCCCCATGTGGCAACAGAGCATGGTGCTGCTGGTGGTGTTCGGCCTGGCTCAACTGGTTCAGCTGTGGCTCAATGCCTTGACCGGTAGCCGTCCGCCGACCCTGGCGTTCGTTTTGCCGGCACTGGTCAGCGCACTGCTGTGGCCGTGGGTCTGTGTCATTCTGCGCGGCGTGCACAAGCGCCTCAGCGTTAATTGAGTGCGGCTGGCCCTGCACGCATTCGACAGGGAGAAGTCCGCATGACCACGCTTTATCTGGCTTCCGGCTCGCCGCGACGTCGCGAATTGTTGACCCAGATCGGCGTGCTCTTTAGCCCGCTAAGCGTCCCCATCGATGAAAATTCATTGCCAGAAGAGCCTCCCCGCGCCTATGTAGAGCGTCTGGCCCGCGCCAAGGCGCAGGCCGGACTGGCCGCTCTGGCTGATCCGGGTGATGCGGTGGTGCTCGGTGCCGATACCGCCGTGATTCTCGATGGACGCATTCTCGGCAAGCCGCTGGACCGCGACGAAGCCGTGGCGACCCTGAGCGCGCTGTCCGGTCGCGAGCATCTGGTGCTGACCGCGGTGGCCCTGGCGTCGACCACCAGGGTGGCTGCGCGGGTGGTAGGCACGCGGGTGCGCTTTCGCCTGTTGACGCGTGCAGAGATCGAGGCCTATTGGGCCACCGGCGAGCCCAGGGACAAGGCCGGCAGTTATGCTATCCAGGGCTTGGCGGCCGTGTTCGTCAGCCAGTTGCACGGCAGTTATTCGGCCGTGGTGGGCTTGCCCCTGGGCGAAACCGCCGAGTTGCTCGCAGAATTTGCTATTCCGTGCTGGCAGCAGTTGCCAGTCCACAGTCAAGAGGGTACAGGCCGCGGGTGAGTGGATGCTTTCGCAGAAGGCTTGCGTTCCCCGGCTTGTCGCTTCGTCGGAGCAGAGATAGAGCCATGAGTGAAGAGATCCTGATCAATATCACGCCGATGGAATCACGCGTGGCAGTGGTGGAAAACGGCGTGCTGCAAGAGGTACACGTCGAGCGCACGCAGCGCCGCGGAATCGTCGGCAACATCTACAAGGGCAAGGTGGTGCGTGTGCTGCCGGGCATGCAGGCGGCGTTCGTCGACATCGGCCTGGATCGCGCCGCCTTTATCCATGCTTCGGAAATTTCCAGCCGTGAAGGCAGCGCGGTGGAAAGCATCAGCGCCCTGGTCCATGAAGGCCAGGCGCTGGTGGTGCAGGTCACCAAGGACCCGATCGGCAGCAAGGGCGCGCGCCTGACCACCCAGCTGTCGATCCCTTCGCGCTACCTGGTGTACATGCCGCGCACCAGTCATGTCGGCATCTCCCTGAAGATCGAGGACGAAGCCGAGCGCGAACGTCTCAAGCAGGTGGTGGCCGATTGTGTGGCGGCCGAAGGCATCGCCGAAGCCGGCGGCTTCATCCTGCGCACCGCCGCCGATGGCGTGGGCGCCGATGAAATCCTGGTCGACATCCGCTACCTGCGCCGCCTGTGGGATCAGATCGCCGCGCAGAAGCAGAGCGCGCCGGCCCCGTCGGTGATCTATGAAGACCTCAGCCTGGCCCTGCGCACCCTGCGCGATCTGGTCGGCCTGCGCACCGAGAAGATCCGCATCGACTCGCGGGAAACCTTCCAGAAGATTACCCAGTTCGTCGACGAGTTGATGCCGGAAATCGCCGATCGCCTGGAGCATTACCCGGGCGAGCGACCGATTTTCGATTTGTACGGAGTCGAGGACGAGATCCAGCGGGCGCTGGAGCGCAAGGTGCCGCTCAAGTCCGGTGGTTACCTGGTCATCGATCCGGCCGAGGCGATGAGCACCATCGACGTCAATACCGGCGCCTTCGTCGGTCACCGCACCCTCGAAGAAACCATCTTCAAGACCAACCTCGAAGCGGCCACCGCCATCGCCCGTCAGCTGCGTCTGCGCAATCTCGGCGGCATCATCATCATCGACTTCATCGACATGGAAGACGAAGAGCACCAGCGCCAGGTGCTGCGCACCCTGGAGAAACAGCTGGAGCGCGATCACGCCAAGACCAACATCATCGGCATCACCGAGCTGGGCCTGGTGCAGATGACCCGCAAGCGCACCCGCGAAAGCCTCGAACAGGTGCTCTGCGAGCCATGCGGATGCTGCCAGGGGCGCGGCAAGATGAAGACCCCGGAG
The DNA here is from genome assembly GCF_900115555.1 of Pseudomonas borbori. GTDB lineage: Bacteria > Pseudomonadota > Gammaproteobacteria > Pseudomonadales > Pseudomonadaceae > Aquipseudomonas > Aquipseudomonas borbori. The sequence continues at coordinate 44,284 of NZ_FOWX01000022.1, forward strand.
ACCACCTGCTACGAGATCTTCCGCGAGATCCTGCGTGAGGCCCGCGCATACCAGGCCGAGGGCTATCGGGTGTTGGCCAACCAGAAGGTGGTGGACCGCCTGCTCGATGAGGAGTCGGGCAATGTCGCCGACCTGGAAGCCTTTATCGGTCGTACCATCAAGTTTCAGGTCGAGACCATGTACTCCCAGGAGCAATACGATGTGGTGCTGTTGTGACGCGGCCGTCCGTGTTCAGGGTATGAACTGACATGACGCGTCTGGCCCGTTGGCTGATCGCGGCGTTGCGCTGGGGGCTGGGCTCGTTCGCGCTGGGCCTGGTGCTCGCCGCGCTGTATGTCAGCCTCGGTCGCGAGCTGGTGCCCTGGGTCGCCGAGTATCGCCTGGAGGCCGAAGACCGGGCCTCCGCTGCGCTCGCTATGCCGTTGCGCATCGGTCGGCTGGAGGGACGTTGGCAGGGCTTCGCGCCACTGCTGATCGCCCATGACGTGCAACTGGGCGAGGGCGCCAGTGCGCTGCGCCTGGATCAGGTGCGGCTGGTGCCGGACGTGCTCGCCAGCCTGTCGACGGGCCAGCCGCGGCTGGCCACGCTGGAGCTGGAAGGCTTGCAGTTCAGCCTGCAGCAGGACGAGCAGGGCGCCTGGACGGTAAAGGGGCTGCCACAACGCAGCGCACCTGCAGCCCTGGATGTCGCTCGGCTATTGCAGCAGTTGCAGGCGGTGAATCGCCTGTCGCTGCTGAACAGCCAGGTGACGCTGCAAGCCCATGAGCTGCCGGCTATGACCCTGACTTACGTCAACCTGACCCTGCGCAATGGCGCGAGTCGTCAGCGTCTGGATGCGCGCCTGCTGCTGCCCGACGGCCAGCCGGTGGCACTGCAGTTGCGCACCCGTATGCAGGCCGAGCGCTGGCGCGAGGTGCAAGCCGCACTGTACCTGAGCCTGCCGCAAAGCGATTGGGCGCGCTGGCTGCCGCCGAGCCTGACGCGCGAGTGGCGCCTCGAGCAGTTGCAGGCCGGCGGTGAAGTCTGGCTATCCTGGGCCGATGGCGCCTTGCAACGTGCCGTCAGCCGCCTGCACGCGCCGCAATTGGCCGGCGCCTACGCCGGGCGTGAGGCGGTGCGGGTGCAGAACCTCGCCCTCAACGGCTATTTCGAGCGGAGCGAACAGGGCTTCGAGCTGCTGCTGGACGATCTGGCGCTGAGTCTGGACGAGACTCGCTGGGGCGAGGTGCAGCTGGCCATCAGCCATCATCAGGACAGCAGTGAGGCCCAAGAGCAGTGGTCGCTCGGCGTCGATCACCTCGATCTGGCGCCGCTGTTGCCGCTGGTCGACGCCCTGGCGCCCTTGCCGGACAAGGGCCTGGCCCTGCTCGACAACCTGCAGCCGCAGGGCGTCTTGCGCAATATCCGGGTGGACTACCGGCCCCGGGTCGAGGGCGACAAACGCCTGCAGTTCGCCGCCAATCTCGAGCGCATCGGCTTTGCCGCCTACCTGGCTTCGCCGGCGGCAAAAAACATCAGTGGCAGTGTGGCCGGCGACCTGGGGCAGGGCGAGCTGCGCCTGGCCAGCGAAAACTTCTCCCTGCACCTGGCCACGCTGTTCCCCGAACCCTGGTTGTACAGTCAGGCCAATGCCCGGCTGACCTGGCAACTGGACAAACAGGCCTTCACCCTGCGCAGCCCCTATCTGCAGGTGCTCGGCGAAGAGGGGCCGATTGCCGGCGACTTCCTGATTCGCCTGATGTTCGATCCCGAGGCCGAGGACTATATGGACCTGCGCGTCGGCCTGCGTGACGGCGATGCGCGTTATACCGAGAAATACCTGCCGACCCGTGCGCCTGGCTTGAGTGCGGAACTGGCCGACTGGCTGAAGGCTGCAATTCGCGGCGGCAAGGTCAATCAGGGTTATTTTCAGTATCAGGGCTCGCTGAACAAGGGTGCCGCCGACGCCGCGCGCAGCCTCAGCCTGTACTTCGCCGTGGAGGATGCCGAGCTGGCCTTCCAGCCGGGCTGGCCGGCACTGCGCGAGGCGCGTGGCGAGGTGTTGATCGAGGACAGCGGGGTGCGGGTGCGGGTGGTCGAGGGCCGCATCCTCGATAGCCGGGTGCGCAACGCCGCCGCCGACATTCCCCGCGCGGCGCCGGGGCAGGCTCCGCGGCTGCTGCTCACCAGCGAGCTGCAAAGCAGTGTCGTCGATGCCCTGAAGATTCTCCAGGATGCGCCCATGGGCACCGCCGAAACCTTCGCCGGCTGGCAGGGCGATGGCCCGCTGTCGGGCCGGCTCAAGCTCGATCTGCCGCTGCGCAAAGGGCAGCCGGCGGACGTGATAGTCGACTTCGCCAGCCAAGGTGCGCGGCTCAAATTGAGCAACCCCGAGCTGGAGTTCTCCCAACTGCAGGGCGTCTTTCGCTACGACACGGCCAGCGGCTTGAGTGCCCCTGATATTCGCGCCCAAGTCCTCGGCCATGCCGTGCGCGGCAAGGCCACGGCGGAAGGTGCCCGCGGCCGGGCGCATACGCGTATCGAGGCCAACGGCCAGGTGCCGCTGAACAACCTGACGGACTGGTTGGGCGTGACCGCGCCATTACCTGTGAGCGGTACCTTGCCCTATCGCCTGCGCCTGAGCCTGGACGGCGCCGACAGCCAGTTGCGGGTGGATTCCAGTCTCCAGGGCGTGACCATCGCGCTGCCGGCCCCGTTCGGCAAGCGCGCAACCGAGCGCAGCTATGCCGACTGGCGCATGACCCTGAATGGCGGCGAGCGCCGCTATTGGCTGGATTATGCCGACCTGGCGAGCCTGGCCTTCGCCGCTCCGCCCGGCCAGCTCGCCGAGGGCCGCGGCGAGCTGCGCCTGGGGGATGGCCCGGCGCTGTTGCCGGCGGCGAAGGGTGTGCGCTTGCGCGGACAAGTCAGCGAGCTGGATTGGTCGGCCTGGCAGGCGGCGCTCAAGCCTTATGCCGGTATGCCGCGCGAGGATGCGCAGCAGGTGTTCGAGGACGCGCAACTGCAGATCGGTCGGTTCAGTGGCTTTGGCAGCACGCTCGACGACCTGGCGGTACGGCTCAAGCGTGCGCCGGCGGCCTGGGCGCTCAACCTGGATAGCCAACTGCTGAAGGGGCGGGTCGACTTGCCGGATGCCGGCGCGACGCCGATCGCGGTCAATCTGGACTACCTGCGTTTGCCGCCGGCCGCCGCCAAGGATGCCGTGGTCGAGGACAAGCCGGATCCGCTGCTTGGCGTCGATCCGCGGCAGATTCCCGCTCTCGATCTGCGCATTGCCCGGGTGCTGCAAGGTACCGAGGCGCTGGGGGCGTGGTCGCTGAAAGCGCGGCCAAACGCCTCCGGGGTACAGTTCAACGACCTGAACCTGGAGCTCAAAGGCCTGCAACTGACCGGCAGCGCCGGCTGGCAGGGCACGGCAGAGGCCAGCAGCAGTTGGTACAAGGGGCGCATGCAGGGCAAGCAACTGGCCGATGTGCTGCTGGCCTGGAACTTTGCCCCGACAGTCAGCAGTGAAAGCTTTCATCTGGATGTCGACGGCCGTTGGCCCGGTTCGCCGGCCTGGTTCGGTCTCAAGCGCTTTTCCGGGAGCATGGATGCAACCTTGAACAAGGGGCAGTTCACCGAAGTGCAAGGCACCGCATCGGCGCTGCGGGTATTTGGCCTGCTCAACTTCAATTCCATTAGCCGCCGCCTGCGCCTGGACTTTTCCGACCTGTTCGGCAAGGGGTGGAGCTATGATCGGGTCAAGGGGCTGCTGGTCGCCAGCGATGGCGTGTACGTTACCCGCACCCCCATTACCGTGACCGGTCCATCGAGTAATCTGGAGTTGGACGGTACCCTGAACCTGGCCGATGACCTGATCGATGCCAAGCTGCTGGTGACCTTGCCGGTGAGCAACAATTTGCCGCTGGCGGCGTTGATCGTCGGCGCGCCAGCCATTGGTGGGGCGTTGTTCGTGGTGGACAAACTGCTGGGCGATCGGGTGGCGCGTTTTGCCAGCGTGCAATACGACGTCAAGGGCCGCTGGCAGGATCCGCAGATCAGTTTCGACAAGCCCTTCGAGAAACCACGTTGACCGACCATTGAATAGCCGTTGCGCCAGACGATGCAGTCGATGGCCATGGCTTGTAAGCTGAAGACCCAAGCATCCGCCGAGCAGGAGCGCGCATGAACCTCGCGGTGATTCAAATGGTCAGCCAGGCCGATGTGCTGGCCAATCTGCTCCAGGCCCGGCGCCTGCTCGAACAGGCCGCGGCGGGCGGGGCACGCCTGGTGGTATTGCCGGAGAACTTTGCCGCTATGGGCCGCCGCGACCTGGCTGCGCTGGGTCGTAGCGAGGCGCGCGGTGAGGGGCCGATCCTGCCCTGGTTGAAACAGGCCGCCCGCGACCTCAGGTTATGGATAGTGGCCGGCACCTTGCCGTTGCCGCCCGCTGGTGAGCCCGAGGCCAAGGCGCGGGCCTGTTGCCTATTGCTCGACGAGCATGGCGAGCAGGTGGCGCGTTACGACAAGCTGCACCTGTTCGATGTCGAGGTTGGCGATCGTCAGGGCCGTTACCGCGAGTCCGATGACTTTGCCCATGGCGAGCGGATCGTGGTGGCGGATACGCCCGTTGGGCGCCTGGGTTTGACGGTGTGCTACGACCTGCGTTTTCCTGAGTTGTATGGCGCCCTGCGTGAAGCCGGGGCGGAGTTGATCAGCGTGCCGGCGGCTTTTACCGCGCTGACCGGTGCGGCGCACTGGCAGATACTGGTACGCGCCCGCGCCATCGAGACCCAGTGCTACCTGCTGGCCGCCGGCCAGGGCGGCACTCATCCGGGCGGGCGCGAGACCTTCGGCCATTCGGCCATCGTCGACCCCTGGGGCCGAGTGTTGGCCGAGCAGGCACGCGGCGAGGCGGTCTTGCAGGCTGGCCGTGATGCCGCCGAACAGGCGGCGATTCGCCAGCGCATGCCGGTCAGCCGGCATAGACGATTTTTTGCAGCGGCCGAACCACGGTTGCCAGGTTTGCAGCAGTCATGAATGGGATAAAGCAGTTATGAGCGAGATGTTGTTGACGGTGAGTGAGCATCTGCTGGGCCCGGGCGGCTTGACCCTCGACCAGCTGCCCGGGGTGCTGGGCGAGTTGTCCGGCCCCGGTATCGATGCGGCCGATCTGTATTTCCAGAGCCAGGTGTCCGAGACCTGGGTGCTGGAGGACGGCATCGTCAAGGAAGGCAGTTTCAACCTCGATCAGGGCGTCGGCGTGCGTGCCCAGTCCGGCGAGAAGACCGGCTTTGCCTACAGCAACGCCATCACCGCCGAGGCCCTGAGTCAGGCCGCCCGTGCCGCCCGCTCGATTGCCCGGGCCGGGCAGAACGCGCGGGTGCAGGCCTTCAGCAGCCCGCAGGTCACCGCCTTGTATGCGCCGGAGAACCCGCTGGACGTGATCGGCCGGGCGCAGAAGGTCGAATTGCTCAAGCAGGTCGATGTGGCCACGCGTGCGCTCGATCCGCGGATCAAACAGGTCACGGTCAGCCTCGCCGGGGTCTGGGAGCGCATCCTGGTGGCGGCGCAGGACGGCAGTCTGAGCGTCGATATTCGCCCGCTGGTGCGTTTCAATGTCAGCGTGATCGTCGAGCAGAACGGCCGCCGCGAGCGGGGCGGCCACGGTGGCGGCGGGCGTAGCGACTACCGCTACTTCATGAGCGAGGATCGTGCCATGGGCTATGCCCGCGAGGCGCTGCGCCAGGCCCTGGTCAATCTCGAGGCGATTCCAGCGCCGGCCGGCACCCTGCCGGTGGTGATGGGCGCCGGCTGGTCCGGGGTACTGCTGCACGAGGCGGTCGGTCATGGCCTGGAGGGCGACTTCAATCGCAAGGGCAGTTCTGCCTACAGCGGGCGCATGGGCGAGAAGGTCGCCTCGAGCCTGTGTACCATCGTCGACGACGGCACCCTGGCCGGTCGGCGTGGTTCGCTCAGCGTGGATGACGAAGGCACGCCGACCCAGTGCACCACGCTGATCGAGAACGGCGTACTCAAGGGCTACATGCAGGACAAGCTGAACGCCCGCCTGATGGGCGTGGCGCGCACCGGCAACGGCCGCCGCGAGTCCTACGCGCACCTGCCGATGCCGCGCATGACCAACACCTACATGCTGGCCGGTGCAAGCGACCCGGAGGAAATCATCCGTTCGGTGAAGAAAGGCATCTACTGCGCCAACCTCGGCGGCGGTCAGGTCGACATCACCAGCGGCAAGTTCGTCTTCTCCACCAGCGAGGCCTACCTGATCGAGAATGGCAAGATCACCGCGCCGGTCAAGGGCGCCACCCTGATCGGCAACGGCCCCGAGGCCATGGGCCGGGTGTCGATGGTTGGCAACGACCTGGCCCTGGACAGCGGCGTCGGCACCTGCGGCAAGGACGGTCAGTCGGTACCGGTCGGCGTCGGCCAGCCGACCCTGAAGATCGATGCGATTACCGTCGGTGGTACCGGGGCCTGAAACGCACGGACGTAGGGTGGGTTAGCCGGAGGCGTAACCCACCATCACGCCAGGATCAACGCAACCCGCGCTGGGTTTCGTCCAGTTCGCGGATGTATTTGAAGATTTTGCGCGAGGCCGCTGGCGCCTTGTTCTGTGCCAGCTCGTGCTGGGCCTGGCGGATCAGCTGACGCAGGTGCTGCCGGTCTGCTGCAGGATAGTCGCCAACAAAGGCTTCCAGGGTGTCGTCGCTGCCGTTGATAAGACGATCACGCCAGCGTTCCAGGCCATGAAAGCGCTCGTTGTACTGACGGGTGGAGGCATCGAGCTGGTCGAGCAGGGTAAGAATCGCTTCGATGTCCTGGTCGCGCATCAGCCGGCCGATAAACTGCACATGGCGTTTTTTCGCCGAATTGGCTGTATGTTTGGGCGCCTCTTCGAGGGCGCGGCGCAATTCGTCGGTCAACGGCAGTTTGTTGAGCAGGTCGGGCTTCAGAGTGGTCAGGCGTTGACCCAGGTCTTGCAGGGCATGCAGCTCGCGTTTGACCTGGGTTTTACTCTTCTCGCCGGAGAAGTCATCAAGATATTCAGGCATGGGGGTGGTCCAATGGAAAACGCCGCCATGATAGCAAGTATCCAACTGCAAGCGTTCGGTCCGCCGCATTAGGCGCGCGAAGCCGCAGCAGATACCGAACAGATTCTTAGGAGTGTTTATGAGTGCAGTAGACGTTGTCGGCCCCGAGGCCGTGCCGCAGTTGCAGGCCCAGGTCGAACAGATTATCGCCGAGGCGAAGAAGCAGGGCGCCAGTGCCTGCGAGGTAGCCGTATCGGTGGAGCAAGGGCTGTCCACGTCGGTGCGTCAGGGCGAAGTCGAGACGGTCGAGTTCAACCGTGACCAGGGCTTCGGCATCACCCTGTATGTAGGCCAGCGCAAGGGCTCGGCCAGCACTTCGGCGAGTGGCGATGCGGCGATCCGGGAAACCGTGGCGGCGGCTCTGGCCATCGCCAAACACGCCTCCGAAGATGAGGCGGCGGGCTTGGCCGATGCCGCGCTGATGGCGCGCGAACTGCCGCAACTGGATCTGTATCACGCCTGGGCCATCAGCCCGGAGCAGGCCATCGAGCAGGCGCTGCGCTGCGAAGCGGCAGCCTTTGGCGCCGATCCGCGGATCAAGAACGCCGACGGCACCACCCTCAATACCCACCAGGGCTGCCGGGTGTATGGCAACAGCCATGGTTTTGTCGCCGGCTATGCCAGCACCCGGCACAGCCTGAGCTGCGTGATGATCGCCGAAGATGGCGGGCAGATGCAGCGCGACTACTGGTATGACGTCAATCGCCAGGGCGAGCTGCTGGCCGATGCCGCGGGCATTGGTCAGCGTGCCGCGCAGCGGGCGGTCAGTCGCCTGGGCGCGCGCCCGGTGCCGACCTGTGAAGTGCCGGTGTTGTTTTCTGCTGAGCTGGCGACGGGGCTGTTCGGGCATTTCCTCGCGGCCATTTCCGGTGGCAACCTGTACCGCAAGTCATCCTTCCTCGAGGGCGCCCTGGGCCAGCAATTGTTCCCCGACTGGTTGAGCCTCGATGAGCGACCGCATATTCCCCGTGCACTCGGTAGTGCCTCTTTCGATGGCGATGGTCTGGCCACCTATGCCAAGCCCTTCGTCGCGGGCGGCGAGCTGGTCTCCTACGTGCTGGGCACCTACTCGGGGCGCAAGCTGGGGATGCCGAGTACGGCCAACGCCGGCGGTGTGCACAACCTGTTCGTCAGCCATGGCGCACAAGACCAGCAGGCGCTGCTCAGGCGCATGGGCCGCGGCCTGTTGGTCACCGAGTTGATGGGTCAGGGCCTGAACCTGGTCACCGGCGACTATTCGCGCGGGGCCGGCGGCTTCTGGGTGGAGAACGGCGAGATTCAGTTCCCGGTGCAGGAGGTGACCATCGCCGGTAACCTGCGCGACATGTTCAAGCAGATAGTTGCGGTGGGTAACGACCTGGAGCTGCGCAGCAATATCCGCACCGGCTCGGTGCTGATCGAGAGGATGACGGTGGCGGGCAGCTAGGGCTATCTGCAGCAGGCCTGGTGCGTCGTGCGCGCCAGGTTTTTAAGCAGTGGTGCGCGCGGTGCGCCCTGCGGGTGATTCTGGCTATTCGCCTTCATCGAAGTAGTTGTTGATCAGCTCGATCAGGGCGTTGAGGGCATCATCGTCCTGCTCGCCTTCGGTGTGCAGGTGGATCGGTGTGCCCTTGCCGGCGGCGAGCATCATCACCGCCATGATGCTTTTGCCGTCCACCAGGCTCTCCGGGGCGCGGCCGACCCTGACCTGACAGGGGAAGCGCCCGGCGACACCGACGAACTTGGCCGCCGCGCGTGCATGCAGTCCCAGTTTGTTGATGATGGTGATTTCGCAGGAAGGCATCGCGGCAGGATCCTTAGCTAAGGTCGCGGTGGCGAACCTGGACGTTTTTCAGAATGGGTTTCAGGGTTTCGCCCAGGCGATTGGCCAGGTAGACCGAGCGGTGATGCCCGCCCGTACAGCCGATCGCCACTGTGACGTAGGCGCGGTTGCTGGCGGCGAAGCGCGGCAGCCATTTCTTCAGGTAGGCGAGGATGTCCTGGAACATTTCTTCGACATCGGCCTGGGCCGCCAGGTAGTCGGCCACCGGCTGGTCGAGCCCGGAGAATTCGCGCAGGTCCGGTTTCCAGTAGGGGTTGGGCAGGCAGCGCACATCGAACACCAGGTCGGCGTCCACCGGCATGCCGCGCTTGAAGCCGAACGACTCGACCAGAAAGGCCGTGCCCGGCTCCGGCTGATTGAGCAGGCGCAGTTTCAGGCTGTCGCGCAACTGGTACAGGTTGAGATGGGTGGTGTCGATTTTCAGGTCGGCCAGATCGGTGATCGGCCCGAGCAGCTGGCTTTCATCGGCGATGGCCTCGGCCAGCGAGCGGTATTCGTTGGTCAGCGGATGGCGGCGGCGGGTCTCGGAGAAACGTTTGAGCAGGGTTTCCTCATCGGCATCCAGGTAGATCACGTCGCACTTGATATGCCGCGCACGCACCTCGTCGAGTATCTCCGGGAAGCGCTTGAGCTGGCTGGGCAGGTTGCGCGCATCGATCGATACGGCGACCTGCGGATGCAGCAGTTCGGTATCCTGCAGGGTGCGCTCCGCCAGTTCGGGGAGCAGGCCGGCCGGCAGGTTGTCGATGCAGTAGAAGCCGTTGTCCTCAAGGACGTCGAGGGCGGTGCTTTTGCCGGAGCCGGAGCGACCGCTGACGATGATCAGGCGCATGGTCAGGCCCGGTTGAGCTGGCTTTGTACGTCCACCACGACCTGATACAGCGCATCGCTGCTCTGGGCCTGGCGCAAACGCTCGCGCACATCGCTGCGGTCGAGCATGCTGGCGATCTGGCGCAACAGTTCCAGGTGTTCGTCAGTGGCCGCTTCCGGCACCAGCAGGACGAACAGCAGGTCGACAGGGGCGCCGTCGATGGCGTCGAAGTCCACTGCCGCATCCAGGCGCAGCAGGGCGCTGATCGGTGCGTTGCAACCCGGCAGGCGACAGTGCGGAATGGCGATGCCATTGCCGAAACCGGTCGAGCCGAGTTTTTCGCGGGCGATCAGGCTTTCGAAAATGTCTTGGCCGTCCAGGTCGGGCAGCTCGCGCGCCACCAGGTTGGCTATCTGTTCGAGTACACGTTTCTTACTGCCTCCCGGCACGTTCACCAGGGAACGGCCGGGGGTCAGGATATTTTCGAGTCGGATCATAGGAGGGAGGCGATCTCAGCGGGCCGTAGCGCCCTGCTGGCGGTCGAGCTGCTTTTCCTTGTGCTTGATGAGTTGACGGTCGAGTTTGTCGGTCAGTAGGTCGATGGCTGCGTACATGTCGTCGTGCTCGGCATTGGCGACCACTTCGCCGCCGGCGATATGCAGGGTCGCTTCGATTTTCTGCTTGAGCTTCTCGACTTGCATGGTGATTTGCACGTTGGTGATCTTGTCGAAATGGCGCTCCAATCGACCGAGTTTTTCGTCGATATAGTCGCGCAGGGGCTCGGTCACATCCAGCTGGTGTCCACTGATGTTGACTTGCATACCGTTTCTCCTTGTTGCCGCGTATGAGAGACAGGCTATCGGGCCTGCCACCGGAATACTCTGGCGTGAAAGACGTTGGCAAACCGAATCTGGCCCCGTCGCTCTTCGGGTCTTGGTCGTGAGGCTGCTAGCGAGAGAGCGAGGCCGGGTGCGGTATATGCCTTGTTTGCTGATCTTTCGTCTTGTAGCCCTTACATTAATCGCTTGCGCTCGCTGGAGGGCGCTATACCAAGCGATTCACGGTATTTTGCAACCGTGCGGCGGGCTACTTGTATGCCTTGTGCCTCCAGTAAACCAGCGATCTTGCTGTCACTCAACGGCTTTTTTGCATTTTCCGCTGCGACCAGTTTTTTGATGATGGCGCGGATCGCGGTCGACGAGCATTCGCCCCCTTCGGCGGTGCTGACGTGGCTGGAGAAGAAATATTTCAGCTCGTAAATACCGCGCGGGGTGTGCATGAATTTTTGCGTGGTGACCCGCGAAATGGTCGATTCATGCATGCCTACCGCTTCGGCGATGTCGTGCAGGACCAGGGGCTTCATCGCCTCGTCGCCGTAGTCGAGAAAGCCGCGCTGGTGCTCGACGATCTGGCTGGCGACCTTCATCAGGGTTTCGTTGCGGCTCTGCAGGCTCTTGATGAACCAGCGCGCTTCCTGCAACTGGTTGCGCATGAAGGTGTTGTCGGCACTGGAGTCGGCGCGTTTGACGAAGCCGGCGTACTGCGCGTTGACCCGCAGGCGCGGCATGGCTTCCTGGTTCAGCTCCACCAGCCAGCGCTCGTTGTGCTTGCGCACGATGACATCGGGCACCACGTATTCCGGCTCGCTCGACTCGATCTGCGAGCCGGGGCGCGGATTGAGGCTCTGGATCAGTTCGATGACCTGGCGCAGTTCGTCTTCCTTGATTTTCATGCGGCGCATCAGCTGGCTGTAATCGCGGCTGCCGAGCAGGTCGAGGTAGTCGTTGGCCAGGCGCTGGGCCTCGGCCAGCCAGGGAGTCTTGGCGGGCAGCTGGCGCAGTTGCAGGAGCAGGCACTCGCGCAGGTCGCGGGCGGCAATGCCGGCCGGCTCGAACTGCTGGATGCGGTGCAGTACGGCTTCCACTTCGTCCAGTTCGATGTCCAGTTCCGGGTCGAAGGCGGCGACGACTTCCTCGAGGCTTTCTTCCAGATAGCCCTGGTAGTTGATGCAGTCGATCAGGGTGACCCCGATCAGCCGGTCCTTGTCGGACATCGGCACCAGGTTGAGCTGCCAGAGCAGGTGGCTCTGCAGGCTTTCGCCAGTCGAGGTGCGGGTGGTGAAGTCCCACTCGTCATCGTCGTTGCTCGGCAGGCTGCTGGCGCTGGTCTGGTAGACGTCTTCCCAGGCGGTGTCGACCGGCAGTTCGTTGGGAATGCGTTCGTTCCATTCGCCCTCTTCCAGGTTGTCCACGGTCTGTGGGGTTTCCTGGTGGCTGTTGTCCTGGTAGGACTCTTCCTGCTGAGGGGCGGGCGTCGGGTTTTCGGCACCGTCGGCCAGGGGATTCGAGTTGTCGAAGTCGTCGCCGTCTTCTTCGCGCTCGAGCATCGGGTTGGACTCCAGGGCCTCCTGGATCTCTTGTTGCAGATCCAGGGTGGACAGTTGGAGTAGGCGAATGGCCTGTTGCAGCTGCGGGGTCATCGTCAGCTGCTGGCCCATTTTCAGGACTAGCGATGGTTTCATTGCAGACCTTATTTGCCGGCGTCTGTGCGCAATCCACTACAGGGCGCCGCAGCGCCACAAGGAAGCAAATTATATGCCTGATCTACAGTGGTTTGCCTAGCTCTGGCTGCTGTTCGGTGGAGAAAAACCGCTGCTACAGGCGGAACTCGTGCCCCAGGTAGACGTCCTTGACCAGCTGGTTGGCCAGAATCGCGTCGGCATCGCCTTCGGCGATCAGTTGGCCATCGCTGACGATATAGGCGGTTTCGCAGATATCCAGGGTCTCGCGGACATTGTGGTCGGTGATCAGTACGCCGATGCCCTTGGCCTTGAGGTGGTGGATGATCTGCTTGATGTCGCCGACCGAAATCGGGTCGACGCCGGCGAAAGGTTCGTCGAGCAGGATGAATTTTGGCGCGGTGGCCAGGGCGCGGGCAATTTCCACGCGCCGGCGTTCGCCGCCGGACAGGCTCATGCCGAGGTTGTCGCGGATATGGCTGATATGGAACTCCTGCAACAGGCTTTCCAGCTCTTTGCGTCGGCTGGCCCGGTCCAGTTCCTTGCGCGTTTCGAGGATGGCCATGATGTTGTCGGCCACGCTGAGCTTGCGGAAAATCGAGGCTTCCTGCGGCAGGTAGCCGATCCCGGCGCGGGCGCGGCCGTGCATCGGCAGGTGGCTGACGTCGTGGTCGTCGATCAGGATGCGGCCCTGATCGGCCTGCACCAGGCCGACGATCATGTAGAAGCAGGTGGTCTTGCCCGCACCGTTGGGGCCGAGCAGGCCGACGATCTGCCCGCTGTCGATGCTCAGGCTGACGTCGCGCACGACTTGGCGGCCTTTGTAACTCTTGGCCAGGTGCTGGGCTTTCAAAGTGGCCATTGCTACTGCGCCTGCTGTTCGGCTGGTGGGTTCTTCGGTTGGATCACCATGTCGATGCGTGGGCGCGGCGTGGTGATGTTGGTGCCTGTGGCGCGCCCGGCGTTGACGATCTGGCGTTGGGTGTCATAGACGATTTTTTCGCCCTCGAAGGTATTGCCCTCCTGGATCACCTTGGCCTGGTCGATCAGTACGATGCGCTCATTGGCGGCGAAATACTGGATGGTCAGGCCGTAGGCCTTGACGATCTGCTTGTCTGCCGAGGGCTTCTGCTCGTAATAGGCAGGTTTGCCGACCGAGGTGAAAATCTCGATGTCGCCCTGGGCGTTCTGGGTGATGGTCACGGTGTCGCCGGTGATCTTCAGGGTGCCCTGGGTGATGATCACGTCGCCGCGATAGACGGCGACGCCTTGGCGGTCATCGAGTTCGGCGCTGTCGGCCTGTACGCGGATCGGCTGCTCGCGGTCAGTGGGCAGCGCCCAGGCGCAAGCACTGCCGAGCGCGGCACTCAAGCTGAGCAGAAAGGGGAAGGTTTTAACGAACCTCATGCTGGCCTCTTACGTTGGACAGCAGGAGCATCCTGCCGTCATTCAAATACGCTTTCATTCCTTGTGCCGTGGTCACTCCGTTGGCCGCGACGATTCTAACGGCTTGCTCGGTCTGCGCATATTCTTTATCCGGGATTACGGTCAGGCGACTGGTGGTCAGGATGGTTGGGCGACCCTTGGCATCGGTGCGTTCGACGCGCACGCTGTCGATCAATTCCACTTGCTCGCCTGCCGGTGCCACTTCGGCGCGTTCGCTGCTCACCTTCCAGGGCAGTTCGGTGCCGCGATACAGGTGCAGGAAGGGGCTGGTCAGCAGGGTGATGTCGCTGCTCTTGATGTGCTCCAGCTTGTCGCTGGTCATCTGGTAATGCAGCTTGCCGTCGGCCTGGTATTGCACGGTGGTGGCGTTGACCACATAGAAGTCGATGGCGTTTTCGCTGCCGGGTCGTGCCGGACGCTCGGAGAAGCTGTCGGGGTTGATGTTCCAGTAGCCGACGGCGGCCAGCAGGGCGGCCGCGAAAGCGTAAAGGACGGGTGTCAGCAGTTTGCGCAGCATAAATGGGCTCTACAGATAGGCGGCTTGGGCGGCGTCGAGGCTGCCTTGGGCGCGCATGATCAGCTCGCAGAATTCGCGCGCGGCGCCTTCGCCGCCGCGGGCCTGGGTCACGCCATGGGCATGCTGGCGCACAAAAGCGTCGGCGCTGGCGACCGCCATGCCCAGGCCGACCCGGCGGATTACCGGCAGATCCGGCAGGTCGTCGCCCAGGTAGGCAACGTGTTCGTAGCTTAGATCGAGTTCGCCGAGCAGTTCGTCGAGTACCACCAGCTTGTCTTCGCGACCCTGGTACAGGTGCTGGATGCCCAGGTTTTTCGCCCGGCGTTCGACCACCGGGGTGGTGCGTCCGCTGATGATCGCGGTGCGCACCCCCGAGGCGATCAGCATCTTGATGCCGTGGCCGTCGAGGGTGTTGAAGGTCTTGAACTCGCTGCCGTCGACCAGGAAGTAGAGTTTGCCGTCGGTGAGCACGCCGTCGACATCGAAAATCGCCAGCTTGATCGCCTGGGCGCGTTGTTGCAGGTCGAGGCTGGTCATTTCAGGGGGCATCACATTACTCCGGCGCGTAGCAGGTCGTGCATGTTCAGGGCGCCTATCGGGCGGTCGTCGCTGTCGACCACCACCAGGCCGCTGATCTTGTGGTCTTCCATGATCTTCAGGGCTTCGGCGGCGAGCATCTCCGCGCGGGCGGTCTTGCCGTGCACCGTCATCACGTCATCGATCTTCGACTGACGCACGTCGATGCCGCGATCCAGGGTGCGGCGCAGGTCGCCATCGGTGAAGACCCCGGCCAGGCGGCCGTCCGACTCGGTGACCACGGTCATGCCCAGGCCTTTCTGGGTCATCTCCAGCAGGGCGTCACGCAGCGAGGTGCCGCGCTGCACGCTGGGCAGGCTGGCACCGGCATGCATGACATTCTCCACTTTCAGTAGCAGGCGTCGGCCCAGGGCGCCACCGGGGTGGGAGAAGGCAAAGTCTTCGGCGGTAAAGCCGCGGGCTTCCAGCAGGGCGATGGCCAGGGCGTCGCCGAGTACCAGGGAGGCGGTGGTGGAGGAGGTCGGTGCCAGGTTCAGCGGGCAGGCTTCCTGGGAAACGCGGGCATCCAGGTTGACTTCGGCGGCCTTGGCCAGTGCCGACTCGGGGTTGCCGGTCATGCTGATCAGGCAGATGCCGAGGCGCTTGATCAGCGGCAGCAGGGTGACGATTTCCGCCGTCGAGCCCGAGTTGGACAGGGCCAGCACCACGTCGTCGCGGGTGATCATGCCCATGTCGCCATGGCTGGCTTCGGCCGGGTGGACGAAGAAGGCGGTGGTGCCGGTGCTGGCCAGGGTGGCGGCGATCTTGTTGCCGATATGCCCCGATTTGCCCATGCCGACCACCACCACGCGGCCCTTGCTGGCCAGGATGAGCTCGCAGGCGCGAACGAAGTTGCTGTCGATGCGTGGCAGCAACTCTTCGATCGCCTCGAGTTCCAGGCGGATGGTGCGTTGTGCGGACTTGATCAGCTCGTTGGACTGGCTCATGGCGTCTTTCATAGGCATGTCGAGTAAAAGGCGGGGATTATAGCGGGAAAGATCCGCTCGCTCACCTTTGAATCGTGCGGCTGGACGGTTGGAGGCTGCATGCGGGCAAGTGTTCGGCCGTGTGCGCGGCGTTCTGTAAGCAAATGTTCGATCATGGGCAGGCCAATTCGGCAGTGCTATAGTGCGCGGCCATTTTCGGCCGGTCCGGCAACTGCAGTGTCTTGGCAATGCTGGCGGGCGTCTTTCAGGGAGGCTGCACCCAAGGAGTCGAGATGAGTGCCGAGCAACAGTACGCGGTCGAGCTGAAAAACCTCAGTTTTCAGCGCGGCGAGCGCGACATTTTCAAAGACATAGAGATTCGCATCCCGCGCGGCAAGGTCACCGGCATCATGGGGCCTTCCGGCTGCGGCAAGACCACGCTGTTGCGCCTGATCGGCGCGCAGCTCAGGCCGAGCAAGGGCGAGGTGTGGGTCAATGGGCTGAACCTGCCGAGCCTCTCGCGCAGCGAGCTGTTCGACATGCGCAAGCAGATGGGCGTGCTGTTCCAGAGCGGCGCGCTGTTCACCGATCTCGATGTGTTCGAGAACGTCGCTTTCCCGCTGCGCGTGCACACCCGGCTGCCTGACGAGATGATTCGCGACATCGTCCTGATGAAGTTGCAGGCGGTGGGCCTGCGGGGCGCCCTCGAGCTGATGCCGGATGAGCTGTCCGGCGGCATGAAGCGCCGCGTGGCGCTGGCGCGGGCGATTGCCCTGGATCCGCAGATTCTCATGTACGACGAGCCTTTCGTGGGCCAGGACCCGATTGCCATGGGGGTGCTGGTGCGCTTGATCCGTTTGCTCAGCGATGCCCTGGGCATCACCAGCATCGTGGTGTCCCACGACCTGGCGGAAACTGCCAGTATTGCCGACTACATCTACCTGGTGGGGGACACCAAGGTGCTCGGTCAGGGCACCCCGGACGAACTGATGAATTCGGATGACCCGCGGGTTCGCCAGTTCATGCAAGGCATTCCCGACGGGCCGGTACCGTTCCACTTTCCGGCGGCAGACTTCCGCGACGATCTATTGGGGGGGCGCTGATGCGCAAGACATCTACGCTCGAGCGGATTCGCCTGCTCGGTCGTGTCGGTATCGATGTGGTGGCCACGCTGGGGCGCTCGACGGTGTTTCTGCTGCGTGCGCTGTTCGGTCGGGGGACTGCCGGCAACCCCTTGCAGCTGACGATCAGGCAGCTGTACTCGGTAGGCGTGATGTCTCTGGCGATCATCGTGGTCTCGGGGATTTTTATCGGTATGGTCCTGTCGTTGCAGGGGTTCAATATCCTGTCCGACTACGGCTCGGAACAGGCGGTCGGGCAGATGGTCGCCCTGACCTTGTTGCGTGAGCTCGGTCCGGTGGTCACCGCCTTGTTGTTCGCCGGGCGCGCGGGTTCCGCATTGACCGCGGAAATCGGCAACATGAAATCCACCGAGCAATTGTCCAGCCTGGAAATGATCGGTGTCGATCCGCTCAAGTACATCATTGCGCCGCGCCTGTGGGCCGGCTTCATCTCGATGCCGTTGCTCGCCGTGATCTTCAGCGTGGTCGGTATCTGGGGCGGGGCGATGGTCGCCGTCGACTGGCTCGGAGTTTATGAAGGCTCGTTCTGGTCCAACATGCAAAATAGCGTCTCGTTCCGAGAGGACGTGCTCAATGGTGTGATCAAAAGCATCGTTTTCGGCTTTGTCGTGACCTGGATCGCCGTTTTTCAGGGTTATGACTGTGAGCCGACTTCGGAAGGCATCAGCCGTGCCACCACAAAAACAGTGGTTTACGCCTCGCTCGCCGTGCTGGGGCTGGACTTTATTCTGACCGCTTTGATGTTTGGAGACTTCTGATGCAAAACCGCACACTGGAGATTGGTGTCGGCCTGTTCCTGTTGGCCGGGTTATTGGCCCTGCTGTTGCTGGCGTTGCGCGTCAGTGGTCTGACCGTGGGCGGCAGCGGCGATACATACAAGGTGTATGCGCACTTTGACAATATCGCCGGTCTAACCGTACGGGCCAGGGTGACCATGGCCGGGGTGACCATAGGTAAAGTGACCGCCATCGACCTGGATCGCGACAGCTACACCGGACGCGTCACCCTGTTGCTGGATGACAGCGTGGACAACCTGCCCATCGATTCGACCGCATCGATCCTGACTGCCGGTTTGCTCGGCGAGAAGTACGTCGGCATCAGTGTTGGCGGTGACGAAGAGGTGCTCGTCGAGGGCGGTACCATCTACGACACCCAGTCGTCGCTGGTGCTGGAAGACCTGATCGGTAAATTTCTGCTCAATTCGGTCAATAAAGACGAAGCCAAATAATGAGGGCTCCCACCATGTTCAAGACCCTGCGTAACAGCCTGTTCGTGCTGCTGGCGGCCCTGCCGCTGCTGGTTGTCGCTGCGCCGAGCGCCCATCAGGTGGTGCAGCAGACCACCACCAGCCTGCTGGAAGACCTGAAGGTCAATAAAGACAAATACCGCAATGATCCGGAGGCTTTTTACGCCGCGCTGAACGATATTCTCGGCCCGGTGGTGGATGTCGACGGTATTTCCCGCGGGGTGATGACCGTGCGCTACTCGCGCCAGGCCACGCCCGAGCAGATGCAGCGTTTCCAGGAGAACTTCAAGCGCAGCCTGATGCAGTTCTATGGCAACGCCCTGCTCGAATACGACAATCAGGATATTCGCGTGCTGCCGCCCAGTGGCAAGCAGGATCCGCAACGCGCGGCGGTGAACATGGAAATCAAGGACGGCAATGGCACCGTCTATCCGCTGTCCTACACCATGGTCAGTCAGGATGACAACTGGAAGATGCGCAACCTGATCATCAACGGTATCAACGTCGGCAAGCTGTTCCGCGATCAGTTCGCCCAGTCCATGCAGAACAACCGCAATGACCTGGACAAGGTCATCGACAGCTGGGCCGATACCGTGGCCAAGGCCCGTCAGGCCAAGGGCGAGTCGTGAGCCAGGGCGCTATAGTCGAACAGTCGCCGGGGCTGTTGCGGCTCTCTGGCGTGCTCGATTATCGCAGTGGCCCGCTCTTGCGCGAGCAGGGTGGACGGCTGATTGCCGCCAGTCAGGCGGCTGGCTGTGTGATCGATTGTGCGGCTGTGGACAAGTCCAGCAGTGTGGGCCTGTCGCTGTTGCTGGCGTTCATGCGCGACGCCCGGGCTGCGGGCAAGAGCCTGGTGGTGCGCAGTCTGCCCGAGGATATGCACGAGATCGCCAGTGTCTCCGGGCTGCTGGACGTGCTGCCGCTGGAGGCGTGAGACCGGTTCGCGGTCGGGGCAGCCCGCGCGGGGGTTCGCAGGCGAGTGGCTTTTTTTGTATGATGCGCGGCCGCGAGCCCTGGCTCTGCTGTCGTTTATGAATGCGTTGATCGAGGTTGAGCATGCAGGCCCAAGAAGTAAAAAGCCTCCTGGAGGCCAAATTGCCAAACACCCGGGTGGAAGTTGAAGGCGAAGGCTGTAACTTCCAGCTGAACCTGATTGGTGATGAGTTGGCCGGCCTCAGTCCGGTCAAACGTCAACAGCAGGTCTACGCCCACCTGAATCCCTGGATTGCCGATGGCAGTATCCATGCGGTGAGCATGAAATTCTTCAGCCGTGCCGATTGGGCCGCGCGCTGCTAAATCGAGAGAGTCATGGACAAACTGATTATTACCGGCGGTGTGCGCCTGAATGGCGAGATTCGCATTTCCGGGGCGAAGAACTCCGCCCTGCCGATTCTCGCCGCCACCCTGCTGGGCGATGCGCCGGTGACCATCTGCAACCTGCCGCACCTGCACGACATCACCACCATGATCGAGCTGTTCGGGCGCATGGGCATCGAGCCGATCATCGACGAGAAACTCAGCGTCGAAGTGGATGCGCGGGCGATCAAGACCCTGATCGCGCCTTACGAGCTGGTGAAGACCATGCGTGCCTCGATCCTGGTGCTCGGGCCGATGGTGGCGCGTTTCGGTGAGGCCGAAGTCGCCCTGCCCGGCGGTTGCGCGATTGGTTCGCGGCCGGTCGACCTGCACATTCGCGGCCTCGAAGCCATGGGCGCGATCATCGATGTCGAAGCCGGCTATATCAAGGCCAAGGCACCCGAGGGCGGCTTGCGCGGCGCGCACTTCTTCTTCGATACCGTGAGCGTGACCGGTACCGAGAACATCATGATGGCCGCCACCCTGGCCAGGGGCCGCAGCGTGCTGGAAAACGCCGCGCGCGAGCCGGAAGTGGTCGATCTGGCCAACTGCCTGATCGCCATGGGCGCGAAGATCTCCGGTGCCGGTACCGACACCATCACCATCGATGGCGTCGAGCGCCTGCATGGTGCGCGTTTCAATGTGATGCCCGACCGTATCGAAACCGGTACCTACCTGGTAGCGGCCGCGGCGACTGGCGGCCGGGTCAAGCTGAAAGATACCGATCCGACCACCCTGGAAGCGGTGCTGTCCAAGTTGCAGGAGGCCGGCGCGGAAATCACCACCGGCGCCGACTGGATCGAGCTGGACATGAAGGGTAAGCGGCCGAAAGCCGTCAACCTGCGTACCGCGCCTTATCCGGCGTTCCCGACCGATATGCAGGCGCAGTTCATCGCCCTCAACGCGATTGCCGAAGGAACCGGCACGGTGATCGAAACCGTGTTCGAGAACCGCTTCATGCATGTCTACGAAATGACCCGCATGGGCGCGCAGATCCAGGTCGAGGGCAACACCGCGATCGTCACCGGTGTCGACAAGCTCAAGGGCGCGCCGGTCATGGCCACCGACCTGCGAGCCTCGGCCAGCCTGGTCATCGCCGCCCTGGTCGCCGACGGCGATACCCTGATCGACCGCATCTACCACATCGACCGTGGTTACGAGTGCATCGAGGAAAAACTGCAGATGCTCGGCGCTAAAATCCGCCGCGTGCCGGGTTAGGGTGGTGTCTAGTAGGCCGTTGAAAAACGTAGGCGAGGCAGCCGAGGCTAGGCAAAAACAGGCGAAAAAGCGCAGTTTACTGTTGTAAATGAGCATTTTGAGCCTGTTTTTAACGACGCATCGGCAACGCAGGTAGTTTTTCAACAGCCTACTAGTGCTGCGCTGCCCAACAACCAGCTCGCACGGGCTGGCTTGCTCCAGCTCCTAAGGAAACCTGCTTCATGCTGACCATAGCGCTATCCAAGGGCCGCATCCTCGACGACACCCTGCCGCTGCTCGCCGCGGCCGGCATAGAGCCGACCGAGAATCCGGACAAAAGCCGCAAGCTGATCATCCCGACCACCCTGGACGACGTGCGCCTGCTGATCGTGCGCGCCACCGACGTGCCGACCTATGTCGAACATGGTGCCGCCGATCTCGGCGTGGCCGGCAAGGACGTGCTGATGGAGTACGGTGGCCAGGGTTTGTACGAGCCGCTGGACTTGCGCATCGCCCAGTGCAAGCTGATGACCGCCGGTGCCGTCGGCGCAGCCGAGCCCAAGGGCCGGCTGCGGGTGGCCACCAAGTTCGTCAACGTGGCCAAACGTTACTACGCCGAGCAGGGCCGTCAGGTCGATATCATCAAGCTCTACGGCTCGATGGAGCTGGCGCCGCTGGTGGGGCTGGCCGACAAGATCATCGATGTGGTCGACACCGGCAATACCCTGCGCGCCAACGGCCTGGAAGCCCAGGAGCTGATCGCCACCATCAGTTCGCGGCTGATCGTCAACAAGGCCTCGATGAAGATGCAGCACGCGCGTATCCAGGCGCTGATCGACACCCTGCGCGAAGCGGTCGAGGCGCGACATCCTGGCTGACGCCACTTAGTGCGGCGTTGAGTCGCACTCGCCTATCCGTGTCATAGCCAAATTCTCAGGTGCCCGCGCGGTGGGCTTGCTAATCTAGCGGCGCCTGAATTTTTGCTATCACACGAGGCTTGACCATGACTGCTCCTCTCGCCATCCGCCGACTCGACGCCGCCGACCAGGGTTTCGCCCGTCATCTGGATCATCTGCTGAGCTGGGAAAGTGTCTCGGACGATGCGGTCAACCAGCGTGTGCTGGAGATCATCAAGGCCGTGCGCGAGCGCGGCGATGCGGCACTGGTCGAGTTCACCAAGCAATTCGACGGCCTGGACGTGGCCTCGATGGACGACCTGATCCTGCCGCGCGAACGTCTGGAGCTGGCCCTGACCCGTATCACCGCGGCGCAGCGCCAGGCGCTGGAAATCGCCGCCGAGCGGGTACGCAGCTACCACGAGAAGCAGGTGCAGGATTCCTGGACCTACACCGAGGCCGACGGCACCGTGCTGGGCCAGAAGGTCACGCCGCTGGACCGCGCCGGCCTCTATGTACCGGGCGGCAAGGCATCCTACCCGTCCTCGGTGCTGATGAATGCGATTCCGGCCAAGGTCGCCGGCGTGCCGGAAGTGGTGATGGTGGTGCCGACCCCGCGCGGCGAAATCAACGAGCTGGTGCTGGCCGCCGCCTGCATCGCCGGGGTCGACCGGGTGTTCACCATCGGCGGCGCCCAGGCCGTCGCTGCGCTGGCCTACGGCACCGAGAGCGTGCCGCCGGTGGACAAGATCGTCGGTCCCGGCAACATCTACGTGGCCACCGCCAAGCGCCATGTGTTCGGCAAGGTCGGCATCGACATGATCGCCGGACCCTCGGAGATTCTGGTGGTCTGCGACGGCCAGACCGACCCGGACTGGATCGCCATGGACCTGTTCTCCCAGGCCGAGCACGACGAAGACGCCCAGTCGATTCTGCTCAGCCCGGATGCCGCCTTCCTCGATCGCGTCGCCGCCAGCATCGCCAAATTGTTGCCGACCATGGAGCGCGCCGAAATCATCCGCGCCTCCCTCGAGGCCCGCGGCGCGCTGATTCAGGTCGCCGATATGGCCCAGGCCATGGAAGTGGCCAATCGCATCGCCCCGGAACACCTGGAGCTGTCGGTGGAAAACCCCGAGCAATACCTGCCGCAGATCCGCCATGCCGGTGCCATCTTTATGGGGCGCTACACCGCCGAGGCGCTGGGCGATTACTGCGCCGGACCGAATCATGTACTGCCGACCTCCGGCACCGCGCGTTATTCCTCGCCGCTGGGCGTCTACGACTTCCAGAAGCGCTCGTCGATCATCCACTGCTCGGCCGCCGGGGCGTCGGAGCTGGGCAAGAGTGCCAGTGTATTGGCCCGTGGTGAGTCGCTGACCGCCCACGCGCGTAGCGCCGAGTACCGCATCAAGCCGTAGGATGGCTGGTGCCGCCTAGGTTGAACGCAGCGATGCCCATCAAAAAACGCAACGAATTCGAGGAGAGAAGGGCAGATGAGCAAATTCTGGAGCCCCTTCGTCAAGGACCTGGTGCCCTATGTGCCGGGCGAGCAGCCGAAACTGGCCAGACTGGTCAAGCTCAATACCAACGAGAACCCCTATGGGCCCTCGCCCAGGGCGATTGCGGCGATGCAGGCCGAGCTGAACGACAACCTGCGCCTGTACCCGGACCCCAACGGCGAGCGCCTCAAGCAGGCGGTGGCCGATTACTACGGCGTGACGCCGGCCCAGGTGTTCGTCGGCAACGGTTCCGACGAAGTGCTGGCGCATGCCTTTCACGGCCTGTTCCAGCATGACAAGCCGCTGCTGTTCCCGGATATCAGTTACAGCTTCTACCCGGTCTACTGCGGGCTCTACGGTATCGCCTCGGAGGCGATCGCCCTGGATGAGCAGTTCCAGATCCGCGTCGAGGATTATGCGCGGCCCAACGGTGGCATCGTCTTCCCCAATCCCAATGCGCCGACCGGCTGCCTGCTGGCCCTGGACGCCATCGAGCGCCTGCTCAAGGCCAATCCGGACAGCGTGGTGCTGGTGGACGAGGCCTATATCGACTTCGGCGGCCAGAGCGCCATCGCCCTGGTGGATCAATACCCGAACCTGCTGGTGACCCAGACCCTGTCCAAGTCGCGTTCGTTGGCCGGTCTGCGCGTCGGTCTGGCAGTCGGCCACCCGCAGCTGATCGAGGCGCTGGAGCGGATCAAGAACAGTTTCAACTCTTACCCGCTCGATCGCCTGGCGATTGCCGGCGCGGCGGCGGCCTTCGAGGATCGCGCCTATTTCGAGCAGACCTGCCGCCAGGTCATCGACAGCCGCGAAAGCGTGGTGGCGGGTCTGCAGGCGCTGGGCTTCGAGGTGTTGCCTTCGGCCGCCAACTTCGTCTTCGCCCGCCATCCGCACAAGGATGCCGCGACCCTGGCCGCCGGCCTGCGCGAGCAGGGGGTGATAGTGCGCCACTTCACGCAGGCGCGGATCGCCCAGTTCCTGCGCATCAGCATAGGCGCGCCGGAGCAGAACCAGGCGCTGCTGGACGCCCTGCAAGGGCTGTAGCCGTTCCTGCATCAACCCCGGATTGCATCCGGGCTACCCAAGGGCCGGCATCGCGCAAGCGCTGCCGGCTTTTCATCACCCGTCTACTCGTGGTGTGCCTCGCCGAGGAAGGTCAGCGAGGCGAACAGGCCGCGGGTTTCGATATCTGGATCATTGGCCACCGGCAAGTAGGCTTCGGCCGCGATGATGTTCAGCCCTTCGTTGCGCACCATGACCTGGGCGCGGCCTGTCGCGTCGGTCTTGGTGCTGATCTGGTGCGGGGCGCTGCGGTAGTCGCCGACCAGTTCAATGCCCGCGGCGGGTTTGCCGTCGATCAGCACGCGCACCGGCAGCAGCTTGCCCACGCCAACTTCGAGCGGGTCGGCCTCCGGCACTATGACCATCTTCAACTGATCGAGCGCCGGTAGGCTGACGCCTTCGTCGCAGATCGCCAGGCTGTATTTGAAGGTATGCAAGGATTGGGTCGATGTGGGCACCTTGCTGCGGCCTTGGTTGATCCACTGCTTATTCGGGGTCAGGGACCAGGGACCGTTGTCCAGCGCCACGGCGACCACGGCTGGCGGGCTCAGCGGTTCCAGGCGGGCGTGGTCGTCCAGACGCTTGAGCGTGACCGGGATCATCTTGCCGCGGCTGTCGTAAGCCCAGGCGCCGCTGATCTTCTCGGCCTTGAAGGCATCGTCCTCAGCGCCATGGCCGTAAATGGTTTCGATATTGCCGCGACGTTGCTCGGTCCAGAGGCCATGGGCGTTGACCTGGCCGATAAACAGGAAGGCGGCGAGGAGAGGTAGGGTCTTTTTCATGGGTTTTCCTTGTTTCACAGGTCGAGTGTCAAGTTGATACTGAGGTTGCGTGGTTCGCCCGGCATGACCCAAACGCTGTTGTACGAGCGTTCGTAGTACTTGCGGTCGAACAGGTTGTTGAGGTTCAAGCCCAGGCGCAGGTCGTCGCTGGCCTGATAATGGGCGAGCAGGTCGACGGTGCTGTAGGCCGGCAACTCGAAGTCGCTACCAGCCTGGCCGGAACGGTCACCTACATAGTTGAGTGCGGCGCCGACATCCGAGCCGCGTAGCCGGCCGTCTTGGAACTCGTAGACGCCGAGCAGGCTGCCGCTGTGCTTGGCCACGCCGAGCAGCGGGCTGCCCTCGGCCAGGGTGTTGTCCTTGGTCACCTCGGCGTCGACGTAGGCGTAGGCGGCGATCAGACGGATCGCGTGGCTGAGCTGGCCGCTCAGCTGCAGGTCAACGCCGCGGCTGCGCGCTTCGCCGGCGGCGATCTGTTCGCCGGGATTGGCCGGATCGGCGGTCAGCACGTTTTCCTTGTCGATGTGGAACAGCGCGATATTGGCGCCGAGACGACCGTCCAGCAGGTCGAGTTTGAGGCCAGTCTCGTAGCCGATGCCTTTTTCCGGGCCGAACACCTGGCTCTGGGAGCCGAGGGTATTCGGTCGCACCGACTGCGAGGCGTTGGTGAACACCGCCACCTGGGGGGTTAGCTGGTAGAGCAGGCCGGCACGCGGCATGACCACGTCCTTTAGCTGGCTGTGCTCGCTGCCCGTACTGCGATTCTCGGCGCGTTGTTCGAAGCGCTCCAGACGCACGCCGAACAGGCCGTGCAGGCGTTCGCTGAAGGCGATCTGGTCCTGCAGGCTGAGGGCTTGACTCTCGGTGTGCTCGAAGAAGTCGTTCGCCGCGACCAGGGCGGGCTTGTCCTTGCCGTATACCGGTGCGTAGATGTTCTGCCCGTAGACCAGCGAGGTGGCGCTCTGCGGGTACTTCAGACTGTTGCGATAGTTCTCGTACTCCAGCCCGACGAGCGGGCGGTGCCGCCAGTTGCCGAGAATCAGGTCGCCGTGCAGCTCCAGTTGGGTGATGCTGTCGTGCCAGGCGAAATCGCGCTGGCGCAAGATACGGCTGACCTGGTCGCCTACCAGTGTGCGCGACTCGCTGGCGTCGCCGCTCATCTCGCCGCGCAGGTACTGGGTGGCTAGGCGCAGGCTCCACTGGTCGTTCAGCAGTTGCTCCAGGCTGGCCTGGAGCAGCTGACTGTCGGTGCGGGTGTCGCCGTCGTTGGCTTCGCCGAGGAAGGTGGAGCGCTTGACCGCCCCCAACTCGCCGTTCACCGCCGGAATGCCGCGGTCGAACACCGCTTCCTGCTGGATAAATTCAGTTTCCAGCAGCAGGCGGGTGTCGGGAGCGAGCTGCCAGCTCAGCGAGGGGCTGAGCACGCGACGCTGGCTGTCGACGTGATCGCGAAAGCTGCCGTTGTCCTCCACCGCCAGGTTGACCCGACCGAGCAGGTCGTGTTGGTCGTCCAGCGGCGCGTTGAGGTCCAGGCTGCTGCGGTAGCGGTCCCAGCGCCCGGCGTTCAGCTTGAGCTGACTGAACTCCTCGCCCTTGGGCTTCTTGGTGACCAGATTGACCGTCCCACCAGGGTCGCTCCGCCCGTAGACGCTCGCCGCCGGGCCCTTGAGCACTTCGATGCGTTCGAGGCTGCCGGCATCCGGCGACGGGTAACTGCCGCGGTTGATGGCGAAGCCGTTGCGGTACAGCTCGCCGGTGCTGAAGCCGCGGATGCTGTAGGAATAGAAGGTCAGGCCGCCGAAATTGTTCTGCTTGGCGACGCCGCCTGCGAAGTCCAGAGCGCGGTCGAGGCGGCTGATATCGAGGTCTTCCAGCACCTGGGCCGGCACCACCGCGATGCTCTGCGGAACCTCCTGCAGGGGCGTGTCGGTCTTGGTCGCGCTGGCCGAACGGGTGGCGCGATAGCCCTGCACGGGGCCGTCGGCCAACTCGGGGCTGGCGCTGATGATGCTGTCTGCGAGGCGGGCGGGGGAATCTGCGGCGAGAGCGCTGGGAGCCAGCAGGCTGGCAAGCAGGGCATAGGTAGTGCGCAAAGGGCGGCTCCAGTCGATTGAGTTTAATGTAATAACATAACATTAAATTCAATTGAGAAGAGCTATCAAATGAAAATTGGACTTGTCAGCTGCCGTTCGCCGGCGGCCGTACGCCGATCTCGGCGCTCAGGTCCATGGGCTTGCCGTTACGCATGATCTCGATGCGGATCTTCTCGCCGGGCTTGGTGCGCGCCACCTGGTTCATCGAGCGGCGGCCGTCGCCAGCCGCTTCACCGTCGATATTGAGGATCAGGTCGCCGGGTTGCAGGCCGGCCTTCTGCGCCGGGCCATCGCGGTAGATGCCGGCGACGACGATACCGGGGCGCCCCTCCAGGCCGAAGGATTCCGCCAGTTCCGGAGTCAACGGTTGCACCTCGATGCCCAGCCAGCCGCGAATCACCTGGCCCTGCTCGATGATCGCCTGCATCACCTCCAGGGCCAGTTTCACCGGAATGGCGAAGCCGATACCTTGCGAGCCGCCGGACTTGGAGAAGATCGCGGTATTGATGCCGACCAGGTTGCCATGGGCGTCGACCAGCGCTCCGCCGGAGTTGCCGGGGTTGATCGCCGCATCGGTCTGGATGAAGTCTTCGTAGGTGTTGAGGCCCAATTGGTTGCGCCCGGTGGCGCTGATGATGCCCATGGTCACGGTCTGGCCGACGCCGAAGGGGTTGCCGATGGCCAGGGTGACGTCGCCGATCTTGATGTTGTCCGAGCGCCCGAGGGTGATCGCCGGAAGGTCAGGCAGATCGATTTTCAGCACGGCGAGATCTGTTTCCGGATCGCTGCCGATGATTCGGGCCAGGGTTTCCCGGCCATCGCGCAAGGCCACCACTATCTGGTCGGCACCCGTGACCACATGGTTGTTGGTCAGCAGATAGCCTTCCGGGCTCATGATCACCGCCGAACCCAGGCTGGATTCCATGCGCCGTTGACGCGGCAGGCTGTCGCCAAAGAACTTGCGAAATTGCTCATCCTCGAACATGGGGTGAGCCGGTTTGCTGATGAACTTGGTGGTGTACAGGTTGGCTACCGCCGGCGAGGCTGTACCCACCGCGGTGGCGTAGGACACCGGACCTTCCTGTGTCGGGCCATAGACAGGCGCCTGGCGTAGTTGTACATCCTGGGTGGGCAGGCCAACCCATTGCGGAAAGTACTGAATGATCAGCAGGGCCGATAACACACCGACCAGCAGGGGCCAGCCGAGAAAACGCAGGGCCTTGAACATCGATGAAATCCTGAAGGTTGCGGGAGGCTGATGCGCCCCTTAAGGTGCGCCATTATAGAGGGGCGATTGCCAATAAGGCAGCGGCCTGTAACAGCTGGTGAGGAATCCATATGGCTATTGCCTTGACCACCCTGGTGGCAGAAGCGCAACGCTACTTGAACGCCGCTCGGATCAGCGATTACTGCCCGAATGGTTTGCAAATCGAAGGACGGCCCCAGGTGCGGCGTATCGTCAGCGGAGTAACCGCGAGCCAGGCCCTGGTCGATGCGGCGGTCGCGGCCGAGGCCGACGTACTGCTGGTGCATCACGGCTATTTCTGGAAGGGTGAGAATCCGTGCATCACCGGGATGAAGCAGCGCCGCTTGAAAACCCTGCTGAGCAACGACATCAGCCTGCTGGCCTACCACCTGCCGCTCGACGTGCACCCGGAGGTCGGCAATAACGTGCAGTTGGCCGCCCAGCTCGAGATTACCGTCGAGGGGCCACTCGATCCGGATGATCCGCGCAGCGTCGGTTTGCTCGGCTCCTTGTCCGAGCCCATGAGTCCGCGCGATTTCGCCAGACGGGTACAGGAGGTGCTCGGTCGCGAGCCCTTGCTGGTCGAAGGCTTGGAGATGGTTCGCCGAATCGGTTGGTGCACCGGTGGCGGTCAGGGCTATATCGACCAGGCCATCGCGGCCGGCGTCGATCTCTATCTGACCGGTGAGGCGTCCGAGCAGACCTTTCACAGCGCCCGCGAGAATGGCATCAGCTTTATCGCCGCCGGCCATCATGCCACCGAGCGCTATGGCGTGCAGGCGCTGGGCGATTACCTGGCGCGCCGGTTCGCCATCGAACACCTGTTTATCGACTGTCCCAATCCCATCTGACGGCGCATGGCTGGCCGGTTCTGCGGGTATAAAGCTAGATCGTTTCGATCTAGATAGCCTCCTGATTAGAAGCGGGTGCTGTGCTAGAGTGCGCCATCGTCCACGGCCCGCCGGCCCAATTTCACTGCAAACCGTGAGTAACCATGCTCGATAAATTGACCCACCTGAAACAGCTGGAGGCGGAAAGTATCCACATCATTCGTGAAGTGGCCGCCGAATTCGACAACCCGGTAATGCTCTATTCCATCGGTAAAGACTCCGCCGTGATGCTGCACCTGGCGCGCAAGGCGTTCTTTCCGGGCAAGCTGCCGTTCCCGGTGATGCACGTCGACACGCGCTGGAAATTTCAGGAGATGTATTCGTTCCGCGACAAGATGGTCGCCGAAATGGGCCTGGAGCTGATTACCCACGTCAATCCGGACGGCGTGGCGCAGAACATCAACCCCTTCACCCATGGCAGCGCCAAGCACACCGACATCATGAAGACCGAGGGCCTCAAGCAGGCGCTGGACAAGTACGGCTTCGATGCGGCCTTCGGCGGCGCCCGGCGCGACGAGGAGAAGTCCCGGGCCAAGGAGCGGGTCTACTCGTTCCGCGACAACAAGCACCGCTGGGACCCGAAGAACCAGCGTCCCGAGCTGTGGAACGTCTATAACGGCAAGGTCAAGAAGGGCGAGTCGATCCGCGTGTTCCCGCTGTCCAACTGGACCGAGCTGGACATCTGGCAGTACATCTACCTGGAAAGCATCCCGATCGTACCGCTGTACTTCGCCGCCGAGCGCGAAGTGATCGAGCGTAACGGCACCCTGGTGATGATCGACGACGAGCGCATCCTCGAGCACCTGTCCGACGAAGAAAAAGCCGGGATCCAGAAGAAGATGGTGCGTTTCCGTACTCTCGGCTGCTACCCGCTGACCGGCGCCGTGGAATCCACCGCCGCCTCCTTGCCGGAAATCATCCAGGAAATGCTCCTGACCCGTACTTCCGAGCGCCAGGGTCGGGTCATCGACCACGATGGTGCAGGTTCGATGGAAGAGAAAAAACGTCAGGGGTATTTTTGATATGTCGCACCAATCCGATTTGATCAGCGAGGACATCCTCGCTTACCTGGCCCAGCACGAACGCAAAGAGCTGCTGCGCTTTCTCACCTGCGGCAACGTCGACGACGGCAAGAGCACCCTGATCGGGCGTCTGCTGCACGACTCCAAGATGATCTACGAAGATCATATGGAAGCCATCACCCGCGACTCGAAGAAGTCCGGCACCACCGGCGAGGACGTGGATCTGGCGCTGCTGGTCGACGGCCTGCAGGCCGAGCGCGAGCAGGGCATCACCATCGATGTGGCCTACCGCTACTTCAGCACCGCCAAGCGCAAGTTCATCATCGCCGACACTCCCGGCCATGAGCAGTACACCCGCAATATGGCGACCGGCGCTTCGACCTGCGACCTGGCGATCATCCTGATCGACGCCCGTTACGGCGTGCAGACCCAGACCAAGCGCCACAGCTTCATCGCTAGCCTGCTGGGCATCAAGCACATAGTCGTGGCCATCAACAAGATGGACCTCAAGGGCTTCGATCAGGGCGTGTTCGAGCAGATCAAGGCCGATTACCTGAAGTTCGCCGAAGGCATCGCGCTCAAGCCGAGCACCCTGCACTTCGTGCCCATGTCGGCGCTCAAGGGCGACAACGTGGTCAGCCGCAGCGAGCGTTCGCCCTGGTACGACGGCCAGTCGCTGATGGAAATCCTCGAGACCGTCGAAGTGGCCGGCGATCGCAACTTCACCGACCTGCGTTTCCCGGTGCAGTACGTCAATCGTCCCAACCTGAACTTCCGCGGTTTCGCCGGCACCCTGGCCAGCGGCATCGTGCGCAAGGGTGACGAGGTGGTGGTGTTGCCGTCCGGCAAGGGCAGCAAGGTCAAGTCCATCGTCACCTACGAAGGCGAGTTGGAACACGCCGGCCCGGGCCAGGCGATCACCCTGACCCTGGAAGACGAGATCGACGTGTCCCGTGGCGACATGCTGGTGCATGCCGACAATCGCCCGCAGATCAGCGACAGCTTCGACGCCATGCTGGTGTGGATGAGCGAGGAGCCGATGCTGCCGGGCAAGAAGTACGACATCAAGCGCGCCACCAGCTATGTGCCGGCCTCGATTGCCAGCATCACCCACCGGGTCGATGTGAACACCCTGGAACATGGCCCGGCGAGCAGCTTGCAGCTGAACGAGATCGGTCAGGTGCGTGTCGCCCTGGATGCGCCCATCGCCCTCGACGGTTACGCCCACAATCGCACCACTGGCGCCTTCATCGTCATAGATCGTCTGACCAACGGCACCGTCGGCGCCGGCATGATCATCGCCAAGCCGGTCGGTGCGCAGCACGCCGACGGCCACCACGGCAAGCTCGCTCACGTCTCCACCGAGGAGCGCGTCAGCCGCTTCGGCCAGCAGCCGGCCACCGTGCTGTTCAGCGGCCTGTCCGGCGCCGGCAAGAGCACCCTGGCCTATGCCGTGGAGCGCAAGCTGTTCGACATGGGCCGTGCGGTCTACGTGCTGGATGGACAGAACCTGCGCCACGACCTGAACAAGGGCTTGCCGCAGGATCGCGCCGGACGTACCGAGAACTGGCGGCGTGCCGCCCATGTCGCGCGCCAGTTCAACGAGGCCGGCCTGCTGACCCTGGCGGCTTTCGTCGCACCGGACGCCGAAGGCCGCGAGCAGGCCAAGGCGTTGATCGGTGGCGAGCGCTTGATCACCGTCTATGTGCAGGCCTCTCCACAGGCCTGTGCCGAACGTGACCCGCAGGGCTTGTATGCGGCGGCAGGCGACAATATCCCGGGCCTGTCCTTCCCCTATGACGTGCCCCTGGATGCCGATCTGGTCATCGACACCCAGAGCCTGTCGCTGGAAGAGGGCGTCAGGCAGGTGCTGGCGCTGTTGCGTGAGCGCGGCGCCATCTAACGGTCGTACGCCCAACAAAAAGCCCCGCTCTCGAGCGGGGCTTTTTGTTGGGTCTGCACCCGTAACGTGCAGCGCGCAGTCGGCATATGGTTTTTCCGCTGATGCGGGGTGTTTTCAGGCTTGCCGAACAGCTGAGCTGCGCACGTGTCCGGCGGCCATAATCTTTAGCGTTTGTTCTTCAGGCCGTAGCTTTCGTCGAGCATGCCCGGTACATCGGCGCTTTTCGGTGCATAGTCCTTGGGCATTTCCTGGGATACCGGAGGCTTCAGGCGCTCGCGCCGTTCGCCGCCGTCTTCTGCATGCAGGCTGGCCAGCAGGCGCTGGCGGGTCAGTTCGTCGAGTGCCAGGCGGTTGGCCCCTTCGGACAGGTGTTGCTGCACGTCCTGATGGCTCTGGGTGAGCTTCTTCACCAGATTGGCAGTGGTATTGAAATGGGTTACCACTTCGCTTTGGTAGGCGTCGAAGCGTTCCTGAATCTCGTCCAACTGGCGTTGTGTGCGGCCGGGGGCTGCATTGGGCGCAAGGCGGGCAATCAGGAAGCCGATGGCAATGCCGGCTACCAGGGTGATGGCCGGTAGCAACCAGGCTGTGAGCGTCTGTTCCACGAGTCCTTCCTCTCTAAACGGCTTTGCTTTACGTTAACGGCTGGAACCTGCGCTGTATACCGCAATGTAATGCTGTGCGACGCAGGCTGTCAGCTAGACGAGTCGACCCTCTGAGAGGTCACGGAGTTCACCGTTGCTCACCCGCGAAACCCCCGTTTTGATCGATGGCCCCTGTGGCCAGTTGCAAGCCCTGTCCCTCGACCTAAGCGAAGCGCACGGCGTTGCGCTGATCTGCCATCCCAATCCGGCGCAGGGCGGGACCATGCTCAACAAGGTCGTCTCGACCCTGCAGCGCAGCGCTCGCGATGCCGGTCTGGCTACCCTGCGCTTCAATTATCGCGGGGTCGGTAGCAGTGCCGGCAGCCATGATATGGCCAGCGGTGAGGTGGATGATGCAGAGGCCGTGGCCCATTGGCTGCGCCAGCGCTACCCGCAGCTGCCCCTGACCCTGCTGGGTTTCTCCTTCGGCGGCTTTGTCGCCGCCAGCCTCGGTGGCCGCCTGGAAAACCAGGGGGTGGAGCTGGCGCAGTTGATCATGGTGGCGCCGGCGGTCAACCGGCTGACTGCCGAGAATCCGCCGGCGCAGCGCTGTCCGCTGACGTTGATTCAGCCCGAGGCCGATGAGGTGATAGATCCGCAGGTGGTTTATGCCTGGTCCGCCGGCTTGGGGCGTGCCCATGAGCTGCTGAAAGTGGCAGAATGCGGCCACTTTTTTCACGGCAAGCTTACTGATCTCAAGGATCTGCTGCTGCCGCGTCTCTGATCTGCTGCGCGTCGGCCTGGCGTCGTTAAAAACAGGCTCGGAATGCTCATTTACCCAAGTAAACTCCGCTTCCTCGCCTGTTTTTGCCTAGCCAGGCTCTAGCTCGCGAGATCAGAAGATGGCTCAAGTAAAGCGAACCTGAACATGACCACTCGTATCCTTACCGGCATCACCACCACCGGCACCCCGCACCTCGGCAACTACGCCGGCGCCATTCGCCCGGCGATAGTCGCCAGCCGCGCTGCCGATGCGGATTCATTCTATTTTCTCGCCGACTACCATGCGCTGATCAAGTGCGACGAGCCGGCGCGCATCCAGCGCTCGCGCCTGGAAATCGCCGCCACCTGGCTGGCTTGCGGTCTGGATGTGAACAAGGCGACCTTCTATCGCCAGTCGGATATCCCGGAAATCCCCGAGCTGTGCTGGCTGCTCACCTGTGTCGCCGGCAAGGGTCTGCTCAACCGTGCGCATGCCTACAAGGCATCGGTGGACAAGAATGTCGAGCAGGGCGAAGACCCGGATGCCGGCATCAGCATGGGTCTGTTCAGCTACCCGGTGCTGATGGCCGCGGATATCCTGATGTTCAATGCACACAAGGTGCCGGTCGGTCGCGACCAGATCCAGCACGTGGAAATGGCCCGCGACATCGCCCAGCGCTTCAATCACCTGTTCGGCCAGGGCAGGGAGCTGTTCACCCTGCCCGAGGCGGTGATCGAAGAGGATGTGGCGACCCTGCCGGGCCTCGACGGGCGCAAGATGAGCAAGAGCTACGACAACACCATCCCGCTGTTCGGCAGCGCCAGGCAGCTCAAGGATGCCATTGCCCGCATCGTCACCGATTCCAGGCTGCCCGGCGAGGCCAAGGATCCGGACAGTTCCCATCTGTTTACCCTGTATCAGGCCTTCGCCGCACCCACGCAGCAGGCGGATTTTCGCGCCGCGCTGGAGGCCGGACTGGCCTGGGGCGAAGCCAAGCAGCAATTGTTCCAGCTGCTCGAGGCCGAGTTGGGCGAGGCGCGTGAGCGCTACCACGCCCTGATCGAAAGGCCGGCCGATCTAGAGGACATCCTCCTGGCCGGGGCGGCCAAGGCGCGCAGGATCGCCACGCCGTTCCTCGGCGAGCTGCGCGAGGCGGTCGGCTTGCGTTCGTTCCGCAGCCAGCCAGTCGGTGCCGAGAGCGGCAAGAAGAAGGCGAGCAAGAGTGCGCGCTTCGTCAGTTTTCGCGACGAAGACGGCAGCTTCCGCTTCCGCCTGCTGGATGCGAGCGGCGAGCAACTGCTGCTGTCCAGGTCGTTTGCCGATGGCAAGTCGGCCGGGCAGGTGAACAAGCGTCTGCAGTCGGGCGAGCCGCTGGATCTGCGCGAAGAGGGCGACGCCTTCGGGGTATGGCTGGATGGTGAATGCGTGGCGCAAAGTCCCTCGTTTGCCGACAGCAGCGCCTGTCAGGCGGCGATCCTGCGCCTGCGCGAGGCCTTGGCCCCGCAGGAATGACGGGCTGGAAGGTGGCTTTGTGGGAGGGGCTTTAGCCGCGATGCATTGGCACCGGCAAGCGGTCGCGGCTAAAGCCCCTCCCACGGACCGGTACGCCGTCTATAAGCCGATTGCCAAGCGCGGAGGGCGTCGCTAAAGTGACGCCCCCGTTTTACTTGCCCGGCTAACGAATATGACTCCCCTAGCGCGCTACCAGGCTGACCTCGAACGTCCCGAATTCTTCCATGATGCCGCCCAGGAAACCGCAGTGCGTCATCTGCAGCGCCTGTATGACGACCTGGTCGCCGCCGACAAGGGTGGTCCCGGCGTGTTCGGCAAGCTGTTTGCCAGAAAGCCACAGGGACCGGTCAAGGGTCTGTACTTCTGGGGCGGCGTCGGTCGCGGCAAGACCTACCTGGTCGATACCTTCTTCGATTCGCTGCCGTTCGAGCGCAAGGTGCGCACGCACTTCCACCGCTTCATGAAGCGCGTGCACGAGGAGATGAAAACCCTCAAGGGCGAGAAGAACCCGCTGGTGATCATCGGCAAGCGCTTCGCCGACGAGGCACGGGTGATCTGCTTCGACGAGTTCTTCGTCTCCGACATCACCGACGCGATGATTCTCGCCACCCTGCTCGAGGAGCTGTTCAAGAACGGCGTGAGCCTGGTGGCGACCTCCAACATCGTGCCGGACGGCCTGTACAAGGACGGCCTGCAGCGTGCGCGCTTCCTGCCGGCCATCGCCCTGCTGAAAGAGCACACCGAGATCGTCAATGTCGACAGCGGCATCGATTACCGCCTGCGTGCGCTGGAGCAGGCCGAGCTGTTTCACTGGCCGCTGGACGCGGCGGCCGAGGCGAGCCTGGAAAGGAGCTTCAGGAGCCTGTTGCCCGAGCACTGCGTGGTGCAGGAAAACGAAGCGCTGGTGGTCGAGAACCGCAGCCTGACTGCGCGCAAGGTCGGCGACGATGTGGCCTGGTTCGAGTTCCGCGAGCTGTGCGATGGCCCGCGCAGCCAGAACGATTACATCGAGCTGGGCAAGATCTTCCACGCGGTGCTGCTGGCCAACGTCGAGCAGATGGGCGTGGCCAAGGAAGACATGGCCCGGCGCTTCATCAACCTGGTGGACGAGTTCTACGACCGCAACGTCAAGCTGATCATTTCCGCCGAAGTCGAGCTGAAAGACCTCTACAGCGGCGGTCGCCTGAATTTCGAGTTCCAGCGCACCCTCAGCCGGCTGCTCGAGATGCAGTCCCACGAGTTCCTGGCGCGGCCGCATAAGCCTTGAAGGCTAGGGCATGAGGGAAGAGGAATGAGGTTGTGCCGGTCTCGCTGACGGGCACTATCTCCATCTCCATCTCCATCTCCATCTCCATCTCCATCCTCATCCCCATCCCCTTAGGCGTGGCCGTCCTGGTGCTGAAACTGGCGGCGATAGAGGTTGGGTGACAGCTGGGTGTGCTGGCGGAACAGGCGGGCGAAGAAGCTGGCGTCGTCGTAACCGACTTCATAACTGATGGTCTTGATGCTCTTGCGCGTGGCGCTGAGCAGGCTCTTGGCCGTTTCGATGCGCAGTCGCTGCAGGTAATGCAGCGGCTTGTCGCCGGTGGCGCCCTGGAAGCGGCGCATGAAGTTGCGGATGCTCATGCCGTGTTCGCGGGCCACGTCCTCGAAGCGGAACTTGTCGGCGAAGTGCTCCTCCAGCCATTGCTGGATCTGCAGGATGGTCAGGTCGTGGTGCAGCTTCTGCCCGCCGAAGCCGATGCGCCCAGGGGTGTAGTTGCGCTGCACTTCGTAGAGGATGTCGCGGGCCACGCCCTGGGCCACGCTGGCGCCGCAGTAACGCTCGATCAGGTAGATGTAGAGGTCGCAGGCCGAGGTCACACCGCCGGCGCAATACAGATTGTCGGCATCCGACAGGTGCTTGTCCTGATTGAGCGGTACCTTGGGGAAGCGCTCGGCGAACTCGCGGAAGAAGCGCCAGTAGGTGGTGGCTTCCTTGCCGTCGAGCAGGCCGGCCTCGGCCATCCAGAACACCCCTTTGGCTTCGCCGCAGATCGCGCTACCGGCCGCATGACGCTCTTGTAGCCAGCTGAGTATTTGCGGATGGCGCTGGCGAAGGGCGTCGAAGTCATCCCAGAAGGTGGGCAGGATGATCACGTCGGCGGCGTCGAGGCCGCCGTCGACCGGGATCATGACATTGCTGAAGCTGCGCACCGGCTGGCCGTCCGGGCTGACCAGGTTGATCTCGAAGGTTGGCGTCGGGCCGAGCCCCTGCTGTTTGCCGTAGCGCAGGCTGGCCATGTGGAAGAAGTCCTTGGCCTGCATCAGGGTCGAGGCAAATACTCCTTCGGTGGCGAGAATGCTGACGCGGCGCAAGGGCGATGACTGCTGAGTGAGCATGGTTAGTGTTCTTATCAAGGCTAAGTGGTCATTGGCTGGCGGGATCGTCTTATTTTTTGGCTGTTGTGTCCAGTGCGACCAAGCGTTTGCTTGGTTAAAGTCAAGGGCTCCCTAATTCGCTGCGTCGCAAGGTGCCACCATGATCCCCAGAACCCTGTTCAGCTCAGACCATGAGCTTTTCCGTGACAGCGTACGCAAGTTTCTCGAGCAGGAGGCCGTGCCCTTTCATGCGCAGTGGGAAAAGGATGGGCATATCGACCGCCAGCTGTGGAACAAGGCGGGCGAGGCGGGCATGCTCTGCTCGCATATCCCGGAAGAATACGGCGGCATGGCGGCCGATTTTCTCTACAGCGCGGTGGTGATCGAGGAGGTCGGCCGGCTGGGGCTGACCGGCATCGGTTTCTCCCTGCATTCGGACATAGTCGCGCCTTATATCCTGCATTACGGCTCAGAGGCGCTGAAGCACAAATACCTGCCGAAGCTGGTGTCCGGCGAGATGGTCACGGCCATCGCCATGACCGAGCCGGGCGCCGGCTCCGACCTGCAGGGGGTGAAGACCACGGCGGTGCTGGATGGTGACGAGTACGTGATCAACGGCTCCAAGACCTTTATCACCAACGGGTTTCTGGCCGATCTGGTGATCGTGGTGGCCAAGACCGATCCGAAGGCCGGGGCCAAGGGCACCAGCCTGTTTCTGGTGGAGGCCAATACGCCGGGCTTCACCAAGGGCAAACGCCTGGAAAAGGTCGGCATGAAGGCCCAGGACACCTCCGAGCTGTTCTTCCAGGATGTGCGCGTGCCCAGGGAGAACCTGTTGGGTCAGGCTGGCATGGGCTTCGCCTACCTGATGCAGGAACTGCCCCAGGAACGCCTGACCGTCGGTATCGGTGCCCTGGCCTCGGCCGAGGCGGCGTTGCACTGGACCCTGGACTACACCCGTGAGCGCAAGGCGTTCGGCAAGGCGATTGCCGATTTCCAGAACACCCGCTTCAAGCTGGCCGAGATGGCCACGGAAATCCAGGTCGGTCGGGTGTTCGTCGATCGCTGTCTCGAGTTGCACCTGCAGGGCAAGCTGGATGTGCCGACCGCGGCGATGCTCAAGTACTGGGGCACCGACCTGCAGTGCAAGGTACTCGACGAGTGCGTGCAGCTGCACGGCGGCTACGGTTACATGTGGGAATACCCGGTGGCGCGGGCCTGGGCCGATGCCCGGGTGCAGCGCATCTATGCCGGCACCAACGAGATCATGAAGGAGATCATCGCGCGTTCGTTTATCTGAGTGCAGGGCGAGGTTGTTGATTGTAGGAGCCCGGGGGCGCCTAGTTCTTGCTGGCGATCAGCTCTTATGGCCAAGCATCGCCAGCAAGCTGGCTCCTACAGGTAGTGGCAGGTGTCAGGGCGCCGGGTTGGGCTGCGCCTTGTGGATCGCCTCAATGCCGGCCAGGACTTCGTCGCTCAGCTTCAGCTCGCTGCTCGCCAGGTTGGCCTCCAATTGCTCCATATTGGTGGCGCCGATGATGTTGCTGGTGACGAAGGGTTGGGTGGTGACGAAGGCCAGGGCCATCTGTGCCGGATCCAGGCCGTGCTCGCGGGCCAGGGCGACATAGCGCGAGCAGGCCGTCTCGGACTGCGGGTTGGTGTAGCGGGTAAAGCGGCTGTACAGGCTGATCCGTGCGTTGGCCGGGCGGGCGCCGCCTTCGTATTTGCCGGACAGCATGCCGAAGGCCAGCGGCGAGTACGCCAGCAGGCCGCACTGTTCGCGCATGGCGACTTCCGCCAAACCGACCTCGAAGCTGCGGTTGAGCAGGTTGTAGGGGTTCTGGATCGACGCCGCCCGTGGCCATCCGCGGTTCTCGGCCAGTTGGAGGAATTTCATGGTGCCCCAGGGCGTTTCGTTGGATAGACCGACGTGGCGGATCTTGCCGGCCTTGACCTGTTCGTCGAGCACCGCCAGGGTTTCTTCCAGGGCGGTGAACGCGCTGTCCTGATGGCGATAGCCGAGCTGGCCGAAGAAGTTGGTCGGGCGTTCCGGCCAGTGCAGTTGATAGAGGTCTATCCAGTCGGTCTGCAGGCGTTTGAGGCTGGCGTCCAGTGCGGCGATCAGGTGTTCCCGGTTGAACTTCAGGTTGCCGTCGCGGATGTAGTCGATGCCGTTGCCGGGGCCGGCGATCTTGCTCGCCAGTACCCAGTCGGCGCGATCGCCATGCTGCTTGAAATACTCGCCGATGATCTGTTCGGTTTTGCTGTAGGTCTCGGCGCGTGGCGGCACTGGGTACATTTCGGCGGTGTCGATGAAATTGACGCCATGCGCTTTGCTGCGCTCGATCTGGGCGAATGCCTCGCCAATGCGGTTCTGTTCGCCCCAGGTCATGCTGCCGAGGCAGAGGGCGCTGACGCGCAAATCCGTGCGGCCTAGTTGTCGGTAGTCCATGTGCTGCTCCTTATTCGCAAATCAACCATGCAAGCAGGTTGAATTTATTTCCGCAATCGGCATAATTGCGCACCTCTTTCTGCGGTGGAAGTGATGCGCCGCCTGCCGAAGAATCTTGCCGTATTACGGACGCGCTGACCCGAGCCCCCGATAGCGCCTGTTTTCGGCTGCCTTTGACTTGTCAAAGTAAGCACTATTCAGTAAGATCCGCCGTCTTATTTATCAGGGCGGCCCCTGAGGCTATAAAGAATGAAAACTTTTACTGCTAAACCGGAAACAGTAAAGCGCGACTGGTTCGTCGTCGACGCTGCGGGTCAGACACTGGGTCGTCTGGCTACCGAAATTGCCAGCCGTCTGCGTGGCAAGCACAAGCCTGAGTACACTCCGCACGTAGACACCGGCGACTACATCGTCGTGATCAACGCCGAGCAGGTACGTGTTACTGGTGCCAAGACCACCGACAAGATGTACTACTCTCACTCCGGTTTTCCGGGCGGCATCAAGTCGATCAGCTTCGATAAGCTGATCGCCAAGGCGCCAGAGCGTGTGATCGAGACCGCGGTCAAAGGCATGCTGCCGAAGAACCCGCTGGGTCGCGACATGTATCGTAAGCTGAAAGTGTATGCGGGCGCTGCTCACCCACACACTGCTCAGCAGCCCCAAGAACTGAAGATTTAACGGAATAGTTCATTATGTCGGCGACTCAAAATTACGGCACTGGCCGTCGCAAGACTGCAACCGCTCGCGTTTTCCTGCGTGCCGGTACTGGCAAAATCTCCATCAACAACCGTACCCTCGACGGTTTCTTCGGTCGCGAAACTGCCCGCATGGTAGTTCGCCAGCCGCTGGAACTGGTTGAGATGACCGAGAAGTTCGATATCTACGTCACCGTTCTCGGTGGTGGCGTGAGTGGTCAGGCTGGCGCAATCCGCCACGGTATCACTCGTGCGTTGATGGACTACGACGAATCGCTGCGCCCTGCCCTGCGCAAGGCTGGCTTCGTGACTCGCGACGCGCGTGAAGTGGAACGTAAGAAGGTTGGTCTGCGCAAAGCGCGTAAGCGTCCGCAGTACTCCAAGCGTTAATTCGCTTCTTGCGTTCAAAAGCGCCCGGTTTCCTTTTGGAACTGGGCGTTTTTTTTGGGTGGCTGGTTGTGCTGCGGCATCATGTCGCAGCCTTGCGCGCCGTGCGCTGTAAGGGCTGAGCTGTTTCCTGCAAGGTAATTGCCTTGTCAGAAAAGGGGCTTTTCTTTACCATTTGGCGGATTTTTTGCGCGACTCGATTTTTACTTAGTAGAGGCCTGAACAACAGGCCACAAAGCCGATGGGAGACGACTGAATGAGCAATGACGGCGTGAATGCAGGCCGACGTCGCTTCTTGGTGGCGGCCACCTCTGTGGTGGGTGCTGCTGGAGCGGTGGGTGCCGCGGTCCCGTTCGTGGGGTCATGGTTCCCGAGCGCGAAGGCTAAAGCTGCCGGTGCACCTGTGAAGGTGAACGTAAGCAAGATCGAGCCTGGCCAGCAAATGGTTGCCGAGTGGCGGGGGCAGCCAGTGTTTATCGTGCGCCGTACCGAGGAAATTCTCAGCAACCTGGGAAAGATCGAGTCGCAATTGGCCGACTCCGACTCCCAGGCCTCCGATCAGCCAAGCTATGTCGATACGAAAACCCGTTCGATCAAGCCGGAGGTGTTGTTGCTGGTAGGTCTGTGCACTCACCTCGGTTGCTCGCCATCTTTCCGGCCTGAAGTGGCGCCGGCGGATCTGGGCGGTGAATGGGTGGGGGGGTATTTCTGCGCGTGCCACGGGTCTCGCTATGACCTGGCCGGGCGCGTTTACAAAGCGCAGCCAGCGCCCCTGAACCTGCCGGTGCCGCCGCACACGTACGAGTCGGATGATGTGATCATCATCGGTGTGGATCAGGAGCAAGCATGATGAGTAAGTTCATGGAATGGGTGGATGCACGCTTCCCGGCCACCAAGATGTGGGAAGACCATCTGAGCAAGTATTACGCACCGAAGAACTTCAACTTCTTCTACTTTTTCGGCTCCCTGGCACTGCTGGTGCTGGTCAATCAGATCGTCACCGGCGTCTGGCTGACCATGAGCTACAACCCCTCGGCCGAAGAGGCGTTCGCCTCGGTCGAGTACATCATGCGCGACGTCGAGTACGGCTGGGTCCTGCGCTACCTGCATTCCACCGGCGCCTCGGCGTTCTTCGTCGTGGTCTACCTGCACATGTTCCGCGGTTTGCTCTACGGCTCCTACCAGAAGCCGCGCGAGCTGGTGTGGATCTTCGGCATGCTGATCTATCTGATGCTGATGGCCGAGGCCTTCATGGGCTACCTGCTGCCATGGGGTCAGATGTCCTACTGGGGCGCCCAGGTGATCATCTCGCTGTTCGGTGCCATCCCGGTGATCGGCGCCGACCTGACCCAGTGGATCCGTGGTGACTACCTGATTTCCGGGATCACCCTGAACCGCTTCTTCGCCTTGCACGTGGTTGCGCTGCCGATCGTGATTCTCGGTCTGGTGGTGCTGCACATCCTGGCGCTGCATGAAGTCGGCTCGAACAACCCCGATGGCGTCGAGATCAAGAAGAAGAAGGATGCGAACGGCATACCGCTCGATGGTATTCCCTTCCATCCCTACTACACGGTGAAGGACATCGTCGGCGTAGTGGTGTTCCTGTTCATCTTCTGCTTCGTGGTGTTCTTCTTCCCGGAAATGGGCGGCTACTTCCTCGAGAAGCCCAACTTCGAAGTCGCCAACCCGTTCAAGACGCCTGCGCACATCGCGCCGGTGTGGTACTTCACGCCGTTCTACGCGATCTTGCGGGCAATCCCGGACAAGCTGATGGGTGTCATCGCCATGGGTGGCGCGATTGCCGTGCTGTTCGTGCTGCCGTGGCTGGATCGTAGTCCGGTCAAGTCGATGCGTTACAAGGGCTGGCTGAGCAAGATCTGGCTGCTGGTGTTCTGCGTGTCCTTCGTGATTCTGGGCGTGCTGGGCGTGCTGTCGCCGACCCCGGGCCGCACTCTGCTGTCGCAGGTGTGTACCTTCCTGTACTTCGCGTACTTCATCCTGATGCCGTTCTATACCAGGATGGAGAAGACCAAACCGGTTCCGGAAAGGGTGACTGGCTGATGAAAAAGCATTTTGCAGCACTGATTATCGCGCTTCTGCCGGGCCTGGCGTTTGCCGCTGGCGGTCTTGAGTATCCGTTGGACAAGGTCGAGATCGATCTGACCGACAAGGCCGCCATGCAGGATGGTGCGCGTACCTTCGCCAACTATTGCATGGGCTGTCATAGCGCCAAGTTCCAGCGCTATGAGCGGGTGGCCGATGACCTGGGTGTCCCGCATGAATTGATGCTGGATAACCTGATCTTCAACGATGCCAAGATTGGCGACCACATGAAGATCGGCATGCAGCCCGACGATGCCAAGGCATGGTTCGGTGCTGTGCCGCCGGATCTGACGTTGGTCGCCCGCGTACGCGGCACCGACTGGCTGTATACCTACCTGCGTACCTTCTACGATGACCCGAGCCGTCCGCTGGGGGCCAACAACAAGGTATTCCCGAACGTCGGCATGCCCAACGTGCTGGTTGGGTTGCAAGGCAAGCAGGTGATCGGGTGCAAGCAGGTCCAGGTGGTCGAGGGCGACAAGAAGCAGTTCGATCCGTTGACCGGCACGCCTATCACTCATGAGGCCTGCGATCAGTTGGCCGTCGAGCCGAAAACTGGCGCCCTGAGCGAGGAGGAGTTCGACACCAAGATCAAGAACCTGGTGACCTTCCTGGCTTATTCGGCCAACCCGGTGAAGCTGGAGAGTCAGCGTATCGGCACCTACGTGCTGCTCTATCTGGCATTCTTCTTCGTCTTCGCCTACCTGCTCAAGCGTGAGTATTGGAAGGACGTGCATTAATCGATTGTCGTTTCAATGTTGTCCTGCGCGCCCCTTTGGGCGCGCAGTTTTTTCTGCTTCCAATAACCTATATAAGCGAGGAGGACCGCCATGGGCGTGACCAATCGGTTGGCCTGTTACTCCGACCCCGCCGACCACTATTCCCACCGCGTACGCATCGTGCTCGCCGAGAAGGGTGTCAGCGCCGAGATCATCAGTATCGAAAAGGGCTGTTACCCGGCAAGACTGCTGGAGGTCAACCCTTACGCCAGCTTGCCGACCCTGGTCGATCGTGATTTGGCACTGTACGAGTCGACAGTGGTGATGGAATACCTGGATGAGCGCTATCCGCATCCGCCGCTGTTGCCGGTTTATCCGGTGGCGCGGGCCAACAGCCGTCTGCTGATTCACCGTATTCAGCGCGATTGGTGTGCTCAGGTCGATCTGATCCTCGACTCGCGCAACAAGGAGCCGGCTCGCGTGCAGGCGCGCAAGGAGCTCCGCGAGAGCCTCACCGGCGTTTCGCCGCTGTTCGCCGACAAGCCGTACTTTCTCAGCGACGAGTTGAGCCTGGTGGATTGCTGCTTGTTGCCGCTGCTCTGGCGTTTGCCGGTGCTGGGCATCGAGTTGGCCAAGCCGGCCAAACCGTTGCTCGATTACATGGACCGTCAGTTCGCTCGTGAGGCCTTTCAGGTCAGTCTTTCCCCCGTTGAGCGCGATATGCGCTGAAGCTGAGGAGGCTTTGATGAACTCCAGTCGTCCTTACCTGGTTCGTGCGCTTTACGAGTGGATAGTCGACAACGACTGCACTCCGCATTTGTTGGTCAATGCCGAGTTCGTCGGTGTGCAAGTACCGCCAGGCTTCGCCAGCGATGGGCAGATCGTGCTTAACGTCTCGCCCAGTGCGGTACGTCATCTGCACATGGATAACGATGCGGTAAGCTTCGAGGGCCGCTTCGGTGGCACGCCATACAGTCTGTATGTCCCGACTGCGGCCATACTGGCAATTTATGCGCGGGAGAATGGCCAGGGCATGGTCTTCGATCTGGAACCGCCGGTGCCGGATGATGAAGACGGCGATGGTCCCGATGATCAGGGGCCGCCAGATGGCGAGCCGCCGCGTCCCAGCGGGCGACCCAGTCTGAAGGTGGTCAAGTGATACCCAGCCTCAGGTTGCAATCCATGAGCTT
Source organism: Pseudomonas borbori (assembly GCF_900115555.1). Lineage (GTDB taxonomy): Bacteria > Pseudomonadota > Gammaproteobacteria > Pseudomonadales > Pseudomonadaceae > Aquipseudomonas > Aquipseudomonas borbori. The sequence goes on from NZ_FOWX01000022.1 coordinate 89,098, forward strand.
CAAATAAAAACCGGGCCAACGCCTAATGCCGATCAGTTAAGCCCTCTTGCTTGACCTTTGGCCGCAAGAAATCAAAATCCGATGCCAGTATTGGCATCGGATTTTTTTATGCGTCTCGCTCGGGCACTGGAACTCACCCACAACATCGCCTCCACTCCCAGCGCAATCGAGGGACTGGATGCCTTACTCGATCCTTCTTTGGTCGAGCAGGCACTCGAGCAGGCAGGTGTAGCGACCCTGCGCAAGCGGCGTTTGCCGCTGGAAATGATGCTCTGGTGCGTAATCGCCATGGCGTTTTTCCGGCGCATGTCGGCGTGGGATGTGGTCAGCCGC
>NZ_FOWX01000020.1 GCF_900115555.1 Pseudomonas borbori
CGGGATGGGCGAACAGAAGTCAGCCGAGGCCGTAGTAGTTGCTCGAAACTGGAGTGACGAAGGGCTGAACCTGCCATGAGTGGACAGTCGGGTGTGATCTCTGTTGGATCGTAAAGCAGAAACTCCGCGTAGCGGGGGTCGAGACCATCAGGAGGTAGGAGCCGGAAGCTCCGAGGGCCGGTCTGGGCGCTTAGATACCGCAGGCGACACATCAACGGAACCAAGCTCGCTGACGCTGTTGGTTAGTAGGCAGGAACCGCCGTATACGGAACCGTATGTACGGTGGTGTGAGAGGACGGCGGGGGCAACCCCGCCTCCTACTCGATTCCCGTTCCTGGCGCCATGCCGCTGCGGCCTTTCGGTCCGCAGAAAACCCTGTTGCTTTCGCCTTCACGACCTGTACCGCGACCATAGTGGCTGGCTGGGGTCGGTGTCGTCGCGCGAGGATTTTCTAGGGGCTGCGGCAAACCGTCATCTTGTGTTCATCTGCCTGCTCTAGCTTGATTGGCATGCTCCTTGTAGAGCCTGGAGTAGCAGTCACGCAATCAAGCAGGAGGAACCGGCAATGGATGATTATCAAGAAGAGTTGCTCGAGTCGCGCGGCGTTGAGCAGGACCTGTCGGAGTGGGATGAAGACGCCACCGAGCTGTGATGGTGCGCGTCACACCTGCGCCGCTCGGCGTCAGGGCTCCTGGTTGGCCCTGCGCTGGCTGCGACGGAATTCGCCCGGAGTCTGCTGGCTCCAGCGTTTGAAGGCGCGCTGGAAGGCTTCGGCCGAGGCGAAGCCGAGCAGGTAGGCGATCTCGCCGAAGGCCAGCTCGGTGTCGCGGATATAGGCCATGGCCAGGTCGCGGCGGGTTTCGTTGAGGATGGCGCGAAACTGCGTGCCTTCCTCGGCCAGCTTGCGCCGCAGGGTCCAGCTTGGCAGTTGCAGGCGCGCGGCGACTTCCTGCAGGTCGGGCTCGCGGCCGTGCAGCAGCGGCCCGAGCAGGCGGGTGATGCGCTCGCGCAGGCTACGGGTGCGGGTCAGGTGCTCCAGCTCCCCTTCGCAGAGTTCCAGCAGCTGGCGCCAGGTGCTCGGGCAGTGCTCGGGATTGCGCAGGTTGAGCGTGCTCTGCTGCAGGCGCAGTTGATTGTGTTCGGCAGCAAACTCCACGGGGCAGTCGAACAGCTCGCCGTACTGTGCGCCGTAAGCGGGCGCGGGAAACTCGATCTGGATTTTTTCCACGCTCAGGCGTCGCCTGGCCAGGCTGCCCAGCTGCTGGGTCCAGCCGGCCAGCACCGAGTCGACCACGAAGCGGTTGTAGGCGTTGTACGGGCTGATCGAATAGAAGCGCAGCCAGGCGCCGCGGGCATCTTCGTGCAGGCTGGACTGGCCGCGGCAGTTTGTTGCATACAGCGGCTCGAAGCGGATCAGGGCGCGGGCCGCCTCGCGTACGGTTGGCGCCTGGGCTGCGGTGACGCCGGCCAGGCCGACCTGGCTGAGGCGGCTCAGGTCGCCCATCAGCAGGCCGAGGCCGGGTTCGCCGGTCAGTTGAATGGCCGCATGCCCCAGGCGCATGTAGCGTGGAATCGACAGGCGCGCGCCGGGTTCGGCCAGTCTGGCCGGGTCAAGGCCATAGTTCTCGAGCAGGGGCTGGGGATCCTGTCCAAGCTGGCGCACGGCATCGGCCAGGCTGTGGACGAAACCGACCGAGAGGTCGCCGAGGCGCACCCGTTGCGGTTTCACTCGGCGGCTATCCAGATGTTCAACAGATGACTGCCTGGCGCCGGGCTGGCTTGCTCGACCTCGCGGGGGATCAGCAGAATGTCCCGCGAGGCGCCGCCAATCGGCCAGTCCAGCTTGCCGCGCAGGAACAGCGCCGGGCTGCTCAGGTCGCCGTCGACCAGGTGCAGGCTGCTCTGCGGATAGCCGGGGCGCCAGTCGCGCTCGACCCGGTAATCCACTGTGCCGACGCTGAGGCGTTGCGCCGGGGTGGCGTCGGCACGCCAGGGCCAGGGTTCGAGGTGCGGGCTGCCCTGGATCGTGCCTTGTGGGGAAAACACCAGGCTGAGATTGCGCAGCGGGCCTTCGCCGCTGAGCAGCCGTCCATCCTCCACGCGCGGCTCGGGCAGCAGGATGGAGCCGGCCAGTAGGGTGACGCGGTACTCGCGGGCCAGCCCGCCGAACAGCTGCTGGTAGTCCTCGGCCATCTGCTCGGCCTTCATGCGTAGCAGGGCTTCGTCCAGGCGTTCGGCATCCAGGTTCAGCAGCAACGCCTCGATGGCCAGCAGCGGGTTGCCGAGCAGCAGCCAGTCGCGCACTTCCTGGCGGCTGCGCGCCTGATAGAACTCGACCTTCTCGCCACGGGCCAGCAGCCAGGTGCCGATGTGCTCGGGCAGCGCCACCAGGGTATCGGGGCCGAGCAGGCCGGCGTCCCGGGCGTTATCCAGGGCGGCGGCAAGCTTCAGGCGCAGGTGGGCCGGGCTCTGGTAATCCATGGGATAGAGCTGCGGGCGGATCAGCAGCAGGTTGCCACGTGTCTGCGCCGGGGCCGGCGCGCTGCTGATCGAGCTGCGCAGGTCGGACAGGTAATGGGCGGCCGGGCGCCGTTCGGCCCAGATCAGGAAGGCGACCAGGCAACTGCCGGCGATCAGTGCGATCAGGAGTATCGAGAGTTTACGGATCATGGCTACAGGGTAGGTCGATGAGTGGCGGTCTGCCAAGTTCTGGAGTTCATTTTGATCATAAAGTTGTGATTTTTGATCATTGAGGCGCCTGCTCCGGCTCTTTATCGTCTAGTGCATACCGACTGCGGTCCAGTTGAGACCACGGCATTCCGTGAAACGCATACGCTCGATGTGGAGATATCCATGACTGCTCGCTACCCGCACCTGCTCGCCCCGCTGGATCTGGGCTTCACCACCCTGAAGAACCGCACCCTGATGGGCTCGATGCACACCGGTCTGGAAGAGAAGCCGGGTGGCTTCGAGCGCATGGCGGCCTATTTTGCCGAGCGCGCCCGTGGCGGTGTCGGCCTGATGGTCACCGGCGGCATTGGGCCGAACGAAGAGGGCGGCGTGTACTCGGGGGCGGCCAAGCTGACCACCGCGCAAGAAGCGGAGAAGCACAGGGTCGTCACCCAGGCGGTGCATGAAGCCGGCGGCAAGATCTGCATGCAGATACTGCATGCCGGGCGCTATGCCTACAGCCCCAAGTCGGTGGCGCCGAGTGCGATCCAGGCGCCGATCAACCCGTTCAAGCCCAGGGAGCTGGACGAGGAGGGCATCGAGAAGCAGATCCAGGACTTCGTCACCTGCTCGCTGCTGGCCCAGCAAGCCGAGTACGACGGCGTCGAGATCATGGGTTCGGAAGGCTACTTCATCAACCAGTTCCTCGCTGCCCACACCAATCAGCGCAACGACCGCTGGGGCGGCAGCTACGCGAACCGCATGCGCCTGCCGGTGGAGATCGTCCGCCGGGTGCGCGAGGCTGTGGGGCCGAACTTCATCATCATCTATCGCCTGTCGATGCTCGATCTGGTCGAGGGCGGCAGCAGTTGGGAGGAGATCGTCCTGCTGGCCAAGGCCATCGAGGCGGCCGGCGCGACCCTGATCAACACCGGCATCGGCTGGCACGAAGCGCGCATTCCGACCATCGCCACCAAGGTGCCGCGCGCGGCCTTTACCAAGGTCACCGCCAAGCTGCGCGGCGAGGTGCAGATCCCGCTGATCACCACCAACCGCATCAACACCCCGGAAGTGGCCGAACAGGTGCTGGCCGAGGGCGATGCCGACATGGTCTCCATGGCCCGGCCGTTCCTCGCCGACCCGGAGTTCGTCAACAAGGCCGCCGAGGGCCGCAGCGACGAGATCAACACCTGCATCGGCTGCAACCAGGCCTGCCTGGACCACACCTTCGGCGGCAAGCTGACCAGTTGCCTGGTCAACCCGCGCGCCTGCCACGAGACCGAGCTGAATTACATCCCGACTACCACCGTGAAGAATATTGCCGTGGTCGGCGCCGGCCCGGCCGGGCTGGCTGCCGCGACCGTAGCCGCCGAGCGTGGCCACAGCGTGACCCTGTTCGATGCCGGCAGCGAGATCGGCGGCCAGTTCAACGTGGCCAAGCGGGTGCCGGGCAAGGAAGAATTCTTCGAGACCCTGCGCTACTTCAAGCGCAAGCTGGAAACCAGCGGGGTCGAGCTGCGCCTGAATACCCGGGTGTCTGCCGACGATCTGGCCCGGGGCGGCTTCGACGAGGTCATCCTGGCCACCGGTATCGCCCCGCGCACCCCGGCCATCCCCGGCGTCGACCATCCCAAGGTGATCGGCTACCTGGATGCCATCCTCGAGCGCAAACCGGTGGGGCAGACCGTCGCGGTGATCGGTGCCGGCGGTATCGGCTTCGATGTGTCCGAGCTGATCACCCACCAGGGCCAGGCCACCAGCCTCGACCGCGAGGCGTTCTGGCGCGAATGGGGCATCGACACCGCGTTGCAGGCCCGCGGCGGTGTGGCCGGCATCCAGGCCCAGCCCCACGCTGCGGCGCGCCAGGTGTTCCTGCTGCAACGGAAGAAATCCAAGGTCGGCGACGGCCTGGGCAAGACCACCGGCTGGATTCACCGCGCCGGTCTGAAGAACAAGCACGTGCAGATGCTCAATGCGGTCGAGTACCTCAAGGTCGACGATGCGGGGCTGCACATCCGTATCGGCGAGGGTGAGCCGCAGGTGCTGGCGGTGGATACCGTAATCCTGTGCGCCGGCCAGGATCCGTTGCGCGAGTTGCAGGACGGGCTGCTGGCAACCGGACAACGCGTGCACCTGATCGGTGGGGCCGATGTGGCTAGCGAGCTGGACGCCAAGCGGGCGATCGATCAGGGTTCGCGTCTGGCGGCGCAGCTGTGACGGGCGCGCCGAACTCGACTGCAGCGCTGGCAGTGCAGCCGGCGGTGGCCGAGGCGCTGGATAAATGGCATGCGATGATTGCGGCCGGCGATCTGAGTGGCTTACCGGCGCTGCTGCACCCGCAGGTGGTGTTCCGTTCGCCCATGGCCTTCAAGCCCTATGTCGGCACTGCGCTGGTGACCTTGATTCTTGGCACGGTAGTCAAGGTGTTCGAGGATTTCGTTTACCACCGTGAACTGGCCAGCGTCTATGGTTGCGATGTGGTGCTGGAGTTCGCCGCCAAGGTGGCTGGACGCGAGCTCAAGGGTATCGATATGATCCGCTTCGATGAACAGGGAAAGATTGTCGAATTCGAGGTGATGATCCGGCCAATGAGCGGCTTGCAAGTGTTGGGCGATGAAATGGCCAGACGTTTGGCGCCGTTGCTGTCGGGCCAAATGTCTTGATCGATTGCGGCTAACCCATCACAGTTTCGCTCCGTCGCCGGCTCGTTTTGCTCTGGCGGCCGAGCGACTGCCAACCCAGTCACATTGCCGGAGTCGGCTTTTCCCCTAGACTTGCCTGAATATAGGAACAGCGGCTGCAGTGCGGGCGTGGTCTTGCGTGCCAAACATCCCGCCAAGCCGTGGCGTGGCTATGAGCGGAGCGCCCGTGCTCCGGCGTGTTGCCCGCATTAGCTGATTCCAGCGTATTGGCCTAGAGGGAATCCGATGAGCATGCAGAACAAGCCGCAGATGGTTGAGGCCGTGATGTTCTTCAGTGAGCGTGGCGGTGTCTGCAAGCAGATGTTCTTTGCCGAGTTCGAGGCCTTGCTCGACGGCGTGGTCAACATGCCGGAATTCGCCGATCAGCAGATGCGCATTGCCTATGTGTCAATCAATCCGCGCCTGTTGATCCGCGCGGCAGTGTTCTTCTATCTGGACTTCGACGAGAAAGGCGCACCGGACTCGGGCTGGAATATTCCCCTGCAGCATCTGTCCGAGCGTGCCGGCCGCGGCCCCGACTTAGGCGCCGGACCCATTCGGCTGGCCTGCCGCAGTCAGTGCCCGGTGTCGTGGCATCAGATGCACCTGTGGGATCCGAATCTGGCACCTGGGCACAACGACCTGGTGCTGCTGCGTGACGCCGTCAAACGCAACAACCTGGGCTTGCTGATCGAGGATGACAGCACTCAGGCGCTTGCTCCCGAGCGCCTGCACATGGCGTCGGAAGACAAGTGGTATGCACCCGATGCCGCCGCGGAGGCGGCTGGTAAAGTCGCCGAGACCATGGATCAGGAACACCGCCTGAAGACCGCGCAACTGATCAAGCAGCAGCGCTTGCGCATCAGCAGTCTGAGTCAGCAGCATGAAGAGGAAGTGGCCAAGCTCAGGTTGGCTACTGAAGAGCAGAACCAGAGCCTGCAGGCGCAGGCGCGTGAGCTGGATCAGGCGCTGCGCCAACAGCAAGAGTTGAACGTCGACCTCAAGGCGCAATTGGCCGCGCAGGCGGCAAGCATGCAGGCATTGCGCGAGGAAGTGGCCGTGCAAATGCGCGAGCTGGAGTCTAATGAGCGGAGTGCAAGCGAGATTCTGCGAGAGCAGTTCGAGAATGAGCTGCAAGCAAAAATCGCCTCGGCGGTGGCCGAGTACAAGGAGCAAGTCGCCATTCGCGATGTCGAACTCGCCTACCGCAATGAGCAGGACGCGCAGTTGCACGAGGACGTCGAACGGCTCAAGCGTGAGCGTGACGAATTGGCCAGCCAGGGCGGTGGGCAGATTCTCGAGCGGTTGGCCAAGCTCGGTGTGGTCTTCGTGGTTTATCACCCCGGCGCCGGCCACCTGACCATTCCCTTGCAGGACATCGGCAGCTATCGGGACAACCCCATGGCCTACGCCGCGGCCAAGTGCTTCGTTTCCGAAGTGCAGTACCGCCAGTGGCTGGCACACTACCAGCAACCGAGTTGTGAGGCGCTGCTGCCCAGCGGTCAGCGCTGCGCCATCCCGATCGACCGGGTCGACACCCCGAGCCGTTTCAGCGTTGGCAACTCCAACTGCTGCGAGCGGCACAAGTCCGCTAGTCGCTTGCGTACAGTCGGCTAAGCCTTGCCGCTGGTTGCCCCCGCTTGGGCGCCCAAGGCGCCGCTTCAGCCATTGCGACTGGACTGGCTGGCGCTGGCCGGCGTCGAGCTGGCGGTGTTGCGTCTGGATCTGATCGACCCGCTGATCAGCGGCAACAAATGGTTCAAGCTGGCGCCCTACCTGCAGGCGGCCTGCGCTGTCGGCGCCGAGGGGCTGATCAGTCTCGGCGGCGCCCATTCCAATCATCTGCATGCGCTGGCCGCTGCGGGCAAGCGCTTCGATTTTCCGACCGTGGGTTTGCTCCGCGGCACGCCGCAGGACACGCCTACCGTGCGCGATCTGCAGCGCTACGGCATGCAGCTGCACTGGCTGGGCTATGGCGGCTATCGTGCCCGCCATCGGCCGGGTTTCTGGGAGCCGTGGCGTGAGCGTTACCGCAGCCTGCATCCGGTGCCCGAGGGTGGCGGTGGCTTGCTGGGGGCCCTGGGCTGTAGCGGGCTGGTGAGTCAGGCGCAGGAGCAGCTGACAACGCTCGGTTGGGCGGACTATCACGGCTGGTGGCTGGCTGCGGGCACGGGAACGACCCTGGCGGGCCTGGTGCTGGGCGAGGCGGGTGCTCATCCGGTCTATGGCGCGCTGGCGGTGCCCGACGATCATGGCGTGGCGCAGCGGGTGCGGGCGATTCTCGACGAGGCGCAGGCGGCGGATTGCACCTACCAGTTGCTGGATGCCAGTCGCGGCGGTTTTGCCAAGGTCGATGCGGCGCTGCTGGAATTTCTCCTCGCCAGCGAGGCGGCCAGCGGGCTGGCGCTGGAGCCGCTGTATACGGCCAAGGCCCTGATGGCGTTGCGTCAGCGCGTCGAGGCCGGTTACTTTGCTCGCGGCAGTCGTCTGCTGTTCGTGCATACCGGCGGCTTGCAGGGACGCGCCGCGGCGTTGCGCCAGTATCAACGGTCGTGCACACGCGCTATTGGCGCGTCTTCCGAGTCTTGACCAGCGGAGCCTGGATACCCATGAACGCCCCCCTGAACCCCGAGCAGTTGCGCAGTTTTACCCCGCTCAATGTGCTGTCCGAACAGCAGTGGCGGGAGCTGCGCCGTCAGTTGGTACCGCAGCCGCTGCTGGCCGGACAACTGCTCTTTCGCCACGGCGAACAGACGGGCCTGACCTACTACCTGCTCGCTGGCGAGCTGCTGCTGCAGACGGCCGATGGCCAGCAGCAGCGTCTGCTCGCCGGCAGTGCGGCCAGTTGTCACCCGCTGTCGCCGAGCTTGCTGCGTCTGCATGAGGTGCGTGCCGCCACCGATGCCAGCCTGCTGGCGGTGGACACGGCAACCCTCGACCGGCTGCTGACCTGGCGCCTGGCCTATCAGGATTTGCTCCTCGAGCTTGGTCAGAAGCATGCCGATGTGGAGTGGCTGGAGCGACTGCTGCAGAATCCCCTGTTCGCCAAGGTGCCGCCGAGCAATGTGAGTAGCATGCTTGAGCGCCTGCAGCGCATCGAGCTGGCAGCGGGCACCACCCTGTTGCGTGAAGGGGAGTCCGGCGCTTGTTGTTATTTTCTCGAAAGCGGTCGTGCCGAAGTGATTCGCGGTGCCGGTAGCGAGCAGCAGGTATTGGCCGAGCTGGAAGTGGGCGCCTGTTTCGGTGAGGAAGCCCTGCTCGCCGATCGCCCGCGCAATGCCACTGTGACCCTGCTGGAGGAGGGCGTGGTGTTGCGCCTCGCTCGGCAGGATTTCTTCTCGTTGCTCAAGGCTCCGGTGGTCGCCGAAGTCTCCCTGGGCGAAGCGGCGCGCCTGCTGGCGGCCGGCTCCCAGTGGCTGGACGTGCGCCTGCAAGAGGAATACGAGCGCGGCCATGCATCGGAGTCCCTGCATATGCCGTTGCAGCTGCTGCGCCTGAAGGCGCGGCTGCTGGATAGGGCGCGCACCTATCTGTGCTATTGCGACAGTGGCAAACGCAGCGCCAGTGCGGTGTTCTTGCTGGCGCAGCTGGGCTACACCGCCTATGTCCTGCGCGATGGCTTGGACGTGTTGCCGGCCGTGCAGCGCGATGCCTTGCTCTGCGAAAGCGGCTCGGGCTACCTGGCGCGCTCGGGCGGGCGTACCGAACGCAGCGGCTGACAATTGTCCTTGGCGCTAGATCGCTGCGGGTTCGGCAATGCTTGTCGGCCAATCGTCGCTGACCAGAAACAGCCGCTCCACCTCCTGCCAGTCGTCCTGCGGGCCGTGCTGCAGCCTCACCAGTAATTGCGCCTTGGCCTGCGGCTGCAGGGCGTGTAACCAGTCATGCAACCTCTCGGCGGGCCACAGCTCGGCCCGGCCAACGCGCGCGGGCGCCAGCCAGGCCGCGCGTGGCAAAGGCTGCCAGCAGCCGTCGCTGTTCTGCGCGGCGAAAGCTGGCCAGTCACGCCGGTACAGCCAGCGCCCAGTCAAGTGCTGCGGATTGGCGCCCGCAGGCGGCAGGCACGGTTTCGGCCAGGGGTAGAACAGGTAACCGCCGAGCCAGAGCGCCGCCTGGGCATCGTCCAGGTCGAGTTCGGCCAGCGCCGGGCGCGCTTCGCCGCGGGCCGACATGGGCAACTGGTGCTGGCTGAGATGGTCGAGCTTGATATCCAGGCGGTCATGGCTGCCCGGGCCGATCCAGTGGGCGAGTTCGGCGCCGCTGTGCTGTTGCGGGCCGAGGTAGAGTTTGATCGCCAGTTCCAGGTGGTGCACGCCTTCCTCGTCGCGCAGCAGCAAGTCGAGTTCGCCGAGGGTCTGGCCGTTTTGGCGGATCGGCAGGTTGGCCGCCAGCAGCTCGATACCGGGGGCGGCGTGCAGGGCGAATTGCCAGAGACGTTCGTAATACAGGCCCAGGCGCCGCACCGAACTCTGTGCCAACCAGTCCGACAGGCCGCCTGGATCCTGGTCGAGGCGGGTCAGCCAGTCGGCCAGCAGGCCGGGCGCACGGCCCCATTGGCTGGCGCTGAGCGGGTGGCGTTGCGGCCACGGCAGGCTGCTCAGCAGCGGCGGCGAGAGCAGCACCCAGGCCAGATCCCGCACCACGGGTTGGCGCAGTTGCTGCTGCAGGTCGGTAAGCGCGGGAAAAGGTGTCATGGTTCGAGCATAGCGCCAAATCCTGGCGCGGCGGTTGCGGTTTGGTTTGGTGCAAATGCCGCGAGTTTGCCGCTGCCGCAGGCTTTCGCCCATAATCGAACCTCTCTAGATCCAGAGCCTGCGGGAGTCCCATGGACCAATTTCGTAATATCGGCATCATCGGCCGTCTGGGTAGCACCCAGGTGCTGGATACCATCCGCCGGCTGAAGAGGTTTCTGCTCGACCGTCACCTGCATGTGATTCTCGAAGACACCATTGCCGAAGTACTCCCGGGTCATGGCTTGCAAACGTCCTCGCGGAAGATTCTCGGCGAGGTCTGCGATCTGGTTATCGTCGTTGGCGGCGACGGCAGCATGCTCGGCGCGGCCCGGGCGCTGGCGCGGCACAAGGTGCCGGTGCTGGGGGTTAACCGCGGCAGCCTGGGCTTTCTCACCGATATCCGTCCGGATGAACTGGAACTCAAGGTCGCCCAGGTGCTGGAAGGCAACTACCTGACCGAGAACCGTTTTCTGCTGGAGGCCGAAGTGCGCCGGCATGGCGAAGCGATCGGCCAGGGCGATGCGCTCAACGACGTGGTGCTGCACCCGGGCAAATCGACGCGGATGATCGAATTCGAATTGTTCATCGATGGCCAGTTCGTCTGCAGCCAGAAGGCTGACGGCCTGATCGTCGCCACGCCGACCGGCTCTACGGCCTATGCGCTGTCCGCCGGTGGGCCGATCATGCATCCCAAGCTGGATGCCATGGTCATAGTGCCGATGTACCCGCATACCTTGTCCAGCCGGCCGATCGTGGTGGATGGCAACAGCGAGCTGAAGATAGTGGTGTCCAAGGATCTGCAGATTTACCCGCAGGTTTCCTGCGATGGCCAGAATCACTTCACCTGCGCGCCGGGCGATACCGTCACGGTGAGCAAGCGGCCGCAGAAACTGTGCCTGATCCATCCGCTCGATCACAACTACTACGAGGTCTGTCGCAACAAGTTGGGTTGGGGCAGTCGGCTCGGGGGCGGGGGCGACTGAATGCACCTCGATCCCGCGCGTGGCTACGACCTGATTGGCGACATTCACGGTTGTGCACTGACCCTCGAGCGCTTGCTCGATAGCCTCGGTTATCGGTGCCAGGGTGGTGTCTGGCGTCATCCGCGGCGCATGGCGATTTTTCTCGGCGATCTGGTCGATCGTGGTCCGCGTATCCGTGAAGCCCTGCATCTGGTGCATGCCATGGTCCAGGCCGGCGAGGCGCTGTGCATCATGGGCAACCACGAATACAACGCTCTCGGCTGGAGTACCCTGGCCGCGCCCGGCAGCGGCCAACACTATGTGCGCGAGCACACGCCGCGGCACGCGCGGCTGATCAAGGAGACCCTGGAGCAGTTCGCCGCCTATCCCGCGGAATGGTCCGAGTTTCTCGCCTGGTTCTATGAGCTGCCGCTGTTCATCGACGCCGGGTATTTCCGTGTGGTGCATGCCTGTTGGGATAGCGATCTGATCGAGCCGTTGCGCGCGCAGTTCCCCGATGGCTGCATCGACGAGCACTTCCTCCAGGCCTCGGCCGTGCCGGGCAGTTTTGCCAATACCGCACTGGATCGACTGCTGCGCGGTACCGACATGCGCCTGCCGCACGGCTTGACCTTGACCAGTGGCGAGGGATTTACCCGTGCGCATTTCCGTACCAAGTTCTGGGAGGAAGACCCGCAGACCTACGGCGATATCGTCTTCCAGCCCGATGCCCTGCCGGAACTGGCCGCGCAGACGCCGCTGAGCGAACTGCAAAAAGACCAGTTGCTGCGCTATGGCGCCGATCAGCCACTGCTGTTCGTCGGCCACTACTGGCGTAGCGGTAAGCCGGCGCCGATCCGCCCCAACCTGGCCTGCCTGGATTACAGTGCGGTGATGTACGGCAAGCTGGTGGCCTATCGTCTGGATCAGGAAACGCGCCTGGATCCGCACAAGTTCGTCTGGGTCGACGTCCAGCGCCCGGAGGCTCCGCGGTGAGTCCGGTTGCCGTCCTGCGTCTGCCGATCCAGGCCGATCTCAGCGGCTTTATTGCCCTGCTGCGGCGTTTGCAGGTACCGCACCGGGTCGCCGAGGAGGCTGGCGAACAGGTGCTCTGGGTCCCGGACGAATTGGCCGAGCAGGTGCGCGATCTGTATCTGCGCTACCCGCAGGGCGATGCGGCGCTGCAGTCGCCTGCGTCGTCGCAGGCCGCGGCGGGCTTGGTCCGGCAGTTGCGCGCCAGCCCGCTGACGGCCAGCATGCTCGGACTGACCCTGCTGGTGGCCGCACTGACCGCGCTGGGCGACAATTTTGCGGCGATCCGCTGGTTGAGTTTCGTCGATTTCCGCATTCAGGGCGATTACATCTATTTCGCCTACCTGGCCGAGATGCTCGAAACGCGGCAGTGGTGGCGCCTGGTCACGCCGATGCTGATTCATTTCGGCCTGCTGCACCTGGCGATGAATGCGCTCTGGTACTGGGTGCTGGGGCGGCGCATCGAGGCGCGCCAGGGGCCATGGATGCTGCTCGGGCTGACGCTGCTGTTCAGCCTGGCCTCCAATCTGGCCCAGTACAGTTTTTCCGGGCCGGCCTTGTTCGGCGGCCTGTCCGGTGTGCTCTACGGCCTGTTGGGGCATTGCTGGCTGTTCCAGCGCCTGGCCCCCACGGCCGAGTATCAGCTGCCGCGGGGGGTGCTGGTGATGATGTTGGCCTGGCTGCTGATCTGCATGACCGGGATCTTCGAGCTGCTGCAGTTCGGCGCGATTGCCAATGCCGCCCATGTCGGCGGGCTGCTCGCCGGTTGCGTTACCGGTCTGCTCGGCGGCGTGTTGGCGCGCCAGCGCAGCTGACAGCCTGTTAAACTGCCGCATCGTATTTCGGAGGTAGCCATGTCGTCCTTTCTCGAAGCAATCGAAAACATCACCCCGCAGATCTACCAGAGCCTGAAACTGGCGGTGGAAATCGGCAAATGGCCCGACGGGCGCAAGTTGTCCCTGGAACAGAAGGAACTCAGCATGCAGGCGCTGATCGCCTGGGAGTTGCAAAACCTCCCCGAGGAACAGCACACCGGCTACATGGGCGGCCAGGCCTGCGGCTCCAAGTCAAAGGCCAGCGCAGAGACCGAGCCGAATCCGCAGTTCAAGGCCCTGCACTGATGGCCGAGTTGGCCCGCGGTGCCCTGAGCAAGATGGCGGCGCGCCTGGATGCGCCCGTGCAGTACGCCTTTCGCCTGGACGAGCAAGAGCTGGCGGTCAACCCACTGCTCGGCAAGACCCTGCGCCTCGAGTACCTCGGCGCCATCCATTGCAGCCACTGCGGGCGCAAGACCAAGACCAGTTTCAGCCAAGGCTACTGCTACCCCTGCATGCAGAAGCTGGCGCAGTGCGATATCTGCATCATGAGCCCGGAGCGCTGCCACTACGACGCCGGCACCTGCCGCGAGCCGAGTTGGGGCGAGCAGTTCTGCATGACCGACCATGTGGTCTACCTGGCCAACTCCTCGGGCGTGAAGGTCGGCATCACCCGCGCCACGCAGATTCCGACGCGCTGGATCGATCAGGGCGCGAGCCAGGCCTTGCCGATCCTGCGGGTGGCGACCCGCCAGCAGTCGGGCCTGGTCGAAGACCTGCTGCGCACACAGGTCGCGGACAAGACCAACTGGCGCGCCTTGCTCAAGGGCGACGCGTCGCCGGTCGACCTGCCGGCAGTTCGCGAGCAGTTGTTCGCCAGCTGCAGCGCCGGGCTCACCGAGTTGCAGCAACGCTTCGGCATTCAGGCGATTCAGCCGCTGAGCGACCAGCAGGCGCAGGACATCCGTTACCCGATCGAGGCCTACCCGGCGAAGATCAGCAGCTTCAATCTGGACAAGAACCCGATCGCCGAAGGGACCCTGCTCGGCGTCAAGGGCCAGTACCTGATGTTCGACACCGGCGTGATCAATATCCGCAAGTACACCGCTTATCAGTTGGCCATCCACCAGATCGCCGCCTGACCACCACTTGCAGCCTGAAGCTTGCCGCTTGAAGCTGCCGCGAAGAGGCCTCCCATGCGCACCGAACAGCCGAAGATGATCTACCTCAAGGACTATCAGGCACCGGACTACCTGATCGACGAGACGCACCTGACCTTCGAGTTGTTCGAGGATCACAGCCTGGTCCACGCGCAACTGGTGATGCGCCGCAACCCCGAGCGCGACACCAAGGAGCTACCGCGGCTGGTGCTGGATGGCCAGGAGCTGGAATTGTTGTCGCTGTCCATGGATGGTCAGCAGTTGAGCGCCGCGGCCTATCAAGTGAGCGACAGCCACCTGAGCCTGCAACCGAAGAGCGCCAGCTTCGTCATCGACAGCAGCGTGCGCATCCACCCGGAGCGCAATACCGCCCTGGAAGGCCTGTACAAGTCCGGCAGCATGTTCTGCACCCAATGCGAGGCCGAGGGTTTCCGCAAGATCACCTACTACCTCGACCGCCCGGACGTGATGAGCAAGTTCACCACCACGGTCAGCGCCGAGCAGCACAGCTACCCGGTGCTGCTGTCCAACGGCAACCCGATTGCCAGCGGCCCGGAGGAAGGCGGCCGGCACTGGGCGACCTGGGAGGATCCGTTCAAGAAGCCGGCCTACCTGTTCGCCCTGGTCGCCGGCGACCTCTGGTGCGTGGAAGATACCTTCACCACCCTGAGCGAGCGGGAAGTGGCGCTGCGCATCTACGTCGAACCGGAGAACATCGACAAGTGCCAGCACGCCATGGACAGCCTGAAGAAGTCGATGAAGTGGGACGAAGAGGTCTATGGTCGCGAGTACGACCTGGACATCTTCATGATAGTCGCGGTCAACGACTTCAACATGGGCGCCATGGAGAACAAGGGTCTCAACATCTTCAACTCCAGCTGCGTACTGGCCAAGGCCGAGACCGCCACCGATGCCGCCCACCAGCGGGTCGAAGCGGTGGTGGCCCACGAGTACTTCCACAACTGGTCGGGCAACCGGGTGACCTGCCGCGACTGGTTCCAGCTGTCGCTCAAAGAAGGCTTCACCGTATTCCGCGATGCCGAGTTCAGCGCCGACATGAACTCGCGCACGGTCAAGCGCATCGAGGACGTGGCCTACCTGCGCACTCACCAGTTTGCCGAGGATGCCGGCCCCATGGCCCATCCGGTGCGTCCCGAGTCCTTCATGGAGATTTCCAACTTCTATACCCTGACCGTCTACGAGAAGGGTTCGGAAGTGGTGCGCATGATCCGCACCCTGCTCGGCGACGCGGGCTTTCGCCAGGGCAGTGATCTGTACTTCGCGCGCCACGATGGCCAGGCGGTAACCTGCGACGATTTCATCAAGGCCATGGAAGACGCCAATGGCGTCGATCTGACTCAGTTCAAGCGCTGGTACAGCCAGGGCGGCACGCCGCGTCTGGCCGTCAGCGAGGCCTACGATGCCGCCGCCAAGACCTACAGCCTGAGCTTCCGCCAGAGCTGTCCGGCCACGCCGGGGCAGCGCGAGAAGTTGCCCTTCGTCATCCCGGTCGAGCTGGGCCTGCTGGACGGACAGGGCGGCGAGATGCCGTTGCGCCTGGCGGGCGAGGCGAGCGCCGGTGGTACGTCGCGGGTGCTCTCGATCAGCGAGGCCGAGCAGCTGGTGACCTTTGTCGATGTGACCGAGCGGCCGCTGCCGTCCTTGCTGCGCGGCTTCTCGGCGCCGGTCAAGCTGAGCTTCCCTTACAGCCGCGATCAGTTGATGTTCCTCATGCAGCACGACAGCGACGGCTTCAATCGCTGGGAGGCCGGCCAGCAACTGTCGGTGCAGGTCCTGCAGGAGTTGATCGGCCAGCATCGGCGCGGCGAGACGCTGGCCATGGACCAGCGCCTGGTCAGCGCCCTGCGTGCGGTGCTGGAGAATCAGGCGCTGGACCAGGCCATGGTCGCCGAGATGCTCTCCCTGCCGGGCGAGGCCTACCTGAGCGAGATCAGCGAGGTGGCCGATGTCGATGCCATCCATGCGGCGCGCGAATTCGCCCGCACCCAGTTGGCCGAGGCCCTGTTCGAGCCGCTGTGGCAGCGTTACCAGGCCAACCGCGCGATCTCCCGCGGCAGCGCCTATGTCGCCGAGGCCGAACATTTCGCCCGGCGCAGCCTGCAGAACATCGCCCTGTCCTACCTGATGCTCGGCGCCAAGCCCGAGGTGTTGGCCGCCTGCCTGGAGCAGTTCGAGGTGTGCGACAACATGACCGAGCGCCTGGCGGCGTTGGCAGTGTTGGTCAACTCCTCGTTCGATGAGGAGAAGGCCAAGGCTTTGGCCAGCTTTGCCGATTTCTTCAAGGACAACCCCCTGGTCATGGACCAGTGGTTCAGCGTGCAGGCGGCCTGCAGCCTGCCGGGCGGCCTGGCGCGGGTACAGCAGCTGATGGCGCACCCGGCCTTCACCCTGAAGAACCCGAACAAGGTGCGCGCCCTGATCGGGGCGTTCAGCGGGCAGAACCCGGTCAACTTCCATCAGGCCGACGGCAGCGGCTACCGCTTCCTGGCCGATCAGGTGATCACCCTCAATGCCCTCAACCCGCAAATCGCCTCGCGCCTGCTCGGGCCGCTGACCCGCTGGGGCAAATACGATGACGCGCGTCAGGCCCTGATGAAGGCCGAACTGGAACGGATTCTCGCGTCTGGCGAGCTGTCCAGCGATGTCTATGAGGTGGTCAGCAAAAGCCTCGCCTGACAGCTGCGGTGCCTCCCTGGTGTCGCGTCAGCGTTGAACTGTCGGAATGCGGTGCTTGCTGCTTTTGTAGGAGCACGCCATGCGTGCGATCGATGTTCCGGCTACCGCCGGTTTCGCAGGCATGGCCAGCTCCTACAAGCACGCCATGCGTGCGATCGTGATGCTCCACTACTGCCGGTTTCGCAGGCGCGCCCACGCAAAGCGACAGATGATTGGTGTCGCGACAGCGTTGAAATTTCGGCAGCCCGCGTCGTCTCAGTACAGGCCGATGTTCGTGTAGTGTTGGCAAAAGGCCGCTACAGTGAGGGTGGCCTTTGCACATCAGTGCGTCGAGCAAGCGGTCAAGCTCGCGGCTCGGCCTTAACAAAACATAACGTCACGCCGATTGTCAGGCCTTTCGAAAGCTCGCTAGCATAGCCGGTCTGCTAAAAAGCAGGACCACCGATAACAACAAGGGGGAAGGTATATGAGTGAGCCCGTCATGCGGCGCACCCGGGCCGGTCTGTTCAACGCACCGGCGTTGCGCTTCTACTCGCCGCTGGCTAAAGCGCTCTCGCTCTGCAGTGTGCTGTCCATTGTGATTTTCGCTGCCGCGCCATTGCAGGCGCAAACCGCCGCCGACTCAACCGTCCGTTACTCGATCGAATCGCCGAAAGCAGTGGAAAAGCTGCTGCTGGACGTCACCCGCGTCGGTCAGCGCCTGGTAGTTGTGGGCGATCGTGGTCATATCCTCTACTCCGACGACAACGGCGCCAGCTGGATCCAGGCCAAGGTGCCGACCCGGCAGATGCTCACAGCGGTGTTCTTTGTCGATGATCAGCACGGCTGGGCGGTCGGCCACGATGCGTTGATTCTCGCCAGTAACGATGGCGGTGCTACCTGGGTCAAGCAGTTCGAAGACCTGGAGCGCGAGGCGCCGATGCTCGACGTCTGGTTCAGGGATCGCAACAACGGTTATGCCGTAGGCGCCTACGGCGCGCTGCTGGAAACCACCGATGGTGGGGCGAACTGGGAAGATGTCAGCGAGCGCCTGGATAACGAAGACGGTTATCACCTCAACGCCATAGTTGCAGTCAAGGATTCCGGGCTATTCATCGTCGGCGAACTGGGTGGCATGTTCCGTTCGGCCGATTGGGGGCAAACCTGGGAGACCGTCCAGGGGCCCTACGAGGGTTCACTGTTTGGCGCTCTGGGTACCAGCGAGCCCGGCAGTCTGTTGGCCTATGGCTTGCGCGGCCACCTGTTCCGTTCCGCCGATTTCGGTGACAGCTGGCAGCAGATCGAGCTGAATACCCCGAATAACGGCCCGCTGGAGTTCGGCCTGGCCGATGGCAACCTGCTGGCCGATGGCTCGGTCGTGGTGGTCGGGCATGGCGGCACCGTGCTGAAAAGCAGCGATGGCGGGCGTGTCTTCAGCCTGCTCAATCGCGTCGACCGGCTCTCGCTGGCGGGCGTCACTGCACTGGATAACGGCAACCTGATTCTGGTGGGGCAGGGCGGCGTCCACGTCGCTTCGCCGACTGGCGCTGGTCTGGGCCAACAACAATAAGCCGGGAGAGTTTGCATGAGTAAGCATCAACACCAACCAGCGTCTGTCCTCGAACGGCTGATCTTCAATAATCGTCCGGCCGTGATTGTGCTGTGCCTGCTGATCAGTGTTTTTCTGTTCTATCAGGCTGCTCAGGTGCGTCCACAAACCAGCTTCGAGAAGATGATCCCGCTGGGGCATCCCTATATCCAGAAGATGCTCGAGCACCGCAATGACCTGGCCAACCTGGGCAACACCGTGCGCATCTCGGTGGAGGCGGTCGAGGGCGACATCTTCAGCAAGGAGTACATGGAGACGCTGCGTCAGATCAACGACGAAGTGTTCTACATTCCCGGTGTCGATCGTTCCGGCTTGAAATCGCTGTGGAGTCCGAGCGTACGCTGGACCGAGGTGACCGAAGAGGGCTTCGCCGGCGGCGAGGTGATTCCGCAGACCTACGACGGCTCGTCCGACAGCCTTGAGGATTTGCGCAGCAATATCCTCAAGTCCGGGCAGATCGGTCGGCTGGTGGCCAACAACTTCAAGTCGAGCATCGTCGATGTGCCGCTGCTGGAGTCCTATCCGGACCCTGAGGACCAGAGCAAGCTGATCCCGCTGGATTACCAGAAATTCTCCCACGAGCTGGAAGAGAAGATTCGCGAGAAGTACCAGGCGCAGAATCCCAACGTCAAGGTGCACATTATCGGTTTCGCCAAGAAAGTCGGCGACCTGATCGATGGTCTGGTCGGTGTGGCCTTGTTCTTTGCCGTGGCCATCGGCATCACCTTCGCCCTGCTGTTGTGGTTCACCCATTGCTTCAAGAGCACCCTGGCGGTAGTCGTCACCACCCTGATCGCGGTGATCTGGCAGTTGGGCTTGCTGCATACCCTGGGCTTCGGCCTGGATCCCTATTCGATGCTGGTGCCGTTCCTGGTGTTCGCCATCGGTATCTCCCATGGGGTGCAGAAGATCAACGGCATCGCCATGGCCTCGGGGGAGGCGACGAGCCCGTTGGTGGCCGCGCGCATGGCGTTCCGTCAGCTGTTCATTCCCGGCTTGGTCGCCTTGTTGTCGGATGCGGTCGGCTTCATTACCTTGCTGCTGATCGATATCGGCGTGATCCGCGAGCTGGCCATCGGCGCATCTGTGGGCGTGGCGGTGATCATCCTGACCAACCTGATCCTGCTGCCGGTGATGATTTCCTATATCGGCATCAGCAAGAAGGCGGTCAAGATCAGCCGTGAAGAGGCGGCCAAGGATCATCCGCTGTGGCGTCTGATTTCCAACTTCGCCCACCCGATGGTGGCGCCGGTGTCCGTGCTGATTGCCGTGGTGGCCCTGGCTGGTGGCGTCTGGTATGGCCAGAACCTGAAGATCGGCGACCTCGATCAGGGCGCGCCCGAGCTGCACCCGGACTCGCGCTACAACCTGGACAATGACTTCGTCATCCGCAACTACTCGACCAGTTCCGATGTGCTGGTGGTGATGGTCAAGACCGCTTCGGAAGGCTGTTCGACCTACCAGACCCTGGCGGCCATGGACGAGCTGATGTGGACGATGGAAAACACCGAGGGCGTGCAGTCGGCCATCTCCATGGTTTCGGTGTCGCGTCAGGTGATCAAGGGCATGAACGAGGGCAACCTGAAATGGGAAACCCTGTCGCGCAACCAGGACGTGCTGAACAACTCGATTGCGCGTGCCGACGGTCTGTACAACGCCGATTGTTCGGTGGCGCCGGTGCTGGTGTTCCTCAACGACCACAAGGCGGAAACCCTGGAACGGGCGGTCGCAGTGGCCGAAGACTTCGCCAAGCAAACCAACAAGGACGGCCTGGAGTTCATCCTGGCGGCCGGTAACGCCGGTATCGAAGCGGCCACCAACGAGGTGATCGCCGCGTCCGAGACCACCATGCTGGTGGCGGTCTATCTCGCCGTGAGCTTCATGTGTCTGCTGACCTTCCGCTCGATTGCCGCCACCCTCTGCGTGATTCTGCCGCTGGTGTTGACCTCGGTACTGGGCAACGCGCTGATGGCCTACATGGGCATCGGGGTCAAGGTGGCGACCCTGCCGGTGATCGCCCTGGGCGTGGGCATCGGTGTCGACTACGGCATCTATATCTACAGCCGTATGGAAACCTACCTGCGCCTGGGGCTGTCGTTGCAGGAGGCCTATTATCAGACCCTCAAGTCGACCGGTAAGGCCGTGCTGTTCACCGGCGTGTGCCTGGCGATCGGGGTGGCGACCTGGATCTTCTCGGCGATCAAGTTCCAGGCCGACATGGGCCTGATGCTGACCTTCATGTTCCTCTGGAACATGATCGGCGCGATCTGGCTGCTGCCGGCACTGGCACGCTTCCTGATCAACCCGGAGAAGCTGCGCAACCAGGCCTGACAGCCAGGCGCAGCACTGAAAAACCGCGACCTTTAGTTCTTTGCAGCGACTAAGGATGTACTAAATCTACCAACAGCCCTCGCCAAGAGGGCTTTTTTTCGCAATTTTCATATTAATATTGACAGCCCTAAATATACCTTTAATACTACTTGCATGATGAGGTGAGGATCGTTCGATGCCGGCAGTGGATACCTATGCGAAGGTCGTGGTCGATGACTCAGGATTTCGTAGCGAAATTCCTGTCTTGCTGACCGAGAAAGGGGTTGTCCAGCCACTACTTGACTATCTGCTGAATAAGCAAACCGAACGCGGCCAGCACTGGCAGCGCCACGTGGTCAGTGCGGCGAAGATGCTGCTTGAGTACATGGAGGTCAATCAGCACAACTTTTCAGATCCCGTCACGCTGTTTCAGTCATTCGCAGCCCGGCTCTTTACCGGCACCATTGGCGATGACGGCCTTGATCCATCAGGCCTCTATTGGATACCTTCCAGTACCGCAATGGCCAATCGGCACCTCAATGCCCTCAAGGGGCTGACTGATTACCTGGCCGATCACCAGGGCGTTCAGCACATGAACCCCTTAGTTAAGGCCAGCAGTTATGATCAGCGCCTGAACTACGCCGCTTGGTATCGCCGCAACCAAAACGATTTTCTCGGGCACATTAAAGACAAGACAGTCAACGAAACGGTCAGAACAGCCCGCAACGTCAGGGGCCGGCGCGCATTGAGCAAGGCCGACGACGATGCTGTTGCCTTTCCCGAGCAGTTGTTCGAGCGTTTCTTCCTAGAGGGGCTGGGCGGCGCTCAGGATCGGCGCTGCGCCGTCCGCGACCAACTCATTACGATCCTGATGCACGGCGCTGGCGTGCGAGAAAGCGAGCCCCTGCACCTTTGGGTACAGGATGTGCTGATCGACCCGCATGATCCGACTAAGGTCATCGTCCGTATCTACCACCCCGAAGAGGGCAAGGCGCCGGACGGTTGGAGAAGTCGAACAGGAAAGACCAATCGCTCGGCCTATCTGCGGGAAGTTCATGCCCTTGCGCCGCGCAATCGGCTCAGAGGCACCCACAACGTGGGCTGGAAAGGTCGACAGCATGACCACCAGCGCGACCACTACATTCAGATGCATTGGTTTCCAGTCGACTTTGGCCGTCTGTTCCGAAAGCTGTGGCGCGAGCATCTGCACTACCTTTCCAGCATTGAACGCCATCACCCCTATGCTTTTGTCTCCTATGAGAAACGCACCTTGGGGCGGCCTTACACCCTGAATGCTTTCAACAAGAACTACGTTGCCGCGCTGGCCCGCCTGGGGCTGAGCGCCGCCAAGGTCGAGGGGCGTTCGCCCCATGGCCACCGCCATGCCTATGGCCGCCGACTGACCCGCGCTGGTGTTGACCCCGTGATGCGCAAGAAGGCGCTGCACCATTCATCGCTAGAGTCCCAGGCCGTCTATACCGCTCCCGGCATAGCCGATGTCAGCCAATCGCTGGAGCAGGCGAGCGGGCGATTGGATGAGCTTTCAACGGAGGGTCGGATTATCCAGCCCTTCAGCAACTGGGACGAACTGGTGAATACCGGATTCGAAGACATTGACCCACGGGGCCTGCTGTCGGGGCCACATGCAAAACTCGGGAGGCGCTGACCATGCCAGCAAAGGGAAATAAGAACAATGGCCGCACTACTGATCTAACCTTTGCCTGGCTGACGCAGGATCAGGGCGCGGATTGGGAGAAATGGCGCACGCTCATGGCGGGGTGGATGGCGGTTCAGCATCAATCCGTTGACTTGAAATTGGGCGCGCTGGTTATCCTTGTATTGCGCTATCTGCCCAAGGTGCCCAACGGGCACCAGCCTGCCGGGTTGTTTCTGGCGGATAAGAATGGGACGCTGCCCGACCTCGTGGGCATGATTGGCGAAACCCGAAACGGTGCGCAGGCTGTCAAGACACAGAACTACATCGTCGCTTTCATCGACTGGGTGATTGAGCAGCACTTCAGCGAACCGAACGACCGGGGCCGGATGCTACCGGTAGTGGACAACCCCTTCGATAAGGCCAGCAAGAAGGGCTTGAGCACCACGGAATCGGTGCATAACCCGCTGCCCTATGCCTACATCAAGGAGTTGCGCGGCATCCTCTGCCCGCAACCCTTTGGCGACTTCCGCGACTGGGCCTGGGCGCAACAGGCTAGCGGCCAGGAGCGGTCTAATGGAAGAACTGCTGGCGTAACCGGCGACTGGTTCGAGGTCGATCCAGCCCTGATCGACCCCGCCGACCGTGACTGCGTATGGCGCACCCGCACCGTGCATCGATACATGGCTGGGACAGGTAATCGGGCGGTCGAAATCCACGAACTCTGGTCGCCTGCGCGCGCCATGGCCCTGCTGCTCAAGCTGCATCTGCCGCTGCGCACCTATCAGGTGCGCTTTCTCGACTCGGGCGAAGTCGATACCTGGCGCTACGAAAAAGGCGAATGGGTGCTCAACCAGCAGCACCCGCTCAAGAACGGCAACGAGAAGAACCCCTGGAAGCGGGGTGTGTTCTGCCGTATTCGCAGCGCCGACATTGGCGAGATCATGACCGGGCTGTACATCAACACCAACAAGACCGCTGACCAGAACAAGGACGAGCGCGAGCGCGGCTACACCATCCCCTGGCAGCACGCCGAAGTGCTGCACTGGCTGGAGAAGCTGCGCAACTGGCAGGAGAAATACAATCCGATTGACTCGCCGACGCCCTGCACCGAACTGGAAGCCAAGCATTTCGGCAGACCCAAGTCGGAACAGCAAAAACGCGAGATGGGTGCCATCTGCTTCCTGTTCCGCGATGCCAGCGCAAAGGGCCATGAGCGCGACAAGCCTTTTCAGCCGCAGCAACTCAGTGTGCTCTGGTATCGCCTGCTAAGTACCTTGGAAGACCGGGTGGCGGCGCGCGGGCAGATGCTCAGCGACGGCTCGCAGCTGCGTTTCGTGCAGCCGTACCCGGACGACTACCGCTCCCAAAAAAAGGGCACCGAGTTCCCCCTGCACAGCCTGCGGGTTTCCCTGCTGACCTGTTACGCGATGGAAGGCCAGGTGCCCATGCCGGTGCTGTCCAAGCTGCTCGCCGGGCATTCGCGGCTGCTGATGACGCTGTACTACACTAAGCCGACGCCGGCCATGATGACCCAGGCGCTGGATGCGGCGACTGTGAAGGTGGATGCCGCCCAAGGCGAGACCTTGCGCACCTTCTTGCGCGATGCCGACCTACGCCAGATCACCTGCAAGGTTGCCTACCGTGACGAAGCCTCGCTGCAAGCGGCGTTGGCGAACCGCAATCCCATCGGCTGGGAGCATCGCCACGTAGGCCTGTGCCTGGTCGGCGGCAACAGCGCCAAGTCTGACGAATCGGGCAGCGTCGGTGGCTGCTGGAACGGAGGCGAGTTCATTCGTAGTTTGGGGAGTGCCGGGAGTCAATACGGCCCCGTCCCCAATGGCCCCGAGAACTGTGTGCGCTGCCGCTGGTTAGTCACCGATGCGCGCTATCTGGATGCGTTGCGGGCGCACTTCAACACCATCAGCTACAAGGCGTCCCTGGCCGTCAACCTGGCCATTGAACATGAGCAGGCGCGGGACGACTTGCTCGATGCGCGTTATATAGCCACGGAACAGGGCCGGCCCTTCCTCCAGCAGAATGATTTGCAGGAGGCCGAGCGGCGCTACGAGAAGCAGATCGTTCTCGCCGACCAGTATGCCAAGGATCTGGTGGCCTGCTTCCAGTTGATCGGTCGCCTCATCGCCATCGAGGAAGGCCGCGCTGAAGACGACAAGGCCACCAAACTGGTGGCCGTGGGCAGCATGCAGGACATCCATCAGCCGATCAGCTTCATCGAAACCCGGTCGGAGTTGCTGCAACTGGCGCAAATCTGTGAAGACGCCGAGATCTACCCCGATCTGGCCGATGACCTGCGCAAGACGCCGGCCATCGAAAAACGCTCGCGGGCGCTCAACAACTTGCTGATGCGCAATGGCTACAGCCCCGTCTTCATGCAGATGGACGAGCGCATGCAGTTGATCGCCGGCAACGCCATGCTGCGGGCGATGGCGCGCCAAGCCTCGCCCAACGACCAACTGGAAGGTTTCAGCTACGTCGTCGGGGTAATTGAAGCCGGCCAACATCTGAAGCTGCTCCCAGACGGCATCAAGTCCCTTGAAGAGGTCTACCAAGGCCCGGTGATCAAGCTGTCCGATCTGATCGCCACTTCCGCGAAAGCCGTTCGGGAGTTGAACCATGATTGATGCTCAGTCGATCTTTGAAGACCTCAAGGAACAGGCTTCAACGCGGCAGGCCAAGTCGCTGACGGCGCTTAATGACGTGCTGAAGGCGCAGTATGCCGCTGGCGAGCGCAACTTCTCGATTGCAGAGATTGCGCGCCTTTCAGCCGGGCGGGGCGGCCCCAGTGCCCAGACCATTCGTAACAAGACGGGGCAGGTCTTCCGTCAGCTCATTGAGGCGTGGGCCGCCCAAGCCGGGGCGTCGATGAAAGCCCCTATCAATCCGCTGGCCAAAGCAAACCGGGTTCCGAAGGACAACGAGTTGCTTGAGCGGATCGCAGACCCAGCATTGCGGGCGCTTTTTGGCCAGATCATTGCCGAGCGCAACCGCTACCGCAATGAACTCAATATCCTCAAGGCGCACAGCGAATTGATTGTCGATAAGCGCCCGGTGCGGCAATTCGAGCAGACCTCAGAGAACGGTGCTGTGCAGCTATTGCCCGCACTGAACCTCAACGATATGGAGATCGATGCGCTGAAGGCAGCTGTTTCGGATGAGTTCTTCCAACAGCGGGAGTGGACTGTCAATGCTGCCGGCCAGGTCAAGGACGAAAACAGACGCGAGATTTACAAACATGGCTATGTGAATGCCATTAAGAAGGTTCTCAAGGAAGTCTAACCATGGCTAACGGACAGCAGGCAGCCGAACAGAATCTGGCTGCATTCATCGCCTGGTCGGTATCGAAGTCGGACGATGACTTTCGTGAGTACGTCCACCGAGGCAAGCTAAAACGCTCAGAAATCGCCGCTGAATGCGCTTTTGGCAAAAGCGCACTGGTGCAGAACCCCTCGATTAAAAACGCACTGGAAACGCTTGAGGAACGCTTGAGGGGTGCTGGTGTACTGCCCCCGCTGAACGAAGCAATTCAGCTAACACACCAAGAGTCGCCGATGCGCGACCGCGAAGCCAATACGCGCCGCCAGGACGGCCAGCGCCTGAACTCGCTAGAACAGGAAAACGCGGCCTTACGAGCGGAACTTGCTCATGCCAAAGCCATGCTTGAGCGCTACAAGCTACTGTCCTCGTTCATGGAAGAAACCGGACGGATGCCGCGATGAATGCTCCTGCGCCCAATCTACTGACAGCCACCGTTCGCATCACTCGCATGCGCTCTAAAAGCCGCCAAGGCTGCATTGCATTCGGCCATCGTATTGACTTAACGACGGGCATCAACGACCGCGCCAGTGCGCTGGTAATCAGCGTGCCGGCTGCCATTGCGGAGCCCGCGAATATCATTGTTGGGTGCATCTACGAGGTCTATGGCGAAGCGCATACCATCCAGCGCACCCATGGCTCCTTCACCGTGTCGGAAACCCAGGTAGAGGCGCAGGATGTTCGCCTAGTTCGTCCCTCTGGCAGTCAATTGATTCAGTGGCTGGCCGACAATGCCAAAGGCATCGGTGAAGTAAAAGCCACAAAGCTATGGGATACATTGGGTGAGCGCTTGTATGAGGTGCTTGATAGCGCAGAGCACTCAGCCATCGAGGGGCTCATCCCGACTCTTGAAGTCCGTGCCGCCCTGTTCAAAAAATGGACTGAGAATGGCGACGCCAAGACGCTGCGCTTCGTACAGGAATGCAACATACCGCTGGATCTGGCCCGCAAAGCCATCAAGTTTCACAAAAAGAACACTATCACTGCCCTGACCGAAGACCCCTACCGGCTGCTGTCTTTCGAGGGCAGTTGGCAGCGCGTTGACGGCATCGCCCGAGACAAGTTCCACGTTGCACTGGACGACCCACGTAGGCTGGCCGCTGCACTGGAAGAGGCGTTGTACCGAGTGGCCGAGAAAGGCCATACCTGCGCCACCCTGAATGACCTGCAAGATACAGTTGGCCGGCTGGTCAAGCCCTATCGGGCACCCGAGGCGGCGCTGGCAAAGGCGTTGCTTCAGGGGAATAAAACCGGCCAGTTCGTCAGCCGCGAAACCGCCAACGGCGACCTGATGCTGCACGCGCCAGGCACTTTCCTAATGGAGCGTAAGTGCGCCGAGTTCATCCACGAGCTGTTGCGTAACCCCGAAACTCAGCAGCCGTTATTCCCGACCGATATTGACGCCGTAATTGGCGAGTTCGAGCGCACAGAGCGGTTGCACTTGGGCATCCCAGCCTTTGCGCTGAACGACGCCCAGCGGGCAGCGGTCAGGACTTCCTTTGAAAACCGCTTCAGCATAATCACTGGCGGTGCTGGTGTTGGTAAAACCACGGTGCTTAAGGCTCTTTACCGAGCGCTTGACACCTTGGGCCGACCCCGCTTCCAAATGGCCCTTTCGGGCCGTGCAACGGCCCGAATGATGGAAGCGACCCAGCAGGAGGCCACGACCATTGCGGGTTTCCTGAAACGTGTCAGCGCCGAGGAAATGGGGCCTGCGCCAATCATCGTTATCGACGAAGCCTCAATGCTTGATCTGGTGACCTTCCACCGGCTGGTCTGCAAGCTGCCTGCCGGCACCCACTTGATCCTGGTGGGCGACCCTTATCAGCTTCCGCCGATTGGCGCGGGCCTTGTACTTCATGTGCTGTGCGATCTTTCGAGCATGCCGGTTACGCGGCTCACCGAGGTCAAGCGCCAGGCCAAGGAGTCGGCCATTCCTGCGGCATCCTTAGCGATCCGCGAGGGGCGGTGGCCGGCATTCTCAGCGGATGCAGCGGGCGAGGTCGTGTTCCTACCTTGCGCCGACGACCAGATCATCCCGACCGTTATCGAGCTGTACGAGCGGGATCGCGACAATACCCAGATTCTTGGTGCCACCCGTTCATGCGAATTCGCCGGGGTGGAGACCCTGAACCGGGCCTGCCATGTGCGCTACACCGGCCAGGGGCGGCATCTGATGGCTACCAACCCGGAAACCGGCGAGATCGAAGCCACAGGCTTCTGCGAGGGCGATCTGCTGCTATACACCGCCAACAACTGGGATCGGAACCTGCAAAACGGCTGCTTGGGCAAACTTACTGATATTTTCGACCGGCCACAAACGGTCAACCTGGGCGACGATGAGAATCCCGACATGCGAATCGCCTTGGGCCGTGCCATCTACGAGGGGGTCGAGCACTATGTCCTCGACAGCGATGTGGATGTGATGCATCACGCTTTCGCGATCACGGTTCATAAAAGCCAGGGCAGTCAGTTTAAGCGAGTGATCGTGCCGGTACGAAAGTCGCGGGTGCTTGATCGCACCTTCGTCTACACAGCTGTCACGCGGGCGCAGATGCAGGTGATCCTCGTGGGGAATGCCGATGCGGTAAGAGAAGCTGTTGCGCTACCGCCGAAGGCATTTGGCCGGCAGGTTGGGCTAACCGAGATGCTGAATGCGAAATTGCATCTGACTCGACCGCCCATTTGCATGTGAATCGCCCCTGATTTCGTAGACGCCACGACCGACCCGTAACTGCCGGTGGAAAAGGCAGGAGCCGGCCAGAAACGGTCGGTCGATCAGTAGCAAATAAATCGGTCACCTTTTCCGGTAGGATCTTGCGTTTTGCCTTCACGAGAGCAATAAGTAAAAGGCAAGTCCTGCCCCCTATCACTTCCTTTGCTTGCTTGGGGATCATAGGCAGTAATGTTGGATTAGTGCATAGCCAAGTGAGCCGGGGTGATTACCAATATCAAGTGAGCTTGCTACGCGTTTGTCAAAGTGATTCTTGGATGTACTCTCTAGATAGCCTATATTTTTTTTGCTGCAATTGAGTGATAGCTTATAGACTGATTGTTTGATTTCGTTTTTTCTAAACATCATGCACATGCTCTTGGCAGATAGTGTGGTGTCATCGCTGCCTTCTAAATTATTGCAGTTTGTCTCGTCGAGGCTGAAGGTTGCTCGCAACCAGATAATTACTTCTTTAGAGAAAATTCCATTCTTCTCTATTAATATTGTCTCGTAGATGCCCTTGTTTTCAGGTGTACCTTGGAAAGGTTGCCACTCGTCAGCATATGCGCCTTGAGTTAAGAGGAAAGATATCAAGATTAGAAGCGACTTAGGCGTATGCATTATGGGATCCTTATTTATGCAGGAAATATGTTGTCGCAAGCTTCTAATGTTATCTTGCTCTCATATAAATAATTCCCTCGCATGTCGTACATTACGTGAAGAAGACTAAATCCATTTTCCATTAAACGAAGCGTGGCGGGCGTGGTGCAGTTTTGGTTCTTATATAAGGGGGCTACGTATTGATCTCCCCAGGCTTTCAGCCATTGATCAACGCTGCCGAATTTCTTTAGTGCATTGGTTGTAAGTTGATCGGTGCTTATATTTGCTTGTTTTGCGGCATCGTTGATGGTTTTATCAAAGTCGATGGCGTATTTGTAAAGTATAATCTTGCGCGGGGAGACCAGTATTGATGTTAGTGATGTAACACTGTCTAGCTGCATGGGTAGCTTTTTAACCAGAGGCTTCAACTCTTCTCTAAGCTGTTCCTCAGTGAGCTCTGCCAGCGAAAATGCTGGCGATATAAAAAATAGAGTGGAGATGATGGCTGTAAATTTTTTCATTGCTGATTATCTCTAAGCTTGAGATCATTATTGGACGCAACCTCCTAGGTAGCAGGGGTTTATAAACCAGCCAATGCTGATGTGCCTAACTGTACTGAACCTGCAAATAATGATTTAATAAGCTCAGCTATGGAGCCTTTTGCGCCTTCACTCACGACACCACGGAGCTGCTCTGCAAAAGGTCGTCGGTCTACTGCCCCATCTACTGCGCTGGGCACGCTTCCTAGCAGTGTGAATCCTTTAAGTGTAAGTCTGGCTCCCGGAAAGCCGGGGCCGCTCATGGTTCTTAACGAGGGTTCATAGCGGAGAAAACCCTCCTCAACAAGAAATGCAATAGAGCTGCTTGCTACCGTAGTAATGACGTCAAAGGCTTCATGCTCGTCATTTGCGTCGTGTGCAGCCTCATAGCCAATTTTTCCAGCATCGATATCTGTTGGAGTTGGGAAAGAGTCATATAGCTTTGCGAGCGTTAGCAAAACTACCCGATTGAAAATTTCAATATTCCTAGGCTGTTCCATTTGTGTATTCACCTCCAATCCTTGATGTTGGGCCTAACGACTAATTAGGCAACACGCAGAGTCGCGTTTGTAAACGGCATCGTGTAGCCCTGAAACCTCTTCCCCGTCCTCGGTGCTGTCGCAGCTGCTAGGTAGCCATGGAGAGCACAACAGAGACACCAGCAGCCTAGCCGCAGAAGCCATCTATGTGCCACCAGTTTGTGCATCATCGGCTCTTTGGTCGGGCCAGGGCGCCCAGCAAGACTGAACGTAGCGGGTATCCGCCGATTGGCTGCCAGGTTTGTTGGGCAATACCAATATGAAATTCGAGGTCAAAGTTGCCTCCGGACTTGTTCAACCAAGGCAGCCAACTCTGTGGCCATTGGCTCAGGTGCCGGGGTTTGCATTCCATGGATCCCCGTGGAATACCGCAAGAAATACGGCCGGTTGTGCAGATGACTCAGGCAATCGACCCATTGTGGGGGGTGGGGTTGAATGCTTAGACCTTCAGAGAAAGCGAGGAGCCACAGCTCTTTCAAGTCGTGTCGAATATTTGTTCTTTTCAAACGGGCGTCGTCGCCTGACCTAGACAGATAGGCTTTCAGCGCGCATTCAAGGACGTGCGCACTGACCATTGCCAGAGGTAGCGCTGGCAATGGTGAAGCAGTAGCGAGGACACAAACACCCGGCAACATCGCGTATGCAATCCCCAGGTATGTGTGCGGCGGGCCTGCTGGCCTAGCCGTTAAAGGAGCCAGTGTTGCCGATCCGTTGCCGACTATCGGTTTCATCGCTTCAATGTCCAATTACTATTATTAGGCGACGTGCCATGTCGCAGTAAGCGCGACATCTATCGAGGGGAAGCCCAACTGCGGTAAAGGTTCAGCGTAGCAGGTCGACATCGCTTATTGGCCACTATTCTGTCCAACGTTCGCTCTTCGCTGAGCGTCCTACCCCAGCACGGCTGAATCACCGTCAGCATCTGACGGGTAAGGTACAGGCACCAAAACTGGCGCTTAAAAATTCGTGGTACCTATCGTGGTAACCAGAAAGTATCGACCTGCTTTTAGCCAGCATTCATGGGCCTTGCAGCCATTTCTTTCGCTGCGTGAAAAGCAGGGGAGTTTAGTGAGCTAAATGCCCCTGCTTTTCACGTAGAGCAACGTCAGCAGCGGGGGGGGGGGGAGCGTCTGGAGGCCACGGAAAAGGTGATTTATTTGCTACTTACCGACCGGCCGCTTTTGGCACTTTTCTGCCGGTTGCCACCTGACCGCGCGTTAATGCAAATGGATGGTCGAGGCCATGCAATTACGCAGCTGATCGCCTGAAAAAGAAAACTCCCAGCGGCTTGCGCCAACTGGGAGTGGTACACCTAATGGTACATGTACTAAAAAGCAAATTAGCCTGAAGGCCTATCACTCACTCACTCACAGAGTTTTAGTACAATTTTGTGCTGTAAAGAGCTTGGGGTCGCGGTTTTTTTATGTCGGTTGTGCCCGCGATGAGCCATAGCTGTCGCTCGATGGTCGCCTCGAGGTTATCGTGGGTCATGTTCAACGCGCTCAAGGTGGAGTAACGCCATGCTCCCGAGTCTGGCTGCCGCTGCCGTGTTGCTCCTGCATCTGCTGTTCATTGCCTTCGCCCTGCTCGGTGGTTTGCTGGTGCTGCGCTGGCGTTGGCTGGCCTGGCTGCATCTGCCCGCCGTGCTCTGGGCGGTTGCGGTTGAATCACTGCAGTTGCCGTGTCCCCTGACACCACTGGAAAACAGCCTGCGTCAGGCTGCCGGGCAAGCAGGCTATGGCGCCGGTTTTATCGAGCACTACCTGCTGCCGATCATCTATCCGGCCGGGCTCACGCCCGCTATCCAGCTATGGCTGGCGGCCTTGGTCGTGCTGCCCAACCTGCTGGTGTATGGCTTTTTGCTCTGGCGTTGGCGCAGCCGTTAGCCGCTCTGCCAGTGACGGCAGTTTGCCTTGGTCATTCAGCAGCATGATGGTACGTGGGGCTGAATATTTCCTTGGCTACACTGCGCCTTGTCTTCTCTTTCAACGCACAAAACAAGGCGACTTCCATATGCAAAATCGCATGATGATTACCGGCGCGGGTTCGGGCTTGGGGCGTGAAATCGCCCTGCGCTGGGCGCGCGAGGGCTGGCGTCTGGCGCTCGCCGATGTCAACGAGGCGGGACTCGCCGAGACCCTGCAATTGGTTCGCGCAGCCGGTGGCGAGGGTTTCACCCGGCGTTGCGACGTGCGCGACTACAGTCAGTTGACCGCCCTGGCGCAGGCCTGCGAGGAAAAGTTCGGCGGCATCGATGTGGTTGTCAATAACGCCGGGGTGGCCTCGGGTGGTTTCTTCGATGAGCTGTCGCTGGAAGATTGGGACTGGCAGATCGCAATCAACCTGATGGGCGTGGTCAAGGGCTGCAAGGCGTTCCTGCCCTTGCTCGAGCGCAGCAAGGGCAAGATCGTCAACATCGCGTCGATGGCGGCCCTGATGCAAGGCCCGGCGATGAGCAACTACAACGTGGCCAAGGCCGGCGTAGTGGCGCTGTCGGAGAGCCTGCTGATCGAGCTGAAACAGCAGGAAATCGGCGTGCATGTGGTCTGTCCGTCGTTCTTCCAGACCAACCTGCTCGACTCCTTCCGCGGCCCGACGCCGGCGATGAAGGCCCAGGTCGGCAAGCTGCTGGAAAGCTCGCCGATCAGCGCCGCGGACATCGCCGACTATATCTACCAGGAGATGGCCAAGGGCGAGTTCATGATCCTGCCCCATGAGCAGGGCCGTTTGGCCTGGGCGTTGAAACAGAAGAACCCGCAATTGCTCTATGACGAAATGACCAGCATGGCCGACAGGATGCGCGCCAAGGGCAAGCCGGCGTAATTGAAGGCTATCCACCCGTTAACAGTTGAGCCAGATCGCAACCTGGTGGGAGGGGCTTTAGCCGCGAAACATTGTCAGTGTTTCGAAGATTTTCGCGGATGAAGCGCAACGCTGCCCGGCCGCTCCTACAAACGTTATCTCTCATGCAACGGATAACGGGTAGATAGCCTAATTGAATACCGAGCTGCGGCCAGCCTGGCGAGGCGTCACTTCCTTGCCAGCGGCTACTCAACGCGCCATGCGCGCCGAGAAGAAAATCGCCAGGATGATCAGCGTGCCGCCGAGGAGCATGCGCAGGGTCGGTATCTCGTTGAACAGCCACCAGGCGAAGGCGATGCCGTAGACCGGCTCCAGGGCGAAGATCACCGCGGCGCTGCGCGCCTTGATCACGCGCAGGCTGGCGACGAACAGGCTGTGCGCCAGGCCGGTACAGAACACCCCGAGCAGGGCCAGCCAGAACCAGTCGAGCAAGCGCAGGCCGGGCAGCAGGGGCCAGGCGAACGGCAGGAAGCACAGCAGCACCGTGAGGTTCTGGCAGAGCGCCGCCTGCACCGGATCCAGGCCGCGGGTGCTGGCGCGGTTGAGCAGCGACAGCAGGGCGAACAGCAAGCCCGAGAGCACGGCCCAGAGCAGGCCGGCGGTAGCCTGGCTGGCGAGGTCGAAATCCGGCGTGACCAGGATCAAGCCCAGGCAGACCACGGCGACCATGGCGAATTCGCCGGGCCTTGTGCGTTCGCGAAACAGTAGGCCTTCGAGCAGCACGGTAAACGCCGGGAAGCTGGCGAAACCGAGGGTGGCGATGGCCACGCCGGACACCTTCACCGCCTCGAAGAAGGTCAGCCAATGGCTGCCGAGCAACACGCCGCCGAGTGCCAGCATGGCCAACTGGTGGGCGCTTGGGCGCTGGCTGTGGTGCTGGCTGAGGAGGCGGGCGAACAGGGCCAGGGCGACGACGGCGAAGATCGCCCGGCCGCCGACAATGGCCATGGGTAGGGTATTCGCCAGCTTGCCGAAGATCCCCGACAGGCCGAACAGCAGCGCGCCCAGGTGGATCGCCAGCAGTGCCTTGCGCTCGGTCATGCCAGGCGCGCGCCATTGGCCAGCGGTTTGTCGAAGCTGGCCAGGACCACCTTGTTGTCGGCGTCGTAGACGCCGGTCACCAGCACCTCGGAACGGATACCGGCGATGCGCTTGGCGGCGAAATTACACACGCAGAGCACCTGGCGGCCAACCAGTTCGGCGCATGGGTAGTGCTCGGTAAGCTGCGCGCTGGAGGTTTTCACCCCGAGTTCGCCGAGGTCGATCCGCAGCACGTAGGCCGGCTTGCGGGCCTTGGCGTTCGGCTCGGCGCAGAGCACGGTGCCGACGCGCAATTCCACCCGCTGAAAGTCTTCCCATTCGATCTGCTGCATGGCGTTTCCCCGACTGGCTGATGCTGCATGCAGTCTAGGGAGAGAAGCGCGCCCTGTCTGTCGCGGGAGTCGCGGGTTTTGTCGCGTTACTCGTGGCGCTGGCGCAGCGCGCGCGGGGTGCAGCCGAACTGGCGCAGCAGCGCTGCGGTAAAGGCGCTTTGCGAACTGTAGCCGACCCGCGCGGCGATCTCGCCGACCGCCAGCTGGCTGGTGCGCAGCAACTGGCGGCCCAGGTGCAGGCGCCGGCTGCGCACATAGGCCATGGGCGTCTGGCCGGTCTCGTCGAGAAAGCGCGCATGAAAACGCGCCGCCGACAAACCGGCCAGCCGCGCCAGGTCGCCGACCTGCAGCGGGTAGGCGGCATGCCGGTCGATATGCGCGTCCAGGGCGGCCAGCGGCAAGCCTGGCACGCCCGGCAATTCGATGTGCTCGCTGGCCAGGCTGGCCAGCAACAGCGCTGCGCCTTGCCGGGCGATTACCGGATCATCGATCGGGCTGGCCGCCAGCCAACTGACCAGCTGGCTTTGCGCCGGGTTGAGGCTCAGGGCGCCGGGGCGCTCGAGCAGGCGGCGGCCGGCATCGGCATGCAGGCCCAGGTGCTGTTGCAACCAGTGCTCGGAGGGCACGTCGAGCACCAGGCACTGGCTGCCGCTGCTGCTGCCACAGGCGTGTTGCGCCGCCGCCGGCACCACGGCGAGGGTCTGGCGGATCACCTGACTGCCCAGCCCGGCCACTTCGAAGTCCAGCTGGCCACTCAGGCCGAAGACCAGCTGCGCATGATCATGGCTGTGGGTGAGCAGTTCATGGCTGTAGTGACACAAAGAGAGCGGCGACGGCATGGCAAGGTCCTCGTGACAGGCGGCCAGTTTAGCAGGCCGTTGCGTCTGTTCGTGGTAGGGCGTTGTCATCGAACTGCCACGGCCTCGTCACAGTCGTTTCACCGCAGGCAGGCAGGCTCGTGAAAACCCAGCCGGAGGCCGCCCATGACCAGCGCCCAGCTCGCCAAGCCGAGTCGCAAGCAACGAGTCCGTACCCTGTGGATTTCCGATGTCCACCTGGGCACCCGGGATTGCCAGGCCGAACACCTGGCGGCGTTTCTCAAGCGCTATCAAACCGAGCGGATTTACCTGGTGGGCGACATCATCGACGGTTGGCGGCTGCGCAGCGGCATCTATTGGCCGCAGGCGCACAGCAACGTGATCCGCCGCCTGCTGACCATGAGCAAGCGCGGCACCGAGGTGATCTATGTCACCGGCAACCACGACGAGTTCCTGCGCCGCTATTCGTCGCTGATGCTGGGTAACATCCAGTTGCTCGACGAGGCCGAGCACGTCACCGCCGACGGCCGCCGGCTGCTGGTGATCCACGGCGACCAGTTCGACGTGATTACCCGTTACCACCGCTGGCTGGCCTTCCTCGGCGACTCGGCCTACGAGATCACCCTGACCCTCAACCGCTGGCTCAATCACTGGCGCAGCCGCTACGGCTACGGTTACTGGTCGCTGTCGGCCTACCT
This sequence comes from Pseudomonas borbori, assembly GCF_900115555.1. Classification (GTDB taxonomy): domain Bacteria; phylum Pseudomonadota; class Gammaproteobacteria; order Pseudomonadales; family Pseudomonadaceae; genus Aquipseudomonas; species Aquipseudomonas borbori. The sequence continues at coordinate 35,781 of NZ_FOWX01000020.1, forward strand.
CAAGCACAAGGTCAAGGGCGCGGTGAACTTCATCAGCGACTTCGAGCAGGCGATCGTCCACGAATGCGCCAAGCGCGGCTTCAATGGCGTGGTCTGCGGGCATATCCATCACGCCGAGATCCGCCCGATGGGCGAGGTGGAATACATGAACTGCGGCGACTGGGTCGAGTCCTGCAGCGCCTTGATCGAACACCTGGACGGGCGCATCGAGCTGTTTCGGCTGGCCGACGACCAGGCCCGGCAAACCCTGGCCTTGGCCGAGCAGTCGGCGGCATGAGGATACTGATCGTCTCGGACGCCTGGCTGCCGCAGGTCAACGGCGTGGTCACCAGCTTGCAGGCCCTGGTCGGCGAACTGGGCGAGCTGGGCCATCAGGTCAAACTGCTGTCGCCACAGGATTTTCACAGCTGGCCGTGCCCGACCTACCCGGAGATTCCGCTGGCGTGGAACCTCTGGCGGGTCGGCCCGGCGGTCCGCGAGTTCCAGCCCGACTGCGTCCATCTGGCCACCGAAGGGCCGCTCGGTTGGGCCGCCAGACGCTGGCTGAGCAAGCGCGGCCTGGCGTTTTCCAGCGCCATCCATACACGCTTTCCCGAATACATCCATGGCCGCTGGCCGTGGTTGCCGCTGCGCTGGGGCTATGCCTACCTGCGCGTCTTCCATCGCCCGAGCCAGGCGGTGCTGGTGACCACCGAACGTCTGCGTGCAGAGTTCGCCGGCTGGGGCCTGCAGCGTCTGCTGCTGTGGCGCAAGGGCGTCGATACGCGCTTGTTTCAGCCGCAGGTGCCGCTGCTCGGGGCGTTCAAGCCGGTGTTCCTCTGTGTCGGGCGGATCGCCGCGGAAAAGAACCTGGAGGCCTTTCTCGACCTCGACCTGCCCGGCGAGAAGCGGCTGATCGGCGATGGTCCGCTGCGTGAGGCCTTGCAGGCGCGTTATCCCCAGGTGAAATTTCTCGGTTATCGGCATGGCGCAGAGCTGGCCGAGGCCTATCGTCAGGCCAGCGTGCTGGTGTTTCCCTCGCGCACCGATACCTATGGCCTGGTGATGCTCGAGGCGCTGGCCTGCGGCACGCCGGTGGCGGCCTTTCCCGTGCCCGGCCCGCTGGATGTGCTGGAGGCGGGCGTCACCGGGGTGATGAACGAGGACTTGCGCGCGGCCTGTCTGGCAGCGCTGGAACTGGATCGGACGCGCTGCGCCGAGTTGGCGGCAGGGCAGTCCTGGCGGGTCTCGGCGCTGGAATTCCTGGCCCGTCAGCCCTTGCTCGACGGCGAGCCGTGCCTGGGTCTGGAGCCGGTCGTGGAGAGGTTGTAGGGGGGGGCGGGGGCAAAGTCCTTCGCGGCTAAAGCGGAGTGCCGCCCGGACCGCCCTGGATTCTGCTCTGCCCTGATCTGCCGGCCTCTGTGATGGGTATCGCTGCGCTCAACGCCATCCTACAAAAGCGCTGATCGCGCTGCGCCGACCCATTACCTCGAGTGTATCGAGGTCAATGGTGCGCGCGGCGCCCCCTATCCTGGCGAACGCAAACCCGGCGGGTTACATGATCACCTTGTCGCGCAATTTCTCGGCGGCCTGTTGCAGCGCCTGGATCACCCGTTGCTTGTCGAAATTCTGGATGCCGTTGGTGTCCAGGTACATGGAGAAGCCAGGCAGTTCATGCTCGACATAGCTGGAGGTGGCGCCGAGATCACGGCGGAAATCCACCACCTGATAGATCTGCACCGGCCGGGTGAAGCCCTTGACGCTGATCTGGCCCTTGTCGCGGCACATGATCAGGTCCTTGACCAGCGAGTAGGTCTCGTGGGAAATCAGGATGTCGCCGGCTTCGGCGGCGCTTTCCAGGCGGCTGGCGAGGTTCACGTCGCGGCCGATGATGGTGTAGTCCATGCGCGTGTCGGCGCCGAAGTTGCCCACCGTACAGTAGCCGGTGTTCAGGCCCATGCGGATTTCCAGCGGCTTGGTGATGCCCTGGGCGCGCCACTGCTGGCGCAGCACCTTCATGTGTTTGCGCATGGCCACGGCCATCGATACCGCGGCCACGGCATCCTGCTTGGCGCCTTTGCTGGCCGGGTCGCCGAAGAACACCATGACGCTGTCGCCGATGAACTTGTCGATGGTGCCGCCGTATTTCAGGCAGATTTTCGACATCTCGTTGAGGTAGCTGTTGAGCAGATCGGTCAGGGCCTCGGCTTCCAGTTCCTCGGACAGCTCGGTGAAGCCCTTGATGTCGGAGAAGAACACCGTGAGCTTCTTGCGCTGGGTCTCCAGGCGCACGCTCTTCTTGCCGGTGAAGATCGACTCCCACACCTGCGGTGACAGGTACTTGGCCAGATTGCGTGCCAGACGGGCGGCTTTTTCCTGTTCGCGCTTGATCTCGCAGCGTACCTGGGCCAGGCGCAAGCCTTGCTGGTGGACGAAATAGGCGGTGGTGCAGATATACAGGGTGCTGAAGGCGATGCTCGCCAGGGCGACCAGGGCCGGGGTGTCGAGGTTGAGTTTCAGCTCGATCAGCGCCGCGTTGAGCAGGGTGCTGCTGGCCGCGATCAGCAGGCCCAGGCCCAGGTAGCGCAGCCCCCCCGCCACCATCGAGCTGAAAGCCAGGATCAGCAGGCACATCAGGCTGGGCACGACCGAGAAACCGAACAGGACCAGCGCCGCGCCACAGTGCAGGGCGTCGATGAACAGCAGGATCAGGGTGGTGGTGTGCGCATGATCACGCTTGAAGCGTTGGCCCAGGTGGTAGGCCAGATGCGGGTAGAGCAGGGCATAGGGCACCATCCACAGAATGTCGTAGCCGAAATGCCGGGTGTAGGTGCCGGCAGCGATGCTCGCGGCCACGGCGATATAGGCCAGTGTGCGCGAGTAGTATTCGCGCAGAGGTGGCGCCGGCAAGGAGTGGAGCCGGTTCTGGGTGATGGTGTTCATGCGGTGGAAACGATCCCTGCTGATTATCCGACGTCTCTGCTGGACGTCTAATTAGCGCGGCAAGCGCTGGACCAGGATTGCGACAGAGCAGGGATCATAACCAAGCGCGGTGACACGAGCCAAGCTCCGCAGCCGAACGGCGTGAAGATGCCGGCCAGTGGGCGGCTGCGACGCAAGCTGGACGCTGGCGGATCAGAATCTGATGCGTCCGCTAAAGGCATCCTTGAGCATTACCCAGTCGCCCATGAAGCTGTACAGCGGGTATTGAAAGGTGGCCGGCCGGTTCTTCTCGAAGACGAAGTGACCGATCCAGGCAAAGCCGTACCCGGCGACCGGCATGGCCAGTAGCCATAGCCACTGTTGGGTGGCCAGGGCATAGGCGAGGAGGCCCAGTACCAGCAGGCTGCCGACATAGTGCAGGCGGCGGCAGATCGGGTTGCTGTGCTCTTGCAGGTAGTAGGGATAGAACTCGGCGAAGCTGCTGTAGCGAGCGCTGGTGTGGGTAGCCATGGCGTGCCTCCTGGTAGTGTTCTGGCCGCACCGATGCTTTGGGTCGGCTGCAGGGTTTTGCAGTCTAGGTCGCGTGTCCTGTTGGGCCAGTGACATTAGGTGCCAGTTTAGTATCCTTGCGCGCGGCCAGAAGCGACTTCCAGTTGACTCGAACAAGAATAACGCCATGAGCGAACGCACCCGGTCGCACGCTGAAGGATGGCTTTGTCCGGTTGGTGCGCTATCAGCGGATCATTGCCGAGGGCGCCGACCTCCGCTTCCGTCCCAGGGCCAAGGGCTACGAGTTGACATTGGCGATTCACGGCGACCGCCGGCCCGGCCCGGCAAGTGCTGTGCCGCCTGTTGCCCCAGGGCGAACCCAGGCGCGAGGCGGTGGCGCAGGCGCTGCCTGGAGTCATTAGCCGGTGGTCGCCTCAGTGCCTCCAGAACGCCGGCATCAACAGTACCAGCACGGTAAGGATTTCCAGGCGCCCGAGCAGCATGCCGGCGGTCAACAGCCATTTGGCCGTGTCCGGTAGGCTCGAGAAGTTACCAGCTGGCCCAATGATCGGGCCCATCCCCGGGCCGACGCCGGACACGGTACTGGCGGCACCGCTGAGCGCGGTGATCCAGTCCAGGCCGCAGAGCGTCAGGGCCAGCGCCAGCGCGGCGATGGTGATGGTGAAGAAAAACGAAAAAGTCAGGATCGAACGAACGATGTCCTCGTCGAGGCGGTGCTGGTTGTATTGCTGCTTGATCACCGCGCGCGGATGCACCAGTTGCAGCAGGTTGGCCTTGAGCAGGGTATAGGCGACCTGGAAGCGAAAGATCTTCAGGCCGCCGGCGGTCGAGCCGGAGCAGCCGCCGATAAAGCCCAGGTAGAAGAACAGCATGCCGGCGAAGCCCCCCCACAGGGTATAGTCGCCCAGGGCAAAGCCGGTGGTGGTCATGACCGAGGTGGTGTTCACCGCCACGTGCCGCACCGCCTCCAGCCAGTGCAGTTCGGTGGACAGGCTGTACCAGGTGCCGAGCGCCAGCCAGGTACTCACTAATATGGCGAGGAAGCCGCGCACCTGCTGATCCCTGAACAGCGCCAGGAAGTTGCCCCGCAGGGTCGACACATAGAGCACGAACGGCAGGCTGCCGAGAATCATCACCACCACGGTCACCCAGTGCACGGCCGGTTGCGGCCAGTTGCCGATGGAGCTGTCAGAGGTGGAGAACCCGCCGGTGGCGATCGCCGACATGGTGTGGTTGATGGCGTCGAACAGGCCCATGCCCGCGAGCCAGAGCGCCAGGCAACTGAGCAGGCTGATACCGACGTAGGCCGCGACCATGTACTTGGCCACCATGTGCGAGCGCGGCATGACCTTGTCCGAGCGATCCGAGGATTCGGTCTGGAACAGGCGCATGCCACCGATGCGCAGCATCGGCAAGATCGCCACGGCCATGGCGATGAAGCCGATACCGCCGAGCCAGTGCAGCAACGAGCGCCAGATCAGGATGCCCGGCGACATGCTGTCCAGGCCGCTGAGCACAGTGGCGCCGGTGGCGGTGATGCCGGACATGCTCTCGAAAATGGCGTCGGCGAGGCTCATGCGCTGGGCCAGCATGAACGGTAGCGAGGCGAAGATGCACACCAGCAGCCAGCTCGATACCGTGAGCATGTACATGTCGCGTGGTCGCAGTTCGACCCCTTTCGGGTGGCCTTGGGCGACCATGGCCAGCCCGACGACGAAGGTGATCAGGCTCGACCAGAGAAAGGCATTGAGCTCATGGGCACGCTCAAACATCACCAGGGTAAGCATCGGCACCACCAAGCTCACCGCCAGGGTGATCAGGAAAATGCCATTGATGAAGGCGATGATGCGTAGGGTCGGCACGGCCATCTAGTGGGTTTCCAGGCGAATAGTGACGTGATTCTAGGTGGAACTGCCGGCAATGCGCCGAGTCATCGGCAGCCTTACCGGTATTTAATGTCTCCAGAACGCTCGGGTGACCAAAACCAGTACGGTGAGAATCTCCAGGCGACCGAGCAGCATGCCGAGGGTCAGCAGCCATTTGGCCGCATCCGGCAGGCTGGAAAAATTGCCCGCCGGACCGATGATCGGACCCAGGCCCGGACCGACATTGCAGACGGCGGTGGCTGCTGCCGTCAGCGCGGTGGTCCAGTCCAGCCCGATCAATGCCAGCCCCAGGGCGATCAGGCCGATGGTGATGGTGAAGAAGAAAGAGAAAGTGAGAATCGAACGGACGATCTCCTCATCGAGGTTGTGCCCGTTGTAGCGCTGCTTGATCACCGCGCGCGGATGGACCAGCTGGTTGAGGCCGCTACGCAGCAGGGTATAGGCCACCTGAAAGCGGAAGATCTTCAGGCCGCCTGAGGTCGAGCCGGAGCAACCGCCGACGAAGGTCAGGTAGAAGAACACCATGACTGCAAAATCGCCCCAGAGACTGTAGTCGCCAAGGGCATAACCGGTGGTGCTAACCACCGAAACCACGTTGAGGGTGACGATGCGCAAGGCATCGAGGTAGGCGTACTCGGAGTGCATCCACAGCCACAGGCTGAACAGCAGGCAGGTGAAGACCAGCATCGAGACCAGGCCGCGTACTTGCTGGTCCTTGATCAAGGCCCGGCGATTGCCGCGGATGGTGGCGACGAAAAGGGTGAAGGGCAGGCTGCCCAACAGCATCAAGACGATGGCTACCCAGTGCGAGGCCGGGCCGAAGTTGGCCATGGAGTTGTCGGAGGTGGAATAGCCGCCGGTGGCGATAGAGGTCATTGCATGGTTGACGGCTTCGAACCAGCTCATGCCCGCCAGCCAGTAAGCCAGGGTGCCGACCAGGGTCATGCCGACGAAGATCGCGATGATGTACTTGGCCGCCATATGCGAGCGCGGCATGACCTTCTCGCCCCAGTCCGATGATTCGCTCTGGAACAGGCGCATGCCGCCGACGCGCAGCAGTGGCAGAATCGCCACCGCCATGCCGATGAAGCCGATACCGCCCAGCCACTGCAACAGCGAACGCCAGATCAACAGCCCCGGTGAGGCGTTATCGAGGCCGGTCAGTATGGTGGAGCCGGTGGTGGTGATGCCCGACATGGTTTCGAAGAAGGCATCGGTATAGCTGATGTGCTGAATCAGCATCATCGGCAGGGCGGCGTAGATGCACACCACCAGCCAGCTTGTGGTGGTCAGCATGTACATGTCGCGCGGGCGCAGTTGAGCGTCGCTCGGGCGTCCGCTAAGCACCAGGGCGAGGCCGCTGGCAAGGGTGATCAGGCTCGACCAGAGAAAGGCATCGAGATCATCGGTGCGCTCGAACACCAGCAGCGTCAGCATGGGGATGGTCATGCTGACGGCCAGGGTGATCAGAAAAATGCCGAGGATGAAACCGATGATGCGCAGCGTCGGCAAGGCCATGCAGAGAGCTCGGGTTGAGGGCGGCAAAGGGCGCCATTGTACTCGCGCGACCGGGCCTGTAAAACAGCCATCATTCGGCACTTTACAAGCGCATGGCTCGGCCTAGAATAGCCGCCAGGTGCCGGCCCTTGCCGGTTTCTGAGCCCTCTTGAATCATGTCGAACGTTAATCCTTGTCTTACGTGTGGCGCCTGCTGCGCGCATTTTCGTGTGTCTTTCTTCTGGGGTGAGTGCCAATCGGCTGGCGGCACGGTGCCGGATGATCAGGTGGTGCTGATCTCTGCGCATCGGGTTGCCATGCGCGGCACCGAGAGCAAACCAACCCGCTGTGTCGCCCTGCTCGGTGAAGTGGGCCAGGGCGTGCGCTGCACGCTCTATGATCAACGCGCCAGCCCATGCCGCGATTTCGAGGCGTCCTGGGCCAATGGCGAGCCTGAGCCGCGCTGTGACGATGCCCGGCGCGCCCACGGCCTGCCGCCGTTGACGCCACCGGTACGGCCGAGTGTGGCGCCGGAGCGGGTTGCGTAGGAGGCTTGACGCAGTCATGCGCCGGGCTTTGCACGCGGATGCTGGCAAAGACGGATTAGCAGGCTGTTGAAAAACTACCTGCGTTGCCATCGCCGCGTTAAAAACAGGCTCGTGTGCGAGCCCAGGCTAGGCGCCCCCGTCAAAATGCTCATTTACAACACGTAAACGCCGCTTTTGACTCGCTTCGCTCGCCCTGCGGGCCAGCCTACGGCTGTTACTCCGCTGCGCTGCGTTGCGCCTGTTTTTGCCTTGCGCTGGCTGCCTCGCCTACGTTTTTCAACGGCCTGTTAGCTGCAGGTTAGTGCCGCCGCCAGCAACGCTGGCGGCGGCAAGTCTGCGCGTTTGTTTGCGCTGATCCGTGCCGTTTATTTTCCGCTGGCGGTTTGCTCGCCGAGCCACAGTTTTTTCCCGCCATCCTGCGTCACGCTCTAGAATTCCCACTCAATTTTGTTCAAGAGGTAGCCGATGGATGCTCTCGATGCTCTGCTCAATCGTGTTTCAGTGCCGCGCTTGTGCGAGCCTGCACCGGACCAGGTTCAGCGCGAACTGCTGTTTCGCGCCGCCCTGCGTGCCCCCGATCATGGCCAGTTGAGGCCGTGGCGTTTTCTTACGATCGAGGGGGCTGCGCGTGAGCACCTGGGTGAGTTGTTTGCCCAGGTTCTGGCGGCCGGCGCAGGTGACGTCAGCGAGGAGGCCCTGGCCAAGGCGCGGGCCATGCCGTTGCGGGCGCCTTTGCTGGTAGTGGTAGTCGCACACGTGCAGGCGCATGCCAAGGTGCCGCCGCAGGAGCAGGTGATCGCCGCCGGTTGCGCCGCCCATGCCATCCTGCTCGCCGCCCATGCCCAGGGCATAGGTGCGGTCTGGCGCACCGGCGACCTGGCCTATAACGCTCAGGTGGCGAAGGGACTTGGCTTGGCCAGTGACGAACAAATCGTCGCCTTCCTCTACCTGGGAACTGCCGAACGCGAATTGCGCAAACCCGCGCCTTTGGCTGTCGCCGATTTCGTCAGCGCCTGGACGGGCGCGTAACGGGCGATTCGCAGGGGGGAGGGCGCAGGCTCATCGGCGCTACACAAAAGCTGGCGGGCTGTCGCTGCGCTCCGAATGGATCGCCGCCCGAGCCGCCCCTACAGTCTGGCCTGGGGCTTTAGCGGTAGCAGCAGGCTGGCGCTGAAGCCGCCTGCGGGATGATTGTTCAGCACCAGTCGGCCACCGTGGCGCTCGGCGGCGCGCCGGGCAATCGCCAGGCCCAGGCCATGCCCGGGGGTGCTCTGTCCGGGGGCACGGAAGAAGGGCTCGCCCAGGCTGGCCAGGTATTCGGCGACAACCCCAGGCCCGTGGTCGCGGACGCTGAGGCACAGTTCGTCGGCCTGGCGCTCGGCCTTGAGTTCGATCGGCTGGCCTGCCGGGTTGAAGCGCAAGGCATTGCGCAGAAGGTTGTCCAGTGCCCGTTCGAGCATGTCCGGCCAGCCGTGCAGGCTCACGCCGGGTTTCAGTTCGATCTCCACCCGCTGCTCCGGGGTGTCGAGTCGTGCCTCTTCTTGCAGCTTGCGCAGCAGCGCGGCGAGGTCGACCGGTTGCGCGGCGCCAGGATCGGCGTCGAGGCGGGCGAGGGCGAGAATCTCGCTGATCAGGGCCTCCAGGCGATCGCACTCGCGGGCCAGGCGTGGCCAGAGTTTTTCCCGCTCGGCGGCGTCGGCGCGTTCGGCCAGGGCCAGTGCTATGCGCAGGCGCGCCAGCGGCGAGCGCAGTTCGTGGGACACATCGCGCAGCAACTGGCGCTGGCTGCCGATCAGCCCTTGCAGGCGTGCGCCCATGCGGTTGAAGTCGCGGGCCAGTACGCCCAGCTCGTCGTGTCTATTGGCCAGGCGGGCCAGGCTGTTCTGCTGGTAGGCGGTCTGGCCGAGGTCGTGCACGGCGCCACGCAGGCGATTCAGCGGGCGGGTGATGGACAGGGTCAACAGCAGGCTGAACAGGGTCAGTACCACCAGGGCAATAGCGAGTGCGCTGAGCGGCCAGAGCAGGCTGTCACGGTGCCAGGCGGCCAGTTCGCGGTGCGGGATGCGGTAGATGAACAGGTAGGTTTCGCCGCTCTGCGGGCTGCTGTAGTCGGTGGTCAGGCGGCGCCAGGGCAGGCGCTTGTCATTCTGCTGGCGTGCCTCGAAGGCGGCGGCGCGGGGTGGGAAGGTGCCTCTGACCAGGGCTTGGCCGTTGTCGTCGAGCACCTGCACGTTGAGGCGCGAGGCCTCCTTGCGCTGCTCGAGAAAGGCCTGGGCGGCGCCGGCGCCCCGCTCTTCATAAAGCCGGGTCCAGGTTTCGGCCAAACCTTCCAGGGCCGGGTGCTGGCTGAGAATCCAGGCGTCCTGGTTCAGCGCCCGCCCCAGCAACATGGATAGCCCGGCAACCAGGGCAAGGGCCAGCCAGAAGCTGGCGAAGATGCGCCAGAACAATGAACGCACGGATGACTCCTTCCTGGTCGCGAGAAAACCCATCAAGCCAGGGCTTGATGGGTGGGCTGGTGTGGGCATGCACGGCTGGCCGGGGTCAGCCTGCCGTGGTTATTCTGCCTTGGCCTTGTCGGCCTGCTCGGCTTTCCAGGCTTTGAAGGCTGCACGCTCGGCGCGGCGTTCCTGCATTTTCTTCTGGTGCTCGTCGAAGGCCTTCTGCTGCTCGGGTGTGAGCAGGTCGCGAATGCTGCTGTGCTGCTTGTCCTTGGCGGCCTTCAGCTCATCCTGCATGGCCTTCTGCTCTGCAGCCGGCAGTTTTTCCAGGTAACGCTGGGTGATCTCGTGGCGGCTTCGCATCTGCTCGCCCATCAACTTGCGGATGTCACGCCGCTGCTCCTGGCTCAGGTCGAGATCCTTGAACATCCGCGAACCGTGTCGGTCGCCGTGTCCGCCGTAGCCGCCGCCGTGGTGCGGGCCGCCTTCGGGCATGGCCATGGCCAGCGTCGGCAGGGTCAGGGCGAGCAGCAGTGCGGTGAGAGTCTTGCGCATCATGGTGTGTCTCCTTGTCTCGATGCCGGTCAGTTACCGGATGTGCCCAGTTTAGAGCGGTCAAGGTCAAGGGCCGTCAGGCAAGGGTAAAGCCTGAGTAAAGGCGAGCCGGAATTGGCTTTACCCGGAGTCTCAGGCGCTGTAGTAGTAACCGCGGCTGCGCAAGGCGAGGATGCGCGGGCGTCCGTCAGGGTGAGGGCCGAGTTTCTTGCGCAGGTTGCTGACGTGCATGTCCAGGCTGCGGTCGTACAGGGTCAACTTGCGGCCCAACGCCAGTTGCGCCAGTTCCTGCTTGTCCACGGGTTCGCCAGGCTGCTGCAGCAGGGCTTCGAGCAGGCGACTTTCCGATAGGGTGAGAATGACCTCGTGCTCGCCGACAGTCGCCACGCCGCGCGCCTGGCTGAAGCACAGGTCACCCAGTTGCAGTTGGCTGGACACGGCGGGATGCAGGCTGCGGCGCAATACGGCGCGCAAGCGGGCGGTCAGCTCACGGGGGTCGCAGGGCTTGGCCAGGTAGTCGTCGGCGCCTAGCTCCAGGCCGAGGATTCGGTCCAGCGGCTCGCCGCGGGCGGATAGCATCAATACCGGCAGTCCGGGATGATCGCCGCGCAATTGTTTGAGCAACTCCAGGCCGCTGCCGTCGGGCAGCATCACATCGAGCACCACAGCATCGGGAGCCTGGTCGGCCAGGGCGCGGCGTGCGCTGTTGCCATCATGGCAGGCGCTGACCTGGAAACCTTCCTGGGTCAGCCAGTTGGCCAGCAATTCGCACAATTCGATGTCGTCGTCGATTAACAGGAGGGTGCTCATACGGGTTTCAGTTTATCCACTCACGCCGCGAGCGACGATTGCCACGCAGCAGTGCGCCGAGGATGACCCCCAGCAGCGCGGCGCCAGCGCCGGCGACAAACCATTGTTGCCGATCGCCGAGCAAAGGCTGGGGTGCATCGGCCTGGGTTTTCTTCAGGTGCAGCTTGAGGCGTTGGTTTTCCTGGCGCAGGCGCTGCAATTGCGCGCTTTCGCGTACGCCGGCGCTGGCTTGCAGTTCTGCGCCCAGTGCTTCGCGTTGTTGCTCGCTGGTGGCCAGGCGCTGTTTGAGGACATCGATCTGCGCTTGCTCTGCCGTAGCCGTTGCGGCGGGTGCAGGCGGGGTTTGCTCGGCGTGCAGAGCAAGAGGCAACAGCAACAGCGCAAACAGAAAAGACCACGGGCCTGGACGCATCGGAACTCCTATGTCCTATTAGATTGTTGTCAGCAAGCAGCGACTAGCAGGCTGTTGAAAAACTACCTCGGCTTTGGCTTCCTGCGTCGCCCTACCTCCTGCATCCATGCAGTCGTGCGTTGGCCCTCTTGATAATAGAGAGGGGCGTTAAAAACGGCCTCGCGTGGGAGCCAAGTCCTCTTTTGACCCGCTTCGCCTGCGTTTTTCAACGGCCTGCTGGCGGGTCAAGGCAGAACCAGTTTGAACGGCTTGACCAGCACCGAGGCGTAGACACCCGCAGCGCGGTAAGGGTCGGCATCGGCCCAATTTTGGGCGGCATTCAGCGATTCGAACTCGGCAACGATCAGGCTGCCGGAAAAGCCTGCCGCACCGGGATCGTTGCTGTCGACCGCGGGGTGCGGGCCGGCAAGTACCAGGCGGCCTTCAGTTTTTAGTTGCTCCAGCCGAGCGACGTGCGCGGGGCGAGCAGCCAAACGTTTTTCCAGGGAGTTTTCGACATCGGTGGCGATAATGGCGTAGAGCATCTCAATCCTTAATGGCTGGTGCACCAATCGGTAGTAGCGCAGAAAAGCAGTACGGACTGGCAAAGTCGAGGAATTGTTTAGCCGGCTGTAGAAAATTTACCCGACCTGCACTCTGTTGAAAAATTTAGCGGATGGGGGTAGGTGCCCCATCCCTACGTCCAGTTACAGCATCTGGACCCTGTTTCTGATTCGCTTCGTTCGCAAGTTTATTTCAACAGTCTGCTGTGCGATATCTGCAAGAGTTCGCCGGTGTCGGCATAATAACAAACATAAATTACCGAGAAAGCGTTGCTTATGGATGTTGATTTGCATTGCCACAGCACGGCTTCAGACGGTGCGCTTGCGCCAGCCGTGGTAGTTGCGCGGGCGCATGAACGTGGCGTGCGGCTATTGGCGCTGACCGATCATGACACCCTGGAAGGCCTCGAGGAAGCGCGTGCCGCGGCCCAGGCGCTGGATATGCAGCTGGTCAATGGCATCGAGTTGTCCTGCACCTGGGGTGGCGCCACCATTCATGTTCTCGGTTATGCCTTCGTCAGCGATGCGCCAGCGTTGCTCCAGTCGATTGCCGAGTTGCATGAAGGGCGCTGGCTGCGCGCCGCAGAAATCAGCAGGCGTCTGGACAACAAAGGCATGCCCGGTGCACTCGAGGGTGCGCGGGCCGTGCAACAGGAGTTGGGTGACAGTGGCAACGCTCCGGCCCGCCCGCACTTCGCCGAGTTCCTGGTGCGCGCCGGTCACGTCAAGGACCGCGCCGAAGCCTTTCGCAAGTGGCTCGGCTCGGGCAAGTTGGGTGATGTCAAACAGCATTGGCCGACGCTGCCGCAGGCCATTGATACCCTGTTGCAGGCGGGCGCCTTGATCAGCCTGGCGCACCCGTGGCAGTACGACTTTACTCGTAGTAAGCGACGCAAGTTGATCGCCGATTTTGCCGCTGCCGGTGGCCATGCGCTGGAGGTGGTCAACGGCATGCAGCCAGCCGAGCAGGTTGGCGGTCTGGCGATTCTGGCCCGCGAATTCGGTCTGCAGGCAAGCGCCGGCAGCGACTTTCATGCACCTGGTGACTGGTCCGAACTGGGTATGTACCGCCCTGTACCCGCAGACTTGTCGCCCCTATGGGCGCGTTTTCAGCATGTCCAACAGCCTACTGCAATTTGAACAGGGAGTTAGCGTGAGTCAATTTTTCCAGGTTCACCCGGAAAACCCACAGCTGCGCCTGATCAAACAGGCGGTGGAAATCATCAGGGCCGGGGGCGTGGTGATTTATCCCACCGATTCGTCCTATGCGCTCGGTTGCCATATCGGCGACAAGAGTGCGGTGGAGCGTATTCGCCGTTTGCGCCAGTTGGACGACAAGCACAATTTCACCCTGGTCTGTCGCGACTTGTCGCAGATTGGTCTGTTCGCCAAGGTCGATACAGGGGCCTTTCGTTTATTGAAGAACCATACGCCGGGGCCCTACACCTTTATTCTCAATGCCACGCGCGAAGTGCCGCGCATGTTGCTGCACCCCAAGCGCCGCACCATTGGCCTGCGGGTCCCCAGTCACCCGATTGCCCAGGCGTTGCTCGGCGAACTCGGCGAGCCGCTGATGAGCGTCAGTCTGATTCTGCCGGGCGAGACGTTGCCGCTGAGCGATCCCTATGAAATGCGGCAGATCCTCGAGCATCAGGTTGACCTGATCATCGACGGCGGTTTTGGCGGGTTGGAGGCCTCGACCGTGATCAATCTGGCCGATGACCAGCCGCAAATCATTCGTGTCGGCTGCGGCGATCCCGCGCCTTTCGGCGAGGCGTGAGAGCCGCATCGAAGGGCGTGGCGCATTACGCCGAGGCTAAATTAGCAATGCCACCAGGATAGCCACCAGCAAGATGATGATGAAGTCGTTGCCACTGAGTGCACCGCCGGCCGGCAACGCATCGATCCGCTGGGCCAGGGTGGCGACTTCCGCGGGCGTCAGCGCATCCACCCGGCTGTTGGCCAGGGCCGCGGGGACATCCATGGCCTGCAAGCGCTCCTCGACGTCGGCACGGTTGAGAAACTCACTGACTTTGTCGCGATCGGCCTGCAGGGTTTGCTCGGCGATGACTTCCTGGGTGCCGATCATGGCGGCCTGAGCGGTTAGCGGAGGCAGCAGCAACAGCAATGCTGTCAGCAGGGCGACGACGAAAGTTAGGGCGGGAGTTTTCATGCTGTGACCCTCGACGAATGGTCGGGATTCGCGCCGAATCGGCACTGCTGCTGGCGCGTGGTGCTGCCGTCAGTTTGCTTGGGCGGCTTCATTAATTATGACTGGCCTTTTGCCTGAACGGTTCCGCGGTCGTTTTTCCCGCGGCAGCTGCGGGGCTCGCTATACTTCACGCCTTGTCGATTCGCTTAGGTAACCCGGTTTGAGCCTTGTTGATTCCGAACGCCGCGTGCTGTCCGGCATGCGTCCCAGTGGCCGTTTGCACCTTGGCCATTATCATGGCGTGCTGAAAAGCTGGGTCAAGTTGCAGCACGAATACGAATGCTTTTTCTGCATCGTCGACTGGCACGCATTGACGATCAACTACCAGGAGGTCGGGCAGATCTCTCAGCATGTCATGGACATAGCGGTGGATTGGCTGGCGGCCGGGGTCAGCCCCAGTTCCGCGACCCTGTTCATCCAGTCGCAAGTGCCGGAGCACGCCGAGCTGCATCTGCTGCTGTCGATGATCAGCCCGCTCAGCTGGCTGGAGCGGGTGCCGTCCTACAAGGAACAGCAAGACCGGCTGCCGGGGCGAGAACTCGCCACCTATGGCTTTTTGGGTTATCCATTGCTGCAGGCGGCGGATATCCTGCTGTACCGGGCTGGGGTGGTGCCGGTTGGCGCCGATCAGTTGGCGCATATCGAATTCGCCCGCGAAGTGGCACGACGCTTCAATCATCTCTATGGGCGCGAGCCCGGCTTCGAGCTGAAAGCCGAGGCGGCGATCCGCAAGCTCGGCAAGAAAACCGCCACGCTCTACAACAACTTGCGCCGGGCATACCAGCAGCAGGGCGATGTCGAGGCTCTGGAGACCGCCAGAGCCTTGCTCAAGGAGCAGCAGAGCATCACCATCGGCGACAAGGAGCGCCTGTTCGGCTACCTGGAAGGTGGCGGCAAGGTGTTGTTGCCCGAGCCGCGACCGTTGCTTAGCGATGCGCCCAGGCTGCCGGGGCTGGATGGTGGGAAAATGTCCAAGTCCGGCGGCAATGCCATTTTTCTGCGTGACAGCAGTGCCGAAGTCGAGGAAAAGATCCGGCGCATGCCCACCGATCCTGCGCGGGTGCACCGGGATGATCCCGGTAATCCTGCCCGTTGCCCGGTATGGCCGCTGCACGAGATTTACACCGGCGCAGAGACGCGTGTTGCGTTGCAGCAGGGCTGCACGAGCGCCGGCATCGGTTGCCTGGACTGCAAAGGGCCATTGATCGAAGCGGTGCAGAAAGAGCTGCAGCCCTTGCAGGCGCGTGCTGCCGATTATCAGGCCAACCCCGAGTTGCTGCGCAGCATCCTCGCCGAGGGCGCCGAGCGCGCGCGCAATGAAGCGCGGGAGACCTTGACCGAGGTGCGTTTGGCCCTGGGTCTTAACTACCGTTGAGCAGGGATTTCAGAGATTAATATGCACAGCCAGTCCCCCGAACAGCCTGCCGACAGTCAAGCGGACGCCCAGCAAGAGCTGCCGTTCGCCTTGGTATACGGCCGGGCGGTGACCGAGATGCCGCTGGATCTGTATATCCCGCCGGACGCGCTGGAGGTGTTTCTCGAGGCCTTCGAGGGGCCTCTGGATCTGCTGCTCTACCTGATCCGCAAGCAGAATATCGATGTGCTGGACATTCCCGTGGCGGAAATCACCCGGCAGTACATGGGCTATGTCGAATTGATGCAGTCGGTGCGCCTGGAGTTGGCCGCCGAGTACCTGGTGATGGCAGCGATGCTCGCCGAGATCAAGTCGCGCATGCTCCTGCCGCGTTCGAGCGAAGCCCTGGAGGAAGAGGACGATCCGCGCGCCGAGCTGATCCGCCGCCTGCAGGAATACGAGCGCTACAAGGCCGCCGCCGAAGGCCTCGACCTGCTGCCGCGGGTTGGTCGCGACCTGACGGTGCCGCGCCTGGAGGCGCCGCAGGCGCTGGCGCGCAAGCTGCTGCCGGAGGTCGCTCTGGAGGAGTTGTTGTTGTCGATGGCGCAGGTGCTGCGTCGCGCCGATATGTTCGAGAGTCACCAGGTCAGCCGGGAGACGCTGTCGACCCGCGAGCGCATGAGCGAAGTGCTGGAGCGCCTCAAAGGCGGCGCTTTCGTGCCCTTTGTCGAGCTTTTCACAGCCGAGGAGGGGCGTCTGGGCGTGGTGGTGACCTTTATGGCGGTACTCGAGCTGATCAAGGAGTCCCTGGTCGAGCTGGTGCAGAATGACGCCTTTGGACCCATCCACGTGCGTGCGCGAGCCGAATGAGCATGAACCTGACCGATCCCCGTGAGCTGGCCAACCTGCTGGAAGCCTTCTTGTTCGCCTCCGGCAAACCGCAATCACTGGAGCGGCTGTACGAGCTGTTCGAGGAGGCCGAGCGGCCGGCGCCGGCGGTGTTCAAAAAAGCCCTGGAGCGACTGCGCCAGTCCTGCGAAGGGCGTGCCTTCGAGCTGGTCGAGGTGGCTTCCGGTTACCGCCTGCAGGTGCGCGAATGCTATGCGCCCTGGGTCGGGCGCCTGTGGGAGGAGCGCCCGCAGCGTTATTCGCGGGCCATGCTGGAGACCCTGGCGCTGATTGCCTACCGCCAGCCGATTACCCGCGGCGAAATCGAGGATATCCGTGGCGTGGCGGTCAACAGCCACATCGTCAAGACCCTGCTGGAGCGCGAATGGATCCGCGTGGTCGGCTACCGCGACGTGCCCGGCAAGCCGGCGATGCTGGCGACCACCAAGGCATTTCTCGATCACTTCAATCTGAAGAGTCTCGACCAGCTCCCGCCGCTGGCGGCCCTGCGTGAGCTGGAACCCGAACCGTCGCTGGCCTTCGATGACGAGCTTGCCGCGCCGCAGAGCCTGCAGGCTCGCGCCGACCTGGCGCTCGCCGATGAAGCGCTGGTGGAAGCAAGCGAGGAAACCAGCTTCGGCAGCCTGCTGGCCGAGCTGGACTCCATGGAGCAGGGCTTGAAGACCGATTTCGATGATTTTTCCGTCGCCGACGGCGATGAGCTGGCCGAAGCCGCGGACGAAGAGGAGTTGCCGCGTCACGGCTAGCCCGGTGCAATCCGGGGGCGGCTGACAATGCCAGTGCGGCTGCGCCGGCCGTCGAAAAGACCAATGACGGCTCGTCTGCCGACTAGCCTCAAACGATGCGTTCGCTGCGCGTTTCGCGTATGATCCGCGCCCCTTCGACGACTTGCTGTCGTCCATCACTAGAGAAACACCGGGAGGTGCCCAGATGAGTGAATCCGAAGAATACAGTCCAGCCGGCGAAAAACTGCAGAAAGTCATGGCGCGCATGGGCCTGGCTTCACGTCGCGAAATCGAAGGCTGGATCAGCGCCGGCCGGGTCAAGGTCAATGGCGCGGTCGCCGGTCTCGGTCAGCGCGTCGACCTGCACGATGCCATCGCCATCGATGGCCGTCTGATCAAGCGCGAAGAAGCCGCCGAAAGCGTGCGCCGCGTGATCATCTATAACAAGCCCGAAGGCGAGATCTGCACCCGCGACGACCCCGAAGGTCGCCCGACCGTGTTCGACCGCCTGCCACGGCCGAAAGAGGGCCGCTGGATCAACATCGGCCGCCTCGACATCAACACCACCGGCCTGCTGATGTTCACCACCGACGGTGAGCTGGCCAATCGCCTGATGCACCCGTCCTTCCAGATGGACCGCGAGTACGCGGTGCGCGTGCGCGGCGAAGTCGATGAGGAAATGATCGAGCGGCTGAAAGCCGGGGTAATGCTCGAAGACGGCCCGGCCAAGTTCACCGACATCAAGGAGGCGCCGGGCGGCGTCGGCTTCAACCACTGGTATCACTGCGTGGTGATGGAAGGCCGCAACCGCGAGGTGCGCCGTCTGTGGGAATCCCAGGGCCTGGTGGTCAGCCGCCTGAAGCGCGTGCGTTTCGGCCCGGTATTCATCACCTCGGACCTGACCATGGGCCGCTGGCGCGAGATGAGCCAGCGCGAGGTGGATATCCTCAGCGAGGAAGTCGGCCTCAAGCCGGTCGCCTTGCCGGACATGAAAGAGAAAACCCGCGACAAGCTCGAGCGTCTGCAGCGCAAGTCGGCCAAGCCGGTCGGTCGCGGCGAGCGCCCGCAGCGCACCCTGCGTCCGGCCCATGGTGGGCCGGTGACGGCTGAGCGTGCTGGCGCCGGGCGTAACCCGCATGGCGAAGAGGCTGAGCGTGCAGTGCGTACCCCGCGCCCGCCACGCGCCGACAAGGGGCGTGCGGAGCAAGGTCGTCCGGCTCAGGGCAAGGGGACACCGGTTGCCGAGCGGCCGCGGGATGTCAACAAGAAGACTTCGGGCAAGTCCAAGCCTGTGCGTCCGGGCGTCGAGCTGAGCGAGCGCCCGGGGCGCAAGCCGGCCGCGTCGAGCAAGCGCCGCAGCCAGCCAGCGGGCGAAGGGCAGCGTCCAGGCTTTGGTCGTGGCGGGCGCAAGCCGCAGTAAGCTGAGGCGTCGCGATCCTGGGGGCATAAAAAGGGGACTCGATCGAGTCCCTTTTTTGCGGGCTGTATTTAACCGGCCATGCTCAGGCGATTGCGCCCGTCGCGCTTGGCTACATAGAGCGCGCTATCGGCGCGGCGTAGCAGGCTCTCCGCCGACTCGCCCGGTAGCAGGGTGGCGCAGCCGAGGCTGATGGATACCTCTATCGGTCGGCCCTGGGCCAGGCATTGCAACTCTTGCACGGCATGACGCAGGCGTTCGCCGACCATGCAGGCGGCTTCGCGGCAGGTTCCGGAGAGCAGTACGAGAAATTCTTCGCCGCCGTAACGAAACACCATGTCGATGTTGCGCAGCTGGTTTTTCAGGGTGGCGGCAACGTCTATCAAGACCTCGTCGCCGATGCTGTGGCCGTGGTTGTCGTTGATCTGCTTGAAGTGGTCGAGATCGAGCATCAGCAGCGAGAGCGGTTGCTGGTTGCGGCGCGACAGATCGATTTCGCGTTGCAGAATCTGATCCATGGCAATGCGGTTGCCGGTGTTGGTCAGCGGGTCGCGTAGCGCGCTCTGGATCGCCGCGCGGTAGAGCAGGGCATTGCGCAGCGGGAACAGCAGGCTGGCCAGCAGGGACTCCAGTTGGCCGAGCTCCTCGTCGCTGAAGCGCTGCTGCCGGCGAAAAACCAGCTCGCCGAGGTATTCGCCCTCATGGCTCAGCCGGTAGCCGGCCGAGTGGCTGGCGCGTTCGCCCAGCTCCAGGCGCAGGTCGGCGGTCGGCTGCTGATAGGTCAGGGCGTTGAGCGGCACCAGGCTCTGCACGGCAGTGAAGAACAGTCTGAGGATGCGCTCGGCATCCAGGCTGGTCTGTAGTTGCATGCTGAGTTGCTGACGCAGTTGCGCCAGGCTGATCGGCTGCAGAGAAGGCGCGCGATTGCCGGAAAAACCCAGGCGCTGAAGCTTGGCTGTATCGAAGTCGATGGTGTTGGACTGGCTGGGGGTAACCATAAATGCTGAGCCTCTGGCGCATTGATGCGGCAACACTGCCTATAGAGCGAATTTCATGCCAGAGGGTTCAGGAAATATGAAAATTATTTGAAGTCAGTCACTTGCGCCGGTTTTGCGCGGCAAATGGCCAGTATCGGCAATTCCCTTGCCTGGTCGGCCGGCAAACTGTTGCCGGTTTGTGCCTGGGTCGCCATTTTTCTGCCGTTTCAGGTCGCGGATCCTGGCTTTACTGGGCGTCGAATGCCTGGCCATTGACGCCGCTGCTGTCGGGGCCCATCAGGTACAGGTAAACCGGCATTATCGCTTCGGGTCGCGGGTTGTTCGCCGGATTTTCCCCTGGATAAGCCTGGGCGCGCATATCGGTGCGGGTTGCACCCGGGTTGATGCTGTTGGCACGTAGCGGCGCCACGCCCTCGACTTCATCGGCCAGCACTTGCATCAGGCCCTCGGTGGCGAACTTGGAGACCGCATAAGCGCCCCAGTAGGCGCGGCCTTTGCGTCCGACGCTGCTCGAGGTGAAGACCACCGAGGCATCGCTGGAGAGTTTCAGCAGCGGCAGCAGGGTGCTGGTGAGCATGAAGGTGGCGTTGACGTTGACCTGCATCACGCGCATGAAGTTGTCGCCGGAGAGTTGCTCCAGCGGTGTGCGCGGGCCGACGATCGAGGCGTTGTGCAGCAGGCCGTCGAGCTTGCCGAATTCGCGCTCGATCATCGCCGCCAGTTCGTCGTACTGGTGCGGCAGGGCGGTTTCCAGGTTGAACGGGATCACCGCGGGTTGCGGGTGGCCGGCGGCCTCGATGGCGTCGTAGACCCGGCTGAGGTTTCCCTCGGTCTTGCCCAGCAGCAGCACAGTCGCCCCATGGGCGGCAAAGGTCTGCGCGGCGGTGGCGCCAATCCCGCGGCCGGCGCCAGTGACCAGAATCACCCGGTCCTTGAGCAGGTCGGGGCGGGCAGAGTATTGGAACATGAAGGGCTCCTTCGGAGGGCGGCAAGCCTCAAGCGGCAAGCGGCAAGTTAAAAGCTAGGGAGTGGGTGCGGGCTTCTGGCTGCATACCGGCTTGCAGCTGCTGCGTCAGCAGCCGCCCAGCGCCCGATCCAGCACCGCGCGCAATTCCAGTGGGTGGTCGACGACTACGTCGGCGCCCCAGTTTCTCGGGTTGTCCTCCGGGTGGATATAGCCGTAGGTCACTGCCGCGGTCCTGGTGCCGGCGGCGCGTCCCGACTCGATGTCGCGCAGGTCATCGCCGACGAACAGGACGCTGGCCGGGTCCAGGCCCAGCTGGGAGCAGGCAAGGAGCATCGGCTCCGGGTCGGGTTTGCTGTTGGTCACATGGTCCGGGCAGATCAGGATGGCGGAGCGCTCGGCCAGGCGCAGTTGCTGCATGATCGGTTCGGCGAAGCGCAGCGGCTTGTTGGTCACCACGCCCCAGATCAGCTTGGCCTGCTCGATATCGGCGAGCAGTTGATCGATACCGTCGAAAGGTCGGGTCAGCACTGCGCAGTGATCCTGGTAACGCTCGAGAAACTCCAGGCGCAGGGCCTCGAACTGCTCGGCCAGCGGATCCATGGCGAAGCTCGCCGCAACCATGGCGCGGGCTCCGCCGGAAATCTGATCGCGGATCAGCTTGTCATCCACGGCCGCCAAGCCGCGCTCGGCGCGCATCGCCTGGCAGATGGCAATAAAGTCCGGGGCACTGTCGAGCAGGGTGCCATCCATATCGAAAAGAACCGCGCGCAAACGCATCAGGCCTCCTTCAGCGTCTGGAGCATGTAATTGACGTCGACATCCGCTTGCAGTTTGTAGTGCTTGGTCAGCGGGTTGTAGGTCAGACCGATAATGTCCTTGACCTGCAGGCCGGCGTCGCGGCTCCAGGCCCCCAGTTCCGAGGGGCGGATGAACTTCTTGAAGTCATGGGTGCCGCGCGGCAGCAGGCGCAGCAGGTATTCCGCGCCTATCACCGCGAACATATAGGCCTTGGGGTTGCGATTGATGGTGGAGAAGAACACCTGGCCGCCGGGTTTGACCAGGCTGTGGCAGGCGCGGATCACCGAGGCCGGATCCGGGACGTGTTCGAGCATTTCCAGGCAGGTGACCACGTCGAACTGCTCGGGCATTTCAGCGGCCAGGGCTTCGGCGGTGCTCTGCCGGTACTGCACCGAGACGCCGGATTCCAGTTGGTGCAACTGGGCCACGGCCAGGGGCGCTTCGCCCATGTCGATGCCGGTCACCTCGGCGCCACGCTGGGCCATGGCTTCGCTGAGGATGCCGCCGCCGCAGCCGATGTCGAGCACCTTCTTGCCGGCCAGGCTGACGCGCTCCTCGATCCAGTTGACCCGCAGCGGATTGATGTCGTGCAGGGGTTTGAATTCGCTTTCACGGTCCCACCAGCGGTGGGCGAGGGCTTCGAATTTGGCGATTTCGGCGTGATCGACGTTGCTCATAATGTTCCCTGAATAGAACTGGAGGCGGGAAGCCTGACGCTTGAAGCGCCTATGGTGCCAGTTTCGCGTTGTTGGGTGGACGCCCGCGGGCGAATCAATGTATGTCAGTTTGTCGCACTGGCCGGTGTTGCTGGGAGGGGCTTTAGCCGCGATGAGTGGGTGCCTCATTTGACCTGTCGCGGCTAAAGCCCCTCCCACAAGCCCTTGCACATGCTAGCGCCGGGCGATTTTCGCGCCCCAGGCGCGGGCGTTGGCGATGATCCGCTGTTCGTCCAGGCGCGTCAGGCGGCCGCCGTCGAGCAGGTGCTTGCCGCCGACCCATAGATCCTCGACGCAGTCGCGGTTACTGGTGTAGATCAGTTGCGAAACCGGGTCGTAGATCGGCTGCTGGGCCAGGCCGGACAGGTTGAATGTCACCAGGTCGGCGGCTTTGCCGACTTCCAGCGAGCCGATCCGCTCATCCAGGCCGAGGGCGCGGGCGCCGTTGAGGGTCGCCATGCGCAGCGCGCGATGTGCGTCCAGGGCGCTGGCCGAACCGGCTACGGCCTTGGCCAGCAAGGCGGCTGTGCGGGTTTCGCCGAGCAGGTCCAGGTCGTTGTTGCTGGCGGCGCCGTCGGTGCCGATGGCCACGTTGACTCCGGCCTGCCAGAGCCGTTCCACCGGGCAGAAGCCGCAGGCCAGCTTGAGGTTGGACTCCGGGCAATGGATCACGCTGCTGTTGCTGGCCACCAGCAGGGCCAGATCCTCATCGTCGACCTGGGTCATGTGCACGGCCTGGAAGCGCGGGCCGAGCAGGCCGAGCCGCGCCAGGCGCGCCACAGGTCGCTCGCCGTACTGCTGCAGGCTCTGCTGCACTTCAAAAGCGGTCTCGTGCACGTGCATATGAATGCCGGCATCCAGTTCCGCGGCGAGCATGCGGATGTTTTCCAGCTTGTCGTCGCTCACCGTATAGGGTGCGTGGGGGGCGAAGGCGACGCTCAGGCGCGGGTGATGCTTGAGGTCGTCGAACAGCGCCAACCCTTTGCGCAGGGCTTCGTCGGCATCGCGGGCGCCGGGAATGGGAAAATCCAGTACCGGAATGGTTATCTGGGCGCGGATGCCGCTCTTGTGTACCAGTTCGCTGGCTATTTCGGGAAAGAAGTACATGTCCGAGAAGCAGGTGATGCCGCCCTTGAGTTGCTCGGCGATAGCCAGTTCGGTGCCGTCCAGGACGAAGTGCTCGTCCACCCATTTGGCCTCGGCTGGCCAGATATGCTGCTGCAGCCAGTCGCTCAGCGGCAGCTCATCGGCCATGCCGCGGAACAGGCTCATGGCCGCATGGCCGTGGGCATTGACCAGTCCCGGTGTCAGCAGTCGGCCGGGCAGCTCGCGCACTGCCAGCGCCTTGTGCTTGAGCGCTTCGGCACGCGGTGCGATCAGGGCGATGCGGCCGTCGCGGATGCCCAGACCGTGCTCGTGCAGCACCACGCCCGCCGGCTCGACCGGCACCAGCCAGGTTGGAAGTAGGAGGAGGTCGAGCGGGGCGTCGGGCATGCCGGGGCTTCCTGCGGATATCTGAGAGGCTGAGTTTATAGGGGAACGGCGTGCGCTTGAAGCTGTGCTGCTATTAAGTCGTGAGCGGCAAGCGGATCGGTGTTCGGCCCGGCAGTCGCGTCTCGTCAGGCGTTCTCGCTTTTACTTGCGGCTTGCAGCTTGCTTCTCTCTTGCCGCTGTTTCTCTGCGTATAATCTTCGGTTTTTTCGGGTGCGGGGTAGGTCATGCGCGAGCAATTGCTAGCGGCGGAGAAGGTTCAAGCCATTGATTGGCGCGATGGCGCTCTGCATCTGCTCGATCAGCGTGTGTTGCCGTTCGAGGAAATCTGGCATGTCTGCCATTCGGCGGCGGCCGTCGCCGAGGCGATTCGCCTGATGGTGGTGCGCGGAGCACCGGCTATTGGTATCAGTGCGGCCTATGGGGTGGTACTCGGCGCGCGTGCCCGGGTGGCCGAGGGGGATGGCTGGCGCGCGGCCCTGGAGGCGGATTTTCAGCTATTGGCCGATTCGCGGCCGACCGCGGTCAATCTGTTCTGGGCGCTCGACCGCATGCGCGAGCGCCTGGTACGGATCAAGGAAGGCGACGATCCGCTTGCGCTGCTGGAGGCCGAGGCGCGGGGTATCCATCAGAGCGACAGGGAAGCCAATCTGACCATGGCGCAGATCGGCGTCGATCTGATTCGCAAGCATCAGGGCAGCCAGCAGAACCTGCTGACCCATTGCAATGCCGGTGCCCTGGCCACTGGCGGATTCGGTACGGCGCTGGGGGTGATTCGCGCGGCCTATCTGGAGGGGTTGGTCGAGCGCGTCTATGTCGATGAGACTCGGCCCTGGCTGCAAGGCTCGCGCCTGACCGCCTGGGAGCTGGCCGGTGAAGGTGTTCCGGTCAGTCTGAATGTCGATTCGGCCGCCGCGCACCTGATGAAGACCCGCGGCATCACCTGGGTCATAGTCGGCGCCGACCGGATTGCCGCCAATGGCGATGTGGCGAACAAGATCGGCACCTACCAGTTGGCGGTCAATGCCATGCATCATGGCGTGCGTTTCATGGTGGTGGCGCCGAGCTCGACCATCGACATGGCGCTGGAGAGTGGTGACGACATCCCTATCGAGGAGCGTGATGCCAGTGAATTGCTCGAACTCAATGGGCAGCGCGTGGCGGCCGGGGTGGATGCGCTCAATCCGGTGTTCGATGTGACACCGGCCGACCTGATCGACTTCATCGTCACCGAGAAGGGTGTGGTCGAGCGGCCGGATGCGGCAAAAATGACCAGGCTGATGTGCCGCAAACGTCTGCATTGAGCCTGTCGCGGCTGGTCGGCCGGCGTTGGCGTGACGGCTGGTTGGGGATAGGTGCGGGGCGCCGATTGTGATAAGATCCGGCCGTTTTCAGGGGCGCTGGCAACGGTCGCCTTAACTGCGCAGATACATGGCATAACTCATTGATTTGTCGTGAGTCGCTGCTGGCCCAGGGCCGCGCGGCACGCTTCGCCTCGTTCGGGATGAATGGCGCGGAGTATCACCAGAAAAAGGAATCAGGCTACTCATGGGCGAACTGGCCAAAGAAATCCTCCCGGTCAATATCGAAGACGAACTCAAGCAGTCCTACCTTGACTACGCGATGAGCGTGATCGTCGGGCGCGCCCTGCCGGATGCACGCGATGGCTTGAAGCCCGTGCACCGTCGGGTGCTGTTTGCGATGAGCGAGTTGGGCAACGACTGGAACAAGGCATACAAGAAGTCTGCCCGCGTGGTTGGTGACGTGATCGGTAAGTACCACCCGCATGGCGATACCGCGGTGTACGACACCATCGTCCGTATGGCCCAGCCCTTCTCCCTGCGCTACCTGCTGGTCGACGGCCAGGGCAACTTCGGTTCGGTGGACGGCGACAACGCCGCCGCCATGCGCTACACCGAAGTGCGCATGACCAAACTGGCCCATGAGCTGCTGGCCGACCTGCACAAGGAAACCGTCGACTGGGTGCCGAACTACGACGGCACCGAGATGATTCCGGCGGTGATGCCGACCAAGGTGCCCAACCTGCTGGTCAACGGCTCCAGCGGTATCGCCGTGGGCATGGCCACCAACATCCCGCCGCACAACCTGACGGAAGTGATCAACGGCTGCCTGGCCCTGATCGATAACCCCGCGTTGACGGTCGATGAACTGATGCAGTACATCCCCGGCCCGGACTTCCCCACGGCGGCGATCATCAACGGCCGTGCCGGCATCATCGAGGCCTATCGCACCGGTCGCGGGCGCATCTATATGCGTGCGCGGGCGATCATCGAAGATATCGACAAGGTCGGCGGTCGTCAGCAGATCATCGTCAGCGAGCTGCCGTACCAGCTGAACAAGGCGCGCCTGATCGAGAAGATCGCCGAGCTGGTCAAGGAGAAGAAGCTCGAAGGCATCACCGAGCTGCGCGACGAATCCGACAAGGACGGCATGCGCATCGTCATCGAGCTGCGCCGCGGCGAAGTGCCTGAGGTGGTGCTCAACAACCTCTACGCCCAGACCCAGATGCAGAGCGTGTTCGGCATCAACGTGGTGGCGCTGATCGACGGCCAGCCGAAAGTCCTCAATCTCAAGGACATGCTCGAAGCCTTCGTCCTGCACCGGCGCGAAGTGGTCACCCGGCGCACCGTGTTCGAGCTGCGCAAGGCGCGCGAGCGTGGCCATATCCTCGAAGGCCAGGCTGTTGCGCTGTCCAACATCGACCCGGTGATTGCCCTGATCAAGGCCTCGCCGAGCCCGGCCGAAGCCAAGGAAGCGCTGATTGCCACCGCCTGGGAATCCACCGCGGTGGAAGCCATGGTCGAACGCGCTGGCGCCGACTCCTGCCGTCCGGAAACCCTCGAGCCGCAATACGGCCTGCGCGACGGCAAGTACTACCTGTCGCCGGAGCAGGCCCAGGCCATCCTCGAGCTGCGCCTGCACCGCCTGACCGGCCTGGAGCACGAGAAGCTGCTGGCCGAATACCAGGAAATTCTCACCCAGATCGGCGAGCTGATCCGCATCCTCACCAGCGCCGTGCGCCTGATGGAAGTGATTCGCGAAGAACTGGAAGCGGTCAAGGCCGAGTTCGGTGACAAGCGCCGTACCGAGATTCTCGACGCCCGCCTGGATCTGACCCTGGGTGACCTGATCACCGAAGAAGAGCGGGTGGTGACCATCTCCCACACCGGTTACGCCAAATCGCAGCCGTTGAGCGCTTATCAGGCGCAACGTCGTGGCGGCAAGGGCAAGTCGGCCACCGGTATCAAGGACGAGGACTACATCGCTCACCTGCTGGTCGCCAACAGTCACTCCACACTGTTGCTGTTCTCCAGCAAGGGCAAGGTGTACTGGCTGAAGACCTATGAGATTCCGGAGGCCTCGCGCGCCGCTCGCGGTCGTCCGCTGGTCAACCTGCTGCCGCTGGACGAGGGTGAGTACATCACCACTATGCTGCAGATCGACCTGGAAGCCCTGCAGCAAAGCGCTGGCGACGATGAAGAGCTGGACGATGCCGATGATGCGGTGATCGAAGGCGAAGTGATCGAGGCCGAGGATGTTGCCGAGGCCGAAGAGGTCGATGGTGACACCGCCGAGCTGGTCGCCGAGGCCACCGGTGCCTACATCTTTATGGCCACTGCGTCCGGTACGGTGAAGCGCGCCCCGCTGGCGCAGTTCAGCCGGCCACGCTCCAGCGGCCTGATCGCCCTGAAGCTGAAGGAGGGCGACACCCTAATCGCCGCCGCCATCACCGACGGCGCCAAGGAGGTCATGCTGTTCTCCGAGGCCGGTAAGGTGATTCGTTTCGCCGAGAGCGCGGTGAAAGTGCGCAATCGTGTCGCCGGTGGTATTCGCGGCATGAAACTGGGCAAGGGCAAGCAGCTGATTTCCATGTTGATCCCCGAGTCGGGCGCGCAGATTCTCACCGCCTCCGAGCGCGGTTTCGGCAAGCGCACGCCATTGAGCAAGTTCCCCCGTCGCGGGCGCGGTGGCCAGGGTGTGATCGCCATGGTCAGCAACGAGCGCAACGGCAAGCTGGTCGGCGCCGTACAGGTGCTCGACGGCGAGGAAATCATGCTGATTTCCGACCAGGGTACCCTGGTGCGTACCCGGGTTGGCGAAGTCTCCAGTCTCGGCCGCAACACCCAGGGCGTGACCCTGATCAAGCTGGCCAAGGACGAGAAATTGGTCGGTCTCGAGCGCGTGCAGGAGCCATCCGAAGAGGAGGGCGACGAACTGCGTGAAGATGACGAGGCGCCGGACGGCGATGCAGTCGAAGCGTCGGATGCTGCCGCTGACGAGAGCCCAGCCGGCGAAGAGTGATCTGTGTGAGCGAGGCTGGACCTCGCTCATTGCAGCGTTGGATTCGACGGCTGGCCGGCAGTGGCCAGTCGTCCAACATATGAGCGAGAGTGGATGTGAGCAAGCGAGCCTATAACTTCTGCGCCGGCCCGGCCGCGCTTCCCGAAGCTGTTCTGCAACGCGCCCAGGCGGAACTCCTCGACTGGCACGGCAAGGGCCTGTCGGTGATGGAGATGAGCCACCGCAGCGATGACTACATGGCCATTGCGGCAAAGGCCGAACAGGACCTGCGCGATCTGCTCGGCATTCCCTCCGACTATAAAGTGCTGTTCCTGCAGGGCGGCGCCAGCCAGCAGTTCGCCGAGATTCCGCTCAATCTGCTGCCGGAAGACGGCGTCGCCGACTATATCGACACCGGCATCTGGTCGCAGAAGAGCATCGAGGAGGCCAGTCGCTACGGTCGCATCAACGTTGCCGCCAGCGCCAAGCCCTACGATTACTTTGCGATTCCCGGGCAGAACGACTGGCAGCTGTCGCAAGATGCCGCCTACCTCCACTACACGCCGAACGAGACCATCGGCGGCCTGGAGTTCGACTGGATTCCCGACGTGGGCGAGGTGCCACTGGTGGCGGACATGTCTTCGGACATCCTCTCGCGGCCCATCGACGTGTCGAAGTTCGGCCTGATCTACGCCGGCGCGCAGAAGAACATCGGCCCCAGCGGCCTGGTGGTGACCATCGTTCGCGAAGACCTGCTCGGCCGCGCCCGCAGCGCCTGTCCGACCATGCTCAACTACAAGGTCGCCGCCGATAACGGCTCCATGTACAACACCCCGGCGACCTTTTCCTGGTACCTGTCTGGCCTGGTGTTCGAGTGGTTGAAGGAGCAGGGCGGTGTCGCGGCTATGGAGCAGCGCAACCGCGCCAAGAAAGAGCTGCTCTACGGCGCCATCGACAGCAGCGGGCTGTACAGCAACCCGATCGCGCTCAACGCCCGCTCCTGGATGAACGTGCCTTTCCGCCTGGCCGATGAACGCCTGGACAAACCGTTCCTCGCCGGTGCCGAGGCCCGCAGTCTGCTCAATCTGAAGGGACATCGTTCGGTCGGCGGCATGCGTGCCTCCATCTATAACGCCGTGGGCCTGGATGCCGTCGAGGCGCTGGTCGCTTACATGGCGGAATTCGAGAAGGAACACGGCTGATGACGGACGTAATCTCCGAGCAGGAACTGCAAGCCCTGCGTCTGCGCATCGACAGCCTCGATGAGAAAATCCTCGAGCTGATCAGCGACCGTGCGCGCTGTGCCGAAGAGGTGGCGCGGGTCAAGATGCAGGCCTTGCCGCAAGGCGAAAAGCCGGTGTTCTACCGTCCCGAGCGCGAAGCCCAGGTGCTCAAGCGCATCATGGAACGCAATCGGGGGCCGTTGGGCAACGAGGAAATGGCCCGGCTGTTCCGCGAGATCATGTCCTCCTGCCTGGCCCTGGAGAACCCGCTGAAGGTCGCCTACCTGGGCCCGGAAGGCACCTTCAGTCAGGCCGCGGCGATGAAGCATTTCGGTCACGCGGTGATCAGCGTGCCCATGGCCGCCATCGACGAGGTGTTCCGCGAGGTGGCCGCCGGTGCGGTGAACTTCGGCGTGGTGCCGGTGGAGAACTCCACCGAGGGCGCGATCAACCACACCCTGGACAGCTTCCTCGAGCACGACATGGTGATCTGCGGCGAAGTCGAGCTGCGCATCCATCATCATCTGCTGGTCGGCGAGACCACCAAGGTCGACAAGATCACCCGCATCTACTCCCACGCCCAGTCCCTGGCGCAGTGCCGCAAGTGGCTGGATGCGCATTACCCGAACGTCGAGCGTGTGGCGGTCTCCAGCAACGCCGATGCCGCCAAGCGGGTCAAGAGCGAGTGGAACAGCGCGGCGATCGCCGGTGACATGGCAGCCAGCCTGTATGGCCTGACCAAGCTGGCGGAAAAGATCGAAGATCGCCCGGACAACTCCACGCGCTTCCTGATCATCGGCAGCCAGGAAGTGCCGCCGACCGGCGACGACAAGACCTCGATCATCGTCTCCATGCGCAACAAGCCGGGCGCCCTGCACGAGTTGCTGGTGCCGTTCCACAACAACGGCATCGACCTGACCCGCATCGAAACCCGCCCCTCGCGCAGCGGCAAGTGGACCTATGTGTTCTTCATCGACTTCGTCGGCCATCACCGCGATCCGCTGATCAAGGATGTGCTGGAGAAAATCAATCAGGAAGCCGTGGCGCTGAAAGTGCTGGGATCCTATCCGAAGGCGGTTCTCTGAACCGCCAGCCGCAAGCTACAAGCCTCAAGCTGCAAGTGGCGCGAGGCGCGTGTGATTTGTAGCTTGCCGCTTGAAGCTTGAGGCTTGTAGCTATGTCATGTGATTTCCTCGCCCTGGCCCAGCCGGGCGTACAGAAGCTGTCGCCCTATGTGCCGGGCAAGCCGGTGGACGAGTTGGCGCGCGAGCTGGATCTGGATCCAGCGACCATCGTCAAACTGGCCAGCAACGAGAACCCGTTGGGCCCCAGTCCCAAGGCGCTGGAGGCGATCCGCGGCGAGCTGGCCGAGCTGACCCGCTACCCCGACGGCAACGGTTTCACCCTGAAGAGCCGCCTGGCCGCGCGCTACGGCGTGCAGGCGCAGCAGGTCACCCTGGGCAATGGTTCCAACGATATCCTCGAGCTGGTCGCCCGTGCCTACCTGGCGCCGGGCCTGAACGCGGTGTTCAGCGAGCATGCCTTCGCCGTCTACCCGATCGCCACCCAGGCAGTCGGTGCGCAAGGCAAGGTGGTGCCGGCCAAGGACTTCGGCCATGATCTGGACGCCATGCTCGCGGCTATCGACGCCAACACCCGTGTGCTGTTCATCGCCAACCCGAACAACCCCACCGGCACCTGGTTCGGCCCGCAGGCGCTGGGCGATTTCCTCGCCCGGGTACCGGAACATGTGCTGGTGGTGCTGGATGAGGCCTACATCGAATACGCCGAGGGCGATGAGCTGCCGGACGGCCTGGACTACCTGGCCGAGCATCCGAACCTGCTGGTCTCGCGCACCTTCTCCAAGGCCTATGGCCTGGCCGCGCTAAGGGTCGGCTATGCCATCAGCTCGGCGCAAATAGCCGACGTACTCAATCGCGTGCGTCAGCCGTTCAATGTCAACAGCTTGGCCCTGGCGGCGGCCTGTGCGGCCCTGGACGATAGCGACTATCTGGCGCGCAGTCGCCAGGTGAATGATGCCGGCATGGCCCAGTTGGAGGCGGGCTGCCGCGCCCTGGGGCTGGGCTGGATTCCGTCCAAGGGCAACTTCATCGCCATCGATTTCGCTCGCGACACGGCGGCGATCAACCAGGCGCTGCTGCGTGAGGGCGTGATAGTGCGCCCGGTGGCCGGCTACGGCATGCCCAACTACCTGCGGGTTTCCATCGGTCTGCCCGAAGAGAACGCCCGCTTCCTCGAGGCGCTGGCCAGGGTGCTGGGCGCGTGAGCGAGTCGAAGTGCGCTGTCACCAAGGTGCAACCCGGCCAGCCTATGATCGGCCGCCTGGTGGTGATCGGCCTCGGTCTGATCGGTGGTTCGTTCGCCAAGGGCTTGCGTGAGCGCGGTCTGTGCCGGGAAGTGGTGGGGGTCGATCTCGATCCGCAGTCGCGTCGCCTGGCCGTCGAGCAAGGGGTGGTCGACCGCTGCGAAGAGCGGTTGGCCGCCGCCTGCCAGGGCGCTGAGGTGATCCAGCTGGCGGTGCCGATCCTGGCCATGGAGAAACTGCTGGTGGAACTGGCCGGGCTCGACCTGGGCGATGCGGTGCTCACCGATGTCGGCAGTGCCAAGGGCAATGTGGTGCGTGCCGCACGCCTGGCCTTCGGCGAGATGCCGGCGTGCTTCGTGCCGGGCCACCCGATTGCCGGTTCCGAACAGAGTGGGGTGGAGGCGGCCAATGCCGAGCTGTTCCGTCGGCACAAGGTGATCTTGACGCCGCTGGAACAAACCGATCCGCAGGCCCTGCAACTGGTCGACCGGCTCTGGCGCGAGCTGGGGGCCAAGGTCGAGCACATGCAGGTCGAGCACCATGATCAGGTGCTCGCCGCGACCAGCCATCTGCCGCATCTGTTGGCCTTTGGTCTGGTCGATTCGCTGGCCAAGCGCAGCGAAAATCTGGAGATTTTCCGTTACGCCGCTGGCGGTTTTCGCGATTTCACGCGGATTGCCGGCAGTGACCCGGTGATGTGGCACGACATCTTTCTCGCCAATCGCGAGGCCGTGCTGCATACCCTGGATCTATTTCGCGGCGACCTCGACGCCTTGCGCGATGCGGTCGACGCTGGGGATGGCCATCAGCTGCTGGGGGTGTTTACCCGCGCTCGGGTGGCCCGCGAACATTTCAGCAAAATTCTAGCCCGACGGGCCTATGTGGACGCTATGCACTCGAATGATCTGATTTTTCTGGCTAACCCCGGTGGCAAACTGTCCGGGCGGATACGTGTACCGGGCGACAAGTCCATCTCGCACCGCTCGATCATGCTCGGCTCGCTGGCCGAAGGTACTACCGAAGTCGAAGGCTTCCTCGAGGGCGAAGACGCCCTGGCCACCCTGCAGGCCTTTCGCGACATGGGCGTGGTCATCGAAGGCCCGCACCATGGCCGGGTGACCATTCACGGCGTCGGTCTGCACGGTCTGCAGGCGCCGCCCGGACCCATCTATCTGGGCAATTCGGGCACTTCCATGCGCCTGCTCGCCGGCTTGCTGGCCGGGCAGTCGTTCGACAGCGTCCTGACCGGCGATGCCTCGCTGTCCAAGCGGCCGATGAATCGGGTGGCCAAGCCGCTGCGCGAGATGGGTGCGGTGATCGAAACCGGGCCGGAAGGGCGGCCGCCGTTGACCATTCGCGGCGTCCAGCGCCTGAGCGGCATGCACTACGAAATGCCGGTGGCCAGCGCCCAGGTAAAATCCTGCCTGTTGCTGGCCGGTTTGTATGCGGCGGGGCAGACTTCTGTGACCGAGCCGGCGCCGACCCGCGACCATACCGAGCGCATGCTGCGCGGCTTCGGCTATCCGGTGGCGGTCGACGGCAGCACGGCCAGCCTAGAGTCGGGCCACAAATTGACGGCCAGCCATATCGAAGTCCCCGCGGATATTTCCTCGGCGGCTTTCTTCCTGGTCGCCGGTAGCATCGCCGAAGACTCCGAGCTGCTGCTGGAGCACGTCGGCATCAATCCGACCCGTACCGGGGTAATCGACATCCTCAAGCTGATGGGTGGCGATATCAGCCTGGAGAACCAGCGCATCGTGGGCGGCGAGCCGGTGGCGGACATTCGCGTGCGCAGCGCCAAACTGCATGGCATCGATATTCCGGAAGATCTGGTGCCGCTGGCCATCGACGAATTCCCCGTGCTGTTCGTGGCGGCGGCCTGTGCCGAGGGGCGTACCCTGTTGCGCGGTGCCGAGGAGTTGCGGGTCAAGGAATCCGACCGTATCCAGGTCATGGCCGATGGTCTGCTGGCGCTGGGCGCCAAGGTGGAGCCGACGCCGGACGGCATCATCATCGATGGCGGCAGCCTGGGCGGTGGCGAGGTCTGGAGCCATGGCGACCACCGTATCGCCATGGCCTTCAGCGTGGCGTCGCTGCGTGCCACGGCGCCGATCCGCATTCATGATTGCGCCAACGTCGCGACCTCGTTTCCGAACTTCCTCGCCCTGGCGGCGCAGGTCGGTATTCGCGTGGCTGAGGAGGTCGCGTCATGACAACTCAGGCAGCGGTCATCACCATCGATGGTCCGAGTGGTTCGGGCAAGGGCACCATCGCCGGCCTGCTGGCCAAGCAGTTGGGTTGGAATCTGCTGGACTCGGGCGCCCTGTACCGCCTGCTGGCCTTCGCCGCGCGCAACCACGGGGTCGACCTGACCAATGAAGAGGCTCTGAAGCTGCTGGCCGCACACCTGGACGTGCAGTTCATTGCTGCCGCCCAGGGGCAGGGCCAGCGGATCATTCTCGAGGGCGAGGAGGTCACCGAGGCCATCCGCAATGAGGGGATTGGCGCCGGGGCCTCGCAAGTGGCCTCGTTGCCCGCCGTGCGCGAGGCCTTGCTGCAGCGCCAGCGGGCGTTTCAGGAGATGCCGGGGTTGGTCGCCGATGGTCGCGACATGGGCACCGTGGTGTTTCCCGATGCAGCGCTGAAGATCTTTCTGACCGCCAGCGCCGAGGAGCGTGCTCGGCGCCGTTACTTGCAGTTGAAGGCCAAGGGCGATGATGTTAATCTCGCGAGTCTTCTCGATGAGATTCGGGCGCGTGATGAGCGCGATACCCAGCGCGCGGTGGCTCCGCTCATACCGGCAGTCGATGCGATCCAGCTGGATTCCACCGAACTTTCCATCGAGCAGGTGATGGAACGAATCCTGAGTGAGATCGCCAATCGCGATCTCGCCGGATAACAAGAGCCCCGGTTGCTTTAAGTCGGTCAGCTCACAAGGAGGTATGCGGGAACCCAGTCCTAGACCCGTAGGCCTCTTTTTATATGAACGTACCCACATTGTCTGGAATGTGGTTTGGGCGGATTCCCCGCCCTGAATCAACAGGAATTAAAATGAGCGAAAGCTTTGCTGAACTGTTTGAAGAAAGCCTAAAGACCCTGAACCTTCAGGCTGGCTCGATCATCACCGCTATCATCGTCGACATCGATTACCAAGCTGGTTGGGTAACCGTTCACGCTGGTTTGAAGTCGGAAGGCCTCATCCCGCTGGAACAGTTCCACAACGACGCTGGCGAGCTGACCATCAAGGTCGGTGACGAAGTTCACGTTGCGCTGGACGCGGTTGAAGATGGCTTTGGTGAAACCAAGCTGTCCCGCGAAAAAGCCAAGCGTGCCGAGTGCTGGATTGTTCTGGAAGCAGCTTTCGCCGCCGAGGAAGTGGTCAAGGGCGTTATCAACGGTAAGGTTAAGGGCGGCTTCACCGTCGACGTTAACGGCATCCGTGCGTTCCTCCCAGGTTCCTTGGTCGATGTCCGTCCGGTGCGTGATACCACTCACCTGGAAGGCAAAGAGCTCGAATTCAAAGTCATCAAGCTGGACCAGAAGCGCAACAACGTTGTCGTTTCCCGCCGCAGCGTGCTGGAAGCCGAGAACAGCGCCGAGCGCGAAGCCCTGCTGGAATCCCTGCAGGAAGGTCAGCAAGTCAAGGGTATCGTCAAGAACCTCACGGATTACGGCGCATTCGTCGATCTGGGCGGCGTCGATGGCCTGCTGCACATCACCGACATGGCCTGGAAGCGTATCAAGCACCCGTCCGAGATCGTCAACGTTGGCGACGAGATCGATGTCAAGGTACTGAAATACGATCGCGAGCGTAACCGCGTTTCCTTGGGCCTGAAGCAACTGGGCGAAGACCCATGGGTTGCCATCAAGGCGCGTTACCCGGAAGGCACCCGCGTCAATGCACGCGTAACCAACCTGACCGACTACGGCTGCTTCGCAGAGCTGGAAGAAGGCGTGGAAGGCCTGGTGCACGTATCCGAAATGGATTGGACCAACAAGAACATCCACCCGTCCAAAGTCGTTCAGGTTGGCGACGAAGTGGAAGTTCAGGTTCTGGATATCGACGAAGAGCGTCGTCGTATCTCCCTGGGTATCAAGCAGTGCAAGACCAACCCGTGGGAAGATTTCTCCGGTCAGTTCAACAAGGGCGACAAGATCTCCGGCACCATCAAGTCGATCACCGATTTCGGTATCTTCATTGGTCTGGATGGCGGCATCGACGGCCTGGTTCACCTGTCCGACATCTCCTGGAACGAAGTGGGCGAAGAAGCCGTACGCCGCTTCAAGAAGGGCGACGAGCTGGAAACCGTTATCCTCTCCGTCGATCCGGAGCGTGAGCGCATTTCCCTCGGCATCAAGCAGCTGGAAGAAGATCCGTTCTCCGACTACGTTGCTGTTAACGATAAAGGCACCATCGTGCGCGGTATCGTTAAGGAAGTTGACGCCAAGGGCGCGATCATCACCCTGGCCGATGGCATCGAAGCCACACTGAAAGCCTCCGAAATCAGCCGTGACCGCGTTGAAGATGCGCGCAACGTGCTGAAAGAAGGCGAAGAAGTCGAAGCCAAGATCATCAGCGTCGATCGCAAGAGCCGCGTAATCAGCTTGTCGGTCAAGTCGAAAGACGTTGAAGACGAGAAAGAAGCCATCAAGGAAATGCGCAAGCAGGAAGTTGAAACTTCCGGTCCGACCACCATTGGTGATCTGCTCCGTGCACAAATGGAAAAGCAGAACTAAGTTCAGCTAATCCAGAAAAAGGGCGACTTCGGTCGCCCTTTTTTGTCTCTGCGATTTAGTCAGTTGTCAGGCCGGGGACTTTCGTTGCATGCAGGGTGACTGTGCGATGGCTTGGCTGTTGCCGCTCTGCAACGGGGCGGGAGTCATGATTCTGATGCCGTGCGCCAAGCTGCTCCACCTGGAGGCTGTCCGGGAACAGGCTGGGCTACTGCGGATAAGCCGGATCGGTCATTACCCAAGCCATCGCACAGCCCGGGCCTTCCCTCGCTGCGATCGCTATTCTCGGCCCCCCTCTACGGACGGTCTAGCCTGACAGGTGCCTGGACTGCGCTGCTTGCCGTGGCGGCGCCCGCGCCCGGTCGTACCACCAGCCACAGGGCGATGCTGATCAATACGCCGCCATACAGGTAGGCCCAGGACAAGGGCTCATCCAGTAGCAGTGCGCCCCATAACACGCCGAACGGCGGGATCAGAAAGGTGGTGGTCGAGGCCTTGATCGGGCCGATATCGGTCAGCAGCCGGAAATACAGTACGTAAGCGAAAGCGGTGCAGATAAGGCCCAGGCCGGCCAGTGACAGCCACACTTCCGGGCCACCCCAACTGGCTGGTGGTTGCACGATCAGGGCACCGGCAAACAGGGGCAGGAGGAACAGGCTGGCGCCGCAGAGGCTGCTGAACGCGGTGAGGCGGTTGTCCAGGCCGCCTTGTTGGCCGATCCAGCGCCGGGTGAGAAAGCCGGCGAAACCGTAACAGGTAGTGGCTATCAGGCAGGCCGCTGCGCCGAGCAGCAGTTGCGCATCGACCGCGACCGGCCCGGTCCGGGTCAGCACGGCGACGCCGAACAGCCCGAGTGCCACTCCAGCGGCTTTGCTCAATGTCAGCGCCTCGGTGAAGAACAGCATGCCGATCAGTACGCCCATCATCGGCGTGGTGGCATTGAAAATCGCCGAGTAGCCGGCTGGCAGCACCAGCGCCGCCAGGCAATACATGGCCGATGGCAGGCCGGCATTGATCACCCCGAGTACCAGGCACTGCTTGAGCTTGCCGCGAAAGTCCCACTGCACACGCATGATCAGCAGAATCGCGAGCAGGCCGAGAGCGCCCAGGCTGGCACGGAAGAACGCGGTCGGCATGCTGCCGAGTACCGGGGCAATGATCCGCATGAATAGGAAACTCGCGCCCCAGATGGCGGCGAGCAGTAACAGGCGCAGCAGGTCGGCGAGACGCACGACGAACTCCCAATCGGTTCAGGGACGAGCAGTGTTGCCGGGCATGCCGGGCAAGGCAATGCGAAAGTGGCTTTTAAATCGTCTCAGGCAGTAATGTCGTGCAGTGGATATAGCCTTAACGGTCTTTGCCGGCTTTTCCTCGGTGCTACTACTGGCTAAGCTCGGCAGTCGATACAGTCGGTTAATTTTCCACTCAGAGGTTTGCCCATGCCGCAGCAATGGCCCGCCAGCGCGATCGCCACGCGTATCCTCGACGGTTTCGACGATTATCGTGAGCAGTTCCGGCAGATCACCAATGGTGGGCGGGAGCGTTTCGAGCAGGCGCAGTGGCAGGAAATCCAGCGCGCCGCGGCCGCGCGCATCGCTCTTTATGAGGAGTGCGTCAGTGAAGTCAGTGAGCGCCTGCGCCAGGCCTACCCGGCTGAGGTGCTGCTGGATGTGGCGCAGTGGCCGCTGGTCAAGTCGGCCTATATAGTCCTGATCGATGTGCGTTGCGACGACGAACTGGCGGAAACCTGGTTCAACTCGATCTTCTGCGGGCTGTTCAGTCATGACCAGATCAACGATGGCTGCATGTTCATTCACACCACGCGCCCAGCGCTACGCGCCAATGCTCCGGCGCCGCTGACCCGGATTTATCGACCCCAGGGCAATATCGAGCAGGCGCTGCGGCAGATCTTCGAGGATTACCGTTTCGAAGTGGCCTACGAAAACGTCGAGCGAGACCTGGCGCGGCTGATCAGGCAGATGCGCGAGAACCTGCCGGACTGGGTGTGCAAGGATCCGCAGCTGAGTATCGAACTGTTCTCCTCGCGCCTGTACCGCAACAAGGGCGCCTACCTGGTCGGGCGCATCAATACTCGTGACGAGCAATGGCCGCTGGTGATCCCGCTGTTGCACCGCGAGGGTCAGGGTATCCAGATCGATACGCTGATCACCGATGAGGCCGAGGTGTCGATCATCTTCTCCTTCACCCGCTCCTATTTCATGGTGCGGGTCGGCTACCCGGCAGAGTTCGTCGGCTTTCTCAAGCGCATCCTGCCGGGCAAGCATGTTGCCGAGTTGTATACGTCGATCGGCTTCTACAAGCATGGCAAGTCGGAGTTCTACCGTGCGCTGATCAACCATCTGGCGACCACCGATGACAAATTCATCATGGCCCCCGGCGTGCGCGGCATGGTCATGAGCGTGTTCACCCTGACCGGCTTCAATACTGTGTTCAAGATCATCAAGGACCGTTTCGCACCGTCGAAGAACGTCGATCGCGCCACCGTGATCGAGAAATATCGCCTGGTGAAGCGTGTCGACCGGGTCGGCAGGATGGCCGATACCCAGGAGTTTGCCGATTTTCGCTTCCCCAAGGCCAAGTTCGAGGCGGATTGTCTGGCCGAGTTGCTGGAAGTGGCGCCGTCGACTGTCGAAGTCGACGGTGACACCGTGTTGATCCGCCACTGCTGGACCGAGCGGCGCATGACGCCGTTGAACATGTATGTCGAAAATGCCAGCGAAGCCCAGGTGCGCGAAGCGCTGGATGATTATGGCCTGGCGATCAAGCAGTTGGCCGCTGCCAACATCTTCCCCGGCGACATGCTGCTGAAGAATTTCGGCGTTACCCGTCACGGCCGAGTGGTGTTCTACGACTATGACGAAATCTGCTTCCTCACCGAAGTCAATTTCCGGCATATCCCGCCGCCGCGCTACCCGGAAGATGAAATGGCTTGCGAGCCCTGGTATTCCGTGGCGCCGCTGGATGTGTTCCCCGAGGAGTTTCCGCCTTTTTTGTTCGCCGATATCAAGCAACGCCGCATGTTCAGCCAACTGCACGGCGAACTGTATGACGCCGATTACTGGAAAAGCCTGCAGGAGACGATTCGCGCCGGCAAGGTGATCGACGTGTTCCCATACCGGCGCAAGGTCGAGCAGGTCGAATAGACGCTGGCAAAGGTCGAGGTCTCTGCCACTGGTTTTTGCCTGGGCCGACAGCCGGTCATGTCCGGGGCTGTTTGATTTGCATCAAACTTCTGCAAGTGCGCTGGGGTAATCTACGCTGACATAAGGCGCATTCGAGTGCCTTGTCGAAGTCCTTGGCAGGAGGAGATTCCATGATCGCCAAGTTGCATAACGCCTTACACGACCTGCTGGTTGCCTTGGGCTTGCTTGATCGACCGAAACTGCAGCCCGTCCCCGTGCGTGACGACGAGCGCCGCCCACAAGGGCCACGTCGACGCCGCTAATAGTTCAGGCAGGGTAGGCTTCACGTTCATCGGCAAGCGCTCATTATGCTGGGCCGCCGCCAAGTCAGTTCAGATGTGGGTGGTCGGCGAACCATTGCGCGATCAGTTCGCTCATGCGCTCACCGGAAAAGCTCGGAAAATGCCCGCCATGTATTTGGCGTACCGGTAGTTCGCGCAGCCGCGCGAGGCTCTTGGCGTAATCCTGCAGATTCGAGTGAGAGAGGTTCTCGACCAGCGGGCCGTCGTAGAGAATGTCGCCGGAGAACAACGTCTGCGTTGCTGCTTCCCACAGGCTGATACCGCCTGGCGAATGGCCCGGGGTATGCAACACCTGCAATACCCGGTCGCCCAAATCCAGCACGTCACCTTCCTCGATCAGCCGCGTGGCCGGCGCAGCCTTGACCCGGTACTCGGTGTAGCACAGCGGGCAATCCGGATGCGCCTCGAACATAGCGTCGCCGACGCAGTCCGCGGCCAGGGTATTGGCCCCGGTCGGCGCGGCGAGGATGTCTGCCTCGGCGGGATGCACCAGGCGCTCGGGGAACT
Source organism: Pseudomonas borbori (assembly GCF_900115555.1). Lineage (GTDB taxonomy): Bacteria > Pseudomonadota > Gammaproteobacteria > Pseudomonadales > Pseudomonadaceae > Aquipseudomonas > Aquipseudomonas borbori. The sequence continues at coordinate 76,088 of NZ_FOWX01000020.1, forward strand.
CGTGATGGCCGGCGATATGGTCGAAGTGGGTGTGACTGGCCACCGCCAGCAGTGGCTTCTCGGTCAGCCAGGGCAATTGTTCGCGCAGGCTGACCAGGCCGGAGCCGGAGTCGATCAGGGCGTCACGGTCACGTCCTTGCACATGCCAGAGGTTGCAGCGATAGAAGGGCCGTATATAGGGCTCGTGGATCAGTGCGACACCATCCTGCAGGTGGCGTACTTCGAACCAGTTGTTGCGGCTGACGATTTTCATGCTGACCCCGCTCGTTGCTCGCTGCAAAATTGTAGGCGCCAGGGAAGCGTGGCGATCCACCGCTGATCGCCAGCATGCTGTCTCCATCAGGGCCTGGCTGATGCCGGTGCGCATGGCGCACCTGATCGTAGGGTGCGCCATGCGCACCGACACTAACATGCCATTAGCTCAGGCCACCTGCGTCCGCAGTACCACACCCAGCGGCGATAGCCGATCCCAGGGTGTATTCAGGAGCGCAGCGAACAGCCCGCCAGGGTGCAGCCCTGTCGAGCAGCGTACTGCTCCGCGAGTACGCCCTAGGGTCGTGCGCTTACGGGTGGAAGGGCGGCGCCTCCTTGATTTCGATCAGCAGCGGACGATCCGGCGGCGCATCGCGCAGCAGCTGGGCCAGATGCTCGTGGTCGCGGGCGCGTTCGGCCAGACAGCCGAAGCCGCGGGCGATGGCCAGCAGGTCCGGGGTGTAGATATCCACGCCGAGCGGGGTAATGTCACGCTTCTGCATATAGCGCTTGATCTCGCCGTAGCCGCTGTTGTTCCACAGCAGCACGATGATGCCGACGCCGGCTTCCACCGCGCTGGCGAGTTCGGGCAGGGTGAACTGGATGCCGCCGTCGCCGATCAGGCTGATCACCGGGCGGTCCGGTTCGGCGAGTTTGGCGCCGATCGCCGCCGGCAGGCCGTAACCCAGGGTGCCGTAGCCGGTGGAGGCGTTGAACCAGCGTCGCGCGCCGTCCAGCTCGACCAGGTGGTTGCCGCTGTACACGGTCTGGGTCGAGTCGCCGACGAAACGGGCGTCCGGCAGTACCTCCAACAAGGTGTCGAACAGCTGGCGGTAGTGCGCCCAGCCGCTGAAATCCTCGGCCAATTGCGCCTGTACGGCGGCGGTGCGCATGGCGCCCGGGCTGTTGTCGCGCAGCTCGCCGGGGTTCAGCTCGGCCATCAGCATGCGCATGGCCAGGCGCGCATCGCCCTGGATGGCCAGGGCCGGGGTGAAATTGCGCTGCAACTGCTGGGCGTCGATATCGATACGGATCAGCGCGCCGCCCAACTGGAAGTTGCCGTCGAACACCACGTCGTAGTCGGTCTCGCCCAGCTCGGTGCCGATGGCCAGCACCACATCGGCCTGCAGTGCCAGCTCACGTACCGGGATCAGCGACTGGTTGCTGCCGAGCAGCAGCGGATGACCCGGCGGCAGCAGGCCCTTGGCATTGATGGTCAGGGCGGTGGGCGCATCCAGGGCCACGGCCAGGGCACGGACCTCGGCCTGGGCGCTGACGCAGCCGCCGCCGAGCAGCAGCAGCGGGCGTTTGGCATTCTTCAGCAGGGCCGCCGCTTCGCGGATCAGCGCGCGATTGGGCGACGGGCGCTGGATGCTCGGCCGTGGTGCCAACTGCATGTGCTCGGCCGGCGCGGTGATGATGTCCAGCGGCAGCTCGATGTGCACCGGGCGTGGCCGTTCGCCTTCGAACACGGCGAAGGCGCGGGCCAGCACGCCGGGCAGCTCCTCGACGCTCATCAGGGTATGGCTGAAGGCCGTGACGCCGGCGGTCAGTGCGCGCTGGTTGGGTAGCTCGTGCAAATAGCCCTTGCCCAGGCCGAGGCGATCACGTTGGTTGACGCTGGAAATCACCAGCATCGGGATCGAGTCGGCATAGGCCTGGGCCATGGCGGTGAGGATATTGGTCATGCCCGGGCCGGTGATGATGAAGCACACCCCAGGTTTGCCGGAGACGCGGGCATAGCCATCGGCCATGAAGCCGGCCCCCTGTTCGTGACGCGGGGTGATGTGGCGGATGCCGCTGTGCGGCAGGCCGCGATAGAGTTCGACGGTGTGCACACCGGGGATGCCGAATACGCTGTCGACGCCCCAGGCTTCGAGTTGTTTGACTAGAAATTCGCCGCAAGTGGTCATGTCTTGAGTCCTGTGATGCAGTGCGTAGCCCGCCTGCTATATGAATTTAGGCGGGCCACGGGTTTGCTAGCCGACTATCCAGTGCGCCATCAGCGCGATGATCGGCAGGGTGATCAGGGTGCGGATGATGAAGATGGCGAACAGCTCGAGCAGGTTCAGCGGCAGCTTGGCCTTGATGATCAGTACGCCGACTTCCGACATGTAGATCAACTGGGTCAGCGATACGCAGGCCACCACGAAGCGGGTCAGTTCGCTCTCGATGCCCTTGCCCAGCACCGCTGGCAGGAACATGTCGGCAAAACCCACCAGCATGGCCGGCGCGGCCTTGGCGGCTTCCGGCAGTTGCAGCAGTTCCAGCAACGGTACTATGGGGTAGGACAACCAGTTGAAGACCGGGGTGTACTCGGCAATCGCCAGGGAAACGGTGCCGATGGCCATCACCAGTGGCAGCAGGCCCAGCCAGATATCCACCACGTTGTGTACGCCGACCTTGACCATCTGCGCCGGGGAGGGGTTGCTGTTGGCGCGCTTGACCGCCTGCAGCACGCCCCAGCGCAGCAGTGAGCTGCCATTGGGGACGTCTTCCTTGATCTGCTTGCCGACGCCAGCGACGTACTCGTCCTTCTTCCATGACAGCGGCGGAATGCGCGGGGTGATGATGGCGGCGGCCAGGCCGGCCACCACTACCGTCAGGTAGAAGGGCACGAACAGGTGGTCGAGGTTCATGAAACTGGTGATCAGCAGGCTGAAGGCGATTGAGGCGACGGAGAAGTTGGTGGCGATCACCGCCGCTTCCCGGGCGCTGTAGAAACCCTTCTGGTACTGCTGGGCGGTGATCAGCACGCCAACCGTGCCGGAGCCGAGCCAGCTGGCTATGGCGTCGATGGCCGAGCGGCCCGGCAGGCCGAAGACCTTGCGAAAGACATTGCGCACCAGGGTGCCGCAGAATTCCATCAGGCCGAAGTCGGTGAGCAGCGGCAGGATCAGCCCGGCCACCAGGAAGAAGGTAATCAACACCGGGGCCAGGTCTTTCAGCACCACACCGCCGGTGTTGGCGTTCCAGATCCACTCCGGGCCGAACTGCCAGAAGGTCATGGCCGCGAACAGCGCGCCGAGCACGCGCAGGCCGAGCCAGAGCGGGCGCAGATTGAACATCTCGTTGAGCGCATGGCGCTGGGTGAGCCAGCGCGGCTTGAGGGTCGAGCCGAGCAGGCCGAGGGCGGCGGAGAACAGCAGCAGGCCGGTGGCGATGGCCGGCAGCCAGGCACTCAGCGAGTTTTTCAGGGCATCGGCCATTACGCCCAGGCCGATGGTGACCTTGCCGTCGTAGACAATCGGGGTGAGAAACAGCAGGACGCCGAGCAGCGAGGGGATCAGGAAGATCAGCAGCTGGCGCAGGTTGTAGGCGTGTGCAACGGAGCTGTGGGCTGGTGGCTGGTCGTCCAGCAGCGGCATGGCTTGTTCGGAGTTCATCTTGGCACCCTATTTTATTGTTGTAGTGCGCGGGCACCGCAGGCGGTGCCCATTCAGTATAAAAAATCCGGGTCCGCTTCAGCGGCGCTGGACACCCGGCAGTACGCAGAGCATTTCGTAGAGCAGGTTGGCGCCGAGCAGTGAGGTGTTGCCGGTGGTGTCGTAGGGCGGCGAGACTTCGACCAGGTCGCCGCCGATCAGGTCCAGGCCCTGGCAGCCGCGAATGATCTCGATCGCCTGGATGGTGGTCAGGCCGCCGATTTCCGGGGTGCCGGTGCCGGGCGCCCAGGCCGGGTCGATGCCGTCGATGTCGAACGACAGGTAGACCGGGCCGCCGTCGACCTTGGCGCGCACTTCGGCCATCAACGGGGCCAGGGATTTGTGCCAGCACTCCTCGGCCTGGACCACGCGGAAGCCCTGCTTGCGGCTCCAGTTGAAATCCTCGGCGGTGTAGCCCTGGGCACGCAGGCCGATCTGCACCACACGGTCGCAGTCGAGCAGCTCTTCTTCCACAGCGCGGCGGAAGGTGGTGCCGTGGGCGATCTTCTCGCCGAACATATGGTCGTTGACATCGGCATGGGCATCGATGTGCACCAGGCCGATCTTGCCGTGCTTCTTCTTCAGCGCACGCAGGATCGGCAGGGTGATGGTGTGGTCGCCGCCGAGGGTCAGCGGGATGATCCCGTGTTCGATGACGTTGTCGTAGAACTCCTCGATGATGCGCACCGCTTCCAGCATGTTGAAGGTATTGATCGGTACGTCGCCGATGTCGGCCACGTTCAGCGAGTCGAAGGGGGCGGCGCCGGTGGCCATGTTGTAAGGGCGAATCATCACCGACTGGGCGCGGATCTCGCGCGGGCCGAAGCGGGTGCCGGAGCGCAGCGAGGTGCCGATATCGAGCGGTACGCCGATGAAGCCGACATCGAGAGCGCGCTTTTCTTCGCAAGTCTGGATATGCGGCAGGCGCATCATGGTGGCTATGCCGCCGAAACGGGGCATCTCATTGCCGCCCAGGGGCTGGTGCAGAATCTTGTCCATGGGAAGGCCTCACGGTTGTTGTGGTTGTAATAGTCGTCGGGCCGGATTGTTGGGCAGGATGGCGCGGGGAAAAATCGCTACGGGCAAAAACTTAGTTCAGAAATTTCTAAACTAAGCGGCTCTGCTCTACATTGGGCCGATCACCCTGGTGCGCGCGGCCTAGGCGGCCCCGCGCACCATCGATTTCTGTCCTAGTCGAGGAGAACCCCATGACCAGCACCTTGCCCGACCTGAAACTGCTGCGCATCTTCGTCAGCGTGGTGCGTCAGCAGGGTTTCGCCGCGGCGCAGCAGGAACTGAACCTGTCGACCTCGGCGATCAGTACCTATATGAGCCAGTTGGAAGGCCAACTCGGCTTGAGCCTCTGCCATCGCGGGCGCGGCGGCTTCAGCCTGACCAGCAAGGGCGAGCTGTTCTACCAGGAAACCCTGCGTCTGCTCGGCGAACTGGAAGGTTTCGAGCGCTACTCCGCCGCGCTGAAAGGCGAGCTGCGCGGCACCCTGAACCTCGGTGTGCTGGATTCGACCGTCAGCGATCCGGCTCTGCCGCTGGCCGAGGTGATCGGCGCCTACAGCCAGGAACACCCGGCGGTGCACCTGCATCTGTCGGTGATGAGTCCCTACGAGTTGCAACTGGCGGTGCTGGACAATCGCCTGGATCTGGCCATCGGCGCCTTTTCCACGCGGATGAACGGCTTGGTCTATCAGCCGCTGTACCGCGAGCAGCACTGGTTGTACTGCAGTGAGCGCCATTCGCTGTTCGCCGAACGGCGCATCCCCGAGGAGGTGATCGCCCAGCAGCGCATGGTCGGGCGCGGTTACTGGAGCCAGGCCGAACTGGCCCGCCATGGTTTCAAGCACAGCGCGGCGACGGTGGAGTCGATGGAGGCGCAACTGATCCTGGTGCTGTCCGGCGCCTACATCGGCTACCTGCCGGAACACTACGCCCAGCCCTGGGTCGAGCAGGGGAGGCTGCGCGTATTGCTGCCGGCGACCTTCGGCTATCAGGCGCCGTTTTCCCTGATCCTGCGCCGTGGCCGTTCGCGCGAGGCCTTGTTGCAGACCTTTCGCGACCTGTTGAAAACGCAGCTCAACGCCCGCTGACTAGCCGTCCAGGCTTTCGATAGTCTGGTTGGCCGCGCGCCAACCGACGAAGCCGTCGATCAGATAGCGTGCATCCAGACCCATGGCGGCCAGGGTCGCGGCGCAGCCCTGGCTGATCTCGTGGCCATGGGCGCAGTAGAGAATCGCCGGCCTGTCCCTGGGAATAGCGTCTTTCCAGGTGAATAGCGCATCGGGGTCGCGCCATTGTGCCCCTGGAATCCGTGCCGCATCGGCCCGGCGTACGCTGGTCCGGCGCACATCGACCAGGCTGAAAATTTGGCCTGCCGCTTGCCACTGCGCCAGTTCGCTTACTGAAATTCGGTTCATCGCTCAGCTCCCATTCAGTCCCAGATGTACCAGTAGGCCGACCAGGGCGCAGGCCGCGATCGTCTCGATCACCCCACGCTTGAATTTCAGCAGCGCCACGGCCGCGGCCAGGGCAATCAGCGCCGAAGGCCAGTCGAAGCTGCCGCTAAAACCCTGCGGCCAAAGCACGTGGTAGCCGAAGAACAGCGCCAGGTTGAGGATCACCCCGACCACCGCGGCGGTGATGCCGGTCAGCGGTGCGGTGAATTTCAGTTCGCCGTGGGTCGATTCCACCAGTGGCCCGCCGGCGAGGATGAACAGGAACGACGGCAGGAAGGTGAACCAGGTGACCAGGGTCGCCGCCACGGCGCCAGCGAGAAATACCTGCTCGGGGCCGAACACCTGCTGCACATAGGCGCCGACGAAGGCGACGAAGGCCACCACCATGATCAGCGGTCCCGGCGTGGTTTCGCCCAGGGCCAGACCGTCGATCATCTGCGTCGGGGTCAGCCAGGCGTAATGGCCGATGGCGCCCTGGTAGACATAAGGCAGCACCGCATAGGCGCCGCCGAAGGTCAGCAGCGCGGCCTTGGTGAAGAACCAGGCCATCTGCGTCAGGGTGCCGTCCCAGCCGTACAGCCAGATCAGCAGGCCCATCGGCAATAACCAGAGCGCGGCGCCGATGGCGGCGATCTTCGCCAGGTGTAGGGCGCTGAAGCGCGCATGGGCTGGGGGCGGGGTGTCATCGTCGATCAGCGCCGGGCCGAAGGATTTGTCGCTGCTCGCATGGCCGCCGCCGATGCTGAACTGCGCCGGCAGCAAACGCCCGCCGATATAACCGAGCAGCGCCGCGCCGAGTACGATCAGCGGGAAGGGCACATTGAGGGCGAAAATGGCGACGAAGGAAGCGGCGGCGATGGCCCACAACCAGTTGTTTTTCAGCGCCCGTGAACCGATGCGATAAGCCGCCTGCAGCACTATGGCGGTCACCGCCGGCTTGATTCCGTAGAAGATTCCGGCGACCAGCGGCACGTCGCCGAAGGCGATGTATACCCACGACAAGGCGATCAGGATAAACAGCGACGGCAGCACGAACAGCCCGCCTGCGATCACCCCGCCCCAGGTGCGGTGCATCAGCCAGCCGATATAGGTGGCCAGCTGCTGCGCTTCCGGGCCGGGCAGCAACATGCAGTAGTTCAGCGCATGCAGGAAACGCCGCTCGGAGATCCAGCGGCGCCGCTCCACCAGCTCCTGATGCATGATGGAAATCTGTCCGGCCGGGCCGCCGAAACTGATCAGCCCGAGCTTGAGCCAGAACCAGAAGGCTTGCAGCAGGCTGACGGGTTCGACGCCGGCTTCGGCAGGCGCTATGCGCTCATTCATCGCTGGTTGGTTCCTGCATGAAGGCGGCCAGCAAGCCATCGAACAGGCTGCCGGCGGCGTTAAGCAATTGGTCGTCATCGGTGAGGGTTTCGCGCAGCCCGGCCAGCACCCGCTCGACGCCGGCGGCCTCCACCGGCTGCGCGCCGCCGATATCCAGGTAATGCACCAGGGCGGCGACGCGCTGCAGGCCGGGTTCGGCGAGGGCGAAGCTGGCGATCAGGGTTTCGCAGGTCACGCGCTGGCCGACATGGCTGAAGGTCGCGCCGTCGTAGTCGAAACCCAGGGCCTCGGCGGGGCAGTCTTCGGGCGAGCGCAGCCAGAGGAAGCGCGCGTCGGGGTCGATAAAGCGGCGGATCAACCAGGCGCTGGCCAGCCGGTCGACCCAGGGCCGCTGGCGTGTGGCCCAGAGTCGGCCGCGGTAGTCACGGCGGTCCAATAGTTCGATGGGTAGATCCTGGCTGCTCGGCTCGTCGGCGCATAGCGCCCGGCTGGCCGCGCTTTCCAGGGCTTGCAGGGCATCGTCGAGTTGCTGTTTGGCCGGGCCGGGGAAGAAGTCGATGCGCGCCAGTTGGGCGAAGGCTTTGCGCAGTTTGCGGATCTGTTTGCTGCAGGCCAGCGCATTCTCAGGGCTCAGCCCGGCATGGCAGGCGTCGACTTCGCCCAGCAGCCTGGAGTAATCGGCGTTGCGCTCGAATAGCGGGATAAAGCGTTCGCCTTCGGGATCGTCGATTGGCAGCAGGTAGGCGGTGCCGTTGATCGCCAGAATGTCACGCTCGATGGCGACCATAGCCTCGCGGCAGGCCGGATTATCCGGCAGCAGGTAGACGCCATCGCGCAGCACGGCGGCGCCGCTGGCCTTCAAGGCGCGCCAGGCCCGCATGCGCGCGGTGGCATTGGCGGTGGGCAGGCCGAGGATCAGGCTGAGCCATTTCTTCATAGCTGATACTACATAGTTGGTAGCTATAGCTACATTACTCTTGATTGCGCCGCAGGCAAAGCCTGTTAAAAACCTGCGCGGCCTTGTGGCACACTGCGCGGCATCAGGAGAGACCGATGTCACGCCCCCAATGCCCGCGCTGTAGCCGCCCGATCGAGTACTGTCTGTGCGCCTTGATCCCGCAACTGCGCAGCCGTACCCGGCTGCTGATCCTGCAGCACCCCAGCGAGGTCAAACATGCGCTGAACACCGCGCGTTTGGCCGCCCTGGGTTTATCCAACGCCGAGCTGCGGGTGGGCGAGGTATTCGAGGACTTGCCCGAGCTGCTGGCGCAGCCGGGGTACCAGGTTTGTCTGCTGTTTCCGGGGGAGGATGCGCAGTCGCTGGCGCAATATGCCGAGCAGGTCGGCGAGCAGCCGCTGTTGCTGGTGGTGCCCGACGGCACCTGGCGCAAGGCGCGCAAACTCTTGCACTGCAATCCGTTGCTGGCGGCGTTGCCGCGGGTCACGCTGGCGCCCGGACTGCAGTCGCGTTACCGGCTACGCAAGGCGCCGATGTCGGGGGCTTTGTCGACTATCGAGGCGGTTGTCAGTGCGCTGGATATCCTGGAAGCGCCGGCGCGGTTCGATGCATTGCTCAAACCGTTCGAAGCCTTGATCGACGGGCAGATCAAAGCGATGGGCGAGCAGACCTACCGGCGTAATCACGGCGATGGGGCGTAGCCACAGGCGTGATAGCAGCAACAGGCTCTTGTAGCCCGGATAGGCGCCGGCGCAATCCGGGAATACGCCCCCGGATTGCGCTTATCCAGGCTACGTGGGTGCACGCGCCGTTATTCGCAAGGCCCGCGACCCCGTAGACCGCAATTGGTGGATGGGTAAAACGTCAGCTACGCGCCCCGATCCACCCTACACAGCTCCGGTAGCCCGGATTGCGTCCGGGGTTTGCCGTGATCCACTTCTAGCGTTCGCGCAGCGCTTCTGCGCGGGCCTTGAGCACCGGCTTGAGCAGGTAGTCCAGCACGCTTTTCTCGCCGGTGATGATGTCTACGGTGGCGATCATGCCGGGAATGATCAACAGCGGGTGCTCATCGCTGCCCAGGTGGCTTTTATCGGTACGCAACTGGATCAGGTAGAAGCTGTTGCCTTCTTCGTCGGTGATGGTATCGGCGCTGATCAGTTCGAGGTTGGCCCTGAGCCCGCCATAGATGGTGTAGTCGTAGGCACTGAACTTGATCATGGCCTTCTGTCCCGGATGGAGAAAGGCTACATCCTGCGGACGTACTTTGGCCTCTATCAGCAGGTTATCTTCCAGCGGTACGATTTCCAGCATGTCGCTGCCCGGCTGGACGACGCCGCCGATGGTGTTGATCTTCAGTTGTTTAATCACGCCGTTGACCGGAGACAGCACCGTGGTGCGGCTGACCCTGTCCTGAATGGCCGAACTGGTGGCGGTGATTTTCTTCAGCTCGGTACGGGCATCATTGAGTTCCTTGAAGGCGTCGGAGCGGAAACCCAGCTCGGATTCCTCGATCTTGCTGCTGATCTCCTTGACCGCCGATTCGGCCCTGGGGATGGCCAGGTTAGTGGCGTCCAGTGAGCCGCGTACTTCGACTGCGCTACGGCGCAGGCGGAGTATTTCCACCTGGGAAATCGCCCCGGAGGCTACCAGGGGTTGCGACATGTTCAGCTCTTGCTGAATCAGGCCCAGGCTGGAGCGGTATTGCTGGGCCTTGGAGCGGAATTCCGCGAGTTCCTGGGTTTTCTGCAGCAGCTGTTCGCCGAGCGTTCGTTGTTCGCTGTGCAGGCGTTGTTGGCGCGAGCGGTACAGGGCCAGTTCGTCCTCGGCCAGTTGCGCTGCCGAGCGGGTGATTTCTTCGGGCATGGCGATGGGGCGGCCTTCGGCTTCGGCGCTCAGTCGTTCGATGCGGGCGATCAGTGCCAGGCGATCTGCTTCGGCCTCGCCCTTGTTCGAGAGAAAACGCGTGTCGTCCAGGCGCAGCAATACATCGTCCTTGTTCACCAGTTGGCCTTCGCGCACGAATATTTCACTGACGATGCCGCCCTCGAGGTTCTGGATGACCTGGATCTTGCTTGAGGGAATCGCCTTGCCTTCGCCGGTGGTGACTTCTTCGAGCACGGCGAAATGGGCCCAGAGCACGGCGGCGATCAGGCAGGCACAGACCACCCAGATGGTGACCCGTGACAGCCAGGGCGAATCCTCGAGCATCACACCCTCGACTTCCGGCATGAACGCGGTGTCCTGCTTGCGTCTGCCCAGGCTGGCGAAGTAGGCGAGGATGGCTCGATGCGCTTGCATAAGTGCCTTCCTATTCCGCAGCCGGGCCGACGCGGCCCTTGCGCAAGGCTTCGATCACCGCCTCTTTCGGGCCATCGGCGACGATGTGGCCGTTGTCCAGCACCACCAGGCGATCGACCAGGCTGAGCATCGAGCTGCGGTGGGTGATCAGCACCAGGGTTTTGCCCTGGGTCCAGGTGTGCAGGCGACTGCGCAGGACTTCCTCGCTGGTGTTGTCCATCGCGCTGGTTGGCTCGTCGAACAGCAGGATCTGTGGGTCGAGCAGCAGGGCACGGGCCAGCAGCACGGCTTGACGCTGGCCGCCGGAGAGTTGTTGGCCACGTTCGCCAACCGGGCGGTCGAAGCCTTGCGGGTGTTGCCGGGCCAGTTCGCTGACCCCGGTCAGTTCGGCCACTTCGAGCATGCGCGCGTCGCTGACATAGCGTGCGCCCAGGGTCAGGTTGTCGCGCAGGCTGCCGGCCAACAGCGGCAGGTCGTGGGCGACGTAGCCGATCTGCTGGCGCAGGTCGGCCACGTCGAGCTGGCGCAGATCCAGGCCGTCGAGCAGAACCTGCCCTTCGTCCGGGCCGTAGAAGCCCATCAGCAGGCGTGCCAGGGTACTCTTGCCCGAGCCGCTGCGGCCGATGATGCCGACCCGCTCGCCAGCGTTCAGGTGCAGGCTGACCTTGGCCAGTGCCGGATTGTCCTGTCCCGGGTAGCTGAAGCTGACCTGACGCACATCGAGGGCGCCTTTGAGCCGCGTGCGTTCCAGCGGCCGCTGCTTGGTCTGGCGTTCCTGCGGCAACCCCATCAGGGCGTCGGTACTCTTCATGGTCAGGCGCGCTTGCTGGTAGCGGGTGATCAGCCCGGCGACCTGGCCGAGCGGGGCCAACACCCGGCTATTGAGCATGTAGCAGGCGATCAGCGCGCCGACGCTCATTTCCCCGGCGATGATCGCATAGACCCCGGCGATGATGATGGCCATGCCGGCGCATTGCTGCAGGAACAGGGTGCCGTTGGTGGCCAGGGATGAGAGGAAACGGGCGTGGGTATCCAGGCGGGTGAGGGCGCCATGGGTGGTTTCCCACTGGTGCTGGCGCTCGCTCTCCGCACCGCAGGCCTTGAGGGTTTCCAGGCCGCCGAGGGTTTCGATCAACAATGCCTGGCGCTCCGCGCCCAGTGCCAGGCTGCGTTGCACCGTATCGCGCAGGCGGCCCTGAATGATCAGGGCGAAGATCGCGGTGAGCGGAAAGGCCAGCAGTGGGATGGCGATCAGCGGACCGCCGAGCAGGCCGATCACCACGATCATCAGCAAGGCGAAGGGCAGGTCGATCAGGCTGGTCAGGGTCACCGCGGTAAGGAATTCGCGCAGGCCCTGAAAGTCGTGGATGTTCTGGGCGAAGCCGCCGACGGTGGCCGGGCGCGCCTTCATGGCCATGCCGGTGATGCGCTCGAACAGGGTGGCCGAGAGCACCACGTCGGTCTTCTTGCCGGCGCTGTCCAGCAGGTTGGCGCGCAGCACTCGCAACAGCAGCTCGAAGGAGGTGCCGATGAACAGGCCGATGGCCAGCACCCAGAGGGTGGCGGTGGCCTGGTTGGGCACCACGCGGTCGTAGGTCTGCATGACGAACAGCGGCACCATCAGACCGAGTACGTTGACCAGCAGGCTGGCGAGCATGGCATCGGTATACAGCCAGCGAGACAGCTTGAGCGTGTCGCGGAACCAGGCATCGATGCGTGGCAGCAGTGGCGTGCGCGCATCTTCCAGGGCATGTCGCGGCCGGGCAAAGAACGCCTGCCCGCTGTAGCCCTCGGCCAGTTGTTCGCGCGCAACGTGCTGTTCACCGCCGTCTGCTTCGCACGGCAGAATCAGTGCCTGGTCGTTGTCCAGCCACTTGCGCAGAACTGCGCTGCGCCCGTTCTTGAGCAAGAGCAGTACCGGCAGGTTGAGGGCGGAAATGGCCGTCAGGTCGCGGCGCAGCACGCGGCCTTGCAAGCCTGCCCGCGCCGCTGCCCGGGGCAGCAGATCGACGCTCAGGCGCTGTTCGGGCAGCGGCAAACCGGCGCTCAGGCTGCCACGGCTGGCACTGCAGCCGTGGAGCTTGCAGAGGATCAGCAAGCCGTCCAGCAATGGATCGTCGTGGCTCAAGCGTGGATCGCTGCTGGTGGGGCCTGCCCTTTCCATTGTCGTCACGGCTTACTGCTCCTTGAGCGGTACTACTTGATTTCCGGCAGGCGCGCCTCGCTCTTTACATCGGATAGGGCTACGGCCTCGGTCGGAACAATCACCTGCTGCTGGCGCAACAGATCTCCCATGGCAGCCATCACGCGGTACATGGCGAACTCTTCCGTGTAGCGCACTTCGGTGTAGCGACGGTTGGCGGTGAAGAGTTCATTCTCACTGTCCAGCAAGTCGAGCAGGGTGCGTTGGCCCAGGCTGAACTGCTGCTGATAGGCTTCACGAACCCGTGCGGTGTAGTCGGCGTAGTCGCGCGCCTTCGGCGTTTGCAGGCGGGCGTTGTCCATGGCGTTCCAGGCCAGCGAAAGGTTTTCGTTGAGTACCCGCAGGGCGTTGTTGCGAATGTCCATGGATTCGTTGACTTGGTGCGCCGAGGATTGCAGGAGCGCTTTATCGCGCATGCCGTTGAACAGGTTGTAGTTCATCACCACGGCGGCCCGCCAGCTGTTGTAATGACCTTCATCGCCCTGGACGTTGTCGTCGGCATTGGTTGCCAGTTCGACGTCGAAGCGTGGATAGAAGGGTGATTTGGCCACCTCGTATTGCTTCTCGGCGGCCTGAACGTCGGCTTGTGCCGATTTCAGGAAGGGGTTGTTCTCCATTACCGTCTGGCGGGCGGCCAACAGGTCCGCGGGCATCGAACCTTTGACCGAAACCGGCGATTCCAACTGATCCGCAACCCGGCCGGTGGCGCTGAAGAAGTTCGCCTCGGCATCCGCCAGGTTGACCTGCTCGGTGTAGAGATTGTTTTCCGCCAGGGCCAAGCGTGCGTTGGATTGATCGAGGTCAGCGCTGCTGCCGACCCCTTGGCGGCTGCGCAGATCGATTTGATCGGTGATGCGTTGGTGGGCAAGCAGGTTGTTCTTCGCCAGAGCGACCATTTCGCGACGTTTCAGAATATCCAGATAAACCTCGACGGTGCGCAACGCCAAGCTTTCTGTCGTGCCGAGTACCCGGTAAGCCCGCGAGTTCACTACCGCTTCGGTTCGTGCGACTTCATTGGGGGTGTTGAAGCCGTCGAACAGCATCTGCCGCAGACGCAGCTCGGCGTTGCGATAGTTGAGGGTTTCCGTGTCGTGCTCACCTAGTGGAAGTGCCCGGGTGCTCGGGCTGTCGGTCTGTTCCCGACCGTAGCCGACCAGCAGGTCGACTGTCGGCAGGTAGCCGCCTTTGGCGATCTTCACTTCTTCGTCCGAAGAAAGGCGGCTGTTGATCCCCGCATGGATTTCCGGATGGTTGTCCAGGGTGCTTTGAATCGCTTCAGATAGTGTCATTGCCTGGCTATGGGAACACGTCAGAGCCAGCAGCATGCTGCTCCACAGCGGATTGAGAACTCGCATGTGATGAATCTCCTTTTCGACCGTTATGTTCTTGTCGTCAGATATTTGGCGTTTTTCTTATAAAACCGTTTCAGGCTTTTAACAACACAGCTAAGAACATCTTTAAGCAAAGCCTAAGAAAAAGTTCTCACAAGCTTTATGAGGAAAAAATCTTATGCGGTCTGGAAAAAGCAGGACCATTGTGTACATCAAAGGTCGCGTAAATTGCGGGTTATCCGTTCTGCGCGTGACGATAACAGGCGGTCGGGCACGAATCGCAACACCTAGGGCGGGAATGGTTCTGATGGAGTAATACGGCAGCCAAGGTGCGCTATTTTTTTGGCACGGATGTTTTCCTGAGCAGGCATGCCGTTTCATTTCACTCAGTTGCTTCTTGGATCTCTCCCGGTGTTTGGAAGGGTGCATTGACCCTTTTCAGACGTGTCGGCGCTAGCTGGCAGTTGTAGTGAGGACGGATTCATGGCTACTTTGATCGGTGTCGTCAGTCAGGTTGTCGGCGAGGTTTTTGCGGTGGCTGGCGATGGAATGCGTCGCCCGCTGGTCGAAGGCGATCGGGTATTTGCCGGGGAACAGCTGGTTACCGGGGCGGGCGGTGCAGTAGCTATCGCCTTGGCCGGCGGTGGCGAGCTGACGCTCGGGCGTGACAGCAGCCTGATGCTGGATACGCAGGTGCTGGCCGGTATGCGCGGTGACGGCGCTGCGGCGCCTGAGTCAGCGGGGCAAACAGCGCCCAGTGATAAGGATCTGACCGATGTCGAGCAACTGCAGGCGGCCATTGAAGCCGGCGTCGATCCGACCGTGGCTCTTGCTGCCACGGCTGCAGGGCCTGGCTCGGGTGGTGCAGGCGGCGGTGGCGGCCATTCGTTCGTCTTGTTGGGTGAAACTGCCGGAGCACTTGAGCCGGTCATAGGTTTCCCTACCGAGGGCCTGGGCTTCGTTCCGGAGTTTCCCGATCCGGATATCGAACAGACGAACGAGCAGGCGGCCGAGGAGCCAGTCATTCCGCAAATTATTTTGGGTGAGCGCCAATCGGTGTCCGAATCCGCGTTGGCGACGGGGTCGAACGCGGATTCGGACGGCGAGTTCGCCAGTGGTACTTTCCAGTTGGCGCATGCTGGCGGGCTAAGCGTTCTGCAGAGTCTCACCATTAACGATGTGACAGTGTCCATCGTTAGTCTGGTGGGCGTGAGTTTCGTTGGTGAGCATGGCATCCTCACCATCACCGGCTACGACGGTAGCACCGGGGTGGTTAGTTACAGCTATGAGCTAACCAGCCCTGCCAACAGCAGCACCGGCAACCCGTCTGGCATATTCACTCTGAGCGCCTCGGACGGTACGCAGTCATCGACACCGGCGAATCTCGTCATCGAGATATTCGACGATGTGCCGAACGCGGTCGACGACAGCCACAGCATCGCCGAAGACACACTGGCGCCGATCAGCGGCAACGTGCTCAGCAACGACCTGCA
>NZ_FOWX01000078.1 GCF_900115555.1 Pseudomonas borbori
GTCTTTACGTCTGACACACAAACAGCAAATTGTTTGGGTGTTATATGGTCAAGCCTCACGGGCAATTAGTATGGGTTAGCTCAACGCCTCACAGCGCTTACACACCCCACCTATCAACGTCGTAGTCTTCGACGGCCCTTTAGGGAACTCAAGGTTCCAGTGAGATCTCATCTCGAGGCAAGTTTCCCGCTTAGATGCTTTCAGCGGTTATCTTTCCCGAACATAGCTACCCGGCAATGCCACTGGCGTGACAACCGGAACACCAGAGGTTCGTCCACTCCGGTCCTCTCGTACTAGGAGCAGCCCCTCTCAAATCTCAAACGTCCACGGCAGATAGGGACCGAACTGTCTCACGACGTTCTAAACCCAGCTCGCGTACCACTTTAAATGGCGAACAGCCATACCCTTGGGACCGGCTTCAGCCCCAGGATGTGATGAGCCGACATCGAGGTGCCAAACACCGCCGTCGATATGAACTCTTGGGCGGTATCAGCCTGTTATCCCCGGAGTACCTTTTATCCGTTGAGCGATGGCCCTTCCATACAGAACCACCGGATCACTAAGACCTACTTTCGTACCTGCTCGACGTGTCTGTCTCGCAGTCAAGCGCGCTTTTGCCTTTATACTCTACGACCGATTTCCGACCGGTCTGAGCGCACCTTCGTACTCCTCCGTTACTCTTTAGGAGGAGACCGCCCCAGTCAAACTACCCACCATACACTGTCCTCGATCCGGATAACGGACCAGAGTTAGAACCTCAAGGTTGCCAGGGTGGTATTTCAAGGTTGGCTCCACGCAGACTGGCGTCCACGCTTCAAAGCCTCCCACCTATCCTACACAAGCAAGCTCAAAGTCCAGTGCAAAGCTATAGTAAAGGTTCACGGGGTCTTTCCGTCTAGCCGCGGATACACTGCATCTTCACAGCGATTTCAATTTCACTGAGTCTCGGGTGGAGACAGCGCCGCCATCGTTACGCCATTCGTGCAGGTCGGAACTTACCCGACAAGGAATTTCGCTACCTTAGGACCGTTATAGTTACGGCCGCCGTTTACCGGGGCTTCGATCAAGAGCTTCGCGTTAGCTAACCCCATCAATTAACCTTCCGGCACCGGGCAGGCGTCACACCCTATACGTCCACTTTCGTGTTTGCAGAGTGCTGTGTTTTTAATAAACAGTCGCAGCGGCCTGGTATCTTCGACCGGCGTGGGCTTACGCAGTAAATACTTCACCCTCACCGGCGCACCTTCTCCCGAAGTTACGGTGCCATTTTGCCTAGTTCCTTCACCCGAGTTCTCTCAAGCGCCTTGGTATTCTCTACCTAACCACCTGTGTCGGTTTGGGGTACGGTTCCTAGTTACCTGAAGCTTAGAAGCTTTTCCTGGAAGCATGGCATCAACCACTTCGTCATCTAAAAGATAACTCGTCATCAGTTCTCGGCCTTGATCTCCCGGATTTACCTAAGAAACCAGCCTACCACCTTAAACACGGACAACCAACGCCGTGCTGGCCTAGCCTTCTCCGTCCCTCCATCGCAGTAACTAGAAGTACGGGAATATTAACCCGTTTCCCATCGACTACGCATTTCTGCCTCGCCTTAGGGGCCGACTAACCCTGCGTCGATTAACGTTGCGCAGGAAACCTTGGTCTTTCGGCGTGGGAGTTTTTCACTCCCATTGTCGTTACTCATGTCAGCATTCGCACTTCTGATACCTCCAGCAAGCTTCTCAACTCACCTTCACAGGCTTACAGAACGCTCCTCTACCGCTCATCCGAAGATGAACCCGTAGCTTCGGTGTATGGTTTGAGCCCCGTTACATCTTCCGCGCAGGCCGACTCGACTAGTGAGCTATTACGCTTTCTTTAAAGGGTGGCTGCTTCTAAGCCAACCTCCTAGCTGTCTAAGCCTTCCCACATCGTTTCCCACTTAACCATAACTTTGGGACCTTAGCTGACGGTCTGGGTTGTTTCCCTTTTCACGACGGACGTTAGCACCCGCCGTGTGTCTCCCGTGCTGACACTTGCTGGTATTCGGAGTTTGCATCGGTTTGGTAAGTCGGGATGACCCCCTAGCCGAAACAGTGCTCTACCCCCAGCAGTGATACACGAGGCGCTACCTAAATAGCTTTCGAGGAGAACCAGCTATCTCCGAGCTTGATTAGCCTTTCACTCCGATCCACAGGTCATCCGCTAACTTTTCAACGGTAGTCGGTTCGGTCCTCCAGTTAGTGTTACCCAACCTTCAACCTGCCCATGGATAGATCGCCCGGTTTCGGGTCTATTCCCAGCGACTAGACGCCCTATTAAGACTCGCTTTCGCTACGCCTCCCCTATTCGGTTAAGCTTGCCACTGAAAATAAGTCGCTGACCCATTATACAAAAGGTACGCAGTCACCCAACAAAGTAGGCTCCCACTGCTTGTACGCATACGGTTTCAGGATCTATTTCACTCCCCTCTCCGGGGTTCTTTTCGCCTTTCCCTCACGGTACTAGTTCACTATCGGTCAGTCAGTAGTATTTAGCCTTGGAGGATGGTCCCCCCATATTCAGACAAAGTTTCTCGTGCTCCGTCCTACTCGATTTCATGACTAAGAGATTTTCGCGTACAGGGCTATCACCCACTATGGCCGTACTTTCCAGAACGTTCCGCTAATCTCAAAGCCACTTAAGGGCTAGTCCCCGTTCGCTCGCCACTACTAAGGGAATCTCGGTTGATTTCTATTCCTCAGGGTACTTAGATGTTTCAGTTCCCCTGGTTCGCCTCTTACACCTATGTATTCAGTGCAAGATACCTAACTTATGTTAGGTGGGTTCCCCCATTCAGACATCTCCGGATCAAAGTCTGTTTGCCGACTCCCCGAAGCTTTTCGCAGGCTACCACGTCTTTCATCGCCTCTGACTGCCAAGGCATCCACCGTATGCGCTTCTTCACTTGACCATATAACCCCAAGCAATCTGGTTATTGTCTATAACGTGAAGACGACATTCGCCGAAAATTTGCAATTGAGAACACGCAAATTTTACCTTGATTGACCAACTGCCAGTGAAAGCAGTCAATCAGTCACTTCTATCACATACCCAAATTTTTAAAGAACGATTTTTCTGACTGGTCAAAGACCAGAAATCAACATTCAACAGGATCTTCCTGGAACGCTCATTTCTGAACTCTCAACGCTACGGTCCAACTGCAAGGTGGTGGAGCCAAGCGGGATCGAACCGCTGACCTCCTGCGTGCAAGGCAGGCGCTCTCCCAGCTGAGCTATGGCCCCAGGTATTCTCAAGGCCTCACCCCACTACAAATGACAATTGGTGGGTCTGGGCAGATTCGAACTGCCGACCTCACCCTTATCAGGGGTGCGCTCTAACCAACTGAGCTACAGACCCGATATCGGGTTGCTAACCTAATCGTCTTTTTCAATGAATCAAGCAATTCGTGTGGGAACTTATGAAGCAGCTGAAGTCTTCGATTAAGGAGGTGATCCAGCCGCAGGTTCCCCTACGGCTACCTTGTTACGACTTCACCCCAGTCATGAATCACACCGTGGTAACCGTCCCCCCGAAGGTTAGACTAGCTACTTCTGGTGCAACCCACTCCCATGGTGTGACGGGCGGTGTGTACAAGGCCCGGGAACGTATTCACCGTGACATTCTGATTCACGATTACTAGCGATTCCGACTTCACGCAGTCGAGTTGCAGACTGCGATCCGGACTACGATCGGTTTTATGGGATTAGCTCCACCTCGCGGCTTGGCAACCCTTTGTACCGACCATTGTAGCACGTGTGTAGCCCTGGCCGTAAGGGCCATGATGACTTGACGTCATCCCCACCTTCCTCCGGTTTGTCACCGGCAGTCTCCTTAGAGTGCCCACCATAACGTGCTGGTAACTAAGGACAAGGGTTGCGCTCGTTACGGGACTTAACCCAACATCTCACGACACGAGCTGACGACAGCCATGCAGCACCTGTGTCTGAGCTCCCGAAGGCACCAATCCATCTCTGGAAAGTTCTCAGCATGTCAAGGCCAGGTAAGGTTCTTCGCGTTGCTTCGAATTAAACCACATGCTCCACCGCTTGTGCGGGCCCCCGTCAATTCATTTGAGTTTTAACCTTGCGGCCGTACTCCCCAGGCGGTCAACTTAATGCGTTAGCTGCGCCACTAAA
>NZ_FOWX01000014.1 GCF_900115555.1 Pseudomonas borbori
CGCATTGCCTGGGCGATTGCCGTTAAGCACACTCGATATGAAGCCGAGCCAAACGGCTTGACCGCCTGACCCTACTGACTGAGCAGTACCACGACGACCTTTTCCGGTTTTGCGATAGCTGAATAGACGATGACGTGAACGGCCCACCGGCCTGATGAAGAACCTGATGTAAAAACTGGCTTTCGAAGCCGCCAACGTTTTCAGGATCCTCAGGCGCGACTCTCATCGAGGCGCGGAGCTTGCTCCACCAAGACGCCGGATAGATTTAGGCAAGCCTAACGCTCATCGCTGATCAGTATTGCAAAAGTGGGGGTGACCATAGATTTTTACACGGCCTGGGCCGGTAGCTGCCTCTCAAGGATGACCGTTTCAGGCCCAGAAGCAGCCGTTGGTTGAGCTCCTCGTATTAGGACGGCATATAGGCTGAACAGCCTCCAGGAAAGCCGGGGCGATTCACTGGGCCACTCCGACATCACCACAACGATGATCTATGCTCGCCTTGCACCAGAGCATTGGGATAAGGCGCTACCCCTAATCCCCTGTCTCTTTCGTTCACTGCACGGCGCGACTGATCATCGTGGCGGTGATGACGGACAGGACTATTCGTACACAAATAAAAAAGCAGCTCTCGGGAGCTGCTTTTCGATCCTACTCCCCCTGTTTATGCTTATGGGGTTTCAGGGCTGGATGCTCCTTTTGCTTTTCGGGTGTGACTCTCTGCCTCTTGTCCGGAGTACCATCTTCGTTTGTTCTTTTAGGGCCTGGCTTGATACTCATGGTCGATTTCCTTTATCGCTTGGGTTGTTAAATCCTGCCTTGTAATTAGCCCAGCCCCTTCAAACTGTCAAACAGGAAGCGGGCAAGGTGTAGGCATTCGGAAATCAATCGCCGACTTGTTCACACCTCAGAAGCCCCAATTTTGGGGCTTTCATCGAGCAGCTTGAATCGGCCCTTAGCTTTTAGACATCCACTAGACGTCCCCTTTTGGCCGTTTTCTGCCTGTCGCCACCGCCTGCTCCGGGTCGACTGCTGCCGGTTGTGATCGGCCAGCCAGGTAGCCTGAACAAGACACAGGTGGAAAACGCTCCGCGGTTTTTCCACCCTACGTGAATTTGACGGCTGTGTAGGATGGACAACGGTTACTGTCCACCCGCTTCTGCGATTGGCCGGAAACGGCCGTTTAGAGCAGGAAAAGTAAATCTGCCCCCCTTGGCCGACGACCCCAGCCAAGACTGGATACAATGTGCGCCCGACTACCCCGCGCCATGAGTATGGCTGCACCGGACAAGGAACTCGCCTCCATGGCCTCACCAGATAAACAGCAGAAACGCGCCCAGCGGGCCAAAGCCAAGGCCAAGGCCAAGCAGAACCGTTCGGGCAAGTCCAAGGCCATTGTCGTACATCCGGTGCTGGCCAATCCGCTGATCAACGAGCCGTTCGATGATGTCGAAATCGACCTGAGCACCTTCGACTTCAAAGACATCGAAGAGAACGGTTTCGACCCGGCGGACTTCGACGACCTGTTCCAGGCGATGAAAGTCGGCGAAGGCATCAGCCTGCTGGCGATGTGCCTGGTGTTCCTGCAATACCCGGTGTTGGAGCTGGTGGTCGCAGAGGAAGCGGAAGACGCGGCGACCGACTTCATGATGGGCCTGCTGATCACCTATCGCGGGATCTTCCACGATGAAGACGAAGACACGGCAGTGGAGTGGGTCGGCAGCGACGCCTTCCAGAATGCCTACAACGAAGCTTCGCTGATCCTGCAGAAAAAGAACGCTCGCGGCACCCCAGGCGCCCGCGCTTAAAAGAGCACGGAAAAGGGCGCGGATTTATTATCCGCCGCCAAATCGCCGCTTCTGGTCGCGCACGAGCTCTCGTAACCAAGCACTCCTTGGCCCAGCCAAACAGTTCATGGCCGCTGGCCCGCTCTTGCCTAAACTTGCGCTTTTCCCGACCGCAGGGCTGGCAGATGCCCGCGGCCGGGGTAGCATGGCGGCCAGAGGAAGTCTCCATGTCGCAGCTCGATCAAAGCCAGGTCTTCCAGGCCATGGCCAGTTCGCCCAATTCCAGACTGTTGCACAGCGCCGAGCTGGGCGACGGCCTGGCCGCGGCGTTGTGGAGCAATCGCCACGATACCCGCGACTACCAGGCGCCGAGCCACCACACGCTGTCCTGCTACCTGGCCGGTGGCACCGGCACCTTTCGTCGCGAGCGCCCGGACAGCAAGGGCGCGCCGGACAAACTGTGCATCCTGCCGGCCGGGCATCAGTCGGCCTGGGTGATCAACGGCGAGATCGACCTGGTGCACCTGTATGTCAGCCAGGAGCAATTCGCCCTCGGCGCCGTGCGCCTGCTCGACCGCGAACCACGCGAGCTGCAACTGCGCGAAGGCACCTTTCTCGACGACCCGCAGCAGGCCCAACGCTTTCGCCAATTGAGCCGATTGAACTGGCTGGAACCCGGCGAGCGTCTGCTGACCAGCAGCCTGGCCCACGCCCTGCTCGACCATGCCCTGCTGTCCCAGGTCGGCCGGCGCGCGGGCCTGCGTCTGAACGGCGGCCTGGCGCCGCTACAGCGTCGGCGGCTGCGCGAGTACATCGACGTGCATCTGGCCGAGCCGCTGAGCCTGGGCCAGTTGGCCGGGCTCTGTGCCTTGTCCGAGTACCATTTCGCGCGCATGTTCCACCTGAGTTTCGGCCTGCCGCCGCATCGTTATCTGCTGGCACGGCGTCTCGAACGCGCCCAGCAGTTGCTGCGGCAGACGCACCTGCCATTCGGCGAGATCGCCCTGGCCTGTGGTTTCGCCAGCGCCAGCCATTTCAGCAACCGCTTTCGCCAGGCCTTCGCCGCGACGCCGGGGCAGTACCGCCTGGCGCTCGGCGGCTGACCGGCCGCCGTTCGCCGGGAGCCTGCGTATTGCTGCGCGGGCGCCTGTCGGTTCCAGCCCCCCTGCGCGGCAGCCGGTCTGAGCAGCGCTCGGCGGAGTGCTCAACGGCCTGCTAATCCACCGCCAGCTGTGCCAGAATCATCGGCTTTGCAGCCACCCGGCACTGCCATGTCCAGACTCGCCCCCACTCCCGCTGAATTGCCATGATGGCCCTGGATGTTCTGCATCTGCGCCAGGCCGACTGGCGCCCGGCCTTTCGCGCCGGGGACTTCAGTCGCGGGCTGGGCTATGCCGAGCAGGGCCGCAGCACCCTGCTCAGCCTCAAGGGCGAGACCCTGCTGGCCAGCTGCCGCGGCTCGGGCGCACAGACCTACCAGCAACGCATCAGCCTGCAGTCCTTCCCCCAGGGCTGGAGCGTCAACGGCCATTGCAGTTGCCCGGTGGGGTTCAACTGCAAGCACGTGGTCGCCGCCCTGCTGACCCTGGAGCGCCAGCAACTGGCCGGGATCGATCTCAGCCCGCTGATCGAGACGCGCACGGAGGTCGTCGAGCAGCGCCTGGAGGGCGTTCGCCCCAGCCCCGTGCTGATACTCGGCAGCCATGTGCGGGTGCATTTCGATGCGCGCAAGGGGCGCATGCTCGAACAGACCCAGCACCGCGCCGCCCTGGCCTTCGATTACCAGGGCCAACTGGCCTACGGCAAACCGGCGAAAGATCTGCTGGTGCGCCAGAACCCGAACCTGAGCCTGCGCATCATCCGCGACGCCAGCGCCGAGGCGACGCTGCGCCAGCGCCTGGAAGACACCGGCCTGCAGGTCGCCCTGCGCCAGAGCGAAGCCCTCGCCGAGCATCCCGGCGAACACTTCGAGCTGCCCAACGAGGCGGCCTGGCTGAGCTTCGTCCAGCAGCAAGTGCCACTGCTGCGCGAGCAGGGCTGGCGGATCGAGCTGCAGCCGGAGTTCCGCTACAACCTGGCGCAGGTCGACGATTGGTACGCCGCGATCGAAGAAACGCCCGAGCACGACTGGTTCGACCTGGAACTGGGCATCGAGGTCGAAGGGCAGCGCATCAGCCTGCTGCCGATCCTGCTGCAGGCGATCCGGCACAAACCCTGGCTGCTCAATGGCGATGCCATGGCCCAGCGCCAGGACGAGGAAATGCTGCTGGTCAGCCTGCCGCAGAGCAACAAGCACATCGCCCTGCCCTTCGCCCGCCTCAAGCCCTTGCTGGCGACCCTGGGTGAGCTGTTTTTCCGCGAGCCGGGCGAGTCCAGCCAGCGCCTGCGCCTGCCGCGTGCCGACGCCGCACGCCTGAGCGAACTGGAGCAAGGCCCGGCGCTGAACTGGCAGGGTGGCGAGCAGCTGCGCGGCTTTGCCCAGCGCCTGCAGGCGCACAGTGCGCAGCAGGTCGAGCCGCCAGCCGGCTTGCAGGCCACCCTGCGCCCCTATCAGTTGCATGGCCTGGCCTGGATGCAGGCGCTTGGCGAGCTGGAAATCGGCGGAGTGCTGGCCGACGACATGGGCCTGGGCAAGACCCTGCAAACCCTGGCACATATCCTCGGCGAGAAACAGGCCGGGCGCCTGGATCGGCCGGCACTGATCGTCATGCCCACCAGCCTGATCCCCAACTGGCAGGACGAAGCCGCGCACTTCACTCCGCAACTCAGGGTGCTGGCCCTGTACGGGGCGAAACGCCGCCCGCTGTTCAAGCTGATCGGCGAGCACGACATCGTCCTGACCACCTACGCCCTGCTGCCGCGCGACCTCAAGGCGCTGGCGGCGCAGCCCTATCACCTGCTGATTCTCGACGAAGCGCAGAACATCAAGAATCCGCGCAGCAAGGCCGCGCTGGCCGCCGGGCAATTGCAGGCACGGCAGCGCCTGTGCCTGACCGGTACGCCGCTGGAAAACCACCTGGGCGAACTCTGGTCGCTGTTCAACTTCCTCATGCCCGGCTGGCTCGGCGACGCATCGAGCTTCACCCGCGACTACCGCACCCCGATCGAAAAGCAGGCCAACCAGCAGCGCCTGGCGCACCTGAGCGGGCGACTCAAACCCTTCGTCCTGCGCCGCACCAAGGAGCAGGTGGCGCGCGAGCTGCCGCCCAAGACCGAGGTCACCCACTGGGTCGAGCTGAGCGCCGCCCAGCGCGACCGCTACGAAACCCTGCGCCTGGCGATGGACAAGAAGGTGCGCGACGAAGTCGCCCGCCAGGGCCTGGCGCGCAGCCAGATCGTCATCCTCGAGGCGCTGTTGCGCCTGCGTCAGGCCTGCTGCGACCTGCGCCTGCTCGGCGATGACGACGCGCAGCTGAAAAGCAGCGACTCGGGCAAGCTCGGCGCCTTGCTGGAGATGCTCGAGGAGCTGGTCGAGGAAGGTCGCAAGGTGCTGCTGTTCTCCCAGTTCACCTCGATGCTGGCGTTGATCGAAAGCGAATTGCAGGCGCGCAAGATCGGCTACGTCAAGCTCACCGGCAGCACCCAGGATCGGCGCACCCCGGTGCAGCAGTTCCAGGCCGGGCAGTTCCCGGTGTTCCTGATCAGCCTGAAAGCCGGCGGCGCCGGCCTCAACCTCACCGCCGCCGATACCGTGATCCACTTCGACCCCTGGTGGAACCCGGCCGCCGAGGCCCAGGCCAGCGACCGCGCCTACCGCATCGGCCAGGACAAGCCGGTGTTCGTCTACAAACTGATCGCCCGTGGCAGCGTCGAAGAGAAGATCCAGCACCTGCAGCAGGCCAAGGCCAACCTGGCGCGCGGCCTGCTGGAAGGCGGCAGCCAGACGCAGTGGCAACTGGGCGAGGACGACCTGGCGGCGCTGTTCGCGCCGCTGAGCGATTGAGCGCTTGTGAAAAAACTCCCGCCTACAGCGCAATGCCGTTCACTTAAGCCAAGTGAGCGGCAGTTTTTGTAGAGCCTAGGTTTATTTGCCAGCCCCGGCCCACCCTACCCCCCCCAAGCCCGGATGAACGCCGGGGGAATCTGCAGCCTGAAAAACCGCTCCCGGGTTGCATCCAGGCTATGGGGTAATGCTGCGCAACTTGGAGGGCCGCGCCCGTTCTCGAAAATGCTCCCGGCATTTTTCCTACCTCCCCCATCCATGGGGTCGCCGACGGGCTTGCGGCATTTCCCACATCCATGTGGGTCACGCACCCCCGCGGCGAATGCAGCCCGCAGAGCTGCCCGGCTATCGCCTGGCGAGCACGGGTCAAAAGCCCGCCCCGAGTCCCACAGCAATACAATCCGGGCCTTGTGCATACACATGGGATCTAAGCGCTGGGCGCCAATATTTCAGCGGCCTGCGCGACTAATCCATCAATCAGGACGTCGCGGATTGCCAGGCCTGCCTACACTGAGACCACATATACCTATCCTGGCGCGGCAGGAGTTTGAAGATTGGACTGGATTGCCATGTCTCGCATTTGCTGGTGCCTTCAACAAATGCATGACACACAGAGACGCCCGCAATGAGAAAAGTCATGAATGGCTATGCCTTTGCTGCTGCCCTGCTGCTTGGTTTGTTGATTGCAACGGCTGGTGGCTGGGGTGTGCTGGCCATCACCTTTGCCGGGCCGCCAAACACCACGCTACGCACCTGCCTGGCTGGCGGATTTGCCATCGCCACACTGGCAGCGCTGATAGCTCTGGGCGTTGGCCGCTGGCGCGGGCCCGCCCTGGTGGCCTACCTCATCCTGTTCGCCGGGCTGCTGGCCTGGTGGTGGCGCATCGAGCCGTCCAACCAGCGCGATTGGCAACCCGATGTAGCCGTGCTGCCCTACGCCACCATCGAAGGCGATCGGGTCACCGTGCATAACATCCGCAACTTCGACTACCGCAGCGAAACCGACTACACCCCGGCCTGGTACGACAAAACCTTCGACCTGAGCAAGCTGGAAGGCGTCGACCTGATCGCCTCCTATTGGATGGGGCCGGCGATTGCCCACACCTTTCTCAGCTTTGCCTTCGAGGGCGGCGACCATCTGGCCATCTCCATCGAGACGCGCAAGGAAAAAAGCGAAAGCTATTCCACCCTCAAGGGTTTCTTCCGCCAGTACGAACTGTTCTACGTGGTCGCCGATGAACGCGACGTCATTCGCCTGCGCACCAACTTCCGCCAGGACCCGCCCGAGCAGGTCTATCTCTATCGGCTGCAGGGACCGCTGGAAAATGGCCGGAAGCTGTTTCTCGAGTACCTGCACGACATGAATGCGCTCAAGGACAAGCCGCAGTTCTACAACACCCTCACCACCAACTGCACCACGCAGATCTGGGTGAGTGCCAGGGTCAATACCGAGCACATACCCTTTAGCTGGAAGATCCTGGCCAGCGGCTATGTACCGCAATACCTCTATGAAACCGGCCGGCTGGGGGAGCACGAGGTGCCTTTCGAGGAAATCCAGCGCAGGGCACTGATCAACACCCGCGCCAATGCCGTGGCTAGCCCGCTGGATTTCTCCGCGCGCATCCGCGACCTCTCGCTCCTTGATGACTGAGGCGTAGCGGCACCGACCGCTCGCAAGCTGCAAGCAAACGCCACGGGGGAGTGACGATGAAACAGCTGGGTCTTTTCGTTTGCGCAATGCTGCTTGGCTGCTGCGCGCCGGGCATCCTGGCCAGCACCATGGCGGGCGAGTCGCTGACCGCCGGCAAACACCCGGCAAGCGACCTGAAACGCCCGAAGATCTGCCTGGTGCTTTCCGGCGGGGGCGCGCGTGGCGCCGCGCATGTCGGCGTACTCAAGGTGCTCGAGGAATATCGCGTGCCGGTCGACTGCATCGCCGGCACCAGCATGGGCTCGCTGGTCGGCGCCGCGTTCGCCACCGGCACCTCGATCGAGGAAATGCAGCGGCTGCTCGGCGGCATCTCGACCGAGTTGCTGTTCAAGGAAAAACCGCCGCGCCAGGAACTGTCCATGCGCCGCAAGCAGGACGACTACAGCATCCTGTTCACCCCCGAGGTCGGTCTGGGGGACGGCGAGGTCAAAGTCAGCAAGGGCCTGGTGTCGGGCGTGCAACTGGAAACCGTGTTGCGCAAGCTGTCCAAGGTCAAGGGCTTTCACGATTTCGATGAGCTGCCGATTCCCTTCCGCGCGGTGGCCACCGACCTGGTGACCGGCAAGGCCGTGGTGTTCAGCGAAGGCGAACTGGCCAACGTGATGCGCGCCAGCATGTCGGTGCCCGGCGCGGTGGCTCCGGCCGAATTCGATGGCATGATCCTGGTCGATGGCATGCTCACCAGCAACCTGCCGATCCAGACCGCCCGCGACGAGATGGGCGCGGACATCATCATCGCGGTCAATGTCGGCACCCCCCTGCTCAAACGCGAGGATCTGAACGGGATACTCGGCGTCACCAACCAGATGCTCAGCATTCTGACCGAGCAGAATGTGCAGGCTTCGCTGGCGACCCTGCAGCCGGGCGATATCCTCATCTCCCCGGAACTGGGCAACTTCTCCACCGGGGATTTCGACCACCTGCCGCAGATCGCCCCGCTCGGCGAGGTGGCGGCGCGTGAGGTGGCCGCGCAGCTCAAGCACCTGTCGCTGCCGCCTGCCGAATACGCCGCGCTGCGCCAACGCCAGTCGACTCAGGTGGTCGCCGACCTGCGGCCGGTCGACGAGGTTCGCTTCGAGCCGCTGGCACGGGTCAATCCTGAAACCCTGCAGGGCTTGATGGAAACCAAGGCCGGCCAGCCGATCGATCAGGAGACGCTCGACCAGGACATGCGCCGCCTGTATGGCACCGACGATATCGAGCACGTGAACTACCGTTTCCTCGAGGAACCGGGCAAGCGGGTGCTCGCGGTGAATGCGGTCGAAAAAAACTGGGGGCCTGACTACCTGCGCTTGGGCCTGGGGCTATCCAGCGACTTCAGTGGCGATGCCTTCTTCAACCTGCTCGGCAGCTATCGCCAGACCTGGCTCAACTCGCTCGGTGCGGAGTGGCGCAACGACGTACAACTCGGCCACACCAGCGGCCTGTATAGCGAGTTCTATCAGCCGCTGAGCGCCCAGGGCACCTTCTTCGTCGCGCCACACGCCGAAATCGAGCGGCGCACGGCGGACCTGTACCAGGATGACGATCGCATCGCCAGCTACGAGATAACCTCCACCCGTGCGGGCGTCGACGTCGGCAGCAATTTCAAACGCTATGGCGAGCTGCGTCTCGGCATGCTCGGCGGCACGCTCAAACCGCAACTGGACACCGGGCCGCAGAGCCTTTCCCCAGGCGAAGGCAGCATCGCGCAGGGGGCCTTTACCAGCAGGCTGATTCTCGACCAGCTCGACAGCGTGCACTTCCCGCGCTCGGGCTGGCGCGCGGGCGGCCACCTGTTCAACTCGAACAGCAGCCTCGGTGCGGACGATGAGTACACCAAGTGGGATGTCGAAGGTAACGCGGTCTATTCGTTCGGCAATCACACCTTCAATTTCGCCCTGAAAGCCGGCGGCAAGCTCGGCAACGATCCCTTGCCGCGCTACGACCAGTTCCAGTGGGGTGGCTTCCTGCAACAGTCCGGCTACTCCACCGGCCAACTGGCCGGCGAGGAGCTGCAGTACGGCAGGATGATGTATTACCACCGCATCCTGCCGGGCAGCATGTTCGAGGGCGCCTACAGCGGTTTCTCGCTGGAGGCCGGCAGGATCGGCAATCCGCTGGTGCCAGGCAACACGGAGGACTGGCTCAAGTCGGCCAGCGTGTTCATCGCCTCGGACAGCCCCCTTGGCCCGGTTTATCTGGGTTACGGGCGCGCGCAGGACGGCAACAGCAGCTTTTATTTCTATCTGGGCAGGCCGTTCTAGGGTCTGTTGCCGTTTCAGCGCAAGCCGCGTTGCCGCGAGAAGGTTTTTGTAGGAGCGGGGGGACGCCCAGTTCCATGCCCGCGATGTCTTGCAGGGCCAGGGTTCGCGAGCATGGCTCGCTCTCATCAAACAACCTGTATGTCATTGATTTTATGGGTTACGACATTCCTTGTGGGAGGGGCTTTAGCCGCGAAAGATTCCGGAGTCCCCACAAAAAACATCGCGGCTAAAGCGGAACGCCGCCCGGCCCCTCCCACAGGCACCCACAAGCCGATAGACGCAATTGCCCCCCAGTTTGCTGCGCGACAGCGCGGCGTCTGGACGACGGGGGATCTCCTACAGCGCTCTCCAAGCTCCGGCACGGAGCTGATCGCGAGCATAGGTTCCGTCGAACGCTTCGTGTATGAGTTTTGTATTGTAGATCAATAGGTTATATCGAAACAGCAACAGACCCTAGCAGGCCGTTTTTAACGCGGCATTGCCAACGCAGGTAGTTTTTCAATGGCCTGCTAGACGCTGTACGTGAGTAAAACGCCCTTGCAACGGCCGGCGCAGCAACGCCGCTGAGCAAGGGAGCAGCCATGGCCTGCGGGTTGGCTATCCATGTGAAACATCAACAGCCCGGAGGCAGGTAGCCGATTCTTGACCTAGCCTTCGTCTAGCAGGCCCAGCCTTCCGAGCCAGTCACCGGCCTCCGCCAAGGACGATTTGCCATGCCACCAGAGTCGTCACTACCCGACAGCCCGCCCCGCCGCGCCAGCGCAACCTCCTGGCTACGCTGGCTACCGGGCCTGCTGATGCTCAAGCAATACCGCATCGACTGGCTGCCCAAGGATCTGGCCGCCGGTCTGGTGCTCACCTCGATGCTGGTGCCCGTCGGCATTGCCTATGCCGAGGCCTCCGGCGTGCCGGGCATCTACGGCCTGTATGCCACCATCGTTCCGCTGCTGGCCTACGCCCTGTTCGGCCCCAGCCGCATTCTGGTGCTCGGCCCGGACTCTGCGCTCGCCGCGCTGATCCTCGCCGTGGTGTTGCCGCTTTCCGGCGGCGACCCAATGCGCGCCATCACCGTGGCCAGCATGATGGCGATGGTTTCCGGGCTGGTATGCATCCTCGCCGGCCTGCTGCGTCTGGGCTTCATCACCGAGCTGCTGTCCAAGCCGATCCGCTACGGCTACATGAACGGCATCGCCTTCGCCGTCCTCACCAGTCAACTGCCCAAGCTGTTCGGCATTTCCATCGAGGACGCAGGCCCCTTGCGTGATATCTGGCAATTGGCCCAGGCCATCCTGGCCGGCGAGGCCAACTGGTATGGCTTCGCCGTGGGAGGCGGCAGCCTGACGCTGATCCTGCTGCTCAAGCGCTTCAAGCAGCTGCCGAGCATTCTCATCGTGGTGATCCTGGCTACCCTGGCGGTCAGCTTCTTCGATCTGGGCAGCCAGGGCGTCAAGGTGCTGGGCGATCTGCCCCAGGGCCTGCCAACCTTCACCCTGCCCTGGCTCAGCGGCGTCGACATCGCCACCGTGGTGCTCGGTGGCTGCGCTGTCGCCGTGGTGTCCTTCGCCGATACCAGTGTGCTGTCACGCACCTATGCCGCACGCACCCAAACCCAGGTCGACCCCAACCAGGAAATGATCGGTCTGGGCGCCGCCAACCTGGCCGCCGGATTGTTCCAGGGCTTTCCCATCAGCAGCAGCTCCTCGCGCACTCCGGTAGCCGAGGCCGCGGGCTCCAAGACCCAAATGACCGGCGTGGTCGGCGCCCTGGCAGTGGCGGCGCTGCTGCTGGTCGCGCCAACCCTGATGCGCTACCTGCCCAGCAGCGCACTGGCCGCGGTGGTGATCGCGGCGGTCATCGGCCTGTTCGAATTCACCGACCTGAAGCGCATTTACCGCATCCAGCGCTGGGAGTTCTGGCTGTCGATGGCCTGCTTTGCCGGGGTCGCCGTCTTCGGCGCCATCCCCGGCATCTGCCTGGCGGTGGCGATCGCCGTGATCGAGTATCTCTGGGACGGCTGGCGCCCGCACTTCGCCATTCTCGGCCGGGTCAATGGTCTACGCGGCTATCACGATTTGAAGCGCTATCCAGCAGCCCGCCGCGTGCCGGGCTTGGTGCTGTTCCGCTGGGACGCGCCGCTGTTCTTCGCCAATGCCGAGCTGTTCAGGGAATGCATACTGCAGGCCATCGAGGAATCGCCGACGCCGGTACGCCGGCTGGTGGTAACGGCTGAGCCGGTCACCAGCATCGACGTCACCTCTGCGGACATGCTCGGCGAGCTGTGCGAAACCCTGCGCGCGCGCGGCATCGAGCTGCATTTCGCGGAAATGAAGGATCCGGTCAAGGACAAGTTCAGCCGCTTCGGACTGCTGGAAGTGTTCGGCGACAACATCTTCCAGCCCACCGTGGGCGCCGCCGTGGATGACTACCTCGACGATCATGCCGTGGACTGGACGCCCTGAGCGCAGGGTCGCGCTCAGCTGCACATCGGCCCCGAGCAGCAGATCGCGAGCAAACTCCAAGGCCTTCGCGGTCAATCAGCCCATTGGCCGTCGACTCAGTAGCGCTCTTCCACCATTTTGAAGGGGTAGGGAACCGCCTTGTAGCGACCGATCCGGGAGCGTTTGGGCAGTTTGACCGGCTCTTGTTGAGTCAGGTCCTCGTAGGGGATCTGCTCGAGCAGGTGGCTGATGATGTTCAGCCGCACCCGCCGCTTTTCCTCGGAGCGCGCCATGTACCAGGGAGCCCAAGAGGTGTCGGTGGCCGCGAACATTTCGTCGCGAGCACGAGTGTATTCATCCCAGCGGCTGAAGGACTTCAGATCCATGGGCGACAGCTTCCAGATCTTGCGGCCGTCGTTGATACGGTCCTCCAGACGACGCTGCTGTTCCTCGGCACTCACTTCGAGCCAATACTTGATCAGAATGACCCCAGACTCGATCATCATCTTCTCGAACAGCGGCACTATGCCGAGAAACTTCCGCGACGCCTCCTCAGTGCAAAAACCCATCACCCGATCGACGCCCGCACGGTTGTACCAACTGCGATCGAAGATCACCACTTCGCCGGCCGCCGGCATATGCACGAGATAGCGCTGCCCATACATCTGGGTCTTTTCCCGGTCGGTGGGCGCCGGCAGGGCCACCACACGAAACACTCGCGGGCTGACCCGCTCAGTGAGCGCCTTGATCGTCCCACCCTTGCCCGCGCCATCGCGCCCTTCAAAGACGACGCATACCTTCAGGCCCTTGGCCACCACCCACTGCTGCAGCTTGACCAACTCCACATGCAGCCGCTTCAGCGCCTCTTCGTATTCCTTCCTGTGCAGGCGTTCCCCGTCAGCCGGCAGATCCACTGCTGCTTTCTTCTTGCTTTTGGCCATTTGCGAAGTTCCTCCGACTGATTAATACGCAAACTACTGATAGGGCTGCCTACAGTTTCAAACACCAGGAGTGTAGTAAAGCTCGGCCCGCCGCCCTGTACCGCAGACCTCCACTTACGAAATGCATCGCGGCCCCAAGGAAGGGTTGATGGTGAATGTGCCCATGGCAGGCGATCGATCGATAAAAAACGTTTCAGCATGCCATTCACCACCCGCCGGGTCTGTGGATGACAGTCGGCAGCCCCCATGGGCGGCCTCTGAGCTAATGGGCCAGCCAGAACAGCGCGACCACGTACAGCGCCGCTACAGCCAGCTGCAGCAGGGTGATCGGCACGCCATAGCGTGAAAACCGCGCGAAGGTCACCTTCTCGCCCTGCCCGGCACAGATGCCGACCGTGACGATATTGGCCGAGGCGCCGATCAGCGTGGCGTTGCCGCCCAGCGTGGCACCGAACATCAGGGCAATGAACACCGGCAAGGTCGCGGCCGGCCAGTCAGTGAAGCCGGCGGCTAACGCGATTTCTGGAACCGCTTCGACAGCCACCAGATAGCCCTTGGTCATTACCAACGCAGCAGCCACCACCGGGATATTGGCGAGCAGGCTCGACAGCAGACCGATGCCCGCCAACAGGGCGAGCGCAACCAGGGCGAACTCCACGCCGAACCAATCGTAGAGCTTGAGGGAGAGCCCCTGCAGCAGCCCAGTCTGGGTGAACGCCTGGACCAGGCAGAAGATGGCGCCGAGAAACAGCAGAGTCTTCCAGTCGATATCGCGCAAGACCACTTCAACCGGCTCGATATGCACCGCATAGACGACGAGCAGGGCCAGACTGGCTGCGATGATTGCCACCGATGGCGGCACTATGCGCACCGGCAACTGTTCGCCGAACAGGAACAGCACCACCATCATGGCCAGCACGCCCAGCGCCAACAGTGCGAAACCCGGCCGTTCAAGCGGAACCACTGGCTCCGTATCCGCGAGTACCACCCGCGCTCGCCATATGTGCGGCATCAGCCACGGCAGCAGCGGGATCACCACCAGCACGGCCAGCAGGCCGGCGAGACTGACCGTCTGCAGATACTGGACGAAACTCATGCCGATCGAACTGCCAACCAGAAAGGTCGCCGGATCGCCCACCAGGGTAAGCATGCCGGCGGCGTTGCTGACGATCGCCGCCACCACCATCGGCCCGACGAAATCCACCTTGAGCGCACGGGCCACACGGATGATCACCGGGGCGAGCAGAATCACCGTGGTAGCGTTGGGCAGGAACGCACACACCGGGGCGACCAGCAGCACCAGCAGAATGAGGAAGCGTTTGCCGCTGCCCATCGTGGCACGCAGGTAGATAGCGCCAACCCGTTCGAACAGACCGGTGCTGGCCAGCACCCGCGCCACCACCATGCCACCGAACAGCAGGGAGATAGGGCCGCCGGCGGTACGCAGGGCGGCAATCAGATCGTTGTCACGCAGGATGCCGAAGGCGAGCAACAGGCCCACCCCAAGCAGCGCGGCGACCGCCATGTCGATCACATCGAAAGCGATCGCCAGGATCACTGCGCTGAAGATGGCGAGGGTCAGGTAGATCTGCAGATCGGTCATGCCCCCTCCTTCAGTCGATCGGTGGCGCGTACATCAGCCCACCCTCGCTCCACAGCCGGTTCAGTCCCCGCTCGATGCCGAGTTCACTGGCAGAGCCAACATTGCGTTCATACAGCTCGCCATAGTTGCCCACCGCCCTGATTGCTCGTATCACCCAGTCGTCCTGGGCTCCCAGTGCCCGGGCCAGGCGGCTGTCCTGGCCGCTCAACAGACGCCCTGTCGCGCCACCGAACTCGCGCACCCGCGTTTCGACATTGGTTTGGGTCACGCCGTATTCCTCGGCCAGGACCAGGCTATACAGCACCCAGCGCACCAGGCTGGCCCACTGCGGGTCATCACCCGCCACCACCGGCCCGAGCGGCTCCCTGGAAATGCGTTCGGGCAGGATCACGAACGCCTGCGGGCCACCCGGCGCACGCACGCGCATGGCGGCCAGTTCCGCGGCATCCGCGGTGCAGACCTGGCAACGACCGGCAAAAAAGGCCTCGGCCAACGCCGGTGTCGAATCGATCACCAGCGGCTGCCAGTCCAGGCCGTGGATACGGGCATGGTCGGTCAGATTGGCCTCATGCGTGGTGCCCTTGCCGACGCATACCCTGCCCTCCCTGAAAT
The DNA here is from genome assembly GCF_900115555.1 of Pseudomonas borbori. Taxonomy (GTDB): domain Bacteria; phylum Pseudomonadota; class Gammaproteobacteria; order Pseudomonadales; family Pseudomonadaceae; genus Aquipseudomonas; species Aquipseudomonas borbori. The sequence continues at coordinate 15,279 of NZ_FOWX01000014.1, forward strand.
CGGCCAGCCGAGCGATACCGCTGGACTTCGCCACCATGAAGGCTTGGCCGTCGTAAAACAGCACCGCCGGGAACTGCACCTGCAGCAACGCCTCACGGGTCAATGTCCAGGTGGTATTGCGCACCAGCAGATCGATCTTGCGCGCCTGCAGGGCGGGGAAGCGGGTCGAGGCCCTGAGCGGCACGAATAGCACCTTCTCGGCATCGCCCAGCAGCGCCGCGGCCACCGCGCGGCAGAAGTCGGCGTCGAGGCCGCGCCAGCGACCCGCGGCATCCTGTGCGGAAAAGCCGGGGATGCCTTCGCTCACGCCACAGCGCAACTCGTCACGGGCCTTGATCCGGTCCACAACTTCGCCAGCCTGGAGGTTCCCGCCGAGCCATGTGCCAAGCAACAAAGGCAGAACTGCCAGCAACCGCCCTCGCTCAAACATGAACACCTCGATGCATGGGTTAACGACGCATGCCGTGGCAACGCCTCTGAACCTCCTCCGCTGGCGCGCGCCCAGGACTTTACTGGGCCTGAGCCGCCGGCCAACCGCCGCCCAGCGCCCGGTACAGGCCAACCACAGCACTCAGCTGTTGCTGGCGCGTCTGCGACTCGAGGAGTTCCGCCTGGAACAGGCTACGGTCGGAGTCCAGCACCTCCAGGTAGCTGACCAGGCCGCCGTCATAGCGCGCGCGCGACAGTCGCGCCGCCGTACGCGCCGCCTCGAGCTGGCGCTGCCGGGCGATGTACTCGGCACGCGAAGTACGCAAGCCGGTCAGCGAGTCGTCCACGTCACGCAAGCCGTTGAGCACCGCCTGTTCATAACCCAGACGCGCCTGCTCGGCACGCTGGCGTTGCGCCTCCTCCACCGACTTGAGCTGCCCCGCGTTGAAAATCGGTGCGAGGATGTCGCCGAATACTCCCCAGCTTTCGCTGTCGCCCTCGACCAGGTCGCTCAGATCGCGACTCGCATAGCCGAAGCTGGCGGTCAGGGACAGGGATGGCAGACGCAGGGCGCGAGCCACGCCAATGCGTGCAGTTTCGGCGGCCAGTTGCTGCTCGGCAGTCACGATATCCGGCCGCCGTTCCAGCAATGTCAGCGGCAAGCCGGCCGGAACCTCGACCGGCAATGTCTGCCGGGCCAACGCCTCACCACGCTCGATGAGCCGCGGACGCGAACCCACCAGTACACTCAGGGCATTTTCGGTCTGGCGCACCGATCGCTCGAAGGCTGCCACCGAGGCCTGGGCGTCGGCGGCCTCGATCTCGGCCTGGTTGACGTCCAACTCCGGCACCGTGCCTTTGGCGTAACGCTCCTTGATGATTTCCAGCGCATCTTCACGCGACTGCAGGGTGCGCACGGAGATGCGCAGCCGGTCGTCCAGGTCCAGCAACTGGAAGTAGGTAGTGGCCACCGCGGCAATCAACGAAATGGTCACATTGCGCGCGCTTGCTTCGGTGCTCAGCAGGTCCGCCCGTGCAGCCTCGGTCGAGCGCCGCAGCTTGCCCCACAGATCCACCTCGAAAGAAGCCGCGCCGTTGAAGAAATAGCTGCTCTCGGTCTCGGCGGTCGGCAGGATGTTGCGGCTCGGCGATGACCGACCGGCGCCGGCTGCGGCATCGATAAACGGATACTGGTTGGCCCGCTCGATGCGCAGGATCGCCGCCGCCTCCTCGATGCGCGAGATTGCCACGCCGAGATCGCGGTTGTAGGCCAACGCTTCCTCGATCAACGCATCGAGCCTTTGGTCAGCGAACAGCTCCCACCAGTCGAGATTGACGAACGCCGGATCGGTCGCGGCCGGTTCCTTGTAGACACTCGGCATGTCGAGTGGCGGACGCTGGTAGTCGGGACCGACCATGCAGCCACCAACCAGCAGCGACCCGGACAACATCATGGCCGTGACCAGCGGCCGTCTGCTGAATCCCTTCATGGCTTGGCCTCCTCGCTGCTGGCCGCTGCAGCCGCTGTTTTCTTCTTGCCACTCAGATACTTCTCGACGATCACGAACAGTCCCGGCACCAGCACTACCCCCACCAGGGTGGCGGTCAGCATGCCGGCGAAGGAGGTCATGCCCATGATCTTGCGCGCCTCGGCTCCAGCGCCGCTGGCGAGAATCAGCGGAATCACGCCGAGGATGAAGGCGAACGAGGTCATGATGATCGGCCGGAAGCGCTGCCGCGCGGCCGTCAGCGCCGCCTCCACCGGTCCCTTGCCTTTCTCGATCTCGGTGCGGGCGAACTCGACGATGAGGATGGCGTTCTTCGCCGCCAGGCCGATCAGCATCACCAGGCCGATCTGGGCGAACACGTTGTTCTCGTAGCTGGAACTGAAGAAACGCGCCAGCCACAGGCCGAACATGGCACCGCAGATGGCGATGGGGGTGCCGAACAGCACGCCGAAGGGCAGCGACCAGCTCTCGTACTGGGCGGCGAGGATCAGGAAGACGAACACCAGCGCCATGACGAACACCATGCTGCCGGAACCTTCGGCGGCCTTTTCCTGGTACGACATGGCGTTCCAGGCATAGGACATGTCGCTGGGCAGCACCTCGGCCGCCACCTCCTCCAGCGCCTTCAACGCCTGCGCCGAGCTGTAGCCTGGTGCCGGGCGACCGGTGACCTCGGCGGCGCGGAACATGTTGAAGCGGTAGGTGAACTCGGGACCGTTGGTCGACTCGTCGGTGAGCAGGGTATTCATCGGCACCATCTCGCCAGAGCTGTTACGCACATAGAACAGCGAGGCGTCGGCGAGATCTTTGCGGTAGTCGGTCTCGGCCTGGACGTAGACCTTGTACAGCCGCCCGAAGCGGTTGAAGTCGTTGACATAGGCCCCACCAAGAAAGGAACCCAGGGTCTGGTTGACGTCTGCCGGGGCGACGCCGAGCTTCATGGTCTTCTGGGTGTCCACGTCCAGGTAGAGCTGTGGCACAGTGGCCCGATAGGTCGTGTACAGCCCGGCGATCTCCGGGCGCTTGGCGGCCGCCTGGATGAACGCCTGGGTCTGTTCGGCCAAGTAGTCGGGGGTGTTGCCGACGCGATCCTGCAACATGATCGAGAAGCCGGAACCGGTGCCCAGGCCCGGAATGGCCGGCGGGCCGAAGGCGATGGCGATGCCTTCGTTGATCGCGGCCAGCTTGCCGTTGAGCCGGTGGGTAACCTGGGTGGCATGGTCACCCGCCTCGGGCCGTTCCTCCCAGTCCTTGAGCTGGATGAAGAAGAAGGCGTTGTTGGTCGACGAGGCGCCGGAAAGAAAGCTGTAGCCGGTCACCGTGGTGTAGGACTCGATGGCCGGGTCGGCCCCGAGAATGGCCTCGACCTTGGCCGCCGCGGCGTGGGTGCGCTCCAGCGAGGCGGCGTCCGGCAGTTGCAGGTTGGCCATCAGGTAGGCCTGATCCTCCTCCGGTACGAAGCCGCCGGGAACGGTGCGAAACAGCAACACCAGCGCCACCACCAGTACGCCGAGCACGCCGAGCGCACGCAGCGGGCGATGGGTAAAGCGACTGGTAACCCCGATGTATTTCTCCGTCACCCCGTCCAGCACCCGGTTGAAGCCGTCGAAGAAGCGCGAAAGGCGGCTCTTCTTGCCGTGAACGTGCGGCTGCAACAGCGTGCTGCACAGCGCCGGACTCAGGGTCAGCGCAACAATCGCCGAGATGACGACCGAAATGGCGATGGTGATCGCGAACTGCTGGTAAAGCCGGCCGGTGATGCCTGACATCGCGGCCACCGGCACGAACACCGCGGTGAGCGACAGCGCCGTGGCGATCACCGGGCCGCTGACCTCCTTCATCGTCTCGATGGTGGCCTGGCGCCGCTCCATGCCCCGTTCCATCTTCTCCGACACCCCCTCCACCACCACGATGGCGTCGTCCACCACGATGCCGATGGCCAGCACCAGGCCGAGCAGGGAAAAGGTGTTGATCGAGAAGCCGAGCAACGGGAACACCGCAAAGGTGCCGACCAACGCCACCGGCACCGCCAGGGTGGGAATCAGGGTGGCGCGGAAGTTCTGCAGGAAGATGAACACCACCAGGGTGACGATGATCGTGGCCTCGATCAGGGTGTGAACGATCTCCTCGATGCCGGCCGACACCGGCTTGGTGGTGTCCAGCGAGATCACGTACTCGACGTCCTGGGGGAAGCGGTCCTTCATCCGCTCCATCGCGGCGCGAATGTTTTCCGCCACCTCCAGGCCGTTGGCGTCGGGCAACTGGTAGACCGCCAGCACGGCGGCCGGGTTGGCATCGAAGGCGCCGATCTGGTTGTAGGTCTCGGCGCCCAGCTCGATGCGCGCGACGTCGCGCAGCAGCACCTGCGAGCCATCCGGGTTGGAGCGCACCACCACCTCGCCGAACTCTTCCGGCGTTTCCAGGCGGCCGCGGGTCTGCACGGCATAAGCGAATTCGGTGCCGGGCGCGGCCGGCGGGCCGCCGAGCTTGCCGGCCGGCGTCAGCACGTTCTGCTGCTGCACGGCGGTGACGATGTCCGGCACGGTGAGACCCAGCCGGCTGAGCTGGTCGGGCTTGATCCAGATGCGCATGGCGTAGTCGGCGCCACCGAAGATGGTGACCTGGCCGACGCCCTGGATCCGGGCGATCTCGTCGAGTACGTTGATCGACATGTAGTTGGTCAGGAAATCGGCGTCGTAACTGCCGTTCGGCGAACGCAGGGTCACCAGCATCAGCGGGAAGGCCAGCGCCTTCTTGACCTTGACGCCCTTGCGCTTGACGTCTTCGGGGAGCTGCGCGGAGCCCTCCGACACGCGGTTCTGCACCAGCACGTTGGAGATGTCGAGGTCGGAGCCGACCTCGAAGGCCACCGACAGGGTCATCTGCCCGTTGCCGGCGTTGGTCGACTTCATGTACAGCATGTTCTCGACGCCGTTGACCTTCTGCTCCAGCGGCGTGGCCACGGACTGCTCGACGTTCACCGCATTGGCGCCGTCGTAGGTGGCCTCCACCTTGATCTCCGGCGGAGTGATGTCGGGGTACTGGGCGATCGGCAAACTGCCCATGGCCACCAGACCGACGATGACGATGATGATCGAGATCACCATCGCGAAGATGGGGCGACGGACGAAGAACTCACCCATTTTTGCCACCCTTCGCCACCGGCGGCAGCTCGCTGGCGTCGGCCGGTCGCGGCTTGACCGTCATCTCCGGACGCAGGCGCAGCAGCCCCGCTACTGCGACCCGCTCGCCCGCCTGCAGCCCGGACTCGATCACCCAGTTGCTGCCGAGCCGCTGGCCCACCTGCACCTGGCGCACCTCCACGGTGTCGTCCGGCTTGATGACGAACACCCGATGCACCGACTGCAACTCGCTGACCGCCCGTTGCGGCAACAGGATCGCCCCCTTGATCTCGTCTGCATCGAAACGGACCCGCGCGAACATGCCCGGACGCAACAAGCCCTGACTGTTGGGAAACTCGGCCTCGATGGTCAGCGCCCCAGTGGTGGGATCGATATTACGGTCGACCTTGGTGGGCACCCCGCGGTGCTCGTAGAGGCTGCCATCGGCCAGGATCAGGGTCAGCGGCAGCCGGCCCATCTTGTCCATGCTGCCATCGGCGGAGCGGTTGCCCTGTTGCTGCTCGGCCAGCCGCCGCGCCGCATTCAGGTAGCCCCGCTCGGTGATGGAAACCCGCACCGCGATGGGGTCGGTGCGCGATATCACGTTGAGCAGCCCGCCGTTGTTGCGCTGGCTGACGAAGTCCCCCACCTCGGCTTCCGACAAGCCGATCAGGCCACGTTCGGGCGCATGGATCTTGGTGTAGCCGAGCTCGATCTGCGCCAGCTCTACCTGGGCTTTGGCCGCTTCCACGTAACTCTTCGCCGCATCATGGTTGGCGACGGCGGCATCCAGATCCAGCTTGCTGACCGCGTTGATCTCGGCCAACGGCCGGATGCGGTTGAGATCCGACTTGGCCTTGACCAGGCTGGTCTGGGCCTGCGCCTGCATCGCCTGCGCCTGGGCGACCTTGGCCTGGAACGGCTGCGGGTCGATGGTGTAGAGCAGCGCGCCCTGGTCGACGAAGGTACCCTCCTTGAAATGAATCCCGTCGAGAAAGCCATCGACCCTGGCGCGGATGGTCACGTCGGTGGAGCCGATGGTTTCACCGATCACATCCAGCGGAATGCTCACGTCTTGCGCGTCGACGGTAACGAAAGGAATTTCCAGTACGGCGGGCGGTGGCGGTTGCTTGGGTTCGCAACCGCTCAGCACCATCTGCACAATCGCGAACGCCATCCCCAGAGCCAGACGTTGGTGGTTATTCTTTGGCACGCTGCTTCCCCTTCAACGATGGTCGCCCCTCGACAACAGCCTCGGGTGCGCCGCAGTCACACGAATCACCTTACAGGCCAGCGGTAGCCCGCTCGTGAAAAATCCCTATTGGTTACCCTTTGCCGATCCAGGCTTGAAAAAACGGCAAGCAGCACTCGCTACGGTCATTGGATTGTCGTCGGCTCGCGCCCCCATGCAGCGCGCCTGAGCCATAGCGGTGGGATCAAGCACCGCTCATCTGTCGCACGCTCCAGTATGGTTAAGGTTGGGTGATTTGCCATATCAGTTGCCTCCTTGAGGCATATCCTGGGTCTTGCGGCGAATTTCGAAGGTTGTCGACATCTCCTCCCTGAGTACCACCAACGGCTGTTGCGATGCGGCAAAATAGCCACTCTCCGGGCGGTCGAGCGAGGCGATCAGCGCCACCACCACGGCGAACGAGATGGCCAGGGCCGGTGTTGCCCAGGAGCGCCTGGAACCGGCAATCGCGGTCTGGTAGCCGAACCCGGCCATGGCCAGGACCATAAGCGCAGCCAGCACCAGCCATATTTCGTCCGGAAGTCGCGTTTCCAGGGCGATGGTCACCCGCAATGCATGAAAATTGATCAGCTCGTTCAGCGATTCGATATAGAGGGCGGCGACATCCGAGTTCATGTCCACACGGGCATTGGCAACCGCCATTTCCCATAGTTGCCGGTGGATGCGCCCCGAGTCGACCACGACCCTGCGGATGTCGCCGGGCGCCCGCGTCAGCGCCGCCGCCAGACGCAAGTCCACGTATTCGCCGAAAAGCGCCGCGGCCTTGTCGCGATCGGCGTCCGGCAGAAAATCGGCACGCAGGAAGGCCGTGCGGATCGCATTGGCATCCTCGCGCACCAGCGCCTTGCGCGTGTCGAAGCGCTCGGACACGATCGCGAAGGTGAAGGCCAGGATGAACGCCAGCAGGCCCATGGTGGCGCCCGTGATCCCCGACGATGGTGACTCCTTCTCGTCCTCGGAGCGATTGTGAATGAAATGCCCAAGCCGGTATCCCGCCTCGATGGCGATCACCACCACGAGGACCGTCAGTACGAAAAACCCGACGATGGAAAGCCCATCAAAGCCCATACAACCCTCTCTTGGCGCAACCCCGCGGTCATTCCTCGCGACCCCACTTCCATCGCGATGATGTTCGGCGCCGGCACCGATGCTGCACGGCGCCTACGCGAATATGCCGCGCCTCGGCAGACACCGAATCCAGATCCAGAAACCGCATACCCACTGCGCTGGCGACCGGTGATCTGTAGCCAATGAGTTGGTACCTCTTGGCATTGATTGCCGTACCGACTTACTCGAACTTTTCGATATCGCGCACGATGCCGTCGATCACGCCCTTGAGGGTGGCCAGGGTGACCTGTGCCTCCTTGTTCTCCAGTTCCTTGCCATAGCCCTTGCGCACCACCCGCAGCACCGGCTGGCCGGTGCTGGCATCGAGCAATTCGGCCTCGACGAACAGCTCCGTGGTGCGATCACGGGCACCGGTGGCGCTGGTAGTAGCGGCCACGACCAGGGCGATAGGAATCACCTCGTAGGGCTTGAGTCCTTCGGCCTTGGTGTCCACGCCGGTAATCGCGGCACGCAGGATCAGGGTTTGCGGGCCGGGCTTGGTCCCCTCCTCATGCACCTGGATGCGCCGGCCAAAGGCGGCCTTGACCTGTTCGGAGGTGTAGGTCTGCAACTGATTCAGCGCCGGCGCGCCGATCTGCTCGGATGGACTCGGGGTGGGATAGAAGCCGATCTCCTGCACGATCATGTGCTGGTAGTTGTCGAAGTTGAAACCGGGCGCCAGCCAGCGCAGCACCGGCTGGCCAGTTGCGGAAGTGGCAGGTTGCAGCTGCGAGTAGTCGGCCAGGAAGCCGGAATATTGCTCCGGCTCGGTGACCTTCGATGCGCAGCCCGCGAGTAGCACTGCGCAAAGCAGTGAGCCGATGACGACAAGACGTGAACGTTGCATGGTGATACTCCTATGGATCAGTAATGTCTGTGTGGGCAACTGACAGACCGTTGAAAATCTGCCTACGTTGGCAATACGGCAGGACTCGCGTGCGAGCCCAGTGCGCTTTTGCTTCGCTACGCTCCTCCCTTCGGCAACTGCCTGCGGCTGTTACTGCGCTACGGCTGCTTTCGTGGGGCCGCCTAGGCCTTGTCTTGACCGCCTCGCCTAGGTTTTTCCACGGCCTCGCTAGGGCAACGCATAGACCCGCGACAGGATCTGGATCATCTCGCCCGGTTCGCCGAAGTATTTCGTGTAGAGCTGCTCGAGTTCGCCCGAGCGGTACAGGTCGCTCAGCACGGTATCCACCAGCAGGCGGAAATCCTCGTCGTCGCGCTCGAGTGCCATGGACACCGGGGCGATCTCGAAGATGCGATCGAGCACCATCAACTCGTCGGCGGCCTGCTGCTCCTGCACGTTGCTCTGCAGCAGCATGCGCTCGGCAAAGAACGCATCGACTTTGCCTTCGGCCACCCGTTGCACGCCCTGCGCGTGGCTGTCGACCACGACCAGGCTGGCGATCACGCCGAGCCGGCGCAGTTTGTCGCGCACCCAGTCTTCGGTGACGCCGCCTTCGAGGGTGGCAAAGCTGTGATTGGCCAGCCCCTGGTTGATGGTGGCGCGCCAGGTCGGGCCGCTGTGCACCGCCTCGCCATTGAGCGCATTCACCAACCCGGGGGCGGCGTTCTTGCGTACCACCACGGAGAGACCGGCGGTGTACACCGGCTGCGAGTAGCTCACCGACTTGCGCCGCTCCAGGGTTTCCGGCGAAGGGGTACAGAAGATGTCGACCTTGCCCGAGCTGATGGCGTCGAGAGCCTGATCAATGCTCAGCGCCTGATAGCGCACCTGCATGTCGGCCAGGCCCAAGCCGGTCTTGAGGCCGTCGGCGATCTTCAGGCACAGGTCGATGGCGTAGCCGCCGACCTTGCCGTCCTTCTCACTGGTGAACGGCGCCAGGTCGGGCACATAGCCCAGGGTGAAGGTGTTGCTCGTGCGCACGCGCTCGAGGGTATCGGCGCCGGCCAGCATCGGCAGCAGCGCGAACAGGCCGGTAAGCAACAGGCTGATGGTTTTGCGTGGCTTCATGTTCATATCCTGATCCCTACATTCAGATGTCTTGGCAATCCGGAATACAGTGCCTAGGACCTTGCAGCCGCGGCGGCCGCTCGTTCGTCGACAAAGTTCTTGGCAATGAAGCCGTAGAGCAGGTATCCGATCGCCAGGACGATGGTGGCGCCGAATACCGCGTCCTTGCCGGAGGCATAGATGGCGTAGTACGAGTAGGCCATCGCCACCAGCAGCGCCGCGACGTTGCGGGTATAGACCGCCGGGCTGACCTTGGCCTTGTGCATGATCACCAGCAAGCCGGTGAGCGCGGTGACGTAGGGAATCAGGTTGGTCACCGCCGCCAGACCGACCAGCTTGCCGAACTGCTCGCTGGCGTTGGGCGAGATGGTCGACAGCGCCATCACGGTCTGCAGCACGCCGCAGACGATCATGCCGATGATCGGTGCATTCGCCGCGGTGACTTTGGCGAACAGCTTGGGAAACATGCCCTGGTCGGCGGTCATCTTGGCGGTCTGCGCCAGGGTGAACTGCCAGCCGAGCAGCGAGCCGAGGCAGGCCATCACCGCCAGCGCCATGATGATGTTGCCGACCATGGGGTTGAACATTTGGGCGTAGACATAGGCGAACGGCGCCGAGGAGTTGGCCAGTTCGGCGTTCGGCACTATGCCCTGGATCACCGTGGTCGAGAGCACGTACACCACCGCGGCGCCGAGGGTGCCGAACAGGCAGGCCAGCGGCACGTCGCGCTTGGGATTCTCCACCGCATCGGAGCTCTGCGCCGCCGACTCCATACCGAGGAAGGCCCACAGGGTCAACGGAATGCTCTGGGTGATGGCGTCGCTGACGGCGATATTGTTCGGGTTCCAGGCGGCGGCGAACACCTCCGTGTCGAACCAGAACCAGCCGATCACGCTGAGACCTGCCACCGGGATGATCACGCCCCAGACGGTGATCGCACCGAGCTTGCCAGTGATGCTCGGCCCGCCGAAGTTGGCAATGGTGGTCAACCACAGCAGCACGATGAGGCCGATGCACAGCTGCATGGCACCGCTGCCCAGCCAGGGGATGAACGACGACAGGTAGCCTATCGCGGAAATACCGATGGCCACGTTGCCGATCGCCAGCGACAGGAAGTAAAGGAACGAACAGAGAAAGAACGCCGACTTGCCGTGGGCCTCCTCGCTGTAGGCCGACATGCCGCCCGAACGATTGCAGAAGATGCCGCACTGGGCGAAGCAGTAGGCGATGGCCATGGAGCCGATCGCGGTGACGATCCAGGACAGTAGCGAGACCGCGCCCAGTTGCGCCATGTTCGCCGGCAGCATGATGATGCCCGAGCCCATCATGTTCACCGCCACCAGCGTGGTGAGCCCCATGAGGCTCATTTTCTTGCTTGAATCAGCCATACCAGACTCCTTGCTCAGCTCGCAGCGGTGGCCCGGGGCGCGCATCGGCGCTCTGGGTGACTAGTGTTACTGCTTGACCACATAGACCCTGTAGGTAAGTTGACCCTGAGCGTCGCGCTCGACCTCGACCCCATGGTTGTCATGGCCGAAGCCGGGAAAATGGCTATCGAACAGTTCCATCGCCAGCAGGTAGTCGATGATGGCGCGCTTGTCGGCACCGGCCTTTTCCCCCGGCATCATCAGCGGAATGCCCGGCGGGTAGGGAACGATCTGCACGGCGACGGTGCGATCGAGCATGTCGCGCACGGCGATCTGCTCGATCTCGCCCTTGACCAGCCGGGCGTAGGTATCGCGCGGCGAGGAAACCGGGTCGGGTAGCAGACTGAAGGCCGCATCCATGTTGTGCAGCAGGCGCGAGGCCAGCATCTCCTGGTGCATCTCTTCGGCCAGATCGCGCAGGCCCATGCCGGCATAGCGCTCGGCATGACTGGCCAGCAGATCGGGCATCACCAGCTCCAGCGACGAGTTGCCGTCGTAGTGGCGCTTGAACTCCATGAGGCCGGCGGCCAGCGAGCCCCACTTGCCTTTGGTCACGCCCAGGCTGAACAGCAGCAGGATGGAGTAGGGTTCGGTTTTTTCCACCACGATGCCGCGACTGGAGAGGAAGGAGGACACCAGCGGCGCCGGGATGCCGCTGCTCTGCATCTCGCCTTCCAGCGTCTGCCCCGGGGTCAGCACCGTGACCTTGATCGGGTCGAGCATGCAGTAGTCGGAGCCCAGGTCGCCGAAGCCGTGCCAGCGGGCGTTGGGCTTGAGCACCCAGGCATCGCCATGGTGGAGGCGCTGCGGGTCGAGGTCGGCGAACGGCACGCCATCGACCTCGTCCGGCTGCCAGACGCCGAACCACCAGTCTTGCGGATCGCGTATGTGAATCTCGTTGCTCATGCGCACCATGGCCTGGCGAAAAGCGATGGCTTCGCCGATCGACTCGTCGGTGAGGTACTCGCCGGCGTCATCCATCATCTTGGTCGACACATCGGTGGAGGCGATGATGCTGTACTGCGGCGAGGTGGAGGTGTGCATCATGAAGGCTTCGTTGAACAGCGCCGGTTTGACCGGTACCTTGCCCGAGCGGATATGGATCATCGAGGCCTGCGACAGCGCCGCGAGCAGCTTGTGGGTCGAGTGGGTCACGGTCACCGTGGCATCGTCGGCATGCCGCTCGCCGCGGTGCATGCCGTAGCGCCCTTCGTACAGCGGGTTGAACCGCGCGTAGGCGTACCAGGCCTCGTCGTAGTGGATGCGATCGACCGACTGGCTCAACTCGCGGGTGGTGGTCTGCACGTTGTAGCAGAGACCGTCGTAGGTCGAATTGGTCAGCACCGCCAGCACCGGACGCGCCTGCTTGTCGCGCGCCAGCGGGCTGTCGGCGAGCTTCTGCGCCACCGCTGCGGGGGTCAGCTCGCTGTGCGGCACCGGGCCGATCAGGCCGCGCGCGTTGCGCCGCGGGCGCAGGTACAGCGGCACCGCGCCGGACTGGTTCAGCGCGTAGTTCAGCGACTTGTGGCAGTTGCGGTCGACCAGCACGGCATCACCGTCGGTCACCGCCGAGTGCAGGACCATCTGGTTGCTGGCCGAACTGCCACCGACCGAGAAGAACGAGTAGTCGGCGCCGAACACACGGGCAGCGTACTTCTCCGCCTCGGCCACCGGGCCGGAGTGGTCGTTCAGCGAACCCAGCTGGCCGACCGAGACGCTGAGGTCGGAGCGCAGCATCTGCTCGCCGTAGAAATCGAGGAAGCTGCGCCCCACCGCGGTCTTCATGAAGGCAGTGCCGCCGGTGTGGCCGGGGGTGTGCCAGGAGTATTCGCAGGTGTCGGCGAAGTTGACCAGGGCTCCGAAGAATGGCGGCAGGATGGTGTCGAGGTAGCGGCGGGCAGCCGCCTGGATGCGCCCGGCGATGAATTCGGGGCTGTCTTCCGGTTGCCAGATGAAGCCATCGATGTTCTCGAGGAACGCTAAGGGCACCCGGCTCTGATGCGCCTGGCTCATGCCCAGGATGATCGGCAGCTGGGCGGTGCGCCGACGGATCAGGCGGATGACCTGCAGCGCCTTGTCCAGATCGTGCTCGCACAGGCCCCAGCCGAGGATCACGCAGGAATAGGCCGGGTCGGCACGGAAGGCGATTTCCGCGTCCTCCAGGGAGCCAACCATCTCCACTTCGATCTCATGGGCCTGCAGTGCCCGGCCAATCGCCTGGGCGCTGTGGGTGACGATGCTGTCTTCAACTCCACGGGTGCTGAGTACGATGAGCACCGGAAAGCGCTGCGCCAGGGAGGTGGGTAGCGCGGTTGGCGAATGAGACATGAGAGACTCCTGCAGTGATAGAGGTGGCAGCACTCGCCTTATTTGAGGCACCAGAAGTGGTAGCCGCCATCCTTGTGCTCGGCGCCCGACACTTCCTTTTCAAATCCGGGGAAGCTGTTGCCCCAGTCCTGCAACGCCAGGATGTAGCTGAGCCAGGGGCCATCCAGCGCGCCCAGGTTCTCGCCCGGCATGACGATCGGAATGCCCGGCGGATAAGGCATGATGCCAACCCCGGTGACCCGGCCCGCCGCCTGCTGCAGCGGCAGCAATTCGGCGTCGCCGGCCTGCAGGGCCTGGAAGGCAGCGCGCGGGGTCATCTCGATCGGCGGCAACTGGCCGAAGGCCTGGGCCTGCAGGGCGTCCATGCGGCTGCTGCGCATGTACTCGAACATCTCGCGGCTGAGGTCGTGCAGGCCCATGCCGCGGTAGCGTTCGGGGTGCTGCGCGACCAGGTCGGGCAATACCCGCTCCAGCGCAACGTTGCCGTCGTAGTGACGTTTGAAGGCCAGCAGCACGTTGATCAGCGTGCCCCACTTGCCCTTGGTCACGCCGATGCTGAACAGGCACAGCACCATGAAGTCGGTGATGCGCGAGGGCACTATGTTGTTGCGGTAGAGGAAGGCGCCGAGCACGGGGGCGGGAATGCCCTCCGCCTCCAGCTGGCCGTCGCCCCCCATACCCGGCACCATGATGCCGACCTTGATCGGATCGAGCAGGCACCAGCCTTTCTCCAGGCCGGCAAAACCATGCCATTCGGCGCCCGGTTCGAGCTCCCAGCAGGCCGGGTCGGTGGCCAGCTGCTCGGCATCGGCGTCGGTGAAATCGACCAGTTTGCCGCTCTGGTCATGCACCTGGGGGGCGTTCCACGGCTGGAAGAACCAGTCGCCGCGGCTGGAGAATTCGCGGTGCACACGCGCCAGCGCCTGACGAAAATCCACCGCCTCGCGGATCGAGTCCTGGGTCAGGCTGTAGCCGCCGTTGCCATCCATCATCGCCGCGCCAATCTCGTTGGAAGCGAACATCGCATAGAGCGGCGAGGTGCTGGCCTGGATCACGAACGACTCGTTGAAGCGGCTGTGCTCGATCGGGTGACGGCCGTTGCGGATATGGATGAACGAGGACTGCGACAGCGCCGCCAGCAACTTGTGGGTGGAGTGGGTGGCGAACACCGTTGGCGCATCGGCCTGGTGTTCGGCCGGGTCGCCGCGCATGGCGAAGCGCCCGCGATACAGCGGATTGAAGCGCGCGTAGCCGTACCAAGCCTCATCGAAGTGGATGCGCTCGCTGCTCTGCGCCAGCAGGCCTTCGGCGCGCTCGGCATCCAGGCACATGCCGTCGTAGGTGCAGTTGGTCACCACCGCGTAGACCGCCTGGTCGCCCTTGGCCTGGGCACGCAACGGATGGCTGGCGATGGCCGCGGCGATGCGCTGCGGGTCGAACTGCGCGGGCAGGATAGGGCCGATGATGCCGAAGCGGTTGCGCGTCGGCGTCATGTACAGCGGCAGGCCGCCGCTGAGCACCAGCCCCTGTTCGATGGACTTGTGGCAGTTGCGGTCGCACAGAGCGAACTGGTTCTCGCCGACGCAGGCCATGAAGATCGCGCGATTGGAGCCTGACGTGCCGTTGAGCACCGCATAGCTGACGTGGGCGCCGAAGATCCGTGCGGCATAGGCTTCCGACTCACCGACCGGACCGCTATGGTCGAGCACCGAGCCGAGGTTGCCGCGCTCGATGCCGCTGTCGGCACGAAACAGGTTCTCGCCGAAGAAATCGAAGAACACCCGGCCCACCGGCGATTTGGTGAAGGCGATGCCGCCCTGGTGCCCCGGCGCCGCCCAGGAGTGTTCTTCCTTCATGGTGTAGCGGATCAGCGCATCGGTGAACGGCGGCAGCAGGTGTTCGAGGTAGCGCTCGATCGCAGCCACCACCCGCCCGGCGACGAAGGGGGCGGTGTCCTCGAGCATCCAGACGAATTCGTCGGCCAGTTCCATGGCCTCGACCGTGAGGCTTTTCTTGGCACTGCGATCGGCCATCAGGAACACCGGCACCTGCTCGTGACGCTGGCGGATCGCGCGCAGCAGTTCCAGCGCCTGGACATGGCTCGCGGCATCGTTGCTGCCCAGGGTCCAGTCGACGCAGATGCAGTGCAGCGCGGCGTCGGCGACCACCGACGCCAGCCCGTCCTCGTAGGAGGTGGCCTTGACCACGTCGGTATTGCGGTTGTGGAACTCGTCCACCAGGTCGTTCAGCACCCGACCCCGCGCACTCATCGGGTTAGCCAGGTCGTCATCGACCAGCAACACGCGTTTCTTCAGCTGGATATTCGTGCGTCCGATCATGAACCCTGCCCTCGCACTACTGATCCGCCCTCTGTCGGATTTATTGCACGCTAGCTCGCAATAGCCGGACAGCAAGTCGCTTCAGCGCGAAGATGCTCGACGTCTGATTTAGATCAAGGATTTCAAAGGAAAATTGACCAGAAATTTTTTTTGCGTAACAGCAGCGATTGAGCAGTTGATGGAAAAGGCGTTCTCTATCGTGCAAAACCGTTGCATGGGCCTTGCTCCAGCGCCGCCTGGCGAGCAGCTATCTTCTTGAGCAGCGCAACTATTGAGTGGCTATGCTGGGCTTACCGCCCCGGTCTCGTTGCAGCGACCTACAAGGAGATAATCGATGCAGCTCACGCCCACTACCGATAAGCCGCTGTCTCGCGGCCTGCTCGATGTGCTGATTCGCGCCGGTCTGATTGCGGTGCTGGTTATGTTCTGCTTCCAGATCTTCCACCCGTTTCTCAACCTGATGCTCTGGTCGCTGATCCTGGCGATCACCCTCTATCCGCTGCACCTGAAGATCAGGTCCAGGCTGGGCAACAACGACGGTCGCAGCGCAACGCTGATCGCGCTGATTGCCATCGGCGTCCTCATGGTGCCGATCTACCTGCTGGGCTCATCGCTGGCCGACTCGGTGGAGAATGCCCTGACCGTGGTCAAGAGCGGCAATTTCCATATTCGTCCACCGGCCGAGTCGGTCGCCGACTGGCCGCTGGTAGGCAAGCCGCTGTATGCGTTCTGGCTGCAAGCCTCCACCGACCTCACCGGTGTGACGCAGAAGTTCACCCCGCAAATCAAGGAACTCGTGCTCACCCTGCTGGGCAAGCTCGCGGGCCTCGGCATGGGCCTGCTGGTGTTCATCGTCGCCCTGATGATCGCGGGCATCTTCATGGCCTACGGCGAGGGTGGCAACCGCAGCGCGGTGGAGATCGCCTCGCGCCTGTCCGGCCCGGACAGGGGACCGCAGATCACCCAACTGTGCACCGCCACCATTCGCGCGGTGGCGCAGGGCGTGGTCGGCATCGCCTTCATCCAGATGCTGCTGATCGGCGTCGCCTTCGTCCTCAAGGGCATCCCCGGCGCCGGGCTGCTGGCCCTGGCGGTGCTGCTGCTGGGCATCATGCAGTTGCCGGCCACCCTGATCACCGTCCCGGTGATTGCCTTTGTCTTCACCACCGAGGGTGCCAACACGGCGACTATCGTCTTTGCCATCTACGTCTTCGTCGCCGGTCTGGCCGATAACGTGCTCAAGCCGCTGTTGCTCGGGCGGGGTGTCGATGTGCCGATGCCGGTGGTGCTGATCGGCGCCCTGGGCGGCATGGTCACCAATGGCGTGATTGGCCTGTTCATCGGCCCGGTGGTGCTGGCGGTCGGTTACCAGTTGTTCTGGCAATGGGTCAGGGATCAACCGAAGGATGGCGGACCGGACAACCAGCAACAGACCTGACTGCGCCATGTCGCCGTCACGTCTCCCAGGCTGCTTGCTGCTGCTCGGTGCCCTTGGCCTGAGCGGCTGCGTGCGCCTGGGGCCGGACTTCCAGCCACCCGGCGAGGCCTGGGTCGAGCGCTGGCGCAGTCCGGCCATCGAGCAGGCCAGCCTGCCGGCAGCACAACCCGATATCCGCGAGTGGTGGCGGGTGTTCGACGACCCGGCCCTCGACCGCCTGATCAGTGAAGCCGACGCCCACAACTCCAGCCTGAAGATTGCCGGCCTGCAGGTGATGGAAGCCCGCGCCCAGCTGGGCATCGCCCAGAGTGGGCGCTACCCGCAACTGCAGCAGGCCAGCGCCGACAGTTTCTACCTCAAGCGTAACCAGTCCGGCGGACGCAACCCGCAGGACAGCCAATTCTGGCAGCACAGCCTGGGCTTTGACATCGGCTGGGAACTGGATTTCTGGGGCCGTTTCAGCCGGGCCATCGAGTCGGCCGATGCCGCCTATTTCGCCGCCGAGGCCAATTACGAGGACGTGCTGGTGCTGCTACGCGCCCAGGTGGCGGAAACCTACTACGCCCTGCGCACCACCGAGGCCCGCCTGCGCGTCGCCCGCGAAAACGCCGAGCACCAGCGGCGCAGTTTCGAGATCACCGAGCGACTGTTCCGCAGCGGCGAGAGCGACGAACTCGACCTGCAACAGGCCAAGACCCAGTACCTCGGCACCCTGAGCAGCCTCCCGGAATTCGAGGATCAGGTGGCGCGCACCCGCAACGCCCTGGCCGTGCTGATCGGCCGCCCGCCCGGCCCGCTGCCGGAGCTGGTCGAACGCGAAGGCCTGATCCCGCTGATCGACCGCGCTGTGCTGCAGGATGTGCCGGCCGACCTGCTACGCCGCCGCCCGGACATCCGCGCCGCCGAACTGAATGTCGCCGCCCAGTCGGCGCTGATCGGCGTGGCCAAGACCGATCTCTACCCCTCGCTGAGCCTGCTCGGCAGCATCGTCTGGTCCACCAGTTCGCTGGACGGCGCGCCCGATACCCTGGATCTGGTTGGCGGTCCCAGCCTGCGCTGGAACCTGTTCGACTACGGCCGCATCGACAACAACGTGCGCGTGCAGGACGCCCGCCTGCAGCAGCTGATCGAGGTCTACCGCGACAGCGTGCGCCAGGCGGCGCGCGAGGCCGACGACGCCGCCCGTGGCCTGAGCAAGGCACTGGAGCGCGAGTTCATCCTGCGCGAGGCGGCGATATCCGCCGAGCGCTCGCTGACCCTGGCCAGCGCCCAGTACCGCGAAGGCTACGCCGACTTTCAGCGGGTGCTGGATGCCCAGCGGGCGCTGCTGGTGCAACAGGACAGCTACCTGGTGACGCGCAACAGTGCGGTAAGCAACCTGATCGGCCTGTACAAGGCCCTCGGCGGGGGCTGGCACAGCGCCCAGCCCAGGATCGACCCGGTCAGCCGCGTGCAGATGCAGCAACGCACCGACTGGGGCGACCTGCTGGATGACCCAACGGCCAGTGCAGCCCCGCTGCCACACAAGGACAGCCACGATGAGTGACGCAGCCCAGCCCGCCCCCCCGGTTCCGCCCACCCCTGCGCCAAAGCCGCCCGCCGACCCGGTGAACCGGGGGGTGAAGTGGGTAATCGGGCTGATCGCCCTGAGCCTGCTCTGGTACCTGCTGGCCGACCGCTTCACCCCCTACACCCAACAGGCGCGGGTGCAGGCTCTGGTCGTGCCGGTGGCCGCGGAAGTGGCCGGCCGGGTGACCCGGGTGCTGGCACGCAACAATCAGATGGTCGAGGCCGGCGCAGTGCTCTTCGAGGTGGATCCCGAGCAGTACCAGATTGCCGTCGAGCGGGCGCGCGCCGAACTCGAGTCGACCCGCCGGCAGATTGCCGCCAGCACCGCCGGCATCGATTCGGCGCAGGCCTCCCTGCGGGCCGCCCAGGCCAACGAACTGAAGTCGCAGCAGGATCGGGAACGCCTCGAACGGTTGTACCGCGAAGATCCGGGCACCATTTCCCTGCGCCGCCTCGAGGTATCGCGGGCCAGTCATGTGCAGGCCATAAGTCAGGTCGCCGCGGCCCGCGCCGAAGTGCAGCGGGCGCGCGAGCAGCAAGGCGGCAGCGACGAGCGGAACGCCCTGCTGCGCAGCGCCGCCACCGCCCTGGAAAAGGCCGAGCTGGATCTGGCCAATACCCGGGTGCGGGCACGCTCGGCCGGCCTGATCACCGATCTGCGCACCGATGTCGGCCAGTTCGCCGCGGCGGGCAATCCGCTGATGACCTTGATCACCATCCAGGACGTGTGGATCAGTGCGGAAATGACCGAGAACAACCTCGGCCGGATCGAACCCGACACCCCGGTATCCATAGTGCTGGACGCCCTGCCCGGCCGGGTGTTCGAAGGCCGGGTGCGCAGCGTCGGCTACGGTGTCAGCGTCGGCCAGAGCACGGCTCCCGGTACCCTGCCCAACGTGGAGAACAGCCGCGACTGGCTGCGTCCGGCGCAGCGCTTCCCGGTGATCGTCGAGTTCGCTCCGGGCGAAGTGAGCAAATTGGCCAAGCTGCGCGGTATTCGCGTAGGCGGCCAGGCCGACGTCATGGCATTCCCCAGCGAGGGCAATCCGCTCAATCCGCTCGGTCACCTGTTCCTCTACCTGATGAGCTGGCTGTCCTATGCCTACTGAGTGTGTTCGGCGTGAACCCCGCGCCCAACGTGCGCTGCGCCTGGCCAGCGGCACCGCACTGTGCCTGGCCGTCAGCTTCGGCCTCGGGCTGCCGCTGCCGTTCATTGCCCCGCTGTTCGCCCTGTTCCTGCTGGCCAAGCTCGATCGCCCGCTGTCGCTCAAGGCCGGGCTGGGCCTGACCCTGGTGGTGATGCTGACCACCGGCAGCGGCCTGTTGCTGATCCCGTTGCTGCGCTACGCCTCATTCAGCGGCGTGTTGCTGGTTGGCCTGGGCCTGTTCCTGGCCTTCCGCCATGGGCTGAGTGGAGGCAACGGCCTGGTCACGACCTTCCTGGCGATCGGCCTGACCATGATTTCGGCTGCCGGCACCGCCGATTTCACCCTGGCTCTGCTGGTCATCAACGCCCTGGTGCAGAACCTGCTGCTCGCCGTGCTGATCCTACCCCTCAGCCACTGGCTGTTTCCCGAGCCGACCGACGCCCAGCCAGTGCCGGCCGAGCCGCCCCTGCCCGCGGAAGAAGTCGGCTGGGTGGCACTGCGCGCTGCGCTGGTGGTGCTGCCGGCCTACCTGCTGGCGCTGATCGATCCGGCCGGCTACATGGCGATAATCCTCAAGTCGGTGAGCCTCGGCCAGCAGAGCTGTACGGCCACGGTGCGCAATGCCGCTCACGAGCTGATCGGTTCGACCCTGTTTGGCGGCCTGCTGGCCATCCTGTTCTGGTGGGCCCTCGGCCTGTTCGTACACCTGTGGATGTTCTTCCTGTGGATGTTGCTGTTCGCCCTGCTGCTGGCGCGCAAGCTCTATGGCTTCAGCCCGACCCGGCAAAGCCCAGGCTTCTGGCTGAACAGCCTGGTGACCATGATCATCCTGCTCGGTTTGTCGGTGCAGGACAGCGCCAACGGCAAGGACGTCTACAGCGCCTTCGCCTTGCGCATGGGCCTGTTCATCGCCATCAGCCTGTATGCCTGGCTGATGGTCTACCTGCTGGATCGATACCGCCAAGGTCGCGCCATGCGCCAACCCGACTGCTGAGGAGACTCCCCCCATGCTGCTCAACCTGTTGGTCGGCCTGCCCGTGATGCTGCTGTGCCTGGTCATGGAGGCCATCTTCGTGACCCTGTGCCTGCGCTACTACGCCAACCACTACAAGCGCTTCAAGGATTCCGGGCGGAGCCATAAAACGCTTGCCCTGGATATCCTGCTGCTGGGGATGGTGATGCTGCTGATGCTGCTCGGCAATTTCGCCCAGATGATCATCTGGGCCGCACTGTTCATGCTGATTGGCGAGTTCGAGGAAGTCGCCACAGCGATGTATTACTCGGCGGTCAACTTCGCCACCCTGGGCTACGGCGATATCGTCATGTCCGAACGCTGGCGCCTGCTCGGTCCGTTGGAGGCAGCTAACGGCATCCTGATGTTCGGCGTTTCCACCGCGGTGATGACCGCTGCGGTGATGGATGTGATCAAGCACAACATCGCCCGGCTGCAGCAGAGCCAACAACCGTGAAGCAGATAAAGGCCTGGTCCTGCTGATGAGCGAAGCACTACGCCCTGCAAAATTGCGCGGCATCATGGCCGGTAAAAGCTAGGCTATGAAGTGACCGTCAGAAGTTGACCTTGCCAACCCACTTGGAACGGGAGTAGTGCCCGCCATGAACAAATCCTCCCCCCTCTATATAGCCACGCTCTGCTCGATAGTGAGCCTCGGCGTTACGGCCGAGACGGTCGTTCCGCTCCAGGGCCAATCGCCCCAGACCATTCAGCAGGACATCAGCGAATGCCAGGCCCAGGCCGGCAACACCAGCAGCACCAGCACCACCGGTTCGCAGTCCGGCGGCCGCGCCCGCGGCGCGGTGGCCGGCGCAGCGGCTGGGGCAACGGTCGCCGGGGTACGCGGCCGTCAGCATGAGGAGGTGTACGACCGCCTCGACGATGACCTCAAACAAGAGTACCGGCAGAACCAGGCCAGGGATGCGGCGGTGGCCGGCGCGGTAGTGGGTGGATCCCGGCAACGCCAGGAGCGCCGCCAGGATCGCAGAACTGCCGAGCAAAGCACTGCGGCCAGCTCTTCCGCCTATACCAATTGCCTGCAGCAACGCGGCTATCAGGTAACACCCTGAGCCTGCGAGAGCGGCTGACACGACGGCAAGCACGCCCCCTTCAATCATCGCCCTGGGTGTCGTCCTTCTCCGCCGCGTTGTCGGCCGGGTTGCGGCGCATGCGTGGCCCATCGGTTTGCACCGAAGGGAAGCGCGCGGAGGCGTAGCGCACCACCAGAATCGCCACCGCCAGCAACAGGATCGCCCCGGAAATCAGCACCACGCCCATATCCGGGCGATGGTGGTGCGACACGTCGGAGATCAGCAAACGGGTCAGCGCGGTGATCGCCACATAGATCAGGAAACGGATCGGCATATGGTTGGTCTTGAAATAGATCCCGACCATCGCCCCCAGTTCGAGGTAAATGAACAGCAGCAGGATGTCGTCGACCGTGGTGTGGCCCTTATCGACCATGCCGCTGAACGCCATCACCGCCGCCCAGGCGGTAGCCCCGCCGATGGCGAACAACGCCAGGTAGTGAAAGCCTTCGACCAGCAGGTTGCCGAGCGATTCGGCCAGTCCATGCAGGTTCTCACGCAGCGTCTCGGCCCAATTCAATTTCAAGATGCAGCTCCTCGGAGGGGGAAAATATCGAGCGCCGTCGCGAGGCCGCCGCTGTAGGCGAGCGTTTTCTCGCAAGCGCTCGGTAATAGGCTCGCCGCCATGATCGAACCCGCAAATGACGATTGGATTATGCCGGATGAGGCGCAGCCGCAAGGCCGACAAGCCCGCCGTGCGACAATAAGCCACGCCCCCTCGCAACCCGGGGCGCCGAGTGAAATCGGGCGGCACCGCACACCGCGACGCCGCCCCGGGTCAGGCTATTCGCTGATAGGTCCACACTGGGCGGTCGGCATGAGCTGGAGAAACTGCTCCGCGCTCATATGCACCAAACCTTCATGATCGCCCGACTCGAAATACACATCCTTGAGCGCCGTCAGCGCCTCGTCGATCAGGGTTTCCATCTCGAAGGCGCTGCCCACCGGCGGAATCGCGCCGTTCGCGCAGTCGCTGAAACGCGGACCGAACTCGTTCTCCCGCGCCAGCCGCCAGTGGCGCTTGGTCAGTTTGCGCACCTTGTTGAGGTCGACCTGGTGGGTCGCCGGCACTACCGCCATCAGCCAATGGCCCTGAAAGTCGTCGAGGATCACCGACTTGGCTACCAGGTGCGGCGCCACACCGGCGCGGCGCGCCGCTTCACGAGCAGTCATCGAGGGATAGTGCTGGAGCATGTCGTAGTGGGAGTGCTGTTGTGACAAGTAATTTTGCAAACGGTTGGCCATGGTCATGATGCACCTCCTAACGTTGGCCTGAGAATCGACGCCAGCCCCCGCCTCCCGCTGAAGCCCACGCCAACCGGGTACTGCCGCGACGGGAGTATTGCGAGCCGTCCGGGTATCTTCCCGCCCTGTTTCGGGCCGCGTCTGGCTCCTACAAGTTTAGTGCATGGGCAAGACCGTGAGCGATGCACTAGCAGGCCTCGGTCAACTGCTTTACACTGCGCCAGCACTGTATATATAAACAGTTTTCTTACAACCCATCAGCGTGAAGGCTTAGAGGTGATGAATGGCCGTCGAAGTGGTGTACCGCAGCAGCCGGGATCTGGAGCGTTTATTCATGGATAAAGCCGAAGCCGACCGTCATGACAAGATGCTCGAACTGGCCGAGCTGCTCACCGAGGTATTGCAAAAGGCCGTGCCTTCGCTAAACGAGCAGCAAGGCGAAGAGCTGGGCATCTTCATGGCCAAGAACCGCGAGATCTTCGCCAAGGCCTTCAAGAACCAACCGGATGCCCTGAGTGAACTGGGCCAAGCCGAGGCCGAATAACCACGGCTGCCACAGGAACGGCCACCCCGCCCTCGACGCCGCGCGGTCGCCCAGCAAACTGGAGGAAAATGCGTCTGTCGGCTTGTGGGTACCTGTAGGAGCGGCCCATGGCCGCGAAACGCTTTTATTACCAAAGCTTCGCGGGCATGGCCCGCTCCTACCCATCAGTCAGGCCGATGACTCGCACTGCGTGGCCCGGATGCAGGCGTAGCTAGCGTCGCCCTCTTCACCTCACCTCGCTGCCCACGCTTTCGGCCATCCTGATGACCCAGGTCATTGTCGCCGATCGGCAGTAGCTGAGACCCTGAAGCTCTTGCGCAGTGGATATCCAAGGAAAGCCCCATGCCCAGGAAAATCGAGCCTGGCGACATCCTGCTTGCCGTGCTGGTGCTGACACCGCTCGCCATGGCCGGACCGAGGCTATGGGAACTGCCGGGCGATGGGGCTATCTGGCTGCTCTCTCTGGCTGGTCGGGTTACAGGCGTACTGGGACTCTCCGCATTGCTGGTAACGGCGGCCATGTGCGTGCGTCTGCCAGGGCTGGACCGCTGGTTTGGTGGCCTGCCGCGCCTGTGGCTACTGCACCGGCGTCTGGGTTTCAGCGCCTTTCTGCTGATCCTCGGCCACGTGCTTCTGCTGAGCTTCGCGGCGCTGCCGTTGTCGCTGGAGCAGGCGTTGCGGGTGCTATTTCCACCGCTCGCCCATGCACCGATCTGGGCCGGCTGGCTGGCCCTGGCGGCGCTGATCGTCGCCCTAGCGCCGACCTTCCAGGTGTCGGCCATCCACTATCAACGCTGGAAGCGCCAGCACCTGCTGTCTGCGGCCGCCCTGCTGCTGGCCTTGCTGCATGCCCTGCCGCTGATCCCCGAACGCGCCGCCTGGTGGCTGCTGAGCCTGCTGGCCCTGGCCGCGATCGCCTGGCGCAAGCTGCTGGCCCCGGTTCTGGCCCGGCGCGAGTACCGGGTCGCCCAGGTCACCCCACTGGCCGCGGATGTGGTGGAAATCAGCCTGGCGCCCAAGCACCAGGGCATCGTCCATAGCGCCGGACAATTCGTCTACCTGACCCCACAGGATCCATCGCTCGACGCCGGGTACGCAGAAGAGCACCCCTTCACCGTCAGCTCTGCGCCCGGCGCTGGCGAATTGAAGCTGGGAATCAAGGCACTCGGCGATGCCAGCCTGGCTCTGCAGACGCTGACGCCGGGCAGCCGGGTACAGGTCGAGGGGCCGTACGGGCAGTTCTTCGCACGCCGGGCAGCGCAGCGCAAGCAGCTGTGGCTGGGCGGGGGCATCGGCATCACCCCCTTCGTCGGCGCGGCCCGGCATCTGGCGGAGCGGCCCGATCACTTCACTCACGTGGCGTTGTTCTACCTGGCCAATCGCCCGGCGCGCGCCTATTACCACGAGGAACTCGAACGGATCGCCAGCGCCCACGAACAACTGAGCCTGTGCATCCACTACTTCTCCTGCTGCGGCCCCCTCAGCGAGGCCTTCCTGCGTGAGCATTGCCCCGACTTCGCCGAGCGCGAGCTCTACATCTGCGGCCCGCCGGCGATGCTCGAGTACCTGCACGGCCTGCTGGCCACGGCCGGGGTCGACCGCGCATTCATCCACACGGAGGCATTCGATTTCCTATGAGCCTGAACAAGATCGCCTACACCGCTCTGGTCGCCTTCATCAGCGTCGTGCTGACGCTGTTGGCAACCGGTTTACTCATGGGCCGCTCGCCCGAGCCCGCGGCCGACACACTCAGACCGATCGGCGCAGCGGAACTGGCCGCGCACAATCATCGCGACAGTTGCTGGAAGGCCATCGACGGCAAGGTCTATGACGTCACGCCCTACCTCCCCGAGCACTCCGGCGACGAGGCCCTGACACTGGACTGGTGCGGCAAGGACGCCAGCACGGCGTGGCACAACAAGCGGCCCGGAAAGGCCCACAGCCCCAGCGCGGCGCTGTTGCTGCAAAGCTATTTGATCGGCCAGTTCGCATCATCGGCCACAGCCGCCGCACCACCCCGGCAGGCCCTGACTACGCCGCCGGGCGCAGCTGACAGATCGCCGCGCCCGTCCGCCAAGGTACTACTGGGCCTGGCACCGGGCACCTACCTGGACGGCATCTATCGTGGCCAGTTTTCCGACCGCGGCGAGATGCAGGTCAGCCTGCAGTTCAGCCTGCGCGAACACCGCCTACACGACATCGAACTGCGCTACCTCGCCTATGCCGGCGTCAACTACCTGAAACTGAGCGAGGAACACCCCTCCTATCCGGTGCTCCGACAATACCGGCAAGGCATCGCCCACCTGGAGGGCCAGCCCCTCGCCAACCTCTTCGACCTCTACGAGCCGGGTCAGGTGGTCGAGGACATCGACGCATTCAGCGGCGCTACCCTACGCGCCAGCAAGATCATCTCGGCCGTGCGCGATGCCCTGAACCGCGGGGTATATCAGTGGCAGTGAACAACTAGGGCCAGTCTTGGCAGGCCGGAGGAATGGCTATGCAGCCGCCATGAGCGGATGGCAAAACGTGGGCTGGGCGGCGACGGGCTAAAACCCACCCGTCTGTGGATCGCAGATCCAGGGCAGCCCAGCTGCCGGCAACCTTGTCATTTAGCGAGGCTTCGGCCAGGGTCATGACACCGGCATCCTTGCTCCCGGAGTCACTCATGTCAGCCCTGTGCCCAAGCGTCGCTCCCAAGGCCGAGTGGGTCAACCCTCGCCCTGCTCCAGCGCCTGCACCAGCGCCTTGAGAAAGCGCGCGGCCTCGCCGCCGGTGACCGCGCGGTGGTCGAAGGTCAGCGACAGCGGCAGGATCGGATGCACCACTACCTTTCCCCCCACCGCCACCGGTTCCTCGCGGATACCGCCGGCACCGATGATCGCCACCTGCGGCGGCATCACCACCGGGTTGGCGTAACGGCCGAACAGGGTGCCGAAGTTGGACAGGGTGAGGGTCGCGCCCATCATCTCCTGGGGCGGGATCGAGCGCGCCTTGACGTCGGCGCGCAGGCGCGCAATGCCTTCCTTCAAGTCCTCGGCCGTGCGCGCGCCGACGTTGCGCAACACCGGTACGAACAGACCGTCCGCGGTATCCACGGCGATGCCCAGATCGAGCTGGGCGTGACGCTTGAGCGACAGCCCCTTGCCATCGAACCAGCTGTTGAGTACCGGTTCGGCCTGACAGGCGGCGGCGATCGCCTGGGCGATGCGCACCAGTGGATCGCGCGCCTGCGCCCAGCGATGCAGATCGGCGTCGCCGACAATGAACACCGGCACCACCTCGGCATGCGAGCGCGCCATGTTGATCGCCATGCTGCGCCGCACCCCGCGCAGCTTGTCGCCGCCGAACTTGTCGCGGGCCGACTGGGTCGCGGCCTCGACATCGCCACGGGTGATCAGGCCGCCCGCTCCGGAGCCGCTCAGGCCACTCAGGTCGACGCCCAGCTGGCGGGCCAGTTGGCGCACCGCCGGGGTCGCGCGCGGCGCCAGATGTTCACGGGTCGAAGGCGCGGCGCCGACGAAGAAGCTGTCC
This sequence comes from Pseudomonas borbori, assembly GCF_900115555.1. Taxonomy (GTDB): domain Bacteria; phylum Pseudomonadota; class Gammaproteobacteria; order Pseudomonadales; family Pseudomonadaceae; genus Aquipseudomonas; species Aquipseudomonas borbori. The sequence goes on from NZ_FOWX01000014.1 coordinate 42,341, forward strand.
GCCTGCGCCTCGCCGCCGCCTTCCAAACGGCCGACCACGGTGCCGGCATCGGCCTCGCCCTCGTAGGCCAGCAACGGCTCGCCGACATGCAGGATGTCGCCCTCGGCGCCGAAGGTCTTGGCTACCACGCCGTCGTAGGGCGCGGGAATATCGACGATGGCCTTGGCGGTTTCCACCGAGACCAGCAGTTGGTCGGCCTTGACCGCCTCACCGGCCTTGACGTGCCACTCGACGATCTCGGCCTCCTGCAGGCCTTCGCCCAGGTCGGGCAGTTTGAAGTATTTCATCTCTCGTTCTCCCCTCGATTCGCTTGTCCTGCATAGCCGGGTCGACGGCCTGGTGCGCACGGCGCACCCTACGCCGAGTGGCCTCCATCCCGTAGGGTGCGCGGGGCCGTCTAGGTCGCGCGCACCATTGCCCCATGCATCACGCGTAATCCAGCACCGTCTCGCAGGCCGCGAGGATATCCGCGACGCCGGGGATATAGAGTTGTTCCAGGCGGTACAGTGGCGGCGGAATATCCGGTGCGGTGACCCGCTGGATCGGCGCCTGCAAATCCAGCAAGGCGCGCTCGTACAGGCTGGCGGCGATCTCCGCGCCGACCGCGCAGCTCTTCGGCGCCTCGTGCACGATCACGCAACGCCCGGTCTTGCGCACCGAGGCCTCGAGGGTGTCCAGGTCCAGCGGCTTGACGCAGGCGACGTCGATCACCTCGGCGGACACCCCGCGCTCCTCCAGTTGCGCGGCGGCCTGCAGGGTCTCATGGACGCTGGCGCCCCAGCTGATCAGGGTCAGGTCGCTGCCCTCGCGCAGGGTGAAGCAGCTGTCCAGCGGCAGGCGCTTGCCATCGTCATGCAGCACCTGCGGGTTCATCCGGTACAGCCGGGTCGGCTCGAGGAAGATCACTGGATCGGGGTCGTCGATGGCCGCCAGCAGCAGACCGTAGGCGCGTGCCGGCGAGGACGGGATGACCACGCGCAGGCCGGGAATATGGGCGAACAGCGCCTCGGTGCTTTCACTGTGGTGTTCCGGCGCGCGGATACCGGCGCCCATCGGCGTGCGCAACACCATCGGGCAACTCAAGCGGCCACGGGTGCGATTGCGCAGGCGACTGGCATGCGAGACCAACTGATCCAGCGCTGGGTAGATGAAGCCCATGAACTGGATTTCCAGGACCGGCTTCAAGCCTTGCGCGGCCATGCCGACCGCCAGCCCGGCGATCATGGTTTCGGCCAGCGGCGTGTCGATCACCCGCTTGAAGCCGAAGGTGTCGCGCAGGCCGGCCGTGGCGCGGAACACCCCGCCGTTGACGCCGACGTCCTCGCCCAGCACCACCACATCCAGATCCTCGTACATGGCCCGGTGCAAGGCCAGGTTGATCGCCTCCAGCAGGCTCAGTTTGGCCTCACTCATGGCTTGCCTCCTCACGCCGGGCGACGCGCTCCAGGAGCATGTCGCGCTGCTCGGCCAGCGCCGCCGGCCACTGCGCGTAGACATAGTCGAACAGGGTCTCGGCGGGCGCATTGCCGACTGCCTCGAAGGCTTCGACCGCCTGTTGTACCAGGCCCTGACACTCGCCGATCAACGCCTGCTCGCGGCCCTCATCCCACACGCCCTGAGCGGCCAGATAGCTCTGCAGACGCTTGACCGGCTCTTCCTGCCAGGCCTGTTTGACCTCTTCGGCACTGCGGTAGCGGGTGGCATCGTCGGCGGTGGTGTGGTCGCCGAGGCGGTAGCTGAGGCACTCCAGCAACACCGGCCCCTTGCCGTGGCGGGCACGCTCCAGGGCGACCTGCATACGCTCGTAAACCGCGATGATGTCGTTGCCGTCGACCTGCTCGCCGGGAAAACCTGCGCCTAGGGCCTTCTGCGCCAGGGTCGGTGCGCCGCACTGGATGCGCCTGGGCACCGAGATCGCCCACTGGTTGTTGTTGACCACGAACACCACCGGCAACTGCCAGGCGCCGGCGACGTTGAGCGCTTCGAGAAAATCGCCCTTGCTGGTCGCGCCATCGCCGCAGGTGGTGACGGCGACACGGTGCTCGCCGCGGATCTTCATCGCCGTGGCCACCCCGCAAGCATGCAGGGCCTGGGTGGCGATCGGCACGCAGAGCGGGAAATCCTGGGCCACCGCCGGGTCGGCGTAGGCGCTGCCGCGCTCGTCACCGCCCCAGTAGAGGAGGATTTCCTCCATCTTCACTCCGCGCATGACCTGCACCGCAGTGTCGCGGTAATAGGGCACCAGCACGTCCTCGGGCTTCATCAAGGCGCCGATGGCCACGCCTATGGATTCCTGGCCGATGGTCGGCGCGTAGGTGCCGATGCGTCCGGTGCGTTGCAGGGCCACGGCCTTCTGGTCGAACAGCCGGGTCAGGACCATCTGCCGGTACAGGCGCACCAGCAGGTCGAAATCGTCGGCCCAGGCCGGCAAGGCGCCGAGCAGACGGCCCTGCGCATCGAGGTAACGGGTAAGGGGTATGTCGGGGTTGAACGGGTTCATGGGCGATTCCTCGGCACCTTGTGGGCGTGCTTACAGCCGCCGACGCTCGTGGCATCGGCAGACCCCGGCTCAGCCATACAGCAAGCGTTCGGCCAGGGCATCGGCGACCCGCGCGGGTGAGCGCTTGTCGGCCTGGGAGTGGGCATAGATCTCGGTCAGGCGCCGGCTGATCTGCTGCAGGTGTGTGGTGATCGCCGCCAGACTCTCGCCGCGGTGCCTGAGGGCGACATAGATCAGCCCGCCGGAATTGATCACGTAATCCGGCGCATAGAGAATCCCGCGCGCCTGCAGGATGTCGGCGATGTCGGCACTGGCCAGTTGATTGTTGGCCGCGCCGGCCACTGCCGAACAACGCAGTTGGCCGACCGTTTCACCATTCAGCACGCTGCCGAGACCGCAGGGCGCGAGAATGTCGCAGGGGGTGGCGAGCAGGGCATCGCTGGCCACCGGATGGGCGCCCAGTTGCTCCACCGCCAATTGCACCCGACCGCGATCCAGGTCGCTGACCAGCAACTCGACGCCAGCCGCATGCAGCTGCTCGGCCAGCGCATAGCCCACATGGCCGAGCCCCTGGATGGCCACGCGCAAGCCGTGCAGATCATCGCCGCCCAGACGCGCCTGGGCCGTGGCGCGAATGCCGGCGAATACGCCCATGGCCGTGTGCGGCGAAGGGTCGCCGCCCTCGGTGGTGCTGGTGACGTGCCGGGTGTGCTGGGCGATGCAGTCCATGTCGGCGGTGGAGGTGCCGCTGTCCACCGCGGTGATGTAGCGGCCGTTGAGCGTCTCGATGAAGCGGCCGAAGGCCTCGAACAGAGCCCCACGATTGTCGACATGCGCCGGCCGGATGATCACCGCCTTGCCGCCACCCTGGGCGAGGCCGGCCAATGCGGCCTTGTAGCTCATGCCCTGGGCCAGGCGCACGGCATCGCGGATCGCACTCTGCTCGTCGGGGTAGGCCAGGTAGCGGCAACCACCGAGAGCCGGGCCGAGACGTGTGTTGTGGATGGCGATTATGGCCTTGAGGCCCGTGGCTGGATCCTGCGTGAGGTGCAATTCCTCAAGCCGGGCGGCTTCCATCATGGCGAACATGCTGTGGCTCCCTTGCTTCTGGTTACAGCCAGTATAGGTGCAGCCCCCGAAATCGCCCGGCCAGGCCGGCATAAGTGCGGCCTTGGGCAAAGCCAAGTTGCATAAACAGAATATCCAGGCGCAACACTGGACGCCGCCCACCAAGGCGGTTACAACCGAGTCTTGCGCGGAGGTAACCATGAGCCCACGCCAGACCTGTCTTGCCTGCCTTGAGCGGGAGCCGCCCGCGGTCTTCGAGGCGGCGCTGTGGATTGCCGCCGAACACGACGCGACGCTGCAACCGGCCGAGGTGCTGGGTGAATTCGCCACGCTGCAGCAGCAAGTCAGCCTCGGCTTGCCCGCCTTGCCGCCTCAGGAACTGGCGCAACCGCTGCTGCGGCGCCTGAGCGAACTGGATTTTTGCGAAGACGACAGCCCGCCACGACCGCAGGTCGCCCTGCTGCACAAGGTGCTCCAGCGCCGCCGCGGACAACCGCTGTCACTGGCCTTGATCGCCCTGGAGCTGGCGCGGCGGCTGGGGATTCCCTTGCAAGGGGTGAATTTTCCCGGGCATTTCCTGCTGCGGGTGGCGGGGGCCGACCACCTGCTCGACCCCTGCGGCGGACGGCGCCTGTATACCCGCGACTGTCGCGAGCTGCTGATCCGCTACCAGGGCGCCCAGGCCGAACTCAGCGCCAGCCACATGCGCGCCTGCGACGGGCGCAGCATGCTGCAACGGCTCTCGCGCAACCTGCATCAGCTGCACCTGCTGGACGAGGACTACCTCGCGGCACTGAAGGATGCCGAGCGCGTGCTGCTGCTGGGCGCACCCACGGTGGCCGACCACCTGGCCCGCGCCGAACTGTACCAGCGCCTGGAGTGCCCCCAGGCCGAGCGCTTCGATGTGCAACACGCCCTGCTGCTGTGCGAAGACCCGGCGCAACGCATGCTGCTCGCCGAACGCCTGCGCCAGCTCGCCACGCCACCGGTCCTGCATTGACTCACCCGGGCGGCGATCCGTTCGGCGCGTAGGGCGGCCGGGGCGCCGTCCGCTCGTAGCGCAGCGACAACCCGCCAGCTTTGCGCCACGCCGGCGAACCATGGCGTACTGCCTGCGGCGAGTAGCGCCCTACGGTGTGACAACAAGACATTGCCTTGCTTACAACAGCCCCAGCGCCTTGGCCCGCGCCACGGCCTGGGTGCGCCGGGCCACGCCGAGCTTGCCGTTGATGCGCCGCGCATGGGTCTTCACCGTGTGCAGGGAGATGAACAGCTGTTCGGCGACTTCCTGGTTGGACAGGCCTTGGGCGATCAGGCGCAGTACGGCCAGCTCGCGGCAGCTCAGGCAGGCCTCTGCTGGCACCGGCGCCTCTGCGGTGGCCGCCAGGGGCAGTTCGTCCGCGGCGAACCACAGCCCCTGGTAGTTGAGGCGCTGACGCAGGCTGTGCGCGGCCTGACGCGCCTGGTCCGCCATCGGCAGATCGGCGCAGGCGCTGCAGGCCTCGGCGTAAGTTGACCAGAGTTCACTGGCGAACGCCTGACGGCCCTGCGCCACGGCCTGCTCGAGCAACCGCTGCAGCGCCTCGCGGACATCGCTGCCACGCGCCATGTCGAGGCACAACAACAGATGTTCCAGACGCGGGAACAACTCGGGAAAATTCGGCGGTGGCACGCTGGTTTCCAGTCGGTGGCCGAGCACCCGGGTCAAGGCTTCGCGCGCACGCCGGTGATGCCCCTGGTAGATCCACAGGCGGCTGCTGGCCAGCAACAGCACGCCGCGATACAGGCTGTCGCTGACCCGCTGACGCTGCATCCAGCGCTCGGCTTCGGCCAGTTGGGCGAACGCGGCAGGCAGATCGCGCCGGCAGGTGGCCAACTCGGCCAGACCCAGATAGCCATGAAAGGCCCCCGGATCGCCGCCGGCCAGGGCATCCTCGAGCCCGGCTTGCAGCTGGCTGGCCGCCTGCCCGATGCAACCCTGGCGCAACGCCAGGCGCCCCAGACGCAGGAGGATCCTGCCGTGCACCGGGGTCCGGCGTAGCGACTGCGCGTCCATCTGGACGAGCACCCGCTGCAGCAGCGCCTCGGCGCGGGCGAACTCGCCGCGCGCCTCCAGCAGCAGTGCATGATCGAGTTCGAGCAAGGCCTCGAACACCGCGCTGCCGCAAAGCCGCGCCTGCTTCAGCACCTCGTGGCTGAGCTGCTGCGCCTGCTCCAGCCGGCCCTCGCCGATGGCGATCTGGGTCAGTATCGAACGGCACAGCAGGCTCTGCGCCCAGGCGCTCTGCGGCAACGCCGGCAGCGCCTCGAGCAGGTGCGCGCGCGCCTCTGCCGCATGGCCACGACCATAGGCGGCAATCCCGCGAATCGCTTGCCACTGGGCGAACAGTTCGGCCAGGCGCTCGGCATCGGCACGCGGTTGAAAGCGCGCCAGTTGGTCGACGCAGGCCCGTGCCTCTTCCAGGCGCCCGACCAGCAACAAGGCCCAGGCATTCAGCAGGATCAGGCGCGGCGTACTGCTCAGCAGGCTGTCCGGCAGTTCGCTGCGCCAATGCAGGATCAGCGCCAGATCCTGGCCCTGGAGCAGTTGTTCCTCGGTGAAGCGTTCGAGAAAACTGGCCGCGACTTCCGGCTGCCCCCCCTTGAGCGCATGTTCCACCGCCGCACGCGCTTCGCCGTGGGCGGCGAACCACTGGCTGGCATGCAGGTGCAGGCTGGTGCAGGGCGCGACCCTGGTCCGCTGCTGCAGCAGCTGCGCCAGCGGTGGGAAGACCTCGAACCAGTCCGCCGCGCCCTCCACTTCCTGGATGAACAGGCCGCGTGCGCGCAACGCCTGCAGCCAGGCCGCGCCCTCCCCCACGCCGAGCAGGTGTTCGCAGAGTTCATCGTTGAAGCGCGGAATCTGCGCCAACTGGCAGAGCGCATGGTGCAGTTCGGCGGGCAGGCCGTGCAGCACCTCATGTTCGATATAGTCGCGCAGCAGCGCGTTATGTTCCTCACACAGCGGCGAGCCCTCACGCTCGCCGTGGGCGGCCAGCAGACGCAAAGCCGCCGGCCAGCCGCGGGTCAGGGCGAACAACTGGTCCGCGCGGCTGCAGCGCAGCGTATCCACATGCACCAACCAGGCACCGACCTCATCCGCAGTGAAGGCCAGATCCGCGCCCCCCAGCTCGAACAACTCGCCCTCCAGCAGCAGGCGCGGCAGATTGCAGGCCGGCCGCCGTCGGCTGCCCAGCCACCAGCAGAGATTGGCCGGCGAAGCGCAGAGCAAACGATCGAGACAGGCATCGAGTTCGTCATCGGGCTCACGCGCATAGTCGTTGAGCATGATCCACAAGGCGCGTGGCTCCCGCTGCACGGCAACCAACAGCTCGGTTTCGCTCAGGCCCGGCGGGTAATCGAGGGCGATAGACAGCTGCCGGCAGAACTCCGCCGGCGAGGCTGACTGCCCTGCACAGTTGAGCCACAATGGCGAACACTCGGGCGGGCAGGCACGGGCGCAATCGGCGAGCAGCACCGACTTGCCGAACCCCGCCGGGGCGATCAGCAGCCGCAGGCGGCAGTCCCGGGCAAGCAGGCGACGCTGCAGCGGCTCGCGCTGGACATGCCCAGGCGGCTGGCGCGGCAGCAGGCTCTTCGACGAGGCGATAGGCAAGGATGACGGGTAGGCGGTCATGACGGCTCGTATTGATTTTGTACTGGGAGCAGTACTCACGAGGCTAGACCCGGGCGCAGGCAGACAATAGCTGTATCAGCATTGCTGATAATCGGCGATAAAAACAGGCGGCCCGCAGGCCGCCCGATCATGCAGGAGCTAGCTTGCCGGTGGGCCTCAGCGCACGCCGGAGCTGCGCAGGGCCGCCGGGGTGTAGTCGGCGGCACTGGCCTTGAAGCCGAAGGCGTAGGCCGATTTCTCTTCGTTCTTCATGCCCAGGGCCAGGTAGCGCCCGGCGACGATGTCGTAGAGAGCCTCCAGGGTGTAACTCGGCACCTGGTGATTGTAGTAATTCTGCGCATGCCCCTCGGCGACGCGCCACAACTGGCCGCGACCGTCGTAGTGGTCGACCAGGGCCAGCTGCCAGCTGTCCTCGTCGAAATACAGGTGGCGCTTGGCGTAGATGTGCCGCTCGCCGGACTTCAGCGTGGCCTCCACTTCCCACACCCGGTGCAGCTCGTAACGGGTCAGGTCCTGGTTGATGTGCCCGGCCTTGATCACGTCGTCGTACTCCAGGCTCGGCGAGTCCAGCTTGTAGCTGTTGTAGGGGATGTACATCTCCTTCTTGCCGACCAGTTTCCAGTCGTAGCGATCCGGCGCGCCGGAGAACAGGTCGAAGTTGTCCGCGGTGCGCATGCCGTCGGCCGCGGTGCCCGGCCCGTCGTAGGCCACCTGCGGGGCACGGCGCACGCGGCGCTGGCCGGCGTTGTAGATCCAGGCCAGGCGCGGCTCCTTGACCTGGTCGATGGTCTCGTGGACCAGCAGCACGTTGCCGGCCAGGCGCGAGGGCGCGGTCACCCGCTGCTTGAAGTAGAGCAGGATGTTGGCAGCCTTGGCCGAATCGACGTCGGGCATGTCGGCGGGGAAGGCCACCTCGTCCTCGAACTTGACCAGGCTGTAGGAGCCATTGGTCTGCGGGGTCGCCTGGGTGATCCAGCGGCGCACGTTGCCCCCGCGGTAGCGGGTGATGTGGTTCCACACCACCTCGACCCCGCTCTTGGGGATCGGGAAGGCGTAGTAACGGCTGTCGCTGAAGTTCTGCAGGCCGTTGCCGCCATCGATGCTGCTGGTGTTGAGCGCGCTCTGCTTGGCCGCGGCATAGACTTCAGCGGGCACCGCAGCGCTGCGGTGGGTCGGGTAGACCGGGATCTTGTAGCTGTCGGCATAGCGCTTGAACATCGCCATTTGCCCGGCGGACAGCTTGTCCTGGTACTGCGCGGCATTGGCCGCGGTAATGGTGAACAGCGGCTGCTCGCCCGCGAACGGGTCGGCGAGGAAGCCCTTGGCGTCGACCGCGCCGGCGCTGGTCGACAGGCCACCGGTCCAGGCCGGGATGCTGCCGTCGGCATTGCCGGCCATTTCCGCGCCGAGCGGGGTCAGGCTGGTGCCCAGTTGCGCGGCTTCCTGTTCGGAGACGGCGGCCATCACACTGGTCGCCAGCAGCGTCAGGGCCAGCGTTTGCAGGATTCTTGTAGTTTTCATCAGGTACGGATCCCTTGCGCGTGGTTGATCAGAAGTTCGCACCGAAACTCAGGGCGACGAAGTCGCGGTCGGTGACGGTGTTGTAGTCGCCGCCGAAGAAGTCGGTGTAGCTGAGGCTGGCGTTGTAGGTGTTCTGGTAGTCGGCTCTGAGGCCGAGGCTGACGGCCTTGCTGCCCTCGTTGAAGTTCGGCCCGTAACCGTCGACGTCGTGCGACCAGGCCACGCTCGGGGTCAGGTTGATTCCGGCGAAGACGTTGCTGTAGTCGGCGCTGGCAACCAAGCGGTAGCCCCAGGAACTGTCGGTGTAGAAGCCGTCGCCCTGGCACTCGTCCGGGTTGGCGGCGTTGAATGCGGCGCACACGCCCGGCACGCTGAATTCGCCGGCACCGTAGATCGGGTCGCGACCGAAGCGCAGTTCGCTGGGATCGTCCTTGATGCCGCCGATGTGGTTGTAGCCCACTTCGCCGACCAGGGTCAGGCGGCTGGCGCCGAGCACCCGGTCGATGAACTGGATCGCGGTGAGCTGGGCCTGGGTGAAGGGCTTGCGCTCGTAGCCGTGGATATCGCCGCTGCTGACGTTGAGCGCATGACCGCTCTCGAACACCGGGTTGAACGGCAGGCCGAGGGCGGCGAAGGACAGGTCGGTGGAGTTGATCTGCATCGGCATGTTCGGCCGGTAGCTGACTTCACCGGACAGCGCGGTGCCGCCGAGGTTGGTCTGGAAGCTCAGCCCGTAGAGGCGGATATCTTCCGGGTATTCGATGAAGTAGCGGGCGTTCGGCGCGCCGGGGATGAAGCTGACGAAGTTCGGCGTGGTGGTGCGGATGGTGCTGAATACCGGACCGCGGCTGTGGTAGTTCAGCGCGTAGAGGCCGAACTCGGTGTCGTTCAACTGCTCGGCGAACCAGCGCAGGGCCACCCCGTACTGGCCGCTGTCGCGCGCATCGCGGTCGCCGGCACGCGGGATGTAGGCGTTGTCGACGAAGGAGTTGCTCGACTCGCCCGGCGGCAGATCCGGGCCGAACACGGTCAGGCGATCATCGCAGCCGTCGGCGACCACATCGGTGGTGGAGAAGAAGGTGCCGCAGTTGTCCACCACGGTCTGATCCCACTCCAGCTGATAGAAGGCTTCCATGCTCAGCGAGTCGCTCAGACCCTGCGACAGATAGAGCATATTGACCGGGATCAGGCCTTCCTTGATCTCCGCGCCGGGACGACGGAAAGCGGCGACGTCGACCGGGTTGATCGAGTTGATCGAATTCTGGATGAAGGTGCTCTCGCCCCAGCTGACCACCTGCTTGCCGACCCGCACGCTGCCCGGCAGATCGCCGATGTTGTAGTTGTGGTAGATGAAGGCATCGAGAATCTGCGCGCCGGAAGCCTGCGCCGCCTCCTTGCGGTTGTGATCGTCGATGCCATAGAACAGGCGGCTTTCGTCCTTGGTCTCGAAGTCGTACCAGTACTTGCCGCGCACGAACACGCCGCTGTCGCCGTACTTCAGCTCGAGGTCGTGGATGCCCTTGAAGATCTTCGAGAAGGTCTCGCCCTTCTTGAAATTCAAGCGACCGTCGTCCGAGGTGCGCGAGGAGGCCTTGCCGCCACTGGCGGTAGAAATGAAATCCGGGTCGGCGCCGCGCACCGACCAGCTGGCGCCGATCGATAGCGCGGAATCGAATTGCGCTTCGAGTTCGCCGACATTGAACGTGATCGCCTGGACCGGCGCGACACAGCCCAGCGCGACGGCAACTGCCAGTGCGCACGGCTGGAAGCTTGCATGCCTTGTTTTTGTTGTCATGCGGCTCTCCTGGAAAGCATGGTTGCGTGTTGAGGTCCCAAGCTACCCAGCGTCATCCGTGCGGATAAGCGCCCGAAAGAGGGATTTGCCCTGTCAGCCGAAAGAGTGAACACCCCTCTAGGACGCAGCCTTGGCGCCGACCCATGAGCCGGCTCGATGGCCTGCCATAGCGCCGGTGAATAGCGCCAGCCAACGCACGCCGCGGGACAAAGCGCCTTGCGCCGGCTAGGCTGGCGGCACATGCGCACATAAGGAGAAAAGCGATGTCGCCGCCCATCAGCCTGTGGATGGATCGACTCGACCCGCCCCTGAGGCCGCGCCCGGCCCTGCAGGGCTGCCTGGAGGTCGACGTGGCAATCATCGGTGCCGGCTACACAGGGTTGTGGACGGCCTATTACCTCAAGTGCCAGGCGCCCGAACTGCGCATCGCCGTGGTCGAGGCCGAGTACGCCGGCTTTGGCGCCTCCGGGCGCAACGGCGGTTGGCTGATGGGCGGCCTGCTCGGCGATGAGCGCCTGCTCGCCGGCCTGCCCGCCGAACAGCGGCGCGCCGCCTTCGACCTGCTGCACGGCATCCCCGACGAGGTGGCCAGCGTCCTGCTGCGCGAGGACATCGCCTGCGACTACCGCAAGGGGGGCGTGCTCTATTGCGCGGCGCGTTACCCGGAACAGGAACGCCGCCTGCGCGCCTGGCTCGACTCGCTGCATGGCCAAGGCCTGAGCGAAGCCGACTACCGCTGGCTGCCGCCGGACGAACTGGGCCAGCAGCTGCGCATCAACAACCCGCTCGGCGCCATCCACAGCCCGCACTGCGCGACCATCCAGCCGGCCAGACTGGTGCGCGGCCTGGCCCAGACGGTCGAACGCCTGGGCGTGCAACTGTTCGAGCAGAGCCGCGTGAGCCATTGGCAGCCGGGCCTGCTGCGCACCGCCCAGGGCGAGCTGCGCGCCGACTGGGTGGTGCCGGCGGTGGAAGGCTACGCCGCCGAACTGCCGCTGCTGCGCCGCTATCAGCTGCCGGTGCAGAGCCTGCTGCTGGCCACCGAGCCGCTGTCGAGCAGCCAGTGGGACGCGATCGGCCTCGAGCGCGGCCAGGCCTTCAGCGAATTCAGCCGCCAGGTCACCTACGGCCAGCGCAGCGCCGACGACCGCCTGGTGTTCGGCGCCCGTGGCGGCTACCGCTTCGCCGGTAAGCTGCGCCAGGACTTCAACCTGAATGCCGAGGAAATCGGCCTGCGCCGCTACCTGTTCGGCGAGCTGTTCCCGCAGTTGCGCAACACCCGGATCAGCCATGGCTGGGGCGGCAACCTCGGCATGGCGCGGCGCTTCCAGCCGCACATGCTGCTCGACCGCGCCAACCGCATCGCCCTGGCCGGCGGCTACGGCGGCGAAGGTGTCGGTGCCAGCAACCTCGGCGGGCGCACCCTGGCCGAGCTGATCCTCGGCCGCAGCAGCCAGTTGACCGCGCAGCCCTGGGTGCTCGGCGAACGCCCGCTGTCGGCCCTCAAGGCCTGGGAGCCGGAACCCTGCCGCTGGCTCGGCTACAACGCCATAGTGCGCAGCTTCGTCCATGAGGATCGCATCCTCGCCAACCCCCACAGCCCTGCCTGGCGCCGCGCCCTGGCCGGCAAGCTGGCGGACTTCATGGAAGGGCTGATGCGCTGAGTACCCGGGACGATGACCAGGGTTCTGGAGCCCGAACAAGCGTCAGCGCAATCCGGGGCCTCCACTCGGCCAGGCCAGACCGTAGCGAAATCAATACAGCGTAACGAAAGCAACACGAGAGCGACATGGACCTGCCAACCCGCGACATCACAGGCTTTGCCTCGCCGTTTCTGCACCACCCCGCCCACACTGTATCGAATTCGCTACACAAGGATTATCCGCAGTTATTCCAAATAAATTATAAGCTATTGATTTTATTGATAAAAACAACAATGGCACCGCCCTTGCTATGCTCTAGCCAAAGCGTTCGCTGCCTGTCACGAGCGCCTTGTTCATCGCCCGCACGAGAAAGGGCGAGTCTGACTACTTGAGGAATTCACATGAGCGAGTTGCGTTTTACCGTTGAACACGAATGGCTGCGTCAAGACGCCGATGGCCTGGTCACCGTTGGCATTACCGCCTACGCTCAGGAAGCCTTGGGTGACGTGGTGTTCGTGCAACTGCCGGACCTGCAGAACTATGCCGAAGGCGCAGAAGTCGCGGTGCTGGAGTCGGTAAAAGCGGCCAGCAACATCGCCATGCCGCTGGACGGCGAAGTGCTCGAAATCAACCCCGAGCTGGAAGCCAGCCCGGAACTGGTCAACCAGGACCCGCTGGGCCAGGGCTGGTTCTTCCGCTTCCGTCCAACCAATGCCAGTGCCGTGGCCGACCTGCTCGACCAGGCCGCTTACGAGCGCCTGCTCAACGCCAACGCCGACGCCTGAGAGAGCGAAATGACCGATCTGACCACCCAGAACGAATTTATCGCCCGCCATATAGGCCCGCGTGAGGCCGATACCGCCGCCATGCTCGGCGCACTCGGTTTCGACTCCCTCGACGCCCTGACCGCCAGCGTGATCCCCGAGAGCATCAAGGGCAGCAGCGTCCTCGGCCAGGCCCCGGGCCTGTCCGAAGCCGACGCCCTGGCCAAGATCAAGGCGATTGCCGGCAACAATCAGCAATTCAAGAGCTACATCGGCCAGGGTTACTACGGCACCCACACGCCGAGCGCGATCCTGCGCAACCTGCTGGAAAATCCGGCCTGGTACACCGCCTACACCCCCTACCAGCCGGAGATTTCCCAGGGCCGCCTGGAAGCGCTGCTGAATTTCCAGACCCTGATCATCGACCTCACCGGCCTGTCGATCGCCAACGCCTCGCTGCTGGATGAAGCCACCGCCGCCGCCGAAGCCATGACCTTCTGCAAGCGCCTGTCGAAGAACAAGGCCAGCAACGCCTTCTTCGCCTCGCAGCACTGCCACCCGCAGACCCTCGACGTGCTGCGCACCCGCGCCGAACCGCTGGGCATCGAGGTGGTGGTCGGCGACGAAAGCGCCATCACCGATGCCAGCGCCTACTTCGGCGCGCTGCTGCAATACCCGGCGAGCAATGGCGACATCTTCGACTACCGCGCGCTGATCGAGCGTTTCCACGCAGTGGGCGCCCTGGTCGCGGTAGCCGCCGACCTGCTGGCCCTGTGCCTGCTCACCCCGCCGGGCGAGTTCGGCGCCGACGTGGCCCTGGGCAGCGCCCAGCGTTTCGGTGTGCCGCTCGGTTTCGGCGGCCCGCACGCCGCCTACTTCGCCACCCGCGATGCGTTCAAGCGCGACATGCCGGGGCGCCTGGTCGGCGTCTCGGTCGATCGCTTCGGCAAGCCGGCCCTGCGCCTGGCCATGCAGACCCGCGAGCAGCATATCCGCCGCGAGAAGGCCACCAGCAACATCTGTACCGCCCAGGTGCTGCTGGCCAACATCGCCAGCATGTACGCCGTCTATCACGGCCCGCAGGGTCTGAGTGCGATCGCCCAGCGCATTCACCAACTGACCGCGATCTTCGCCCAGGGTCTGAGCAAGCTCGGCCTGAGCGTGGAGCAAGCGCACTTCTTCGATACCCTCAGCATCGCCACCGGCGAGCGTACCGCGCAACTGCACCAGCAGGCACGCGCGATGGGCATCAACCTGCGCCAGATCGATGGCCAGCGCCTGGGCCTGTCCCTGGACGAAACCAGCGACCAGGCCGCCGTCGAGCGCCTGTGGGAAGTCTTCGCCGAGCCGGGCCACAGCCTGCCGAGCTTCGATGAGCTGGCCGCCAGCGTCGCCGCGCGCCTGCCGCAAGGTCTGCTGCGCCAGTCGGCGATCCTGCAGCACCAGGTGTTCAACCGTTACCACTCGGAAACCGAGCTGATGCGCTACCTGCGCAAGCTCGCCGACAAGGACCTGGCCCTGGACCGCAGCATGATCCCGCTGGGCTCCTGCACCATGAAGCTCAACGCCGCCAGCGAAATGATCCCGGTGACCTGGGCCGAGTTCGGCAACCTGCACCCCTTCGCCCCGGCCGAACAGAGCCAGGGCTACCGGCAGCTGACCGACGAGCTGGAAGCCATGCTCTGCGCCGCCACCGGCTACGACGGCATCTCCCTGCAGCCGAACGCCGGCTCCCAGGGCGAATACGCCGGCCTGCTGGCGATCCGCGCCTACCACCAGAGCCGCGGCGACGAGCAGCGCGACATCTGCCTGATCCCGTCCTCGGCCCACGGCACCAACCCGGCGACCGCCAGCATGGCCGGCATGCGCGTGGTGGTGACCGCCTGTGACGCGCGCGGCAACGTCGACATCGCCGACCTGCGCGCCAAGGCCGAGGAGCACAAGGAGCGCCTGGCCGCGCTGATGATCACCTACCCCTCGACCCACGGTGTGTTCGAGGAAGGCATCCGCGAGATCGCCCAGATCATTCACGACAACGGCGGCCAGGTGTACATCGACGGCGCCAACATGAACGCCATGGTCGGCCTCTGCGCGCCGGGCCAGTTCGGCGGCGACGTCTCGCACCTGAACCTGCACAAGACCTTCTGCATCCCCCACGGCGGTGGCGGCCCGGGCGTCGGCCCGATCGGGGTCAAGGCGCACCTGATTCCCTTCCTGCCCGGCCACGCCAACATGGCACGCAAGACCGGTGCGGTCAGCGCCGCTCCATTCGGCAGCGCCAGCATCCTGCCGATCACCTGGATGTACATCAGCATGATGGGCGGCGAAGGCCTCAAGCGTGCCTCGCAGGTGGCCATTCTCAACGCCAACTACATCGCCCGCCGCCTCGAAGAGCACTACCCGGTGCTGTATTCCGGCAGCAACGGCCTGGTGGCGCACGAGTGCATCCTGGATATCCGCCCGCTCAAGGACAGTTCGGGCATCAGCGTCGACGACGTGGCCAAGCGCCTGATCGACTTCGGCTTCCACGCCCCGACCATGTCCTTCCCGGTCGCCGGCACCCTGATGATCGAGCCGACCGAAAGCGAATCCAAGGAAGAGCTGGACCGCTTCTGCGACGCCATGATCGCCATCCGCAATGAAATCCGCGCGGTGGAAACCGGCGCCCTGGACGCCATCGACAACCCGCTGAAGAACGCGCCGCACACCGCCCTGGAACTGGTCGGCGAGTGGAGCCACGGCTACAGCCGCGAGCAGGCGGTCTACCCGCTCGCCAGCCTGATCGACGGCAAGTACTGGCCACCGGTGGGTCGGGTCGACAACGTGTTCGGCGACCGCAACCTGATCTGCGCCTGCCCGTCGATCGAGGCTTACCAGGAGGCCTGAGGCAAAGTTGGAAAGTAGGATGGGTTGAGCGCAGCGATACCCATCACAGCGCTGCGTACTCGGCAACGATGGGTTACGCGGCGCTCAATAGCGGTGTCGTCGGCATGTTCAGTGCCATGCGCGGCTAACCTGCGCGGCCCGACCCATCCTACGACTTTGTTTACCCAATATTTTCGACTCACCCCTACCCGGGGCGGGTCGGTTGCACCCCAAAAGAACAACAACCGAGGATCCTCAGCATGTTCAGCAAGCACGACCAACTGCAAGGCTACGATGACGCCCTGCTCGCCGCGATCAACGCCGAAGAGCAGCGCCAGGAAGATCACATCGAGTTGATCGCCTCGGAAAACTACTGCAGCCAGCGGGTCATGCAGGCCCAGGGCAGCGGCCTGACCAACAAGTACGCCGAAGGCTATCCGGGCAAGCGCTACTACGGCGGTTGCGAGCATGTGGATGTGGTCGAGCAGCTTGCAATAGAGAGGGCCAAGCAACTGTTCGGCGCCGATTACGCCAACGTCCAACCGCACTCCGGTTCCTCGGCCAACTCGGCGGTGTACCTGGCCCTGCTCAATGCCGGCGATACCATTCTCGGCATGAGCCTGGCCCATGGCGGCCACCTGACCCACGGCGCCAAGGTGTCGTCCTCGGGCAAGCTGTACAACGCCGTGCAGTACGGCATCGACGAGAACGGCCTGATCGACTACGCCGAGGTCGAGCGCCTGGCCGTCGAACACCAGCCGAAGATGATAGTCGCAGGGTTCAGCGCCTATTCGCGCACCCTGGATTTCGCCCGCTTCCGCGCCATCGCCGACCAGGTCGGCGCCCTGCTGTTCGTCGACATGGCCCACGTCGCCGGCCTGGTCGCCGCCGGCCTGTACCCCAACCCGATTCCGTTCGCCGATGTGGTCACCAGCACCACCCACAAGACCCTGCGCGGCCCGCGTGGCGGCCTGATTCTGGCCAAGAGCAATCCCGAGATCGAGAAGAAGCTCAACGCCGCGGTGTTCCCCGGCGCCCAGGGCGGGCCGCTGATGCACGTGATCGCGGCCAAGGCGGTGTGCTTCAAGGAGGCTCTGGAACCCGGCTTCAAGACCTATCAACAGCAGGTGATCGACAACGCCCGGGCCATGGCCGAAGTCTTCGTCGGCCGCGGCTATGGGGTGGTTTCCGGCGGCACCGACAACCACCTGATGCTGATCAGCCTGGTCAAGCAGGGTCTGACCGGCAAGGCCGCCGATGCGGCGCTGGGCGCGGCGCATATCACGGTGAACAAGAACGCCGTGCCCAACGACCCGCAGTCGCCGTTCGTCACCTCCGGCATCCGCATCGGCACCCCTGCGGTGACCAGCCGCGGCTTCAGGCAGGGCGAGTGCCGCCAACTGGCCGGCTGGATCTGCGACATCCTCGATGCGCTGGATAACGCCGAAGTCAGCGCGCGGGTTCGTGGTCAGGTCGCCGACCTTTGCGCGACTTTCCCGGTCTACTCTGCATAGATTAAGTACGCTTCTTGATGCTGTGCGTAGGAGCGGGCCATGCCCGCGATTGAGAGAGCCCTTCGCGGGCATGGCCCGCTCCTACAAGAGCTTGCACCGCATCACAACCAGAAGCCGGAGACCCACATGTCACTCAGCGTTTTCGATCTATTCAAAATCGGCATCGGCCCGTCCAGCTCGCACACGGTCGGGCCGATGCGCGCCGCCGCCCGCTTCGCCGAAGGTTTGCGCCGCGACGGCCTGCTGGCCAGCACCGAGTCGGTCAAAGTCGAGCTGTACGGCTCGCTCGGCGCCACCGGCAAGGGCCACGGCAGCGACAAGGCGGTACTCCTCGGCCTCGAGGGCGAGCAGCCCGATACCGTCGAGATTGCCAGCATCGCCGGACGCCTGGCGGCCCTGCGCGAAACCGGCGAACTGCGACTGCTCGGCGAAAAACCGATCCGTTTCCTCGAGAAAGAACACCTGGCGATGATCCGCAAACCGCTGGAGTATCACCCCAACGGCATGATCTTCCGCGCCTTCGACGCTGCCGGCTTGCAGATCCGCTCGCGCGAGTACTACTCGGTGGGCGGCGGTTTCGTGGTCGATGAAGACGCCGCCGGCGCCGACCGCATCGTCGAGGACCAGACCCAACTGACCTACCCCTTCACCACCGGCAAGCAACTGCTGGCCCACTGCGCCGAACACCAGCTGTCGATCAGCCAGCTGATGCTGGCCAACGAAGCCGCCTGGCGTCCGGAGGCGGAAACCCGCGCCGGTCTGCTGAAGATCTGGCAGGTGATGCAGGACTGCGTCGAGGCCGGCTGCCGCAACGAAGGCATCATGCCCGGCGGGCTCAAGGTCAGGCGCCGCGCCGCCGCCCTGCACCGCCAGCTGTGCGACCATCCGGAAGCCGCCCTGCGCGACTCGCTGAGCGTGCTCGACTGGGTCAACCTCTACGCCCTGGCGGTCAACGAGGAAAACGCCAGCGGCGGCCGCGTGGTGACCGCCCCGACCAACGGCGCGGCCGGCATAGTGCCGGCGGTGCTGCACTACTACATGCGCTTCATCCCCGGCGCCAACGACGACGGCGTGGTGCGCTTCTTGCTCACCGCCGCCGCCATCGGCATCCTCTACAAGGAAAACGCCTCGATCTCCGGCGCCGAGGTCGGCTGCCAGGGCGAAGTCGGCGTGGCCTGTTCGATGGCCGCCGGCGCCCTGTGCGAAGTACTCGGCGGCAGCGTCAACCAGGTGGAGAATGCCGCCGAGATCGGCATGGAACACAACCTCGGCCTGACCTGCGACCCGATCGGCGGCCTGGTCCAGGTACCCTGCATCGAACGCAACGCAATGGGCTCGGTCAAGGCGATCAACGCCGCGCGCATGGCCCTGCGCGGCGACGGCCAGCACTTCGTCTCGCTCGACAAAGTGATCCGCACCATGCGCCAGACCGGCGCCGACATGAAGAGCAAATACAAGGAAACCTCGCGCGGCGGCCTGGCGGTGAACATCATCGAATGCTGACGTAGAGTGCGCTGCGCGCACCAATGACCCCATCCGACACACGTATTGATCACGACCCGGTGCGCACGGCGCACCCTACCGGAGAGATTGCATGACCACTGAAACCCTGGCGAAAACCCCGCTACACGCCCTGCACCTGGAACTCGGCGCGCGCATGGTGCCCTTCGCCGGCTACGACATGCCGGTGCAATACCCGCTCGGCGTGATGAAGGAACACCTGCACACCCGTGAGGCCGCCGGCCTGTTCGACGTCTCGCACATGGGCCAGATCATCCTGCGCGGCCCGCAGGCGGCAGCGGCCCTGGAACGCCTGGTGCCGGTCGACATCGTCGACCTGCCGGTGGGCATGCAGCGCTACGCCATGTTCACCGATGATCAGGGCGGCATTCTCGACGACCTGATGGTCGCCAACCTGGGCGACGATACCCTGTTTCTGGTGGTCAACGCCGCCTGCAAGCACCAGGACCTGATGCACCTGCAACTGCAGATCGCCAGCCAATGCCAGATCGAGCCCTGCTTCGACCGCGCCCTGCTCGCCCTGCAGGGCCCGCAAGCCGTCGACGTGCTGGCGCGCCTGGCGCCGGAAGTGGCCAAGATGACCTTCATGCAGTTCGCCCCGGTGCGCCTGCTCGGCGTCGACTGCTTCGTCAGCCGCTCCGGCTACACCGGCGAAGACGGCTATGAAATCTCGGTGCCGGCCGCACACGCCGAAGCCCTGGCACGCAGCCTGCTGGCCGAACCGGAAGTCGCGGCCATCGGCCTCGGTGCGCGCGATTCGCTGCGCCTGGAAGCCGGCCTGTGCCTGTACGGCCACGACATGAGCAGCAGCACCACGCCGATCGAAGCCAGCCTGCTGTGGGCCATCTCCAAGGCCCGCCGCGCCGATGGCGCGCGGGCCGGCGGCTTCCCCGGCGCCGAGCGGATCTTCGCCCAGCAGCAACAGGGCGTCGCCAGCAAGCGCGTCGGCCTGCTGCCGCAAGAGCGCGTGCCTGTACGCGAAGGCGCGGAAATCGTCGATGCCGATGGCAATGTGATTGGCTCGGTATGCAGCGGCGGCTTCGGCCCGACCCTGGGCGCACCGGTGGCCATGGGTTACCTGCAAAGCAGCCACACGGCCCTCGACACCCCGGTCTGGGCCATGGTGCGCGGCAAGCGCGTGGCGATGAAAGTCGCCAAGACCCCGTTCGTGCCGCAGCGCTACTACCGCGGCTGAGATCCTGGCCAGGGAGCGGCGGACAGGCCTGCCGGCATGCCCGCCCCGCCCCTCGGATCACGCGGCTTTTGTAGAAGCGTCTGGCTGCCAACCTCCTCCCAGCGCCTTGTAGATGGCGACTATGCCCCGGTACAGCTCGATTTCGGCCTGGGCCTGGGCGTCTTCGGCGGCCAGCCGCTCGCGTTCGGCGTCGAGCAGCACCAGAAAGTCCACCTCGCCTTCGCGGTAGCGCACCCTGGCTTGTTCGGCGGCGGCGCGGCTGGCGTCGGCTTGGCGCAGCAGGGCGAGCAGGCGTTGCTGGTTGTTGGCGTAGTCGCTGAAGGCGTTGGCCGATTCCTCCAGCGCCAGCAGCACCTGTTGCTCATAGTTGGCCAGGGCGCCATCGGCTTCGGCTTCGGCGCCGCGCAGACGAGCACGTACGCTGCCCAGGTCGAACGCCGCCCAGCTTATGCTCGGCGCCACGCCCCAGGCGCGCGCCGCCGATGAGCCCAGTTGCGAGCCGCGTCCGGCGGTAAAGCCCAAGAAACCACTGAGGCTGACCCGCGGAAACAGATCCGCGGTGGCCACGCCGATGCTCGCGGTGGCCGCCGCCAGCTGGCGTTCGGCGGCGTGCACGTCGGGCCTGCGCCGCAGCAGTTCGGCCGGGTCGCCGATCGGCAGGGCCTTGGCGATGGCCGGCAACGGCCGGGCGGACAGATCCAGCTCGAGTTGTTCCGGGCGCAGGCCGAGCAGGGTGGCGATGCGGTGTTTGGCCCGTTGTTGCTGCGCCTGCAATTGCGGCAGGCTGGCTGCGGTGGCGGCCAGACGGGCATCGGCGCGCAGCACATCCAGTTCCCTGCCGACCCCGGCCTCGCGCAATTGCTCGGTGATGGCCCGCGACTCCTGCTGGTTTTCCAGGTTCTGCGTGGCGATGCGCTCGCGCAGCTGGGCGCCGCGCAGGTTGCCATAGGCATCCACCAGCTCGGCGATCAGACTGACCTGCAACTGGTGGTAGTCGGCTTCGGCCACTTCGATCTGCGCGTCGCTGGCTTCCAGTTGGCGCTGGATGCGGCCGAACAGATCCAGTTCCCAGGCCATGTCCAGCCCCAGGTCGTAGCGCTCGCTGTTCACCCGTCGCTCGCTGATGCCGGGCTGCTGGGCCTTGCCGATCTCGCTGCTGGCACGGCTGCTGACGGTCGGCAACTGGTCGTTGGCGACATCGTCACGAATGGCGCGGGCGGCGCGCAGGCGGGCGAAGGCCACGCGCAGCTGGCGGTTGCCGTCTAGCGACTGCTGCACCAGCTGGTTCAGGGTCGGGTCGTCGAACTGCTGCCACCAGAGCGCTTCGAAACGCGAGCGGTCGTAGTCGCCGGCTTTGGCGGCGCTCAGTTGCGCCGGCGCGGTTGCCGGGGTCTGGTAGTCGGGGCCGACGGCGCAGGCTCCAAGGGTCAAGGCGCAGGCCAGGGCCAGCAAGGCGGGAGCTAGTGCCTTCATGCCTGCACCTCCTGCAGACGCGCGGCTTTCTTGGCTTGGCCGTTCTCCACGAAGGCGCGGATCAGCACGTAGAACACCGGGGTCAGCAGCAGGCCGAAGAAGGTCACGCCGAGCATCCCGCTGAACACCGCGACGCCCATGGCATGGCGCATCTCCGCGCCGGCGCCGGAGGACAGTACCAGCGGCACCACGCCCATGATGAAGGCGAAGCTGGTCATCAGGATCGGCCGCAAGCGCAGGCGGCAGGCTTGCAGCACCGCGCTGACGCGGTCCATGCCCTCTTCCTGCTTCTCCTTGGCGAACTCGACGATCAGGATGGCGTTCTTGCACGCCAGGCCCACCAGTACGATCAAGCCGATCTGGGTGAAGATGTTGTTGTCGCCACCGGCCAGGATCACCCCGGTGATCGCCGATAGCAGGGTCATCGGCACGATCAGAATCACCGCCAGCGGCAGGCTCCAGCTCTCGTACTGGGCGGCCAGCACCAGGAAGGCCAGCAGTACACAGAGCGGGAAGACGAAGATCGCGCTGTTACCGGCGAGGATCTGCTGGTAGGTCAGGTCGGTCCACTCGAAGCTCATGCCGTTGGGCAGTTCCTCTGTGAGCAGCCTGGCCATCGCCGCTTCGGCCTGGCCGGAGCTGTAGCCGGGGGCGGCGGCGCCATTGATTTCGGCGGTGAGGAAGCCGTTGTAATGCATCACCCGATCCGGCCCGGCGCTATCGCTGACCTTGACGAAGGTCGACAGCGGCACCATCTCGCCACGGTTGTTGCGCACCTTGAGCTGGCCGATCTGCTCGGCTTCCAGACGGAACTGCTGGTCGGCCTGCACATTGACCTGGTAGGTGCGGCCAAAACGGTTGAAGTCGTTGGCGTACAGCGAGCCCAGGTAGATCTGCATGGTGTCGAAGATGTCGTCGATGGCCACGCCGTGGGTCTTGGCTTTCTCGCGGTCGATGGCAGCATCGATCTGCGGCACATTCACTTGATAGCTGGTAAACAGCGACATCGGGTCAAGCTCCGGCAGCTGGCGCGCCTTGGCGATGACGTTCTGGGTCTGCAGGTACAGCTCGTCGTAGCCGAGGTTGCCACGGTCCTGCACTTGCAAGCGGAAGCCGCCGATGGTGCCCAGGCCCTGCACCGGTGGTGGCGGGAAGATCGCCAGATAGGCTTCCTGAATAGAGCCGAACTGGCCGTTGAGCTCGGCGGCAATGGCCCCGGCCGACATGCTCTCGTCCTGGCGCTGGTCGAAGTCTTTCAGGGCGACGAAGACGATGCCGCTGTTCGGACTGTTGGTGAAGCCGTTGATCGACAGGCCGGGGAAGGCGATGGTGTTTTCCACGCCGGGGTGTTTGCCGGCGATGTCCGACATCTTTTTCATCACATCTTCGGTGCGATCCAGGGTCGCAGCATCCGGCAACTGGGCGAAGGCCACCAGGTACTGTTTGTCCTGTGCGGGGACAAAGCCGGTGGGAGTGGTCGCGAAGCCCAGGTAAGTCAGGCCCATCAGCCCGGCATAGACGAACAGGGCGATGCCGCTGCCACGCAGCACGCGCTTCACGGTGCCGACATAGCCGTGGCTGGCGCGCTCGAACGCCCGGTTGAACGGGGCGAACAACCAGCCGCCGAACAGCTTGTCGAGCACCTTGGAGAAGCCGTCCCTGGGCGCATCGTGGCTGCGCAACAACACCGCGGCCAGGGCCGGGGACAGGGTCAGCGAGTTGAACGCCGAGATCACCGTGGAAATCGCGATGGTCAGGGCGAACTGCTGATAGAACTGCCCGCTCAGCCCGGAGATAAAGGCGGTGGGGATAAACACCGCGCATAGCACCAGAGCGGTGGCGACGATGGGCCCGGTGACTTCCTTCATCGCCTGTTTGGTGGCTTCCACCGGGGTCTTGCCCAGGCCGATATTACGTTCGACGTTTTCCACCACGACTATGGCGTCGTCCACCACGATGCCGATGGCCAGCACCAGACCGAACAGCGACAGCGCGTTGAGCGAGAAGCCGAACATGTGCATCACGGCAAAGGTGCCGATCAAGGACACCGGCACGGCGGCCAGCGGGATGATCGAGGCGCGCCAGGTTTGCAGGAACAGGATCACCACCAGCACCACCAGGATGATGGCTTCGAGCAGGGTGTGCACCACCGCCTCGATCGATCCACGGACGAAGATGGTCGGGTCGTAGACGATTTCGTAATCCACGCCCTCGGGGAAGCTCTGCTTCAGCTCGGCCATGCGTGTGCGCACCGCATCGGAAATCTCGATGGCGTTGGAGCCGGGGCGCTGGAATACCGGGATGGCGACTGCGGGTTTGTTGTTCAGCAAGGAACGCAGGGCGTACTGGCTGGAGCCCAGCTCGATCCGCGCGATGTCCTTGAGGCGGGTGATTTCGCCGTTCTCGCCGGCGCGGACGATGATGTTCTCGAACTCCTCCTCAGTGACCAGGCGGCCCTGGGTGTTGATCGACAACTGGAAGCTGTTGCCGGCATCGGCCGGCGGCGCACCGAGCGAACCGGCGGCGACCTGGCGGTTCTGCTCGCGGATGGCGTTGACCACGTCCGTTGCGGTCAGATTGCGCGAGGCCACCTTGTTCGGGTCGAGCCAGACGCGCAGCGAGTAATTGCCGAGGCCGAACAACTGCACATCGCCGATGCCGTCCAGACGCGCCAGCTCGTCCTTGATATTCAGTGCGGCGTAATTGGACAGGTAGAGCATGTCGTAGCGGTCGTCGGGCGAGGTCAGGTGCACCACCATGGTCAGGTCGGGCGAGGCCTTGTCCACGGTCACGCCGAGGCGCTGCACTTCGGTGGGCAGGGTCGGCATGGTTCGGGTGACGCGGTTCTGCACCTGCACCTGGGCTTTGTCCAGGTCGGTGCCGAGGGCGAAGGTCAGGGTCAGGGTCATCTTGCCGTCGGCCGTGCCCTGGGACGACATATAGAGCATGCCTTCCACGCCGGTGATCGCCTGTTCCAGCGGCGAAGCGACGGTTTCGCCGATCACCTTGGGGTTGGCGCCGGGGAAGTTGGCGCGCACCACCACGGTGGGCGGCACCACTTCCGGGTATTCGCTGATCGGTAACTGGAACAGCGAGATGGCCCCGCCGATCAGGATCAGCAGCGACAACACCGCAGCGAAGATCGGCCGCTGGATAAAGAATTGCGAGAAGTTCATTTGTGAGTCCTTGGACGCTGGTGCGCACGGCGCACCCTACGGTCAGGGGTAGGGTGCGCTGCGCGCACCAAGGCGTTATCAGCTGCGGGGGGTGCCGGACTTGGCGTTCTGTTCGGCGACACGTGGCGCGTCGCGGGCATCCACTGCTTGGCGCAAACGGGCGAGGGCAGCGAGGGTTTCGCTATCGGCCATGGGCACGCTTTGCGGCTCGACGATGGAACCGGGCATGGCGCGTTGCAGGCCGTTGACCACGATCTTCTCGCCCTTGGCCAGGCCGCTGCGGACGATGCGCAGGCCTTCCATCTTCGGCCCCAGTTCGATGGCGCGGTAATTCACGCTGTTGTCTTCGCCGAGCACCAGGACGAACTTCTTGCCCAGGTCGGTGCCCACGGCCACGTCCTGAATCAGGGTCGCGGCGTAGGTGCTGCTGCCGACCAGCTTGAGGCGGGCATAGAGGCCGGGGGTGAAACGGCCGTCGGCGTTGTCGAACACCGCGCGGCCAC
Source organism: Pseudomonas borbori (assembly GCF_900115555.1). Taxonomy (GTDB): domain Bacteria; phylum Pseudomonadota; class Gammaproteobacteria; order Pseudomonadales; family Pseudomonadaceae; genus Aquipseudomonas; species Aquipseudomonas borbori. The sequence continues at coordinate 67,555 of NZ_FOWX01000014.1, forward strand.
GGATGGTGCCGGTCTGCGGGTTGACCTGGTTGTCGAGAAAATCCAGCCGACCGAGGTGCGGATGGCCTTCCTCGCTGCTCAGACCGAGGTAGACCGGGCTGGCGTCGCGGATCTGGCCGCCGTCCTGACGGGCCAGCTCGACGTACTTGAGGAACACCCGCTCGTCGGCATCGAAGTAGGCATAGACCTTGTCGGTACTGACCAACGAGGTGAGCTGGCTCTGCCCGGCGGTGACCAGGTTACCGGCGGTGACTTCGGCACGGCTGACGCGGCCATCGATGGGCGCGGTGACGCGGGTGAAACTCAGGTTGAGGCGGGCGTTGTCCAGCTCGGCCTGGATGCCGGCGACCGCGGCCTGGGCTTCCTGGGCGGCGCTGGCGCGGGCATCGGCCAGCTCGGCGGAAATCGCGTTGCTCTTGCGCAGACGCTCGCCGCGACGGGCTTCGCCGAGGGTGCGGGTCTGGCTGGCGCTGGCTTGTTGCAATTGGGCTTCGAGGCGTTTGACCTCGGCCTCGAATGGCCGCGGATCGATCTGGAACAGCAAATCGCCTTTCTTCACCAAACTGCCTTCGTCGAATGCCACCCGGTCGATGAAGCCGGACACCCGCGGGCGAACATCCACCGATTCGGGGGCTTCAAGACGCCCGGTGAATTCATCCCATTCGTTGATCGGCTGTTCGATGACTTCGGCGACACTGACTTGCGCCGCGGGCATCGGCTGGGTGGCTTGCGGAGCCTGGCCGCAGGCGCTGAGCAGCAAGACGGCGGCAAGGGTCAAAGACAACGGCCAGACAGGGTTGTTGTTGGACTGTTCCATGGATGACTCCGCCAGAGGTGGTTGTGGATGGGCGGAGTTTGCGGGCTGAGCTGACCTTGAACGAATCGAACGCCACGAAGATGAATATCAGCGGGAATAATGATGGGGCCGGTTGTATCGATAAGGGCAATTACAACGCACAGCCCTCTTATCAAATAACCTGTATGTCATTGATGTTATGGGTTATGACGTTCCTTGTGGGAGGGGCCCACAAGCCGATAGACGCAATTGCCCCCAGTTTTCTACGCGACAGCGCGGTGTCTGGACGACGGGCAATCTCCCATCAAGCGGCCTCACTCATCGGGCGGCGGTGGCGCAAAATTCAGGAGACGGACGCTGTCCGTTAACCGACCAGGCCGTGACGAAGACTATTGTCGCCTCCGACCTCACCCAGTCTTCGTGCGGCACAGACGTCTTCATACGCCACATCGAGTACCTGTGATTGCTGCCGGCAGGCACGCGGCATCCGATCCAATCAGGCAGCAATCGCCCGACCTGTTGTTTACCTGCCTGGAGCACCTTGCCGATCGGCTCCGGCAACATGTACAGGCTATGCTCCATAAACAGGGCGCGTCGCGATTGAAATGCGCTCCTCAGCGCTCCGCAGCCAGCCTGCTGCCGTCGCGAGATAAACCGAGGAATCCTCATGCCACGCAGAAGACTATTCGCCCGGCTGAGTTCGCTCATGCTCATCGGCCTGCTTGCCGTTCCCCCCTCCAACGCCTTGGCGTGGGAGTTGCTGGGTGTGAAGAGCATCACCGCCACCACCCGCGACAACCAGCGAATCACCCTTGGCAGCGTGCGTTTCGAGCCGCGCGGTGATGGAACCGTGGCGTTCACCGTCACCCTGGAGCCTGCGCGCTTCACCGACCACTTCCTGTCCATGAAGGAGTTCAAATGCCTCGACGGCCCGGGCGAAGTCTTCTGCCATGTGCCTTACCCGCACGCGCAGCCCGGCACCATTACCCCCGATGACCTGGCATGGCTGGAGCACAACCTGTTGTTCTTGTACCAGTTGCCGACCGATTTCGGCGCCAAGCTGTGGAATGGCTTGTACTTCCAACTGGAGCCTACGCAACAAGGGCTGCGGGGCAGACCGCAGGCGATAGACCTCAACTACATCAGCGCGCCGTCAGACACCGCCGAACAGCCGCCCTACCAACCGGAGCAGCGCGACGAGATTGCCCCCGGCGTGCGCTGGATCGAGTCCCTGAGCATCGAGTAGTGGCCGTGCTACTTATCCTGCCTAACGCAGCCCACCCACCATCGCCGCCACCACCCTGAGCACATCCCTGGCCAACCGCTTCGAGCGCTTGCCGCTCCAGCCGGTGAGCGGATTGGGGTTGTCGTCGTGGTCCTTGAACGGCATCTCGATGGTGAAGGACAGGCAGTCGAATTCCATACCGACCCCGTTGCAGGCCAGGGTGGTGTTGGCCTGGCCCGGCTCGTCGCGTTTGTAGCCGAATTCTGTCTGGAATTCGGCGCCGATACCGACCAGGCGGCTGCGGAACTCCTCCTCCAGTTGTGCCAGGCGCGGGCTGTAACCGGGGTTGCCTTCGCAGCCGGCGGTGAATACGTGGGGAATTTCCTCGTCGCCGTGGATATCGAGGAACAGGTCGACGCCGACCTGGCGCATCTGCTGCTGGACGAACAACACCTCGGGGCTCTCGCTCGCGCTGGCCGCTTGCCAGGCGCGGTTGAGGTCCTGGCCGGCGGCGTTGGTGCGCAAGTGGCCACGCACGGCGCCGTCGGGGTTCATGTTCGGCACCAGGTAGAGGTCGGCCTGCTGCAGCAGGGCATTCAGTTCGGCGTCGTCGCGCCGCTGCAGGTGCTCGATCACACCCTCCATGAACCATTCGGCCATGTGCTCGCCGGGGTGCTGCTGGGCGATGATCCAGATCTTGCGCTGCGCCTGCGGGTTGCGGCTGACGCGCAGCAACTGGATGCCGCGGCCCTCGATGCTGTTACCCGTGGCGAACAGCTCGGCACCGGCCTGGTTCAGCGCCTGCTCGATCAGCCAGTCATGGCGCGCGCGGCTGTAGGGCTCGAAGTAGGCGAACCAGACCTGGGCCTCGCTCGGCTCGATGGCGAAATCGAGCGCACCATCCTCGAAGCGGCTGGGCACGCGGAACCAGGTGCGATGATCGTAAGAGGCGACGGCGTTGTAACCGGTCCAGGCATGGTTGTAGGCGGACTCGCCGGCGTTGCTCAAGCTGAAGCCGTAGCGCTGGCCCGGGGTCAAACCCTCGACTTTGAAATGGAACCACTGGAAGTGATAGCTGTTGAGATCGGGGCGCATGGCCAGCAGCACCCGCTGCGGGTTGCTGGCGTCGAGCACCTCGATATTGCCGCTGTCGAAGTTGCTGCTAATGATCATGGGTACCTCAACGGTCTGATGATGGCGCTGCTCCACTGTCCGCAAGAACCGCAGTGCTGCCAGCCAAGGGAAAACGCCAGAGGCGACGAACAGATAGACATTCTGCCGGGAATGGCGCGCCTGGCGAAGCCCGCTGAGCGAGAGCCAGGGCTCGTTCCCTCCAGACTGACAAGGCGGTAGCCGCAGCACCCTGTCGGATAGCGGCAAGCAGCAGCGCAACTTGCGCCCACTCCCGGGGTCTTCTGCAGGCCAATCGGCTCAAGGGGCCGCGCCAGGGAATAGACACCTAGCCGGCGGCGCAAAGCGTTGCGTTTGATCAGGCACCCCCCCGGCGCGCCGGACCGTCCGAACAGCCTGGCGCAAGCCTCCCGCATACGTGAAGGAATAACCATGACAGTTCAGCAATGGGCAGGCACAAAACTACTCGCGTTCCTGTGCGCGCTGTCGCTGCTGGGCGGTTGCGCCAGCCAGCAACCACAGACGCCCCAGGCGCAGGCGCCGCTAACGGGCGGCTCCCAGGTCGAGGACGCAGATGCCACCCTGGAGAGACTGCGCAGCCAAGCCCATCGCGGCGACCTCGACAGCCAGTTCCAGCTGGGCAGTTCCTACTTCGTCGGCCAACCGGCGAAAGACCTCAAGCAAGCCGAATACTGGTGGCAGCAGGCCGCCGACAAGGGCCACGCCCTGGCGGCGGTCAGCCTGGCCTATCTGTATACCGGCCGCGACAATCCGCAGTTCGCCAACCCGCAGCGCATGCTCAAGTACCTCAACCAGTCGGCCGCCAGCGGCAATCCGCTGGCCCAGCACATCCTCGGCAACCTCTATCTCAGGGGCGAGCAAGGCGTACCGCGCGATGCCAACCAGGCACGCCGGCTGTTCCAGAGCGCCTGCAAGCAGAACTATGAGGCCAGTTGCACGGCCTTGAGCACATTGCCCTGAAGCCGGTGCGAGAGGCTCCGCGCAAGAACGACCGGGCGGCGATCCGTCGGGCGGCGATCCGTCGGCCGGCGTTGCGTCGGGCGGCGTTGCGTTTCAGTCGCGAAATTCGCGGATAAAGACTGGCGGTGCAGAGCGCATAGCGCTCTGCCAGTGGTGCGCACGGCGCACCCTACCCGGATCTGCCGCACACCACGCCACCTTGGGCAGGTGCCCTCCCCGGTCGCACAGCCTGACTACCGGCCCGTAACCACAATCACGGCTTGAGGTCGAACAGCGCCTTGCCGCTTTCCATGTCGCTGGGCACGGAAAAATGCTCGTGGACGATCAACCAGCGCTCACCCTGCCTGCGAAAGCACTGGGTGACGCGCATCCAGCAGCTCTGCGTCTGGCCCTTGTCGTCGGTGCCGCCGCAATGCAACAGGTAATGGGCCACGCCGAGGTTGTCGTCGATCACGAAACTCGGATCGTGCACCTCGAACATGCCCTCGCCCGTGCACATTTCCATGCAGGCTTGCCAGTGCGCCTTGTAGGCTGCGCGACCGACGAAGCGCAACGGACCTATGGCGTCATAGGCCACCACCTCGTCGCTGTAGTGGCTGATGATGCGCTCGACATCCTTGGACTGTGCGGCCTGCGCCCAGCTGTCGACGGCCTGCTTGATCCGGCTTTGCGGGGTATCGATGATCATTGTCGCTCTCCTGTTCAGGGGTGGTTCAGCTTTCATTCACCGAGCAACAGGCATGGGCGGCCGGCTGCTGATATTGGTCGTGCAGGCGGGTCCAGTTCAGCCCCTGGCCGTTCAGATCGGGCATGCCGCCCCAGCCTTCACCGCGGCTGGCAATACGGGGTAATGGGTAGCCATTGCGGTTCATGGCGTGAACTCCCAGTGGTGGTTTGGCTGCGGCGCGGCCGCTCACACGTCCAGCTGGCGCACCGGCCGCACTTCGACGCTGCCGACCCGCGCCGCCGGAATCTTGCCGGCGATCTGGAGGGCTTCGTTGAGGTCACGGGCCTCGACCAGGTAGAAGCCGGCCAGTTGCTCCTTGGTCTCGGCGAAGGGGCCGTCGGTGATCGACAGCTTGCCGCCGCGCATGCGCACGGTGGTCGCGGTCTCCACCGGCTGCAACGCCTCGGCGGCGAGCATGCGGCCGCTCTGGCGCACCACCTCGGCATAGGCAAAGCACTCCTCGTCACGCGGGCTGTCGGGGGAGTCGTGCAGCAGCTGTTCGTTGCTGTAGACCAGGCAGAGGTATTTCATGACGGGCTCCGGATTGCATGGGGCTGGGTATTGATTAGTCGAGCGCCAGGCGTGGCAATCGACAGCACCCATAAAAATATTTCCGCGCCCGACCAACCGCCACCCCGTAGGGTGCGCCGTGCGCACCGACAGTCTTGGCCGCTACGCCTCTCAGCCGTCGACCAGTTCATCCAGACGCCGTTGCAGGAACTGCCGATCCGCTCCCTGGCGGGCCAAGTGCAGGGCGCGTCGATAGGCGTCGCGGGCCTCGCCGCTGCGGCCCAGACGGCGATAGAGGTCGGCCTGGGCGGCGTACGCCAGGTGGTAGTCGGCCAGCTCGCCGCGATCGAGCAGAGCCTCGATCAGCGCCAGACCGGCTGCCGGGCCGTCGCGCATGGCCAGCGCCACCGCGCGGTTGAGCTCGATCACCGGCGAGGGCGAAATGCGCAGCAGGGCATCGTAGAGCCCGACGATCTGCGCCCAGTCGGTGGCCGCGGCGTTCGCCGCCTCGGCATGCACGGCGGCGATGGCGGCCTGCAACGCATAGGCGCCAAACCGTTGCGAGCGCAGCGCCTGCAGCACCAGGGCATCGCCTTCGGCGATCAGCTCGGCAGACCAGAGCGAGCGATCCTGCTGGTCCAGCAGCACCGGCTCGCCGCTGGCCGAGGTGCGCGCCGGGCGGCGCGCCTCGTGCAGCAGCATCAAGGCCAGCAGGCCCATGACTTCCGGCTCGGGCAACAGCTCGAGGAGCAGCCGCCCCAGCCGAATGGCCTCGTTGGACAGGTGGCTGCGGGTCAGCGCGGCGCCGGAGCTGGCGAAGTAGCCCTCGTTGAACACCAGGTAGATCACCTGCAGCACCGACTGCAGGCGCTCGGCCAGTTCGCCGCGCCCCGGCACCTCGTAGGGGATGCGTGCATCGCGGATCTTGGCCTTGGCCCGCACGATGCGCTGGGCCACGGTGCTCGGGCTGACGAGAAAGGCGCGGGCGATATCTTCGGTACTGAGGTCGCAGATCTCGCGCAGGGTCAGCGCCACCTGGGCATCGGCGCCAAGCGCCGGGTGGCAGCAGGTGAAGATCAGACGCAGGCGGTCGTCCTCGAGGCTGTCGCCGTCCCACAACGGCTGATCGCACGCGGCAATGGAGTCAGCCAGGCGCGCATCCAGCGGTTCGAAACGGGCCTGACGACGCAGGCCGTCGATGGCCTTGAAGCGCCCCGCCGACACCAGCCAGGCCCGCGGGTTGGCCGGTACGCCATCGCCCGGCCATTGCTCCATCGCCACCCGAAACGCCTCGTGCAGCGCCTCTTCGGCCAGATCGAAATCGCCCAGCAGACGGATCAGGGTCGCCAGCACCCGCCGCGACTCCTCACGGTAGAGCCTGGCCAGCAGTTCATGCAGCGGTTCAGCGGCGTCCATGGTTGCCCTTCCTTCGACTGATGCGCCTGTCAGCGTAGGCCGCCTCGGCAGCGAGGACAACGGGGCAGAACACTCGATCGACCAGCATAGGTTGTGCCGCGCACCGGCGGTTATGCGCGTTATGCGTGGTGAGCACTTGGTGCGCATGGCGCACCCTTCGCTTGTTTTTGCCTTGTCTCGGCTGCATCGCCTACGTTTTTTCAACGGCCTGCTAGTGTCACGACACGATTAATCTGTCGCTTCCCGAGGGAGGGGCTTTAGCCGCGATTGACCTTGAAGGCGCTGAAAGCATCGCGACTGAAGCCCCTCCCACACAGCCTGGCATTGAACCGACATTTCATGGTTGGCGCGACACTAGCAGGCTGTTGAAAAACTACCTGCGTTGGCAATACTGCGGTTAAAACGGCCTCGGAATGCTCATTTACAGCCAGTAAACTCCGCTTCCTCGGCCGTTTTTGCCTTGTCTTGCCTGCCTCGCCTACGTTTCTCAACGGCCTGCTAGTGGACCGAACATAAGTTGTTCGACTAGTCATACGTTATCACACAACACACCCAACAATAACAGCTCTTCATGCACGGAAGACGGCCTACTGTCGGCACCGTGGGCGTACCTCGGCAACGTCTGCGGCAACCGCAAAAGCCACATACTGACCCCTTCAAACCAGCAAGTACGCGCACTCAAGGGTGGACGTTGGACGCCTGCTGGCGTCTTTCCCTTATTCAACTTTTGCCTAGGGACGCGTTGACAAAGCCGGCTAAGGTTGCCGATAATCCAATCAATGTTGTACGACAACATATGACTAATTATAAAAACAAAACCAAGGCCCTACCATGACGACTGTTGCTCTCGCCGCATCGGCTCGCTTCTCGCCCCTCCCGGCTGGCCCCGCTTCGCGCGCGCCAGCAGGACGCCCCCAGCTACACCCGCACATACCCACCGCATTCGCCGACGGCTAAGCCCGAAGCAGAGGCACGTCCCGACCACGGACACGCCTGTCGCCCTGGCATGGGGCAACTCACCCGTTCCTTACGCTCGCCGCTGGCGACTCAGGCAAGCAAGGGAACGGCTTGTTCAAAAATGGGAGCACAACAACAATGACTGCACGCAATACCCTCTCGCTCGTCCTGCTCGGTGCCGGCAGCATGGCCCTCGCATTGCCACTCAGCAGCCAGGCCGCCGGCTTCGGCGAAGACGCCAAGGTCACCCTCGGCCTGCGCAATTTCTATATCAACCGCAATTTCGTCGACCCAGCCTATCCGCAGGGCAAGGCCGAGGAATGGACCCAGAGCTTTATCCTCGACGCCCGCTCGGGGTTCACCGAAGGCAGCGTTGGCTTCGGCCTGGATGTGTTGGGCATGAGCGCGTTCAAACTGGATAGTGGTCGCGGCACCAACGGTACTCAGCTGTTGCCGATTCATGATGACGGCCAAGCAGCAGACAACTACGGACGTCTGGCTATTGCCGCCAAAGCCAAAGTGTCCAAGACCGAACTGAAAGTCGGTGAGCACGCGCCAGTGCTACCCATCTTGCGCAGCGACGACGGCCGCTCGCTGCCGCAGACCTTCCAGGGAGGGCTAATCACCTCCAAGGAAATCGACGGTCTAACCCTCTATGGCGGACAGATGCGCGCCACCAGCCTGCGCAATGACGCCAGCATGGAGGACATGGCGATGAACGGTCGCACCGGCATTACCAGCGACCGCTTCAACTTTGCCGGCGGCGAATACCGATTCAACCAGGATCGTACCCTGATCGGCCTGTGGAACGCCGAGCTGAAAGACATCTACAACCAACAATACCTGCAACTGACGCATAACCAGCCAGTTGGCGACTGGACCCTGGGGGCAAACCTCGGTTACTTCGTCGGCAGTGAAGACGGCAGCGAACTGGCCGGCAAACTGGACAACAAGACCTACTCGGGCCTGTTCTCCGCCAAGACTGGCGCCCATGCCCTTTATGTCGGCCTGCAAAAGCTCAGCGGCGCCGACAAGTGGATCCGCGTTAACGGCACCAGTGGCGGCATGCTGGCCAACGATGGCTTCAACTCCAGCTTCGACAACGCCCAGGAACGTTCCTGGCAAGTGCGCCATGACTACAACTTCGCCGGCATTGGCATTCCCGGTTTAACCCTGATGAACCGCTACACCAGTGGCGACAACATTCATGTGGGTGCCACTAGCGACGGTAAAGAGTGGGGCCGCGACAGCGAACTGACCTATGTCATTCAGAGCGGCACTTTGAAGAACCTGTCGATGAAATGGCGCAACGCGAGCATCCGCCGCGATTTCAGCAGCAACGAGTTTGACGAGAACCGCCTGATCTTCAACTACCCACTGTCGATTCTCTGATTCACGGCTTTACCTGCGTCTGATTACTCCATGTGTTACGGCACCTTCGGCCCGTCCTCGCGACGGGCTTTTTTACAACAGCAAAACCTGATCGAGCATTGCAAGCCCCTGAAAATCATCTGGAAACTGGAGAAATTCAATGAGCACAATAAAAAATCAATGTTCAAAAGACAGCAGCGCAGAAACTTCCCGCCGGAAGTTTCTCAGGAAATCACTGGTACTCTCGGCCGGCGTTGCCTCCCTTGGCAGCCTGGGGCTGCCCCGACTGGTTGATGCGCAACCGCTGACGCAACGCTACCCGGATGCACTCGTCGAGATTCTTGACGAGAGCTTCACAAAATACCGCCTGTTCAACGCCAGCGTGGAGAAGCTTGCCACCGGCATGCGCTGGGCCGAAGGTCCGGTGTGGGTTGGCGATGGCCGCTACCTCCTGGTCAGCGACATTCCCAACAACCGGATAATGCGCTGGGACGAAATCAGCGAGTCATTCAGCATCTTCCGGGACGCCTCGAACCATTCAAATGGCTTGACCCGTGATCGCCAGGGCAGATTGATTACCTGCGAAGGCTCGACCACAAACGATCAAGGCCGCCGGGTCACCCGCACTGAATACGACGGCAGCATCACAGTCCTCGCCGATAGCTATGACGGCAAGCGCTTCAATTCCCCCAACGACGTCGTGGTCAAGCGCGACGGTTCGGTCTGGTTTACCGACCCGCCCTTCCAGACCGGGAATTACTATGAGGGCCACAAAATTGCTCCCGTCCTACCCGACGCGGTATATCGCATCGATGGCAACAGCGGCAAAGTCACCCGTGTCATCGACAGCATTTCCGGCCCCAATGGCCTGTGCTTTTCACCTGACGAAAAATTCCTGTATGTCGTCGAAGGCCGGGCCAAGCCAAATCGGCTGATCTGGGCTTACAAGGTCAATGATGATGGTTCCCTGGGAGAGCGCCGCAAGCATATCGAAGCTCAGGAGCACGGTGCGCTGGATGGCATCAAGTGTGACGAGGACGGCAATCTCTGGTGTGGCTGGGGCAGCAGCGGCGCACAAGGCGCCAAGCTGGAGAGCCTTGATGGCGTCATGATATTCAATACCCTGGGCAAGGCCATCGGCCACATCAAGCTGCCTGAACGATGTGGAAATCTGTGTTTTGGTGGCAGTAAAGGCAACCGCCTATTTATGGCTAGCAGCCACTCGTTGTATGCCCTCTACGTCAATACACGTGACGCCACCTTTGCTTGAATATCCCAGACCCGACTGCAGGCTAGCCTGCAGTCTTGTGTTTACTAGCCATTCGTACGATTTAGCCCTCAACACCACATCGGTGGAGCGGCCATAGGCATCTGCATTGCGCAGTTCAGCCATTGCCCCTCGGTCTAACAGGCCGTTGAAAAACGTAGGCGAGGCAGCCAGCGCAATACCGATGGCGGCCCCGCAAAAACAGGCGCAACGTAGCGCAGCGGAGTAACAGCCGCAGGCTGGCCCCGAAGGGGTGAGCGCAGCGAATCAAAAGCGGAGTTTAGGTGTTGTAAATGAGCATTTTGATGGGGACGCCTAGTTGGGGGCGCCTAGCCCGGATTCGCGCACGAACCTGTTTTTAACGCAGCGATGGTAACGCAGGTAGTTTTTCACCAGCCTGCTAATGCTGCTCGGCATGGGCAACCACAGTACTGCCGGAGCCACCTGCCCATAAGGGACAGCAGAAGTTGCTTGAGCAAAATGGGCTCGTCAGAAAACAAGTAAATCGACTCTGCACCTCGAACTTCTTTACGTTTAAAGACTGAACCGATTAACCAGCCGATTCAGATCCGCCGCTAAGCGCGACAGCTCATGGCTGGAGGCGCTGGTTTGCTGGGCGCCGGTAGCTGACTGCACAGACAGGTCGCGAATATTCACCAGGTTACGGTCCACTTCGCGCGCCACTTGCGCCTGTTCTTCGGCCGCGCTGGCAATCACCAGGTTACGCTCATACATCTCACCGATTGCGCTGGTGATTTCCCCTAATGCCACGCCTGCACTCTCGGCCAGATTGCGCGTGGATTGCGCCAAGGCGCTGCTGCATTGCATGGAGGTCAGGGCCTGGGTGGCACCGGTACGCATGGTGGACACCATCTGCTCGATTTCTTGGGTGGAGTTCTGCGTGCGGTGAGCCAAGGCTCTGACTTCGTCCGCCACCACCGCAAAACCGCGCCCTGACTCGCCAGCACGGGCCGCTTCGATGGCAGCGTTCAAGGCGAGCAAATTGGTCTGTTCGGCAATGGCGCGAATCACGTCCAGCACCTTGCCAATATCCTGGGACTGCCCCGCCAGTTGACGCACCAGGCCGGCAGTAGCCTCCACTTCTGCAGACAAACCACCGATAGCGCTGATGGTCTCGCTAACACGACTATTGCCCACTTGCGCCGATTGATTCGACGCCTTTGCAGCATCGGAGGTGGACACTGCATTACGCGCCACTTCATCCACGGCCGCGCTCATTTCATTCACCGCCGTGGCGGCCTGTTCGATCTCATTGTTTTGTTGCAGCAGGCTACGACTGGCATCTTCGGTGACCGCATTAAGCTCTTCGGCGGCGGCGGCCAATTGGGTGGAGGAGCCGGAGATATCTGCCAGGGTTTTCCGCAGTTTTTGTTGCATGCGGCCCAGGGCATTCTGCAACTGGCTGATCTCGTCATTGCCATCCACTTGAATCGGTTTGGTCAGATCACCGTCAGCGATCAATTGCGCCACCTGCACCGCGCCACGCAGCGGACGCACGATACTCTGGGTCAGCAGCCAGGCCAGCAACACTGTGGCGAAGGCTGCAACCACGATAAAGACGATAACGATGTAGCGGGAATAGTCGTATTGTTCGGCGGAGGCTTTGCCTTCCTGCTCGATGCCCTTGGCGTAAATGTCACCCAGCAATGCCAGCTGCGCGCCGGTGCCGTCCACCACTGGTTTCATGTCCACCAGCAACAGCTTGTTCAGTGCGTCTCTGTCTCCGCTACGGGCCAACACAAACGAGTCGGCCATGCCGCGCTGGTAGCTGGCGAGGCCTTGCTTGAATTGGCCATAGAGGCGCTCTTCGTGCGGGGAGTTGATAAAGGCTTCAAAGTCCTTGAGGTGATCGCTCAGCACTTTGTTGCGGACTTCGTACTGGTCGATATAAGTGTCCAGGCTACCGATCTCGGTATCCAGGGCCATGCGCAGGGAAATGGTGCGGATTCGCAGCATGTTTTCGCGAATGCTGTTGACGATGCGGATGCTCGGCACCCAGTCTTTCTCAGTGGTGGTAGCGCGCTCGCGGATGTTGGTCATTTCCCCCAAGGAAAACATACCGAGTAACGCTACGACCAGGGCAAGAAGGGCGAATAGACACGCGGCCCTGCGGGCGATACTCCAGTTACGTAGCAGCATGAAAACCTCGATGACCCAGTTGGCTTACCCCTCTTTACAGGGAGTGATGGCATGGTTGTTGTAGGGTGATTTTTAAAAGGCGCACTTGTGGTGCGCCACTACAGCAAAGGTGTCAGTTAAACAGACGTAAGAGACCGGGCCGGCGCTTGTGGCAACGACCCGGATATGACGGTGCGCCCTGCGGCGAACCCTCATATTCAGGTGGGTTCAGAGCGGCGTCAGCAGCTCCCCCTTGTCGATAAATGCCTGCAGATTGGCCAGCACCAGCTCTTCCATCCGCAAGCGGGTTTCGTGGGTGCCACTGCCGACGTGAGGCAGCAACACCACATTGGGCAGGGCGAACAGCTCTGCTGGCACGGTGGGTTCACCTTCGAACACATCCAACCCGGCACCGCCCAGGTGCCCATTGAGCAGCGCCGTAACCAGCGCGGGCTGATCGACCACGCTGCCGCGGGAGATGTTCACCAGAATGCCCTGCGGCCCCAGCGCCGCCAGCACGTCGGCGTCGATCAAGTGATGAGTGGCCGCGCCACCTGGGCAGGCCAGCACGAGGAAGTCCGCCCAGCGCGCCAGCGCCAACAAATCCGCCTCGAAGCCATAGGGGCTGCTCAAGTCCTGACAGCGCTTGTGATAGCGCACCGGCATGGCAAAGCCTTCGGCGCGGCGGGCGATGGCCTGGCCGATGCGGCCGAGGCCGACAATGCCAAGCTTCTTGCCGCTGACCTTACGCGTCAGCGGGAAGGTCGCTGCAGGCCAGCCGCCGGCGCGGACGAAGCGGTCGGCCGCGGCCAGTTGCCGCGCCGTGTCGATGATCAGGCCCATGGCCAGATCGGCCACACAATCGTTGAGCACATCCGGCGTGGTACTGATGACGATGCCGCGATCACGCAACAGCTCCAGCGGATAGGGGTCGTAACCGACGCCAAAACTGCAGATCGCGCGCAGATTCGGCAGGCAGGCCAGTTGCTCGGCACTGCAGCCAAAACGTGCCGAAGACACCAACAGCTCGAAAGCCGTCCCCTGCTCTTGAAGAAAGGCCAGCGGATCGACCCGCTGCCACAGCGCGGTGACCTCGTAGCACTCAGCCAGCTCACGATTGAAACGCTCGCTCAGCGCACCGATCTGTAACACCTTGGGTTTACTCATGGGGACTCCTGTCTCGATTGCCCGACTCACAACAACTTGCCCGGATTCATCAGCCCGGCCGGATCGAAGGCCCGCTTGATGCTGCGCATCAGCTCCAGTTCCAGCGGGTCCTTGTAGTGACGGGCGGCATCACGCTTGGCCTGACCCAGGCCATGCTCGGCACTGATGCTGCCGGCAAAGTTGACGGTGACATCGAAGATCACCTGCATGATCGCCTCGCTCTGCGCCTTGAACGCGGCATCTTCTGCACCCAGTGGCTTGCTGACGTTGTAATGCAGGTTGCCGTCGCCGACATGGCCGTAGGCCACGATGCGCACACCCGGGAAGGCCTGCTGCAGCGCCTGATCGGTGCGAGCGATGAAGTCGGGGATGCGGCTGATCGGCACGCTGATGTCGTGCTTAAGGCTCGGTCCTTCGTGGTTCTGCGCCTCCGAGATGCCCTCGCGCAGCGCCCACAGCGCGCGCACCTGGACTTCGCTGGCGGCGACCACGGCATCCAGCGCCACGCCCCGCTCGAAGGCCTCGCCGAGACCCTGTTCGAGCATGTCGTTCAGCGGCGCATCGGGCTGGGTATCGCTCAGCTCGATCAGCACGTACCAGGGATGCGCGTCGGCGAAGGGATCGCTGACCCCGGAGACGTGGTGCAGCACGAATTCCAGGCTCTGGCGCGACATCAATTCGAAACCCGTCAGCCGGTCGCCACACAGGCCCCGCATCTGCCCGATCAGCTCCACCGCCGCCCGCGGGCTAGGCAGCGCCACCCAGGCGGTAGTCAGGCTGCGCACCGCCGGGAACAGTTTGAGCACGGCGGCGGTGATAATGCCAAGCGTCCCTTCGCTACCGATAAACAGCTGCTTGAGGTCGTAGCCGGTATTGTCCTTGCGCAGCGCGCGCAGCCCGTCCCAGATGCGCCCGTCGGGCAGCACCACCTCCAGGCCGAGGGTCAGCTCGCGCATATTGCCGTAGCGCAGCACGGCGGTGCCGCCGGCGTTGGTCGCCAGGTTGCCGCCCACCGTGCAGCTGCCTTCGGCACCGAGGGACAGCGGGAACAGTCGGCCAGCCTCGGCGGCGGCCTCCTGCAGACGCTGGAGGATCACCCCGGCCTCGACGGTGATGGTCTCGTTGGCCGCATCGACCTCGCGGATGCGGTTCAGGCGGGTCAGCGACAGCACCACCTGTGCGCCCAAATCGTCGGGAATCGAGCCGCCGCACAGGCCGGTATTGCCACCCTGCGGCACCAACGCGACCCCGGCCTCGGCACATAGACGCACCACCGCGGCGACCTGCTCGGTCGAGGCCGGGCGCAGTACCAGCGCGGCCTGGCCGCGGTAGGCGTTGCGCCAATCGGCCAGGTAGCTGTGCATGCGTTCGACGTCGGCGATCAGGCCAGCCTCGCCGACCACCTCGCGCAGGGCCTGGATCAGGCTCACGGGAAGGCCGCTCATCTCAGGTCACCGGCGCCGGATTGAACAGCACCAGGTCGTTGTGCAGGCGCAGGCGCTCGGCGCAGGTCTGCTGGCGGCCGCTGGCGACGTCCAGATAGAGTTGGAAGATATGCCAGCCCATCTCGTCCAGGGTCATGCGCCCGGAGGTGATCTGCCCGGCATCCACGTCGATCAGGTCGGGCCAGCGCTCGGCCAACTGGGTGCGGGTGGCGACCTTGATCACCGGCACCATGGCCAGCCCGTAAGGCGTGCCGCGACCGGTGGTGAAGATATGCAGGTTCATCCCGGCGGCCAGTTGCAGGGTGCCGCAGATGAAATCGCTGGCCGGCGTGGCACAGAACCACAGGCCCTTGCCGCGCACTCGCTCACCCGGTGACACCACCCCGGCAATGGGACTGGAGCCGGACTTGGCAATGGAGCCCATGGCCTTTTCCACGATGTTGTTCAGCCCGCCCTTCTTGTTGCCCGGCGTGGTGTTGGCGCTGCGGTCGGCCATGCCGCGCTGCAGGTAACGGTCGTACCAGTCCATCTCGCGGATCAGCGCATCGGCGACTTCCACCGAGGCGGCACGCGGGGTGAGCAGGTGGATGCCGTCGCGCACCTCGGTGTTCTCGGAGAACATAACCGTGGCGCCGGCGCGCACCAGCAGATCGGCGGCCACACCGAGGGCCGGGTTGGCGGTGATGCCGGAGAAGGCATCGCTGCCGCCGCACTGCATGCCCACCACCAGCTCGCTGGCCGGGACAGTTTCGCGGCGACGCCGATCGAGCACCTGCAGACGCGCCTCGATCATCGCCATGATCTGCTCGACCATGCCGGCAAAGCCGTTGCTGGAATCCTGCAGGCGGAACAGCCACTCCTCCTCATCCATGCCATTGGTCAACTGGTCGCCATCCATCAACTGGCTGGCCTGCAGCTTCTCGCAACCGAGGCTGATCACCAGCGCCTGACCGCCGAGGTTGGGGTTGCGGCTGATGTTATACAGCGTGCGGATCGGCACCACCGCGTCCGGCGCGTTGATCGCCACGCCGCAGCCATAGCTGTGCGACAGCGCGACCACGTCATCGACATGCGGGTACTTGGGCAACAGCTCCTTGCGCACCCGCTCGACCACGTGGTCGAGCACACCGACCACGCACTGCACAGTGGTGGTCACACCCAGAATATTGCGCGTGCCGACGCTGCCGTCGAGGTTGCGGAAGCCTTCGAAGGTGTATCCGGTAAGCGGTTCGACCGGCGCAGCGGGCAAGGTCGCCTTGGGCAGGTTGTCCAGCGCCGGCGGCTCGGGCATGCGCAGCTGCGCCTCGGTGACCCAGCGCCCGGCGGCGATGGGTTCCAGGGCATAACCGATGACCTCGCCATAGCGCAGCACTTCGCCGTCCACGGCGATGTCCTGCAAGGCCACCTTGTGGCTCTGCGGAATGCCTTCGACGGCCACCAGGCCATCGGCAAAGCGGCCGCCCTTGGCCACGCCCTGCTCGTTGACCACCACGCCGACGTTGTCGGCCGGGTGCAGGCGGATGTAGCGCGGCGAATCCTGATGGGCAATCAACTGCATGGACATGCTCTCCTCTAATACGGATCAGGGTGTCGAGTTGGGCGCAGCAACGGCGGCGCTAGCGGTCGGGGCTGGCGGATCGTTCAACTCGATCCGGTGAATACGACCGACGATAAACAGATAACTGATTAGCGCCAGCACAGCGTTGGCGCCGACATAGATCAGCGCCGCGTCAAATGAGCCGGTGCGGCTGACCAGGTAACCGACCACGATAGGTGTGGTGATCGCCGCCAGGTTGCCGAAGGTATTGAACAGCCCGCCGGACAGGCCGACGACCTGCCGTGGCGAGGTGTCGGCCACCAGCGTCCAGCCGAGCGAGCCGAAGCCCTTGCCGAAGAACGCCAGGGCCATCAGGCCGATCACCGCGCTATCACTTTCGACATGGATGCACAGCACGATGCAACTGGCCAGCAGCATGCCGACGACGATGGGCAGCTTGCGCGCCAGGGTCAGGGAATAGCCGCGGCGCAGCAAAGCGTCCGACACCAGGCCGCCGAGCACGCCGCCGACGAAGCCGCTGATCGCCGGCAGCGAGGCGGCAAAACCGGCGGAGAGAATGCTCATGCCGCGCGCCTGCACCAGGTACACGGGAAACCAGGTGAGGAAGAAATAGGTGATGGCGTTGTTGCAGTACTGACCCAGATACACGCCGATCAGGCTGCGCTGGGTCAGCAGCAACCTGAGGGTGCGCCACTGCGAGCCGGCCGCACCGGCAGGCAGCGGGGCCAGGTCGATCAGGCCGCCGCCGTCTTCGATATGGCCGAACTCGGCCGCGCCCAGGCGTGGATGTTCACGCGGGCCGTGCATCAGCTTGAGCCACAGGCCACAGAGCAGCAGGCCCAGGCCGCCCAGCACGAAAAACACATACTGCCAGCCCATGTCCTGCACCACCCAGCCCATCAGCGGTGCGAATACCGCAGTGGCCGCATACTGCGCCGAAGTGGACATGGCGGTGGCGGTGCCCCGCTCGCGGGTCGGGAACCAGGCGGCGATGATCCGTGCATTGCCGGGAAAGCACGGCGCCCCGGCAAAGCCTACCGCCAGGCGTAGCACAAACAGGCTGACGATGGCCCAGGCCAGCGGCAGCATGTCGACCAAGCCCTGCAACAGGGTGAACAGCGACCAGCACAACAGCGTGATGAAATAGACGCGCTTGGCGCCGAAGCGATCGAACAACCAGCCACCGGGAAGCTGCCCGATCACATAGGCCCAGCCGAACGCGGAAAAGATATAGCCGAGCATCAGCGCATCGATGCCCAGATCCGCCTGCAGCGCGGCACCGGCAATCGACAGGCTGGAGCGGTCGGCAAAGGTGACCGTGGTGACGAGGAACAGCATCAGCAGGATGGAGTAACGCACCCGGCCCGGTTTGACTGCTTGCATCTGGCCAACTCATCGAGAAATTCGCGTGAAGCGGGCCCGCTGCCTGCTGGCAGCCGGGCCACCCCGATTTAACGCACCAGACAGGGGCGCTTGTTATCGAACTGCCAGCCGGAGATCAGGTACTGCATGGCCACGGCATCGTTGCGCGCGCCCAGGCCCATGCCTTTGTACAGTTCGTGGGCCTTGGCCAGGGCATCCCAGTCCAGCTCGACGCCCAGACCCGGCACCTTCGGCACCTGCACCAGACCGCCTTCGATCCGCAGCGGGTTGTGGGTCAGGTACTGGCCGTCCTGCCAGATCCAGTGGGTGTCGATGGCGGTGACCTTGCCCGGCGCGGCAGCGGCCACGTGGGTGAACATCGCCAGGGAGATGTCGAAGTGGTTGTTGGAATGCGAGCCCCAGGTCAGGCCCCACTCGTTGCACATCTGCGCCACCCGCACCGAACCCTGCATAGTCCAGAAGTGCGGATCGGCCAGGGGGATATCCACCGACTGCAACTGGATGCAGTGGCCCATCTGCCGCCAGTCGGTGGCGATCATGTTGGTCGCGGTCGGCAGGCCGGTAGCGCGGCGGAACTCGGCCATCACCTCGCGGCCGGAGTAACCGTTCTCCGCGCCGCAAGGGTCTTCGGCGTAGGCCAGCACACCGTGCAGGTCGCGGCACAGGCCGATGGCCTCGGCCAGGGACCAGCCGCCGTTGGGGTCGAGGGTCACCCGCGCATCCGGGAAGCGCTCGGCCAGGGCACGGATCGCCTCGACCTCGGCCCCGCCGCGCAGCACGCCGCCCTTGAGTTTGAAGTCGTTGAAACCATAACGGGCATGGGCCGCCTCGGCCTGGCGAACGATGGTCTCGGGGCTCAGCGCTTCCTGGTTGCGCACGCGGAACCAGGCGTCGTCCGCATCGGCTTCGTTGCGATAGCCCAAGTCGGTCTTCTCGCGGTCGCCGATAAAGAACAGGTAACCGAGCATCTCCACCGCGTCGCGCTGCTGGCCTTCGCCGAGCAGGGCCGCCACCGGCACGCCGAGGTGCTGGCCGAGCAGATCGAGCAAGGCGGATTCCAGGGCAGTGACCGCATGGATGGTGATGCGTAGGTCGAAGGTCTGCATGCCGCGCCCACCGGAGTCGCGGTCGGCGAAAGCCTGGCGCACCTGGTTGAGCAGGCCGTTGTAGTTGCCGATGGACTGGCCCACCAGCAAGGGCCGGGCATCTTCCAGGGTTTGGCGGATGGCTTCGCCACCGGGCACCTCGCCGACGCCGATGCGCCCGGCGTTGTCCTTGAGGATGAGGATATTGCGGGTAAAGAATGGGCCGTGGGCACCACTCAGATTGAGCAGCATGCTGTCGTGGCCGGCGACCGGCACGACCTGCAGCTCGGTGATGATCGGGGCACCGGCGAAGGTACCTTGCTTGGAATCGCTGTTCATAGCGCTTGCCCTGTTGTTGTTATCCGGGGTCTGAACGTTGGTAGGAGCGTGCTCAGCGCTCGAAAAGCTTCGCGGGCATGGCCCGCTCCTACAGGTGCACTCAACCGACGTAAGTGGTCTTCACCGTGGTGTAGAACTCCTGGGCGTATTTGCCCTGCTCGCGGCTGCCGTAGGATGAGCCTTTACGGCCACCAAACGGTACGTGGTAATCCACCCCGGCAGTCGGCAGGTTGACCATGACCATACCGGCCTGGGCGTGGCGCTTGTAGTGGTTGGCGTATTTCAGCGAGGTGGTGCAGATACCGGCGGACAGACCGAACTCGGTGGCGTTGGCCATGGCCAGCGCCTCGTCGTAATCGGCCACTTTGATGATATTGGCCACCGGGCCGAAGATCTCTTCGCGGCTGATGCGCATGTCCGCCGTGCAGTCGGCAAACAGGGTCGGCGCCAGGTAATAGCCGTCCTGCGCGCAGGAAACCCGCTCGCCGCCGCAGACCAGGCGGGCGCCCTCGGCCTTGCCGATCTCGATATAACGCAGGTCCTGCTCGAGCTGGGCCTGGGACACCACGGGACCGATATCGGTGCCCTTCTCCAGGGCGTTGCCGACAGTGATCGACTGCATCCGCTCGGCCATGGCCGCGACAAACTGGTCATGGATGCCCGCGGTGACGATCAACCGGCTGGAGGCGGTGCAACGCTGACCGGTGGAGTAGAAGGCGCTCTGCACCGACAGCTCCACGGCGGTTTTCAGGTCGGCATCGTCGAGGATCACCTGCGGATTCTTGCCGCCCATCTCCAGCTGCACCTTGGCCCCGCGCGCCACACAACTGGCGGCGATGCTACGGCCGACGCCGACCGAGCCGGTAAAGCTGACGCCATCGACCTGCTTGTTCTGCACTATGGCTTCACCGACTACCCGGCCGCTGCCCATCACCAGGTTGAACACCCCGGCGGGGAAACCGGCGCGGGAGATGATCTCGGCGATGGCCCAGGCGCAGCCCGGTACCAGATCGGCCGGTTTCAACACCACACAGTTGCCGTAGGCCAGGGCCGGGGCGACTTTCCAGGCCGGAATGGCGATGGGGAAGTTCCACGGGGTGATCAGGCCGATCACGCCCAGCGGCTCGCGGGTCACTTCCACCGATACGCCGGGGCGCACCGAGGCCAGCACTTCGCCGGCCTGACGCAGGCACTCGCCGGCGTAGAACTTGAAAATATTACCGGCGCGAGTCACTTCGCCGATGGCCTCAGGCAGGGTCTTGCCCTCTTCCCGGGCCAGCAGCACACCGAGTTCTTCGCGGCGGGCGAGGATTTCGCTGCCGACCTTGTCCAGCGCGTCGCTGCGCGCCTGGATACCGGAAGTCGACCAGGCCGGAAAAGCGGCACGGGCGGCGGCGATGGCCTGATCGACCTGAGTGGCATCGGCCTGGGCGTATTCGCCGACCACATCGGCCAGATCGGACGGGTTGATATTGTGGCTGTAGCTGGCAGCGGCAACCCATTGGCCACCGATGTAGTTGTCATAACGCTTGTTCATGATCCCTTCCTAGCTATGTATGGCTATGCGTAGGGTGTCGCGGGGCCGCCCAGGCCGCGCGCACCAATGACGGCGAGCGGCTGGTGCGCACGGCGCACCCTACGGCGGCTTGGCCCGCCACGTTCAACTGCTTATTGCGCGCCCTGGGCTTCGATCAGTGCGGCGAGCATTTCGTACTCTTCCGGTAGCAGATCGGTCAGCGGGGTGCGCACCGGGCCGGCGTCATGCCCAACGATCCTGGCACCAGCCTTGATGATGCTGACGCCATAACCGGCGCAACGGTTACGGATGGCCAGGTACGGCAGGAAGAACTCATCGATGATCTTGCCGACGCTGGCGTGATCGTCACGGGCCATGGCGTGGTAGAAATTCATCGCGGTCTTGGGGATGAAGTTGAACACCGCCGAGGAGTACACCGGCACGCCCAGGGCCTTGTAGGCAGCGGCGTAGACTTCGGCGGTCTGCAGGCCGCCGAGGTAGCTCAGGCGATCACCGAGACGACGGCGGATGGACACCATCAGCTCGATATCGCCGATGCCGTCCTTGTAGCCGATCAGATTCGGGCAACGCTCGGCTACCTGCTCCAGCAGCGGCGCGGTCAGGCGGCAGACGCTGCGGTTGTATACCACCACGCCGATCTTCACCGACTTGCACACAGCTTCGACGTGCAGCGCCACGCCTTCCTGGCTGGCTTCGGTCAGGTAGTGCGGCAGCAGCAGCAGGCCCTTGGCCCCCAAGCGCTCGGCTTCCTGGGCCATCTCGATGGCCTGGCGGGTCGGTCCACCGACACCGGCGAGGATCGGCACGCTGCCGGCGCAGGTGTCGACCGCGGTCTTGATCACCGCCGAATACTCTTTGCCGGTCAGGGAGAAAAACTCACCGGTGCCACCGGCGGCGAACAGCGCCGAAGCACCGTAAGGCGCCAGCCATTCCAGGCGGCGTGCATAGGTATCGGCGCGGAAATCGCCGGCAGCATCGAAATCGGTCACGGGGAAAGACAGCAGACCGGAAGAGAGGATGGACTTCAGTTCTTGTGGATTCATTGTGCGAACACCCTGTAGAGCGAATGGTGGAGAGGAGCATCAGTCGAAACTGTAGAGATACGTTATCGTACAACACTGAGTAATGCCATACTTTTCCCTGACCGGTTATCGCCTGAGCTTCTGCCGCCATCCACGCCAGAAGATTAGGGCACGGCCACGCGCACTCCTTGCCGCCCAGGCGCAAGCGCGCCGCTATAAGGGTTTAAGCACTGACAAGAGCAAGCTGCGGCGACTTGCTTCAGTCGCAACGCCGGTGGTCGCGCCCAGCAATTTTCTGCAAAAGTCTCGTTGACA
The DNA here is from genome assembly GCF_900115555.1 of Pseudomonas borbori. Taxonomy (GTDB): domain Bacteria; phylum Pseudomonadota; class Gammaproteobacteria; order Pseudomonadales; family Pseudomonadaceae; genus Aquipseudomonas; species Aquipseudomonas borbori. Next base: position 89,926 of record NZ_FOWX01000014.1, read on the forward strand.
AGCCTGTCAGACGCTGCTGATAATCCGCTCAAGTTATACGACAACGTATGACATCTCTAAAAACAAAAAATCAGGCCCCGCCATGATTACGAAGACCAAGGCTTGCATGCCTTCCTACTGTTTATCCGCCACCATCACCGGTGGCCAATGCGCGCACCTGCGGCATCCGCTGCCGTCCCGGCGTATCGCTGAAACCCAGCAAGCTCATGTCTTGCATGCTCGAGCAAGAGTGCGGGCCTGTCATCCTGCCGCCCCGGCACAATCACGGCGGCCTGCAAACGCGCAGACCTTCGACCGTTCTTGCGTCAGCGCCCTGAGCGCAATCGGCGCTGCAACGCCAGGCCATCAGGCGGCGACTACTGCAACTCGACGCCATAGCGCCCAGCCACAGGAGCATCCTGGCAATGATTGAGCGAGCGCTTACGACAACCCCAGTCGTGCTGGACATGCAGGTCATCCCGGTCGCCGGTCACGACAGCATGCTGCTCAACCTGTGCGGCGCCCATGCGCCCTACTTCACCCGCAACCTGGTCATCCTCAAGGACAGCGCCGGACACACCGGCTGCGGCGAAGTGCCGGGCGGCGAAGGCATTCGCCAGGCCCTGGAGCGCTGCCGCGACCTGGTGATCGGCCAGCCGGTCGGCCGCTACAACCGCGTGCTCAACCGCCTGCGCCAGGCCATCGCCGGGCCAGCCAAGGGGCCGCAGACCAGCCAGCACCAGGTCACCTCGGCAGCCGAGGCGCGGGTACTCAAGCAGCCGCACGAGATCAACCTGCGCCTGGACAACGTGATCACCGCGGTGGAAGCCGCCCTGCTCGACCTGCTCGGCCAGCACCTCGAAGTGCCGGTGGCCGAACTGCTCGGCAGCGGCCAGCAGCGCGACCGCGTGCCGATGCTCGCCTACCTCTTCTATATAGGCGAGCGTCAGCGCAGCGACCTGCCCTACCTGGCCGGCCGGGGCTCAGCCGACGACTGGCACCACCTGCGCCACCAGGCCGCCATGACGCCCGCAGCCATCGCCCGCCTGGCCGAGGCCGCGCACGCCCGCTACGGCTTTAGCGACTTCAAGCTGAAAGGCGGGGTGATGCGCGGCGCCGAGGAGATGGACGCGATCCGCGCGATCAAGACCAACTTCCCCGACGCCCGCGTCACCCTCGACCCCAATGGCGCCTGGTCGCTGGCCGAGGCCATCGAACTGTGCCAGGGCCAGAGCCATCTGCTGGCCTATGCCGAAGATCCCTGCGGCCCGGAGCACGGCTATTCCGGCCGCGAGATCATGGCCGAATTCAAGCGCGCCACCGGCATTCCCACCGCCACCAACATGGTCGCCACCGACTGGCGGCAGATGGGTCACTCGCTACGCCTGGAGGCGGTCGACATCCCGCTGGCCGACCCGCACTTCTGGACCATGCAGGGCGCCGTGCGCCTCGGCCAGGTGTGCGAGGAATTCGGCCTGACCTGGGGCTCGCATTCGAACAACCACTTCGACATTTCCCTGGCCATGTTCACCCACGCCGCGGCCGCCGTGCCGGGCCGCATCACCGCCATCGACACCCACTGGATCTGGCAGGAAGGCGAGGAACGCCTGACCCGCGAACCGCTGCAGATCGTCGGCGGCCAGGTCGCGGTGCCGGACCGGCCCGGTCTCGGCATCGAACCCGACATGCCGCGGATCATGGCCGCCCACGAGCTGTACAAGAAGGTAGCCAGCGGCGCACGCGACGACGCCATGGCCATGCAATACCTGGTGCCAGGCTGGCAGTACCACCCGAAACGCCCCAGCCTCGGCCGCGACAACTGAAGCACCCTGTCCTCAACCCCCGGAGAACTCCAATGAAAAAAACAATCCGCGCCTCCCTGCTCTCTGCCCTGGTCGGCATGGGCGCCCTCAGCGCCCAGTCGGCTGTCGCCGCCGACGTCAACTGGCCGACCCGCCCGGTGCAGGTGGTGGTGATCGCCAACCCCGGCGGCGACACCGACTTCAACGCGCGCATGATGGCCAAGTACTTCAACCAGATCACCGGCAAGAACATGGTGGTGACCAACGTCGCCGGCGGCGGCGGCACCCTCGCCGCCGAGCAGGTCAAAGGCGCCGCTGCCGATGGCAACACCATCCTCTTCACCCACACCGGCCAGCTGATCGTCAACGAGGTGGCCGGCCTGTCCGAGGACAGCTTCGAGGCCTTCGACATTGCCTGCATCGCCGGCGTGGACAAGGGCGCCATCTTCGTCGCCAGCCAGGACGCCGGGATCAAGACCCTGCAGGAGCTGGTCGACAAGGCCAAGGCCAACCCGGGCAGCATCAGCTACGGCACCGAGATGGGCAGCTTCTCGCATATCCAGGGCCTGATGTTCGAACAGCTGGCCGGGGTGAAGCTGAAGATGGTCGACGCCGGCACCGTGTCGGAGAAAGTCGTCGCCCTGCTCGGCGGCCGCATCGACCTGGGCGCCATCAGCTACGGTTCGGTACAGGACTACGTGCAAGGCGGGCAGATGGCCGCCCTCGGTCAGCCCAACAGCGAGCGCAACGAGCTGCTCGGCGACGTGCCGACCTTCAAGGAGCAGAGCGTCGACTTCACCATCGACAAGCCCTATGTGGTGGCTTTCCCGAAAGGCACCGACCCGGCCATCGTGCAAAAAATGGCCGGCATCATGCAGCAGATCACCGAGATGCCCGAGTACGCCGAGGAGCTGAAGAAGTCCTTCAAGCAACCGGTGGCCTATCATGACACCGAAGAAGCCATCGCCGTGTTGAGCAAGACCCGCGACGACTTCATGCAGTACAAGGACGTCCTGCGCGCCAAGTAACAGTTGACGCCGGCCGGCCCGAATCCCGGCCGGCGCCCTGCCCCACCCCTGAGGTTCCACGATGGCTACCACCAAGAAGAAGGAGCTGCTGATCGGCATCGCCATGCTCGGCACCGGTCTCGGCTACCTGTTAATGACCAGCCAGCTGCCGCGCCACGACGGCATCGACGCGGCCTTCGTACCCAGCCTGCTGTCGTCCCTGCTCTGCCTGCTCGGCGTGCTGCAACTGCTGAGCGTGCGCCACTGCTCCCAGGCCGTGACGGAGTATCACCCCGACGCCGAGGCCGACACCCCGCAAGGCGGCAGCGACATCAAGACAGTGGTCAAGACCCTGGCCCTGATCGTCGGCTATATCGCCCTGCTCAGCCCGATCGGCTTTCCGCTCATGACTGCGATCTACCTCTACCTGCAGTTCATCGTGCTCACCCCCGTCGACCACAGGGTCAACCACCTCGCCTATGCGCTGATCGCCCTGGTCACCTCGGCCATCACCTACCTACTGTTCCGCGAGGCCTTCGATCTGATGCTGCCTTCCGGACTGCTGCCGTTCTAAGGAGGATCGACCATGCTCGAATTACTGCAGCAAGGCTTCGGCGCCGTTTTCTCGCTCAACATCATGCTGCTGATGGTGATCGGCGTCGCCGTCGGCATCGTCTTCGGCGCGGTGCCTGGCCTGTCGGCGACCATGGCTGTGGCCCTGTGCCTGCCGCTGACCTTCACCATGGGCCCGCAGGCCGGCCTGTCGCTGCTGGTCGCGCTGTTTATCGGCGCCACCTCGGGCGGGCTGATCTCGGCGATCCTGCTGAAGATTCCCGGCACGCCCTCGTCCATCGCCACGGTGTTCGACGGCGGCCCGCTGATGGAACAGGGCCATGGCGTCAAGGCCCTCGGCGTCGGCATCGTGTTCTCCTTCCTCGGCACCATCTTCAGCATCGCCGCGCTGATGTTCATCGCCCCGCAACTGGCCAAGGTGGCGCTGCGCTTCGGCCCGCACGAATACTTCGCCATCGCGGTGTTCTCCCTGACCCTGATCGCCACCCTGTCCGCCGGCTCGATGGTCAAGGGCCTGTTCGCCGGCGCCCTGGGCTTCGCCGTGTCCACCGTCGGCATCGCCCCGGTGGAGGCGATCCGTCGCTTCACCTTCGACGTCGCCGAGCTCAACGGCGGCTTCGCCATGCTCACCGTGATGATCGGCATGTTCGCCGTCGCCGAGATCATCAAGGTGGCCGAGAGCGGCCGCCACGCCCACCAAGGCAAGGCCAAGTCGGTGAGCATGAAGAACATCAAGGGCTTCGGTTTCTCGCTCAGGGAGTTCCGCGAGCAGCTGCCCAACGCCGGGCGTTCCGGCCTGATCGGCCTGGGTATCGGCATCCTCCCGGGCATCGGCGCCGGCACCTCCAATCTGGTCGCCTACATCATCTCGAAGAAGCGCGCGAAGAACCCGGAAACCTATGGCAAGGGCAATATCGGCGGCATCGTCGCCAGCGAGACGGCCAACAACGCCGGCATCGGCGGCGCCATGCTGCCGCTGATGACCCTGGGCATTCCCGGCGACACCGTCACCGCGATCCTGCTCGGCGGCTTCCTGATCCACGGCATCCAGCCCGGCCCGCTGCTGTTCATCAGCCAGGGACCGCTGGTGTACACCATCTTCGCCGCGCTGATCGTTGCCACCGTGCTGATGCTGTTCATGGAGTTCTACGGCCTGCGCCTGTTCATCAAGCTGCTCGACGTGCCCAAGCACATCCTCCTGCCGATCATCCTGGTGCTCTGCGTGGTCGGTGCCTTCGGCCTGTCCAGCCGCCTGTTCGACGTCTGGTCGATACTAGTCTTCGGTCTGCTCGGCTACGTCTTCGTCAAGGCCGGCATGCCGGCGGCGCCGTTCATCATCGGCTTCATCCTCGGGCCGATGGCGGAAACCAACCTGCGCCGCGGCCTGATGCTGTCGGACGGCAACTTCGTCGCCTTCCTCGGCAACCCCATCGCCGCCACCTTCCTCGGCCTGGCCCTGGCCTTTGTGCTGTGGCAGGTGTACAGCGCCCTGCGGCCGAAGAAGAGCGCGATCAACGAAATCCTGCGTACCTGACCCCTCGCCCCTCCTCCCCCTCTCCCTCCGGGAGAGGGCTGGGGGGCACCCCCTGCCCCCCGCAAAAGCCTACAACTTGCCTAACGCCTGGCTCGTAGGGTGCGCCTTGCGCACCAGCCGTTCGCCGCCGGAGTGGGGCGCACGACCGAGGCGCGCCCCTACCCATTGCAGCTACTGCGACGCGGCCTGAGCCTGTGCAACGGCCTGCTATGCGCGCTGGCCCACCTCGGCCTGCTGCACCGTCCAGCCGGCTACCCGCTCGCTCAGGCTGAGCCCCAGCCCAGGGCGATTCGGCACCAGCATGCGCCCGGCGCGGATCTCCAGACGCTCCTCGAACAGCGGCTCCAGCCACTCGAAATGCTCGACCCAGGGCTCGCGCGTGTGGCTGGCCGCCAGGTGCACATGCAGCTCCATGGCGAAGTGCGGCGCCAGGGTCATGCCGGCCTGCTCGGCCAAGGTCTGGATACGCAGATAAGGGGTGATACCGCCAACCCGCGGCGCATCCGGCATGAGGAAATCGGCGGCCCCCTGGCGGATGAACTCCCAGTGCTCGGCCGGGCTGGTGAGCATCTCGCCGGTGGCGATCGGCGTGTCGAACTGGCGCACCAGCTCGGCGTGGCCCTCGGCGTCGTAGCAATCCAGCGGCTCCTCGATCCAGATCAGGTCGAAGGTTTCCAGGCGCCGGCACATGCGTCGCGCGGAGGGCCGATCCCACTGCTGGTTGGCATCGACCATCAGCGGGAAGGTTTCCCCCAGATGCTTACGCACCGAACTGACCCGATGCAGATCCAGCGCCCAGTCCGGCTGGCCGACCTTGAGCTTGATGCCGCCGATGCCCTTCTCGCGGGAGCTGTCGGTGTTCTTCAGCAACTGATCGAGCGGCGTGTGCAGAAAACCACCGGAGGTGTTGTAGCAACGCACCGAATCGCGCTGGGCACCGAGCAGGCGTGCCAGCGACAGGCCGGCGCGGCGCGCCTTGAGGTCCCACAGGGCGACGTCGAAGGCGCCGATGGCCTGGGTCGCCAGGCCGCTGCGGCCCACCGAGGCCCCGGCCCAGCACAACTTGTCCCACAGCCTGGCGATATCGCTGGGGTTCTCGCCGATCAGGTTGGGCGCCACCTCCAGGGCATGGGCGAACTGCCCGGCGCCGCCGGCGCGCTTGGAATAGCTGAAGCCCAGACCCTGGTGGCCGTCGCGGGTCTCGATCTCGGCGATCAGGATGGCGATCTCGGTCATCGGCTTCTGCCGGCCGGTGAGCACCTTGGCATCGCTGATCGGATTGGCCAGCGGCAATGCCACCGAACGCAGGCGCAGCCAGGCGATGCGGTCGTCGTCGGCGCAGGTGATGGTGGGTTGGTCGTTCATGGAACCTCCTCGGGATGGAATCCGACGACCCGCCAGGCCAAGCCCTGATTGCGCGATCAGGCTCGGCCAAAGGCCGCCGGAAAAATGGACAGCCCGAATCAGCCTACGATGATTGCGCAATCATTCAAGATCGTTCACAGCAAATCTTCGGGAGGGGTTGGCAGGATGCCGTTTAGTGGCGACGGGCAGGGAACAGTCAAAAGGCGACATTCAGAATCCCTCGCAGAATCTGAACCCGTCAGGCAGACAATCTCGAGCCACATCATAAGATGTGGCAGCCCTTTACTTATAAAAGGCGGGCTGCCCTTTTCCACTATCGAACGTAATGACAGAACTGCTGAATCGCCTCACAAGCTTTCTTCAGTGACGCGTCATCCAGCGCATAGGCGATGCGTATATAGCCCGCCAGGCCGAAGGCGCTGCCCGGCACCACCGCCACATTGGCTTCATCCAACAGGGCGTGGGCGACGTCCTCGTCGCTGATCAGGGCGCGACCGCCCGGCGACACCTTGCCGAGCAGCGCGGAGCAGTCGGCGAAAGCATAGAACGCGCCTTCCGGCAGGGCGCAGTGCAGGCCGGGGGTGTCGTTGAGCATGGCCACCATGAAATCGCGGCGACGCTGGAACACTTTGCGGCTCTCATGGAGAAAGTCCTTCGGCCCGCGCAGGGCGGCCATCGCCGCATGCTGGGAAATAGAGCAGGCACCGGAGGTCTGTTGGCCCTGCAGCTTCTCCATGGCCTCCAGCAGCCAGCGCGGGCCGGTGGCGAAGCCGATGCGCCAGCCGGTCATGGCGTAGGCCTTGGACACCCCGTTCATGGTCAGGGTGCGCTCGGCCAAGCGTGGTTCGACCTGAGCCAGGGTATGGAATTGCTGCCCGTCGAAGATCAGGTGCTCGTAGATGTCGTCGGAGAGGATCAGCATCTGAGGATGCTCCAGCAGCACCTCGGCCAGGGCGCGCAGCTCTTCGCGGCTGTACACCGCGCCGGTGGGGTTAGATGGCGAGTTGAGGATCAGCCAACGGGTATCCGGGCCGATGGCTTCGCGCAATGCCTCTGCCGTCAGCTTGAAGCCGCTGTCGGCTCCGCAGCTGACAATGCGCGAACGGCCGCCGCAGAGCTGCACCATCTCCGGATAGCTGACCCAGTAAGGCGCGGGGATGATGACCTCGTCGCCCTCGTTCAGGGTGGCGGCCAGGGCGTTGTAGATCACCTGTTTGCCACCGCTGCTGACCTGGGTGTCTTCCCAGTTCACTGCCAGGCCATTTTCGTCGCGGTACTTGGCGGCGACGGCCTCGCGCAGGGCGCGCAACCCCGCCACCTGGGTATAGCGGGTGTGGCCGGCCTCTATCGCCGCGATAGCGGCCTGGCGGATGTGCTCCGGGGTGTCGAAGTCCGGCTCTCCGGCGCACAGCGAGATGATGCTGGCGCCTTGCGCGCGGCGTGCGGCGACACGATCAATGATTCGATAAGTGGCTGAGGGCTGAGCAGCCGCAAGGTGCCGATTAAGGCTTTGAAAGTTGCGGCTCATTGAGCCACCTCCTGGCGTTTGAGGCCCATCAGCTCGACAGTAGTGCGGCCTTCGCGCAGGGCGTCCATCATCCGCGTCTCCTTAGTGAAACGTGCCATGCCATCGACTAATGTGCGCTCCACCTCGGCCTGGGGAATGATCACGATGCCGTCATCGTCGGCCACCAGCAGATCGCCAGCAACAACCTGAGCACCGTTGAAGGGAATGGGCTCACCAACCGAGGGGGCAGTGGCCTTGATCGTGCCCTTCACCGATACGCCACGGGCGAACACCGGAAAGCCCAGCTTTTCCATGGCTTGGATATCGCGCACTCCGCCGTCGATCACCAGACCGACCACGCCTGCGGCCTGAGCGGCGACGGTCAGCACCTCGCCCCAATAGCCGGCGATGAAATTGCCGGTACTCACCACCAACACGCTGCCTTTCGGCGCTCGTTCCAGGGCCAGATGCAGGGCCAGGTTGTCGCCCGGCGAACACTCCAAAGGGTAGGCCGGCGCGGCGATAAAGGCACCACGCCAGATCGGACGGATTGCCGGGTCCACGGCGGTCGGTAGGCCGGAGGCCTCGTACAGGGTGGAGCTGCCAAGCGCCTTGGCGCGCGGGGCTACAGCTTCGATGTTGTAGAGGCTCATTGAGCTTTCCTCTGCAGGTTGTGATAACCGAGCGCGGCCCGGGCTTCTTTCAAGGTCTTGCCGTTGGCGATCTGCTCGCGGATCTGCGCTTCGATCTTTTCGATCTGGTGGGCGCATTCGGCTACCTCGCGAGCCCGCTGGCGCGGCACCACCACCACTCCGTTGGCATCGGCAACCACGATGTCGCGGGGGCAGGCCCGCGCGCCGCCGATGCTCACCGGTTGGTTCACCGCCACCACCTCGACGCGGTCCTTGCCGGTGCGCATAAAACGACCCCTGGTGAACAGCGGATAGCCTTCGCCGAGGGCCTTGTTAACGTCGCGGCAGACGCCGTCGATCACGGTGCCGGCGATGCCGCGCACCAGGGCGTACTGGGTCATGATGTCGCCCCATACGGTGCAGTCGGTGCGCCCGCCGTTGGCAATCAACAGCATGTCGCCGGGCGCCACCTCGTCGATGAAATCGCCCACGGTGCCGGGCGGGGTGCTGGCACTGACGTACTGCGCGGTGAAGGCCGGGCCGACGGTGACCTGCGGGTAATCGGTCAGCGGCGCGATATCCAGGCACTGCCCGGGCAGGCCCAGTTTGTCCATGGCATCGGACACGGCCGGGGTATCAAGGCCCTCGAACAGGGCGACCAGTTCTTTGTCTTCCAGGTTCATCAGGCTTGCTCCGCGTTGATCGCTTCGAACTGGCTGTCGTGCATTACGCTCTCCACCGAGCGTCCGGCCCGGACGGCTTCAACCATCCCTGCCTGGCGACGGTCGATGCGTTCGGCCAGATCGAGGACCTTGTCGATGGTTTCGGCAGGCACGAAAACCGTGCCGCACTCGTCGGCGATCACGTAGTCGTCTTCCTTAACCGTCACCCCGGCCATGCTCACGGCGCAGCCGGCATCCACCTGCACCAGGCGATTGCGCGCGCTGATCATGGTTATGCCGCGGCCGAATACCGGGTAACCGATGTCTTCGCTGCCCTTGATATCGCGGCTGAAACCGTCGATCACCGAGCCACGAATACCCTTCTGGCGCGAGGCGTTAGCGAGGATGTCGCCCCAACTGGAGATGCCAGCCACGCCGCCGGCGATCACCAGCACGCGGTCATCGGTCTCGATACGCGCCACCACCGGGGTGATCAGGTGCACCGTTGGCGCTGCGTCCTGTTTGGGAGCCAGCTGTACGGTGCTGGCGCGGCCGACGATCTTCGGGCAGTTCCACAGTGGGCGCAGGCCGGCAGTGGCACCGGGTAGGCCGAGAAAATCCAGCGCGTCGGACACCGTGTTGGTGTCCAGCGCAGACAAGCGATTCAAGGGAGAAGATGCATTCATGGGAAGCGGACCTGGTTGTTTGGAGGCCCGAGTATCGACAGGGGCTTTCCATAGGTATATTCCTATTAACCTAATGCTTTCATACGTCCAACCTATGGAAAAACCATGATCAACTTCCGCCTGATCCGGCACCTCTGGCTGTTCCTCGCGGTGGCCGAGGAACAGAGCTTCAGCCGCGCGGCCAAGCGCCTGGGCATGTCGCAGCCGCCGCTGACCGAGCAGATCCAGATCCTCGAGCATGCGTTGAAAATCAAGCTGTTCGAGCGCTCACGGCAGGGCGCAAAGTTGACTCCGGCGGGGTCGGCCATCCTGCCCTCCGTGCGTAAATTCGCCGAGCAGTTGGGGCGTCTCGAACTGGCGGTGCTGGAGGCGGTTTCCGGTCAGGCCGGTGTGCTGACCATCGGTGCCATCACCAACGCCATGATCGATGTGCTGCCGCCGCTGATTGACCGTTTCAAGACGGAGCACCCGCAGATCACCGTGGCCGTGCGCGAGATCGACAGTGCCGAAGCCATCCCCGCCCTGGAGTCCGGCGATATCGACCTAGCCTTCGCCCGCCTGGAAGGCAACCTCGGCAAGAACCTGCGCTGCGTAGCGCTGACCGAGGATCGCCTGGCGGTCGCCGTCCCCCGCGACCACCCGCTCGCTTCGCGCGCTCGCCTGACCCTGGCCAACCTAGTGGACGAGCCGCTGGTGATGTCCTCGCGCCAGGTCAGCCCGAACTACTTCGATTACCTGATCGGCGTGTGCAAGGCCAATGGCCTCTCCCCACGGGTGCTGCACGAAGTGCGTTCGGTGACCTCGCAGATCGCCTTCGTCAGCTGCGGCCAGGGCGTGGCGCTGGTGCCCGCCTCGATGAAAAAGCTGGCGCCGGACAACGTGATACTCAAGCCGCTGACGCCCAAACTTAGCGTGGTGACCACCGCAGCCGTGTGGAATAGCGCGCGAGCCAATCCGTTGGTGGATGCGCTGGTGGCGCTATTAGCCGTCAATACCCTAGTCGCCGCCGTTCCATAGGTTCAGCATATGGATGGCTTACTGGATTAGGAATTTACAGAAGGGTCGACCCGCTCGAGAGTACGGCAACCGCGCAGCCATCTGTCCCAGGAGTGAAAGACGTGTCCACTCAGCAAGAATTCTCCCGCGCCCTTGTGCCGCTGAACGTCGATGGCGTCGACCTCACAGTCGCGGCCCTGCATCGCGGCGGCGACCAGGCGCCCATCGTCTTCCTCCATGGCTTCGGCTCGACCAAGGAGGACTATGCCGACATCGTGCGCTATGCCGCCTTCAACGGGCATCCGTTCCTCGCCTACGATGCGCCCGGCTGTGGTGAAACCTCCTGTTCCGACCTCGCGCGCATCGGCATTCCCTTTCTGCTGAAGACCGCCCTGGCGATGCTGGAGCACTTCGGCATCCGGCGCTTCCACCTGGTCGGCCACTCCATGGGCGGCCTCACCGCGCTGATGCTGGCCCACCAGCATCCTGAGCGGGTGCTGAGCTTCGTCGATATCGAAGGCAACATCGCCCCGGAAGACTGCTTTCTCAGCCGGCAGATCCATGACTACGCCCGGGAAGACGCCAGGCGTTTCTTCGCCGACTTTATCGAACGCACCCGCCATGCCCCGGCCTACGCCAGCGCGTTGTACGCCGCCAGTCTGCGTCATAAGGTGCGCGCCGGCGCGGTGCGCGGCATCTTCGAGTCGATGGTGGCGCTGTCCGACCACGGCGAACTGATGGACAAGTTCCTCGCGCTGCCCTGCCCACGCATGTTCATGTACGGCGAGCAGAACGCCTCGCTGTCCTATCTGGCCTACATCAAGAGCCAGGGCGTGCACTTGGCGGAAATCCGCAACTGCGGGCACTTCCCCATGTATTCCAATCCGACTGCCATGTGGGAGCGCATTGCCCACCTGCAGCGCTTGAGCGCCGAAACCTGATCGCTAGCGCTGCGTCCCGCGATAGAACGCCTACCCCGAAGTCCCTATAACGCCGCCGGCCAGTGCATGTGCCGGCCAGCGGCGACCTGTGCGCTTGCCTGCCGGCAAGGCGCTTGTGCACACCCTCGAAACAACAAGACATAGAGAGGTAACACCATGCTCGATCTCCTCAACGACCTGCTCTGGGGCAAGGTCCTTATCGTCACCCTAGTCGGTCTCGGCCTCTACTTCACAGTCGCCTCGCGATTCGTCCAGGTGCGCTATTTCGGCAGCATGTTCAGCATCTTCGCCCAGGCCTTCCAGCGCCAGAAGGGCCAGCTCAGTTCCTTCCAGGCCTTGATGCTTTCGGTTGCCGGACGCGTCGGTGCCGGCAACATCGCCGGTGTGGCGGTGGCCATCACCCTGGGTGGCCCGGGGGCAGTGTTCTGGATGTGGCTGGTGGCCCTGCTGGGCATGGCCACCAGCTTCTTCGAGTGCTCGCTGGCGCAGCTGTACAAGCGCCGTGAGGCCGATGGCACCTATCGCGGTGGTCCCGCCTTCTACATTCTCCACGGCCTCGGTCAACGCTGGCTGGCGGTCGTCTTCTCGGTCCTGCTGCTGGTGACCTTCGGTTTCGGCTTCAACGCGCTGCAGGCCTACACCGTGGCCAATTCGCTGCATGACACCTTCGGCATTTCCACCCGGTTGAGCGGCATCGCCGTCGCGGTGGTGATCAGCCTGATCGTATTCGGCGGCATCAAACGCATCGCCAAGAGCGCCGACATCCTGGTACCGATAATGGCCCTGTCCTACATCTTAATGGCCCTGGTGGTGATCGGCATGAACCTCGAAGCGGTGCCTGCCACCCTCGCACTCATCGTCAAGAGCGCCTTCGGCCTCGAGCCAGCCTTCGCCGGCGGCATCGGCGCAGCCATCCTGATGGGCGTCAAGCGTGGGTTGTTCTCCAACGAAGCCGGCCTGGGCAGTGCGCCGAACGTGGCAGCCATTGCCGAGGTCAAGCACCCGGCCGCCCAGGGTATCGTGCAGTCCCTCAGCGTGTTCATCGACACCCTGCTGATCTGCACCAGCACCGCCCTGATCATCCTGCTCTCGGGCATTTACCAACCAGGCAGCGAAGTGGCCGGCGTGGTGCTTACCCAAAGCGCCATGGCTGCGGTGGTCGGCGAGTGGGGCCGGGTATTCGTCAGCCTGGCGCTGCTGCTCTTCGTCTTCACCACCCTGGTCTACAACTACTACCTGGGCGAGAACGCGCTGCACTTCTTCAGCGAGAAACGCCTGCCGCTGCTGGCCTATCGCGCCCTGGTGATCGTCCTGGTGCTATGGGGTTCGACGCAGGACCTGTCCACCGTATTCGCCTTCGCCGATGTCACCATGGGCCTGCTGGCCGTGGTCAACCTACTCGCGCTGACCCTGCTGTTCAAAGTCGGGTTGAGGGTGATGCGCGATTACGACGATCAGTTCAAGGCGGGTATCAAGGTCCCGGTACTGGACCCTAGTCGCTTTGCCGACCTCGATCTGGATCCGAGCGTTTGGCCAGCAGTACATGCTAAAGCCCAGAAGACATCACCAAGTCAGACCAGCCCTGACACTCTAGTTGCTAAACGGAGCTGATATTAAAGTTGCTGGCACGGCTGACTTCAGGCTGCGCCAAAGAGTGGTCACAGGTGAACTATAGGGGCGGTAGCCACCCATGCGCTGCCTGTGACCACCCTGAATTTTGATACGCCCCGACTATCTATATTGGGTCGGCTGCTGCCGATCACGATAGGCCGTTTTCTGTTTTGCCCTCCTCGCCCCCTTATCGATCAAGTCGCATACAAACGCTCACTGCCCAGGCAACCACGCCTATGCATCCCGACAATCACCCACTCCCCCGCTCGATCACTTCGAAGCCCACATCCAAGCGCAACGGCTGACGCGCCAGCGCCGGCTCGGCGATACGCGCCAGCAGCGCTTCGGCGATGGCGCGGCCGATGCGCGGGCCGTCGATGCGTACGGTGGACAGCGGCGGATGGGTATGCGCCGCGCAGGACAGATCACCGAAGCCCATCACCGCCAAATCTTCCGGCACCCGCAGGCCGCGGCTGGCGGCCTCGGCCAGCACGCCCTGGGCGAGTGTGTCGGAACTACACACCACCACCTCGCCGGCGCTGCCGGCCTGTAGCAGGCGAGCGAGCCCTGCGCGTCCCACCTCCAGGGTTGCCGGTGCCGGCAGGATCTGCGCCGCCAGCAGCTCGACACCCTGCTGCGCCAGGGCCTGGGCCAGGCTGCGGTAGCGGCGCAGCCCGCGCGGATCGTCGAGGCTGAGTACCGACACACGTCGATAGCCCTTGCCCAGCAGGTAGCTCGCCAGCGCCTGACCCACCGCTTCGTGGGAGAAGCCCACCAGCATGTCCAGCGGGCGCTCGCACAGGTCCCAAGCCTCCACCAGCGGGATGCCGACGCGCACCAGGCGCTGGCGACTGGCCTGGGTGTGCTCGGTGCCGGTCAGCACGATGCCGTCCGGCCGACGCCCCAGCACCGCCTCGAGCAACGCCTCTTCCTGCTGCGGGTCGTAGCCGGTCAGGCCCAGCAGGGTCTGGTAACCGGCGGCGGCCAGGCGTTCGGTGAGCGCCTGCACGGTATCGGCGAAGATCGAGTTGGCGATGGTCGGCAGGAAGACCGCCACCAGTCGACTGCGGCTGGAGGCCAGGGCCCCGGCGGCGAGGTTGGGCACGTAGCCGGTGGCGCGTACCGCCTCCAGCACCCGCCTGCGCGTGTCGGCGCTGACCACCTCGGGGCGCCCTAGCGCACGGGACACGGTGATGGGCGAAACGCCGGCCACCTTGGCCACGTCGATCAGCGTGGGACTCGGGACGCCTTGCAGACGATCAGGTGAGGGCGATTCCCTAGTCGATTTTCTTGCCATGGGTGATCCCGGAATATCGGCTAAGCGGGTGGATGCGATGGCGTCTCACGCCGACGCTGTCGGTGAGCGGAACCCACATCACGCGGGGGCTTTGCCAGTGGCAATAATCGAACGGGTGCTTGATCCATGAACAGAACGCCTGATCGCCCGCGCCCGACAAACGACCGAGCTGCTGCTCCAGCACAGCCAGCGCGACGGCACTGCCAGGGCACTCAACCGTGCAGCGCCTGCGCTTCCGCCGCTTCATGGGCCTGACGCAGGCGTTCGCGGCTGTTGGTCAGGTGCAGGCGCATGGCCGCGCGGGCCGCATCGGAATCCTGGCGGGCGATCGCCTCGAGGATCTGCTCGTGCTCGCGGCTCAGGCGGGCCATGTAGTTCTGCTGGTCATCTTGGGCGATCCGCGCCGAATTCAAGCGGGTGCGCGGAATGATACTGGTACCCAGGTGGCTCATGATGTCGGTGAAGTAGCGATTGCCGGTGGCCTCGGCGATCAGCAGGTGGAACTGGAAGTCAGACGCCACCGCATCGCCGGAGTGGGTGACGTTCTGGCTCAAGGCATCCAGGGCCTCACGCATGGACGTCAGCTGCTCGGCACTGCGTCGTTGTGCGGCCAACCCCGCCGACTCGACCTCGAGACTGATGCGCAACTCGAGAATCGCCAGTACATCGCGCAGGGTGACGATGGTCGCCGGGTCGATGCGAAAACCGCTGGGGCTCGGCGTATCCAGCACGAAGGTGCCAATACCGTGGCGGGTTTCCACCAGGCCAGCCGCCTGCAAGCGCGACAGCGCCTCGCGCACCACGGTGCGGCTGACGCCCTGCTCTTCCATGATTGCCGACTCGGTCGGCAACTTGTCGCCGCGTTTGATCACACCGTCACGAATCCGCTGGGACAGCTCGGTCACCAATTCCTGGGCCAGGCTGCGATGCTTTCTGCGTACGCGCGGAGGGCTGTTCTGAGTGTCCATATCGGGAGTCTTTCTCGGCTGACGACTAGGCTGCCATCATATCCCAGCAGTTGTACGATGACACCTCTCATCACGCACCGGCCCTATGCAGCAACGACCTCGGCGCACCAGATCAACCTGGAAACTCCGCCCAGGATCAGCGACACAGCTTGAGCGTTGAGATTGCATAGCCATGTATTACTGTCCATTGATCAACAATCTGCCGTCGACAACAAAATGAACCCGGCTTGCCTATTCAATATCGGACAAGACTGAATATTGCCCCCCTCTTCTCCAGTGCGCTTGAGCACCTCTAGACATTTAACCAGTGTTGACCATAATTGCATTCAGCTGTATTCAATGACGAATCTGCGAACACCCGATCAACTAAACCAAGTATTTGTTTTAAAAGAATATTCAATCAAATACATGAAGTACGTTCGCCAATCGTACTCGTCATTGCCACAGCCACCAGATTGATGACCGTAGCAGTAAGGCCGCCGCCTTACGTTGTCATCGCACTACTCTTCAAGACCATGGGAAATCACGTGACGAAAGACGAACTGCGCGCCGAACTCGAGTGCCAGGCGCAGCGTTACATGGATGTACAAGGCGGAGAAATCATTACTTACGCCGCTCAACCGGATCCCGAGCGCAAGCCCTGGCGCAAGAAGGCCAGCCTGCTTGACCAAGCCTTCGAAAAAGAAATCGAAAAGATCGAGAAAGACCTGCACGCCAAACCCGACGAGCACAGCGGCTGACCGATCCCTGCAGAAAGGCTCTGCAGGGGCAACTCGATTCAACGGCGCTACGTCATCGCCCCTTGCCGCCCAGCAACGACCCCAGCAGACCGCGCACCAACTGCCGACCAAGCTGGTTGGCGGCCTGGCGGACGGCGCTTTTCATCACCTGGCCGGCCAGGCCGCCGAGCATGTCGCCGATGCCGCCTGCGGGGTTCGCTTTGCTTGGCTGCTGCTCAGCCGCCTCGGCACTGGCTTGCGCGGCACGGGCGCTGAGCAGTTCGTAGGCCGACTCGCGGTCGACCGCTTTGTCGTAACGCCCGGCCAGCGGCGACTGGCGAATCAGGGCCGCGCGCTCGCTCTCGCTCAACGGGCCAATGCGCGACTGTGGCGGCGCGATGGCCACGCGCTGGACCATGGCCGGCGTGCCTTTCTCCTCCAGGGTGCCGACCAGGGCCTCGCCGATGCCCAGCTCGGTCAGGGTGGCCAGGGTATCGAGCGCGGGATTGGGGCGGAAACCGTCGGCCACCGCGCGCAGGGCCTTCTGCTCCCGGGTGGTGAAGGCGCGCAGGCCGTGCTGAATGCGCAGGCCAAGCTGGGCCAGCACGTCATCGGGCAGGTCACTGGGCGACTGGGTGACGAAGTAGACGCCGACGCCTTTCGAGCGGATCAACCGCACCACCTGTTCCAGGCGTTCCTGCAGGGCTTTCGGGGTGTCGGCGAACAGCAGGTGCGCCTCGTCGAAGAACAGCGCCAGCAGCGGCTTGTCGGCATCGCCGCGCTCCGGCAACTGCTCGAACAACTCGGCCAGCAACCACAGCAGAAAGGTCGCGTAGACCTTCGGCGCCTCGTGCACCAGGCGGCTGGCGTCGAGCAGATGAATGCGCCCGCGACCGTCGCGATCCGGCTGCAGAATGTCCTCCAGCTGCAACGCCGGCTCGCCGAACAGGGCCTCGGCGCCTTGCTGCTCGAGGCTCGACAGGCGGCGCAATAGGGCCTGGGAAGAGGTATTGGTGAACAGCGCGCTGTCCTCGCCGAGCACCGCCGGATTGCTCTTCAGGTAGGCCAGCAGGGCTTTCAGGTCTTTCAGGTCGAGCAACAGCAGTCCTTCACGATCCGCCACCTTGAACGCCGCATAGAGGGCGGCCTGCTGACTGTCGGTCAACTCCAGCAAGGCCCCGAGCAACAGCGGCCCCATCTCGCTGAGGGTGGTACGCAGCGGATGACCGCTCTGGCCATGGATATCCCATAAGGTAACCGGATAGGCCGTCGGCCGGTGCGCCAGCCAGGGCATGCTGGCGATGCGCTCGGCCACCTTGCCCTGCGGTGCGCCGACGGCGCCGAGGCCGCACAGGTCGCCCTTCACGTCCGCGGCGAACACCGCCACACCGGCATCGCTGAACTCCTCCACCAGGCGCTGCAGGGTCACCGTCTTGCCGGTGCCGGTCGCCCCGGCCACCAGGCCATGACGATTGGCCAGACGCAACAGCTGGCCGAGGGGTTGACCGCCAAGATCGGCGCCAAGAACCAACTGGGTTACTGCAGGCATCTATATGTCTCCTGAGTTAAAGCTTTGCTCGCGCCATGCCGACATAATTGCTGACGCCGATTTGCCGGCGCTACCTGTGCCGTGCACCAGCCCAAGACTGGTTCCAGACCTTACCGGACGCAAGAAGCCATGAATAATAATTTGAAATTCAGTCACAAGATTCTTCTGGCCGCCTCGCTGGTAGTAATCGCCGCCTTCTCCCTGTTCACCCTGTACAACGACTACCTGCAACGCAATGCGATCCGCGCGGATCTGGAAAATTACCTGCAGGAAATGGGCGGCGTCACCGCCAGCAATATCCAGAACTGGCTGTCGGGGCGCATCCTGCTGGTGGAAAGCGCCGCCCAGTCGCTTGCCAGGAACAGCGAACCCGAGCAGGTCATCGGCCTGCTGGAGCAGAAAGCCCTGACCTCGACCTTCGCCTTCAGCTACCTGGGCAGCGCAGATGGTGCCTTCACCATGCGCCCGGACGAGAAGATGCCGGACGGCTACGACCCGCGCAGCCGTCCCTGGTACAAGGACGCCATGGCTGCCGGCGCCACCACCCTCACCGAACCCTACGTGGATGCGGCCACCGGTGCGCTGATCATCACCATCGCCACCCCGGCCAAGCCCGCTGGCGTAGTCGGCGGCGACCTGAGCCTGAAGACCCTGGTCGACATCATCAATTCGCTGGACTTCGACGGCATCGGTTACGCCTTTCTGGTCAGTGCCGACGGCAAGATCCTGGTGCACCCGGACCAGAGCCTGGTGATGAAAAGCCTCGGCGACGTCTTCCCCGGGAACACCCCGCGGATTGACAGCACGCTCAGCGAGGCCGATGCCAACGGCCAGACCCGCATCCTCACCTTCGCCCCGGTCAAGGGCCTGCCCTCGGTCGACTGGTACGTCGGCCTGTCCATCGACAAAGACAAGGCCTACGCCATGCTCAGCGAGTTTCGCGCCTCGGCCATGGTCGCCACCCTGATCGCGGTGGTGCTGATCATCCTCCTGCTGAGCATGCTGATCCGCCTGCTGCTGCAACCGCTGACCGTGATGGGCAAAGCCATGCAGGACATCGCCCAGGGCGATGGCGACCTGACCAAGCGCCTGACGATCCACTCCAACGACGAATTCGGCGCCCTGGGCAAAGCCTTCAACCAGTTCGTCGAGCGGATTCACGGCTCGATCCGCGAAGTGTCCTCGGCCACCCATCGGGTCAACGAGGTGGCCAAGCTGGTGGTGGGCGCCTCCAACTCCTCGATGATCAACTCCGACGAACAGGCCAGCCGTACCAACAGCGTGGCCGCCGCGATCAACCAACTGGGTGCCGCCGCCCAGGAAATCGCACGCAACGCCGCGGACGCCTCGACCCAGGCCTCCGATGCACGGCAACAGGCCGAGGATGGCCGCCAGGTGGTGGAGAAGACCATCCAGGCGATGAACGACCTGTCCGGCAAGATCCGCACCTCCTGCGGCCACATCGAAACCCTGAACGGCAAGACGGTGAACATCGGCCAGATTCTCGAGGTGATCAAGAGCATCTCCCAGCAGACCAACCTGCTCGCGCTCAACGCCGCCATCGAAGCGGCCCGTGCTGGCGAGGCCGGCCGTGGTTTCGCCGTGGTCGCCGACGAGGTACGCAACCTGGCCCACCGCACCCAGGAATCGGCGCAGGAAATCGAGACGATGATCGAGGAACTGCAGGTCGGCTCGCGCGAGTCGGTCACCACCATGACCGAGAGCCAGCGCTACAGCGAGGAAAGCGTGCTGATCGCCAACCAGGCCGGCGAACGCCTGGGCGGCGTGACCCTGCGCATCGGCGAGATCGACGGCATGAACCAGTCGGTGGCCACCGCCACCGAGGAACAGACCTCGGTGATCGAGTCGCTGAACATGGACATCACCGAGATCAACACCCTCAACCAGGATGGCGTGGTAAACCTGCAGGCCACCCTGCGCGCCTGCGGCGACCTGGAACAACAGGCCTCGCGCCTCAAGCTGCTGGTCGACAGTTTCCGCATCTGAAACCGCCGATAGCAAGAAGGGCGCCCATTCGGCGCCCTTTTCCATGGCAATGTCCCCGTTATCTGTTGAGCCAGATCACAACCTCGTGGGAGGGGCTTTAGCCGCGAAACATTGTCAGTATTTCGAAGATTTTCGCGGATGAAGCGCAACGCCGCCCGGACGCTCCCACATAAACGTTATCTCTCATGCAACAGATAACGGGGACATCACCTTAATTTATGGCTATGTCCCAATGATGTATTGCATGGGGGCAGGTCCTTCTCGCAGAGGCGGCAATGGGTAGGGTGCGCCGTGCGCACCAACGCAGGCGGCCAATCACTGGTGCGCACGGCGCACCCTACGGACCCAGGCCATCTCAAACTTAGTGACGGTAGCCGAACGCAACACGCTATTGGGACATAGCCTAATTTATGCCCGTTGTTTCCTTTGCTATGTCCTTGCCCGCTGTTTCCGGCTGCTCGCCGGCGTCCTGCTGCAGTTGCCGCCACAGTTCGGCGGCATCGGCAAATTCGCAGCCACTCTGCGGGTTCAAGGTATCCAGGTCATAGCGCCTGACACAGCCCGCGCCCTGGGTTGTCGGCGGTTTTGAAGCAGCACGATCGCGGGGGTCTTGCATGCTCTGATCCTCGGCTGGGGGCAAATGTTACCCGCCGCGCCTTATCAACGCGGCCTGAACAACGCAGCAAACCAACGCGCAGACGGCCTGCAGGTCATGCTAGCGGAGCAGCATGCGACTGCCGTCAGGCCAAGCGTTCGGCACTGCGATTGCTGGCGGGCCTGAACCAGCCAAGCCCGCCAGCCTCCCCCGTCCGCCTCATTGCGAAAGGATTTTGCCCTGATCGTGCTGGGCGAACTCCTTGACCGCACGCAGTACGTCGCTGCGGCTGATCTGGCCGATCAGGCGGTCATCTTCAACCACCGGCATGCGCCGACGGCGCCCGCGCAAAAAACGCTCGGAAACCTCGATGATGTCGGCTTCTGGCGAGATGGTTTCGACTTCAGTGGTCATGTAGGCACTGACATCGCCCCCCGCCGACTCGTAATAAGCCCCGGAGAGAATCCCCCTCAGGCAATCCCCCTCGGACAACAGGCCGATCAGGTGGCCCTGCGAGTCGACGACCGGCGCGCCGGAAATCCGATGCTCCAGCAGCCGGTTGATGGCGGTGAACAAGTCGGTTTCGGAGCGAAATGTCACCAGGTGGCGAGTCATGTAATCGCGCACCTTAATTGACTTGAGCATAAGCGAACTCCTTTAGCTTGAGCATGCACCCAGTTAATACCCAGCGAAGCAATCAGTCGAACACTACCGTTTTGTTGTCATGCACCAATACACGATCCTCCAAGTGATAGCGTAGCCCACGGGACAGCACCATTTTCTCCACATCCTTACCCAGGCGGACCATTTCCTCGATGCTGTCGCGGTGACTGACACGCACCACGTCCTGCTCGATGATCGGCCCGGCATCCAGCTCCTCGGTAACATAGTGCGAAGTCGCACCGATCAGCTTGACTCCGCGCAAGGACGCCTGGTGATAAGGCTTGGCACCGACGAACGATGGCAGGAAGCTGTGGTGGATGTTGATCACCCGCTGGGCGAAGTCGCGACACAGTTGCGCAGGCAGAATTTGCATATAGCGCGCCAGCACTATGACGTCGGCGGCATGGGCGTTGACCAGTCGTTCCACTTCATCGAAGGCCGGCTGTTTGTTCTGCGGCTCGACCGGTACATGGAAGTAGGGAATGCCGTGCCACTCGACCATACTGCGCAAATCGTCATGATTGGAAATCACGCAGGCGATATCGCAGTCCAATTCATCGCTGTGCCAGCGGTGCAGCAAGTCAGCCAGGCAATGCGACTCGCGACTGGCCATCAACACCACGCGCTTCTTCTCTGCCGAATCAGTGACCCGCCATTCCATGGAAAACTCACGGGCGATGGGCGCAAAGGCCTGATGAAACCCCGGCAAATCGAACGGCAAGGAATCGGCACGGATCTCATGGCGCATGAAGAACCAACCGCTGTGATTATCCGAGTGATGACTCGCCTCGGTGATCCAGCCATTGTAGGTGGCCAGAAAGTTACTGACCTTGGCCACGATACCAACGCGGTCCGGGCAGGCTATGACCAACCGAAAAGTACGCATGGAAAACTCCAGAGAAATCGCAAAGTCGGCCATTCTAGCCACAGTGCGAGAAAACTGCAGTATTCCTGCAATCCAGCCGGGCGCGACACGCCAGACAACCAAGGCGCCTCGATTTGACCGCGACTGGTTATACGATTTTGTTGAATACAGCGGCCTGGCGTGAACCTCGACCGACAACTGACAAACACTGACGGGCTGATTCATCGAGTTATCGCGCCGGCAAATTTGCAACTGCGCTTGATAAACTGCGGCAAATTCTTGCAAAGCGGTTTACTTGTTAAAAGTGCCTGACTATTATTACTGACACTTAGCCATCACCTAGCCAACCCAAGGTAAACCCATGTCGCTGATCAACGAATACCGCGCCACAGAAGAAGCCATCAAAGAGCTGCAAGAGCGCCTGAAAAACCTGTCGCAAGACGACAAACTGAAAAAAGAACTGGAATTCGAAGGCAAACTGCGCACCCTGATGGGCGAATATCAGAAGTCCCTGCGTGACATCGTCGCCATGCTCGATCCGGATGCCAAAGTCAGCAAGGCACCACGCGTCGGCGCCAAGACCACCGGGACCAAGCGTGCTCGTAAAGTTAAGCAGTACAAGAACCCGCACACCGGCGAAGTGATCGAAACCAAAGGCGGCAACCACAAGACCCTGAAAGAGTGGAAAGCCAAGTGGGGTGGCGATGTTGTTGAAGGCTGGGCCACCCTGCTGGACTAAGCACTGCGCTTTAGACACCGATTTCATTGCATAAAAAACGCCAGCCTTGCTGGCGTTTTTTATGTTCTGTAACAATATCTGTGTTGATCACTAACAGGCCGTTGAAAAACGTAGGCGAGCAGCCGAGACAAGGCGCTACGTCAGTAATAGCCTCCAGCTGGTCAAAATGGCGAGGAAGCGGACTGGGCTCGCATCCGACGGGACTCGCACTCAAATCCCTGTTTAACGTCGTATCGGCAACGCCGGTAGTTTTTCAACAGCCTGCTAACGCTGGGTGGGTCGGAGACCGCACTGGCCAGACGACGATCCAGCCTACAGAATCGACAGGCGACAGCCACTTGCCATATAACGTCTGAAGACTGACCCCCATTCAAAGGGCATAGCGCAAGCGCAACTGCTGCGCATAATCACGCCATTGCGCCAGTATCGCCTGTTGCCTGGGCGTAGCCTGAACGAATATTTCGCCGAGCGCCGCCTCAAAATTGGCCAGGGTATTAGGCGCGCCACACTCGGGCCGAGTTAACCGCTGCTGACAGAACATCAGCCAACGTTGTTGTTCGGCTGCGTCCAGGCTGGAAGAAAAGTTGCGCGCGCGATAACGAAATAATAATTCAGGCAAGCGCGCATCATCGAATGGCCAGGCATTCTTGGCCAACTGCGCGGGCTCGGCACTACGCACCTGCTCGCATAAACGCCGGTCACGATCACCGATAAAACCATCATATAGCTGTTGCTCGGGATCCTCGCTGGACGCAAAACCTTCTTCGCCATATATCAAGGCGAGTTTGTCCCGCCATTGCGCTTGCGCGGCAACCAACCGATCGGCGTGCCGCACAGGAACGTTCATGTCCAACTGCAAACGCTGAATATCTTCGCCACGCAGGACATTCAACGGCGCCAGCACCGGACAACGGTTGATGTGCAGCAACTTCAAGGGCACCGGCAACTCGCCCTCGCCCAGTTGCTCGCGCCGGGTATATAGACGCTGGCGCAGGGTCTCGCCATCTTCCTCGAGCAATGGCGCCGGATCGGCGTGCAAGTCGCAGACGATAAGCGCATTGCGATTACGCGGATGCCAGGCCAACGGCAATACCACCGCCAGGTAATGTCGCGCCCCGGCGAAGCGCCCGGAGATATGCACCAGCGGTTGCAACAAACGAACCTGATCGAGCACCCGTTGTTTACTGCGCAAGCGGTAGAGATAGTTGTACAGCTTGGGCTGTTTACTGCGGATCAGGCGTGCCAGGGCGATGGTCGCGCGTACATCGGCCAGGGCGTCATGGGCCTGGCCGTGCTCGATGCCATTGGCCACGGTCAGGCGTTCCAGTTTGAGGCTGACGCGACCTTCTTCTTCCGGCCAGACGATGCCATCGGGACGCAAGGCATAGGCCGCACGCACCAGATCGATCAGGTCCCAGCGGCTGTTGCCGCCTTGCCACTCGCGGGCATAGGGGTCGAAAAAATTGCGGTACAGGCTATAGCGGGTGACTTCATCGTCGAAACGCAGGCTGTTGTAACCCACGCCGCAAGTGCCCGGTTGGACCATTTCGGCATGCACGCGGGCCATGAACTCGGCCTCGCTCAAGCCCTTGTCTGCCAACTGGCTGGGGGTGATGCCCGTGACCAGACAAGCGGCCGGATGCGGCAGGATGTCGTCGCTGGGCTGACAGTAGATGTTCAGCGGCGCGCCGATTTCGTTGAGTTCTTCGTCGGTACGAATTCCGGCGACTTGCAACGGGCGGTCGCGGCGCGGGTCGATACCGGTGGTTTCGTAGTCGTACCAGAACAGGCTGGAGGTCACGGCGGCTTCCTATGGGCAGTGGGCGGCGCCAGTCTAGCATTGCCCGCACGGCCGTCAGGCAGGCACGGATCACGGCCTCGAGCGCAGTTTGCATGCACGGCGGTTGCTTCGCCGCCTGCCGCTGGCTAGGGTCTGTTACCGTTTCATCGCGACCGCGCCGGAGCCTGTTTTAGCGCGAGGCAAGGCATGAGACGCTCGTTTGTTCAGCACATCCATGTGCTTCACCCCTTCGGGGCTTGCGCGCAAAAACGCTCCCGGCGTTTTTGTGGTTGTTCCAAATGAGCGTCGAGAAACGCAGCATCGCGCTAAAACAGGCCCGGCCCTGCGGGTTGCGCGGAAAATCTCGCCATGCGTTGTTGTAGGACTTGGCAAGGGAACAACCATTACCGGCGTCCTACGCCTAGCCTGGCGAGATTTTTCGCGGCAACGCGGCTTGCGCTGAAACGGCAACAGACCCTAGCATCGGGGTTTACCCAGTGCAGACCGCCGATGCCGCATTCCGCCACCCCGCCCTCCCCGCGCGCGCCTGGAGCATCCGTTCAGCCTCCAGCTGCGCCGCTGGATACCCGCTATCGGGTGGAAACCCCGGAAGCCATCGATCTGCTCCTGCGCCCGGCGGGCTTGGTGCCGCGCGCCCTGGCCTTTGCCATCGACCTGCTGATTCGCGGCCTGCTGTTGCTGGCGATCTATGTCGTTCTCGGCCTGCTCGGCAAGTTCGGCATGGGTTTGGCGACCATCCTGCTGTTCCTGCTGACTTGGTGGTACATGGTGCTATTCGAGGTATTCAACCAGGGCCGTTCCCCCGGCAAACAGATACTCGGCCTGCGCGTGGTGCACGATGACGGCACCCCGGTTGGCTGGGCCGCCTCGTTGACCCGCAACCTGCTGCGTTTCGTCGACATCCTGCCGTTCGGCTATACCCTGGGCATCCTCAGCTGCCTCAATCACCCGGCGTTCAAGCGCCTCGGCGATATCGCCGCCGGCACCCTGGTGGTCTACCGCGACACGCCGCCCGCGCGGCCGAGCCTGCCGCAGGCCGAAGCGCTGCATGCGCCCTTCGCCCTCGATCTGCTCGAACAACGCGCCCTGCTCGCCTTTGCCGAGCGTGGCGCCAGCCTGTCCGCTGAACGCCGCGCCGAGCTGGCGGCGATTCTGGCCGAGCCCCTGCAAGTCCCGGCCGAGCAGGCGGAGCAACGGCTCAACGGCATTGCCCGCGGCCTGCTGGGGCCGACATGAAACAGAGCCTGTTCGAAAACCGCCACCAGGCCGATTGGCAAGCCTTCGCCGAACAACTCGCCGCGCTCGAACGCGGCAAGCCCGACCGCCAGCAGTGCCAGGGCTTCGCCGCCGCTTACCGGCGCCTGTGCCAGCAGTTGGCCCTGGCCCAGGCCCGCGGTTACAGCAACCACCTGGTCGAGCAGCTGCAGCACCTGGCACTGCGCGGCCACCAGCAGTTCTATCGCCATCGCAGCCCCCTGGGCGCGCAGCTGCTCGGTTTCCTGCTGGCCGGTTTCCCGCGTCTGGTGCGCGCCGAATGGCGCTGTGTGCTGGTCGCCAGCCTGGTGTTCTTCGGCAGCCTGCTGCTCATGGGCGCGCTGGTCTACCTGTTCCCCGCGCTGATCTACAGCTTGGTCGACCCCGCACAGGTGGCGAGCATGGAGCAGATGTACGACCCCGATGCCCGCCGCCTCGGGCGCTTCGGCGAACGCCACTCGGGCGACGACTGGCTGATGTTCGGTTTCTACATCATGAACAACATCGGCATCGCCTTTCAGACCTTCGCCAGCGGCCTGCTGCTGGGCCTGGGCAGCCTGTTCTTCCTGCTGTTCAACGGCCTGATGATAGGCGCGGTGGCCGGCCACCTGAGCCAGATCGGCTACGGCGCGACCTTCTGGTCGTTCGTCATCGGCCACGGCGCCTTCGAACTGACCGCCATCGCCCTGGCCGGCGGTGCCGGCCTCAAGCTCGGCTGGGCCCTGCTCGCGCCCGGTCGCCTGCCACGCGGCGAAGCCTTGCGCCTGGCCGCCGGGCGCAGCGTGCGCCTGATCGGCGGGGTGATCGTGTTGCTGGTGCTGGCGGCATTCGTCGAGGCCTACTGGTCGTCGATGACCTTCGCCGAGCCGACGGTCAAATATGCGGTTGGCGCCGCCCTCTGGCTGTTGGTGCTGAGCTACCTGCTGCTGGCCGGCCGAGGTACCCATGCGCCTGACTGATGCCAGCGTGGCGATCCGTCCGCGCAGCCCCTGGGAAGCCCTGGACCTCGGCGTACTGCTGGCGCGCCGGCATGCCGGCCTGCTGCTGGCCAGTTGGGCCCTGGTCACGGTGCCGCTGTTCGCCCTGCTCTGCCTGTTGCTGTGGGACTACCCGGGCTGGGCGATATTTACCTTCTGGTGGTTGAAACCGGCCTACGAGCGCCTGCCGCTGCATATCCTCGCCCGCGCCCTGTTCGGCGACACGCCCAGCCTCGGGCAAGCACTCAAGGCCCTGCCCGGCCTGCTCGGGCCGCAACTGCTGGCCAGCCTGAGCTGGCGCCGCTTTAGTCCGACGCGCAGCTTCGACCTGCCGGTGTTGCAGCTGGAAGGCCTGTCCGGCCAGGCGCGCCGCCAGCGCCTGGTGGTGCTGAGTCAACGCGATGCAGGCGCCGCGACCTGGTTGACGGTGGTTGGCGTGCACCTGGAGATGGCCCTGTGGCTCGGTCTGGCCAGCCTGTTCTATCTGTTGCTGCCGGCGCAGATCGCGCTGGACTGGAGCTGGCAGAACCTGGTCAATGCGGCAGCCGGCGAGTGGCTGTGGCTGGAACACCTGTTCAACCTGCTATACGTGCTGGCACTGATCCTCTGGGAGCCGTTCTACGTCGCCTGCGGCTTCACCCTCTACCTGAATCGACGCACCGCCCTGGAGGGCTGGGATATCGAACTGGTGTTCCGCCAGCTGCGCCAGCGCCTGACCGGCGTGGCCTACGCCCTGCTGCTCGGTTGCGGCCTGTTGCTGCTGCAGACCCCGACAGCGACCATGGCCGCCGAGAGCGGCAGTAGCCCGCTGCAGGTGGCAGACCCCATGGGTCCCGAGGCCGCGCGCCTGCTCAAGCAACCGCTGAGCAGCCAGGCGGCCCAGGATAGCATCGGGCAACTACTGGAGCAGCCGCCCTTCGAACACCGCGAAACCGTCACCCGCTGGCGCTTCGGCGAGCAGCAGGTCGAAGAGCCGAGCGAAGAGCAACTCGCCGGCCTGCTGGAACTGCTGGAGAAGCTCTTCAAGCTGGCCGAATTCTGGAACAGCATCGACGCCGTCGCGCTGTTTTTCGAGGCCCTGCTCTGGGCCGCCCTGCTTGGCCTAGCGGCACTGCTGATCTGGCGCTACCGGCAATGGCTCGGCGCCTTCGTTGGGCGCCTGGGCCTGGCGCAGCGCGCCGCAGCGCCGCCGACCCGCCAACTGTTCGGCCTGGAAGTGGCGCCCGAAAGCTTGCCCGCGGATGTCGCCGGCACGGTCGAGCGGCTCTGGGCCGAACAACCGCGCGCAGCCCTCGGCCTGCTCTATCGCGCCTTGCTCAGCCGCCTGCTGGACGATTATCGCCTGCCCCTGCACGGCGCCCACACCGAGCGCGAGGTGTTGCGCCTGGTCGAGGGCCTGGAACACAGCGAACTGAGCAGCTTCAGCCAGGCCCTGACCCTGCACTGGCAGAACCTCGCCTACGGCCATCGCCTGCCGCCGGACGAGCTGCGCCAGACGCTGTGCCAAGACTGGCGACGCCTGTTCGACAGCGGGGTACGAACATGAGCAGGCGCCGCCAGTGGCTGCTCGGCAGCGCGCTGATGCTTGGCCTGGCCCTGTTCGGCCTCTATCTGCTGAGCCGCATCCAGCCCTACGAAGAAACCCTCGAGCACGGCCCGGCCCCCGAGGCGCAGGCCAACCCGTACCTGGCCGCCGAGCACTTCCTGCGCCAGCAGGGCCTGCAGGTACAGCGCAGCGCCGACCTGCGGCTGCTGGCGAGCCTGCCCAGTGCCGGGCAGACCCTGTTGCTGCTCGGCGATCGCCAGCGCATGAGCCCGCGCCAGGTCGAACGCCTGTTGGCCTGGACGGCCAAGGGCGGGCACCTGGTGTTCGTCGCCGAACGCCTGTGGGATGAGGACGAGGGCAAAAGCGGCGACCTGCTGCTCGACAGCCTGGGCCTGCAGCAGTACCAGAGCGACGCCCTCGACCAGTCGGACGACGAGGCCGAGGAACCCGAGGCCGCCGCCAGCGCCTATCCCGAACTGACCCAGCTCTACCTGGAAAACGAGGACGCGCCGGCCTACTTCGGTTTCGACACCGCTTTTCACCTCTACGATGCCGACAATCGCGCCCATGTCTGGGCCAACAGTGCGGCGGCGACCCACCTGGTCCAGCTCTATCACGGCGACGGCCTGGTCAGCGTGCTGAGCGACGCCTGGATCTGGCAGAACGACCGCATCGCCGATTACGACAATGCCTGGCTGCTCTGGTACCTCGCCCAGGACAGCGCTGTGACCCTGCTCTACCACGCCAAGCGCGACGGCCTGTTCAGCCTGCTGCTGCGCCATTTCCCCCAGGCCCTGCTGGCCCTGGTCCTGCTGCTCGGCCTCGGCCTGTGGCGCGTCGGCATGCGCCAGGGGCCGCTGCAGGCGCCGGCCAGCCCGAGTCGCCGGCAGTTGCAGGAGCACCTGCGCGGCAGTGCCGACTTCCTCCTCAGGCGCAGCGGCCAGCACAGCCTGCTGCAGGGCTTGCAAGAAGATATCCAGCGCCGCGCGCGCCACCGTCACCCCGGTTTCGAACGCCTCGGCGTGACCGAACAATGGCAGCTGCTGGCGCGTCTGACCCGCCTGCCCAGCCGCGCCATCAGCCAAGCCATGCGGCCGCTGCCCAACCAACGCCTGTCCGCCGTCGACTTCACCCGCCAGGTCGCCCACCTGCAAACACTCAGGAATGCCCTATGAGCGAATACACGCCCGAACCACTGAGCCCGCCCGCTGCCACCCCGGCGCCGAGCAATCCGGCGCAGCAACGCCAGCGCGCCAGCCAGTTGGCCCAGGCCCTGCGCCAGGAACTGCACAAGGCGCTGATCGGCCAGAACGCGGTGGTCGACGATGTGCTCACCGCCCTGATCGCCGGCGGCCACGTGCTCATCGAGGGCGTTCCCGGCCTGGGCAAGACCCTGCTGGTACGCGCCCTGGCGCGCTGCTTCGGCGGCGAGTTCGCGCGCATCCAGTTCACTCCGGACCTGATGCCCAGCGACGTCACCGGCCACGCCGTGTACGACCTGCAGAGCGAGCAGTTCAAGCTGCGCAAGGGCCCGGTGTTCACCAACCTGCTGCTGGCCGACGAGATCAACCGCGCCCCGGCCAAGACCCAGGCGGCGCTGCTGGAGGTCATGCAGGAGCGCCAGGTCACCCTCGAAGGCCGCGCCCTGGCGGTGCCGCTGCCGTTCATGGTGCTGGCCACGCAGAACCCGATCGAGCAGGAAGGTACCTACCCGCTGCCCGAAGCCGAACTCGACCGTTTCATGCTCAAGCTGCGCATGGACTACCCCGAGCAGGCCGAGGAGCTGAGCATGGTGCGCCAGGTCACCCGCTCGACCCGCGCCGACATGCTCGACGTCACCCCGCTGCGCACCCTGCTGCAAGCCAAGGATCTGCTGGCCGTGCAGAAAATCGCCAGCGACCTGCCGCTCGACGAACAGGTGCTCGACTATGCCGTGCGCCTGGCGCGCGCCACCCGCACCTGGCCGGGGCTGATTCTCGGCGCCGGGCCACGCGCCTCGATCGCCCTGGTCCGCGGCGGCCGCGCCCGTGCCCTGCTGCGTGGCGGCGACTTCGTCCTGCCGGACGACATCAAGGGCTGTGCCCTGGCCGTGCTGCGCCACCGCGTGCGCCTGGCGCCGGAGCTGGATATCGAAGGGCTGGCGGTCGATCAGGTGCTCCAGCAGTTGCTCGATCAGGTCCCGGCGCCGCGTCTATGAGCCTGGCGCTCCCGGGGGTTGGCGCATGAAGCCCGCGCGCGCGCTGCTGATCCTGCTCGGCGTCCTGATCGGCCTGGCCATTGCCCTCGGCGTCCTGCAGGCCCTGGCGGTAAAAGTGCCGCAGAGCCTGCACGCGCTCTGGTGGGGGGCCTTGTTGGTGCTGCTCGGGGCGGCGCTGGTCGATGCCCTGCGCCTGCGCAAATTGCCCTCGCCACGCCTCGAACGGCTGTTGCCGGGCAACCTGCCGCTGGGGCGCTGGAGCGAGGTGCGCCTGTGCCTGCATCATGCCTATGCCCAGCCCCTGACGCTGGCGGTGTTCGACCACGTGGCCGACGGCATGGCCTTCGAGCACCTGCCGCAGCGCATCGACCTGCGTCCGGGCGAGCAGACGCAGCTCAGCTACCGCGTGCGGCCGCTGCTGCGCGGGCACTTCAGTTTTACCCGGTGCGAGATCGACCTGCCCAGCCCGCTAGGCCTGTGGCGCGCGCGGCGCTACCTGGCCCTGCCCGGAGCAACCCGGGTCTACCCGGACTTCGCCCGCCTGTATGGCGCGCAACTGATGGCGGTCGACGACTGGCTCAGTCAGCTCGGCGTGCGCCAGCGCCCACGCCGCGGTCTGGGCCTGGAGTTTCACCAGCTGCGCGAATTCCGCGACGGCGACAGCCTGCGCCAGATCGACTGGAAGGCCACCGCCCGCAAACGCACGCCTATCGCTCGCGAGTACCAGGACGAGCGCGACCAGCAGATCGTCTTCCTGCTCGACTGCGGCCGGCGCATGCGCAGCCAGGACGGCGAACTGGCGCACTTCGACCACGCCCTCAACGCCTGCCTGCTGCTCAGCTATGTGGCCCTGCGCCAGGGCGATGCGGTGGGCCTCGCGACCTTTGCCGGGGAGCAGCAGCACTTCCTCGCGCCGGTCAAAGGCCAGGCGCAGCTCAATGTGCTGCTCAACGCCGTCTATGACCTGCGCAGCACCCTGCAGCCGGCCGACTTCGCCGCCGCGGCCGACAGCCTGCTGGTCCGCCAGCGTCGCCGCGCCCTGGTGGTGCTGGTGAGCAACCTGCGCGAAGAAGACGACGAGGAATTATTGCGCGCGGTCAAACGCATCGGCCGCCATCACCGCGTACTGGTCGCCAGCCTGCGCGAAGAAGTACTCGACAGCCTGCGCCACACGCCGGTCGAGGATCTTGCCACGGCCATGAGCTACTGCGGCACGGTCGACTACCTCAACGCCCGCGCCGGCCTGCACGAGCGCCTGGCCGCGCACAAGGTGCCGGTACTCGACGCCCGCCCCAGCGAACTTGGCCCGCAACTGGTCAGCCGCTACCTGGCCTGGAAGAAGGCCGGGGTGCTGTAATCCCGCAGGATGGCGCAGGCCGCGTAGGATGGTGTTGAGCGAAGCGATACCCATCAGGCGATAGACCTGCTTACGCCCATGATGGGTTACCGCGCAGCGGGTCTTGCGGGTTCATCGCCAGCGGCAACAGGCGCCTAACCTACGCGGCCCGACCTACGCGGCCCGACCCATCCTACGCTCTTCGGGAGTAACGCGGATCAGCCGCGGGCAGCCTTGATCACCTCGATATAGGGTTCGGCAAAGCGCTGATCCTCGATCAGGGCGATGAAGTCGCGGCCCTGGGCATCCTTGGCCTCGAGGTCGTAACCGGCCTCGACGAAGAAGCCGACGAAACGCGCGAAATCGTCGACGCGCAGGCCGCGGTAGGCCTTGATCAGCTTGTGCAGTGACGGCGGCGTGGCGTCAGCCGGCTCCACGGCGAGGAACAGCTTGATCGGCTCGTCACCGATCTCTTCACCAATCACCTGTTTCTTGTCTTTACGCATCGTTCACTCCAACTCGGCTGGCCACACGGGGCCGGCAGTGTACCTCTGCCGCAGGCCGCGGCTCAACGCGCAAGCCGACTGGGGGATGGCGATGGCAAGCCGGGGCGGCCAGCCGGACGTTGTAGCACGCGCCGCGGCGCCGCCAATAGCCGACTTAGGTCTCCAGCCTGGCCGCGCGCCAGCCCCTATACTCCGCACAGCCATGCCGGAGGCCCCATGTCGCTATCCTTACCGCCGCTGTTCGCCGCCTGGCGCCAGAGCCTGCGCGCCGGTTATGGCTGGAAGAGCCTGCGCGGCGACCTGAGCGCCGGCGTCACCGTCGGCATCATCGCCATTCCGCTGGCCATGGCCCTGGCGATTGCCGTGGGCGTGGCGCCGCAGCACGGTCTCTATACGGTACTGATCGGCGCCCCGCTGATCGCCCTGTGCGGCGGCTCGCGCTTCAACGTCTCCGGCCCCACTGCGGCCTTCGTGGTGATTCTGCTGCCGATCACCCAGCAATTCGGCCTCGGCGGCCTGCTGCTGTGCACCCTGATGTCCGGGCTGATCCTGATCGCCCTGGGCCTGCTGCGCGCCGGCCGCCTGATCGAGTTCATCCCCTATCCGGTGACCCTGGGCTTCACCGCGGGCATCGGCATCGTCATCGCCACCCTGCAGCTCAAGGACCTGTTCGGCCTGCGCCCGGTCGGCCAGCCGAACAACTACGTGGAACAGCTGAGCCTGCTGCTGCAGGCACTGCCCAGCCTGCAGCTCGCCGACACCCTGGTCGGCCTGGTCTGCCTGGGCGTGCTGATACTCTGGCCGCGCTGGGTGCCGAAGATCCCCGGGCACCTGGCCGCCCTGGCCATCGGCGCCCTGCTCGGGCTGTTGCTGGAGCACTTCGGCCTGCCCCTGGCGACCCTCGGCGAGCGCTTCAGCTACAGCTTGGACGGCATCGAGCACCCGGGCATCCCGCCGTTCCTGCCGAGTTTCGCCTGGCCCTGGCAACTGCCCGGGGCGGACGGCCAGCCGCTGCAGCTGTCCTTCGAGCTGATCCGCCAATTGCTCGCACCGGCCTTCGCCATCGCCATGCTTGGCGCCATCGAATCGCTGCTCTGCGCCGTGGTCTCCGACGGCATGACCGGCAGCAAGCACGATCCCAATGGCGAGTTGCTCGGCCAGGGCATCGGCAACCTGGTGGCACCGCTGTTCGGCGGCATCACCGCCACAGCGGCCATCGCCCGCAGCGCCGCCAACGTGCGCGCCGGGGCCTTTTCGCCGCTGGCGGCGATCATCCATGCCGGCGTGGTGCTGATCGCCATCCTGTTCCTCGCGCCGCTGTTCAGCTACCTGCCGATGGCGGCCATGGCCGCCCTACTGCTGATGGTCGCCTGGAACATGAGCGAAGCGCGCCACGTGCAGCACAGCCTGCGCATCGCCCCGCGCAGCGATGTGCTGGTGCTGCTGACCTGCCTGCTGCTGACGGTCTTGTTCGACATGGTGCTGGCGGTCGGCGTCGGCCTGCTGCTGGCCGCCGGGCTGTTCATCAAGCGCATGAGCGACCTGACCGACACCGCCGCCTTGCCCAGGCACTTCCACGAGGCCCTGAGCGACCTGCCCGAACATGTCCTGGCCTACGCCATTCGCGGTCCGTTGTTCTTCGGCGCGGCGGAAAAGGCCCTGAGCGTGCTGCGCCGCTTCAGCCCCGGAGTGAAGGTGGTGATCGTCGAGATCAGTGCCGTGCCATTGCTCGACATGACCGCCCTGGCGGCGCTGGACAACGTGCTGCGCGATTACCGCGCGCAAGGCGTGGGCCTGGTGCTCAGCGGGCCCACGCCGCAGGTGCGCCTGCAACTGCGCCGCGCCGGCATCCAGCGGATCGAGGGCCAACTGGCCTATGTGCGCGACCTCGATCAGGCGCGGGAGAAGGCGCTGCGCTGGCTGCAGCCAGGCGACAGCACTTGATGGACGATGGCAATGCACCGGATCGCGCCGGGCCGGGTAGGGTGCGCCATGCGCACCAACCTCCCCCGGATTGCATCCGGGCTACCCTAGCAGGCCGTTGAAAAACTACCTGCTAGGACAATGCCGATTCGAGGCATACCAGCAGACTCGGTGCGCGCGGCACACCCTACCGAGCAGCGCTTACAGGCCCTTGACCGCATAGATCCCGGCCGCATTACGCCAGTAACCCTTGTAATCCATGCCGTAGCCGAAGATGTAACGGTCGATGCACGGCAGGCCGACGTAATCGGCTTTCAGATCCGGGCGCGCCTTGCGCCGGTGGTCCTTGTCGATCAGCACCGCGGTATGTACCGCACTGGCGCCGGCATGGCGGCAGAAGTCGACAATCGCGCCCAGGGTGTGCCCTTCGTCGAGGATGTCGTCGATGATCAGCACGTCGCGGTCGATGAAGGAAATCTCCGGCTTGGCCTTCCAGAACAGCTCGCCGCCGCTGGTTTCGTTGCGATAACGGGTGGCGTGCAGGTAGGACAGCTCCAGCGGGAAGTCGAGCTTGGGCAGCAACTTGCCGGAGAAGATCAGGCCGCCGTTCATCACGCAGAACACCACCGGGTTGCGCTCGGCCAACTCGCCGTTGATCGTCGCGGCGACCCGGTCGATGGCCGCTTCCACTTCGGCTTCCGTGTACAGGCAGTCGGCTTCCAGCATGACTTGGCGGATATGGGCGAGATCGACGGGCATGGTCTTTCCTCTATGGATGAACGAACGCTGAAAAGCACGGGAATTTGATCGAAGCATCAAAATAGAAGTTGATCGATGCGTCAAAATAAAAGTCGGCAAAGGTACCCATCTGTCCCCGGCGGGGCAAGCCCTCGCGGACAAACCGCCGGAAATGCGCGCAATCGGCGACAATTCCTGCAAACCGCCTGCGTTTGCGCGCCAGCAACGCAACGCCAATGCTAATCTAGCGCAATTTTTTTTGCCCGCCGCCGGAGAACCCGCCATGCCCGTCCTCGAGATCCGCCACCCGCTGATTCGCCACAAACTCGGCCTGATGCGTCGCGCCGATATCAGCACGAAGAACTTCCGCGAGCTGGCCCAGGAAGTCGGTGCCCTGCTGACCTACGAAGCGACCAAGGATCTGCCCCTGGAGAACTGCGAGATCCAGGGTTGGGCCGGCACCGTGCAGGTGGAAAAAATCTCCGGCAAGAAGATCACCGTGGTGCCGATCCTGCGCGCCGGCATCGGCATGCTCGATGGCGTGCTCAGCCTGATTCCCGGGGCCAAGGTCAGCGCCGTGGGCGTGGCGCGCAACGAGCAGACCCTGCAGGCGCACACCTACCTGGAAAAACTGGTGCCGGAGATCGACGAGCGCCTGGCCATGATCATCGACCCGATGCTCGCCACCGGCGGCTCCATGGTCGCCACCATCGACCTGCTGAAGAAGGCCGGCTGCAAGGAAATCCGCGCCATGGTGCTGGTCGCCGCGCCCGAGGGCATCAAGGCGGTGGCCGATGCCCACCCCGAGGTGATGATCTTCACCGCCTCGATCGACCAGCGCCTCAACGAGCACGGCTACATCATTCCCGGCCTGGGCGATGCCGGCGACAAGATCTTCGGTACCAAGCAGAAGGACGCCTGAGTATGCAGGAGCACATGCAGGACGCCACCTGGCGCCAGGCCCTCGCCGGTTCGCAGATGCTCTTCGTGGCCTTCGGCGCCCTGGTGCTGATGCCGCTGATCACCGGCATGGATCCCAACGTGGCGCTGTTCACCGCAGGGCTCGGCACCCTGATCTTCCAGTTGGTGACCAAGAACCAGGTGCCGGTGTTCCTCGCCTCGAGCTTCGCCTTTATCGCGCCGATTCTCGCCGCCAAGGCCGACTTCGGCCTGCCCGCCACCCTCGGTGGCCTGGTCGCCGCCGGCTTCGCCTACATGCTCCTGGCCGGCGCGGTGAAGCTCAAGGGCACCGGCTTTATCGACCGCCTGTTGCCGCCCGTGGTCATCGGCCCGGTGATCATGGCCATCGGCCTGGGCCTGGCGCCGGTGGCGGCCAACATGGCGATGGGCAAGGCCGGTGACGCCAGCGCGCAACTGGTGCCCTATGACATCGCCCTGATGATTTCCCTGCCGGCGCTGCTCACCACCCTGATCGTCGCCGTGGTCGGCCGCGGCATCTTCCGCCTGATCCCGATTCTCTGCGGCATCGCCGTGGGCTACACGCTGGCCTGGCTGTTCGGCGTGGTCGACTTCAGCCCGGTGGCCGCGGCGCCCTGGCTGGCGCTGCCGAACTTCGTCGCCCCCGAGCTGCACTGGGGAGCGATCCTGTTCATCCTGCCGGTGGCCATTGCACCGGCCATCGAGCATATCGGCGACGTGCTGGCGATCGGCACCGTGACCGGCAAGAACTACCTGAAACAGCCGGGCCTGCACCGCACCCTGCTCGGCGACGGCCTGGCCACCTCTGCCGCCGGCCTGCTCGGCGGCCCACCGAACACCACCTACTCGGAAGTCACCGGCGCGGTGATGCTGACCAGGAATTTCAACCCGAAAGTCATGGTCTGGGCCGCGCTGATCGCCATGACCCTGGCCTTTATCGGTAAATTCGGCGCCGTGCTGCAGAGCATTCCGGTGCCAGTGATGGGCGGCATCCTCTGCCTGCTGTTCGGCTCCATCGCGGTGGTCGGCCTGAATACCCTGATCCGTCACCAGGTCGACCTGTCCGAGGCGCGCAACCTGGTGATAGTCGCGGTGACCCTGGTGTTCGGCATCGGCGGCATGGTCATCGGCGCCGGCGACGTCAGCCTCAAGGGCATCTCGCTGTGCGGCATTATCGCCATCGTCCTCAACCTGCTGCTGCCGGGCGGCCAGGGCTGGCGCAGCAAGGCGCTGAGCGAAGAGCCGGAGGCCTAGGCACGGCTTGCGGATGCCAGCGGTGGACAACGCTTAGCGAAGAGCAGGTCGTCTGATACCTGTAGGCTCCTGGTGCGCACAGCGCACCCTACGGCCTGGGCCGGTCCTCAGGCCGGCTCGGCCGCCCACTGCTGCAGGCGCACCACGCTGTCGCGGTAGGGTTTGAGGCTCATGCTCAGCAACACGATGGAGCTGAATACGGCGATGCTGGTGACGATCAGCAGCGAGTAGCGCAGCGCCAGGTCATCGCCGAAGCCATAGTCGGTCACCAGCGCCACCGCGGTCGGGCCTACGCCGAGGCCGATCAGGGTTATGACGAACAGGTAGATGGCCGAGGCCTGACCGCGCATCGAGTTGGGCATGATCTCCTGGATCGCCGCCGGGGCCACGCCGAACGGCATGCTCAGGCAGAACACCGCCGGCGCGGTCAGGATCGCCGCCCAGAGCGCGCTTTCCATCAGCGGGAAGGCCAGCACGCAAGGCA
Organism: Pseudomonas borbori; assembly: GCF_900115555.1. Taxonomy (GTDB): domain Bacteria; phylum Pseudomonadota; class Gammaproteobacteria; order Pseudomonadales; family Pseudomonadaceae; genus Aquipseudomonas; species Aquipseudomonas borbori. Next base: position 127,578 of record NZ_FOWX01000014.1, read on the forward strand.
CCGCGCCTATGGCCGCGTACAGGCCGACGCGCATGTTGGCGTCACTGCTGCCGCGCCTGGCCATCCAGTCGGCCAGCCGCCCGCCGAAGACGATGCCCAGGCAGCCGAACACCGCGACTATGCTGCCGTAGACGATGCCGACCTGGCCGGCGTCCCAGCCATAGGTGCGAATGAAGAAGGTCGGAATCCAGGCGGCACTGCCGTAGCCGGCGAAGGCCAGGCCGGCGAAGCCGAAGTTATGGCAGAGCACGGTGCGCTTGTTGGCGCGGATATAGCGGCCGACATCGGCCAGCGGCACCGCAACACCGGCGCCGACACCACGTCGGGCCGGTTCCTTGACCGCCAGCATGAGCAGGGTGAAGAGCACCCCGGCACCGCCGAGAATCAGGAAGATCAACTGCCAGGGGCGTACTTCGCCGAGCACCGGCAACAGCACATCGCCCTGGGCCGAGGCGAACTGGATGACCAGCCCGCCGAGCAGGAAGGCCAGCCCCGAACCCAGGTAGACGCCCATGGAATACACGCTGATAGCGGTGGCGCGACCCTGCGCGGGGAAGCTGTCGGCGATCAGCGAATAGGCGGCCGGCGACAGCGCCGCCTCCCCCACCCCCACGCCGATGCGGCAGATCAGGAACTGCCAGTACAGCCTGGCCATGCCGCAGGCGGCGGTGGCCGCACTCCAGAACAGCACGCCGATGGCGATCAGGCCGCGCCGGCTCCTGGTATCGGCCAGGCGTCCCAGGGGGATGCCGCACACGGTGTAGAAGAGGGCGAAGGACAAGCCCATCAACAGACTCATCTGCGTGTCGCTGATCATCAGGTCGCGGCGTATGGGACCGACCAGCAGGTTGAGAATCTGCCGGTCGATAAACGACAGCACGTAGGCCACCATCAGAATGGCGACAGTAGCCCAGGCGCGGGCACTGGAGGGATAGCCGTTATTGTTGTTGGGCACTGGCGGTCTCCTCGGCACCGCTTACGCGATGCGCGACGGTTGAAAGTGCCGCCAGCTTAGGCCGATATAACGCACACTGAGTATCGCCAGACCCTGTTATCAGTCAGGCGAATGCAGGGCATCCCTTCGGACGAATAACCCGAGCGGATAAACCGTAGTCCGGCTTTGCCGTCACAGCATCAGCGGCGCCCGTTCGCTGAGGGTCTTGAGCGCCGCCACCCAACTCGGGTGATCGTTGAGGCAGGGCACCAGTTGCAGGCTCTCACCACCGGCGGCCTGGAATTGCTCCAGGCCGCGATCGCCGATTTCCTCCAGGGTTTCGATGCAGTCGGCGACGAACGCCGGACACATCACCAGCAGTTTCTTCACGCCCTGCCCGGCCAGCTCCGCGAGGCGGCTTTCGGTATAGGGTTCGATCCACTTGTCCCGCCCCAGACGCGACTGGAAGGACACCGACCACTGCTCCGGGCGCAGGCCCATGCGCTCGGCAAAGGCGGCGGCGCTGCGCATGCATTGTGCGCGGTAGCAGGTCGCGAGCACTTGCGGCGGCGCCGTGCGGCAACAATCGGGGCCCTTGAGGCAGTGCTTGGCGGGATCGAGCTTGCGCAGGTGGCGTTCCGGCAGGCCGTGAAAACTCAGCAACAGGTGGTCGAAGTCCTGTTCCAGGTAGGGCCTGGCGCTGTCGGCCAGGGCCTCGATGTATTCCGGCTGGTCGTAGAACGGCGCCAGGATGGAGAAACGCATGTCCAGGTTGGCCGCGCGCACCACCCGCCGGGCTTCCTCGATCACCGTGGTGGTGGTGCTGTCGGCAAACTGCGGATAGAGCGGCGCCAGGGTCACCTGCTGGATGCCTTGCGCCGCCAGACGCTGCAGCGCCGTCTCGATCGACGGCTCGCCGTAGCGCATCGCCAGCTCGACCGGGCCCTGGGTCCACTGCGCCCGCATGGCCGCCTGCAGGCGCCTGCTCAACACCACCAGCGGCGAGCCCTCCGCCCACCAGATCGACGCATAGGCATGGGCCGAGGCCGCAGGGCGCTTGAGCAGAATCAGCGACACCAGCAAACGCCGCAACGGCCAGGGCAAGTCGACCACATAGGGGTCCATCAGAAATTGGTTGAGATAGCGCCGTACATCAGCCACTTCGGTCGACGCCGGGGAGCCCAGGTTGACCAGCAGCAGGGCGTGATTGCTCATGCAGAATCCTTATCAGTCAGTGTCGCCCAGCAGATCCGCCAGGGCCGTATCCAGATCGGTGAAACGAAAACGAAAGCCGGCTTCGCTCAGGCGCACCGGCAATGCGCGCTGGCCGCCCAGCAGTAAACCGGACAATTCGCCCAGGCCGACGCGCAACACCACTGCCGGCACCGGCAATAGCGCCAGACGGTGCAGGGCACGGCCCAGCGCACGGGCAAACTCGGCATTGCGCACCGGATTCGGCGCGCAGGCATTATAGGGACCGCTGGCCTGCTCCTGCTGCAAGAGAAAATCCATCAGGGCGATTTGATCGTCCAGATGCACCCACGGCATCCATTGCCGACCATCGCCCAGCCGTCCGCCCAGGCCGAGCTTGAATGGCGGCAACAGGCGCTTGAGCATGCCGCCGTCACGGGCCAGCACCAGACCGGTGCGCACCAGCACCACGCGCATGCCCAGGGCTTCGGCGCGCTGCGCGGTTTCCTCCCAGGCGCCGCACAGCTGGGCGGCGAAATCCTCACAGACCGGCGGCGAATCCTCGTGCAACTCACGTTCGCCGCCATCGCCATACCAGCCCACCGCCGAGCCGGACAGCAACAGCCGCGGCTTATCTGCGCGCCCCTGCAGCCAGCTCAGCAACTGCTCGGTAAGGCTGATGCGACTGGCCCACAGCAGGCTCTTGCGCTTGCTGGTCCAGGGCCGGTCGGCAATCGGCGCGCCGGCCAGATTGACCACCGCGTCCAGCGGCTCAGCGCCCAGTTCTTCGAGCTGGCCGATGCCGCGCACCTGCGCCCCGCACAGTGCCGCAACCCGCTGCGGACTGCGGCTCCACACCGTCAACTGGTGGCCCTGCTGCGCCCAATGGCGACAAAGACCGCGACCGATCAGCCCGGTACCGCCGGTGAGCAATATGTGCATGGCATCCTCCTCGCATGACTCTCGTCAACCTGATAGCCATCAGTCTGGTTTATCACAGGGCAACGTGCCTTTAATCCGGCTCAGGATTGTCTTTAATAAAGAGAGGCACGATTGAAGCCGATAAGCCCTATACGTACAATCAATATTGTATAGGTTTTGTCTAAAGCGTAGCCTAGCGCTCTAAAGCAAGAGGTAGATATGACCGCACCCATCGCCATCATCGGCACCGGCATCGCCGGACTATCCGCCGCCCAGGCCCTGCATGTTGCCGGACACGAGGTTCAACTGTTCGACAAAAGCCGTGGCAGCGGCGGACGCATGGCCAGCAAGCACAGCGATGTCGGCGCCCTGGATCTGGGCGCCCAGTACTTCACGGCCCGCGATCGCCGTTTCGTCGATGCGGTCCAGCAGTGGCAAGCCCGCGGCTGGGTCGCCGAATGGAAACCGAGCCTCTATCACAGTAAAAACGGCCAACTCAGCGCCTCGCCGGACGAACAGGTGCGCTGGGTTGGCAGCCCGCGCATGAGTGCCATTACCCGCGCCATGCTCGGCGCCTTGCCGGTGCATTTCTCCTGCCGGATCACCGAAGTGTTCCGCGGCAGGCAGCACTGGAACCTGCAAGACGCCGAAGGTCAAAGCCATGGCCCTTTCAGCCATGTGGTGATCGCCGCCCCGGCGCCGCAAGCCAGCGCCCTGTTGGCGGCCACCCCGAAACTCGCCGGTGCAGCCTCCAGCGTGGTCATGGAGCCGACCTGGGCGGTCGCCCTGGCCTTCGCCAACCCACTGGACACCAAGGTGGATGGCTGCTTCGTACAGGACAGCCCGCTCGACTGGCTGACGCGCAACCGCAGCAAACCCGGCCGCGACGGCAATCCGGATACCTGGGTGCTGCACGCCAGCAGCAGTTGGAGCAAACACCACCTGGACATGCCCAAGGAGGCGGTGATCGAACAGTTGCACGGCGCCTTTGCCGAGCTGATCGACTGCGCCATGCCGGCCCCGATCTTCAGCCTGGCGCATCGCTGGCTCTACGCCCGCCCGGCCAGCGCCCACCAGTGGGGCTCGCTGGCGGACGCCGACCTGGGCCTGTATGCCTGCGGCGACTGGTGCCTGTCCGGCCGGGTCGAGGGTGCCTGGCTGAGTGGCCAGGACGCGGCGCGCAAACTGCTCGCCCACCTGCAATGAGCGGAACGGCGCCCGGGAGCACGCCCAAGCACCGCCTCAACCCGGGCAAACTGCTGCTGTCGAAATGGACGGCAGCACAGCCACAGAACCGCGAGAAGCACTTCCTGGTCAGCCAACTGTTCTGCGACGAACAAGGCCAGGTGCTGCAGGTCGAACTGCAGGCAGTGCTCAGCCGACGCTGCCAGCGCCTCGACTGGCGCGCGCTGGAGGATGCCATGACCTGGCACCTGGGCTGGAAGTAGCCCGCCCGCACGAGTGACAGGCCAGCGGTTAGGCGTTGGCATGTAACCGATAGCGGGTCACGGGCGGGAGCGGCTTCAGTCGCGACAGCCTCGCTCAAGAGCACTACACGCCAGCGCCGCTAAAGCGCCTCCCACGGTCAAGTGTTTCAGTTTGCCGGCTGCTCCCAAAGCGACATTTCGACGCGGCTTCGACACCAGTCCACCCCTCCTCTTGGCATGCCCCATGCCAGCGAACCGCCGACATCAGACAGCTCGACGATCAACTCCTGCCCGCCCGAAACCATCACAGCAGTTGTACAAATCATTTGACTTGTACAATAGCACCCCTATGATGAACACAAGTTGTACATTTTCAATTAAATGTATAAGTACTCATCAGAGGTTGCACCATGACCCCTCCCGCAGTCGCCTCCAGCAAACCCAAACTCGCCATCAGTGCCTGCCTGCTCGGCGCCGAAGTGCGCTACAACGGCGGCCACAAGGAATCACGGCTGTGCAGCCGCACCCTCAGCGGGTATTTCGATTTCGTCCCACTGTGCCCGGAAGTGGCGATTGGCCTCGGCACCCCGCGCGAACCCATCCGCCTGGTCGGTGACCCCGCGGCGCCGCGCGCAGTGGGCACCGTGCAACGCGAGCGCGACCACACTGAAGCACTGGCCGCCTATGGCGCCCAAATGGCGGGAGCGCTGGACGATATCTGCGGCTATATCTTCATGCAGCAATCGCCGTCCTGTGGCCTGGAGCGGGTCAAGGTCTACCAGGACAACGGCCGCCCCAGCGAACCCAAGGGCCGCGGCATCTATGCCGAGGCCTTCTGTGCCCGCCGCCCGGACTTGCCGGTGGAGGAAGATGGCCGGCTCAACGACCCCATCCTCCGTGAGAATTTCATCGCCCGCGTTTACGCCTACGCGCACTGGCAGCAACTGCTGCGTGACGGCCTGAGCCGCAAGGCGCTGCTGGACTTCCACTCGCGTCACAAGTACCTGCTGCTGGCCACCCATCCCCTGCAATACAAGGCGCTCGGCCGCTTGCTCGGCAACCTGCACCAGCACGATCTGCAGGAATTGGCGCCACGCTACTTCAGCGAGCTGATGGCGGCACTGAAGCAGTGCGCGACCCGGCGCACCCACAGCAACACCCTGCAGCACCTCAGCGGCTACCTCAAGCGCGCCCTGAGCAGCGCAGACAAGCAGGAAATACAGCAACTGATCGGCCAATACCGCAACGGCATAGTGCCGCTGGTGGTGCCCCTGACCCTGCTCAAGCACCACTTGCGCCGCCACCCGGACAGCTACCTGGCCACCCAGGTGTACCTGCAGCCCCATCCGGAAAACCTCAGCCTGCGTAACGCCCTCTGACCATGGCAGACCTCACTCAGCACGACGAGTCCGCGGCTGCCGGCGATGACTACCAGCACGCACTGGCCAAGGGCTTGCTGCCGATTCGCGAAGTCGCCCGGCTGACCGGCGTGCACGCCGTGACCCTGCGCGCCTGGGAGCGCCGCTATGGCCTGATCGTGCCGCAGCGCACGGCCAAGGGGCATCGTCTCTACTCCAGCGAACATGTGGCGCAGATCCAGACCATCCTCACCTGGCTCAACCGGGGCGTCGCGGTTGGCCAGGTCAAGGGCCTGCTGCGCGCCAATCAGCCGGCGCTTGCCGAAGCCAGCTCGCAATGGGACGAGAAGTGCCAGCGCCTGCAGGAAGCCATCTGCAATTTGGCCGAGCGGCGCCTGGACGAATGCTTCAACAGCGAACTGGCGCTCTACCCACCGACTACCCTGTGCAAACAGCTGCTGCTGCCCCTGCTCGAGGCCCTGGAACTGCGCTGGCGCGGCCAGTTCGGCGCCCAGGTCGAACGGGTGTTCTTCTATTCCTGGCTGCGCAGCAAGCTCGGCGCGCGGCTGTACCACAACAACCGCCAGCAGGGCGGCGCGCCGCTGCTGCTGGTCAATCTTTGCGACCTGCCGATGGCGCCGGGGCTGTGGCTCACCGCCTGGCTGGCCAGCAGCGCCGGCTCGGCGGTGGAGGTCTTCGACTGGCCAGTGCCGCCGGCGGAACTGGCCATGGCCATCGAGCACATCCGGCCCAAGGCGCTGCTGCTCTATTCCAGCCAGGCGCTGCACAGCGCGCACTGGCCGCGCCTGCAGGCGGGCTATGCCTGTCCGTGCCTGATCATCGGCCCGGCGGCGCACATCCATCATCAGGCGTTGCAGGCGCTGGCCCGGCAGAACAGCGCGCTGGACATGGCCCCAGACCCGCTAAGCGCCCTGCACATCCTCTCCGATCTCAACCTGCTGGATAACCCATGACCAGGCGACAACTACTATGGCTGCGCACCGACCTGCGTGTGCAGGACAACAGCGCCCTGGCCGCCGCCATGGCGGCCGGGCCGACGGTCGCCCTGTTCCTGCTCAGCCCCGGGCAATGGCACGCCCATGACGATGCGCCGAGCAAGGTCGATTTCTGGCTGCGCAACCTGACCGAGCTGAGCCGCGAACTGGCCGCCCTCAACGTGCCCCTACTGGTGCGTCAGGCCGACCACTGGAGCGCCGCGCCACAGGTGATCGCCGAACTCTGTCGGCAATTGCAGATAGCCGCGGTGCAGGTCAACGAGGAATACGGCGTCCACGAAAGTCGCCGCGACCAGGCCGTGGCCCAGGCTCTGGACGCACTGGGCATCGACTTGCACAGCCACCTCGACCAGCTGTTGTTCAGGCCCGGCAGCGTGCTGACCAAGTCCGGCGGCTACTTCCAGGTGTATAGCCAGTTCCGCAAGGTCTGTTACCAGCGCCTGCACAGCGCCCTTCCTGCCCTGATCAGGCGCCCGGCCGCACAGGCGCCGCTGCCCATCGTCAGCGACCCCGTTCCCGAGGCGGTGCCGGGCTTTGCGTCACCCACCGCCAGCCTGCGCCAGCTCTGGCCGGCCGGCGAGCAGCAAGCCCACAGACGCTTGCTGGCCTTCGCCGACGAGCAGATCGACTACTACCAGAGCGAGCGCGACTTGCCGGGCAAAGCCGGCACCAGCCGCTTGTCCGCCTACCTCGCCGCCGGCGTGCTGTCGCCCCGCCAGTGCCTGCACGCCGCCCTGCAAGCCAACCGGGGCGAGTTCGACAGCGGCAATACCGGAGTCGTCAGCTGGATCAACGAACTGCTCTGGCGCGAGTTCTACAAGCACATCCTGGTCGGCTATCCGCGTGTGTCCATGCACCGCGCCTTTCGCCCGGACACCGACGCCCTGGCCTGGCGCCAGGCACCGGATGAGCTGGCCGCCTGGCAACAAGGCCGCAGCGGTTTCCCGATCATCGACGCGGCGATGCGCCAGCTGCTCGCCACTGGCTGGATGCACAACCGCCTGCGCATGGTGGTGGCGATGTTCCTGACCAAGAACCTGCTGATCGACTGGCGCGAGGGCGAGCGCTTCTTCATGCGCCACCTGATCGACGGCGACCTGGCGGCCAACAATGGCGGCTGGCAGTGGAGCTCGTCCACCGGCACCGATTCGGTCCCCTACTTCCGCATCTTCAACCCGCTCAGCCAATCCCGGCGCTTCGACCCGGACGGCGGTTTTATCCGCCAATGGCTGCCCGAGTTGACTGGCCTGAACAACAAGAACATCCACAACCCGGCGGCCATGGGCGGCCTGTTCGGCGTCATGGATTACCCGCGGCCGATGGTCGACCTCGGCAGCAGCCGCGCACGTGCCCTGGCGGCCTTCAAGCGCCTGCCGCAGCGGGCGCCGGAGACACCGACATGAGCGACTTCCTGCGTCAGTTCGCCCATTCCTTCGCCGCCCTGGACAAGGACAACCTCGAGCGTCTCGGCGAGCTGTACAGCGACGATGCACTGTTCCGCGACCCCCTGCACGAGGTGCGCGGGCTGGCCAATATGCAACGCTATTTCGCCGGGCTGTATGCCAACGTCAGCGAGCTGCGCTTCGATTTCCATGGCTTCGATCAGGTGCGCCCTGGCGAAGGTTACCTGCGCTGGACCATGAGCTACCGCCACCCGCGCCTGGCCGCCGGCCAGCTGATCCGCGTGGAAGGCTGCTCGCACCTGCTGTGGACCGACAAGGTCCATCAGCACCGCGATTTCTTCGATGCCGGCAGCCTGCTCTACGAGCATCTGCCACTGCTCGGCCCGGTCATCCGCTGGCTGAAGAGGAGACTGGCATGAGACGCATCTGGCTCACCGGCGCCAGCAGCGGCATAGGCGCGGCGCTGGCCGAACTGCTGCTGCAGCGCGGCCATCACCTGGCGCTCAGCGCGCGCACGATCGAACCGCTGAACGCCCTGGCCGAGCGCTATCCAGAGCAGGTTCTGGTCGCCCCCGGCGATCTCGGCGACGCTGCCCAGGTCCGGGCGATTGGCCAACGCATCGCTCAGGCATGGGGCGCGCTGGACAGTGTGATCCTGAATGCCGGCACCTGCGAATACGTCGAGGTGCACAGCTTCGAGGCCGCGCTGATCGAGCGGGTGGTACGGGTCAACCTGTTCTCCGCCAGCTACTGCATCGAAGCGGCGCTGCCACTGCTGCGCCTGGGAAATGAACCACAGCTGGTCGGGGTCGGCAGCTCGGTGACCTACCTGGCGCTGCCGCGTGCCGAGGCCTACGGCGCCTCGAAGGCCGGCATGCGCTACCTGCTGGAAGCGCTGCGCATCGACCTGGCGGCCGAGGGCATCGCCGTCACCCTGGTCAGCCCCGGCTTCGTCGACACGCCGTTGACGCAGAAAAATGACTTTGCCATGCCGATGCGCTGGCCGGTGGACAAGGCCGCCCGCCATATCGCCGAGCGGCTGGATAAGCGCCCCTACGAGATCGCCTTTCCCGGCCCCTTCATCATCATCCTGCGGCTGCTGGCCCACCTGCCCAAACGCCTGCAAGTGGCCATCGGCACACGCATGGCCCGCACCGCCGAGGACCGCCCATGAAAATCGCCATCATCGGCAGTGGTATCGCCGGTTTGACCTGCGCCTACCTGCTCAATCGCCGCCACCAGATCAGCCTGTTCGAGGCCGGCGACTGGGTCGGCGGCCATACCCATACGCTGGACATCGAAGTCGACGGTCGCCCCTACGCCATCGACACCGGCTTTATCGTGTTCAACGACTGGACCTACCCGAACTTCATCCGCCTGCTCGGTCAACTCGGCGTCGGCTACAAGCCCACCGAAATGAGCTTCTCGGTGAGCGATCCGCGCAGCGGCGTGGAGTACAACGGCCACAGCCTCAACAGCCTGTTCGCCCAACGCCGCAACCTGCTGTCGCCGAAGTTCCTCGGCATGCTGCGCGACATCCTGCGTTTCAACCGCGAGGCGCTGGACGACCTGCGGCAGCAGCGCATCGATGCCGTCACCAGCCTCGGCGACTACCTCAAGCAACGCGGCTACGGCGAGCGCTTCATCCAGCACTACATAGTGCCGATGGGAGCAGCGATCTGGTCGATGTCGCTGGCCGACATGCTCAATTTCCCCCTGCAGTTTTTCCTGCGCTTCTTCAACAATCACGGCCTGCTGTCGGTTAGCAACCGCCCGCAGTGGTGCGTGGTCGAAGGCGGGTCGAGCAGTTATGTGGCGCCCTTGAGCGCGCCCTTCCAGCAGCATATTCGCCTGAACTGCCCGGTGCAGCGGGTCGAGCGCGATGCAGCAGGCGTGACCCTGCACACCCGCGCCGGCAGCGAGCGCTTCGACAAGGTGGTGTTCGCCTGCCACAGCGACCAGGCCCTCGAGCTGCTTGCCCAACCCTCGCCGGCCGAGCAGGAAATACTGGGTGCCCTGCCCTATGCCGACAACGATGTGGTGCTGCACCGCGACACCCGCCTGCTGCCCAAGCGCCCCCTGGCCTGGGCCAGCTGGAACTATCGCCTGGGCGGGCCAAGCCATCAGCCGGCGGCGGTGACTTACAACATGAACATCCTCCAGGGCATTCAGAGCGATACCACCTTCTGCGTCAGCCTCAATCAGACGGCGCTGATCGACCCGAGCAAGATCCTCGCGCGCTACTGCTACGCCCACCCGCAATACAGCCTGGCCGGCATGGCCGCACAGGCGCGCTGGGAAGAATTGCTCGGCGCCCAGCACAGTTATTTCTGCGGCGCCTACTGGGCCAACGGCTTCCATGAAGACGGCGTGGTCAGCGCCCTGCGCGTGGCGCACGCCTTCGGCGAGGTGCTCTGATGAACAGTGCCCTGTACAACGGCTGGGTCCAGCACCGGCGCTTCGCCCCCAGGACGCACGCCTTCCGCTACCGCATGGGCCTGCTCTACCTCGATCTGGACGAGCAGCAGCAACTGTTCGCCCTCTCGCCCCTGGCCGGTAGTGGCCGCTGGGCGCCTTTCGCCTTTCGCGAAACCGACTACCTGCCGCAATTCACCCGCGCCGGGGTCAAGCTGAGCGATGCCGTGCGCCAGCGGGTCGGCGCCGCCCTCGGTCACACGCCACAAGGCTCGATCTGCCTGCTGACCCAGCCGCGCAGTTGGGGCCTGGCCTTCAATCCGGCGAGCTTCTTCTACTGCCATGAGGCCGACGGCCGCCTGGCCGCGATCCTCTGCGAGGTGAGCAATACCCCCTGGCGCGAGCGTTACCACTATGTGCTGCCGGCCGACGGCGAAGGCCACCAGCACTTCGCCGTGGCCAAGGCCTTTCACGTCTCGCCCTTTCTGCCGCGCCAACTGGAATACCGCATGGCCTTCAGCCCCGCCGGCGAACGCCTGGGTATCCACATGGCCGACTGGACGGCCGACGGCCAGGACGCCACCAAGGTGTTCGAGGCCAGCCTCAGCCTGCAGCGCACTGAGCTCGACCGCGCCAGCCTACACGCCTACCTGCGCAGTTTCCCCTGGATGACCGGCAAGACCGTCGCGGCCATCTACTGGCAAGCCCTGCGCCTGCTGCTCAAGCGCATCCCCTTATTCAGCCATCGAGCCGCGCAGGGTGAATTTCGCGTCGCTCGCCCAGTCTCGAAGGACGTGCCCCATGAAAAGCGCTAGCCCGTCATCCGCGAAAACCTCGCTGCGCGCCGGCAGTGGCATCGGTGCCAACCTGCTGCGCCGCGTCGTATTGCGCCAACTGTGCCGGTTGCGCCACGGTCACCTGCGGCTCATCGATGGCGACGATTACCTGGAGTTCGGCGATGCCGACGCCAGCCTGCGCGCCGAAATCAGGGTACTGGATGGAGCACTCTGGGGCCTGGTCGCCGGCAACGGCTCGATAGGCGCGGGCGAAGCCTATATTCACGGCTACTGGAGTTCCCCCGACCTCACCGCGGTGATCCGCGTGTTCGCCGCCAACCTGGCACTGCTGGACGCCATGGAACGCGGCCTGGCCCGCTTCGGCCGCCCGTTGGTGCAAAGCCTGCACTGGCTCAATCGCAATACTCGCAAGGGCTCGCGCAGGAATATCGCCGCCCACTATGACCTCGGCAACCAGCTGTTCGAGCAACTGCTCGACCCGAGCATGATGTACTCCGCCGCCATGTTCGCCCGCCCGGACGACAGCCTGGAGCAGGCGCAAATGAACAAGCTCGAGCGCATCTGCCAGAAACTCGCGCTCAAACCCAGCGACCATCTGCTGGAAATCGGCACCGGCTGGGGCGGGATGGCGATCCATGCCGCCAGCCATTACGGCTGCAAGGTGACCACCACCACCCTGTCCCGGGAACAGTACGCCTACACGGCGCAGCGCATCGCCGCACTCGGCCTGGGCGATCGCATCACCCTGCTGTTGGAGGACTACCGCGACCTGCGGGGCCAGTACGACAAGCTGGTGTCGATCGAAATGATCGAAGCCGTCGGCCACCGCTTCCTGCCGACCTACTTCCAGCAGTGCGCGCAACTGCTCAAAGATGACGGACTGATGCTGCTGCAAGCCATTACCATCCGCGACCAGCGCTATGAGCAGGCGAAAAACAGTGTCGACTTCATCCAGCGCTATATCTTCCCCGGCGGCGCGCTGCCCTCGGTGCACAAGATGCTGGAGATCATCACCGCCAAGACCGACATGAACCTGCACCACATGGAAGACTTCGGCCTGCATTACGCGCGCACCCTGCGCCTGTGGCACGCCAACCTGCAGCAGGCCCGGCACAAACTCGAACAACTGGGCTACGACGAGCGCTTCTACCGGCTCTGGGAATTCTACCTGTGCTATTGCGAGGGCGGCTTCATCGAGCGCACCATCGGCACCGCGCAATTGCTGCTGGCCAAGCCGGCGGCGCAACCTGAACCCCTGTTAGGAAATTTTGCTTTTGATGCCTAAATTGATCGCCAACGCCCTGCTGTTTCAGCTCGGCTGGCTCGCCTGCGTGTTCGCCGGCGACAGCCTGTGGCTGCTGACAGTAGCGGCGATAGTGGCGGTGCACCTGCTCTGGATCGGCCGCTGGGCCGCCGAGGGCAAGCTGCTGATCAGCGTCTTTCTCGCCGGCAGCGCCCTCGATAGTTTCCTGCTCAACCTCGGGCTGTTCGACTTCGGCGAGCCGCGCACCCTGATCCCGCTGTGGCTGGCCCTGCTCTGGCTGTTACTGGCCACCACGCTCAACCATTGCCTGGCCTGGACCGCCCGGCCCTGGTGGCGCGCCAGCCTGCTCGGCGCCTGCGCCGGCCCGCTGTCCTACTATGCCGGCGCACAGATCGCCGGGGTTGGCCTGCCTTACGGCACCTGGCAGACCCTGCTCTTGCTGGCAGTGATCTGGGCGCTGCTGATGCCCGTGCTGCATGGATTCGCCAGGCTCTACCGCAGCCAATATGAGCAAAGCGTGCGTGCGCGCCAATCGACGTAGGGTGCCCGGCGCACCCAAGCTGCTTTGGTCGGCCGGATACAAAGCGGCCCCGCGCCTGGCGTACACTGCACCGCTATGACCGAACCGACCCACATCCCCCTCACCCAGTTACCCAGCGAAGCCGCCGTCAGTTGCAGCAACTGCGCCGCCTGCTGCTGCCAACTGGAAGTGATGCTGATCACCGACACCGGGGTACCGCCACGCTTCATCGCCACCGACGACTGGGGCGGTGAAGTCATGCATCGCCTGGACGATGGCTGGTGTGCGGCGCTGGATCGCGACAGCATGCGCTGCACCATCTATGCAGTGCGCCCGCTGATCTGCCGCGAATTCGAGACCGCCTCGGCCGAATGCCTGGACGAGCGCCGCGGCATGACCAGCATCTATCGCTGAGCGCAGGTTGCTGCAATCGAGTAGGAGGCGGGGTTGCCCCCGCCGTCCTCTCACACCACCGTACATACGGTTCCGTATACGGCGGTTCCTGCCTACTAACCAACAGCGTCAGCGAGCTTGGTTCCGTTGATGTGTCGCCTGCGGTATCTAAGCGCCCAGACCGGCCCTCGGAGCTTCCGGCTCCTACCTCCTGATGGTCTCGACCCCCGCTACGCGGAGTTTCTGCTTTACGATCCAACAGAGATCACACCCGACTGTCCACTCATGGCAGGTTCAGCCCTTCGTCACTCCGGTTTCGAGCAACTACTACGGCCTCGGCTGACTTCTGTTCGCCCATCCCGTCACCTCACGATGCCGGTAGCACATGGCA
>NZ_FOWX01000013.1 GCF_900115555.1 Pseudomonas borbori
GCCGTGCCGCGGACTGAAGGCCACAGAAATCGCAAGGCCACACAAGATGTTGACCTTGCAGCGCTTGAAGGTCACCACCTCGTAGGGATGCAGTGGCAGCGGCCGCAGCACCGGTTGATCGAGCCGCTCGAACCACTCCCGGCGGCAGCCGTCGAGCTTCTTGAACGGGCGCTGGTTCAAGTCCTCCAGCAGCTCGGCAATCGCCTGGTTGAGCGCGTGCAGGCTGAAGAACTGCTGGTGTCGCAGCCGCGCCATGATCCAGCGCTCGACGACCTGTACCGCCACCTCGGCCTTGGCTTTGTCCTGGGGCTTACGCGGCCGTGCCGGCAGCATCACCGTGTCGTAATGCCGGGCACACTCCAGTGCGGCGCGGTTCAAGCCCGGCTCGTAGCGATCGGGGTGGGCGATCAGCGCGCGCGGGTTGTCCGGCACGACCATCTCGCTGACGCCGCCTAGGTAGCTGAACGCCTGGCCCAGCGCGGTCAGCCAGTCCACCTGGGTTTCCCCCGGCGTGGCGCAGGCATAGGTGTAGTTCGAGGCCCCCAGCGCCGCGACGAAGATATGCGCCCGGCTGATCTCGCCGGTGGCCGGATCGATCACCGGCAGCGTCGGGCCGGCATAGTCGATGAACAGCTTCTCGCCGGCCCGGTGCTGTTGGCGCATCGAACGTTTGAGGGTGCTGGCGTAGCGGCGGTAGTGCTCGACGAACTGGGTATAGCGGTAGGTCGGCTGCTCGGGATGGGCGGCGACGTACTCCTCCCACAGCAGTTGCAGGGTGACGCCCTTGCGCCGCAGTTCGCGGTGGATAGTGAGCAGATCCGGCAGCACCCGCTCGCCGCGGGTGTGGCGCACCTTGGCAGTTGGCAACAGTGCCGCGGCCAGAGCCACTTCATCCAGCGCGGCCAGCGCCGCCCACTCCAGGCCTGTCTCGCTGGCCGCCGTGACGTACTTGCTGACGACGCCCTTGGACAGCTGCAAGGCCCGGGCGATCTTCTCGTGAGAGAGGCCTCCCTCAAACTTGAGGCGCAGACATTCTTTGATATTACGCATGGCTACTCGCTGCGCCGCCATTCCTCTACTCCCCAAAATCGGGCGAGGGTGACGGTCGCGTCAGGTCATGCGCAACGGGGTGGAAGCGTTTCGCTAAGCCGTGACCGATGATTTCGGTAAGTCGTGACCGCCTGTTTCGGAGCAGGCTGGAAATCGGTCACGTTGTTAGCGAAATGAGCGGTCACGCGTTAGCGAAATGGACGGTCACGATCTACCGAAACGACCGGTCACGGTGGGCCGAAATACGCAGGAGAACCCGCCACGTCTCATGCAGGGTCGCCTGAAACAACCGGCACTGTTCTCCGGGCGAGGCGAAATACGCATTGGCAGATCCACTATCGGCGTATGGCCATCGCCTTTCTTCCTCAACGGCTACGCCCACATCGAGGCCCGGGAAGTCACAGCGAAGATCGTGATAGGCGCAAACAGCCACCTCAACAACAACGCCGTGCTGATTGCCGAGCGCAGCAGCATCAGCATTGGCGACAACACCCTGATCGGCCACAACTTCTCGGCCTACGACTCCGACTTCCACTGCCTCGAACCCAGCTTGCGCAGCTCGGGGCTGCAGCAGAGCCAAGCCGTCAGCATCGGTTCGAATGTGTTTATCGGCGCGGACGTCACCGTGCTCAAAGGCGTATGCATTGGCGACAACAGCGTGATCGCCAATGGCTCGATCGTAAACAGCGACATCCCCGAGAATGTTGTCGCTGGCGGCATACCTGCCAAGATACTGCGCACACTGGCCTGAGGAGCCGGACTCAGCTCGTCCGCCTGGCAGCCGGCAAGAGAAAACGCCCCAGGGCACGCGCCGTCTTGCGATTCCAGAAACGCCAGGGCAGCTGCTCGAATAACTCACGGGCCAGCGCTTTATCCTCTCGTGCGCATTTGAGCAGCATGGAATTGACAAATCGCGCGCAAACCTCGGCATAAGCGGGCTCGTCACTGAATTGTGCATAGGTCTTCAGCACGTTATCGATCATGAATCGATAGTTCTTATAGGTGTTATGTTCATGCGTACGGTATTGGGCCAATACCGCATCCAGTACATCGATGACATAGCCCGCCCGGGTGATCTTCAGCTTGATCAGCAGATCCTCGAGCCTGATTTCCGGATCGAAGCCGCCGACAGCTTCCAGCGCCTCCCGACGAAACAGCATGGTGGGCGCTGGGGCACCCGGCTGGCGTCCGAGAAAGATATCGTCGAAGGTCAGGCGCCGGGCCGGCTTCATGCGCTGCTTGGGTAACGGCCGACCGGTTTCGTCGATTTTCTCGATATTGCCGCCACAGATACCCACTTCCGGCTTGTCACGCAGGTGCGCGACCTGTAGCGCCAGACGCTCGGGACACATGACATCATCCGAGCCGAAGGGGGCGATCAGGCTGCCGCAAGCCCGGGCGATGGCGCCATTCAAGGTACGCGACAGGCCCTGATTGGCCTGCACCCGAAAATCGAAGCCGTGTATCGCCTGCAGACGCTGAATGCGCTCGACACTGTCATCCTGCGAACCGTCATCGACGACCAGCAACTCCACCCGCGGGTAGGACTGTTGCAACACGCTGGCAATACTTTGCTCGACGTATTTACCGTGGTTGTAGGACGGAATGATCACCGTCACCAGCGGCAGTTCGACGTCCTGAATATCACTCATAAGGCTGCTCGCTCCGCGGCTAGTGATTGCTCGATCAACTGCAGATACTGCAGGCGGAAATCCTCGATGGCATGCGCGCCGCGTAAGTAGCTGTAGGCCCGCTCACCTTCGGCACGGCGTTGTTCGGCATCCAGGTTCAGCACCGCCCCCAACTGCTTGGCCAGGGTAGCGACATCACCAACCGGGAATATCCGCCCCCCACAATCCTCGAGTATCGGTCGCAAACTTGGGATATCCGAGCCGATCACCGGCAGATGACCGCTCATGCCCTCGAGCAAGGCCAGCGGCAGCCCCTCGCTGAGCGACGGCATGACGAAGGCATCGAAGGCTCGCACGTACTGCAGAGCGTCCTCGCGGGCGCCGAGCAGCTGCACTTTTCCGCCCAGGCCAAAGCGGGCGATTGCGGCTTCGAGTTCGGCGCGCATGCGCCCTTCGCCGATGATTGCCAGCTGCGCCTGCGGGTAAACGGACTGTACCTGGGCGAAGGCCTCGATCAGGTGGATATGCCCCTTCACCGGCACCAGCCGGCCAATGGCGCCAAAAATGAAGGGTTCCCGGGCCAGCCCGAGCAGACTGCGCGCCTGCTCGCGCGGATGTTGCAGGCGTTCGGCGCGGTCGATATCGATGGCATTGTTGATCTGCACGGTATTGCCGGCATCGAAACCCGCCCCGCAGCCCACCAGATAGTCACGCACCGCCCGCGACACGCCGACGATGCGCCAGTTGGCAGTCAACAGTCGGCGTGCTTCCCAGCGCCGGTAGGCCCGATCGAAGTCGCCGATGCCATGCTGCACCCCAATGCAAGCCGGAATGCGCAGGCAGCGGTTGAGCAGCATCAGCATGTTCATCGGCTTGAAGCGATGGGCAATCACCACGTCATAGCGCTGCTCGCGCCACAGCCGATACAGGCGCCACAATGCCCGCAGGCGCAGTCCCTTGAGGTCCGACTGGCTGAAGCCGAAGTAGATCGAACGGGCCGCCCGGCTCTCCGGCTCCCCCGGACCGGGGCGTCCGCGCAGGAACGCCGTGGTCACCTCGAAACGTTCGGCGGGCAAGCCCTGGATGACCTGTTCGGCCAGATCGGAGGCATTGACGTTGTAGCGATTCTGCAACTGCAGCACCTTGATCTTGCGGCTCATGCTCCCAGCCCCAGCCACAGGCGCACGGCCTTGCGTGCATAAGAGCCCTTCAACAGCACTCGCCAATCCGCCTTCACCGCCGCAACGAAGTACGACTTGGCCGCCGCCACATCGCCGGCCAGGTAGGCGCTGCGGAACAGCGACAGGCAGCGCTGCACATAGAATGCGGTTTTCAGCACCTGAAAGCGCGCATCCAGCCGCTGCGGGGCGAACACTTCGTCGACCAGCGCCAGGCCACCGGCCTTGGCGTGGCTGAACTGGTGGCGCAGGCTGTCGTTGTGTTTGTGGATCAGCGCCAGCGGCTGCTCCAGCAGGGTGCAGGGGTAATTGGCCAGGGCCTGGGCAAACACCGGGATATCCTCGGCACTGCGGAACGCCTCGGGATAGCCACCACGCGCGAACAGCTCGCGGTGCATGGCACAGGCGCCATTGGACAGGGCCAGGCGCTTGTCCAGCAGATAGGCCTTCAACCGCTCCAGCGGCTGTTCGGGCAAGACGATAGCTTTGTGCTCCCGACGCTTGCCATCGGGGGAGACAGCGATATGCCCACCGATCACCAGGCGCGTCTGCGGCTGCGCCGTCAGGTGCGCGCGCAGTGCCGCCAAGGCGGAGGGGGCCAATTGGTCATCGGCATCGAGAAAGATCAGGTAGTCGCCCGCAGTCTCGCGTATGCCCAGGTTGCGCGCCGAGGAGGCGCCACCGTTGCTCTTGTGGACGACGCGAAAGCGTCCGGGATGAGTCGCCAGCAGCCCGTCAAGCACCTGCCGAGAGTCATCCGTTGAGCCATCATCGATAACGACCAGCTCGGCGGATGCTTCATCCAGTTGCGCGAGTACCGACTCGACCGCACGCGGCAACACCGCCGCGTAGTTGTAAGCGGGAATCACAACGCTCAGCAGCGGCTTAGCCGACATTGTCATACCAATCCATGCCGTCCTTGACCACCAAAATGTCTTCCATGATCAGATACTGCAGATCCGAACCGTAGAACATGTCTAACGCATCTTTAGGCGAGCAGATCATCGGCTCGCCGCGGCGGTTCAGCGAGGTATTGAGCGACACGCCGTTGCCGGTGAGTTTTTCCAGTTCGAGCATCATGTCGTAGTAGCGCGGGTTGTATTCGCGCTTGAGCACCTGGGCGCGCGAGGTGCCGTCTTCGTGGACCACTTCGCCGACGCGGGTCTTCCACTCTTCATTGACTTCGAAGGTGAAGGTCATGAACGGGCTCGGGTGATCGACCTTGAGCATCTGCGGGCCGACGGTGTCGAGCATCGACGGACAGAAGGGGCGCCAGCGCTCGCGGAACTTGATCTGCTCGTTGATCCGGTTGGCCACCCCGGGGATGCTCGGGCAACCAATGATCGAGCGGCCGCCGAGGGCGCGCGGGCCGAACTCCATGCGGCCCTGGAACCAGGCCACCGGATTGCCCGCGACCATGATCTGGGCGATGCGCTGCGGCATGTTGTCGATCTGCTTGAACACCGGCCTGCTCGGGTGTTTGGCGCAGGCGGCGATCACGTCCTCGTTGGAGAAGGACGGGCCGAGGTAGACGTGTTCCATCTTCTCCACCGGCACGCCGCGGGCATGCGACACATAGGCCGCGGCGCCGACCGCGGTGCCGGCGTCGCCGGAGGCCGGCTGGACGAACAGCTCCTTGACCTCGTCGCGGGCGATGATCTTCTGGTTGAGCTTGACGTTCAGCGCGCAGCCGCCGGCGAAGGCGATCTTGCCGGTCTGCTTGATGATGTCGCCGAGGTAGTGGTCCATCATCTGCAGCGCCAGCTTCTCGAACAGCGCCTGCATGCTGGCGGCGAAGTGGATGTAAGGGTCGTCGGCGATATCGCCGACCCGCTTGGGCCCCAGCCACTCGATCAGCTTGGGCGAGAAGTAGTAGCCCTTGCCCTTCTCTTTATAGCGGCGCAGGCCGATGACGTTGGCGTACTCGGTGTTGATGATCAGTTCGCCGTTCTCGAACGTGGCCAGACGCGAGAAATCGTACTTGCTGGCGTCGCCGTAGGGCGCCATGCCCATGACCTTGAACTCGCCGTCGAGCATCTCGAAGCCGAGGAATTCGGTGATCGCGCCATACAGGCCACCGAGCGAATCCGGGTCGAAGAACTCCTTGATCTTGTGGATCCTGCCGTTCTCGCCGTAGCCGAAGAAGGTGGTGGCATACTCGCCCTTGCCGTCGATGCCGAGGATCGCGGTCTTCTCCTTGAAGCCCGAGCAGTGGTAGGCACTGGAGGCGTGGGCCAGGTGGTGCTCGACCGGCTCGATCTTGATCTGCTTCGAGTCGAAACCCAGTTGCTCCAGGCACCAGACGATCTTGTTGCGGTAGCGCTTGTAGCGGCGGTTGCCCATCAGGATCGCATCCAGGGCACGGTCCGGGGCGTACCAGTAGCGCTTGGCGTACTTCCAGCGCGCCTCGCCGAACAGGCTGATGGGGGCGAAGGGAATCGCCACCACGTCGACGTCGCTCGGCTTGATCCCGGCCTGTTCCAGGCAGAACTTGGCCGATTCGTAGGGCATGCGGTTCTTCGCGTGCTTGTCGCGCACGAAGCGCTCTTCTTCGGCGGCCGCGATCAACTTGCCGTCGATATACAGGGCGGCGGAAGGATCGTGACTGAGAGCGCCGGACAGGCCAAGAATCGTCAGTGCCACAGGTGAAAGCCTCTATTCAGGGCAGGTGCCGGGCACCTGCGGTAAACGTTCGTCGAGCAGCTGGAACAGCCTTGAATCGGCCGGCCAATTGCGCAGAAAGCGGGCGCGGTCGCGGGCATAGGCCCGGGCGAAACTGTGCGCACTCAGGTGTTGCTGCATGGCATCCAGATCGATCAGAACCCAGCGGCCGCCCTCCCAGAGCAGGTTGCTGCCCTTGAGATCGCCATGGCTGATGCGCTCGCGCAGCAGGGCCGCGAACAGCAGATCCAGCGCCTGGAGCTCGACCTCGGGCGGCGAACCGGCCTCCCCCGGCGCGTCCAGGCAGGGTTTGAAGCGCGCGATTATATCCTCACCGGCGGCGTATTCGGTAATCAGATAGGCGCGCCGGCGCAGCCACAGGCTGCGCCGCTCCAGCAGGGCCAGGGGTTTGGGCGTGGCGATGCCAAGGAAATCCAGGCGATTGCCCTCGCGCCAACTGTGCCAGGCGCGGCTGGGCCGCCAGAAACGCTTGAGCCAATGGGCGAAGCCCTTGATGTTGTAGCGCTTGACCACCAACTGCTGGCCAGCCTGCCCGACCAGCGCCACCGTGGAGGTGCCGCCGAGCTTGAGCGACTGACCGGCGGCGATGGCCGCATCCGGATCGGCCAGCAAGGGTGCCAGGCGGCTCTCATCCCGGCGCCGCACCACCTGCAGGATCGATGCACCGCGGCGGACGCTGAACAGGCTGCAGTCGCGGCCGACCTTGCGCAGGTAGTCGCGCAGGCGCCAGCGGCGAACCTTGCCAATCTCCTCGAGCAAGGCCTCCACCGGCAGGGCATGCTCGCCATTGGCCAGCAGGTAATGCACCAGCAACTCCTCGATGAACGACTCCAGCTCGACCGGCAGTTGGGCGAAGAACACCCCGAGATTTTCCAGCACCTTGTCCCGCGACAGCGGCTGCCCGGGCGTTTCGCCACGCACACCGCCGCCGTCGATCACATGCAGTTGGCCGGCATGGCGCAGCAGGTTGTCCAGATGCAGGTCGGCTTGCCACAGACCCCGGCCATGCAGCCGGGCGATAAGCGCCAGGGCTTCACCGAGCACGCTCTGCTGGTCATCCGACAGCAACGGCTGCCCCTCGACCGCGCGCCAGGCATCCCACAGGCTCTCGGCATTATCGAGGTAGTCGAACAGCAGCCAACCGCCCTCGCCGTCACGCAAGCCATCGGCCAGCAGCAGCGGCGTCGGCAGACCCTGCCCGGCGAGCAGGCGGGCGCCGTCCAGTTCACGCTGGAAGGCGCGCGCCGCCTTGCCGCCGACCAGCAGCTTGGCCAGCACCTTGCGCCCGCGCCACTCGGCCACGCCGACATAGCGCTGCCCGGGCAGCACGCGCAGCAGACGCTGCAGCACCAGGGTGGCCGGTCCGGCAGCGTCCGCCAACTCGATAGACAACGGCAACTGCGGGCTACGCCCGGCCCGACTCAATTCAGCGAGGGTCAAGGGCGCGTCTCCTTGTTGCGACGGCGACGGCCGAGGCGTTGCCACCAGTGTTCGACATCGGCGCCCGCGCCCAGATAGGCAGCCAGCAACTGGCGCACTTCGCTCTCGCTCCAGAGGCTGGCGCGACGCAGCAGCGGCTCCAGGTCCTTGATCCGGTCACGCTCGCCGAACAGCAACGGCCGGGTCTTTTCCAGGTCGATCAATTGCGCGCTGAAGGCGTCGGCGTCCCGCTTGAGGAAAATATGCTTGGGGTAGAAGCAGCCATGCATCTGCCCGGCGTCGTGCAGACGCCGCGCCAGTGCGCCGCAACTGCGCAGAATGTTCGCGCGCTCGCTCTCGGCGCGCTGCTGCCAACCGTCCAGCAACGCATCCAGATCCTGCCAGCCATCCAGGGCGCGGGTCAGCAGAATCGCCCGGCGCTCGCCGGCCACCCGGCGCTGGGCGAAAAACGCCGCCTGCAGCGCCGGAATCCCCAGGCGCTGGTAGCGCTGAATATTGCGAAACTCGCGGGCAAAGGTCGGCTCCCCCAGCGGGCAGCTCAGCCGACGGATGAGGTGATTGCTCTGGCGCTTGAGGTAGAACGCGGCCTCGCCCAGGTCCAGGCGATAGACACTGCTCCAGCCGCCGCGCTCGGTGTTCGGTTCGTCCACCGCCTCCAGCTTGAGCGCCCAGAGCGCGTCATAGTCGGCCAGGCCGTGGCGCTCGAGCAGCGCACGATCCTGCTCGGCGATAAAATCCTTCATTCGCGGCCCTCGAAATAGCCCACGACCTGCCGCACACGGCGCTTGTCCGAAGCATTCAGGCGCTGCCGCCCGCGGTACTGCAGATAAAAACGCAGGCGCTGAGTGCGCGACAACTTGTACTTGGCCACCTTGTCCAGGCAGGCCAGGTCCTTGACGATGCGATAGCGCAGCAACGGCCCCCACCAGAAGGCGCCGGTCGGGCAGTCGATGAGAAACAGCTCGGCCCGATCGTTGACCAGCAGGTTGCGCCACTTCAGGTCGTTGTGGGTGAAGTGGTGGTCATGCAGGGTTCGGGTCGCCGCGGCCAGTTGCTGGCTGACCCGCGCCACCCAGGTGCGGTCGCGCAGGCAGGCCGCATCGCGCTGCGCCAGCTGCGCCAGGTCCTCGGTGGCGACCAGCTCGCGGGTGATCAGCGCGCCGCGGACGAAGGCGCCAGCCTTGCGCTCCAGTCCGTAGGCGACGATGGGCGCGGTGGCGATGCCCCACTTGGCGAAATACTTGAGATTCTGCCACTCGGCCTTGACCCGCGGCCGCCCGATGAAGCGGCGCAGCCCCTTGCCGGCGCCGTGATAGCGCTTGACGTAGTAGCGCACGCCCTCGTACTCGACGCGCAGCACCTCGGACAGCGGGTCGCGGGTGATGCACTCGCCTTGCAGGGCGAACACCGCATCCAGATCGGCAAAGGCCGCCGCCACCCGCGGCGACGCCTGCTCGCTCAGCCGCCACTCACTCATGAGCGGCACCCGGGGCATATTTGCGCGCATAGCGGGCCAGCAGCTTGTCCGCCTTGCGCTGTAACCAGGCCAGCGACTGCGCCTCGTCGCGCAGGATCTGCCGCAGCGACGGCGCACCCTGGCTTTGCGGGTCATGCAGGGCGGAAAAATAGCCCTTGAGAAAGCGCAGCTTGTCGCGCCGGGTCAGGCCGATATTCAGGGCCGAGAAGTACAGCCCCGCCAGGTCCTTGTTGCGCCAGCGCAGCGGCAAGCGGGCATGGATCTGCGCGCGGTGCAGGTCGATCAGCGACAGGCGCAAATCGCTCGCACCGACCGGCTTGTCGGTGTGCAGCAGGAAGTGGCAGATGTAGCAGTCGCGATGGTTGACCCCGGCGCGGTGCATGCGCCCGGTCATCTGCGCCACTTCGGCGATCAGCGCGCGCTTGAGCGCAGGCGCGGGCGGGTTCTGCAGCCAGTCGAGGCTGAAGTCCTCCAGGCTGACGGTGGGCGCCAGCTCCTCGGTGACGATAAAGGAATGCTGCTGCGCCGGATTGCTGCCGCGCTCGCCATAGGCCACCGCGGTCATGGTCGCCACGCCGGCTTCCTGCAGGCGCTGGATCGCTCGCCACTCCTGCCCCGCGCCGAGCACCGGCAACTTGGCGGTGAGCAGGTTCTTGGCGATCTCGCCCCAGCCGATGCCGCGATGGATCTTGACGAAATAGCCACGCCCGGCCACTTCGGTGCGCAGGGTGCGGCGGCCCTCCAGCTCGCGGTAGACCTGGCCCTGCAAGGCCTCCACCGCGACAAAAGGGTCCTGGTCGGCCCACAGACTTTTAAAGGGTTCGGCAAGGATCAGGCGCATGCTTGCCACCCTTGCTGGCGGGTGCCTCCATCCGCAGGGTGTCGCGGGGCCGCCCAGGCCATGCGCACCGGTGAAGCGGCGATGCCGGCCTTGTGGTGCGCACAGCGCACCCTACACAAGAAATTCATGGGCGCTCCGCCAGGATCACATCGGCCGCCTTCTGCGGCATGGAATAGAGGTCGGCACAGTCGGCATAGGCCAGGCCGTTACGCCCCCAGAAGGCACGGCGCTGATCGTCGGCCAGCATGTCGGCCAGGGTATGATTGAGCCGCTCCTGTTCGAAGGGACTCGGCAGCACCCGCCCGGCATCCGCGTCGCGGATGTAATGGGCATAACCGCAGACATCGGTCACCAGCACCGGCAGGCCGGCGACCAGCGCCTCGAGCAGCACGGTGCCGGTGTTTTCGTTGTAGGCCGGATGGATCAGCAGGTCGGCGCCGAGCAGGAAACGCGGGATATCGCTGCGGCCCTTGAGGATCTGCACCTGTTCGGCAATACCCAGCGCCTTGGCCTGCAACTGAAAGCTACGCGGGTCGTCCTGGCCGATGACGATCAGCCGGGTGCGTTGGCGCAGCTCGCGCGGCAAGGCGGCGACGGCTTTCAGGCTGCGATCCAGGCCCTTGGTCTTGAACCCAGAACCGATCTGCACCAGCAGCAGCTGGTCATCCGCCAGGCCGAATTCGCGGCGGAACTCGGCGCGAATCTCGCCGGCATTGGCCGGCGCGCGGCGGTCCTGGGCGATGCCCGGCGGCAGCAGGTGAAAGCGCTGCCGCGGGGTGTGGTAATGCTTGACGAACAGCGGTTGCTGCACCTCGGAGATCATCAGGATCTCGGTCTTGGCGTCCGGGGCGAATACCGCCCGCTCGTAGTCGGCGAAATGCTTGTAACGGCCCCATTTGCGGTAAATCGGGTTGCGCAGGGTCTGCGCCTTGTCCTCGAAGCAACCGTCGGCGGCGTAATACACATCCAGCCCCGGCATCTTGTTGAAGCCGATCACCCGGTCGACCGGTCGCCTGGCCAGGTCGACCTCGACCCAGGCCGTGAGCTTCTCGTTGCGCTTGTGGTTGAACAGCGCCTTGACCGGCACCACCACCACCTCGAACCCCTCGGGCACCTCGCCCTCCCAGATCGGCGTATACACGCGGATGGCATGACCGCGCCGCTGGCACTCCAGGGCGATGCGCAGGAAATCGCGCTGCAAGCCGCCAAAGGGGAAATATTTATAGAGGATAAATGCCAACTGCATCAGGCCAGCCCTTCAATCGCGTAGCCCGGCTGCAAGCCGGGGAAAATGCTCGGCACCCGCATCAGACGACGGCCTCGGCCTGCAGCAACGCCTGCAACTCGCCGACCACCCGCTCCGGCAACAGCGTCTCGAAACAGGGCTTGTGGCGGTCGCCCGAACCGGCACCCGGGCCCGTGGCGCACAGGTGAACCTGGGAACGGCCATAGGCGCCCACCCGCCCCGGCAAGGTCGGTCCATAGAGCGAGATGGTCGGCACATCCAGGGCCGCGGCCAGGTGGCCGAGCCCGGTATCGACCGCCACGCAGGCGCTGGCACCGGCGATCACCTTGGCCACGCCGGCCAGGTTCAATTTTGGCAGCAACGCGGCATTGTCCAGGCCTGCGACGATGCGCTCGGCGCGCGCCTTCTCGACCTCGTTGCCCCACGGCAGGCGTACGGCCCAGCCGAGCGCGCTCATGCGTTCGGCCAGTTCGCGCCAGCAGGCTTCCGGCCAATGCTTGCTCGGCCAGGTGGTGCCGTGCAGGAACAGCAGATACGGCTGCTCCACCGCACCGGCCAAGCGCACGCGATTCAGCCCATAGTCGCCAATACCCGCCGGCAGCGGATAGCCCAGCGCCTGGGCGAACAACTGGCGCACCCGCTCCAGCGCGTGCTGCTCGCGCGGTACGCTGTAACGGCGGTCATAGAAGCGGCTGGCGATCGGCTCACGCGCGGAGTCCGGCCCCAGGCCGGCCACCGGCGCCTTGACGTAACGGGTCAGCCAGGCACTTTTCAGCAGGCCCTGGGCATCGATCACCAGGTCGTAACGGGTTTCCCCCAGGCGCGCCTTGAAGCGCCGCCACTCGCCGCTCTTCAGGGTCTGCCAGAGGTGCTTGCGCCAACGCCGCAGCGCCACTGGAATCACCTGGGCCACCGCGGGGTGCCAGGCGGGAATCTCGGCGAAGCCCTCTTCCACCACCCAGTCGAAGCGGATTCCGGGAATCGCTTTGGCCGCGTCGGTAAGGGCCGGCAGGGTATGGATGACGTCGCCGAGCGAGGAGGTCTTGATCAACAGTACGCGCAAACTATTCGACCTCGACCGGATCGGCCACCAGACGATCCAGCGCCTCGAGCACCGGCCGCGGCGCCAGCTCACGCAGGCAGTTGTAGTGACCGAAGCGGCAGGTGCGCTCGAAGCAGGGGCTGCACTCGATGCCCAGGCGGACGATCTCCACCTGCTCGGCCAGCGGCGGGGTGAACTGCGGCGACGTCGAGCCGTAGACCGCCACCAGCGGGCGATTGAGCGCGGCGGCCACATGCATCAGGCCCGAGTCGTTGGAGACCACGGCGCCGGCGCAGGACAGCAGGTCGATGGCCTCGGCCAGGCTGGTTGCACCGGCCAGATTGACCGCTTCTTCGCGCAGCCCTGGAATCAGCCGCAGACGGATCTCCTCACCCACCGGGTGATCGTTGTTCGAGCCGAACAGCCAGACCTGCCAGCCGGCACGGATCTTCGCCTCGGCGACCCGGGCGTAATGCTCGCTCGGCCAGCGTTTGGCCTCGCCGAACTCGGCGCCGGGACAGAGCGCCAGCACCGGCCGGTCCAGGCTCAGGCCGAACTTGCTCAGCGCCGCCGCGCGACTGCCTTGGTCGATGTGCAGGGACGGCCGCGGATAGGGTTTCGGCAAATCAACGCCAGGCTCGAATGCCAGCGCCATGAAACGCTCGATCATCAGCGGATAACGGTCTTTATCCAGCACGCGCACATCGTTGAGCAGGCCGTAGCGCATCTCGCCCTTCCAGCCGGTGCGCGTGGCGATCCCGGCGAAGAACGGTACCAGCGCCGACTTCAGCGAATTGGGCAACAGGATGGCCTGATCGTACTGGCCGGCCAGGGATTTTCCGATCTTGCGCCGGGTCGCCAGTTGCAACACGCCGTGGCCGAGCGGAAAGCTCAGGGCCTGGCGCACTTCGGGCATGCGCTCGAGAATCGGCCGGCTCCACTCGGGCGCCAGCACATCGATCGCGCAGTCGGGATGACGCTGTTTCAGGCACTGAAACAGCGTCTGTGCCATCACCATGTCGCCCACCCAACTGGGGCCGATAATCAGGATATTCATAGGGGCAGCCTCGAGCCGCAAGCCATGAGCCGCAAGCCAAAGCAGCCGGAGCGCTTGCAGCTTGCAGCTGGTGGCTTGCCGCTTATTTAACCAGCGTGCGCCATTCGGCGTGGGCGCTGGTCTTGCCGGCCACCAGGTCGAAATAGGCTTTTTGCAGCTTCTCGGTCACCGGGCCACGGCGGCCGGCACCGATCTGCCGGTCATCGACTTCGCGGATCGGCGTGACTTCGGCGGCGGTGCCGGTGAAGAAGGCCTCGTCGGCGATGTACACCTCGTCGCGGGTGATGCGCTTCTCGACCACCTTGATGCCCAGCTCGTCGGCCAGGGTCAGAATGGTGTTGCGGGTGATGCCGTTGAGGCAGGAGGTCACTTCCGGGGTGTAGACCACGCCGTTCTTGACCAGGAAGATGTTCTCCCCCGAGCCCTCGGCCACATAACCCTCGGTATCCAGCAGCATGGCCTCGTCGGCGCCGCCGGAAATGGCTTCCTGCAGGGCCAGCATCGAGTTGATGTAGTTGCCGTTGGCCTTGGCCCGGGTCATCGAGATGTTGACGTGATGGCGGGTGAAGGAGCTGGTGCGCACCTTGATGCCGATCTGCAGGGCTTCGTCGCCCATGTAGGCGCCCCAGTTCCAGGCGGCGACTATCACATGCACCTTCAGGCCGGTGGCGCGCAGGCCCATGGCTTCAGATCCGTAGAACACCATCGGGCGGATGTAGGCGCTTTCCAGGTTGTTCTCACGCACCGCGGCGCGGGTGGCTTGGTTGATTTCGTCTTTGCTGAACGGAATCTTCATGGCCATGATCTGGGCCGAGTCGAACAGCCGGTCGGTGTGCGCCTGCAGGCGGAAGATCGCCGTGCCGTCCGGGGTGTCGTAGGCGCGCACGCCTTCGAATACGCCCATGCCGTAATGCAGGGTGTGGGTCAGCACATGGGTGGTCGCGTCACGCCACGGCACCAGCTTGCCGTCATACCAAATCACGCCATCACGATCGGCCATCGACATAGTTGCCTGCTCCTCAAATTCGTTTGCTACACACGGATCTGGTCGCCACACGCGCCCAGCCTCGGAAAAATTCAGTTCAACCCCAGCGCCTGCCAGATGCGCAGCACGCTGCGCCTTTGTTCCTGGAACTGGTCGCCGCGCACCACCCCGGGCTGCTTCTGCAGGGCCTGGCGATGGGCCGCCGCGCGGTAGTCCTTGTAGGCCTCCCGCAGCAGCCGGGCATCCTCGGCGGCCAGCAAGCCGACACGCTCCAGGCCTTCCAGGATGCGGATGTTATCGGTGAACGCCAACAGCTCGGGGTATTCTCGCGACCAAGCCAAGGCCGCGTATTGCACCATAAATTCAATATCGACGATACCACCGGCATCCTGCTTGAGGTCGAAGCAGACCGAGGCCTCGAAGGCATTGGCTGCGGTGCCGGCAGCCGTGGCCCGGGTGCCGAGGTTGTCGCGCATCTTCGCGCGCATCTCGCTGACTTCGCTACGCAGCAGGTCGAGATCACGCTCGCGGCCGAGCACCGCCGCGCGCACCGCCTCGAACGCCTTGCCGACCCGCGGACAACCGACCAGCACGCGGGCGCGCACCAGGGCCTGGTGCTCCCAGGTCCAGGCCTCGCTTTCCTGATAGCGCTGGAAGGCGCCCAGCGAGCTGACCAGCAGACCCGCCACACCCGAAGGGCGCAGGCGCATGTCGACTTCATAGAGCTGGCCGGAGTTGGTCTGAGTGGTCAGCAGGTGGATGATGCGCTGGCCCAGGCGATTGAAGAACTGCGCGCCGTCGATCGACTTGGCGCCATTGGTCTCGGCCTGGGGGTCGCCATCGTGGATGAACACCAGGTCCAGATCCGAGCCATGACCCAGTTCGATGCCACCGACCTTGCCGTACCCGACGATGATGAAGTCCGGGTCGCAGGGGCTGCCATCGACGCGCAGCGGCACCCCGTATTTACTCACGGTATGCCGCCAGGCCAGGGCCAGCACCTGGTCGAGAATCGCTTCGGCCAGCCAGGTCAGGTAGTCGCTGACCTTCATCAGCGGCAGGCTGCCGGCGATCTCCGACGCCGCCACGCGCAAGCGGTGCGCCAGCTTGAAGTGGCGCAGCGCCTCCATCTGTTGCTCGAGGTCGTCCTCGGGGATGCGCATCAGTCGCTCACGCAGCTCAGCGG
Organism: Pseudomonas borbori; assembly: GCF_900115555.1. Classification (GTDB taxonomy): domain Bacteria; phylum Pseudomonadota; class Gammaproteobacteria; order Pseudomonadales; family Pseudomonadaceae; genus Aquipseudomonas; species Aquipseudomonas borbori. The sequence continues at coordinate 15,816 of NZ_FOWX01000013.1, forward strand.
CCAGCTCCGGCGCCAGCGGCGGTTTGAACAGCCGGCCCTCGTTGAGCAATTCGTCGAGCAACAAGGGGAAGCGGGTGATCTGCTCGGCGATCCACGGGCTGGCGGCGCAGAGGTTCAGCAGGCGCTGCAGGGCGCCGGGGTTTTCCGTCAGCAGCACCAGGTAGGCCGAGCGCCGCGCCACCGCCTCGATCAGCGGCAGCACCCGTTCCAGCACCAGGTCGGGGTTGTCGTGCTCCACCGCCTGCGCCAGCAGCCTGGGCATGAACGCATCCAGGCGCTCACGGCCGAGGCGCTGCATGGCCCGCACCTGGTTGCCGTTGCGCAAGCCGGCCAGGCGCTGCCAGGCGGACTGCGGATCACTGAACCCGGCCTCGGCCAGCTGCCGGCAGGCGGCGGCCTCGTCCTGCACATCGCCCCACAGCGGCAGCCACTCACCGCCGACCACTTCATCGGCGGCGGTTGCGCCATCCTCATCCGGATCGGCGATCACCTGGCGAAAGTGCCAGTCGACCCGGCCACGCCAGTGCATCAGTTGCCGGTGAAACGCCGGCCAGTCGTCGAAGCCGAGCATGCACGCCACGCGTGTCCGGTCCTGGTCGTTGTCGGGGAGCATCTGCGTCTGCCGGTCGCCGATTGCCTGCAAGGCATGTTCGGTGTAGCGCAGGAACTCGTAGCCCTGGCGCAATTCGTCGACCACCGCGACCGGCAGATAACCCTGTCCGGCCAGCGTGCCGAGCACCTGCAACAGCGGCCGCTGCTGCAGGCTCAGGTCGCGGCCACCGTGGATCAACTGGAAGGCCTGGGCGATGAACTCCACCTCGCGAATGCCACCGGCGCCGAGCTTGATGTTCTCGGCCATGCCTTTGCGCCGCACCTCCTGCTGGATCAGCTGCTTCATGGTGCGCAGCGCTTCGATCGCGGAGAAGTCCAGGTAACGCCGATAGACGAAGGGCCGCAGCATCTCCAGCAACTGCGCGCCGGCTACCGGGTCGCCGCCGACCACCCGCGCCTTGATCATGGCGTAGCGCTCCCAGTCGCGACCCTGATCCTGGTAGTACTGCTCCAGCGCGTTGAAGCTGAACACCAGGGAGCCCGATGAGCCATAGGGGCGCAGGCGCATGTCGGTGCGGAAGACGAAGCCGTCGACGGTGATTGCATCCAGGGCCTTGATCAGGCGCTGGCCCAGACGAATGAAGAACTCCTGGTTGTCCAGCGGACGCTTGACCCCTTCGGTCTCGCCGCCCTCCGGGTAGCCGAAGATCAGGTCGATATCCGAGGACAGGTTCAGTTCATGGGCGCCCAGCTTGCCCATGCCGAGCACCACCATGTGCTGGGCCTGGCCGCTACGCCGGCCGATGGGTGTGCCGAACTGCGCGCAATGCCGGGGATAGAGCCAGTGATAGGCCAGATCGATGCAGGCGTCGGCGAGATCCGAAAGGTCGCGGCAGGTTTCGATCAGGTCGGCCTGGCGGCTGATGTCGCGCCAGATGATGCGCAGCTGCTGGCGATTGCGAAAGCGCCGCAGGCGCCGGCCCAGCTCGTCTTCATCGGCGCAATCGAGCAACGCCCCCGCCAGTTGCCCGCGCAGCTCGCCGGCTTGCAGCGCGCGCTCCAGCTCGCCGCAGGCGGCCAAGCCCAGGAGCATCTGCGGGTCGCGCCGGGCCTGCTCGACGACGAAGTCGCTGGCCGCCGCCACGCGCCGCAGCACCTCGCGGCGCGCACTCGGCCAGGCGGCAAACTCGGCCGCGGCCGCGGCAGAACACTCGGCGCAAGCCAGCTGCAAGGACTGTTCGGCACGCAGGGCCAGGGGAGCAAGAGTGGCAGGTAAAGAAGCCAACGCGGGCAGGCTCATGGTCTATCCTTTTTGGCGAACTGCAAGTGACACGCACAAAGCCGGAAACCCTCTCGCTTGACGCGGCGCGCGCAACAAACAGACAAATAAACTGTAGTTTTGCTACGAAAGATTGTATCCAAAGGGCTGAAATTGCCGTCGATATGTAGTAAAACTACACAGAGCCGGTCCTACCCCCGGTACATCCAAGAATTCACGTGCCCGCCCACAAAGCCGGTCACGAATCCTGGCCTCCGATTCTGGAAGCCTTTCCGCCCTGGAGCAAGCCATGCAAGACCTCGATCCCGTCGAAACCCAGGAATGGCTGGACGCCCTTGAGTCCGTTCTCGACAAGGAAGGCGAAGACCGCGCGCATTACCTGATGACCCGCCTAGGCGAACTGGCCACCCGCAGTGGTTCCCAGCTGCCCTATGCGATCACCACACCGTATCGCAACACCATCCCGCTGAACCACGAAGCACGCATGCCTGGCGATCTGTTCATGGAACGCCGCATTCGCTCGCTGGTGCGCTGGAATGCTCTGGCCATGGTGATGCGCACCAACCTGCAGGATCCCGACCTGGGCGGCCACATCGGCACCTTCGCCTCCAGCGCGACCCTCTATGACGTCGGCTTCAACTACTTCTTCCAGGCGCCGACCGAGGAGCACGGCGGCGACCTGATCTTCTTCCAGGGCCACGCCTCGCCCGGCGTCTACGCCCGTGCCTACATGGAAGGCCGGATCAGCGAAGAGCAGATGAACAACTTCCGCCAGGAAGTCGATGGCCAAGGCCTGTCGTCCTATCCGCACCCCTGGCTGATGCCGGACTTCTGGCAGTTCCCCACCGTATCCATGGGCCTGGGCCCGATCCAGGCGATCTACCAGGCACGCTTCATGAAGTACCTGGAAGCGCGCGGCTTCATCCCCGCCGGCAAGCAGAAGGTCTGGTGCTTCATGGGCGACGGCGAGTGCGACGAGCCGGAATCCCTCGGCGCCATCTCCCTGGCCGGCCGCGAGAAGCTGGACAACCTGATCTTCGTCATCAACTGCAACCTGCAGCGCCTCGACGGCCCGGTGCGCGGCAACGGCAAGATCATCCAGGAGCTCGAAGGGGTGTTCCGCGGCGCCCAATGGAACGTCAACAAGGTGGTCTGGGGTCGCTTCTGGGACCCGCTGCTGGCCAAGGACAAAGACGGCATCCTGCAACGGCGGATGGACGAAGTGGTCGACGGCGAGTACCAGAACTACAAGGCCAAAGACGGCGCCTTCGTGCGTGAGCATTTCTTCAACACCCCGGAACTCAAGGCGATGGTCGAAGACCTCTCCGACGACGAGATCTGGAAGCTCAACCGTGGCGGCCACGACCCCTACAAGGTCTACGCGGCCTACCACCAGGCGGTCAACCACCAGGGTCAGCCGACCGTGGTGCTGGCCAAGACCATCAAGGGCTACGGCACCGGCAGCGGCGAAGCGAAGAACATCGCGCACAACGTGAAGAAGGTCGACGTCGACAGCCTGAAGAAATTCCGCGACCGCTTCGACATCCCGGTCAAGGACGACGAACTGGAAAACCTGCCGTTCTTCCGTCCCGAGGAAGGCAGCGCCGAGGCCAAGTACCTGGCCAAGCGCCGCGCCGCCCTCGGTGGTTTCGTGCCGCAGCGCCGGGTCAACAGCTTCAGCATCCCGACCCCGCCGCTGGACACCCTGAAAGCCATCCTCGACGGCTCCGGCGACCGTGAAATCTCCACCACCATGGCCTTCGTGCGCATCCTCGCGCAGTTGATCAAGGACAAGGAGCTGGGCGAGCGTATCGTCCCGATCATCCCCGACGAGGCGCGTACCTTCGGCATGGAAGGCATGTTCCGCCAGCTCGGCATCTATTCCTCGGTCGGCCAGCTGTACGAGCCGGTGGACAAGGATCAGGTGATGTTCTACCGCGAGGACAAGAAGGGGCAGATCCTCGAGGAAGGCATCAACGAGGCCGGCGCCATGTCCAGCTGGATCGCCGCCGGCACCAGCTACAGCTGCCACAACCAGCCGATGCTGCCGTTCTACGTGTTCTATTCGATGTTCGGCTTCCAGCGCATCGGCGACCTGGCCTGGGCCGCCGGCGACAGCCGTGCCCGCGGCTTCCTGATCGGCGGCACCGCCGGACGCACCACGCTCAACGGCGAAGGCCTGCAGCACGAAGACGGTCACAGCCACCTGCTGGCCTCGACCATCCCCAACTGCCGCACCTATGACCCGACCTACGGCTACGAGCTGGCGGTGATCATCCGCGAAGGCACGCGGCAGATGATCGAGGAACAGCAGAGCATCTACTACTACATCACCGTGATGAACGAGTCCTACCAGCAGCCGGCCATGCCGGCAGGCGTCGAGGACGGCATCATCAAGGGCATGTACCTGCTCGAGGAAGACAAGAAGGAAGCCGCCCACCACGTCCAGCTGCTGGGCAGCGGCACCATCCTGCGCGAAGTGCGCGAGGCGGCGAAAATTCTGCGCGAGCAGTTCAACGTCGGCGCCGACGTGTGGAGCGTCACCAGCTTCAACGAGCTGCGGCGCGACGGCCTGGCCGTCGAGCGGCGCAACCGCCTGCACCCGGAACAGAAGCCACAGCAGACCTACGTCGAGCAGTGCCTGAGCGGCCGCCAAGGCCCGGTCATCGCCAGCACCGACTACATGAAGCTGTTCGCCGACCAGATCCGCCAGTGGGTACCGAGCAAGGAATACAAGGTTCTCGGCACCGACGGCTTCGGCCGCAGCGACAGCCGCAAGAAGCTGCGCCACTTCTTCGAGGTGGATCGCCACTGGGTGGTCCTGGCCGCCCTCGAAGCCCTCGCCGACCGTGGCGATATCGAACCCAAAGTGGTGGCCGAGGCCATCGCCAAGTTCGGCATCGCACCGGAAAAACGCAACCCACTGGACTGCTAAGGAGCGAAACGATGAGTGAATTGATTCGCGTACCCGACATCGGCAGCGGTGAGGGTGAAGTAATCGAACTGATGGTCAAGGTCGGCGATCGCATCGAGGCCGACCAGAGCCTGCTGACCCTCGAGTCGGACAAGGCCAGCATGGAAATCCCGGCGCCCAAGGCCGGGGTGATCAAGAGCCTGAAGGTCAAGCTCGGCGACCGCCTGAAAGAAGGCGACGAACTGCTCGAGCTGGAAGTCGAAGGCGCCAGCACAGCCGCCCCGGCGCCAGCTGCAGCAGCACCCGCACCCGCCGCAGCGCCCAAGGCTGCGGAGCCTGTCGCGGCGGCACCAGCAGCGGCGGCCGCCGCGGCCGTGCAGGACATTCACGTGCCCGACATCGGCTCGGCCGGCAAGGCCAAGGTCATCGAAGTGCTGGTCAAGGCCGGCGATACGGTCGAGGCCGAGCAGTCGCTGATCACCCTGGAGTCGGACAAGGCCAGCATGGAAATCCCCTCGCCGGTTGCCGGTGTGGTGGAAAGCATCGTGGTCAAGCTGGACGACGAAGTCGGCACCGGCGACCTGATCCTCAAGCTGAAAGTGGCCGGGGCAGCGCCTGCAGCGCCAGCGCCGGTAATGCACACCACGCCGCCCGGCGCAGCGCCGGAAGTGGTCGCCGAAGTCAACGCCATCGCCAAGCTGTCGGCAGCCGCCGCCATTGCCGCGGCCACGCCTCCGGCATCCAGCGGCGACAAGGTGCACGCCGGTCCGGCCGTACGCCAGCTGGCCCGCGACTTCGGCGTCGAGCTGTCTAGCGTGCCTGGCAGCGGCCCGAAAGGCCGGATCCTCAAGGAAGACGTGCAGGTCTACGTCAAGGCGATGATGCTCAAGGCCAAGGAAGCCCCGAGCGCAGCCGCTGGCGCCACTGGTGGCGCAGGGATTCCGCCGATCCCGCTGGTGGATTTCAGCAAGTTCGGTGAAATCGAAGAAGTGGCCATGACCCGCCTGATGCAGGTCGGCGCCGCCAACCTGCACCGCAGCTGGCTCAATGTGCCGCACGTGACCCAGTTCGACTCGGCCGACATCACCGAGCTGGAAGCCTTCCGCGTCGCGCAGAAGGCCGTGGCCGAGAAGGCCGGAGTCAAACTCACCGTGCTGCCGCTGCTGCTCAAGGCCTGCGCCTTCCTGCTCAAGGAACTGCCGGACTTCAACAGCTCGCTGGCACCGAGCGGCAAGGCGATCATCCGCAAGAAATACGTGCACATCGGCTTCGCCGTGGACACCCCGGATGGTCTGCTGGTGCCGGTGATCAAGAACGTCGACCAGAAGAGCCTGCTGCAGCTTGCGGCCGAAGCCGCCGCGTTGGCGGAAAAAGCCCGCACCAAGAAACTCGCCGCCGACGACATGCAGGGCGCCTGCTTCACCATCTCCAGCCTCGGCCACATTGGCGGCACCGGCTTCACGCCGATCGTCAACGCGCCGGAAGTGGCGATCCTCGGCGTGAGCAAGGCGACCATCCAGCCGGTCTGGGACGGCAAGGCGTTCCAGCCCAAGCTGATGCTGCCGCTGTCGCTGTCCTACGATCACCGGGTGATCAACGGCGCCGCTGCCGCACGCTTTACCAAGCGCCTCGGCGATGTGCTGGCAGATATCCGCAGCATGCTGCTGTAAATCCAGGCTTCAACTTTCGAGCACGCCACGCTCGTCCCTCAACCCCGCCCTGTTTGGCGGGGTTTTTTTTTGGATCTATACCGGTCAACTGTTGCCACCCGCTCTTGCAGGACGGGCCGGCCGGCATGCCGTTGCTCCGGCTGGCGCGACGCCGGAATGCGAACCTGCCGGCCCCTTCACTCGCAATCGTAACCCTGCATATCCAGGGCTTCCTGCAGATGATCCGCGAGGAAGGGATGGGCAATCAGGTACTCGGCGGTGCTTGGGTTCCAGTCGTCCTGCGCCTGTTCGAGCAATTCTGGCCAGTCCTCCAGCGTGCCATCGCCACGCCCGAGCCAGAGCAAGGCCACGACCTGTTGCTGCTGGTCGGGCTCCAGGTCATCGATGATCGACTTGAACTCGAGGAATGCCTCGTCATCCTCATGGTCGGCGAGTACCTGCAGCGCCCAGTCGTCACTGGGGCTGGTCGGCTGTTCGGGAATGACCACCGCCTCTTTGGCATGAAACACCCGGGCGAGGGCGATTAGTCGACAAACAGTATCGGGATTGACGTCCAGCATCTGCGCACACTCCCATTCGGCACCAGGGGTTTGTTTAAGGCTATGTCCCAGGGTGTTGCGTTCAGGCTTCGGCGCTCAAGTGTGAAGGCTCCAACCCAGTAGCGCGCGCCGTGCGCACCAGCGCTGACTGCAGACTCTTGGTGCGCACGGCGCACCCCACCTATTGCGGCCCTTGCAAGCTCCCCATGCAACACCTAATTGGTAGATAGCCTTGTTTAAAGCATCGCCCCGCCTGGTGAAATTTTCCAGCCCAGGCTCGCCCCTTATAGGGCAGAGCTGCCGCCGCTGATCCTGCGCCACTCTCCTGTCACAGCATTGCAGAACCGAGCGGCACATCGCCCGCGCCTATCAGCCCCGTTGCACCTTGCGGATCAGGAAGCTCAGCGCCTTGGCCAGCTCGGCCGCCCCCTGATGATCGCGCAGAATGCTCAGCAGCGGACTGCCGTCGACCGGGTTGTACAGCACGCAGCTGATGCCGCTGGAGGGGCAGTCGTAACGGATAAAGGGATCGACGCCGAACAGCGCAATGCGCTGGTTGCGCACGGCCACGTCGCCGCCCTGGCCACGAGTCTCCTCGCGCAGTATCAGCTCACCGGGCGCGCCAAGACGCAACTGGTAGAGCAGATCCCGGGGTTGCGCCTGGCCCACCTGATAGCCGGCGCGCAGGGCGTAGCTGGTCAGCAGCGCATTGCTGTGCAGGAGCAGCGCCTGGCGCTCGTCCCGACTCAGGTACAGGCGCTGCAAGTCGGCCAGATAACCGGCCGGTTCGGCGCTGCTCAGCCCCGCTACCGGTTCGTCGGCCAGGGCCGGCGGTGCAAGCAGGCAACCAAGCAAACAGACTGCGCGAATTAGTTTTCTTGTCAGTCGCAAATGCATGATGCACCCTTAGTCGACGCTATAGTGAAGTGGGCTCAACCCTCGCCTCAGCCAGCATACTGGAAGCCAGCCGCTTGATGAAAAGCCATACCGATGCCGTGAGCCGGTTAGCATCCGAGGTTGTGACACAGTTGCCAGTGCCCTCGAGGCTCGGCATGCTGCGCTTCGAGCGTTTGAACGAAGCAAGCTGGACGCTGTTATTTATAGACCCGGCCTGCGAACGCCAGTTCGGCATCCCGGCCAGCGAACTCTGCGCACTGATCGATGCCCCCTATGCCTGCCTGATGGAGCCTGAGGCTCGCCATCGGTTGCATGACAGCATTCAGCTGCAACTGGCGCAGCAAGCGCATTATCGGGTGAATTACACCCTGCATACGGCGCACGGCCCCGTCTGCCTGATGGAAACGGGCGAAGCGTTCAAACAACACGGCCGGCAGCTGCTGCGCGGCTACCTGATAGCCACCAGCGATCCACGCCCGCCCGCGCCAAGCGCGGCAGAACAGGAGCATCAGCAGCACAGCGCCAGCAGCGAACCGCACCTGTTCAAGCGTGCCGTCGAGCAGAGCGCCAGCGCCTTTATCCTGATCGACCGCGACGGACTGGTGGAATACGTCAATCCGAGTTTTACCGCCATCACCCTGTACAGCTCCGCCGAGGTCCAAGGCTGCCGCCTGTCCGAGCTGCCGGCCCTGGAAAACCTCGGCGAGCTACTCTTCGAGGTGCCCACCAGCCTCAGCGAACACAACAGCTGGCAAGGCGAGTTCAAGAGCCGGCGCAAGAACCTCGACCCCTACTGGGGACAATTGTCGATTTCCAAGGTGCATGCCGATGACGGCAGCCTGACCCATTACATCGGCATCTACGAAGACATCAGCGAAACCAAGCAGGCCCAGCAACGCATCGAGCGCCTGGCCTACAGCGACAACCTCACCGGCCTGGGTAACCGCTACGCCTTTATCCGCGCCCTGGAACAGCGCTTTGCCTGCGCTGACGGCAAGCCGTTCAGCCTGCTCCTGGTGGACATCGACAACTTCAAGCGGATCAACGACAGCCTCGGCCACCAGACCGGCGACAAACTGCTCATCAGCCTGGCCCGCCGCCTGCGCAACAGCCTCACCCCGAGCGGCATACTCGCGCGCTTCGCCAGCAACGAATTCGCCATCCTGCTGGATGCCGCCGACCTGACTGGCGCCCAACAGCTGGCCCATCAGGTGTTGCACACCCTGGACAAGCCACTGTTCGTCGACAATCAACTGATCAGCGTCACCGGCTCGGTGGGCGTGGCCTGCACGCCAGAACACGGGGCGGACCCACACCGCCTGATGAAGCATGCCGGCCTGGCGCTGCACAAGGCCAAGGCCAACGGCAAACACCAGTTGCAGGTCTTCACCGATGTGCTGAACGCCGAGGCCGACTACAAGCTGTTCGTCGAAAACAACCTGCGCCGCGCGCTGACCCAGAACGAGCTGGAGGTGTTCTATCAACCCAAACTGTGCCTGAAGACTGGCCAGTTGCTCGGCATGGAGGCGCTGCTGCGCTGGCACCACCCGGAGAAAGGCATGATCCAGCCGGACCAGTTCATCGGCGTGGCCGAGGAAACCGGGCTGATCATCCCCATCGGCAAATGGGTGGTGCGCCAGGCCTGCCACATGAGCAAGCAACTGGCGGCGGCCGGTCTCGGCAACCTGCAGGTGGCCATCAACCTGTCGCCCAAGCAGTTCTCCGATCCCGATCTGGTGGGTTCGATCGCCGCGATCCTGCATGAGGAACTGCTGGCGCCAACCTTGCTGGAGCTGGAATTGACCGAGAGCCTGCTGCTGGAGGCCACCGACGACACCCGTCAGCAACTCAGCCGCCTGAAAAGCCTGGGCCTGACCCTGGCGATGGACGATTTCGGCACCGGCTATTCGTCGCTCAGCTACCTGAAGAAATTCCCCATCGACGTGATCAAGATCGACCGCAGCTTCATCAAGGACATTCCGGAAAACCAGGACGACATGGAGATCACCTCGGCCGTGATCGCCATGGCGCACAAATTGAAACTCAAGGTAGTCGCCGAAGGCATCGAAACCGCCGCGCAGCTGAGTTTCCTCCGCCGCCAGCACTGCGACATCGGCCAGGGCTACCTGTTCGACCGGCCGATCGCCGGCAGTGAGCTGATCGCCCGACTGCAACGCTACCCCTGCCGGGGTTAAACTGCCGGTAGCGATCCGCAAGCTGGCTCCTACCCTGTAACGCCGCGACCAGGCGGCGGTCTATCCACATACGCCCATGTCGAGGAAATGGCCCATGACCCTGCGTTCGCAAATTCTCGCCCACCAACTCGAACTGCCCAGCGCCGAGCAGGCACTGCCCGGTCGCGAGACGCCGCTGCCGGTGCCGGACGCCCATTACGTCAACGGCCACCCGCTGCAAGGGCCATTCCCCGCCGGCATGCAACGGGCCGTATTCGCCCTCGGCTGTTTCTGGGGCGCCGAACGACGTTTCTGGCAGCAACCGGGGGTGTGGACCACCGCGGTCGGCTACGCCGGCGGCCATACGCCCAACCCGACCTACGAGGAAACCTGCTCCGGCCTGACCGGCCACACCGAAGCGGTGCTGGTGGTCTTCGACCCACAGAAAACCAGCTACGCGGCGCTGCTGAAAGTCTTCTGGGAAGCGCACAACCCGACCCAGGGCATGCGTCAGGGCAACGATATCGGCAGCCAGTACCGCTCGGCGATCTACTGCTACGGCGCCGAGCAGTTGGCCGCCGCCCGGGCCAGCCAGGCGCAGTTTCAAGCCGAGCTGGAACGGGCCGGCTTCGGCCCCATCACCACGGAAATCCGCGAAGCGCCGCCCTTCTACTATGCCGAGGCCTACCACCAGCAATACCTGGCGAAGAACCCCGGCGGCTATTGCGGCCTGGGCGGCACCGGGGTGTGCTTGCCGGCGTAGCCGGCAGCTGCAAGCTTGTGGCTTATGGCTGCTTTTCTTCGATCAGCCAATCCATGCGCCAGCCGGCCTGGCTTTGCCCGAGCAAGGTGGTCAGCCAGGGCAGAACCTGCTTGAGTTCGTCCTCCAGGCCCCAGGGCGGATTGCTGATCACCAGGCCGGAACCGTTCAGGCGCTGGGCGTCGTCGGCGGGATGCACATAGAGTTCGATGCGCAGCAGCTTGGGCGCATTGCTCTTTTCCAGATCGCGGTAGAAGCGCCTGAGCTGGCCCAACTCCTTGATCGGGTACCAGATCGCCACCACCGCCTGGCGCATCCGGCCAATGGCTTCGTTCAGCGCCTGCACGCAACGCTCCAGTTCGTCGGCCTGCTCGAACGGTGGGTCGATCAGCAGCAGCACGCGCTTCTCGCGGGTCGGCAGCAAGGCACGCGGCACGTGCCAGCCCTCGCCCAGGTGCACGGCGACGCGGCGGTCGCCGTGCATGTTTTCCTTGAGCAGGCGACCGTCTTCGGGGTGTTTTTCGTTGAGGTGCAGGCGGTCCTGTTCGCGCGTCAGCATGCGCGCCAGCTCCGGCGAGCCCGGATAATGACGCAGCACGCCATCGGGGTTCATGGCGCGAATCACTTCCAGGTAATCGACCAGTTGATCCGGTACATCCTCGGCCTGCCACAGCCGGGCGATGCCCTGCAGCCACTCGCCGGTGCGGCTGGCCTGATCACCCTGCAGGTCGTAGAGGCCGACGCCGGCGTGGCTGTCGAGGTAGGCGAAGGGCGCCTCCTTGCGTGACAGCAGGGCGATCAGGCGGCTCAATACATAGTGTTTCAGTACATCGGCATGGTTGCCGGCGTGGAAGGCGTGGCGGTAGTTCATGGGCAGGCTCCTGTAGCCGCGCAGTTTACGTTTGCCGCGTCGTTCAAGCGACCGATTGCAGCAGCGGCGCGCGCAATAATTCGAGTAGATGTTCCAAAGCCGGGTGGCTGGGGGCGTCGCGGCGGCGCATCAGCAGGGTCGGCGCCGTGGCCAGGTCGCTGTCGATAACCTTGGCGGCCACCAGCCGACCGCGCGGGTGCAGTTGCAACAGACTACGCGGCAGCATGCCGATGCCCATGCCGGCGGCGACACCGCCGAGGATGGCGTCGATGGAGCCGTAACTCTGACGCGCGCTGATCTGCAGGGCATGGCGTTCGCTCCATTGCTCCAGGCGCTCGCGGTAGTGGCAGCCAGCGGGGAAGCCGAGCAGGCTGACCGGCCCTTGCAGCAAAGCCTCGCCGGCAGGGCTGGCGGGCAGCACCAGCATCAGCTCCTCGCGCCAGATCACCTCGGCGTCCAGCAGCGGATGCTCGAAAGGCCCGCCGATCAGGGCGGCGTCCAGTCTCCCCGCCAGTACCTGCTCGACCAGGTGGCGACTGGTGCCGGTCAGCAGGCTGACATCGACCCGTGGCGCATCGCGATGAAAGGCCGCCAGCACGTCGGGCAAACGCACCGCCGCGGTGGTTTCCATCGAACCCAGGCGCAACTCGCCGGCCCAGACATCTTCCTGCACGCTGCGCCAGGCCGCCTGGCACAGCTGCTCCAACTGTTCGGCATAGGCCACCAGGCGCTCGCCCGCCGGGGTCAGGCGCAAGCGCTGGGCCTGGCGCTGAAACAATACGGCGCCGAGCTGGCTTTCCAGCTGACGCAGCCGCGCCGACACGTTCGACGGCACGCAATGCAGTTGCTGCGCCGCCGCGGTCAGCGAGCCGGCGCGGCTAAGGGCGAGAAAATGCCGGAGCAATTGGGGATTGAGTCTTTCCCAGGGCAGCATGGTCAGCCTCCGATTCACTATGAGTGAAAAACATGCGCAGTATTTTTCATTAACAGTCGGATTGCTACAACCGCTAAGGTTCAAGGCCTCGACCCAGGCGCCTCACCCATGACTGCAGTCCAACCCCGTCATATCTTCCTGGCCCTGCTGGCGGGCGCCAGTGCGCTGGTGGTGGTGCACGGGCTCGGCCGCTTCGCCTTCACCCCGCTGCTGCCGCACCTGATCGACGACGGCTTGCTCAGCCTGGAACAGGGCGCCCGCCTGGCGTCCTGGAATTACATCGGCTACCTGCTCGGCGCGCTGCTCGCCCTCGCCCTGCACGCGCCGCAGCGGATGCGCATCGCCCTGCCCCTGGCGCTGCTGCTGAATGCCTTGCTGACCCTGGCCCAGGGTCTCACCGAGGACTACCAGAGCCTGCTGCTGTTGCGCCTGGCCAATGGCATCAGCAACGGCGTGGTGTTCGTCCAGGCGCCAGCGTTGGTGCTGGAGTGGCTGGCGCAACAGCAACGTACGCGCCTGAGCGGTTTGATCTATCTCGGCCTGGGCGGCGGGCTGTTGCTCTCCAGCGGCGTGGCGGACTGGCCGGCGCACTGGCTCAGCGGCGCGCAGCGCTGGTGGCCGGCTGCGACCCTGGCCTTGCCGATAGCGCTGTTGAGCGCCTATCTGCTCGGCCAGCTCAAGGTACAGCCGCACGCCTCGACCACCCGGCAGCCGACCAGCAGGCTATTCGATCGCGCCAGCACCCCGCTGTTTCTCGCCTATGCCGGCGCCGGTCTCGGCTATATCCTGCCGATGACCTTTCTGCCGGCCCTCGCCCGCGAACAATTGCCGGCGGGCGATCCATTACTGAGCGGCGCCTGGCGCTGGACCGCACTGGCCAGCCTGGCCTCCATCGCCCTGTGGAACTACCTCGGCGCGCGCTTGGGCGACCGCCGTGCGCTGCTCGTCAACTATGCCATCCAGGCGCTCGGCGCGGCCGCGCCGTTGCTATGGCCGGGACAGTTCGGCGTATTGCTCTGCGCGGTGCTGGTGGGCGGCAGTTTTATCGGCAGCGTATTTCTTACCCAGCGCCTGGCGCGCAACCTGCATCCACATCAGGGCCCGCGCTTGTCGGCGGCCTTGATCGCGCTGTACGGCGGCAGCCAGTTGGCCGGTCCCTGGCTGGCCGAGCAATGGCTGGCCCAGGGTGGCAGCCTCGGACAGAGCTTCGCGCTTGGCGCCGCCGCGTTGATCTGGGCCCTGGCCTGGTCGTTTGCGGTTCCCGTTCATTTATCGGAAAGGAGGTAATGCAATGCCCTATGTGAATATCAAGATCACCCGCGAAGGCGCGACCGCCGAGCAGAAGCGTCAATTGATCGAAGGCGCCACCCAATTGCTGGTCGATGTGCTGGGCAAGAACCCGGCGACCACCGTGGTGGTGATCGACGAAGTGGACACCGACAACTGGGGCATCGGCGGTATTCCGGTGACCGAGCGGCGGCGTAGTGAGGCCAAAGGTTAGGCCTTAAGTGTTGGTTATCTTCTGTTGCGTTCAGGACGATGCCTAGGTGTAGGGGGTGTGCCGCGCGCACCGATACAAAAGCCAACGCCAATACCGGTCCCTGTGCTGGTGCGCACGGCGCACCCTACCGATTGCGGTAGCTCAAACAGGCCATGGAGGCCCAAGAAGTTGTCCGTCAAGATTGCCATCCCGTAGTCCGTACGCAATCCGGGTTACCAGGCTACAGCCGTTAGCAAGCAGAGCAACGGCATCGCCAGCAAGCTGGCGCCTACAAGAGGTCACTCTGCGTTAAGCGGGTTTTGCAGCCTTATCACGCCAATGGATGAAGCTAGGCGCTGATTATTCAGCCGCCTAGACTGGCGCCATTCCATTGGAGGTAGCCCATGTCCGAGTCCCTGCTCAGCGCCCGCAACCTGGCCTTCGAGCTTTACGAAGTGCTCGACGCCGAAGCCCTGACCCAGCGCGAGCGCTTCGCCGAGCACAGCCGCGAGACCTTCGATGCGGCCATCGACACCGCGCGCAGCATCGCCGAGAACCTGTTCGCCCCGCACAACCGCAAGAACGACGAACACGAACCCGAATATGTCGACGGCGCGGCGGTGCTGATTCCCGAGGTCAAGCCGGCGGTGGACGCCTTCCTCGAAGCCGGGTTTCTCAATGCCACAAGAGACTTCGAAACTGGCGGTATGCAGCTGCCCAACCTGCTGTCGCAAGCCTGCTTCGCCCACTTCCAGTCGGCCAACGCGGCGACCACCTCCTACCCATTCCTGACCATGGGCGCGGCCAACCTGATCGAAACCTTCGGCAGCGAAGAGCAGAAGCGACGCTTCCTGCAGCCGATGATCGACGGGCGTTTCTTCGGCACCATGGCCCTCACCGAGCCCCATGCCGGCTCCTCGCTATCGGATCTGCGCACCCGCGCCGAACCGGCGGGCGACGGTACTCACCGGCTCAAGGGCAACAAGATCTTCATCTCCGGCGGCGACCATCCGTTGAGCGAGAACATCGTGCACATGGTGCTGGCCAGGCTGCCGGACGCCCCGCCCGGGGTGAAGGGCATCAGCCTGTTTATCGTGCCCAAGTTTCTGGTGGGCGACGACGGCAGCCTGGGCAAGCGCAACGACGTGGCGCTGGCCGGGCTGTTCCACAAGATGGGCTGGCGCGGCACCACCTCCACCGCGCTGAACTTCGGCGATAACGGCGACTGCGTCGGCTATCTGGTGGGCAAGCCGCACCACGGCCTGTCCTATATGTTCCAGATGATGAACGAGGCGCGCATCGGCGTCGGCATGGGCGCGGTGATGCTCGGCTACGCCGGCTACCTGTATTCGCTCGATTACGCCCGCCAGCGCCCGCAAGGTCGCCTGCCGGACGGCAAGGACCCGAGTTCGAGCCAGGTGGCGATCATCGAGCATGCCGACGTGCGGCGCATGCTGCTGACCCAGAAGGCCTATGTCGAAGGTGCCTTCGACCTCGGCCTGTATGCCGCACGGCTGTTCGACGACACCCAGACCCTGGCGACCGAGGAAGAGCGCCGCATCGCCCTGGAGCTGCTCGACCTGCTGACCCCGATCGTCAAATCCTGGCCCTCGGAGTTCTGTCTCAAGGCCAACGAACTGGCGATCCAGATTCTCGGTGGCCACGGCTATACCCGCGATTACCCGGTGGAGCAGTATTACCGTGACAACCGCCTCAACCCGATCCATGAAGGCACCCACGGCATCCAGTCCCTCGACCTGCTCGGGCGCAAGCTGTCGATGAACGGCGGCGCGGCGCTCAAGCAACTGCTCAAGCTGATCCAGGCCAGCTGCCAGCAGGCCAGCGAATACCCATCGCTGGTCGCCCTGCGCCAGCCGCTGGAGCAACTGCTGGCGCGCCTGTCGGCGGTCACCCTGGCACTGCTGGGCGACCTGATGGGTGGCAAGGTCAACCAGGGCCTGGCCAACTCGGCGCTGTACCTCAACGTCTTCGGTCATATGGTGATCGGCTGGCGCTGGCTGGAGCAGGCGATCAAGGCCGAGCAGGGCCTGGCGGCCGGCAACCCGGCGGATGCCGACTTCTATCAAGGCAAGCTGCAGGCCGCGCGCTATTTCCTGACCTGGGAGGTGCCGGGCTGCCAGCACCACCTGGCCCTGCTCGAGGCCCGCGACGACTGCTGTCTCAGCATGCAGGACGCCTGGTTCTAAACGCCGGCACAAACCCGTAGGGTGCGCCACACGCACCCTGGTCTCGCCCGGGAACGCTGGCGCGCATGGCGTACCCTGCGGACCTCCTGGGCATGCTGAACATTCCAGAACGGCCTGGACGAATCACCCAACGCCTCGCTTGCGCGAGGCGTTTTTTTTGACAGCCGGGCGAGGGCAACGGTTAGAATCCATGGCACGCACCGTGCATATCGGTGCCACCGCCTTTCAGCCCGGAGCACCTCCTTGGACGCCAGCACCATCAATAATCTGTTCTTGATCGGTGCATTGCTGGTGGCCCTGAGCATCCTGGTCAGCGCCTTCGGTACGCGCTTCGGCATCCCCATCCTGGTGATCTTCCTCGCCGTCGGCATGCTCGCCGGCACCGATGGCCCGGGCGGCATCCTCTTCGACAACTACCCGCTGGCCTACCTGGTGGGCAACCTGGCGCTGGCGATCATCCTGCTCGATGGCGGCATGCGCACCCGCGTCTCCAGTTTCCGCGTGGCCCTGTGGCCTTCCCTGTCGCTGGCCACGGTCGGGGTGCTGGTCACCGCCGGGCTGACCGGCGTCGCCGCCGCCTGGCTGTTCGACCTGAGCTGGATGGAAGGCCTGCTGATTGGCGCCATCGTCGGCTCCACCGACGCCGCCGCGGTATTCAGCCTGCTCGGCGGACGTGGCCTCAACGAACGGGTCAGCGCCACCCTGGAAATCGAGTCCGGCAGCAACGACCCGATGGCGGTGTTCCTCACCGTCACCCTGATCGCCATGCTTGCCAGCGGCCAGGATGGCTTGAGCTGGGCGCTACTCCTGCAATTGCTCCAGCAATTCGGCATAGGCGCGCTGTTTGGCCTGGGCGGCGGCTGGCTGCTGCTGAACCTGGTCAACCGCATGGAACTGGCCAACGGCCTCTATCCCTTGCTGGTGGTCAGCGGCGGGCTGATCATCTTCGCCATCACCAATACCGTGGGCGGCAGCGGCATCCTGGCTATCTACCTGTGCGGCCTGCTGCTCGGCTATCGGCCGATCCGCTCGCGCCACGGTATCCTGCACATGCTCGATGGCCTGGCCTGGCTGGCGCAGATCGGCATGTTCCTGGTGCTCGGCCTGCTGGTCACGCCCCGTGAACTGCTGCCGATCGCCCTGCCGGCACTGGGCCTGGCGCTGTGGATGATTCTGTTCGCCCGGCCGCTGTCGATTTTCCTCGGCCTGCTGCCCTTCAAGGGCTTCCATGACCGCGAGCGCGTCTTCATCGCCTGGGTCGGCCTGCGCGGCGCGGTGCCGATCATCCTCGCGGTGTTCCCGCTGATGGCCGGCCTGGCGAATGCCCAGCTGTTCTTCAACGTGGCCTTCTTCATCGTGCTGGTCTCCCTGCTGCTGCAGGGCACCAGCCTGCCCTGGGCGGCCAAGCTGTTGCGCGTTACAGTGCCGCCGGAGCCGGCCCCGGTGTCGCGCGCCGGCCTGGACGTGCACCCGACCAGCCAGTGGGAGCTGTTCATCTACCGCCTGGGCGCGGAGAAATGGTGCATCGGCGCCGCCCTGCGCGAACTGAAGATGCCCGAGGGCACACGCATCGCCGCACTGTTTCGCGGCAAGGAACTGCTCCACCCCTCCGGCAGCACCCGCCTCGAGGCCGGCGACCTGCTCTGCGTGGTTGGCCACGAACACGACCTGCCGGCCCTGGGCAAACTGTTCAGCCAGGCGCCCAAGCGTGGTCAAGACCTGCGCTTCTTCGGCGATTTCGTCCTCGAAGGCGATGCCGAACTCGACGCCGTGGCCGCGCTTTACGGTCTTAAGCTGGACGGCATCAACAGCCAGCAGAGCCTGGGGCGTTTCATCGCCCATAGAATCGGCGGGGAACCGGTGATCGGCGATCAGGTCGAATGGCAGGGCCTGACCTGGACAGTGGCAGCGATGGAAGGTAACAAGATCCGTAAAGTCGGGGTCAAGTTTCCCGAAGGCAGTCGTCCGGGGCCAGGTTTGTTTCTCTGACGGGCCGCGGCAAACCTCCTGCATCAAGCCTTTCAGCAGCCTGTTAAACTCAGTCTCTTTTCGAACCAGCCGATCGTGACCATGGCCACTTTACGCACCTGTCTTGCCGTACTTCTGCTCGGGCTGTGCCTGGGCACGCCCCTGAGCCACGCCGCCGAGTCGCCGCAACGCACCGACGTGCAGCGCAGCCTGGAGAACCTGGCCGAGCGCAAACTGCCGGAAGCCGAGCAACTGGCGCTCAAGCAGACCCTGGAAAAGACCCTTGAGCTGCTCGATCAGCAGGCCGACAGCGAAAAGCGCCTGAGCGACCTCAAGCAGCAACTCGAACAGGCGCCGCGTCTGATCACTGAAGCGCAGCGCGAACTGATCCGCCTCAAGGACAGCAAACCCGCGCCAGTCACCCAGCGCCATGCCGACACGGCAGTGCCGCAACTGGAACAGTTGCTCGGCGAGCGCAACACCCAGTTGAACGACTGGCAAAAGCAGATCATCGATGCCAACAGCCTGATCATCACCGCGCAGACCCGCCCGGAACGCGCGCAGGCGGAAATCAGCAACAACCAGACGCGCATTCAGGAGATCAACAATGTCCTGAAAAGCGGCAAAGAAGCCGGCAAATCGCTGACGGCGGAGCGGCGCGATCTGCTCAGCGCCGAAGTCGCCGCGCTCAGTGCGCAAACCCTGCTGCGTCGCGAGGAGCTGGCGGGCAACAGCCTGCTGCAGGATCTGGGCAGCAGCCAGCGCGATCTGCTCGATGAACGCATCAAGCGCCTGGAGCAGGAGTTGCTCGAGCTGCAATCGCTGGTCAACCAGAAACGTCGGGCACTGTCCGAGAAGACCGTCGCCGAGCAATCGCTGGAGGCGCAGAAAGCCGGTTCCGACAAGCTGCTGACCAGCGTCAGCGCACGCAACCTCAAGCTGTCCGATTACCTGCTGCGCGCCACCGAACGCCTCAACCAGCTGACCCAGCAGAACCTGCAGACCCGCCAGCAACTGGACGCCCTCAACCAGAGCGACCAGGCCCTGGAGGAGCAGATCAGCGTGCTGCAAGGCAGCCTGCTGCTATCGAAAATCCTCTACCAGCAAAAACAGGCTCTGCCCAAGCTGAGCCTGGACAATGGCCTGGCCAATGAAATCGCCGACATCCGGCTCTACCAGTTCGACCTGGCCCAGCAGCGCGAGCGGCTCAGCAACCCCGGCGCCTATGTCGAGCAGTTACTCGCCAAGCAACCCGCCGAGAACGTCAGCGCAGAATTGCGTGCAACCCTGCTCGAACTGATGGACACGCGGCGCGGACTGCTCGAACGCCTCAATCGTGAGCTCAATGCGCTGCTCAACGAGTCGATCACCCTGCAGCTCAACCAGAAACAACTGCAAAGCACCGCCCGCGCCCTGCGCACGACCCTGGACGAGCAGATGTTCTGGATCCCCAGCAACAAGCCGCTGGATCTCGACTGGTTCAAAAGCGTGCCGCAGCTGCTGGAGCGGCAAATAGCCGACCTGCCATGGGGCTCCAACCTGCGCGAGCTGGGCGCCGGCCTGATCGAGCGGCCACTGTTGTTTCTGCCGCTGCTGCTGCTGATCGGCCTGCTGCTGTGGAAACGCAGCTACCTGTACCGCAAGCTGAACGAACTGCACCAGGACATCGGCCACTTCAAGCGCGACAGCCAACTGCACACGCCCCTGGCGATTCTGTTCAACCTGCTGCTGGCGCTGCCCGGCACCCTGTTCCTGGCCCTGTGCGGCTTCGCCCTGCAGATGGACGCCCGTGGGCAGAACGTCAACCTCGGTGCGGCCCTGTTCGAGATGGCCCAGGCCTGGCTGGTGTTCTATACCCTCTATCGGGTTCTCGCACCGGGCGGCGTGGCCGAGCTGCATTTCCGCTGGCCGCGCGCGCAGGTCAATTTCCTCCACCGGCAGATTCGCCGTCTTGGCCTGGTGGTCATGGCTCTGGCCGGCGTGGTTGCCGTCGCCGAACACCAGCCTGCCAGCCTGGCCGACGATGTGATCGGCATCGCCGTGGTGCTGGGCTGTTACGGCCTGATGGCCTGGCTGCTGCACCAGCTGCTGCTGAGCGGCCCGGCACGCGAGCATGCCTCGGCGTTCCGCATATTCCTCGGCCTGCTGTTCAGCCTGCTGCCGCTGGCGCTGATCGTCGCGGTCGGCTTCGGCTACTACTACACCGCACTGAAACTCAGCGACCGCCTGATCGACACCCTCTACCTGCTGGTCATCTGGCTGTTCGTCGAAGCCGCCTTCGTGCGTGGCCTCGGCGTCGCCGCCAGACGCCTGGCCTACCAGCGCGCCACAGTCAAACGCCAGGCTCAGGCCAAGGAGGGTAGCGAGGGCGCCGAGGTGGTGGTGGAAGAGCCAACCCTGGACATCGAACAGGTCAACCAGCAGTCGCTGCGCCTGATTCGCCTGGCCCTGCTTGGCGCCTTCATTGCCGGGCTGTACTGGGTGTGGGCCGACCTGATCTCGGTGTTCGCCTACCTGGACAACATCAGCCTCTACGAATACAGCAGCGGCAGCGGCGAAACCGCCAGCCTGGTGCCGATCAGCCTCAGCGATGTGCTCGGTGCGCTGATCATCGTCGGCATCACCGTGGCCCTCGGGCGCAACCTGCCGGGCCTGCTCGAAGTGCTGGTGCTGTCACGCCTGAAACTGGCGCAGGGCAGCGCCTATGCCACCACCACCCTGCTGTCCTACCTGATCGTCGCCATCGGCTTCGTGGTCACCCTGTCGACCCTGGGGGTCAGCTGGGACAAACTGCAATGGCTGGTGGCGGCGCTCTCGGTGGGCCTGGGTTTCGGCCTGCAAGAAATTTTCGCCAATTTCATCTCCGGTCTGATCATCCTGTTCGAACGCCCGGTGCGCATCGGCGACGTGGTGACCATCGGCAACCTGTCGGGCACTGTGAGCAAGATCCGCATCCGCGCCACCACCATCACCGATTTCGATCGCAAGGAAATCATCGTCCCGAACAAGACCTTCGTCACCGACCAACTGGTCAACTGGTCGCTCAACGACACCATCACCCGGGTGATCATCAAGATCGGTGTAGCTTACGAAACCGACCTGGATCTGGCGCGCCAGCTGATGATGCAGGCCGCCGTGGAGAATCCACGGGTGCTGCGCGACCCCGAGCCGCTGCTGTTCTTCCTGACCATCAGCGCCAGCACCTTCGACTATGAACTGCGCTTCCATGTGCGCGAACTGGGCGACCGCAATGCCTCCACCGATGAAATTCTCACCCGCATCGCCCTGAGCTTCCGCGAGCACAACGTCGAGATGGCCTTCAACCAGGTCGAGGTGACGGTGAAGAACGCCCAGGGCCAGGAGCTCAACCTCGGCAGCGGCCTGACCAACTTCGTCCAGCCGCCGAAAACGCAGGCGCAGCCGGCGTTGCCGGCAGTCGATCCGCAGTAAACATCTCGCGTTGCTCGGGGTCTACCCTTCGAGCAACGCGCGGCTCAACCCTGCCGCCCCGTCCTCGTGGAGTCTTGCCTTGAAGTCGCTCACCGACCTGACCTTCGACAATCGCTTCGCCCGTCTCGGCGATGCCTTCTCCACCCCTGTGCTGCCCGAGCCGATCGCCGAGCCGCGCCTGGTGGTGGTCAGCCCGGCAGCCATGACCCTGCTCGACCTCGAGCCGCGCGAGGCCGACAGCGAAGAGTTCGCCCAAGTATTCGCCGGACACAAGCTGTGGAGCGAGGCCGAGCCGCGGGCCATGGTCTATTCCGGGCACCAGTTCGGCAGCTACAACCCACGCCTGGGCGATGGCCGCGGCCTGCTCCTCGGCGAGGTGGTCAACGACGCCGGCGAGTACTGGGATCTGCACCTCAAGGGCGCCGGGCAGACGCCCTACTCGCGCATGGGCGATGGCCGTGCGGTGCTGCGCTCATCGATCCGCGAGTTCCTCGCCAGCGAACACCTGCATGCCCTCGGCATTCCCAGCTCGCGGGCGTTGTGCGTAACCGCCTCGAGCACCCCGGTCTGGCGCGAGAAGCAGGAAAGCGCCGCCATGCTCCTGCGCCTGGCGCAGAGTCATGTACGCTTCGGCCACTTCGAGTACTTCTATTACACCCGCCAGCACGACCTGCTGAAACAGCTCGGCGAGCATGTGCTGAGCTGCCACTTCCCCGCCTGCCTGGCCCAGCCCGAACCCTACCTGGCGATGTTCCGCGAAGTAGTCGAACGCAACGCCGAGCTGATCGCCCACTGGCAGGCCTATGGCTTCTGCCACGGCGTGATGAACAGCGACAACATGTCGATCCTCGGCATCACCTTCGACTACGGCCCCTACGCCTTCCTCGATGACTTCGACGCCAACCATATCTGCAACCACTCCGACGACACGGGGCGCTACAGCTTCAGCAACCAGGTGCCGATCGCCCAGTGGAACCTCGCCGCCCTCGGCCAGGCGCTGACCCCACTGGTGCCGCTCGATGCGCTGCGCGAGACCCTGAACCTGTTCCTGCCGCTGTACCAGGCCCACTACCTCGACCTGATGCGCCGGCGCCTGGGCTGGCTCAGCAGCGACGTCGGCGACGAGGGGCTGATCCAGCGCCTGCTGCAACTGATGCAGAGCAGCGCGGTGGATTACAGCAATTTCTTCCGCGAACTGGGCGCCAGCACCCCCGACCAGGCCCTCGCCCGCCTGCGCGAAGACTTCATCGACCTCAAGGGCTTCGACGCCTGGGCCTGCGACTACCGCGCCCGCAGCGCACGCGACGGCGCCGATCAGGCGCAGCGCCGCGCGCGCATGCACGCGGCCAACCCCAAGTACATCCTGCGCAACTACCTGGCCCAGCAAGTCATCGATGCCGCCGAACAGGGCGACTACGGCCCCGTGCGCGAACTGCACGCCGTACTCAGCCGGCCGTTCGACGAGCAACCCGGCTTCGAGCGCTATGCCCAGCGTCCGCCGGAATGGGGCAAGCACCTGGAGATCAGCTGCTCGTCGTAAACAATTGCGCAAGGGTGGGAGGGGCTTTAGCAGGCTGTTGAAAAACTAGCTGCGTTGGCAATACCGCGTTAAAAACAGGCTCGGATGCGAGCCCAGGCTAGGCGCCCCCGTCAAAATGCTCATTTACAGCTCGTAAAGTCGGATGCGACCCCAGTCGCTTCCTCGCCTGTTTGCGGGGACGCCTAGTCCTTGTATTGCCTGCCTCGTCTACGTTTTTCAACGGCCTGCTAGCCGCGACTGTCGCCGCTGCGACTGCATGGATGCAGGAGGTAGAGCGAAGCAGGATGCCCGAGCCGAAAGCGCCTCCCACGCTGTGTCGCCTCAGGCCGCAGGCGGTCCCCTGCGAACCACCCAATAGCCACTCCAAGCCATGATCACCTGCAACCCGCTGCCGTCGAGCAGCGGCAGCGCCGCGCATGTGCCCCCGCGCGCCGGCATGGACGGTGCGCGGCCGGGAGGGCGGGTGCAGCCTTATCTGTTAAATCGAAAAGGCATATAAACCTTCTCAAACATTCTTAGACTCTCTAAGCAGCAAGCCTTATCTTCAGCGCCTCGCATGGCCGCCCTTGAGCGCGCCCGCCGCCTTACACGAGATTTGCACGCTAAGGACGTTCATGTTCTGGGACTCGCTACCCCTGCCCTTGCTGTTTGTCGGCGCCCTGCTGATCTGGGTGCTGTATGCCTTCGTGCGCGAGAAGTGGAGCCCGGACATAGTCGCGGCGATTGCCGTGGCGGCGCTGCTGGTCACGCAACTGCTGACGCCCGGCGAAGTGCTCAGCGTGCTGAGCAACTCGGCGCCGGTGACCATCGCCTGCATGTTCGTACTGTCCGCCGCCCTGGAGCGCACCGGCTGCATCGACGCCCTGGGCAACTGGCTGGGCGACCTGGTCGGCACCAGCCCGATCCGCGTGCTCACCGGTCTGACGCTCACCGCCCTGGTGATTTCCGCCTGCCTGAACAACACCCCGGTGGTCGCCATTCTCACCCCGGTGGCGATCTCCCTGGCCCGCCGCGCCGGCACTCTGCCGTCGAAACTGCTGATCCCGCTGTCCTACGCCACCATCCTCGGCGGCACCCTGACCATGATCGGCACCTCGACCAACATCCTGGTCGACGGCGTGGCGCGCAAGGCCGGCCTGGCGCCCTTCGGCATCTTCGAGATCACCGGCGCCGGGCTGATCCTGGCCACGGTCGGCATGCTCTACCTGCTGACCATCGGCCGCCACCTGCTGCCCGAGCGCGACACCCTGTCCAAGCAGCTGCGCCCCGACCTCGACCGCACCTTCATGACCGAACTGCTGGTGCCCCATGGCTCACCGGTGATCGGCAAGACCCTGGCCGAAGCCAACCTCAACGGCGGCAGTGGCCTGCAGGTGCTCAAACTGTTCCGCGAGGACCAGGAGTTCACCGAACCGACCCACGACACCCAACTGGCCAA
Organism: Pseudomonas borbori; assembly: GCF_900115555.1. Taxonomy (GTDB): domain Bacteria; phylum Pseudomonadota; class Gammaproteobacteria; order Pseudomonadales; family Pseudomonadaceae; genus Aquipseudomonas; species Aquipseudomonas borbori. The sequence goes on from NZ_FOWX01000013.1 coordinate 40,489, forward strand.
TGGCGATCGCCTGGTACTGCATGGCCAGGTGAAGAACGTGGTGGAGCTGCGTGAAAGCGGTCACCTGACCTTCAACCGCGGCGACGCCTTCGAGACCATCAGCAGCCACGACGTGGTGCTGGCCGAGGCCATAGTCGGGCGCAGTTCGCGTTTCAGCCACCGGCCCATGCGCGACCTCGACCTGACTGCGCGCTACGGCATCGCCGTGCTCGCCGTGCACCGTCAGGACGAGAACATCCAGGGCAACCTGGACGACTTCGAGCTGCAGTTCGGCGACGTGATGCTGGTCGAGGGCACCCCCTCGCAAATCAAGCGCTTCGCCGACAATGGCGAATTGATCAGCCTCAACGCCGTGCAGGAACGCGCCTTCCGCCGCGACAAGGCGCCGATTGCGATCATCGCCACCCTGGCGGTGATGCTCCTCGCCGCCTTCGGCGTGATGCCGATCGAGGGCCTGGCGATCATCGGCGCGGTGGCTGTGCTGGCGACTCGCTGCCTGGACGTGGAAGACGCCTACAAGGCGGTGGACTGGAAGATCCTCAGCCTGATCTTCGGCATGCTGGCGATCAGCATCGCCATGGACAAGGTCGGCCTGGTCACGCTGATGGTGCAGAACATGATGGACCTGCTGCCCTGGGCCGGGCCGCTGCTGATGCTGTCGTTCATCTACCTGTTCACCTCGATCCTCACCGAGGTGCTGTCGAACAACGCCGTGGCGGTGCTGGTCACCCCGATCGCCATCGGCATGGCCCAGCACCTGGGCGTCGACCCGCGCGCCTTCGTGGTCGCGGTGATGTTCGCCGCCAGCGCCAGCTTCGCCACGCCCATCGGCTACCAGACCAACACCTTCGTCTACAACGCCGGCGGCTACCGCTTCACCGACTTCATGAAGGTCGGCATTCCGCTCAACCTGCTGCTCTGGGTGGTGGCCAGCTTGGTGATTCCCTGGTTCTGGCCGCTGACGCCGCTGTGAGCCCTTGAGCGACACAGGGTCAACGCCCGTTGCCCCTGTGTCGCAGCAGTTTCATTGCCGCAGATCATTGACCACGATTGGCCTCTCTGGCCATGCTGCGGCTCTTTCAATCTGCCCGAAGGAACGCCTGCATGAAACTGGAAACCCTGACCATCCACGCCGGCTACAGCCCCGACCCGACCACCAAGGCGGTGGCGGTGCCGATCTACCAGACCACCTCCTACGCCTTCGACGACACCCAGCACGGCGCCGACCTGTTCGACCTCAAGGTCGCCGGCAACATCTACACGCGGATCATGAACCCCACCACCGACGTGCTGGAAAAGCGCGTGGCGGCCCTGGAAGGCGGCGTCGGCGCGCTGGCCGTGGCGTCCGGCATGGCGGCCATCACCTACGCCATCCAGACCATCGCCGAAGTCGGCGACAATATCGTTTCGGTGGCCAAGCTGTATGGCGGCACCTACAACCTGTTCGCCCACACCCTGCCGCGTCAGGGCATCGAAGTGCGTTTCGCCGCCCATGACGACATCGCCGCCCTGGAAGCGCTGATCGACGGCAAGACCAAGGCGCTGTTCTGCGAGTCCATCGGCAACCCGGCCGGCAACATCATCGACCTGCAAGCGCTGGCCGACGCGGCTCACCGGCATGGCGTGCCGCTGATCGTCGACAACACCGTGGCCACGCCCATGCTGTGTCGCCCCTTCGAGCACGGCGCCGACATCGTGGTTCACTCGCTGACCAAGTACATGGGCGGCCACGGCACCAGTATCGGCGGCGTCGTGGTCGACTCCGGCAACTTCCCCTGGACGCAGCACAGGGAACGCTTCGCCCTGCTCAACACCCCGGACCAGTCCTACCATGGCGTGACCTACACCGAGGCCTTCGGCCCGGCGGCCTTTATCGGTCGCTGCCGGGTGGTTCCGCTGCGCAACATGGGCGCGGCGATCTCGCCATTCAACTCGTTCCTGATCCTGCAAGGCCTGGAAACCCTGGCTCTGCGCATGGAGCGTCACTGCGAGAACGCGCTCAAGGTCGCCGAATACCTGCAGGACCACCCGCAGGTGGCCTGGGTAAAATACGCCGGCCTGGTTGATCATCCCGAGCACCAACTGGCCCAGCGCTACTGCGGCGGCAAACCGGCCTCGATCCTCTCCTTCGGCATCGTCGGCGGGCAAGAAGCCGGCGCGCGCTTCATCGATGCGCTCAAGCTGGTGGTGCGCCTGGTGAATATCGGCGACGCTAAATCGCTGGCCTGTCATCCCGCCTCCACCACCCACCGCCAGCTCAACGACGAGGAACTGGCCAAGGCCGGGGTGCCGCGCGACATGGTGCGCCTGTCGATCGGCATCGAGCACAGCGACGACATTCTTGCCGACCTGCAGCAGGCACTGCAGGCCGCCAGGGATTAAGGGATCGACCTTGACAAGTCGACCCGCCGGCTCCAGATAAGGGGTACCCCGTCTCTGGAGCCGCTCATGTCCGACTCACTGCTGATCCCCTGCCCAAGCTGCAACGGCCTCAACCGCATCCCCGCCGGCCGCCTCGGCGAGACACCTCGTTGCGGGCGCTGCAAGCATGAAGTCGTGCCGAGCACGCCGATCGAACTGACCCAGGCCAACTTCACCAGCCAGCTCAAGGGCGACCTGCCGCTGCTGGTGGATGTCTGGGCCGACTGGTGCGGCCCCTGCAAGGCCTTTGCGCCGACCTTCAACCAGGCAGCCGAGCAACTGCACGGACGCTGCCGCCTGGGCAAGCTGGACAGCGAGGCCAGCCCGCAACTGTCTGCGCAGCTGGGCATCCGCTCGATCCCCAGCCTGCTCCTGTTCAAGGGTGGCCGCGAAGTCGCGCGCCAGAGTGGTGCGCTGCCGCTGGCGCAATTGCTCGGCTGGCTGCGTCAGCACGGCATCTGAGCGAATCGGTCAAGCCGCGGCCGGCCTTGCGGTCATTACCCGGCGCCCAGGCAAGCTTTAGGCTGAGCTGACCGTCACCCAGGGAGCCGAACGATGCCGATGCCTATTGAACTGGCGCGCCAACTTACCGAAGAACAGATCGCCTTCGTCAAACGCAGCGGCCTCAGGGCCGAAGTGCTCGAGCCGGGGTATGTGCGCCTGTGCATGCCACTGACCGGTAACCAGAACCATATCGGCAGCATGTACGCCGGCGCACTCTTCACCCTGGCAGAGATCCCCGGCGGCGCCCTGTTTCTCACCAGTTTCGACAGCCAGCGCTTCTACCCGGTGGTCAAGGAAGTGAACCTGCGCTTCCGCCGTCCGGCAACCGGCGATATTCGTGTCGAGGCCCGACTCGCTGCCGAGCAGATCGAGCGACTGCAAGGCGAGGCAGAATGCAGGGGCAAAGCCGAGTATGTACTGGACCTGCAGCTGACCGACGCCAGTGGCGAAGTAGTGGCCGAGAGTCGCGGCCTCTATCAGTTGCGTGCACGCTGACGTCTGGCCTTGCCTTGGATCAAAAGAAAGGCTATTGCTTGATGGATAATAAATCGCCGACATCCATCGGCCGGAGATATGTCCCATGTTCACCCATATTCTCATTGCCCATGATTTGCGCGACACCGCCGACATGGCCCTGTGCCGCGCCACCCAGCTGGCCCAGCAGCACAATGCCAAGCTGACGATACTGCACGTCCTCGACCCCACCCAGAGCAGCCAGGAGCATGAGCAGGCCCATCAGACCCTGGATCGCAGCCTGACCCGCTATGCCCCGCCGGGCAGCGAGCTGCGGCTGATCAGCGGCAAACCTTCCGAGACTGTGCTGCAGCAAGTGGACGAGCTCGATTGCGACCTGCTGGTGCTGGGCGCCCATCACCAGCGCCACGATTTCTTCTCAGGCACCAGCCTGGATCGTATCGCCAGAAACTGCCGCGTGCCGTTGCTGCTGGTGGCACGCAGCGAGTTCCAGCCCTACCAGCGCGCACTTGCCGCCATCGACTTCTCCCTCTGTGCCTGCAGCGCCCTGGAGCAGGCCTATCGCCTGCTGCCGGAGACGGCCGAACTGCATGCCCTGCACGTGTTCGAGCCGGACAAGGGCACACCGCAGCAAGTCGAGGCGCAACTGCAGATCCAGTGCGCCCTGATCGATCAGCTGATGCGGGACGAGGCACAGAAACTGCCCGCAGAAGGTCCCACACTGGGCCACTCGGTACTTCAGGGCGGCATCCTGCGCAGCCTGCAGGAACAGCTGAAAAGCCGCCACAGTGAGCTGCTGGTACTCGGCAGCCATGGCCGCAGCGCCTTGTCCCAGGCATTGCTCGGCAGCCTGGCGCAGCATTTCCTGCACAAGGCGCCCTGCGACATTTTCGTCGTACGCCGCTAACAGGCCACCACCCGAGCAGAACGACAAAGGCGCCACTGGCGCCTTTGTCGTTCTGCTCGACCCCGATTAATCGGCGGCGTTGAGCAAGTCGTGCAGGTCGACGAACTGCTGGGTCAGCTTGTGTCGCGCATCCAGATAGATCAGCGGCATACAAGCCTGGTGCGACTCACGCATGCGCACCGAACTCATCAGATTCACCGGCAACACCGGCAAGCCCTCGGCGATCAGCTCATCGAGCAACTGCTGCGGCAGGGTCGCCCGGGGCTGGAACTGGTTGACCACGATGCCCTCGACCTCCAGGCCTTCGTTGTGGTCTTCCTTGAGCTCCTCGATCTCCTGCAACAGGCCGTACAGGGCCTGACGCGAAAAACTGTCACAGTCGAAGGGAATAAGCACCCGATCAGCGGCGATCAACGCGGAAACCGTGTAGAAATTCAACGCCGGCGGCGTATCCAGGTAGATCCGCTCGTAATCCCCGGCAAGTTCATCGAGCAGCTTGCGCAGCTTGTTGATCTTGTGTTTCGACTCCAGCTTGGGCTGCAGATCGGCCAGTTCGGCGGTGGCCGTGACCACATGCAGGTTGTCGAACGGCGTCTCGTAGATGTCGACCCGGCCTTTCTTGGCAAAGGGGCCGCTGGTCAGGCTGAGCTTGAAGAACTCGGCGATGCCCATGGGGATCTCATCGCCCGTCAGGCCGGTGAGGTAGTGGGTGGAGTTGGCCTGGGAATCCAGATCGACCAACAGCGTGCGATAGCCCTGCGAGGCGCTTACCGCAGCCAGGTTGCAGGCAATGCTGGACTTGCCCACCCCGCCTTTCTGATTGAACACCACACGCCGCATGACAAACCTCCCTGATTCCGTTGACCCCGGATTCTATGCAAAGCGCATGACAAGGGCGAGGCTCTTGGTTGCCTCTTGCCCTTGCCACTCGGCGCCGGGCTGCCGGGAGGCCTTCATACGGCCTGTAATCATTCAGCCGTGGTACTGCGCCGACAACTCGTGCACCGCCTCGAGGAAGGCGCCGGCATGGGCCGGGTCGACTTCCGGGGTGATGCCGTGGCCGAGGTTGAATACATGGCCCGAGCCCTGGCCGTAGCTGGCGAGGATGCGCGCCACCTCGGCGCGGATGGCCGCGGGCTGGGCGTAGAGCACGGTGGGGTCCATATTGCCTTGCAGGGCCACCTGGCCACCAACACGGCGGCGGGCCTCGCCGATGTCGCAGCTCCAGTCCAGACCCAGGGCGTCGGCGCCGGTGGCGGCCATGGACTCCAGCCACAGGCCGCCGTTCTTGGTGAACAGGATCACCGGCACCTTGCGCCCGTCATGCTCGCGGATCAGACCGTCGACGATCTTCTGCATATAGGCCAGGGAGAACTCCTGATAGGCCGCCGACGACAGGTTGCCGCCCCAGGTGTCGAAGATCTGCACCGCCTGGGCACCGGCAAGGATCTGCCCGTTGAGGTAGCTGGTGACCGACTGCGCCAGCTTGTCGAGCAGTGCGTGCATGGCCTGCGGGTTGTCGTAGAGCATGGCCTTGGACTTGCGGAAATCCTTCGACGAGCCGCCCTCGACCATATAGGTGGCCAGGGTCCAGGGGCTGCCGGAGAAGCCGATCAGCGGCACCCGGCCGTTCAGTTCGCGGCGGATGGTGCGCACCGCGTCCATCACATAACCCAGGTCTTGCTCCGGGTCGGGAATCGGCAGAGCCTCAATGTCGGCGGCGCAGGAGATGACCTTCTTGAAGCGCGGGCCTTCGCCGGTCTCGAAGTACAGACCCTGGCCCATGGCATGGGGAATGGTCAGGATGTCGGAGAACAGAATCGCCGCGTCCAGCTGCGGGTAGCGGTCCAGCGGCTGCAGGGTGACTTCGCAGGCGAACTCGGGGTTCATCATCAGCTTCATGAAATCACCGGCCTTGGCCCGGCTGGCGCGGTACTCCGGCAGGTAACGGCCGGCCTGGCGCATCATCCACACCGGGGTGACATCGACGGGCTGCTTGAGCAGGGCACGCAGGAAACGGTCGTTTTTCAGGGCGGTCATAGCAATTCCCGAGACATGAGCAGGCAGTAAAAAAGTGCGGGCATTTTCGCAGACCCCCAAGCAAAAGGCACGGCGGGCGCCGTGCCTTTTGTCCATTGCGGCTATTTTACTCGGCCGCAGAATAGGTAGCCGAAGGCGTTACCCATCAAAACAGAGATGGGTATCGCCAAGCTCAACCCATCCTACGTCAGCATCGGCAGATCAGACACCGAGGTAGTCGAGGATGCCTTCGGCGGCGTTGCGCCCCTCGAAGATCGCCGTCACCACCAGGTCGGAACCGCGCACCATGTCGCCACCGGCGAAGATCTTCGGGTTGCTGGTCTGGTGCTTGAACTGCGACTGCTCCGGGGCAATCACGCGGCCCTGATTGTCGGTCTGAATGCTGAACTGCTCGAACCAGGGCGCCGGGCTTGGGCGGAAGCCGAAGGCGATCAGCACGGCATCGGCCGCAATGATCTCCTCGGAACCGGGAATCGGCTCGGGGCTGCGCCGGCCACGGGCATCGGGCTCGCCGAGGCGGGTCTCGACCACCTTGACGCCTTCGACCCGATCCTCGCCGACGATGGCGATGGGCTGGCGGTTGAACAGGAACTTCACCCCCTCTTCCTTGGCGTTCTTCACTTCCTTGCGCGAGCCCGGCATGTTTTCTTCGTCGCGGCGATAGGCGCAGGTCACGCTCTTGGCGCCCTGGCGGATCGCGGTGCGGTTGCAATCCATGGCGGTGTCGCCGCCACCGAGCACGACGATGCGCTTGCCCTTGGTGTCGATGAAGTCTTCCGGCGATTTCTCGAAGCCGAGGTTGCGATTGACGTTGGCGACCAGGAAATTCAGGGCATCGTACACCCCTGGCAGGTCTTCGCCGGGGAAGCCGCCCTTCATGTAGGTGTAGGTGCCCATGCCCATGAACACCGCATCGTACTCATCGAGCAACTGCTGCATGGTCACGTCCTTGCCGATCTCGGTGTTCAGGCGGAACTCGATGCCCATGCCGCTGAAGACTTCGCGGCGATTGCTCAGCACGGTCTTTTCCAGCTTGAACTCGGGGATGCCGAAGGTCAGCAGACCGCCGATTTCCGGGTTCCTGTCGAACACCACCGGGGTCACGCCATTGCGCGCCAGCACATCGGCACAACCCAGGCCGGCCGGGCCGGCACCGATCACGGCCACGCGCTTGCCGGTCGAGACGACCCGCGACATGTCCGGGCGCCAGCCCATGGCGAAGGCGGTATCGGTGATGTACTTCTCCACCGAGCCGATGGTCACCGCGCCGAAGCCGTCGTTGAGGGTGCAGGCGCCCTCGCACAGGCGGTCCTGTGGACAGACGCGGCCGCAGACTTCCGGCAGTGTGTTGGTCTGGTGGCTCAACTCGGCGGCGGCCAGGATGTTGCCCTCGGACACCAGCTTCAGCCAGTTGGGAATGTAGTTGTGCACCGGGCACTTCCACTCGCAATAGGGATTACCGCAACCCAGGCAACGGTGCGCCTGCTCGCAGGCCTGGGCCGGCTTGAAGTTGTCGTAGATCTCGACGAATTCTTTCTTGCGCTGACGCAACAGCTTCTTCTTCGGGTCTTTGCGCCCGACATCGATGAACTGGAAGTCGTTATTCAGACGTTCAGTCATAGCAAAACCTCTTAGCAGCAGCTCGAAGCTCTAAGCCTCAAGCTGCGAGACGATCACGGTAGCAGGCAAGCCTGGCCCCACTCGGGGCTTGCGGCTTGCCGCTTGCAACTCTGTTCTATTGCGGGTTGGCGCGGGTGCTGGAGAGCAGCGACTTCAGGCTCGCGGCCTTGGGCTTGACCAACCAGAACTTGCGCAGGTAATCGTCGAGATTTTCCAGCAGGTTACGCCCCCACTCGCTGGCGGTCTCCTGCACATACTCGGCGAGTACCCGCTGCAGATGGCTGCGATAGGCCTCCATCGACTCGTTGTTGATCCGCTGGATCTCCACCAACTCATGGTTGACCCGGTCGTAGAAGCTGTTGTCCAGGTCGAGCACGTAAGCAAAGCCGCCGGTCATGCCGGAACCGAAGTTGTAACCGGTCTTGCCCAGTACGCAGACGAAACCGCCGGTCATGTACTCGCAGCAGTGATCGCCGGTGCCCTCGACCACGGCATGGGCACCTGAGTTGCGCACGGCGAAACGCTCGCCCGCGGTGCCGGCGGCGAACAGCTTGCCGCCGGTGGCGCCGTACAGGCAGGTGTTGCCGATGATGGCGCTGTCCTGGGTCTTGAACGGGCTGCCCTGCGGCGGCACTATCACCAGCTGGCCGGCGGTCATGCCCTTGCCGACGTAGTCGTTGGCATCGCCTTCCAGGTACAGATTGAGGCCGCCGGCGTTCCACACGCCGAAGCTCTGACCCGCAGTGCCCTTGAAGCGGAAGGTGATCGGCGCCTTGTTCATGCCCTGGTTGCCGTGTACCCGGGCGATTTCGCCGGAGACGCGGGCGCCGATGGAGCGGTCGCAGTTGCAGATGTCCAGGGCGAATTCGCCGCCGCTGGCGGCATCGATCGCCGGCTTGGCCAGTTCGACCATCTTCTCGGCCAGCAGACCCTGATCGAACGGCGGGTTCTTCTCCACCAGACAGAACTGCGGCTTGTCGGCCGGGATCTGCTCGCTGCCGAGTAACGGACTCAGATCCAGGTGATTCTGCTTGGCGGTCTCGCCCGGCAGAATCTCCAGCAGATCGGTACGCCCGATCAGCTCTTCGAGGCTGCGCACGCCAAGCTTGGCCAACCACTCGCGGGTCTCTTCGGCGACGAACTGGAAGAAGTTCATCACCATCTCGACGGTGCCGATGAAGTGATCCTTGCGCAGCTTGTCGTTCTGCGTGGCGACGCCGGTGGCGCAGTTGTTCAGGTGACAGATGCGCAGGTACTTGCAGCCCAGGGCGATCATCGGCGCGGTGCCGAAACCGAAGCTCTCGGCGCCGAGAATGGCCGCCTTGACCACATCCAGGCCGGTCTTCAGGCCACCGTCGGTCTGCACCCGCACCTTGCCGCGCAGGTCGTTGCCGCGCAGGGTCTGATGGGTCTCCGCCAGGCCCAGCTCCCAGGGTGCGCCGGCGTACTTGATCGAACTCAGCGGCGATGCGCCGGTGCCGCCATCGTAACCGGAGATGGTGATCAGGTCGGCATAGGCCTTGGCCACGCCGGCGGCGATGGTGCCGACGCCGGCTTCGGCCACCAGCTTGACCGAGACCAGAGCGGCCGGGTTGACCTGCTTGAGGTCATAGATCAGCTGCGCCAGGTCTTCGATCGAATAGATGTCGTGGTGCGGCGGCGGCGAAATCAGGGTCACGCCCGGTACGGCGTAACGCAGCCGGGCGATCAGGCCGTTGACCTTGCCGCCGGGCAGCTGGCCGCCCTCGCCGGGCTTGGCGCCCTGGGCGACCTTGATCTGCAGCACTTCGGCGTTGACCAGGTATTCCGGGGTCACGCCGAAACGGCCGGTGGCCACCTGCTTGATCTTCGAGCTGCGCACGGTGCCGTAGCGGGCCGGGTCTTCGCCGCCCTCGCCGGAGTTGGAGCGCGCACCCAGGCGGTTCATCGCCTCGGCGATGGCTTCGTGGGCCTCGGGCGACAGCGCGCCAAGGGAAATCCCCGCGGAGTCGAAGCGCTTGAAGATGCTGTCCAGCGGCTCGACCTGGTCGAGACCCAGCGGTTGCTCGGCCAGCTTCAGCTTGAGCAGGTCGCGGATCATCGACACCGGACGGGTGTCGACCAGGGCGCTGTATTCCTTGTATTTCTCGTAACTGCCCTGCTGCACGGCGACCTGCAGGGTGCTGACCACGTCCGGGTTGTAGGCGTGGTACTCGCCGCCGTAGACGAACTTGAGCAGGCCGCCCTGCTGGATCGGCTTGCGGTTGTTCCAGGCCTCGGCGGCGAGCAGTTTCTGCTCGGCCTCCAGGTCGACGAAACGCGCGCCCTTGATCCGGCTGGCCACGCCGCGGAAGCACAGCTCGGTGACTTCATCGGCCAGACCGACCGCCTCGAACAGCTGCGCACCGCGGTAGGAGGCCACGGTGGAGATGCCCATCTTCGACAGGATCTTCAGCAGACCCTTGGAGATGCCCTTGCGGTAGTACTTGAACACTTCGTAGAGGTCGCCCAGCACTTCGCCGGTGCGGATCAGGTCGCCCAGCACTTCGTAGGCGAGGAACGGATAGACCGCCGAGGCGCCGAAACCGAGCAGCACCGCATAGTGGTGCGGGTCACGCGCGGTGGCGGTCTCGACCAGGATGTTGCAATCGCAACGCAGGCCGGTTTCGGTCAGGCGATGGTGCACGGCGCCGGTGACCAGCGCGGCATGCGCCGGCAGCTTGCCCGGGCCGATGTGGCGGTCGCTCAGCACCAGCAACACCTTGCCGGCGCGCACCGCTTCCTCGGCCTGGTCGGCCATGTTGCGCACGGCCGCTTCGAGACCGACGGACTCGTCGTAGTTCATGTCGATCAGCTGCCGCTCGAAACCCGGACGCTCCAGGGTCATCAGCGTGCGCCATTTGGCCGGGGAGATCACCGGCGAGCTGAGGATCACCCGCGAGGCATGTTCCGGCGACTCCTGGAAGATGTTGCGCTCGGCACCGAGGCAGATCTCCAGGGACATGACGATGGCTTCGCGCAGCGGATCGATCGGCGGGTTGGTGACCTGGGCGAACTGCTGGCGGAAATAGTCGTACGGCGAACGCACGCGCTGGCTCAATACCGCCATCGGCGTGTCGTCGCCCATGGAGCCGACCGCTTCCTGCCCCTGCTCGGCCAGCGGACGCAGCACCTGGTCACGCTCCTCGAAGGTGACCTGGTACATCTTCATGTACTGCTTGAGCTGGTCGAGGTCATAGAACGCCGAACCGTGGTCGCGGTCTTCCAGGGTCGCCTGGATACGCTGGGCATTCTTGCGCAGCCACTGCTTGTACGGGTGACGCGACTTCAGGCGGTTGTCGATGTCGTCGGTGCCCAGCACCTGGCCGGTTTCGGTATCCACGGCAAGGATCTGCCCCGGACCGACCCGGCCCTTGGCGATCACGTCTTCGGGCTGGTAGTCCCACACGCCGATCTCCGACGCCAGGGTGATGTAGCCATTGCGGGTGGTGACCCAGCGCGCCGGGCGCAGGCCGTTGCGGTCGAGCAGACAGACGGCGTAGCGACCGTCGGTCAGCACCACTCCGGCCGGACCATCCCACGGCTCCATGTGCATGGAGTTGTACTCATAGAACGCGCGCAGGTCGGCGTCCATGGTCTCGACGTTCTGCCAGGCGGGCGGAATGATCATGCGCACGCCACGGAACAGGTCGATGCCGCCGGTGACCATCAGCTCGAGCATGTTGTCCATGCTCGAGGAGTCGGAACCGACGCGATTGACCAGCGGGCCGAGCTCTTCCAGATCGAAGATCTGGTCGTTGGCGAACTTCAACCGGCGCGCCTGCGCCCAGTTGCGGTTGCCGGTGATGGTGTTGATCTCGCCGTTGTGGGCGAGGAAACGGAACGGTTGCGCCAACGGCCACTTCGGCAGGGTGTTGGTCGAGAAACGCTGGTGGAACACGCAGATCGCGGTCTGCAGGCGTTCGTCACCCAGGTCCGGGTAGAACTGCTGCAGGTCGGCCGGCATCATCAGGCCTTTGTAGATGATGGTCTTGTGCGAAAAGCTGCAGATGTAGTGATCGCTGTCGGCGGCGTTGCTCACCGACGAACGGCGGCGGGCGCTGAACAACTTGATCGCGAACTCCTGATCGCTCAGGCCCTCGCCACCGATGAACACCTGCTCGATCTGCGGCAGGCGCTCCAGGGCCAGACGGCCGAGTACGCTGGTGTCGATCGGCACCTTGCGCCAGCCAACCAGGCTCAACCCGGCCGCCAGAATCTCGCTATTCATGTTCGCGCGCGCAGCCTCGGCTTTCACCGGATCCTGGTTGAAGAACACCATGCCCACGGCGTACTGCTTCGGCAGCTCGGCCGCGAAGTGCTGCTGGGCCATCGCGCGCAGGAAGGCATCAGGCTTCTGGATCAACAAACCACAACCATCACCCGTCTTGCCGTCGGCGTTGATCCCGCCGCGGTGGGTCATGCATGTCAGCGCTTCAATAGCGGTCTGCAGCAGGTGATGGCTGGCCTCGCCCTGCATATGGGCGATCAGGCCGAAGCCGCAGTTATCCTTGAACTCATCAGGACGGTACAAACCTGCTTTCATAGGGACTCTCACCAGGCTGCCTCTAAACGAGACAAATTGCTTTCTAATTCAAATACTTACCTTGCGCGCAGGGCATAGCGCCAGCTTTGCGCAGGCAAAACGGAGGTCATTGTACATATCCACCAAGGCCGTCACAAATCGGCGTGACGACCCACTGCAAGCTTATGTCGCGAAAACGAAGGAACCGACCGCGAGGTCGTGCTAATGACCCGCGAGTCACAGCCCCTCTCGGCGGCGCATGCCGGCCTGCCGGTGTGTGCAAGTACGGCTTCCGCTAGCGGACCTGGGCAATCTCGTGCTTGATGCTGGCAAACGTCCGCGGCCAAGGCTTACCTGCCTGCACCTTGTCCGGCAACCCCTTCAACGCAGCCCGAGCAGCCTCCGGTGTGGCGAAACTACCATAGGTCACGACATACAGTGGCTGGCCTTGATGCTGCTTCTTGAAATAGTGGTACTGCGCTCCGTGCTCACGCACAAAGGCCTGAGCACTATCCTCCGCGCGCGCACCGAGTATTTGCAGGGTGTAGCGCGAACCTGCCTGAACAGCGTACCAATCATCGACCGCCACCGCCTTCGCCGGTGCCGCCGCTACTGCTGGCGGCTTCGGTGCAGGCGCCACCACCGGCGCGGGCTGAGCGACCGGCGCCACCGGAGCAGGCGCAGGAGCAGGAGCCACCGGCACTACCGGCGAAGCCTGGGCTAGCGAAGCAACCCGCTCATCCACCAGCACACCGACTGAGCCCGAACCGGCAGCATCCGCGATATCCGCCTCCTCGACCCCGCTCAAGCCAGCAGCTCGAGCCAAGGGCTCACGCATCACCGGCTGCGCCTCGCCAACCAGAGGCAGCGGGACGGGCTGATTGCCACCCTCGAACTCGATTGCCGGTGCGCCGGTGCCAGCAGCACCGGAGGCAGGAACAGGCGCCTCGACAACAGGTTGCGCGGCCTGATCGAGTGGCAACTGCGTCGTCACAGGCACAGCCACCGCATCATCCGGACGACCTTGCATCAACCAGGCCGCCAAGACCCCAAGCCCAACCACCGCCAAGGCCAGCAGATGCTTGCGCGGCAGGTTGACTGCAAAGCCTGCGCGCTTGACGGCACCGCGCTGCACCAGCATGGCCTCGATCAGGGTGTCACGGGCAACCTGGTTGATCGCCCCGGGCCAGCCCGCGGACCGCTCGTGGATGGCCGCGACCTGCTCATCCGTCAACAACTCGAGCCCCCGCCCCGCGCCTTCCAGGCGCTGCGCCAGATACTCACTCGTTTCATCTTCGCTATATGGCTGCAGTTCGATGGCATGGAAGCACTCCTCACCGTCGGCCAGCAGCTCAAGGCGCGCAATCAACTCCGGCTCGGCAAACAGAAACACATGCGGGCGCCCCTCGCCGTTGCCCGCCGCCAGAGCCAGCAGACTGGCCAGCGCCGCATCGCTCAACTGCTCGGCATCGTCGACCAGCACGTAGACGTCCTGGCCAGTCAAGGCCAGTTGCCCGACCTGCGCCAGAATCGCCTGCGGCTCTGACTGCTGCACCTGCAGGCCCTGAGCCACCTGACGCAGAATGCCCGCCGTATCGGCTGCGCCCTGGGCGGACACAACCACGCTGTGCACAGTTTGCTTGTTGGTGCTGGCCACCAGCGCCTGGCGCAGCAGGGTCTTGCCACTCCCCAGGGGACCGCAGACCAACAGCAGCAACTGGCTGTAGCGGGCAAGGTGATGCAACTGCCCCAACACCGGCTTGCGCTGGGCCGGAAAGAACTTGAAGCCAGGCACCCGTGCCGCAAAGGGATCGTGGCTGAATTGGTAGTGATCGAGAAAAGCCTCGTCAGCATGCAAACTGGTCATGGGACACTCATTAATGTTCAAGCTGATCCACCAGCGCCGCGTAATCTACGCTCAGCGTGGCATTCAAAATTTCACGCGGAAACTCACCCGTCACCACCGCCTCGCCGATATGCCGCAACAACACCAGGCGCAACTGACCATCGAGCACCTTCTTATCGACCGCCATATGCGCCAAAAAGTGCTCCGGCGTCATGTCTTGCGGCGGCACCACGGGCAAACCCGCCGCCTGAAACAGGCGAATGCCGCGATTGCGTTCGGCCGGCGAAATCCAGCCCAGGCGCTGCGACATTTCCAGCGCCATCACGGTTCCCGCCGCTACCGCCTCGCCGTGCAACCAGACGCCATAACCCTGCTGCGTCTCGATGGCGTGACCGAAGGTGTGCCCCAGATTGAGCGTGGCCCGCAGCCCCGACTCCCGCTCATCGGCACCGACAATCCGCGCCTTGGCCGCACAGGAGCGTTCGATCGCGGTGGTCAACGCCTCCTGATCGAGCGCCCGCAGTACCGGCATGTGCTGCTCGAGCCAGGACAGAAAAGGCTCGTCACAGATCAAGCCATACTTGATCACCTCGGCCAGCCCCGCCGACAGCTCGCGCGCCGGTAACGTGACCAGGCTGGTTGTATCGATCAACACGGCTTGCGGCTGATAGAACGCCCCCACCATGTTTTTCCCGAGCGGGTGATTGATACCGGTCTTGCCTCCCACCGAGGAATCGACCTGGGACAACAAGGTGGTCGGGATCTGGATGAAATTGACCCCCCGCTGATAACAGGCCGCAGCGAAGCCGGCCATATCACCGACGACCCCGCCGCCCAGCGCGATCACGGTCGTATGCCGATCGTGTCGTGCGCCGAGCAGACCATCGAAAATTTGCTGCAAGGTTTCCCAGGTTTTGAACGCCTCGCCATCCGGCAAGACGATCGCGCTCACCGCATAACCGCCAAGCGCGGCCTTGAGCGCATCCAGGTAGAGCGGCGCAACCGTTTCATTGGTAACGATGGCCACCTGACGACCAATGATATGCGGCGCCAGCAAATCCGCACGACGCAACAGATCGGCACCGATATAGATGGGATAGCTGCGCTCGCCGAGATCGACCTGAAGAGTTTGCATGGAGCCCCCGACGTCAAAAGGGCTCTAGGATAGCGCAGTTCGGCCCTTGCTTTAACGGGGAGAAAGCTCTTCGAGGCACTCCAGTATTTCTTGTACAACCAAACGCGGCGGACGCTCATCGGTCTGCACGATGACATCGGCAATTTCGCGATACAGCGGATCGCGAATCGCCAGCAGATCAGCGAGCACCTTGCCCGGGTCGGCAGTGCGCAACAAGGGACGATTACGGTCACGCGAAGTGCGATCGAGCTGCTGCTCGACCGAGGCGTACAGATACACCACACGACCGCCACGCCGCAGTGCGGCACGGTTGTCCGGATGCAGCACAGCACCGCCGCCGGTGGCCAGCACCAGGCCATCCAATTCGCAGAGATCGGCAATTACCGCCCGCTCGCGCTCGCGAAAGCCCTGCTCACCCTCGACATCGAAGATCCACGGAATATCGGCACCGCTGCGCTGCTCGATCTCCTTGTCGGAGTCCTTGAACAGCAACCGCAACTCTTTGGCAAGCAAACGCCCGATGGTGCTTTTACCAGCGCCCATCGGGCCTACGAGGATTACATTACGCACAGGGTCAACGGCTCACAGCAATGGCCTGGTTGTTCATGATACGCGGGGTGATGAAGACCAGCAGCTCGGATTTTCTATCCTGTACCACATCACGCCGGAACAAACGCCCCAAGAAAGGCACGTCACCCAAGAAGGGAACCTTATCGACCGACTTGGCTTGCGTATTGGAGAACACCCCACCGATCACGATGGTTTCTCCATCAGCCACCAGAACCTTGGCGTTGACCTCATTTTTGTTAATCGCGGGAACCCCACCGGTAGACGCCGTGACAGAGAAATCCGGTGCATCTTTGGTGACCTTGACTTCCATAATGATGCGATTGTCTGGAGTAATCTGCGGCGTCACTTCCAACGACAAGGCCGCCTCTTTAAATGAGGTACTGGTGGCTCCACTTGAGCTCGCCTCCTGATAAGGCACCTCAGTACCCTTCAGGATCTTCGCAGTTTCTTTGTCGGCGGTAACCACCTTAGGCTGGGAAACCACCTCACCGGAACCTGTTTTCTCCATCGCGCTTAGCTGCAGATCGAGAAGAACGTTATCGGTAATGAAACCGATACCGATGCCCGAGGTGCCAGCAACGCCCAGATCGACGAAAGGAGAGTTCGCGGGAACCTCGGGAATACCCCGGAAACGACCCACGTTGCGCGACGGGATGAAATCGTCGTCCCCTGGCTTGCCATTTGCATCGGGATCGTCCGCAATCCCCAACTGACCATTCTTGCCCCAGGCGCTCCACTTATCACCAGCCCAGAAGTTGCCACCCCATCGCACGCCCAGCGCTTTATCGTAGTCGACGTTGGCCTCGACAATCCGCGCCTCGATCATCACCTGACGCACAGCCACATCCAACTGCACCACGATCCGACGCAATTCATCCAGGCGATCCTGGGTCTGGTAGGCAATGATGCTGTTGGTTCTGTCGTCCACCGTGATAGAACCACGCTCGTCGGCACGGCCTTCGGCGCTGGTGACCGACTGGAACAACTTGGCCATGTCGCTGGCCTTGGCGTAGTTCACCTGAATCAGTTCGCGACGCAGCGGCGCCAGTTCGGCGATCTGCTTCTGCGACTCGAGCTCCTGACGCTCACGCGCGGCAATTTCATCGGCCGGCGCCACCAACAGCACATTGCCCACCATGCGCTTGTCCAGGCCCTTGGTTTTCAGCACCAGGTCCAGCGCCTGATCCCAAGGTACATTCTGCAAGCGCAAGGTTATGTTGCCGCGCACCGTGTCGCTGGCCACCAGGTTCAGATCGGTGAAGTCTGCAATCAACTGCAACACCGAGCGGACATCGATGTCCTGGAAGTTCAACGACAATTTTTCGCCACTGTAAGCGAAACGCTCGCTTTTCCGCGTCTCGACTTCATCCTGGGTCAACGGCTTGATGCTGAGCGTGAGCTTGTTGTCGGTTTGATAGGCCAGGTAATCATAGAAGCCGGTCGGCTCAATCACTATACTCGCCTTGTCGGCCGAACCCGTTGCGCTGACGAACTGTACCGGCGTGGCAAAGTCCTTGACGTCCAGGCGAACCCGCAGCGCCTCAGGCAACTGAGTCTTGGCGAAGTCCAGACGAATCTTGCCGCCCTGCTCCTGAATGTCGGGGCTTACCGATGCATCCGACAGGGTAATGACCACATTACCCTCGCCTTGCTCGCCCCGCTGGAAATCGATGTTGCTAATGGCCTTGCCCTGTGCGGCATAGCTCTTTGCTGGCGCGGCGGTGCTGACAACTGGCGCGGCAGTCGCCGGCCGAACTGACGCGGTGCTGGACGCCCCCTCGCCAATGACGACATAAAGGTTGTTGCCATCGACCCGCGTATTGTAGGGCGCCAGGCTGGTCAGATTGATGATCAGCCGAGTTCGGTCCTTGGCTTCGACCACTGTGACACTGCGTGCATTACCCACGCCCAGCTCTCGGTTCTTTGCGCCCAATTGGCTGGAAACACCCGGAAAGTCCAGGGCAATACGTGCCGGCTGCTCGATCGTATAGCCACGCGGAGCAGGTACCGACTCATCAAACGTCAACTTCAACTCGACGCGGTCGCCTGGCAACGCAGCAACATCCAGCGCCTGCAAGTCAGCGGCCAACAATGCCGGCGATAGCAACAGCGCCAATAGAGAGATACCTAGATGCGATAAGGAGCTATTCATTCTCGGGTTCCGTTGGGCAGACCGGTTATTTTTTTTCATGATCATTCAAGAGCGCTCCTTGAGCGAGAGGCTGCGCGGCCGCTCGAGCCAGCCGCCTTCACCGTCTGGAACGATCTCAACCACTTCGATTTTTGCTTCATCTATCGCCAGGATGCGGCCGTAATTTCGGCCTAAATAATCCCCCACCTTGACGCGATGAACCCCGCCGGCTCCATTCACCAAAGCAAAAACACCGTTTGCATTGGCAAGCGTGCCGACCATCTCGAAGACCTCGATATTGAACCCCTCGAGGAACTGCTTGACCCGCGCTTCATCCGGCTTGATTTCCTGCGTGCCTTTTTGACGGCGCACCATGTCAATTTTGACCGGCGGCTGGAATGGGCTGCGCAGGGAAGAGGCTCCGTAGGTGAATGCTTCATAGGGTTGAAATTTTGGCAACGGCTCGATAGCGCCTTTCGGCCTGGCGCGAACCTCATCCATGAATGACTGCAGATCGGAAAAGTCGCCCCCCGAACCACAGCCCTGCAGAAACGAGAATAAACAGATAGATACTGTCAAACGAAGAGTCTTCATTTATCCATCCCTTTATCGTTATAACGGTATGTCTTCGCCATAACGCTCATCCGAATGACAGAAGCGCTCTCCGTGCCAACCGGCTTAGTGTCGAAGTCATGCAAGGTCACAATTCGCGGAAGACTGGCAACACCACTGACAAAGGTTGCCAAGTCATGATAGCCACCCACCACAACCACCTGAATGGGTAGTTCTATATAAAATGGCTGTGTCACTTCGGGCAGCAACTTGATCTCTTCGAACTCAAGACCGCTGCCCAGCCCGGTACGGGTAATATCCTCCAGCAGACCAGGCACTTCGGTATCACTCGGCAATTGCCGCAAGAGCGCGCCAAAGGAAACTTCCATCTCCTGCATCTGTTCCTTATAGGCCTCCAAATTAGCGGCCTGGAACGCCTTGCTGGAAAACTGCTGCTTGAGGGTTTGCTCCTCTGCCTGCGCGAGCTCCAGACTAGCCTGCAAGTCCTTCAGGTGAAAATTGTAGCCAAGCGCCAGCACCAGCACAAAAAACAGAACAAAGACAACACCCTTGATGACGGCTGGCCATGAGCCAATATTATTCAGATCAAGATTACCAAGTTCGATCTTGCGCAAGTTCTCGATGGATTCAGCCAGGCTCATTTTTCATCACCCTCTACCGGCTCAACACCAGGCTGCGTTTGTTTAACCGTCAACTGGAATACATTGGCCTGATCCAGAGCCCCCGCCGTGGTCGCTTTAACTTGCGTCAAGTTAGGCGCATCCAGCCAATCGGAGGCATCCAGGTTACGCATCAAATTCGACACCCGATTGTTGGACTCGGCCGCCCCGACAATAGCGATATTCTTGCCCGTCATTTTGACGCTATTGAAATACACACCATCCGGCAAGGTCCGCACCAACTGGTCGAATACCCGGCCAATGATCGGCCTGTTGCCCTGCAGATCCTGAATAATCTTCATGCGCTCGAGCAACTGCTGGCGGCGGGTTTTCAGTTCGCTGATTTCCTTGATCCGCGCATCCAGCACGGCAATTTCTTTACGCACGAACTGGTTGCGCGCGTTTTGCTGCTCGATTGCCCCATTCAGATACTGGTCCCCGAGGAACACCGCACCGGCCGCGACCACCAGGACACCGGCGAGCGTCACCAGAAAGCGCTGCTTGCGCTCCTCGCGTAACTGCTCGCGCCATGGAAGAAGGTTAATCCGCGCCATTAGTCGAAACTCCTCATCGCCAAACCGCAGGCAATCATCAATGCCGGAGCATCACTGGCCAAGGCCCCCGCATTGACCCTGCTACTCAGCGCCATATCCGCAAAGGGATTGGCCACCAGGGTTTGTGTGCCGATTTTTTGCTGAATCAGCCGATCGAGGTCGGGAATGGAAGCCGTGCCACCGGCCAGGAGGATGTAATCGACATCATTGAACTGACCTGCAGCGAAGAAAAACTGCAGGGAGCGCGAAACCTGCTGCACAACCGCTTCCTTGAACGGCTGTAACACTTCGCTGTCGTAGTCATCGGGAAGGCCGCCCTGCTTTTTCGCAAGACCCGCCTCTTCCACGGACAACCCGTAGCGCCGCTGGATCTCCTCGGTGAGCTGCTTGCCGCCGAATAGCTGCTCGCGCGTATAGATAGTCCGGCCGTTGTGCAGCACGCTGAGCGTGGTCATGGTTGCACCGATATCGACCACTGCAACCGTCAGCTCGTCATGCCCGCCGCCCAACTGCTCAGTGAGCAAGCCATAAGCCCGCTCCAGGGCATAGGCTTCGACATCGACCACCTTGGCGACCAATCCGGCCAAGGCCAGGGCGGCCTCGCGAACCTCTACGTTCTCCTTGCGGCAGGCTGCCAAAAGCACTTCGACCCGCTCAGGATTGCGCTGCGAAGAACCCTGCACCTCGAAGTCGATCGCCACTTCCTCAAGCGGATAGGGAATGTACTGATCGGCTTCGATCTTCAGCTGGTTCTCGAGGTCATCATCGGAAAGCCCGGCTTCCATCTCGATGGTCTTGGTGATCACCGCGGAGCCAGCGACAGCGACCGCTACGGATTTCACTCCGGTCTTGGCTTTGGCCAGCAGGCGCGAAAGGGCCTGCCCAACGCCCTCAAGCTCGGCAATGTTTTTCTCGACCACCGCATTTGGCGGGAGCGGCTCGACAGCGTAAGCCTCTACCTTGTAGCGGCTTCCTGAGCGACTCAATTCGAGGAGCTTGACGGAGGTCGAACTGATATCGATCCCCAACAGCGTATTCGCTTTCTTATTGAAGAGCCCTAGCACGACCGATTTCCTATTGGCATCCGCGACTTACGGACTATTTATGTTTTTTCACATTAAATAACAGTCTTGACAGAAGCGCAAATGGATACCCGGGAAAAAAACTGCTTATAATGTGACCAGTTTTTCCCTTTTAGCATTGCCTTCCGCTTAACTCATTCTTTTATCTGGAAATCCAAAAATCTTGATGCGTTTGCTGAAGTTCATCTGCTGGTCTGGTGTCGCCACTTTTTGTGCGCTGCTACTCAGTCTGAGTGGCGCCTTTCTTTATCTCAGCCCCAGCCTGCCATCCGTTGAGTCGTTGCGCAGCATCCAGCTGCAGATTCCCCTGCGGGTATACAGCAGCGACGCCAAGCTGATCGCGGAATTTGGCGAAATGCGCCGTTCGCCGATCAAATTCGACGACATCCCCCCTGACTTCATCGGCGCCCTGCTTGCCGCCGAAGACGACAACTTTGCCAATCATTATGGCGTCGACCTTACCAGCTTGATGCGCGCTGCCACGCAAATATTGAAAAGCGGGCACATCCAGACCGGCGGCAGCACCATCACCATGCAAGTGGCGAAGAATTTCTTCCTGACCAGCGAGCGAAGCTTCTCGCGCAAGATCAATGAGATCCTCCTTGCGCTGCAGATCGAGCGCGAATTGAGCAAGGATGAAATTCTCGAACTCTATGTCAACAAGATCTATCTCGGCCACCGCGCTTACGGAATCGAAGCCGCCGCCCAAGTCTATTACGGTAAATCGATCAACGAGCTCAGCCTGGCCCAGCTGGCGATGATTGCAGGACTGCCGAAAGCGCCTTCACGCTTCAACCCGCTGACCAACCCCACCCGGGCCAAAGAGCGCCGCGACTGGATCCTCGGGCGCATGCACATGCTCGGCAGGATCGACCAGCAGCGCTATGAAGCCGCCCTGGCCGAGCCTGGCGACGCCAGCCATCACGCACCGAGCCCCGAAGTCACCGCCCCCTATATAGCGGAAATGGTCCGCGCGGAAATGGTCGGCCGCTACGGCAGCGAGGCCTACACCGAAGGTTTCAACGTCACCACCACCGTCCCGAGCGACTTGCAAAACGCGGCCAACAGCGCTGTTCGCGAAGGTTTGATCACCTATGATCAGCGCCATGGCTATCGCGGCCCGATACGCCGCCTGCCCGACATGGACAAAGCAGCCTGGTTGAGCGAGCTGAACAAGCAAAGCTCGCTGGGCGGTCTTGAGCCGGCGATCGTCAGCCAAATCGAAAAAAGCGGCATCCTTGTGCTGTTGCGTAGCGGCGTGGAAGAAGCGGTCGCCTGGGACAGCATGAAGTGGGCGCGGCCCTTCCTCAACACCAACAGCCTCGGGCCCCGCCCGCAGCAACCAGGCGATGTCGTCCAGACTGGCGACCTGATTCGCGTGCAACGGCACAACGATGGCAGCCTGCGCTTCGTCCAGCTCCCGCAGGCGCAAAGCGCCCTGGTTTCACTTGACCCACACACTGGCGCGATCCGCGCACTGGTCGGCGGCTTCTCGTTCGAACAGAGCAACTATAACCGCGCAGCGCAAGCCAAGCGCCAGCCAGGCTCCAGCTTCAAGCCCTTCATCTACAGCGCCGCACTGGACCGTGGCTACACCGCCGCGAGTCTGGTGAACGATGCCCCGATCGTGTTCGTCGACGAGTACCTCGACCAGGGCTGGCGGCCAAAAAACGACAACAATACCTTTCTTGGCCCGATCCGGTTGCGCGAAGCTCTGTATAAATCACGCAATCTGGTGTCGATCCGCCTGTTGCAAGCCATCGGTATCGACTACGCCCTGGACTATATAAGCCGCTTTGGCTTCGACAAGCAGGACCTACCGCGCAACCTGTCCTTGGCACTCGGCACCGCCAACCTGACGCCACTGGAAGTGGCCGGCGGCTGGGCAGCATTCGCCAACGGCGGTTATAAAACCCAGCCTTACCTGATCGAGCGTATCGACAGTCGCTACGGTGAACCGCTGTATATCGCCAACCCGGCAAGCACCCCGAGGGCCGTCAGCGCCGCAACCGCCGATGAAATCGATGCAGTAGCCGCCACCAGCAGCCGCGAAATCGCCCCCGAGCAGGTGCCGACCGGCGAACCTGTGGCTGCCGAACGCATCATCGACGAACGCACCGCCTATATCATGACCAGCATGCTGCAGGACGTGATCAAGCGCGGCACCGGGCGCAGAGCCATGGCCCTGGGGCGCAATGACCTGGCGGGGAAAACCGGCACCACCAACGAATCCAAGGACAGCTGGTTCTCCGGCTACAACGCCGATTACGTGACCACCGTCTGGGCTGGCTTCGATCAACCGGAAAGTCTCGGCAAACATGAGTATGGCGGCACCGTCGCTCTGCCGATCTGGATGAGTTACATGGCCAGCGCCCTCAAAGACAACCCCAGCCATGCCCCTGTCGAACCCAAAGGCCTGCTGACCCTGCGCATCGACCCCTATAGCGGCCGCGCAGCCGTACCTGGAACCGCCGATGCCTACTTCGAACTGTTCAAGAGCGAAGACTCGCCACCGCCGATGAGCGAACTGGATCCCGGCCTCCGCGCGCCGGGCAGCCCGCTACCCGCTGACGAGGCGGCGCCGATCGATTTGTTTTAGAGGAGCAGCCATAAGCTGCAAGCTGCAAGGCGGGTGGCCGCCCCCTGCAAGCTGCAAGCTGCAAGCTGCAAGCTGCAAGCTGCAAGCTGCAAGCGAGCCAGGGTGCCGCCCCAACGGCTTCAAACCTTATGTCTTGAACCCATAAAAAAACCCGCCGAAGCGGGTTTTTTTATGCGACGGGCTTAGCCGTTGAATACATCATCCACCGATGTCAGCGGATAGTGTTTCGGGTAGGGCAGAGTCGCCACACCGCTTTCGATGGCGGCCTTGGCCACGGCATCGCAGACCACGGCGATCAGGCGCGGGTCCATCGGCTTGGGAATGATGTACTCGCGACCGAACGACAGCGCAATGCCGCCGTAGGCATCGCAGACTTCCTGCGACACCGGCAGCTTGGCCAGGTCGCGCAGGGCCAGGGCCGCGGCGATCTTCATCTCTTCGTTGATGCGCGTGGCGCGAACGTCCAGAGCACCACGGAAGATGAACGGGAAGCCCAGCACGTTGTTGACCTGGTTCGGATAATCCGAACGACCGGTGGCCATGATCACGTCATTGCGTGCGGCATGGGCCAGTTCCGGTGCGATTTCCGGATCCGGGTTGGAGCAGGCGAACACGATCGGGTTGGCCGCCATACGCTGGAGGTCTTCCGCCTGGAGCAGATTGGCACCGGACAGACCGACGAACACATCGGCGCCCTCGAGCGCCTCGGACAGCGTGCGCTTGTCGGTTTCGGTGGCGAACACCGCCTTGTACTGGTTCAGATCGTCACGCCCCGCGTGGATCACGCCCTTGCGGTCGATCATGTAGATGTTTTCGACCTTGGCGCCCATGCTCACCAGCAGCTTCATGCAGGAGGTCGCCGCGGCGCCAGCGCCCAGGCAGACGATCTTCGCCTGTTCCAGGGTCTTGCCGGCGATCTCCAGAGCGTTGAGCATGCCGGCCGCGGTAACGATGGCGGTACCGTGCTGGTCATCGTGGAACACCGGAATGTCGCACTGCTCGATCAAGGCACGCTCGATCTCGAAGCACTCCGGCGCCTTGATGTCTTCCAGATTGATGCCACCGAAGGTGATGGAAATGCGCTTGACCGTGTCGATGAAGGCCTGTGGGCTTTCGGCATCGACTTCAATGTCGAATACGTCGATACCGGCGAAGCGCTTGAACAGCACGCCCTTGCCTTCCATAACCGGCTTGGAAGCCAATGGACCCAGGTTGCCCAGACCGAGAATCGCAGTACCGTCGGAAATGACAGCGACCAGATTGCCCTTACCGGTATAGCGGTAAGCCAACTCGGGATCACGGGCGATTTCACGCACAGGCTCGGCAACACCCGGGCTGTAGGCCAGCGCCAAATCACGGGCAGTGGCAGTGGGCTTGGTCAGCTCGACGCTCAGCTTACCCGGACGGGGTTTGGCGTGATATTCGAGAGCGGCAGTTTTCAGATCAGACATAGGGGCATTTCCGCTTTTTGGCTGTTGAACAGGCAGGCGGCCGAGGATACGCAAGTTGTATACATCTGCACAAGACCGTTAAGCCTTGTGCCTAACGCACGACCTTGAGCCAGCTGCCAGAGGCCGGCTCGCCTGCGGGATAGAGATTGTTGAGCAGGCGCAAGGTCGCCTGGGCATCGCCCGGCAACTTGCTTTGCCTGGCCAGCGCCGCCATGTCCTGCCCGCTTCGCGCCTTGACCAGATGCAGGCGCAGCGGTTCGGCCAGGCGCCGCTCGGCCGCGGTCAGCGGGCGCAAGCTCTTGATCACCTTGAGGAATTTATCATCCTGAGCGCCCAGCGATGCGCGCCCGCGCACCGCCGCAACAAACAGGTAGGCCCGCTGCCCATGCAGCAGCACTGCGACGCGCTTGGCGGCAGCACCGGGAATGATGGCGCTGTAGCCCGTCAACCCGGCCTGATGCAATTCGCTCTCCGCCTGCAGACGCTGCCCGCCGACGCGCTGACGCAACAGTTGAGCCGCAGAAAGGCGCTGTGGATTGGCCTGCTGGGTCATGGCGATAAAGGCCTGCTGATCGGCACTGTGACCGATCAGCGCATCCGCTCGATTGACCATGCTCCAGCCTTGCGGAAATTCCAGGGTCAAGTCCAGTTCAGCATGGTAGAAATGCTGACCGCGGCGCACCCCACTGGCGGCAGAATCGCCAAATGGCAGCCCTTCCAGATGCCTGATAAAGGCCTCGCGATTGACCTCTTGCTGCCCACTCGCCAGCGCCCGCGCCGGCCCCAGAACCTGCTGCAGACGCCGGTCATTATCCGGATGGGTGTCGAATACGCCGTGATAGCCGCCCGCCGGCTGCGCCTGACCACGCCTGGCCGCCTGTTCACGAGCGAAGTCTTCCTGATTCTTCAGCACCTTGACCACTTCGATCATCGCCTGCGGATCATAGCCACTGCGCGCCAGGTACTGGGCACCCAGGCCATCGGCCTCCAGTTCCATGTCACGACCGTAGCCACGCACGAAGGCGCTGCCGAGGACGCTGGCCAGGTCGGCCGCCGCACCGACCCCGGTGCCGATCGCCAGCGCCTGACCGAGAATACCCCAGGCGCTCGACTGACTCTGCTGCTGCACGCCGTGCCGCGCGGTGACATGGCCGACCTCGTGGCCCAGGACTGCCGCCAGCTCGGCTTCCGAGTTGAGGTAGGCAAGCAGCCCGCGGTGAATATAGATATAGCCGCCCGGCAGGGCGAAGGCGTTGATATCCGGGCTGTCCACCACGGTGAACTGGTAATCGAGCTGGCTGCGATGACTGTGCCTGGCCACTCGCTCGCCGACCTGCTGGACATAAGCCTGCAGTTTCTCGTCGGCATAACGGGGGTATTGCTTGAGAATTTCCTGGCTGTAACGCTGGCCGAGGTCCAACTCCTGACGCTCACTCATCATCACGAAATTGCTGCGCCCGGTGGCGGGGTTGACCGCACAACCGCTCAGCTGGCCGAGCACCAGCAGCCCCACCGCCCAATAACGCAGGCTCATGGCAGCACCTCCAGCATCGCTTCATGGGTCACGGATAACATCCAGCGTGCCTGTCCCGGTTTTACCCCTGCGCGCCGCGAGCGGTCAATCACCCAACCCCGGACTTCGACCCGGCGCCCAGCCAGACCGTGCAGTCGATGGAGATCGAAACCCGCCAGTGCCTGCGGTGGCACACGCAGGACCAACGAATCGCCCAGCTCCAGCCAAACCCCACCGCGATTGCGCTCGACCCGCTCGACCCGCCCTTCGATCAGGGCAAAACCGCCACGGCTCAGCTGTCCGGGCGCCTGTACCGGCGAGCGGCGCCAGAGGCCGACGCGCGACTGCCGCGCCAGCCGCTCGGCCGTCTGCTGGCACTCGACCAGCGCCACATTGGGTGCAATCGCCACCAGATAGCCCAGTCCCTCGGCCAACAGTTGCGCTTCGAGGTTACGCCCCCTGGCGTCGTAAGCATGGGCCAGGGTACGCCCGTAGTGATCCTTCGGCTCACGGCCAAGTTGCAGGCCGACATGCCCGTCATTGGCCGCCACCAACTCGCTCAGGCGGCTGCGCGCAGCTTCGGCCAAGGGTTCGGCACTGCGCCCCTGACGCCCGAGTTCGGGACTGTTCAGACCGATCAAGCGCACACTGCGGCCATCCTGCAGGCGCAGGGTGTCGCCATCGACCACCCGCTGGACCTTGACGCTCGACAATTTGCCGGGCGCCGGACAGAACGCCTGAACGGAGCCCAGGTACAACACGGAAATAAAAAAGGCGCCCACCAGGGACGCCTTTTTCAGTAGCGCGGAACCGCCCATCAGGGCACCCGTCGCTGCGCGCAAACTTACTGCTTGGCGCCGAACATGCCGAAACGCTGCTTGAAGCGATCAACACGGCCGCCGGTATCCAGCATTTTCTGCTTGCCGGTGTAGAACGGGTGGCATTCGTTGCACACGTCCAGGCTCATCGGCTTGCCCAGGGTGGAGCGGGTTTCGATCACGTTACCGCAGCTGCAGGTCGCGGTAAGGGCTACGTAGTTCGGATGGATATCGGCTTTCATGGAGTATTCCTCGGGGCTGACGTGCCGCCACCCGACACTATTGTCGAGTACCGCACGGAATTAGGCCGGCGATGATACCAGAGCGCCGCCACGACGCAAGCCATCGCGACACCGGCCGTCGCCAGGCCGCGTGCTAAGATCGCGCCCTTCTGCCTGGAGCCCGCCGCGTGCCCGACGCCATTCTGCGCATTGCCCTGCCCTCGCCGCTGCGCCGCCTGTTCGACTACCGTGCGCCGCCCGGTGTACCGCGCAGCGCTCTGCAGCCGGGCGCTCGGCTGCGCGTGCCCTTTGGTCGGCGCGAGCTGATCGGCATCCTGATCGAGGTGACGGATCACAGCGAAGTGCCGGCAGACAAACTCAAACCTGCCCGGCAACTGCTCGACGCCCAATCGCCGCTGCCGCCCGCGCTGTTCAAGCTATGCCTGTGGACGGCGCAGTATTACCAGCACAGCCTGGGCGACACCCTCAGCTGGGCGCTGCCGGTACTCCTGCGTCAGGGCGAGCCGGCGGAGGTTCGTCAGCAGCGCTTCTGGCACCTGGCCGCAGGCGCCCAGCTGGATGACCCGCGCCTGAGCCGCGCGCCGCGCCAGCGCGAGGCCCTGCAAACCATCGCCCAGCACCCCCACGGCGTCGCCCAGCAACTGCTTGGCCAGTTGCAACTGAGCAGGGAAAGCCTCGGCCTGCTGCATGAAAAGGGCCTGGTGCGCATCGAGATACGCCGGCATGCCGCCAGCGAACGCCACCTCAACTGGCTGGCGGAGCCGGAACTGCCCCTGAACCCGGAGCAGCGCAGCGCTGCCGAAGCCATCCGCGCCGGCTTCGGCCGCTTCAATGCCTTCCTCCTCGCCGGGGTGACCGGCAGCGGCAAGACCGAGGTCTACCTGCAGCTGATCCGCGAGACCCTGGAAGCCGGCAAGCAGGCTCTGGTGCTGATCCCGGAGATCAACCTCGGCCCGCAGACCCTGGCGCGTTTCGAACGGCGCTTCAACGCGCGGATCGCCCTGCTCCACTCCGGGGTCAACGATCGTGAACGCCTGGATGCCTGGCTGGCCGCCCGCGACGGCGAGGCCGACATCATCATCGGCACCCGCTCTGCACTGTTCACGCCGATGCAGCGCCCCGGCCTGATCATCATCGATGAGGAGCACGACGCCTCCTATAAACAGCAGGAGGGCTTGCGCTACCACGCCCGCGACCTGGCCGTGGTGCGCGCGCACCAGGAAAACATCCCGATCCTGCTCGGCTCGGCCACGCCGTCCATGGAAAGCCTGCACAACGCCCACAGCGGCCGTTACGCCCTGCTGCACCTGCACCAGCGCGCCGGTGGCGCCCAGCAACCGCGTTTCTTGCGCCTGGACGTGAAGAGCCGACCGCTCGACTCCGGCATTTCCGCGCCCATGCAGCAGGCCATCGCCCAGACCCTGGCGGCTGGCCAGCAGGTGCTGGTGTTTCTCAACCGCCGCGGCTTCGCTCCCACCCTGCTCTGCCACGACTGCGGCTGGCTGTCGGAATGCCCGCGCTGCGACGCGCGGATGACCGTGCACCAGCGTTCCGGCGAGTTGCGCTGCCACCACTGCGGGCATGTCGAACGCCAGCCGAGCAACTGCCCGACCTGCAACAACGTCGACCTGCGCCCGGTCGGTGCCGGCACCGAGCGCGCCGAAGAGCGCCTGGGCATTCTCTTCCCGCAGGTTCCGGTATTGCGCGTGGACCGCGACAGCACCTCGCGCAAGGAGGCCATGACCAGCCTGTTCAACACCGTGCAGCGCGGTGCGCCGTGCATCCTGGTCGGCACCCAGATGCTCGCCAAGGGCCACCACTTCCCCCGCGTGACCCTGGTGGCGATCCTGGATGCCGACGGCGGGCTGTTCTCCGCCGACTTTCGCGCCAGCGAGCGCATGGCCCAACTGATCGTCCAGGTCGCCGGCCGCGCCGGGCGCGCCGAGGAACCCGGCAAGGTGATCATCCAGAGTCACCTGGCCGACCACCCGCTACTGGTGCAACTGACCGAACAGGGCTACTTCGCCTTCGCCGAGCAAGCCCTCAGCGAGCGCCGCAGTGCCGGCCTGCCGCCCTTCTGCCACCTGGCCCTGCTGCGTGCCGAAGCGCACAAGCCGGGACAGGCCGAAGGTTTTCTCGACGAGGCCTGCAACGCAGCCGAATTGTTGGTGAACGAACTCAAGCTGAGCGGCATCGAACTGCTCGGCCCGGTACCGGCACCGATGGAACGCCGCGCCGGCCGTTACCGCGCGCAACTGCTGGTGCAAGCCAACGCCCGCGCCCCGCTGCACCGCCTGCTCGGCAGCTGGATGCTGGCGCTGGAGCAGATGCCCGGCGGTCGCGCGGTGCGCTGGTCGCTGGATGTCGACCCGATCGACCTGTTCTAAGGTAGGGTGCGCCATGCGCACCAGGCTTCACCCCCGGCTAACAGGCCTGCTAAATGGTGCGCACAGCCCCCCTACAGCTGCTTGTGGCTTGCCGCTTGCCGCTGCTCGTATAATGCGCAGTTTTCGACCAATGCCCATGGGCGATCCGAGAGACCATGAAAGACACTATTCGCCACCTGATCCAGCAAGCCCTGACCCGCCTGACAACCGAAGGCGTGCTGCCCGAGGGCCTGAGCCCGACGATCCAGGTGGAGAACACCAAGGACAAGAGCCACGGCGATTTCGCCAGCAATATCGCCATGATGCTGGCCAAGCCGGCGAGCCTGAAACCGCGCGAGCTGGCCGAGAAGCTGATTGCCGCGCTGCCCGGCGACGAGCAGATCAGCAAGGTCGAAATCGCCGGCCCCGGCTTCCTCAACTTCTACCAGAACACTCAAGCACTGGCCGGGCGCCTGGATGCCCTGCTCGCGGATGCCAAGCTCGGCGTGCGCAAGGCCGGCAAGCCGCAGACCGTGGTAGTCGACCTGTCCTCGCCGAACCTGGCCAAGGAAATGCACGTCGGCCACCTGCGCTCGACCATCATCGGCGACGCCGTGGCCCGGGTGCTGGAATTCCTCGGCGATACAGTGATCCGACAGAACCACGTCGGCGACTGGGGCACCCAGTTCGGCATGCTGCTGGCCTTTATGGAAGCCAATCCGGCCGCCGCCGAAAGCGAGCTGGCCGACCTCGAAGGCTTCTACCGCGCGGCGAAGAAATGCTTCGACGATTCCGCCGAGTTTGCCGAACGCGCCCGCGAACTGGTGGTCCAGTTGCAAGCCGGCGAAGCCGAGTGCCTGCGCCTGTGGCACCGCTTCAACGCGATTTCCCTGTCGCACTGCCAGCAGGCCTATGACCGCCTGGGCGTCAAGCTGAGCCCGGCCGACGTCAAGGGCGAGAGCGCCTACAACGCCGAGCTGCCGGCCATCATCGAGGCCCTGCGCGCCAAGGGCCTGCTCAGCGAGAGCGACGGCGCCCAGTGCGTGTTCATGGACGAGTTCAAGAACGCCGAAGGCAATCCGCTGCCGGTGATCGTGCAGAAGGCCGGCGGCGGCTACCTCTACGCGACCACCGATCTGGCCGCCATGCGTTATCGCAGCCAGGTGCTCAAGGCCGACCGCGCCCTGTACTTCGTCGACCAGCGCCAGGCCCTGCACTTCCAGATGGCCTTCGAAGTGGCGCGCCGCGCCGGCTTCGTCCACCCGGGCATGCAACTCGAGCACATGGGTTTCGGCACCATGAACGGCGCCGACGGCCGCCCGTTCAAGACCCGCGACGGCGGCACGGTGAAACTGATCGACCTGCTCGACGAGGCCGAAGAACGCGCCTACAGCCTGGTCAAGGGCAAGAATCCGGAGCTGGATGAAAGCGAGCTGCGCAGCATCGCCCACGCCGTCGGCATCGGCGCGGTGAAGTACGCCGACCTGTCCAAGCACCGCACCAGCGACTACCGCTTCAACTTCGAGCAGATGCTCAGCTTCGAGGGCAACACCGCGCCCTACCTGCTGTACGCCTACACCCGGGTGGCCAGCGTGTTCCGCAAGCTGGGCAACAGCAGCCTCGCAGGGCAGATCGCCCTCGAGGCCGAACAGGAACTGGCCCTGGCCGGCAAACTGGCGCAGCTCGGCGAAGTGCTGAACAACGTCGCCGACAAGGGCGAGCCGCACCTGCTCTGCGCCTATCTCTATGACCTGGCCGGACTGTTCTCCAGTTTCTACGAGCACTGCCCGATCCTCGCTGCCGAAGACCAAGCCACCCAGCAGAGCCGCCTGCGCCTGGCCGCACTGACCGGCCGCACGCTCAAGCAGGGCCTGGAACTGCTCGGCCTGGAAACCCTGGAGCGCATGTAAGTGGCAGCGAAGAAGAAGCCGCCAGCCAAACGCGGTGCCAGCCGCTACAAGGCACCGGCCAAGCAACCCGTACCCGGCTGGATCTGGCTGGCCTGCGGTCTTGCCGTTGGCGTGTTCGTCATGCTGCTGATGAACCTGCAACCGGGTGGCGATGCGGTCAAACGCAACAAGGCCGAGAGCGCCCGCGCCAGCAAGCCAGCGCCGAAAGCCAGTACGCAGCCGCAGCCGAGCAAACCCAAGTACGACTTCTACACCCTGCTGCCCGAGTCGGAAGTCATAGTGCCGCCGGACGCCCTGCCGCCACCCGCCCCCGCACAACCCGCGGTGACCCCGGAGCAAGCGGCGAAGATCGACGCCGCGCGCGCCCTGGCCGCACTCAACGGCGAAACCCCGCCACCCGCACCGCCCGTGGCTCCGGCGCCCACCGTTACCCAGGCGCCACTGAGCACCCAGTTTTTTCTCCAGGCCGGTTCGTTCCGGCGCAAGGACGATGCAGAAAGCGTCCGCGCGCAAATCACCCTGCTCGGCCAGAGCGTGCGCGTGGAGTCCGGCAGGGTGCGCGAAGAAACCTGGTACCGCGTACTGGTCGGCCCCTTCGCCAACCGCGAGCAACTCGCGGTCTCGCAGAAAGCCCTGTCCGCCAACGGCTTCGGCAATCTGCTGCTGCAGCAACGACAGAGCCGCTGAGCCTCGCCCGACCGGCTCGCCAGGGCCGGCCGGGGGCTTCTCCTGACGGCGCATGGCCCCGTATCGGCAACCTGCTGTTACAGCCGCGTTCACGCCGCTTGGTCGAGAAATTTCCGCCGCCGGTTGAAAAGTAGCCCACGCCCCCCCATTTGCATCTGCATTGGGCATTTTCGCCCCGCTGCGTGGAGACTCTCCCCTTGACCACCATCGTTTCAGTGCGCCGCCACGGCAAAGTCGTCATGGGCGGCGACGGCCAGGTTTCCCTCGGCAACACCGTGATGAAAGGCAATGCGAAAAAGGTTCGGCGCCTCTATCACGGCCAAGTACTGGCCGGTTTTGCCGGTGCCACCGCGGATGCCTTCACCCTGTTCGAGCGCTTCGAAGGCAAGCTGGAAAAACATCAGGGCCACCTGGTGCGCGCCGCCGTCGAACTGGCCAAGGACTGGCGCACCGATCGGTCACTGAGCCGCCTGGAAGCCATGCTCGCAGTGGCCAACAAGGACGCCTCGCTGATCATCACCGGCAATGGCGACGTGGTGGAGCCGGAGCACGGCCTGATCGCCATGGGTTCCGGTGGCGGCTTCGCCCAGGCGGCGGCCCTGGCCTTGCTGGAGAACACCGAGCAGATGTCGGCCCACGAAATCGCGGAAAAGGCGTTGAACATTGCCGCGTCCATCTGCGTCTTTACCAATCAGAATCTGACTATCGAGGAACTGGACTCGGCCATCTGAGCCGATTTCCGTTTGGAGCCGCCTGCTATGTCCATGACGCCCCGTGAGATCGTGCACGAACTCAACCGCCACATCATCGGCCAGGACGACGCCAAGCGCGCCGTGGCCATCGCCCTGCGCAATCGCTGGCGACGCATGCAGCTGCCGCTGGAGCTGCGCGCCGAAGTGACGCCGAAGAACATCCTGATGATCGGCCCGACCGGGGTCGGCAAGACCGAGATCGCCCGCCGCCTGGCCAAACTGGCCGGCGCACCCTTCATCAAGGTCGAGGCGACCAAGTTCACCGAAGTCGGCTACGTCGGCCGTGATGTCGAATCGATCATTCGCGACCTGGCCGATGCGGCGGTGAAAATGCTCCGCGAGCAGGAGATGGTCAAGGTCCGCCACCGCGCCGAAGACGCCGCCGAAGAGCGCATCCTCGATGCCCTGCTGCCACCACCGCGTACCGGCTTCAACGAAGACCCGACGCCGAGCAGCGACTCCAATACCCGCCAGCTGTTCCGCAAGCGCCTGCGCGAAGGCCAGCTGGATGACAAGGACATCGACATCGAGGTGGCCGACAGCCCGGCCGGCATCGAGATCATGACCCCGCCGGGCATGGAAGAGATGACCAGCCAGTTGCAGAACCTGTTCTCCAACATGGGCAAGGGCAAGAAGAAGAGCCGCACGCTCAAGGTCAAGGAAGCGCTGAAGCTGGTGCGCGACGAAGAGGCCGCACGCCTGGTCAACGAGGAAGAGCTGAAAGCCCGCGCCCTCGAGGCGGTGGAACAGAACGGCATCGTCTTCATCGACGAGATCGACAAGGTCGCCAAGCGTGGCAATGTCGGCGGCGCCGATGTCTCCCGCGAGGGCGTGCAGCGCGACCTGCTGCCGCTGATCGAGGGCTGCACGGTCAACACCAAGCTGGGCATGATCAAGACCGACCACATCCTGTTCATCGCTTCCGGCGCCTTCCACCTGAGCAAGCCCAGCGACCTGGTACCGGAACTGCAAGGCCGCCTGCCGATCCGCGTCGAACTCAAGGCACTGTCGCCGGAAGACTTCGAACGCATCCTCACCGAACCGCATGCCTCGCTGACCGAGCAGTACATGGCCCTGCTCAACACCGAGGGTCTGAAAATCGAGTTCGCCGCAGACGGCATCAAACGTCTCGCCGAGATCGCCTGGCAGGTCAACGAGAAGACCGAAAATATCGGCGCGCGCCGCCTGCATACCCTGCTCGAGCGCCTGCTCGAAGAGGTGTCCTTCAGCGCCGGCGACCTGGCCGCCCAACACGACGAGAAGCCGATCCGCATCGATGCCAACTACGTCAACGGCCACCTCGGCGAACTGGCCCAGGACGAAGACCTCTCGCGTTATATTCTTTAAACGCAGCGCCAAGCTACAAGCGGCACGTAACAGCGCTTGTAGCTTGCCGCTTATGACTTGAGGCTGAGCCCCATGCACATACCCAGCGCCGTCAAACTGCACAAGGCATCGCGAACCCTGGAGCTGCAGTACGGCAGCGCCAGTTACAGCCTGAGCGCCGAGTTCCTCCGCGTGCACTCGCCCTCGGCGGAAGTGCAGGGCCATGGCAAGCCGATCATGCAGACCGGTAAATTGCACGTCGCCCTGAGCGGCGTCGAGCCGGCCGGCAATTACGCCCTGAAACTCTGTTTCGACGACGGCCACGACAGCGGGCTGTTCAGCTGGGACTACCTGTATGAACTGGCCACCCATCAGGACAGCCTGTGGGCCGACTACCTGGCCGCGCTCGCGGCCGCCGGAAAAGCCCGCGACCCCGACGAGTCCGTGGTCAAGCTGATGCTCTAGGAGCCTGTCGGACTTGACCGTTCGTAGCGAGGGAAAGTCCGTGGTCCGACATTTCGGCTTGCGGCAGTTTTGGGGCTTTTCCGAGGCGAATAGCTGGCTATTTAACAAGGGAAAGCAGCAAAACTGCCCCCCTCTACCTAAAGAAAGTGGCTTTTCCGCAGTAGAACAGTGTTAAGTCCGACAGACTCCTGGGAGGCTAGCCAGAGCCTCTCCACCTGTCCCGGCCGCCTGCAACGGGTGGCCGGCCGCACGCTCAAGCCCTCTCCGCGCCGAGGTTAGAGCGCACTTTCTAATCTATCTCGGCATACTCTCCGCGCATTTGCCCGTACCGCGGCAAGCTTGCGCAAATCAACAAACTCGGGTAACCAAGGAACTGGCAGGTTCCCTGCATTTGGCCAAGCCGGATGCATAGATTGAGAAGCGGATCAGTTCCGCCCCCCGGCAACCCGAGCAATACCCGGCCCTGGTCCCGTGTCGCCTTGCACAGCAACACGCCGGTATTCGCCTCAGGACAATGGAGCGTCGTAGATGTCTGAAAAAAGCAATGATGATCTGAAACACCAAGCTTCAGAGAACACCCTCGGCCTGAATCCGATCGTCGGCATCCAGAGCAAGGATCTGCTGACGTCGGCACGCACGGTGCTCACCCAGGCCATCCGGCAACCGCTGCACAGCGCCAAACACGTCGCTCATTTCGGCGTGGAACTGAAGAACGTCCTGTTTGGAAAGTCCGAGCTGCAACCCGAGAGTGGCGACCGCCGTTTCGTCGACCCGGCCTGGAGCCAGAATCCGCTGTACAAGCGTTATCTGCAGACCTACCTGGCCTGGCGCAAGGAACTGCATGACTGGGTCGAACACAGCAACCTGTCGGAACAGGACGCCAACCGCGGCCACTTCCTGGTCAACCTGATGACCGACACCCTGGCGCCAAGCAACAGCATGGCCAACCCGGCGGCGGTCAAGCGCTTCTTCGAAACCGGCGGCAAGAGCCTGCTCGACGGCCTGTCGCACCTGGCCAAGGACATCGTCAATAACGGCGGCATGCCCAGCCAGGTCGACATGAAGGCCTTCGAGGTCGGCAAAAGCCTGGCCACCACCGAAGGCGCGGTGGTGTTCCGCAATAGCGTGCTGGAGCTGATCCAGTACCGACCGACCACCGAACAGGTGCACGAGCGCCCGTTGCTGGTAGTGCCGCCGCAGATCAACAAGTTCTATGTGTTCGACCTGTCGCCGGAGAAGAGCCTGGCGCGCTTCCTGTTGCGCAGCGGCGTACAGACCTTCGTGGTCAGCTGGCGCAACCCGACCAAGGCGCAACGCGAGTGGGGCCTGTCGAGCTATGTCGAAGCACTGAAAGAGGCCATCGAGGCGGTCATCGCGATCACCGGCAGCCAAGACATCAACATGCTCGGTGCCTGCTCCGGCGGCATGACCACCGCCTCGCTGCTCGGCCACTACGCGGCGCTCGGCGAGCAGAAGGTGCATGCGCTGACCCTGCTGGTCAGCGTGCTGGACAACAAGCTGGACACCCAGGTCGCGCTGTTCGCCGACGAGAAGACCCTGGAGGTGGCCAAGCGGCGCTCCTATCAGGCCGGCGTCATCGAAGGCAGCGACATGGCCAAGGTGTTCGCCTGGATGCGTCCCAATGACCTGATCTGGAACTACTGGGTCAACAACTACCTGCTCGGCAACGAACCGCCGGTGTTCGACATCCTCTACTGGAACAACGACACCACGCGCCTGCCCGCCGCGCTGCATGGCGAGTTCATCGACATGTTCAAGGCCAACCCACTGACCCGCCCCGGCGCCCTGGAAGTCTGCGGCACCCCCGTCGACCTGAAACAGGTCACCTGCGACGTCTTCTGCCTGGCCGGCACCACCGATCACATCACGCCCTGGGAGGCGTGCTACAAATCGGCCCACCTGTTCGGCGGCAAATGCGAGTTCGTCCTGTCCAACAGCGGGCATATCCAGAGCATTCTCAACCCGCCGGGCAACCCCAAGGCGCGCTACATGACCAACACGGAACTACCGTACGAGTCGAAAGCCTGGCAGGACAGCGCGACCAAACACACCGACTCCTGGTGGCTGTACTGGCAGAAGTGGCTGAGCGAACGCTCCGGCGCCAGCAAGAAAGCCCCCACCAAGCTGGGCAACAAACAGTTCCCGCCTGGCGAGGCCGCACCTGGAACCTACGTACACGAACGTTGATCGATTGCGCACTGCGCACCACTGCCCGCGGCACCTGGAAGTGCCGCTCGCCCAGCCGGCACATCCGCCGAACCGGCGACCAGGTTTGCCCTGGTAGTTCTGGGAGTGACCTTGGATGGTCTCACCCAGTGTTTTGACTCATAGGGCCTGCGCGCATGTCGTTACCTTTCGTATTCCGCACCATCGACCTGGACGGTCAGACCATTCGCACGGCCGTTCGCCCCGGCAACGGCAAGATGGCGCCACTGCTGATCTTCAATGGCATCGGCGCCAACCTGGAACTGGTCATGCCCTTCGTCCAGGCGCTCGACCCCGAACTCGAAGTGATCGCCTTCGACGTACCCGGCGTAGGTGGCTCCTCGACGCCCAGATCACCGTACCGGTTCTCCGGCCTGGCCAAACTGACGGCACGCATGCTCGACTACCTGGACTACGGCCAGGTCAATGTGATCGGCGTGTCCTGGGGTGGCGCCCTGGCCCAACAGTTCGCCCATGACTACCCGGAGCGCTGCAAGAAACTGGTGCTGGCCGCCACTGCCGCCGGAGCGGTGATGGTGCCGGGCAAGCCCAAGGTGCTCTGGCGCATGGCCAGCCCGCGTCGTTATGTGCAGCCGTCCTACGGCGTACAGATCGCCCCGGACATCTACGGCGGCGCCTTCCGCCGCGACCCCAAGCTGGCCCTGGCCCACGCCAGCAAGGTGCGTTCGGGCGGCAAGATGGGCTACTACTGGCAACTGTTCGCCGGCCTTGGCTGGACCAGCATCCACTGGCTGCACAAGATCCGCCAGCCGACCCTGGTACTGGCCGGCGACGACGACCCACTGATTCCGCTGATCAACATGCGCCTGCTGGCCTGGCGCATCCCCAATTCGGAGCTGCACGTGATCGACGACGGCCACCTGTTCCTGGTGACCCGCGCCGAAGCAGTGGCACCGATCATCATGAAATTCCTCGCCGAAGAACGCCAACGGGCAGTGATGCACCCACAGCCCACCCCTGCTCGCCAGCACTGAGAGGCTGTGAAAAAACGCTCTCCTACTGCGACCGCCTCCAAACGCCCGCTGCGGTGTTGCGCTACGGCGCTCGATTTTTTCACAACCCCTGATCGGACGAGGGTACGCCCAGTGCCCTCCTGCCCCATCACGGTGCAGGCGCACCTGACCCCGCACGTGATGATCTACTCCGTCACATACCCGCGAGCAAACTGCGCCAGGTTGCTGTCCGCAATCAAGCGGCTGCGGCTGGCCGCGCCGTGCGCGCCACCGACAACCCTGGTGAGCACGGCGCACCCTACGAGGCGGTGTCATCGGAACAATAATTCTGAGACAGCGCACTGGTCTAGTCTGCCAACTAGCAGGATTCTGGTATAAGCCTTGCTGTACTGCTCCCTGATCACGGATAGCTTTGGAGTACCCCTTCATGCGCAAACAACCCCCGACACGCCACCTCCCGGCCCAGACCAGCCCGATGAACGTCCAGAGTGCAGTTGCGGGCCTGCGCGCCAGAGATATGCTGTCCACCCTGCGCGGCCTGGCCTTGCAGGGCTTGCGCCAGCCGGTCCACAGTGCCCGCCACGCACTGGCCCTGGGTGGGCAACTGGGCCGCGTACTGCTCGGCGACACGCCGTACAAGGTCAACCCGAAGGATCCGCGCTTTGCCGACCCGACCTGGCAGCTCAATCCGTTCTACCGGCGCAGCCTGCAGGCCTACCTGGCCTGGCAAAAC
This sequence comes from Pseudomonas borbori, assembly GCF_900115555.1. Taxonomy (GTDB): domain Bacteria; phylum Pseudomonadota; class Gammaproteobacteria; order Pseudomonadales; family Pseudomonadaceae; genus Aquipseudomonas; species Aquipseudomonas borbori. Next base: position 79,610 of record NZ_FOWX01000013.1, read on the forward strand.
CAGCTGGACAGCTGGATCGAGGAAAGCGACATGAGCGCCGACGACCGCAGCCGCGCGCGCTTCGTCGTCAGCATGCTCGGCGATGCCCTGTCCCCCTCCAATACCCTGCTCAACCCATTGGCGCTCAAGGAACTGTTCAACAGTGGCGGCAGCAGCGTAGTCAAAGGCCTGGGCCACCTGTTCGACGACCTGCTGCATAACGACGGCATGCCCAGCCAAGTCAGCAAGCAGGCCTTCGAAGTCGGCCGCAACCTGGCCGCAACCCCCGGCGCAGTGGTGTTTCGCAACGAACTGCTGGAGCTGATCCAGTACAAGCCAATGAGCGAGCAGCAATACGCCCGACCGCTGCTGATCGTGCCGCCGCAAATCAACAAGTTCTATATCTTCGACCTGTCGCCCGACAAGAGCTTCGTCCAATACGCCCTGAAGAACGGTTTGCAAACCTTCATCATCAGCTGGCGCAATCCCGATGCACGGCACCGCGAGTGGGGCTTGTCGAGCTACGTGCAGGCGGTCGAGGAGGCCATCGATGCCTGCCGGGCGATCACCGCCAGCAAGGAAGTCAACCTGCTGGGCGCCTGCGCCGGCGGCCTGACCATCGCTGCACTGCAGGGCCACCTGCAAGCCAGGCGGCAACTGCGCAAAGTCGCCAGCGCCACCTATCTGGTCAGCCTGCTGGACAGCCAGATCGACAGCCCAGCCATGCTCTTCGCCGACGAAAAAACCCTGGAAGCGGCCAAACGGCGCTCCTACCAGCAAGGCGTACTGGACGGTCGCGACATGGCCAAGGTGTTCGCCTGGATGCGTCCCAACGACCTGATCTGGAACTACTGGATCAACAACTACCTGCTCGGCAAGCTGCCACCAGCCTTCGACATTCTCTACTGGAACAACGACAACACCCGCCTGCCGGCGGCCCTGCATGGCGACCTGATCGACTTCTTCAAACACAACCCATTGATCCGTGCCGGCGGCCTGGAAGTCTGCGGCACCCCGGTCGACCTGAAAAAGGTCACGGTCGACAGTTTCAACGTCGCCGGGATCAATGACCACATCACCCCCTGGGACGCGGTCTATCGCTCGGCCATGCTGGTCGGCGGCAACAAGCGTTTCGTCCTGTCCAACAGCGGGCATATCCAGAGCATTCTCAACCCACCAGGCAATCCCAAGGCCAACTACTTCGAGAGCAGCAAGCTCAGCGGCGACCCGCGTGCCTGGTACCATGACGCCCAGCGGCACGACGACAGTTGGTGGCCGCAATGGCTGAGCTGGATCCAGGAGCACGCCGGCAAGCAACGCGAGACCCTGATGACCCTGGGCAACGCGCACTACCCGGCGATGGAGGCGGCCCCCGGCACCTACGTGCATGTACGCTAGCAGCGCACACTACCGGGCACTGGCCGAAGCCACCTTCGGCCGGTTATCTTCCGGCCTCCCCCGTCAGCATAAGAAGACCGGATGAAAACCCGCGATCGTATCCTCGAATGCGCGCTGATGCTGTTCAACCAGCAAGGCGAGCCGAATGTCTCCATCCTGGAAATCGCCAATGAACTGGGGATCAGCCCGGGCAACCTGTACTACCACTTCCATGGCAAGGAACCGCTGATCCTCGGCCTGTTCGAGCGTTTCCAGGCGGAACTGGCGCCGCTGCTCGACCCTCCGCCCGACGTACGCCTGGATGCCGAGGACTACTGGCTGTTCCTGCACCTGATCGTCGAACGCCTGGCGCATTACCGTTTCCTGTTCCAGGATCTGTCCAACCTGGCCGGACGCCTGCCCAAGCTGGCCCGCGGTATCCGTAACTGGTTGAACACCTTGAAACGCACCCTGGCCTCGCTGCTGGCACGACTGAAGGCGGAAAACCAGTTGGTCAGCGACACCAACTCCCTCGGCCAACTGGTCGAGCAGATCACCCTGACCCTGCTGTTCTCCCTCGACTATCAGCGCATCATCGGCCGCGAGGGTGAGAGCCGCCTGGTGGTCTATCAGGTGATGATGCTGGTGGCGCCACACCTGACCAGCGAATCACGCTTCGCTGCCGAGCATTTGGCCCGGCGCTATCTGGAAGCCTGAACGACATACAGCCTGCATCTCGGCGCAGAAACGCAAACGCCCGGCTAGTGCCGGGCGTTTGCGCTTACGACAACCGGTCCTTAGGACTGGCTGGTCGGTGCCACTGGAGCAGCTACAGGCGTCGGAGCAGGCGCAGGAGTTGCCACTGACTCAGCCGCAACGGGTGCGGCAGCTGGCTTGAGCGCCGGCTTGGCGGCGGCTTTGGCTGCCGGCTTGGCCGCTGGTTTTACAGCAGGCTTGGCCGCTGGCTTGGCCGCAGCTTTAACTGCTGGTTTAGCGGCGGCCTTGGCTGCTGGCTTGGCCGCAGGCTTGGCTGCAGCTTTAGCGGCCGGCTTGGCAGCGGTCTTGGCCGCAGGTTTGGCGGCGGCTTTTGCTGCTGGCTTGGCTGCCGGCTTGACCGATTTGACCGAGACGCCGGTCAATTGCTCGATCTGCTTGGTCAGGCTTTCGACCTTGGCATTGAGTGCTTTCACTTCATTGCGGCTCGGTACGCCGAGACGCGAAATGGCGTTGTTCAGGCGCTTGTCGAAGGCTTCTTCCAGCTCGCCCCACTTGCCGATCGCCCGATCCTTGACTTCGTCGACCTTGGACTTGGTGCTGCCCACTTTCGACTCGACCGTGGACTTCACCGCATCGACTTGCTTCTCGACTTCGCTCTTGGCCAGCTTCTCGGCTTTTTCGCCGTCCTTGACCAGCGTATCGAACAGCTTGGTGCCGTCCTTGCTGACCTTGGAGTAAGCCCCCAGGCCTGCCAACCAGATCTGCCGCGAGTATTTTTCAACTTCGCCGATCCAGGAGCTGGTCTGCTTTTCGGTTTTCTTTTTGACGGCCATGCTGTTCTCCTTATTTGGTACGCGCGACGTGCTCGAGCAACGCGCTCAGCTCATCAAGCTTAGCAGAGAGTGCTGCGACATCCTGCTTGGACGGGATGCCGATACGGTTGAGTGCGCCGGCCACACGCGCGTCGAAAGCCTTCTCGATTTTATCGAGTTGCACTTCGACTTTACCTTTGACGCTGTTGACGTTGCCGGTCACGCTGCTCTTGACGCTATCGATCTGGCTGTTGGCTGCTTCGACCTGTTCATTGACCAGCTTCTTGCCCTGTTCTTCGACGCTTTCGCCGCTCTTGACCAGCTCTTTGAAATACTCGGCGCCTTCCTGTCCAGCCTTGGCATAGGCACCCAGGCCGGCCAGCCAGATCTTGCGGGCATAGCCTTTGACGTCGGTCAGCACGGTGGCTTTGTCTTCGACTTCGATTTTCTTCTTCACGGTAACTTTCGACATGGTGCACCTCACGCGCAGTGGTTTGAGGAAACGCCCACGGAATGCAGGCTTGGGCACACGGTATCGAGGAAAATTAGAATCCACATACTAGTCGCGAAAAAATGTCACGAGCGCCTCAGACCTTGAGGCTCCTATCCAGCACGTCTTCGATTTCCCGCTTGATGCTACCGCTCATGGCAGACAGCAGCAGGCCGAGGTTGAGTTGCACATGCACCCGGTCTTCGCCCACCTCGATACGCCCATCGGCACCGCTGCGTTTGAACTCCAGGGTGTCGCCGTTCCAGCTGTAACGCACGGCGTACTCGCGGGCCAGGCGTTCGGCCAATTGCTCGGCTTTTTCCCGGGCGACCTCGCGACCGAGCGAATGCGGGCGTTGCACATCAATTCTGGCCATGGCGTTTCTCCTGAGCAGACCAACTGCGACCTTAAGTCGCGCGACTATAGCAATATGCTGCAGCCGCAAGCGGCAAGCTACAAGCTGCAAGCCGTCTTTTCGGTTTAGAATGGCCGCCACTTTATTCAGCCTCTCTATATTCAGGTAAGGGCGAGATGAACGACCCGCGCAAGCACAGCGACAGCGAACCCACCACGCATTTTGGTTTTCAGGATGTACCGGAAAGCCAGAAGGCGCAGAAAGTCGCCGAAGTGTTTCATTCGGTGGCCGCCAAATACGACCTGATGAACGACCTGCTCTCGGGCGGCATGCATCGTTTGTGGAAGCGCTTCACCATCGAACTGTCCGGCGTGCGCCCGGGTAACCGGGTGCTGGATATCGCCGGCGGCACCGGCGACCTGGCGCGCAAGTTCGCCAGCCTGGTCGGCCCGACCGGCGAAGTGGTGCTGGCCGACATCAACGAATCGATGCTCAAGGTCGGTCGCGACCGCCTGCTCGACCGCGGCGTGGCCGGCAACGTCAAATTCGTCCAGGCCGACGCCGAGAAGCTGCCGTTCCCGGACAATCATTTCGATTGCGTGACCATCGCCTTCGGCCTGCGCAACGTCACCCACAAGGAAGACGCCATCCGCTCCATGCTGCGCGTGCTCAAGCCTGGCGGTCGCCTGCTGGTGCTGGAATTTTCCAAGCCGTCGAGCAGCCTGCTGTCGAAGGTCTACGACACCTACTCGTTCAACTTCATGCCACTGATGGGCAAGCTGATCACCAACGACGCCGAGAGCTACCGCTACCTGGCCGAATCGATCCGCATGCACCCCGATCAGGACACCCTCAAGGCCATGATGGTCGAGGCCGGCTTCGAGCGCGTCACCTACCACAACATGACCGGCGGTATCGTCGCCCTGCACCGCGGCATCAAACCCTGATGTTCGGCACCGCCCTGCTGGCCGGCGTCGAGCTCGGCCTCAACCGGGTACTGGCCCTGGACAGCACGGCGCTGCCACGTCTGGCGCGCTTGAGCGGCCAAGTCATCGCAGTGGACTGCACGGCGCCGGCCCTGCAGCTGTTCATCCTGCCCAGTGGCGAAGGCCTGCAACTGGCCGGGCAATGGGCCGGCGAGGCCGATTGCCGCCTGCGCGCCCCCGCTACCAGCCTGTTGCGCCTGGCCACCGGCCAGGACAAGACGGCGGTGCTGCACAGCCCCGAAGTCGAACTGGACGGCGACAGCGCCGCCCTGCTGGAACTGGCCGGCATCCTCCAGGACCTGGAGCTGGACTGGGAATACGAGCTGTCGCGCTGGCTCGGCCCGGTGGCCAGCCAGCTGCTTGGCAGCCATATCCGCAGCCGGGCCAGCTGGACCAGCCAGACCCTCGACAGCCTGCGCCTGAATCTGGCCGACTACCTCAGCGAAGAATCGCGCAGCCTGGTCGGCCAACGCGAAGCCGATGCCCACTTCGCCGAACTGGACCGCCTCAAACTCGACCTCGACCGTCTCGATGCCCGCATCGAGCGCCTCATCCAACCGCATAAGCCCACCGCATGAAGCTGCTCGCCGTTCGTCGTCTGCTGCGTATTCAACGCGTGGTCATCCGCTACCAACTGGATGACCTGCTGTTCGCCCAGCAACCCCTGCCACTCTGGCTGCGCGCCCTGCGCTATGCCTTGCCGTGGCGCTGGTTGCCACGCAGAGCCCTGCACTTGTCGCGCGGTGCGCGCCTGCGCCTGGCCCTGGAAGAACTGGGGCCGATCTTCATCAAATTCGGCCAATTGCTCTCCACCCGCCGCGACCTGCTGCCGGTGGACATCGCCGATGAACTGGCCAAGCTGCAGGATCAGGTGCCGCCGTTCGACCCGGAGCACTCGCGGGCGCTGATCGAAGAGCAACTCGGCGCTAAGGTCGGCGATGTCTTCGCCCGCTTCGATGCCCAGCCGCTGGCCTCCGCCTCGGTCGCGCAGGTGCATGGCGCGCAACTGCAGAGCGGCGAGGAAGTGGTGGTCAAGGTGATCCGCCCCGGCCTCGAACCGGTGATCCGCCAGGACCTGGCCTGGCTGTTCCTGCTCGCCAGACTGGCCGAGAAAGCCTCCACCGATGCCCGCCGCCTGCGCCCGGTGGAAGTGGTCGGCGACTACGAGAAAACCATCTACGACGAACTCGATCTGCTGCGCGAGGCGGCCAACGCCAGCCAGTTGCGGCGCAACTTCGAAGGTTCGCCACTGCTCTACGTGCCCCAGGTCCACTGGGAGCTGTGCCGACCCAAGGTGCTGGTGATGGAGCGCATCTACGGCATCCAGGTCACCGATCTGGCCACCCTCGCCGACCAGCGCACCGACATGAAGCTGCTGGCCGAGCGCGGCGTGGAAATCTTCTTCACCCAGGTGTTCCGCGACAGCTTCTTCCATGCCGACATGCACCCCGGCAATATCTTCGTCAGCACCCGCACGCCCTGGGATCCGCAGTACATCGCGATCGACTGCGGCATCATCGGCAGCCTGACCGCCGAAGACCAGGACTACCTGGCGCGCAACCTGCTGGCCTTCTTCAAGCGCGATTACCGCCGCGTGGCGCAACTGCACATCGACTCCGGCTGGGTACCGGCCGAGACCCGGGTCAACGACTTCGAGGCGGCCATCCGCACCGTCTGCGAGCCGATCTTCGAGCGGCCGCTGAAGGATATTTCCTTCGGCCAGTTGCTCCTGCGCCTGTTCCAGACCGCCCGGCGCTTCAATATGGAAGTCCAGCCGCAGCTGGTGCTGCTGCAGAAGACCCTGTTGAATATCGAAGGCCTGGGCCGCCAGCTCTACCCGGATCTGGACCTGTGGACCACCGCCCAGCCCTTCCTCGAGCGCTGGATGCGTGAGCGGGTCAATCCGCTGCACCTGCTGCGCAACCTGCAACAGCAGGCCGAACAAGTGCCGCACCTGTCGCAAATAGCCCGCGACGCCCTGGAACGCCTCAACCGGCAGCCCCAGAGTCCGCCCCTCGCAGCCAGCGGCAAGCCGCATTGGCCGGTGCGCCTGCTCGGCGCCGTACTGATTGGCGGCGCGGCCAGCCAAGGTCTGCTGCTCAGCCTCGCCGCCTGGCCAAGCTGGGCGATGCTCGCTGGCGGCGTTTATCTGGTCATGCGCCGATAGCCACACCGCAGCCACGCTGGCACACTAGAACCCTATCCCACAGGCCCGTGACGGGCGGAAGCAGCGATGACCGACTGGCTCGACGAAATCAACTGGAACAGCGACGGCCTGGTGCCGGCGATTGCCCAGGATCACCAAACCGGCCGCGTGCTGATGATGGCCTGGATGAACCGCGAAGCCCTGGCCCTGACCGCCGCCGAACAGCGCGCCATCTACTGGTCGCGCTCGCGTGGCAAGCTGTGGCGCAAGGGCGAAGAGTCCGGCCACGTGCAGAAGCTGCATGAGCTGCGCCTCGACTGCGACGCCGACGTGGTCATTCTCAAGGTCGAGCAGTTGGGCGGCATCGCCTGCCATACCGGTCGGCAAAGCTGCTTCTATCGGGTGCTCGACAACGGCGCCTGGAAAACCGTCGATGGCGTGCTCAAGGACCCGCATGCCATCTATGCCAAAGGACACCGCCATGACTGACACCCTGAGCCGCCTGGCCGAGGTCCTGGAGGCGCGCAAAGGTGCCGCGCCCGACAGTTCCTACGTCGCCAGCCTGTACCACAAGGGTCTGAACAAGATTCTGGAAAAGGTCGGCGAAGAATCGGTGGAAACCATTCTCGCCGCCAAGGACGCTGCCGTCAGCGGCGACTGCAACGAGCTGATCTACGAAACCGCCGATCTGTGGTTCCACAGCCTGATCATGCTTGCCGCCCTCGGCCAGCATCCGCAAGCGGTGCTGGACGAACTGGATCGCCGCTTCGGCCTGTCCGGACACGCGGAAAAAGCCGCGCGCCCGCAATCCTGACCCGCTATTTATCAACAACCAGCTACTGAGGAGTACACATCATGGGTTTCGGTGGCATTAGCATTTGGCAACTGGTGATCATCCTGCTGATCGTCGTCATGCTGTTCGGTACCAAGCGCCTGAAAGGCCTGGGCTCCGACCTCGGCGACGCGATCAAGGGCTTCAAGAAATCGATGGGTAACGACGACGCCGACAAGCCGGCGGTAGAAGAGTCCAAGGGCCAGACCATCGATGCCCAGGCGCGCAAGGTCGAAGAACCGACGAAGAAAGACTGAGCCATGTTCGACATAGGCTTTACCGAGCTGCTGCTGATCGGCGTGGTCGCCCTGGTGGTGCTGGGCCCCGAGCGTTTGCCCGGTGCAGTGCGCACGGCCGGGCTTTGGATCGGCCGGATCAAGCGCAGCTTCAGCGCGATCAAGGCCGAGGTCGAGCGCGAGATCGGTGCCGACGAAATCCGCCGGCAACTGCATAACGAGCAGATTCTAGAGCTTGAGCGCGAAATGAAGGCCATGAAGCAGACCCTCGATGCGCCCCTCAGCAGCATGACCGAGTCAAGCCCGGTCAGTGACGTCGCCCCTACGGCCGAAACAGACAACAGCACCCGCCAGGAAAAGAACCCACAACCATGAGCCGAGCAACGGACAGCGACCAGGAAATGCCCCTGGTATCGCACCTGACTGAACTGCGCACGCGCCTGCTGCGCATCGTGGGCGCCGTGCTGCTGCTGTTTGCCGGGCTGTTCTACTTCTCCCAGGAGATCTACGCGCTGGTCGCCGCGCCCCTGCGGGCGTACTTGCCGGAAGGCGCGACCATGATCGCCACGGGCGTGGCCTCACCCTTCCTCACCCCGTTCAAGCTGACCATGATGGTCGCCCTGTTCCTGTCGATGCCGATCATCCTGCATCAGGTCTGGGGCTTCATTGCGCCGGGCCTGTACAAGCACGAGAAGCGCATCGCCATCCCCCTGCTGATCTCCAGCATCCTGCTGTTTTACGGCGGCATGGCCTTCGCCTATTTCGTGGTGTTCCCGATCATGTTCGGCTTCTTCGCCAGCGTGACCCCGGAAGGCGTGGCGATGATGACCGACATCGGCCAGTACCTGGACTTCGTCCTCACCCTGTTCTTCGCCTTCGGCGTGGCCTTCGAGATCCCGGTGGCGACCTTCCTGCTGATCTGGGTCGGCGTCGTCGACGTGGCCGCCCTGCGCAAGAGCCGGCCCTATGTGATCGTCGGCTGCTTCGCCGTCGGCATGGTGCTGACCCCGCCGGACGTGTTCTCGCAGACCCTGCTGGCGGTGCCCATGTGGCTGCTGTTCGAGGCCGGCCTGCTCTGCGGCAGCCTGGTCAAGCGCCGTGACGAGCACGAAGCCGAAGCCGCCGAGCACGAACACGACGACCAACCGCCTGCCGCGCAGCCGTGAACCTGCTGTTGCTGGAAGACGGCGACTTCGTTGCCGCTGACCGGGCGCTGCTCCGTGGTCGGCGCCTCAAGCACCTGCACGAGGTGCACCGCGCCGCAGTCGGCGACAGCCTGCGCGTCGGTCGCCTGGATGGCTTGATGGGCAGCGGGCAGTTGCTGCGCCTGGATGCCAACGAAGCCGAGCTGAGCGTCGAACTCGACCAGCGCGCCCCGGACAAACTGCCGCTCACCCTGCTGCTGGCCCTGCCACGGCCGAAGATGCTGCGCCGCGTGCTGCAGACGGTCAGCGCCATGGGCGTACCCAGGCTGGTGCTGCTGAACAGCTACCGGGTCGAGAAAAGCTTCTGGCAGACGCCCTTTCTCGAGCCGGCGGCGATTCGCGAACAGCTGATCCTCGGCCTGGAGCAGGCCCGCGACACGGTGCTGCCGGAGATCATCATCGAGAAGCGCTTCAAACCCTTCGTCGAGGACCGCCTGCCGGCGCTGGCAGCCGGCAGCCTCGGCCTGATCGGCCACCCCGGCGCCTACCCGGCCTGTCCGCGGGCGGTGGATCGAGCCGTGACCCTGGCCATAGGCCCGGAAGGCGGCTGGATTCCCTACGAGGTGGACAAGCTGCAAGAGGCCGGCCTGCAACCGGTGCAACTGGGCGAGCGCATCCTGCGCGTGGAAACCGCGGTTACCGCCCTGCTGGCGCGTTTGTTCTAATCGAGCACCTGACTCCGTAGGAGCGGGCCATGCCCGCGAAAAGGCAATAGCCGGAAAATCGATCGCACGCATGGCGTGCTCCTACGGTTTTTCTCCACTCCGCTGTACCTGCCAATGCGCCGGCAGCAATTGCCCCTTGAACGCCGGCGCCTCCTCCAGCACTACAGCGCCCGGCTGCAGCGCCTCGCCGCATTCCGAGCAGACCAGCACCCCGTGCATCGGCTGGCCACAGTGGCTGTGCCGATGACGAATCGGCGCGCCTTCGGCGCCGCTCATATGGCGGTCGCCCCAGTTGACCAGGGCCAGCACGGCGGGATACAGGTCGCGGCCCTTGTCGCTCAGGCGGTATTCCTCGCGCAACGGCCGCTGCTGATAGGCGACCTTGTCCAGCACCCCGGCTTCGACCAGCTTCTTCAGGCGTTCGGCCAGCACATGACGGGTCACGCCCAGGCGTTTTTCGAATTCGTCGAAACGCCGGATACCGAGAAAACATTCACGCAACAGCAGCAGGGTCCAGCGGTCACCGACCACCGACAGGGTGCGGGCCAGGGAACAGGGTTGTTGCTCGAGTTCTTCCCAACGCATTGCACAGCCTCCAATCAGGAATGGCTCACCATAGCTTGACAGGTTCCAAAATGGAACCGACTATCGAGCAAGGTTCCAAAACAGAACTAACGGAGAGGCGCAATGGCTGAACGCAAAGCAATCCTGGTGATGGGCGCCGGCGACGCAACCGGCGGCGCCATCGCCAGCCGCTTCGCCCGCGAGGGCTATGTCGCCTGTGTGGCCCGCCGCCACGCGGACAAACTGGCGCCGCTGGTCGCCGCCATCGAGACCGCAGGCGGCACGGCGCGGGCCTTCGGCTGCGATGCGCGGGTCGAGGCCGAGGTGATCGAACTGTTCGCCAGCATCGAGCGCGAGGTCGGCCCGCTGGAGGCGGTGGTGTTCAATATCGGCGCCAATGTGCAATTTTCCATCACCGAGACCAGCGAGCGGGTCTATCGCAAGGTCTGGGAGATGGCCGCCCTGGCCGGTTTCCTCACCGGTCGTGAAGCGGCGAAAGTCATGCTGCCACGCGCCCGCGGCAGCATCATCTTTACCGGCGCCACCGCCTCCCTGCGCGGGCGAGCCAATTTTTCCGCCTTCGCCGGCGCCAAGTTCGCCTTGCGCGCCCTGGCCCAGAGCATGGCCCGCGAACTGGGTCCGCAGGGCATCCATGTCGCCCACCCGATCATCGATGGCGCCATCGACACCGTCTTTATCCGCGAAAGCTTCCCCGAGCTGTACCAGCGCAAGGAACAGGACGGCATCCTCAACCCCGAGCACATCGCCGAGACCTACTGGCAGATCCATTGCCAGCCACGCGACTGCTGGGTGCACGAACTGGATCTGCGCCCGTGGACGGAAACCTTCTGAACCTCCGACCTTGCCAACCCGTAACCCGGATTGCATCCGAGCGACGGACTGGGCCAGAGCCCCAACCAGCAGGAAAAAACGATGAGCAAGAATGTGGAGTTTTTCTTCGACTTCGGCAGCCCGACCAGCTATCTGGCCTGGACCCAGTTACCGCGTATCGCCGAAGCGGCCGGGGCGCAGATCCTCTGGCGGCCGATGCTGCTCGGCGGCGTGTTCAAGGCCAGCGGCAACCAGTCGCCGGTGAGCATCCCGGCCAAGGGTCGCTACATGCTGCAGGATCTGGCCCGCTTCGCCAGACGCTACGGCGTGCCCCTGGCGTTCAACCCGCACTTCCCGATCAATACCCTGCAGCTGATGCGCGGCGCCGTCGGTTACCTCGGCTCGGAGCGGTTCCAGCCCTATGTACAGGCGGTCTTCGAGGCACTCTGGGTGCGCCAGCAGAACCTCGCTAAAGCCGAGGTCGTCGCCGCGGTGCTGAGCGCCGCCGGCCTGGATACCGCCGAATTCGAGCGACTGGTCGGCGACGAAGCGGTCAAGCAACGGCTCAAGGACAACACCGAGAAAGCGCTCGGGCGTGGCGTATTCGGCGCCCCGACGTTCTTCGTCGGCAGCCAGATGTTCTTCGGCCAGGACCGCCTCGACTTCGTCGCCGAGGCGCTCGCCCAACAAGCCTGAAAGACAATCCGGCCAGGCCACAGGGTGCAACTCTGCGACAGCCGCGTTAATGTCACCGGTTTCCACCCGGAGCCAACGACCATGCGCCCCTTGACCATCGATCTGGCGCGCCTCGAACAGGCCCTGCTCAGCCAGGACGCCGGCGAACGCTACCTGGACCTGGCAACCGGCAGCGTGCTGCGCGTCGCCCCCGGCGCGCCCGCACCGGGAACCGAGGAGAAATACGACGTCCAGCCCGACCGCTACCTGGCCATAGCCCCCCTGGACCTGGACGAGCTGCTGGCCATGCGCGCAGCCTTTCTGTTCGGCCTGCACGACCCGCACGCGCACACCCTGCTCAGCCATGCTCTGAGCGGACGCCGGCCCTTGCCTACCTTCGACTATGAGCTGGAAAAGCTGCCGCAGCTGCAGCCCGCCTGGCAGGCTTTTCAGGCCCGCCAGGCGCGCGAACGGGCCCTCGAGTGGCTAGACAGCAATGGCCTCGAGGCCGCGGACTAGCCTGGCGGACGGTTGCAGAGCCCCGCCTCAGACACTCAACCAGCCGCGCTCCAGTGCATATTTCACCAGCCCGGCCGGGGTATCGACGCCCAGCTTGCGCCTAATGCTCAGCCTATGGGTTTCGACGGTGCGCACGCTGATCTCGAGCAGGCGCGCGATGGCCTTGTTGCTCAGGCCCTGTGCGAGCATCTGCAGCACCTCGCGCTCACGCGGGGTCAGCTCGTCGTCGGCGCTCGGCGGGCTGACGGTTTTCTCCAGCAGGTCGGCACTGTAGTAGGTACCGCCGGCGGCAATCGCATCGATGGCAGCGACTATTTCCCGTGAGGCGGCATCCTTCAGCACATAGCCGCGGGCGCCGGCACGGATCGAGCTGGTCACGTATTCGGCGTGGTCGTACATGCTCAGGATCAGGATCTGCATGCCCGGGTACTGACGACAGAGGATCTCGGTCAGCTGCAGGCCGGTCATGTCTTTCATGCCGATGTCGACCAGCAGCAGGTCCGGGCGCACCTGGCCGACCAGGATCAGCGCCTCGGCGCCGCTGCTGGCCTCGCCCACCACCTCCAGCTGCGGCATGGCCGCCAACAGCCCGCGCAGGCCGTCGCGCACCAGCTCGTGGTCATCGACCAGGGCGACACGGATGGGTTGGCGATCTTCGGATAGGTTGGACATGACTCACCCCGGTAACGGCAGACTCACCATCAGCTCGGTGCGGCCTGGCGTGGAAGATAAGGTAAAACGGCCACCCAGGTGCTCGACCCGCTCGCGCATGTTGCGCAAGCCGATGCCGCTACTGCGCCCCTGCTCGATCCGGGCGATGTCGAAGCCGACGCCATCATCGCGCACCCGCAGCTGCACGGTCGAGCCCTCCTGCTCCAGCGCGATGCTGACCCGGTGGGCACGGGAGTGGCGCGCGATATTGGCCAGCGCCTCCTGCACGATGCGAAACAGGGCGACCGACTCGCCATCGGGCAGACGCGGCATGTCCAGGCTCTGCCGGTATTCGACCAGCAGCCCGCTGCGTTGCTCGAACTCGACCGCCAACTGGCCAATGGCCGCCGGCAGGCCGAAGCTGTCCAGCAGCGAGGGGCGCAGATCATGGGAGATGCGCCGCACCTCGGCGATCGCCCCGCCGAGGCGCGCCAGCCCGCCGCGCAGCGTTTCCAACGCCTGGCTGCGGCCGCTTTCCAGCTCGTGACAGGCCAGTTCGAGGCGGTACTTGACCGACACCAGCAACTGGCTGATGCCGTCGTGCAGCTCGCGGGAAACCCGCGAACGCTCCTCCTCCTGGGAACTGACGATGCGTTGCGCCAACAACTGCAGCTTGCGGTCGGCCAGGCGCTGCTCGCTGACATTCAGGGTCAGCCCAGCGGCCGACACCAGCAGCACCGCCACCAGCGCCACGCCGGCCAGCGCCCACATGGTGCTGCGGATGTTCTCCGTCACCTTGGCCCGCGCCTGCTGGGTGGCCAGTTCGACATCATCGAGATAGAGGCCGGTGCCGATCATCCAGTCCCAGCGCTCGAGCATTACCACGTAGGCGAGCTTTTCGGTCAGTTGGCCGGAGGAAGGTTTCTCCCATTGATAGCGCTGGAAGCCGTCGCCGCTGCGCGCGCTGAGCAACAGCGCCTGGATCGCCTGCACCCAATGCGGATTGGTCATGTTCACCAGGTCGCGACCGATCAACTCCGGCTGGCGTGGGTGCATCAGGTTGCGCCCCTTGCCGTCGTAGACGAAGAAATAGCCATCGCTGCCGTAATCGAGGCCGAGCAAGATGCTCAGCACCTGCTGCTGGGTGACGGCATCGTCGCGACCGCTGGCATACAGCGGCGCAACCGCGCTCAAGCCCAGCTCGACATAGTTCTTCAGCTCGGCCTTCTTGCTGGCGATGATGCTGGTCTCGATCAGCAATTCCTGCTGCTCGCCCAGGCGCTGGGCATGCGTCAGCACCAGCGCGCCGATCACGGCAATGGCCAGCAGCAGCGGCAGAATGGCGAGGGCGACGATCTTCTGTTTGAGTTGCATGGGGGCCGTTGCTGGCGCGGTGGTTGACGAAGAGGGTGCGGAGTTCCAGCAAAGCAGATCTGGCGGGCGGCTCATCAGCGGCGCTCGCCAGAGCATGCCTTCAGACTTCAAGCAGAAAGGTCACCGGGCCGTCGTTGACCAGATGCACCTGCATGTCGGCACCGAAGCAGCCGCAGGCGACCGGCGCATGCTTGAGCCGGGCCTGCTCGACCAGCAACTCGAACAACGCGGCGCCCAGGGCTGGCGGCGCCGCTGTGGAAAAACTCGGGCGCAGACCGTTGCGCGTGTCGGCTGCCAGGGTGAACTGCGAGATCAGCAGCAGGCCGCCGCCGACATCGCCGAGCGACAGGTTCATCTTGCCGTCGGCATCGCCGAATATCCGGTAGTTGAGCAGCTTGTGCAGCAGCTTGGCGACGCTGGCCGGATCGTCCTGCGGCTCGACCGCGACCAGGGCCAGCAGGCCCCTATCGATGGCGCCGACGACCTCGCCGGCGACTTCCACCCGCGCGCCACTGACCCGCTGGATCAGCGCCTTCATGCTTCGTCGGGCGCCAGGTCGAGCAGGCGCCGGGCGATCTGGTCGGCCGCCCGCACCAGGGCGTCGGTGATGCCCACTTCGGAGGCGGCGTGGCCAGCATCGCGGATGATCTGCAGCTCGCTGTTGGGCCAGGCCTGGTGCAGGTCCCAGGCGTTGTCCAGGGGGCAGATCACGTCATAGCGACCATGCACGATCACCCCGGGCAGGTGGGCGATCTTCGGCATGTCGCGGAGCAACTGGTCGGCCTCGAGGAAGGCGTTGTTGACGAAGTAGTGGCACTCGAGCCGGGCGATCGACAGCGCCCGGTGCGAATCGTTGAAACGCTCGACCACCTGCGGATTCGGTCGCAGGGTGGCGGTACGCCCTTCCCAGTTCGACCAGGCCTTGGCCGCGTGCATCTGGGCGATCTGGTCGGAACCGGTCAGGCGCTTGTAGAACGCCTGCATCAACTCGCCACGCTCCTCGGCCGGAATCGGCGCCAGGTAATCCTGCCAGTAGTCGGGGAACAGGCGGCTGGCGCCTTCCTGGTAGAACCAGTGGAACTCCTGGGGACGACAGAGGAAGATGCCGCGCAGGATCAGCGCGTGCACCCGCTCGGGGTGGCGCTGGGCGTAGGCCAGCGCCAGGGTCGAGCCCCAGGAGCCGCCGAACAGCACCCACTTGTCGATGCCCAGGTGCTCGCGGATGCGCTCCAGGTCGGCGACCAGATCCCAGGTGGTGTTGTTTTCCAGGCTCGCATGGGGGGTGGAGCGCCCGCAGCCGCGCTGGTCGAAGGTGACGATGCGGTACAGGTTGGGATCGAAGAAGCGCCGGCTCAGGGCATCGCAACCGGCGCCCGGGCCACCGTGAATGAACACCACCGGCAGACCCTCCGGCGTACCGCTCTCGTCCACATAGAGCACGTGCGGCGCCTCTACCGCCAGTTCATGGCGGGCGTAGGGTTTGATCTCCGGATACAAAGTCTGCATGGTGCACTCCTGGATGTATACGTGGGGTACGGCGCCAACTCGTGTGCAAACGGCCCGCTAGCGCTTCCCGCTCTGCCTCGCATCATAACCATGTAAAAGGAATTGAGCATGTCGGCTCGGCAATTTGCCCTACCTTTCGTGATGCTTCTCGCCCTGCTGACGGGCTGCGGGGCCAAGGATGACCCGCAGGCGAGCCTGGAAGCAGCGGTGCAACAGTTGCAGGACAACCTGGAAGCGAAAGACAGCGGCGCCGTCCTCGAGCAACTGCACCCGCAGTTTTCCGCCCAGCAGGAATTCGACCGCGACTGGGCCAGGCGCACCATGGCCCTGCTGTTTCTGCGGCACAAGCACGTCCGGGTGATCGCCCTCAGCAAGAATAGCCGCCTCGACCCGACTTACCGCGACAAAGGCCACAGCCAGGCGCAGGTCGCCCTGACCGGGGCCGAAGGCCTGATCCCCGACAGCGCGCGGCACTACGGGGTCAAGCTGGAGTGGTGGCGGGAAGGCGATGAATGGCGACTGGCGCGCTTGCGCTGGGAATGACGCCAACCGCGCCTTTAAGCGCGGCTGGCTGACGCCTTACCAGTCCCAGCTGAGGGACAGGTTCAGGCCATGCTGACGGTCGTCGGTGCCGCGCAAGTGATAGGCCGCGCGCAGCTGCAGCTCCTCGGCCAGGGCATGGCTGATGCCCAGCCCGGCGAGGGTCTGGCCACTGGCTGGCGTATGCCCCTGCAGCTCGAAGCTGTTGCCGGCTACCGCATTGAGGCCCAGGCGCAGGTCGCGGCTATCGTCCTCGAACTCCAGCTCGCGGGCGATCTCGGCAAATACCTGGGTCGCCGCGGATAGCTGGTAATTGGCTTGCAGACCCAGACCCAGCCGCGTGCTGTCGCGCTGCTGATCGTCGTAGTTGAGCGCCGTCGAACTGGAGCCGTCCTCGCGATAAGCATCCACCTCCACCTTGGCATAGTCAGCGCTGATGAACGGACTGACCCGCCAGCCCGTGTCGGCATTGGCCAGGTCATAGCCCAGGCGCCCGGACAGGGCCCAGAGCTGGCCATCGCTGTCGCCTTTCTCGCTGCGCTGGGCGATGCCCAGGGCGAACTGGCGATTGAGGTCGCTGTAATCCAGATGACCGAGACTGAAGCTGGCGTCCGCCCACAGACGACCCTGCTGATACTGGGCGAAGGCGCTAAGCAGGTAGCTGCGCAGGTCGTACTCGGAGTCGGCCTCACCCACTTCGAGGGTCTGCTGCTGCAGGCCCAGGGCCAGGCCCAGGCGCCACTGCTCGCTCAGCCGGTAGCTGCTGCCCAGATTCACGCCCAGGCCATCGCTGTCGCCGCTGGCCACCGCCTCGCCGCGCTCGAACTGCTGGCGCTGACCGCTGGCAGCGACGAAGCTGCGCCACTGGCCGACGGCTTGCCAGGCACCACGGTCGGCCTGCCATTCGCTGCGCAGTTGCTGCTGGTGACCGTTGAGGCTGGCCATGGCCATTTCCGGCAACAGGGACACTTCCCAGGGTGCGCCGAGAATCGAATAGATGTAGTCGGCGCTGATCTGCTGCACCGCGGCGGTGGGGTGCACGCCGTCGTTGAACATCAGGCGGGCCGGGTTCGGCGTGAGCCCGCCGAGACCCCAGGTCGGATCGGCCAGGCAACCGCTGCCGCTGAAGCAGACATCGGTCTGGCTCACCAGCGGATCGAAACCGTAGGTCGCCAGGTCGCCCTGCACCTCGGCCAGTAGGCCGCGGAAATTCAGGCGGATGACATTGCCGCCCAGGGCCGCAAGCTGGCTGCCCAGCTCGGCATTGAGCAGGCCCGCGGCGCTCGACCAGGCATCGCGAAAGCCCGAGGCGAAGCCGGCGGGCGTCAGGCCGACGTCCGGCAGGTCCGAGACGATGATGGTGCGCGCGCCGGCCTGCTGCAGGGCGGCGACCCCCGCCACCAGGTCGGCCGCCGCCGCGGCGGCGCTGGCCTGATCGGTGACCACGAACTGCAGCACGTCGTTGCCGCCGCCGTTGACATAGAACAAGGCATCGGGATCGACTCGCGGCACATCCACCAGATAACCGTTACGGGTCCGAATGGTGCCGCCACCGGCATCCACCACCGAACCATTGACCGCCGTAATCGAATTCAAGATCTGGTCGGTGCGGTAGCCCCCCACCGCATAGTTAGTGCCATCGGCGTTGCCAGTTAGTATCTGCGGCAGAATGGGCGTCGAGGGCAATGCCTGCAGGCCGAGCAACGACGCCAGACGCTGGGTGGCGACGGCATCGAAGTACTCGGTGTTGTTGCTCAGGTAGCTGGGGCCGGTGCGGTTGGTGAAGCGCAAGCCACCAGTCGGATTGCCGCCCAGCAAGGGGCTGCCAAGGTCGGGAAATTGCCCGCTGTCGCTCAGCGAGTCGCCGAAGATCACCAATTGCGAATAGGGCATGGCCTGCGTCGCGGCGGGCAGGACGGCGAGCAGGACGGCGAGCAGGACGGCAGCGGTCAGGGTTTTCAAGGTCGGGCTCATGGATGCTCCTTCTTATTAGT
The DNA here is from genome assembly GCF_900115555.1 of Pseudomonas borbori. Classification (GTDB taxonomy): domain Bacteria; phylum Pseudomonadota; class Gammaproteobacteria; order Pseudomonadales; family Pseudomonadaceae; genus Aquipseudomonas; species Aquipseudomonas borbori. The sequence continues at coordinate 98,064 of NZ_FOWX01000013.1, forward strand.
ATTGCCAGAGGGCAAGCATAGAAGAGTATCCAGGCCGCTCGAACGGCACAGCCACCCAAATGGGTGAGGCGCCGCCGGCCCGCGAGGGAGTCACTGCGCCCGCTAACGCCCGTAGCGTTCGCGGCCCCACTCCAGCATCGCCTGCAGCAGGTCGCGCAGCACCTCCTGGGTGGGCTCGGCGAGGTCTGCGCGATAGTCGAAGGGCACCTGCTCCTCCATGTAGGTGCACTGCGCCAGCTCCAGCTGCACGGCATGCACCTGGGCCTGCGGTTGGCCGTAGTGACGGGTGATGTGTCCGCCCTTGAAGCGCCCGTTGAGCACATGGCTGTAGTCCCGGGCGGCGGCGCAGACCGCCAGCAGGCGCTCGCTCAGTTGCGGGTCGCAACTGGCGCCGGCGTTGGTGCCCAGGTTGAAGTCCGGCAGCAGGCCGTCGAACAGGTGCGGCACGCAGGAGCGGATCGAGTGCGCATCGAACAGCAGCGCATAGCCGAACTCGGCCTTGAGCCGCGCCAGTTCGGCGGCCAGGGTCTGGTGGTAGGGCTGCCAGATCTCGGCGAGATAGCGCGCCCGTTCCTCGCGGGACGGCTCGCAGCCGGCGCGGTACAGCGGCTCGCCGGTGAACAGGGTCGCCGGGAACAGGCCGGTGGTGGCGCTGGCGTAGAGCGGCGCGTCATCCTGCGGGCGGTTGAGGTCGATGACATAGCGCGAGTAGCAGGCCTCCAGGGTGCTGGCGCCCAGTTCATCGGCAAAGTCATAGAGCCGCGGGATATGCCAGTCGGTATCGCCGAGGCGCTTCGCCTCCTCGACCAGGCCCGCCTCCACTGCAGGCGTCAGCAGGATGCCGGGATGCGGCATGCTGATCAGCAGCGGCGTGCTGCCGCGCTTGAAACTCAATACGTTATCCATGGTCGACCTCCCGTGCATGGCGAATCACCCGTTTGGGCAAATCGCCGCCCAACCAATAGGCCAGCTCCGCCGGTCGCCGGATCTGCCAGGCGACGAAATCGGCGAGCTTGCCCACTTCAAGGCTACCGCGACTGGCCGCCAGACCCAAGGCCTTGGCGGCGTTCAGGGTGACCCCGGCCAGGGCTTCTTCGGGGGTCAGGCGGAACGAGGTGCAGGCCATGTTGAGCATCAGGCGCAGCGACAGCGCCGGCGAGGTGCCGGGATTGAGATCGCTGGCAACCGCCATGGCCACGCCGTGCCGGCGCAGCAGCTCGATCGGCGGCAAGCGGGTTTCGCGCAGCAGGTAGAAGGCCCCCGGCAACAGCACCGCCACGCTGCCGGCCGCCGCCATGGCGATGACGTCGTCCTCGGTCATGTACTCCAGATGATCGGCCGACAACGCCTGGTAGCGCGCCGCCAGGCTGGAACCGTGCAGTGAAGACAGTTGCTCGGCGTGCAGCTTGACCGGCAAGCCCAGCGCCTGCGCGGCGACGAACACCCGCTCGACCTGGGCCGGGGAGAAGCCTAGGTGTTCGCAGAAGGCGTCCACCGCATCCACCAGTCCCTCGGCCGCCAGCTCCGGCAGGATCTCGCGGCAGACCCGCTCGATATAGGCGTCGGCGCGGCCCGCAAACTCCGGCGGCACGGCATGGGCGGCCAGGCAGGTGGCACGCACGGTCAGCGGCAGCATGTCGCCGAGGAGGCGGATCACCCGCAGCATCTTGCGCTCGCTGGCCAGGTCCAGGCCATAACCGGACTTCACCTCCAGGGTGGTGACACCCTCGCGCAGCAGCTGCCGCGCACGCTGCAGCGCGCCGCTCAGCAACTCGCCCTCACTGGCCTCGCGGGTGGCGCGCACGGTGCTGGCGATGCCGCCGCCGTTTGCTGCGATCTCGGCATAGCTGACGCCCTCGAGGCGCTGTTCGAACTCGCCGCTGCGATCGCCGCCGAACACCAGGTGGGTGTGGCAGTCGATCAACCCGGGGGTCAGCCAGGCGCCCTCGAGATCATGCCGCTCGGCGTAGTCGCCGGCGGGCAGCTCGGCCCGCGGGCCGATCCAGGCGATGTGCGCGCCCTCGGTGACCAGCGCGGCGTCCTCGATGATCGAGTAACGCCCGCCGGCCATGGTCGCGGCGTGGCAGTTGAACCAGAGAGATTGCATAAGGGCTGTTCCTCCTCCGTTTCTCAGCCCTGCGACGGCAGCAACTGCGCCGGCAGCAGCGCACTCAGACAGCGCGAAGCCAGCAACTCGCTGGCCGCCTCGATATCCGGGGCGAAGAAGCGATCCTGCTCATAGTGGGCAACCCGCTCGCGCAGGGCGGCGCGGGCCTGCTCCAGTTTCGCCGAGGTCTTGCGCCCTTCGCGAAAGTCCAGGCCCTGGCAGGCGCCCAGCCACTCGACGGCGAGGATGCCGCGCACGTTGTCGGCCATCTCCCACAGGCGCTTGCCGGCGGCCGGCGCCATGGATACGTGGTCTTCCTGGTTGGCCGAGGTCGGCAGGCTGTCGACGCTGTGCGGATGGGCCAGCGCCTTGTTCTCGCTGGCCAGGGCGGCAGCGGTGACCTGGGCGATCATGAAGCCGGAGTTGACCCCGCCATTGGCCACCAGGAACGGCGGCAACTGCGACATGTGCTTGTCCATCATCAGCGAGATGCGCCGTTCGGAGAGCGCGCCGATCTCGGCGATGGCCAGGGCCAGGTTGTCGGCGGCCATGGCCACCGGCTCGGCGTGGAAGTTGCCGCCGGAGATCACGTCGCCCTCGGCGGCGAACACCAGCGGGTTGTCCGATACCGCGTTGGCCTCGACCCGCAGCACCTCGGCGACATGGCGCATCTGGGTGAGGCAGGCGCCCATCACCTGGGGCTGGCAACGCAGCGAGTAGGGATCCTGCACCTTGTCGCACTTTTCATGGGAGCGGGAAATCTCGCTGCTGGCGGTGAGCAGGTCGCGGTAGGCGGCCGCTGCATCGATCTGCCCGCGCTGGCCACGGGCGGCATGGATGCGTGCGTCGAAGGGCGAGCGCGAGCCGAGCATGGCCTCGACACTGAGGCTGCCGCAGACCAGCGCCGCGGCGTACAGATCCTCGGCGGCGAACAGGCCGCGCAGGGCATAGGCGGTGGACACCTGGGTGCCGTTGAGCAGCGCCAGGCCTTCCTTGGCCGCCAGGGTCAGCGGTTCGAGGCCGGCGATCGCCAGCGCCTCGCGCGCCGGCAGCCACTCGCCGCGATAGCGCGCCTGGCCCTCGCCGAGCAGCACCAGCGACATGTGCGCCAGCGGTGCCAGGTCGCCGGAGGCGCCGACCGAACCCTTGAGCGGGATGTGCGGGTAGACCTCGGCGTTGAGCAGGGCGAGCAGCGCATCGATCACCTTGCGGCGGATGCCGGAGAAGCCGCGGGCCAGGCTGTTGATCTTGAGCAGCATGATCAGGCGCACCAGGCCATCGTCGAGCGGCTGGCCGACGCCGGCCGCGTGCGACAGCACCAGCGAGCGCTGCAGGTTCTGCAGATCCCCACTGGCAATGCGGGTCGAAGCCAGCAGGCCGAAACCGGTGTTGATGCCGTAGGCGGTGCGGTTCTCGGCGAGGATCTGCTCGACGCAGGCGACGCTGGCCTCGATGGCCGCGGCGGCGCTCTCGTCCAGGCTGACGCTCACTGCGCCCTGGTGGACCTGGCGCAGTTGGGCCAGGCTCAGTTGGCCGGGCAGAATATTCAAGGTGTTCATGTTCAGAGTCCTTTAATCATCGGCAGGTTGAGGCCCTGCTCGTGGGCGCAATCGATGGCGATCTGGTAACCGGCGTCGGCGTGACGCATCACCCCGGTGGCCGGATCGTTGTTCAATACATTGGCGATGCGCGCGGCGGCCTCATCCGTGCCGTCGCAGACCACGACCATCCCGGAATGCTGGGAGAAGCCCATGCCGACCCCGCCGCCGTGGTGCAGCGAGACCCAGGTGGCGCCGCTGGCGGTGTTCAGCAGGGCGTTGAGCAGCGGCCAGTCGGACACCGCATCGGAACCGTCGGCCATCGCCTCAGTCTCGCGGTTGGGGCTGGCCACCGAGCCGGAGTCCAGGTGATCGCGGCCGATCACGATCGGCGCGCTCAATTCGCCACTGCGCACCATCTCGTTGAACGCCAGGCCGAGCTTGGCGCGCTGGCCCAGGCCGACCCAGCAGATCCGCGCCGGCAGGCCCTGGAAGGCGATGCGCTCACGGGCCATGTCCAGCCAGTGGTGCAGATGGGCGTCGTCCGCGATCAGCTCTTTGACCTTGGCGTCGGTCTTGTAGATGTCCTGCGGATCGCCGGACAAGGCGGCCCAGCGGAACGGGCCGATGCCGCGGCAGAACAGCGGACGGATATAGGCCGGGACGAAGCCGGGGAAGTCGAAGGCGTTGCTCACGCCCTCCTCCAGCGCCATCTGGCGGATGTTGTTGCCGTAGTCGAAGGTCGGCACGCCGAGCTGCTGGAAATCGAGCATGGCGCGCACGTGCACGGCCATCGACTGCTTGGCCGCCTTGACCACCGCCGCCGGCTCGCTCTGGGCGCGCTCGCGGTACTCGTCCCAGCTCCAGCCGATCGGCAGGTAGCCGTTGAGCGGGTCGTGGGCGCTGGTCTGGTCGGTGACCAGGTCCGGGCGCACGCCACGGCGCACCAGTTCGGGGAGGATCTCGGCGGCGTTGCCGCACAGGGCGATGGAGATCGCCTTGCCCTCGGCGCAATATTTCTCGAGGCGCGCCAGGGCGTCGTCCAGATCCTTGGCCTGCTCGTCGACGTAGCGGGTCTTCAGGCGAAAGTCGATGCGGCTCTGCTGGCACTCGATGTTCAGCGAGCAGGCGCCGGCCAGGGTCGCGGCCAGGGGCTGCGCGCCACCCATGCCGCCGAGGCCGGCGGTCAGTACCCAGCGGCCCTTGAGGTCGCCGGCGTAATGCTGACGGCCAGCCTCGACGAAGGTTTCATAGGTGCCCTGGACGATGCCCTGGCTGCCGATGTAGATCCAGCTGCCGGCGGTCATCTGGCCGTACATGGCCAGGCCCTTGGCATCCAGTTCGTTAAAGTGCTCCCAGGTCGCCCAGTGCGGCACCAGATTGGAGTTGGCGATCAGCACCCGCGGCGCGTTGCCGTGGGTCCTGAACACGCCGACCGGCTTGCCGGATTGCACCAGCAGGGTCTCGTCGTCGTTCAGCTTGGTCAGGCACTCGACGATCTTGTCGTAGCACTCCCAATTGCGCGCGGCGCGGCCGATGCCGCCATACACCACCAACTCCTTGGGGTTCTCGGCCACTTCCGGGTCGAGGTTGTTCATCAGCATGCGCAGCGGCGCTTCGGTCAGCCAGCTCTTGGCGGTCAACTGATTGCCGCGCGGGGCGCGGATTTCGATGTCGCGAAAACGGGTCGGGTTGCTCACAAGAAATCCTCCAGGGAAAGATCGCCGTCAGCCTGGCTATTGTTACGCGCTACGGCTGGGCATGCGCAGATCTAAACATGTATATACAGGTAAGATCAAGCAAGAATATCACCGTCCCATCGACAGCAGACCCATTGCATTCTGTAAGGATAGTTCCAGGCCCGTTGCAGCCATTGCGCGCACCCAGCCCAGCCATCGATGCTGGCAAGCGGGCCACAGGCTGGAACGGCAGCGAGCACGGCCGGCCGATCGGAAGAGCGGCGAGCGCATGACCTGGACAGAGGAATTTAGCGCGGGGTCAGTTCGATCAGGCAACAGTGGCCGGCATCCGCACCCCGCAACTGCAGCTCGGCCAGCTCGGCGTCCCGCTCGATGCGCAGGCAGTCGTAACGCTCCAGGCGTGCAGCGCCGCCCTCATCGAGGCGCACTTCGAGCGCCTGCGCGGCGCTGAACACCAGCACGACAGGCGCCGAACTGAACAGCCGCTGCGGCCGCTCCAGGGCCAGCCACTGCAGGCGCGCCGCATAGCGCTGCGGCGCATAGATCAGATTGAAATCGCGAATGGCGCCACCGAGCAGCTGGCACTCGACTCGACTGTTGCCGGAAAAGGCGAAGGGATCGAACGGCAACAAGGGCCGCGAGAGCGCGCCGTCGACCTGCAACTGCATGCCGTCGCCTTCCAGCACGCCGATGATGCGCTGGTAGCCGGTGAACGCGGAGAAGCCACCCGACTCGCCGATATCGGCGATCGACAGGCGCCAGCCGAAGCCGTCCAGGCCTTCGCCTTGGTCACGGGCGATTTCCAGGGTACTGCCCGCGCCGTTCTTCCACGGCATGCGCGGGTAGTCGGCCGCGCGCAGGATCTGTATCCGCCTCATGAGCTGAAACGCCCCTCCAGACGATGGCGCGAGCCGGGATGCAGCAGGCGCGCCGAGGTCACGGCCTGCGACCCCGACCAGGTGCGCCGGCGGATCAGCAGGCAGGGCTCGCCGCGCTCGATCTGCAACAGGCGGCATTCTTCGGCATCGGCGAGGATCGCCTCGACCACATGCTCGCCCTCGGTCAGCGGCGCGACCCGCGACAGGTAGGCATAGGGGGTCAGCTGGGTGAAGTCCTGCTTGAGGTAATCCGGCGCCACCGCCGCATTGACGTAGCGGTCCTCGAGCTGCACCGGCACCTCGTTCTCGTAATGCACGATCAACGAATGGAAGACCTTCTGCCCTTCGCGCAGATCCAGCGCCATGGCCCGCTCCGGGTTGGCCAACTCCTCGCCCAGGCGAATCAGCTTGCTCTGATGCCGATGACCGCGGGCAGCGATCTCGTCGGCAATGTTGTTCACCGCGAACAGCGCCGAACGGCCCTTGGGCTCGGCGACGAAGGTGCCCACCCCCTGCATGCGCAGCAGCAGACCGTCATTGGTCAGCTCGCGCAGGGCGCGGTTGATGGTCATGCGGCTGAAGCCCAGCTGCTCCACCAGCTCGCTTTCCGAGGGCACCCGGTGATGCGCCGGCCAGGCGCCACTGTGGATCTGCTGGACGATCATCTGCTTGACCTGGGCATATAGCGGCGCCGGCGCCTCACTGAGCTGAGCGGCAAGCGCGGATGGCTTCGAGAATGCTTTTGTCATGTATTTCCCCTTGTCGCCTGACCGGCAGTTTACCCGCGCCACAAACACCTGTATATGTATATACAAATAAATACCAGCAGCTGGATACGCATTATGCCCGCATTCTTCGCCCCCCGCGCCCTGCTCGCCCACGGCTGGGCACACAACGTCCGCCTGGAAGTCAGCGCCTCCGGCAGCCTGGAAAGCATCAGCGTCGACGGCTCGGACGCCGGCGCCGAGCGCCTGCGCGGCCCGCTGCTGCCGGGCATGCCCAACCTGCATTCGCACGCCTTCCAGCGCGCCATGGCCGGCCTCGCCGAAGTGGCCGGCAACCCCAACGACAGCTTCTGGACCTGGCGCGAACTGATGTACCGCCTGGTCGGCCAGCTCAGCCCCGAACAGATCGAGGTCATCGCCCGCCAGCTGTATATCGAGATGCTCAAGGCCGGCTACACCTCGGTCGCCGAATTCCACTATGTGCACCATGACCCGCAGGGCCAGGCCTATGCCGATCCGGCCGAACTGGCCCTGCGCATCAGCCAGGCCGCCCTGGATGCCGGCATCGGCCTGACCCTGCTGCCGGTGCTCTACAGCCATTCCGGCTTCGGCGGTCAGCCGGCAAATCAGGGGCAGCGTCGCTTCATTCACAGCAGCGACAGCTACCTGGCCCTGCAGCAGCGCCTGCAGCCACTGCTCGAACAGCGCCCGGCGCAGCGCCTGGGCCTGTGTTTTCATTCGCTGCGCGCGGTCACCCCGCAACAGATCGAGACGGTGCTAGCCGCCGCCGACAGCGACAGCCCGATCCATATCCATATCGCCGAACAGCAGAAGGAAGTCGACGACTGCCTGGCCTGGAGCGGCCGCCGCCCCCTGCAATGGCTGTACGAGCACGCGCCGGTGGATCAACGCTGGTGCCTGGTGCACGCCACCCATGCGCAGGCCGACGAAGTCAGCCTGATGGCGCGCAGTGGCGCCGTAGCCGGGCTGTGCCCGAGTACCGAGGCCAACCTCGGTGACGGCATCTTCCCGGCGGTGGATTTCCTCGCCCAGGGCGGGCGCCTGGGCATCGGTTCGGACAGCCACGTCTCGGTCAACATGGCCGAAGAGCTGCGCTGGCTGGAATACGGCCAACGCCTGCGCGACCAGCGCCGCAACCGGCTCTACCGCAGCGATCAGCCGCTGATCGGCCGCAGCCTGTACGACGCGGCCCTGAGCGGCGGCGCCCAGGCGCTCGGCCAGTCGGTGGGGGTGCTGGCGCTCGGCAAGCGCGCCGACTGGCTGGTGCTCGATGGCGACGACCCTTACATCGCCACGGCCAGCGACGATGCCCTGCTGGGCCGCTGGCTGTTCGCCGGCAGCGAGCGACAGATCCGCGATGTCATGGTCGGCGGGCGCTGGGTGGTGCGTGACCGCCAGCATGCCGGAGAGCTGGAAAGCGCCCAGGCCTTCGCCCGGGTGCTGCGCGAACTGCTCGGTTAACCGCATCAGCAACCTGGCAGCGACGTTGGTCCGCGCACACGCCAACCCCGTAGCCCAGATAAGCGCCAGCGCAATCCGGGAGCGGCTTTTCAGGCGCCAGACTTCCCCCGGATTGCATCCGGGCTAAAAAACGCTCTTTGGGTTTAAGTGAACGGCATTGCCCTGGCGGGGCATATTTCAGGGAGGGGGCAGTTTGTCGTCTGGCGTGCGCCAGATCAGCGCATCGGTGTCGTAGCCTTGGCCACGCGCGACTTCCAGCAACTTGTCGAGCAGGGCCGGCGCTACGTGCGGGGTACGCGCCAGCAACCACAGGTAGTCGCGGTTCGGGTGGCCGACCAGCGCAGTCTGGTAATCGTCATCCAAATAAAGCACCCAATACTCGCCCTTGGCGACGCCCGGCAGCAGGCGGCTGAACCAGTTATCGAAGCGCACCCACAGCTTGTCAGTCTTGCCCGCCAGCTGCGGCACGGCCTGCCCCTTGGCCTCCTGCCACTCACCCTCGAGGGTGCGACAACGATTGGTCACCTCGACACGGCTATCGTCCTGCAGATCATAACGCGCCTCGGATTGCGCGCAGTTTCGCTGGAAGAACATCGGCAGTCGCGCCAGCTCGTACCAGGTGCCCTGATAACGCTGCAGATCGACCTGGTCGACGGTTGTCGGCGGCACTACCCCGGTACCGGAGTTGGCGCAACCTGCCAGCACTGCAACGGCTAACAGCCCCGCAAATACACGCATTGCCACTCCTTACTTCAGACCCTTGCCCGAGAACATCACCACCTGGTCGCCGGCGTACTGCACGCTGATGAAACTCTGCTCGTCGCCCCAGGTGCAGCTGGTGATGCCCAAGGCGCCCGCGCACTCGCTGGGCGCGCCGAGCAACTGTTCGACCTCTGGCTTGCTCATCCCGGCCCTGAGCTTGGAATAATTGTCCTGATTGACCTTGCTGCAGGCAGCCAGCAGCAGACAACACAACAGCACGGCGAAATAGCGCAACGACATGGCGCGGGCTCCAGAATTGAAAGGGGGAACAAACTAGCAGCAGTTGCCCGATTGGACGTCAGAAACGCGAGCCGGGTTCCTGCAGGAAGGCCAACTCTTGCGCGGTCGAGGGCCGACCAAGCGCGGCATTGCGATGGGGAAAGCGCGCGAACCGGGCAATCACCTGGCGATGCCGCTCGGCGTAGTCCAGGTAATTGGCAAACAGGGGTTTTTCGCTGTCCGCGGCGACGGACAACAGGCGGGTGAAGCGGCGCACCGCCTCGTCCTGCAGGAGCAGATCCTCGGCGTGCTCCAGCACCAGGTAAATGAACACCCGCTGCAGCGGCGTCAGCGCCTCTTCCCGTTCCTCGTCCAGCCCGGCGAGCACCAGTTGCCGGGCTCGCTCGTCACCGGCGAAGGCCCGCGGGCTGTCGCGAAAAATCATCCGCGGCAACTGGTCCAGCAGCAGGATCAGCGCCAGCCAGCCGTGCGGCGAATCCGTCCAGGCATCCAGCTCGCCGGCCAGCGCCTGCGCCACCAGCCCGCCAAAGCGCTCACGCGCCTCGGCATCCTGGCTGTCCTGCTTGCCAAACCACAGCGCGGAACGCGCCGCAGCCACCTCGGCAGCCGTTGTCCCGCTACCGAACCACCAGTCGAGCAAGGGCTGCCACGGTTTGTTCATGGCTCACTCCTGGTGGTAGGCGGTCACGCGCTCGACTTCTTCCTTGGAGCCAAGAAAGACCGCCACACGCTGGTGCAGGGAGGTTGGCTGGATATCGAGAATGCGCTGGCTGCCATTGGTCGCAGCGCCTCCCGCCTGTTCGATGATGAAGGACATCGGATTGGCTTCGTACATCAAGCGCAGCTTGCCCGGTTTTTCCGGCTCGCGGCTGTCGCGCGGGTACATGAACAGACCGCCCCGGGTGAGGATGCGGTGCACGTCGGCAACCATGGAGGCGATCCAGCGCATGTTGTAGTTCTTTTCCAGCGGCCCGGTCTCGCCGGCCAGCAACTCGCCGACATAACGCTGCACCGGTGCTTCCCAGTGGCGCTGGTTGGACATGTTGATGGCGAATTCCTGGGTGGTTTCCGGCACCCGGATGTCGTCGTGGGTCAGGACGAAGCTGCCCAGCTCGCGGTCCAGGGTGAAACCCTTGACGCCATTGCCCAGGGTCAGCAGCAGCATGGTCTGCGGGCCGTAGATCGCATAACCGGCGGCGACTTGCTCGGTACCGGGCTGGAGGAAGGCCTCCTCGCCGAGATCACCGCATTCGCCATTACGGTCGGGGCAGCGCAATACCGAGAAGATGGTGCCGACCGAGACGTTGACGTCGATGTTGGAAGAGCCGTCCAGCGGGTCGAATACCAGCAGGTAGGCGCCTTTCGGGTAGCGCCCGGGAATCTGGTAGGCGTTGTCCATTTCTTCCGAGGCCATGCCGGCCAGGTGACCGCCCCACTCGTTGGCCTCCAGGAGGATCTCGTTGGACAGCACATCGAGCTTCTTCTGCACTTCGCCCTGCACGTTCTCGGTTTCCATGCTGCCGAGCACGCCACCCAGGGCACCCTTGGACACCTGATGGCTGATGGCCTTGCAGGCCCGTGCCACCACTTCGATAAGGAAACGCAGATCGGCGGGAGTGTTATGGCTGCGGGTCTGTTCGATCAGATAGCGGCTCAGGGTAACGCGGGACATGGATGGCTCCGGGAAGGAAAGAAATCGTGCGCAGTTTAACCCTTTACAGGCCGCAGCGCCTCCGCCCCGGGATGGGTGGAGCGCACAAGCCGGTATTCGGGGCGCTCAGCAATTGCGAAAACAGCCAACGCCAACGCAAGAGCGACTCCAAGCGTTCGCGGCAAGGCACGCAGACAGACAGCCCCTGCAGCAGCCAAACCGCACTGGCCACCGGCAAGGAAAACCGACCAGCCGGCAGATGTTGGTTCACAAATCCGCCAAGGCCGCTATCATCGCCCGCCGCCCAGCCATTACGCGCCCGTAGCCCCATGAAGAACAACCTGATCGCCGCCGCCGAACTCGACCGCCTGGACACCTGGGCCAAATACACCAGCGACATGTGCCACAGCTGCATGTCCAGCTGCTGCACGCTGCCGGTCGAGGTGCGCATCGGCGACCTGATCCGCATCGGCGTGGTCGACGACTTCGAGCGCGGCGATCCGCCGAAGAATATCGCCAAGCGCCTGCAGAAAGAGGGCATCGTCGAGCGTTTCAACCAGAAGTCGGGGATCTTCACCCTGATTCGCATGAGCAACAACGACTGCCTGTACCTGGACCGCAAGACGCGCCTGTGCACCATCTACGACAAGCGCCCGGACACCTGCCGCAACCATCCGAAGGTCGGCCCGCGCCCCGGCTACTGCGCGTACAAGCCCAAAGCGCTGAGCTGAAGCACGCCTCAGGATGCGCTGGGTCTGGCGCGCAACAGGCTCCAGGCCATCAGCAGCAGCAGGCCGACCCCGGCGAGCAACACGGCCCACAGCCCCAGGCGCTGCCAGTCCCGGCCTGGCGCCTGCCCGGTGCCTGCAGTTGCCTCGAGCAGGGGCGCCGCGGTCGCCACGCCCAGGGCTGCCAAACGCTGATCGTCGTAGCCGGGTATCAGGGTGCTCAGCGGCAGGTTCGCCGCGCTGCCCGTCGCCTTGCCGGTGGCCAGCACATAGGGCGGTGCGCCGCGGGCGAGGAACACCAGCTGGGTCGCGCGGATGCCGACCCGGATGCTCGGCGCGGCACTGCCCAGGCCGCCGCCGCGCTCATCCACCCGCAGGCGTAACTGCTGCACTGGCACGCCGTGCAGCTCCAGCTCATCCTGCAGCACCTCCTGGCCATCCTGCGGCAGACGGTAGAGCAGGCCGCGCGCCAGTGGCTGCCACTGCACCTTGCCCTCGCGCCGACCCGTGACGCTCACCGGCGCCAGGGTGTTGGCCTCGGCCAGTTCGACCCGCACACGCTGCAGCGGCAGCGCCAGGGGCAGGTCCCAGCGGTACTCGCCGGCCTTGGCGCTGCTCGGCGACAGATCAGCCGACCAGCTCAGGGCCGCCGGCCTGTCGCCGCCGCCACTCAGCAGCCGCGCGGACAACAGCTGCGGCGCTTGCCGGGGACTGCTCCAGAGCAGGCGCAGGTAACGCGCTGACTGGCCCGGCAGGCGCACTTCGCGCTGATCGATGCGCTCGTCGGCAAACGACAGTCGGGCAATCTGCCCTTCGCCCCAGGCCCGCCAGTGCTGCAGGTCATCGCTGGCCTCGATGCTGAAACGCTGGAAGCCTTCGCGCTCGGCGCTCCAATCGAGAATCAGTTGGTGCAGCGGCGCCTCTATGCCGCTGGTGTCGAGCAACCAGCCGCGCAGCACCTCTTCAGCGGCATGCGGCGCATCGTCGTCCAGCACCTCGACCAGGGTGCCGCCGCTGCTGCGCCGCACCCGCACGCCGGGGCTCTGCTCGGCATGCAGCGGGCCACGCAGGGGGAACCACTTCACCGCGCTGTCCTGTTGCGTCTCGCGCTCGCGGGCACCGCCCTGGATCAGGGCATAGGCCTGCGCCTCGCCATCGCCGTTGAACACCCGCAGGTCACGCAGGTCGGCGTGACGCGCGGCCAGATGCACGGCCATCGGCAGTTCCAGGCGATACCAGGGGCCCTCGCCACTCAGGCTCAGCGGCACCTGGACGGCATAGTCACCGAGGTTTTCCTGCCCCAGCGCCAGCGGCGCAACCAGGGCCAGCCACGCCAACAGCCAGCCACGCACACCGATCAACCCACTCATGCCTGCACCTGCTCAGTTGCGGGCGCCGACTGCCGGGGCGGCAGCGGCGCGAAATAGCCGACGATCAACAGCAACACGCCCACGCCGATAAAGGAGACGATGCGCTCCAGGCCGTCCTGGTTGCCCAGCTCGACGAAGAATAGCTTGGCCACCACCACGCCGATCAGGGCCGCGCCGACCAGCCACAGCTCGCGCCGGCCACGCAGGTGGCCGACGATCATCAGCGGCAGGGCGATCAGGGTCCAGACGATGGACAAGCCCGCCTGCACCAGCATCGACTCGAGCAGCGCCTGCAGCTGGTAGGGCACCCCGCCCCAATGGTGGGCCGCACGCAACACCGCCGCCGTCAGCAGGGCAAACAGCGAAACGCCGGCCAGCAGCTGGGGCAACTGGCCGCGCAGCACAGTTGCCAGACCGAGTTGCGCCAGGGCGCTGCGCAGCCACTGGAAAAGCGCGAACAGGCTGATCAGCAAACCCAGCTCCAGCGGGTTGAGCAGAGGCAGATAAGGCAAAGGCTCGGCGGCGCCATCGCTGGCGATATTGGCCAGCCAGAACCAGGCCAGCATCGACAGCGCCAGCGGCGTCGCGGCCCACAGGCGGTACTCGCGTGGATAGGCCGCTACCGGCCAGGGCCACTGCCGCGGCGCCGCCATCAGCAGCAGATACAGGCTCGGCAGCAGCGCCCAACCCAGCCAGCGCCAGGCGTTGTAGTGCTGCGCCAGCAGATAAAGCAGGTAGCGCAGTTCCAGAGCCAGCACCCCGAGGATCAGCCAGCAGCCCAGCACATGGGCGGCGCTCAGCGCCCCGGCCGGCAGCAGATCGCCCAGGCGCCGCAGCGCCAGCAGATGCACGGCCAGCAGCGCGCCCCAGCCGAGCCAGCCGAAGTCCGCCAGCGGGTGATACTCGAGGTGCCAGGCGGACAGCAGGATGACCGCGGCCACCGGCACCAACAATGTGCACAACAGCGCCATGGCCCGCCACTGCACCCGCACGGCAACCAGCAGCCACAGCGCCACACTCAGGGCCGCGCCCAGCAGCAACAGCGGCGCCTGCAGCGCGGGCGCGGCGAGGCGGAGGATTTCGCCGGCCAGGCTCAGCGCCCACCAGCCACCGCCCCAGACCAGCAACAGCTGCGACAAGCGCTGCAGACTCAAGGCTGGCAGCGCACTGCCCTGCTCGCGACGCGCCACCCGCTGCAGGCACCAGGCGCCGATCAGGGCGGCGATGGCCAGCACCGCCGGGGTCCAGAACCCGGCATGGGCCAGCGGGCGCAGGCCTTCGCTGCCGAGCGGGGCGAACAGCAGCGGACTGGCGACCAGGAAGGACAGGCCGCCGAACACCTGCAGCAACAGGCCGAAGACGAAACCGGCGCACTGCTGCAACTGCAGGCTGAGCCAGACGATCAACAAGCCGCTAGCGCCCCAGACCGCGCTGGCACTCTGCCAGGGCAGGACGAACAGCACCGCCAGATTGACGAACAGCAGGCCGATCAGCAGGACCGCCGACAGCCCGCGCATCAGCCGCCTATCGCGGCTGACCTGGCGATCGCACGCCGCCAGCAACATGCCGCCGATCAGCGCCAGGCCGATCAGCGAGGCGCTCAGCAAGCCTCGCCAACCGGCGCCATACGCCCCGGAGCCGATGCCCGAGGCCGCATCCAACTGCAACAGGAACAGCGCACCGCCGAGCAACTGCACGGCAAAGGCGCTGAACAGGAAAGTCCGCGACTGCAGGCGCAGACCGATGAACAGGGTGACCAGCCCGGCCAGGGCCCAGCTGATCGCCGTGGCCTCGGCGTTGAAACACAACGGCGCAAGCAGGTAGAGAAACGCCAAACCGGCGCAGGCCAACACCGGCAAGCCGCGCCGCTCCCAGGCCGAGGTCTGCTCTTCACCCGCCTGGCGCAGCCTGTAGAAACTGAACAGCAAGGCCGCGCCGAGCATCAGCGCACCCAGCGCCGGGCCGGCCAGCAGGCTGTCCGACCCTGGGCGCAGCTCGCCGAGGAAGGCCAGCGCCGCGCCCGCCTGCAACAACAGGGCAAAGGCGCGGGCCAGGCGGCGCCCTTGACGCAACCCCAGCCAGAAGATACCGGCCCCTTCCACCGCCCAGGCGGCCGAGGTCCAGCGCGCATCCAGGCCCAGGGGAATCGTCAGGCTGGCGAACACCACCCCCAGTGCCAGGCAGGTTTCCACCAGCAGCAGGGCGCGGCCTTCCGTACGCCTGGCCAGCAGCAGCGCCAGGCCCATATAGAACAAGCCCAGCGCCAGCGCGCTGAAGGCGGCGGCGAACTCGAGGTGCTGCACCAGGGCGAACTGCAGGCCGAAGCCCACCAGCGGCGGACCGAACAACGTGGTCGCATCGACATAATCGCCCTGGCGCGCCGCCCAGCGCAGCCGTTCAGCGCGACCCTCGGGCGCCGCTCCGGCCTCGCCCAGCTTGCGCCGGGCGAACAACAAGCCGATGGCCACGTACATCAGCAAGAACAGCAACAGGAACGGTTCGGTGCTGCCCAGCAATTCCGGGGTGTAGGAACGCAGGCCCCAGGCGAAACCGATGCCGAAGGTGCCGACGAAGCCGATCAGGTTGAGCAGGCGCCAGGTCTTGAACCAGGCGATGGCCAGGATGGCGCCGTTGAGCAGGACAAAATAGCTGAACAGCGCGACATGGTTGCCGCTGCCGGTCGAGGTCAGGATAGGCGCGGCAAAGCCGCCGAGCGCAGCCGCGGCCGCCAGCCCCAGGGCGTTCTGCGTCACCGCCAGAATCGCCGAGCAGAGGGTCACCAGCAACAGCAGGGCGAACGCCTGCGCCGGCGCGAGCAGCGGATGCAGGCGCATCGCGGCGAAGATCGTCAAGTACAACACGGCAATGCCCGCACCCTGCAACATCAGGCCGTAGTTCGGGTTGCGCAGGCGCAACCACCAGCCCAGGCCGAGCAAGGCGATGGCACTGGCCGCAACCCCGGCGTAACGCAGTTGCAGCGGCACCACCATGCCTTCGGTGGCGTAGCGCAGGAGGAAGGCCAGGCCGAGAAACAGCAGCAGCACGCCGACGCGCAGCACCGTATTGCCACCGAACAGCCAGGCGCGGGCCCGGGCGATGGCGCGTTCGAGCAGCGAAGGTTCGCGTGGCTTTGCCTGCCTGCGCGGAGCGGGCGCGGCACCTGGTTGCTCCGCCGCCCGGGTCCATGCGTCGCGACTGCCCGGCGCAGGCTCGGGTTCGGCTTGCGCGAGAATCTCCGGCGGCAGCTCCCAGGTCAGTTCCGCCTCGGCTGCAGCCTCGGCGGCAACGGGCGCCATCTCGGCCGCCGCCGCCCCGGCCGCTGGCGTCTCATCCGCCGCCGCAGACTGCGCCTCGACCTTGAGCAGCCGCGCATGGATGGCCTGGGTACCCTGCTCGAAGCGCTCGCCAAGGCTTTTCAGCTGCTTCGCCAGCTCGGCGTTGCGTGCTTGCAGTTCCCTGAGCTTGAGCGCCTGGGCCACAGCCAGGCCGACCAAGCCAGCCAACAGCGCACCCGTCAGCGACTCCGCAACCAGAGCCCCCAGCACCAGCCCGACCAGCATGAAGATCCATTGCATGCAGTGCGTTCCCAATCAGATAAACCAGCAATCCCGCGCGTCCAGGCAATGCCAGGTGGCGGCAGTATAGAAGCCCGTCCGATGCTTACCCAGAGAGACGCCTGCATGACACATCACAGGCACAGAAAATATTCAGTCAGCGAAAGGAATGACCAGCCGACGGACGTCGACAACAAGCGCCGGGGCTCTGCGACAGTCACAAAAAAGCCCCCGCCAACTCACGCTGGCGGGGGCTTTTCAGTCAGCGGGCCTTAGGATCAGGCCTTGGCTTTCTTCGCGGCGCGGCTGCGCTCGCCTTCGTCGAGGATCTTCTTGCGCAGACGAATCGACTTCGGCGTCACTTCACAGAGCTCGTCGTCCTGGATGAACTCCAGCGCCTGTTCCAGGGTGAAGCGAACCGGCGGCACCAGGGCGATGGTTTCGTCTTTACCCGAAGCACGCATGTTGTCGAGCTTCTTGCCCTTGGTTGGGTTGACGCCCATGTCGTTGTCGCGGCTGTTCAGGCCGACGATCTGACCGTTGTAGATTTCCTGGCCGTGCTCGACGAACAGCTTGCCGCGCGCCTGCAGGGTTTCCAGGGAATAGGTCAGGGCCTTGCCGGTATCGATGGAGACCAGTACGCCGTTCTGACGACCGGACATGTCGCCGGACTTCATGGTGTCGTAACGATCGAAGATCGAAGTCAGGATGCCAGCACCGTTGGTCAGGGTCAGGAACTGGTTGCGGAAACCGATCAGACCGCGAGCCGGGATGTTGTATTCCAGACGCACACGGCCCTTGCCATCCGGCACCATGTTGGTCAGGTCGCCCTTGCGCAGGCCCATCTCTTCCATGACTTTGCCCTGGGATTCTTCCGGGGTGTCGATGGTGACGTTCTCGAAGGGTTCCTGCTTGACGCCGTTGACCGTACGAATGATTACTTCCGGACGGCCAACGCCCATTTCGAAGCCTTCGCGACGCATGGTTTCGATCAGTACCGAGAGGTGCAGCTCACCACGGCCGGAGACCTTGAACTTGTCGGCGCTGTCGCCTTCTTCGACACGCAGGGCCACGTTGTACAGCAGCTCCTTGTCCAGACGCTCCTTGATGTTGCGGCTGGTGACGAACTTGCCTTCCTTGCCGCAGAACGGCGAATCGTTGACCTGGAAGGTCATGGATACGGTCGGCTCGTCGACGGTCAGCGGCTTCATCGCCTCGACGTTGTTGATGTCGCACAGGGTGTCGGAGATGAACAGCTGGTCCATGCCGCTGACGCAGACGATGTCGCCGGCGGTGGCTTCTTCAACATCGATGCGGTGCAGGCCGTGGTGACCCATCAGCTTGAGGATGCGACCGTTGCGCTTCTTGCCTTCGGCGTCGATGGCGACCACCGGGGTGTTCGGCTTGACGCGGCCACGGGCGATACGGCCCACACCGATAATGCCGAGGAAGCTGTTGTAATCCAGTGCCGAGATCTGCATCTGGAACGGACCGTCGATATCGACCTGAGGGGACGGCACGTTGTCGACGATCGACTGGTACAGCGGGGTCATGTCTTCGGCCATGTCGGTGTGATCCAGACCGGCGATGCCGTTCAGGGCCGAGGCGTAGACGACTTTGAAGTCCAGCTGTTCTTCGGTGGCGCCGAGGTTGTCGAACAGGTCGAAGATCTGATCCAGCACCCAGTCCGGACGCGCGCCCGGACGGTCGACCTTGTTGATCACCACGATCGGACGCAGGCCGGCTTCGAAGGCCTTCTTGGTCACGAAGCGGGTTTGCGGCATCGGGCCGTCCTGGGCGTCGACCAGCAGCAGCACCGAGTCGACCATCGACATCACGCGCTCGACTTCACCGCCGAAGTCGGCGTGGCCGGGGGTGTCGACGATGTTGATGTGGTAGCCGTTCCAGTTGATCGCGGTGTTCTTCGCCAGAATGGTGATACCGCGCTCTTTTTCCTGGTCGTTGCTGTCCATCACGCGCTCATCGTTGAGCTCGTTGCGCTCGAGGGTGCCGGACTGGCGCAGGAGCTTGTCCACCAGGGTGGTCTTACCGTGGTCGACGTGGGCGATGATGGCGATGTTGCGTAGATTTTCGATCACTGGTGTATCTCGATCAGAGGATTCGGTTTGCCGCATAGTCTACGCGGCGGATATTAACTAAATACGAATTCGGCCAGACGGTGCAAAAGCGCAGCGGCTTTTACCCCGCCTGCAGGTCGGGAGGGCGATGGCGGATGCTGCCGCCATTCAACCCGGGCGTCTTATGCCGGACGATAAACGCGCACATTGGCATACCCCTCGCTAAGCAGGTGGTGGGCATGCAAACGACTCATGACGCCCTTGTCGCAATACAGCAGGTATTGGCGATTGGCATCCAGTTCCTTGAAACGGCTGTTCAGGGCATAGAACGGCAGCGTTTGCACTTCGATACCGGGCAGCTCTAGCGGCTGCTCTTCGGCGTTATCCGGGTGACGGATGTCGATGATGACATGACTGGCCAGGGCCTCGCTGACTTCCTCGACCTTGACGTCCTTGCCCAGCTCGTCGATCACCTTGTCGATCGGCAGCAAGGTCGCGCGCTCGAGGGCACGCTGGAGAACCGCCATATCGAACTGACGCTCCTCATGTTCGATGCGTTCTTTCTTCGCCCGGGTGGTCGGGTTCACCGAGATCACGCCGCAATACTCCGGCATGTGCCTGGCGAACTCGGCGGTGCCGATGGCGCTGGCGGTGTCGATGATGTCCTGCTTGTGACTGGCGATCAGCGGGCGCAGCACCAGCATGTCGGTGGCCGAATCGATCACCGAGAGGTTGGGCAGGGTCTGGCTGGAGACCTGGGAAATCGCCTCGCCGGTGACCAGGGCGTTGATCTCCAGCTTCTCGGCCATATGGGTGGAGGCGCGCAGCATCATGCGCTTGAGGATCACGCCCATCTGGCTGTTGTCGACCTTGCCGAGAATCTCGCCGAGCACTTCCTCGAAGGGCACGCTGATAAACAGCACGCGCTGGGAACGGCCGAACTTCTGCCACAGGTAATGGGCCACTTCCATCACGCCCAACTCGTGGGCACGGCCGCCGAGGTTGAAGAAGCAGAAATGGGTGACCAGACCGCGGCGCATCATCTGATAGGCGGCGACCGTGGAATCGAAACCGCCGGACATCAGCACCAGGGTCTGCTCCAGCGAACCCAGCGGGTAACCGCCCAGGCCCTGATGCTGGTTATGGATGACGAACAGGCGCTGGTCGCGGATCTCCATGCGCACTTCGACTTCGGGCTGCTTCAGGTCGATTCCGGCGGCGCCGCATTGCTGGCGCAACTGGCTGCCGACATAGCGCTCGACATCCATGGAGCTGAACGCATGCTTGCCGGCACGCTTGCAGCGCACGGCGAAGATCTTGCCCGGCAGCTTGTCGGCGAAGTGCAGCTTGCATTTATCCAGCACGTCGTCGAAGTCGCCCAGCGGGTATTCGTCGACCTGGAGGAAATGGGTGATGCCCGGCGTGCAGCTGAGCCGCTCGATCATCGCCTGCAGGGTTTTCGCCTCGCTGACCCGGGTCTCGACTTCCAGGTTGTCCCACACACCGCTGACCAGCAGCTGCGGATCGAGATCGCGCAGCACCGAGCGGATGTTCTTCGCCAATTGCCGGATAAAATGCTTACGCACCGGCCGGCTTTTGATGGTGATTTCTGGAAAGACTTTAACGATCAGTTTCATTAAAACGGCGCATGCCGAGACGGCTAAAAAACAGGGGCGCGGATTATAGCGGAAATTGTGCAAGCTTTGACCAAAAATACCGCCACCCAGATAAATGCACCTTATTAGTGCAGCAATAATGCGATAAGGTCCATTTTGGTGCGCAAAACATCGCCCCGGTGATTCGCAGGCCTCGCCACCCTTGAGTTTCAGCCGCTTAACCCATTCTTGTGCACTGGCATGCAATTTGCTCTCTTGTGAGGCAGGTTATCCTGGCGGACTATCGCGCCCGGCCGCACCCTATTATCGAGGGCTCACCATTCAGAGCCTTATCCACCTGGAGGACAGCATGTCGAAGTCGATTCAACTGATCAAAGAACACGACGTGAAGTGGGTTGACCTGCGCTTCACCGACACCAAGGGCAAACAGCACCACGTGACCATGCCGGCACGCGATGCCCTGGACGAAGACTTTTTCGAAATCGGCAAGATGTTCGATGGTTCTTCCATACATGGCTGGAAAGGCATCGAAGCCTCCGACATGATCCTGCTGCCGGTCGACGAAACCGCCGTACTCGACCCGTTCACCGAAGAACCGACCCTGATCCTGGTCTGCGACATCATCGAGCCGAGCACCATGCAGGGCTACGACCGCGACCCGCGCTCGATCGCCAAGCGCGCCGAGGAATACCTCAAGTCCACCGGTATCGGCGACACCGTATTCGTCGGCCCGGAGCCCGAGTTCTTCATCTTCGACGAAGTGAAGTTCAAGTCGGACATCTCCGGCTCGATGTTCAAGATCTACTCCGAACAAGGTTCCTGGATGTCCGACCAGGACGTCGAAGGCGGCAACAAGGGCCACCGTCCAGGCGTCAAAGGCGGCTACTTCCCGGTTCCGCCGTTCGACCACGACCACGAAATCCGTACTGCCATGTGTAATGCCATGGAAGAAATGGGCCTGGTCATCGAAGTGCACCACCACGAAGTGGCGACTGCCGGTCAGAACGAAATCGGCGTGCAGTTCAACACCCTGGTGGCCAAGGCTGACGAAGTTCAGACCCTGAAGTACTGCGTACACAACGTCGCCGACGCCTACGGCAAGACCGCTACCTTCATGCCCAAGCCGCTGTATGGCGACAACGGCTCGGGTATGCACGTGCACATGTCGATCAGCAAAGACGGCAAGAACACCTTCTCCGGCGAAGGCTATGCCGGCCTGTCCGATACCGCCCTGTACTTCATCGGCGGCATCATCAAGCACGGCAAGGCCCTGAACGGCTTCACCAACCCGTCGACCAACTCCTACAAGCGTCTGGTTCCGGGCTTCGAAGCGCCGGTCATGCTGGCCTACTCGGCACGCAACCGTTCGGCCTCGATCCGTATCCCGTACGTGTCCAGCCCGAAAGCCCGCCGCATCGAGGCACGCTTCCCGGATCCGGCTGCCAACCCGTACCTGGCCTTCGCAGCACTGCTGATGGCCGGCCTGGACGGCATCCAGAACAAGATCCACCCGGGCGATGCCGCCGACAAGAACCTGTACGACCTGCCGCCGGAAGAAGGCAAGCTGATCCCGCAGGTCTGCGGCAGCCTGAAAGAAGCCCTGGAAGAGCTGGACAAGGGCCGCGCCTTCCTGACCAAGGGCGGCGTGTTCTCCGACGACTTCATCGACGCTTACCTGGAGCTGAAGAGCGAAGAAGAAATCAAGGTGCGCACCTTCGTTCACCCGCTGGAATACGACCTGTACTACAGCGTCTAAGCCTGCAGGCAAGACAAGAGGCCACCTTCGGGTGGCCTTTTTTGTGGCCGCTCAGCGAACGCTTGCGCCGAGCAGCCAATTTGTTGCGCCAGTCCTAATTGCCACACCAGCGCCCTTGCCAGCGCGCCCCGCCAATGCAAGTCTTAGCCCTACATCCACCGGGAGTCTGGCCATGCGCCGAATACTCACCTGCCTGCTGTTGGTCCTGGCCGTGCCGGCCAGCGCACAGATCTACAAGTACACCGACGCCAACGGCAACACGGTGTTTACCGACCAGCCACCGGAAGGCCAGGCGGCACAAAGCATCGAGCTGCCAACCACCAACACGGTGGAGATGTCCGCACCGAGCGTACCGCCCAGCGGCAGCCACGAGGACGAGCAGACAGCGCCCTATAGCACCCTGCAACTCACCGACCTGCCCAGCGCTGAAGCCCTGCGCGCGAACGACGGCACCTTCAGCGTCGGAGTCGAACTGCAGCCACGCCTGGCGACCGGCCACCGCCTGCGCCTGCTGCTCGATGGCCAGCCCTACGGCCAGCCGAGCAATGTGCCGCGCCTGCAGTTGACCAATATCGACCGTGGCGAGCACAGCCTGGCGGTCGAGGTACTGAGCGGCGATCAGCCGATCCAACAGAGCGCCAGCGTCAGCTTCACCGTGCAGCGGGTCAATACCGGCAGCCCGGCACTGCGCCCGCCGCCACCGCCGCCAACTCCAAAACCGGCACCCTGACCATGCGCGGCCTGCTGCTCTGCCTGCTCCTGGCTGGCCTGCCGGCCGCCGCCCAGGTCTATACCTACGTCGACGCGGACGGCAACCGCGTTTTCACCGACCGCCCCGCCAGCGACAATGCCGAACGCATCGAACTGCCTCCAACCAACAACATGAGTTTGCCCGCCAGCACAACCCCAGCGCCCGTGGCAGAACCCCGAACACCTGCACCGTCCTACCAGATGCTGCGCATTCTGCTGCCGCAGCCCGACGTGACCATCCGCGACAGCGCCGGCAACCTGATCGTCACCGCCACCAGCGAGCCGGCACTGCACAGCGGACACAGCTTTCGCCTGCTGCTCGATGGCCAGGCGGCAGGCACAAGCGGACGCAGCCCGGTTTTTTCGCTGGAGAATATCGACCGCGGCACCCATCAACTGGCAGTGGAAATCATCGACAGCCAGGGCCGCATCCTGGAGCGCACCCCGAGCCAGCCACTGCACATGCTGCGCATCTCCCTGGCGCAGAAACGCCTGGTCAAACCCTGCAAGAAAGGCGATTACGGCGTGCGCGCGGAATGCCCACTCAAGGACAAACCAGCGGAAAAGAAAGATATTCCCTTCGTGCCCTTTATTTAGGCGAAGCTGTCGCACCATATTGGTGCGCTACGCCGTATCACGGACTATGCTTTCCCTGTTTTGGTTCGCTCAGCCTCCCGAGCACCGAACCGAAACGCCCCCAAGTCGCCGCCCCGGCTTATTCCACGGGCCTTTTCGGGGCTTTGGTTTGCTTCTTGCATTTTCCTGCTGCATTGCCGGAAGCCTTAAGGTCCGCTGACATTTCGTCACGGCCGCGACGGTGGTCCGTTTGGCGCAGCAACGCGGCTCACGGCGCAACCTCAGCTGAGCCCATATATGACTATCAATGACGCACTGCACCGCCTGCTGCTCGACAACCTGACCACCGCCACCCTGCTGCTCAACGCCGACCTGCGCCTCGAGTACATGAATCCGGCGGCGGAAATGCTCCTGGCCGTCAGCGGCCAGCGCAGCCACGGACAATTCATCAGCGAGCTGTTCACCGAATCGAGCGAGGCCCTGAGCGCCCTGCGCCAGGCGGTCGAGGAGGCGCATCCGTTCAACAAACGCGAGGCCGTGCTGACCGCCGTCACCGGCCAGACCCTGACCGTCGATTACGCGGTGACGCCGATCCTCAATCGCGGCGAAACCCTGCTGCTGCTGGAGGTGCACCCACGCGACCGGTTGCTGCGCATCACCAAGGAAGAGGCGCAGCTGTCCAAGCAGGAAACCACCAAGATGCTGGTGCGCGGCCTGGCCCACGAGATCAAGAACCCGCTCGGCGGCATTCGCGGCGCCGCCCAGTTGCTCGCCCGCGAACTGCCGAACGAGGACCTCAAGGACTACACCAACGTCATCATCGAAGAGGCCGACCGCCTGCGTAACCTGGTCGACCGCATGCTCGGTTCGAACAAATTGCCGGCGCTGGCGCTGGCCAACGTGCACGAGGTGCTGGAGCGGGTCGGCAGCCTGATCGAGGCGGAAAGCCAGGGCAGCATCATTTTGGTGCGCGATTACGACCCGAGCATTCCCGACGTATTGATCGATCGCGAGCAGATGATCCAGGCCGTGCTCAATATCGTGCGCAACGCCATGCAGGCCATCGGCTCGCAGAACGAACTGCGCCTGGGCCGCATCACCCTGCGCACCCGCACCCTGCGTCAATTCACCATCGGCCATATCCGCCATCGCCTGGTGGCCCGCCTGGAAATCATCGACAACGGCCCCGGCATCCCTGCCGAACTGCAGGACACCATCTTCTACCCCATGGTCAGCGGGCGTGCCGACGGCACCGGGCTGGGCCTGGCGATCACCCAGAACATCATTAGTCAGCATCAGGGCCTGATCGAGTGCGAGAGCCATCCTGGTCACACCGTGTTCTCGATCTTCCTGCCGCTTGAACAAGGAGTAACGCCGTCATGAGTCGCAGTGAAACCGTATGGATCGTCGACGACGACCGCTCCATCCGCTGGGTGCTGGAAAAAGCCCTGCAACAGGAAGGCATGACCACCCAGAGCTTCGACAGCGCCGACGGCGTCCTCGGCCACCTCAGCCGCCAGCAGCCGGACGTGATCGTCTCGGACATCCGCATGCCCGGCTCCAGCGGCCTGGAACTGCTGGCGCGGATCCGCGAGCTGTACCCGCGCCTGCCGGTCATCATCATGACCGCCCATTCCGACCTGGACAGCGCAGTGGCGTCCTATCAGGGCGGCGCCTTCGAGTACCTGCCCAAGCCGTTCGACGTCGATGAAGCGGTCTCCCTGGTCAAGCGCGCCTATCAGCACGCGCAGGAGCAGCAAGGTCTGCAGACGCCCGTCGAGCAGCCGCGCACCCCGGAAATCATCGGCGAGGCGCCGGCCATGCAGGAGGTGTTTCGCGCCATCGGCCGGCTCTCCCACTCCAATATCACCGTGCTGATCAACGGCGAATCCGGCACCGGCAAGGAGTTGGTCGCCCACGCCCTGCACCGCCACAGCCCGCGGGCCGCCTCGCCGTTCATCGCACTGAACATGGCGGCGATCCCCAAAGACCTGATGGAATCCGAGCTGTTCGGCCACGAAAAAGGCGCCTTCACCGGCGCCGCCAACCAGCGTCGCGGGCGCTTCGAGCAGGCCGACGGCGGCACCCTGTTCCTCGACGAAATCGGCGACATGCCGGCCGACACCCAGACCCGCCTGCTGCGCGTGCTGGCCGATGGCGAGTTCTACCGGGTCGGCGGCCACACCCCGGTCAAGGTCGACGTGCGGATCATCGCCGCCACCCACCAGAATCTGGAAACCCTGGTGCAGGACGGCAAGTTCCGCGAGGATCTGTTCCATCGCCTCAACGTGATCCGCATCCACATCCCGCGCCTGGCCGACCGCCGCGAAGACATCCCGACCCTGGCCCGCCACTTCCTCGCCCGCGCCGCGCTGGAACTGGCGGTCGAGCCCAAGCTGCTGAAAAGCGAGACCGAGGGCTATCTGCGCAACCTGCCGTGGCCGGGCAACGTGCGCCAGCTGGAAAACACCTGCCGCTGGATCACCGTGATGGCCTCAGGGCGCGAGGTGCATATCGACGACCTGCCCCCGGAACTGCTCAGCCAGCCGCAGGACAGCGCCCCGGTGAGCAACTGGGAGCAAGCCCTGCGCCAATGGGCCGACCAGGCCCTGGGCCGCGGCCAGTCCGACCTGCTCGACAGCGCCGTACCGGCCTTCGAGCGGATCATGATCGAAACCGCGCTCAAGCACACCGCCGGCCGCCGCCGCGACGCCGCCCTGCTGCTGGGCTGGGGCCGCAACACCCTGACCCGCAAGATCAAGGAACTGGGCATGAAAGTCGACAGCGCCGACGACGACGACGACAGCGACGACAGCTGAACACCAGCTGGATATGCAAGAACGGGCCGCTGGCCCGTTTTTCATTGGCCATGTGCCCGGTTAGAAGGCTATCGGCATTCCTGCGTGAGCGGGCCTATCTGCGAAATCGGCGGTTACCGCCGCTCCCATCAAACAAGCTGTATGTCATTGATTTTATGGGTACGACATTCCTTGTGGGAGGGGCTTTAGCCGCGAAAGCTTTCGGAGCCCCCACAAAAAACATCGCGGCTAAAGCGGAACGCCGCCCGGCCCCTCCCACAGGTACCCACAAGCCGCTAGGCACAATTGCCTCCAATTTGCTGCGCGACAGCACGGCGTCTGAACGACGGGGGGATCTCCTACGCAGCCACGGTCATTTCCACGCAGGGTCTGCCACAGCTTGCGCGGTTGATGGCCTGCGGATTTGCGCCCTGACAATGCACCATCCGTGCGCCCTGCACCGCCAAGACTCACCAAGCTGCTCATCGGGTAGCCTGGCAAAAGGGCTGAAGCCCAGTATTTTCAAGCCCTGCAAGCATCGTAATAAAACTGGCACACAGTCTGCATATGCTTAAGCAATCCCAGTTTCGGGGACCTTGGTACAGGCAGGCCGGGGATTCCCCTCTTTTATTCGTAGACCAGGCTGACCCTCAGCCGCCAGCGCCCGTCCAGCTCCTCGGCGTGCCACTCGCCGCGCAGCGGGCGGACCGCCACCACGCGCAACAGCAAGTCCCGCCCCTCGCGCCGCAGCCGCCAATTGACCACCTTGCCCTGCAGACGCAATTGCCCCTGCTGCTCGCGGCCCAGGCTCTCGACCCGCAGGAAAAACGCCCCCTCGATATGACCGGCACGCACCTTCGGCTCGACGTTGAACCACAGCTGCAACCCCTGCTCCGCCACCTCGACACTGGCCAGCCGCAGCGGGTCGGGCTGCAGCAAGCGACCGATCATCAGGCCGATCAGAAAACCGAACAGCGCCAGGGAGCCAATCACCCGCACCCAGGGACGCGGCCGCGGACCCGGATCAGGAGTAGAATGCCGAGCGTCTTCAGGCTTGGAGCCGAGCATGTTTCACGTGATCCTCTTTCAACCGGAAATTCCACCGAATACCGGCAACATTATCAGGCTCTGCGCCAACAGCGGCTGCCACCTGCACCTGATCGAGCCGCTGGGCTTCGAGCTGGACGACAAGCGCCTGCGCCGCGCCGGCCTCGACTACCACGAGTACGCCAGCCTGCAGCGCCATGCGGATCTGCCCAGCTGCCTGGAGAGTCTCGGCCAGCCGCGTGTCTTCGCCTTCACCACCAAAGGCGCCCAGCTCTATCACCAGGTGCGCTACCAGCCCGGCGACGCCTTCCTGTTCGGCCCGGAAAGCCGTGGCCTGCCCCAGGACATCCGTGATGGCCTGCCCGCCGAGCAGTGCCTGCGCTTGCCGATGCGCGCAGGCTGTCGCAGCCTGAATTTGTCCAATACCGTGGCGGTGGCGGTCTACGAGGCCTGGCGCCAGCAGGACTTTGCCATGCCCGCCTGAGGCAACGGCGCCATGCCGTCCTGCCAATAAAAGGCCATGTCCCAATGATGTGTTGCATGGGGGGTTCAGACCTGAACCCTTCTCGCAGAGGCGGCAATGGGTGGGGTGCGCCGTGCGCACCAACGCAGGCGACGAATCACTGGTACGCACGGCCTAGACGGCCCCGCGCACCCTACGGACCTAGGCCATCTCAAACTTAGTGACGACAGCCGAACGCAACACGCTATTGGGACAGATCCAATAAAAAACGCCCCGTAGGGCGTTTTCCAGACAGCCGCGCTGCCTCAGTGAGCCGGAGCCTGCTCGCCGGCCTGCTGCTGAATGCGCTGCAGCTCTTGCGCGTAGAGCGCGTCGAAGTTCACCGGCGCCAGCATCAGAGCCGGGAAGGAGCCACGCACCACCAGGCTGTCCAGGGTTTCGCGCGCGTACGGGAAGAGGATGTTCGGGCAGAACGCGCCCAGGGTGTGGCTCATGGAAGCGGCGTCCAGGCCCTTGACCAGGAAGATCCCGGCTTGCTGGACTTCGGCGATGAAGGCAGTTTCCTCGCCATTCTTCACGGTGACCGAGAGGGTCAGCACCACTTCATGGAAGTCGCCATCGAGCGACTTCTGCCGGGTGTTCAGGTCCAGGGCAACGCTCGGCGTCCATTCCTTGCGGAAAATTTCCGGGCTCTTCGGCGCCTCGAAGGACAGGTCGCGGACATAGATGCGCTGCAGGGAAAACTGCGGATTCTGTTCGCCCTGGGCGGCGGCGCCGTTGCTAGCTTGTTCAGTCATGGCAAAGCCTTCTTGTCGTGGGTACTGAGTAGAAAAAGGAGAGTACTAAGCCTCGAGCAGCGCATCCAGCTTACCCGCGCGCTCCAGGGCATACAGATCGTCGCAGCCACCAACATGGCTGCCACCGATCCAGATCTGCGGCACCGAGGTCCGCTGCGCCTTGCGGGTCATCTCCGCGCGCAGCTCGGGCTGGCCGTCGACCTTGATTTCATCGAAGTTCACGCCCTTATGGGCCAGTAACTGCTTGGCGCGCATGCAATAGGGGCACCAATCGCTGGAATAAATGACGACGGCAGGCATATCACTTCACCAGTGGCAGGTTGTCGCCACGCCAGCTGGCAATCCCGCCAGACAGCTTGGCCGCGTTGAAACCGGCTTTCTTCAGGTCACGGCTGACCGTTCCGGCGTGCTGGCCCATGGCATCGACCACGACCAGGGTCTTGGCTTTGTGCTTTTCCAGCTCGGCGATGCGGCTGGCGACTTTTTCATAGGGGATGTGCAGGGCACCGACGATATGGCCGGCGGAGAAGTCCTTCTGCCCGCGTACATCCAGCACCAGGCCCTGCTCGCTGTTGATCAGGGCGGTCAGCTCGCGGCTGCTCAGGCTTTGCCCGCCTTTGCGCAGCTCGGTGAAGATCAGCAACGCCAGCAGAACAACGAACAATCCGCTCAATACATAGTGGGTAGTGGCAAATTCAATCAGATTGGCAAGCATGTGGTGGTTCCGGGACGGTAAAATCCCGGCAGTATACACAGCCCCACAGGTCGGCCACACCCCGCCCTGCCGTGACGGATCCACCCCCAGGCCTTAAAATGCCCGGCCTTTTTGCCCTTCATGCACAGCGAGCCAGATTAATGAGCGCCACGCCCAAACCTTTGGTCCTGATCATTCTCGACGGTTTCGGTCACAGTGACAGCACCGAATACAACGCCATCCATGCCGCCCGCACTCCGGTCTACGACCAGTTGCGCGCCACCCAGCCGCACAGCCTGATCTCAGGCTCAGGTATGGACGTCGGCCTGCCGGACGGGCAGATGGGCAATTCCGAGGTCGGCCACATGAACCTCGGCGCTGGCCGCGTGGTGTACCAGGACTTCACCCGGGTGACCAAGGCCATCCGCGACGGCGAGTTCTTCGACAATCCGGCGATCAGCGGCGCGGTGGATAGGGCGGTGAGCGCCGGCAAGGCCGTGCACATCCTCGGCCTGCTGTCCGACGGCGGCGTGCACAGCCACCAGGATCATCTGGTCGCCATGGCCGAGTTGGCCGCCCAGCGCGGCGCCGAGAAGATCTACCTGCATGCCTTCCTCGACGGCCGCGACACCCCGCCGAAAAGCGCCCAGGCCTCCATCGAACTGCTCGACAGCACCTTCGCCCGGCTCGGCAAGGGCCGCATCGCCAGCCTGATCGGCCGCTACTTCGCCATGGACCGCGACAACCGCTGGGATCGCGTCGAGCAGGCCTACAACCTGATCGTCGACGGCCAGGGCCAGTTCAACGCCCCCAACGCGCTCGAAGGCCTGCAGGCCGCCTACGCTCGCGGCGAGAACGACGAGTTCGTCAAGGCCACCACCCTCGGCCAGCCGGTCAAGGTGGAAGACGGCGACGCCGTGGTGTTCATGAACTTCCGCGCCGACCGCGCCCGCGAACTGACCCGCGCCTTCGTCGAAGCCGATTTCCAGGAATTCCCGCGCGCGCGCCTGCCGCAACTGGCCGGCTTCGTCATGCTCACCCAGTACGCCGCGAACATTCCGGCGCCCAGCGCCTTCGCCCCCGCCAGCCTGACCAACGTGCTCGGCGAATACCTGGCGAAGAACGGCAAGACCCAGCTGCGCATCGCCGAAACCGAGAAGTACGCCCACGTCACCTTCTTCTTCTCCGGCGGACGCGAAGAGCCGTTCGAGGGCGAGGAGCGCATCCTGATTCCGTCGCCGAACGTCGCCACCTACGACCTGCAGCCCGAGATGAACGCTCCGCAGGTCACCGACCGGATCGTCGAGGCGATCGAGCAACAGCGTTACGACGTGATCGTGGTCAACTACGCCAACGGCGACATGGTCGGCCACACCGGCGTGTTCGCCGCTGCGGTCAAGGCCGTGGAATGCCTGGACAGCTGCGTCGGGCGCATAGTCGCGGCGCTGGACAAGGTCGGCGGCGAAGCCCTGATCACCGCCGACCACGGCAACGTCGAGCAGATGGAGGATGTCTGCACCGGCCAGGCGCACACCGCCCATACCTGCGAACCGGTGCCCTTCATCTACGTCGGCAAGCGCCCGCTGAGCATGCGCGAAGGCGGCGTGCTGGCCGACGTGGCACCGACCATGCTGACCCTGATGGGCCTGCCGATCCCGCAGGAAATGACTGGCACCAGCATCATTCAGCTGAAGTAGTGTCACGACAACGTTGAAATGTCTGTCAATCGCGGTCTCATCCATGTACCGCGATCCCTGTAGGGTGGGTTAGGCGCACGCTGCCGATAGCAATGAACCAGCAAGATCCGTTGCGCCGTAACCCACCATCAGCGCAACGCAGGCATATCGCCTGGTGGGTTACGCGGCGCGCCACGATGGCGGTGCCTGATCCGCGCCGCTAACCTGGGCGGCCCCACCCACCCTACAGTGATCCGGCATTTCAGGATTGACACGACACTAGCCCGCATAGGTTGGGCCGAGCCCTGCGAAGCCCAACAACCCTGCAACCCCGGGACTGACAGCCGCGCCGAGCGGTCAACGCATCTTGCAGCTTGCCGCCGGATTTTTAGGCATACTAAGCCCGTCTCCCGCCCAGGTGTCGCCAGTACCATGTTTCGCCTCCTAGCCCTGATGCTCCTCGCCTGCCTGCTGACTCCGGCCTTTGCCGACGAGAAAGCCGACGCCCAGAAACAGCTGGAAGCCGCCCGCAGCGATGTGGCCGAGCTGAAGAAGTTGCTGGAGCAGTTGCAGCAGGAAAAATCCGGGGTGCAGAAAGACCTGCGCAAGACCGAAACCGAAATGGGCGAGCTGGAAAAGCAGGTCAAGGAGCTGCAAAAAGGCCTGAAAGACGGCGAAGAGGAAATCCGGCGCCTCGACCAGGAGAAAAAAAAACTCCATGACGCACGCCTCGAGCAACAACGACTGATCGGCATTCAGGCCCGCGCCGCCTACCAGAGCGGCCGCCAGGAGTACCTGAAGCTGCTGCTGAATCAACAGAATCCGGAAAAATTCTCGCGCACCCTGACCTATTACGACTACCTCAGCGAAGCGCGCATGGCGCAGTTGGCCATGTTCAACGAAACCTTGCGCCAGTTGGCCAACGTCGAGCAGGACATCGTCAAGCAGCAGAACCAACTGCTGGAACAGAAAAGCAGCCTGGACGCTCGCACCGAGCGACTCGCCGAGGCGCGCAAGGAGCGCCAGCTGGCCCTGGGCAAACTCAACCAGGAATATTCCGCCCGCGACCACAAGCTCAAGGCCCGCCAGCAGGAGCAGGCGCAACTGGCCCGGGTGCTGAAGACCATCGAGGCAACCCTGGCCCGCCAGGCGCGGGAAGCCGAACAGGCCCGACAACGGGCCTTGATCGCCGCGCGCGAGCAACAGCGCAACAATACCGCAGCCGCCAGCAGCCCGGGCAGCGGCCCATTGGTCAGCACCGGCAGCGGCCATGGCGGGCCTTTCGCCCAGGCGCGCGGCAAGTTGCCCTGGCCGGTCGATGGCCGCCTGGTCGCCCGCTACGGCACCCCGCGCGGCGCCGACGCGCGGACCAAGTGGGACGGCGTACTGATCGGCGCCAGTGCCGGCAGCCAGGTGCGTGCCGTGCATGGCGGCCGCGTGGTGTTCGCCGACTGGTTGCGCGGCGCCGGGCTTCTGGTCATTCTCGATCATGGCAATGGCTACCTGAGCCTGTACGGACACAACCAGAGCTTGCTCAGAGACGCCGGCGACCTGGTCAATGCCGGCGAGCCCATCGCCACAGTCGGCACCAGCGGCGGGCAAGACACTCCCGCGCTGTATTTCGCGATTCGCCAGCAGGGCCGCCCCAGCGACCCTGCACAATGGTGTCGCACGCAAGGATAAGCGCTGCGCTCACCTCTCTAGGAGTTAGTTCGACATGCCGCATCCGTCTCGCCTCACCTGTCTGGCCCTGGCTATCGCCCTGCTCGGCGGCGCCCCTCTGTTGCAGGCCGCCGAAGCGCCGCCAGCGACGGCCGTCGCGAATGACAAGGCGCCGCTGCCGCTGGACGAACTGCGCACCTTCGCCGAGGTCATGGATCGCATCAAGGCGGCCTATGTCGAACCCGTCAGCGACAAGACCCTGCTGGAAAACGCGATCAAGGGCATGCTCAGCAACCTCGACCCGCACTCCGCCTACCTCGACCCCGAAGCCTTCCGTGAGCTGCAGGAGAGCACCAGCGGCGAGTTCGGCGGCCTGGGCATCGAAGTCGGCATGGAGGATGGCTTCGTCAAGGTGGTATCGCCGATCGACGACACCCCGGCCTCGAAGGCCGGAATCCAGCCCGGCGACCTGATCGTCAAGATCGACGGCCAGCCGACCAAGGGCCTGTCGATGCTCGAAGCAGTGGACAAGATGCGCGGCGCAGCCGGCAGCAAGATCCTCCTGACCCTGGTGCGCGAGGGCGGCAAACCCTTCGACGTGGAGCTGACCCGGGCGGTGATCAAGGTCAGGAGCGTCAAGAGCCAGCTGCTCGACGACGGCTACGGCTATGTGCGCATCACCCAGTTCCAGGTCAACAGCGGCGAGGAAGTCGGCAAGGCCTTGAACAAGCTGCGCAAGGACAACGGCAAGAAGCTGCGCGGCCTGGTACTGGATCTGCGCAACAACCCCGGTGGTGTCCTCCAGGCCGCGGTCGAGGTATCCGACCACTTCCTCAAGAAGGGTCTGATCGTCTACACCGAAGGGCGCATCGCCAACTCCGAATTGCGCTTCTCAGCCGACCCTGCGGATGCCAGCGAAGGCGTGCCCCTGGTGGTCCTGATCAATGGCGGCAGCGCTTCGGCCTCGGAAATCGTCGCCGGCGCCCTGCAGGATCATAAACGCGCCGTGCTGATGGGCACCGACAGCTTCGGCAAGGGCTCGGTGCAGACGGTGCTGCCGCTGAACAACGACCGCGCCCTGAAACTCACCACCGCGCTGTACTACACGCCCAATGGCCGCTCGATCCAGGCTCAGGGCATAGTGCCGGACATCGAAGTGGCGCGCGCCAAGCTGACCCGCGAGCAGGACGATGAAAATATCAAGGAAGCCGACCTGCAGGGGCACCTGGGCAACGGCAACGGCGGCGCGGACAGGCCCAGCCAGAGCAAAACCGGCCAGCCGGCCCGCCCACAGGATGACGACTACCAACTGAGCCAGGCGCTCAACCTGCTCAAGGGCCTGAGCGTCACCCGCGGCGATTGAGTCCATCTGCTGCATTAAGCAGATTCTGTAGGAGCGGGGGGGGGGGGACGCCCAGTTCCATGCCCGCGAAACGCATCGCGGGCATGGCCCGCTCCTACAGGTGGCTCATCACAGCCCAACAAGCGTACATATAACCAGCAAAAGCCCGGCCTTGATCACTCAGGGCCGGGCTTTCTTAACACTTGGAACTACAGATAACTGTTGGTCATCTCCTCGACGAAGCCTTCGCTGCGCAGCTCGTCCAGCGCCTTCTGCAGGCGCTGCACCACCTCGTCCGGGGTGTCCTTGTTCAGCGCCAGGTAGAGTTCGGCCTCGTTGAAACGCAACACTGTGGTCAGGCCGCTGACGCCTTCCTGCTTGGCCAGATAGCGGCCGACCGGATCGGTGGTGGCCCACAGGTCGATCTGCCCCTTGATCAGCTTCTGCACGTTCTGCTGGTCACGCAGCGCATTGATCGGCTGCAGCCCCTGGCTTTCCAGGTGCTGGCTGACCGCATCGTTCTTGTAGGCGCCGACCTTGTATTGCCCAGCCTCCTTCAGGCTCGCCACACTGAGGTTGTTGCCTGGCGCGGCCAGCAGCACCCAGCCGGTGTTGGCAATCGGCCCCACCCACTTGAACAGCGGCTGGCGCTCCGGGGTGAAGGTGGTGGAGAACAAGCCATAGTTGGGCTTGTCCAGGGTCAGGCGGTACAGCCGATCCCAGGGAAAACGCAGACTCAGGCTGTAATCGATATTGGCGCGCTTGAACATGGCCCGGATGATCTCGGCGCTGATCCCGTCGATACCGTCGTCACGGGCGAAGTTCTTGTCGTCGACCGACATATTGAACGGCGGGAAATTCTCGGTCAGCAGCACCACCCTGTAGCCATAGGGCAACTCGGCATGGGCCGCGCAGGCACTGAACAGAAGGCCGAACAACAGACTGCTTTTTATGATTTTCAACATTAGTCTTCCCGCTCGCATGGGTGGTGATTATGGCTAGCGACAGCCCGGCTCGTGGCCAGCCTGCTGAGTCCCGTTTTACAGATAGCGGCTCAGGATGTCATCGACAAAGCCTTCGCTGCGCATCCGCTCCAGCTCAACCTGCAGCTTCTGTACCACCTCGTCGGGCACGTCCTGGTTGAGCGCCAGGTACAACTCGGCGCTGTCGAAACGCAGGATGGTTTTCAGCCCGGAGACACCTTCCTGTTTCGCCAGGTAACGCCCGGCGGGGTCGCCGGTGGCCCACAGATCGATCTGCCCGGCCATGAGCTTCTTGGCGTTCTGCTGGTCACGCAATACGGTGAGCGGCTGCAGCCCCTGCTCGACCAGGTGCTCGGCGATGGCATCGCCCTTGTAGGCGCCGACCTTGTACTGTTTGGCCTGCTCCAGGCTGGTCAGGCTGATGTTGCTGTCGCCTCGTCCCAGCAGCACCCAGTCATCCGGGCCGATCGGGCCGACCCATTTGAACAGCGCCTCACGCTCGGGCAGCCGCGCGGTGACGAACACTCCGTACCCCGGCTTCTCCAGCGCCAGCTTGTAGATGCGCTCCCAGGGGAAGCGCAGGGTCATGCTGTAGTCGATCCCGGCACGCTTGAACATCTCGCGTACGATATCCACGGCGATGCCGTCAAGATTGTCTTCCTGAGCGAAGTTCTTGCCGTTGCTCGCCATGTTGTAAGGCGGGAAGTTCTCGGTAAGCAACACCACGCGGTAGTCCGGCGCCAGTTCAGCGTGAGCGCCGGCGGCCAGCCCGAATATGGCGCCGGCCAGCGCAAACAGCAGGCGTTTGTGCATGTGCATACTCTTAATTCCGGTAATGGCAGGACGCCGCAGCATACTCAGCCCGGCCATCTGCGCCCAGTCGCACCCCGGAGAATGCAGCCCTGCAGTCCACTGCAAGACCTGGAATGACGCTTTTATGTATTTACCTGCGCCAGCCGACACACTAGCGCAGCGCGCCGACGGGCGCTGTCGACTCGCTCTCAGCTTCGGCCGTCAGCGCACCACTATGCCGCGACTGGCCAGGTAGGCCTTGGCCTCGGGCACCGTGTATTCGCCGAAGTGGAAGATGCTCGCCGCCAGTACCGCATCGGCCTTGCCCTCGAGGATACCGGCGGC
Organism: Pseudomonas borbori; assembly: GCF_900115555.1. Lineage (GTDB taxonomy): Bacteria > Pseudomonadota > Gammaproteobacteria > Pseudomonadales > Pseudomonadaceae > Aquipseudomonas > Aquipseudomonas borbori. Next base: position 134,174 of record NZ_FOWX01000013.1, read on the forward strand.
CAGGTGCTCGAGGTTGCCGACGCCGCCGGAGGCGATCACCGGGATGCCGACCAGTTCGCTGATGGCACGGGTGACGCCCAGGTCGTAGCCGCTTTTGACCCCGTCCTGATCCATGCTGGTCAGGAGGATCTCACCGGCGCCGAAGTCTTCCATCTTCTTCGCCCAGAGTACCGCATCCAGCCCAGTGGGCTTGCGCCCGCCATGGGTGAAGATTTCCCAGCGCGGGGGTTCACCGGGCTTGGAGACTTTCTTCGCGTCGATGGCGACGACGATGCACTGCGAACCGAAGCGTGCAGCCGCCTCGCCGACGAATTCCGGAGTGAACACCGCCGCGGTGTTGATCGAGACCTTGTCCGCGCCGGCATTGAGCAGGTTACGAATGTCCTGCACGCTGCGCACGCCGCCGCCCACGGTCAGCGGGATGAACACCTGACTGGCCATGCGCTCGACCGTGTGCAGGGTGGTGTCGCGGCCGTCGACGCTGGCGGTGATGTCGAGAAAGGTGATCTCGTCGGCGCCCTGCTCGTCGTAACGGCGGGCGATCTCCACCGGATCGCCGGCGTCGCGAATGTTCTCGAACTGGACGCCCTTGACCACGCGGCCGTTGTCCACGTCGAGGCAGGGGATGATGCGTTTGGCGAGGGTCATGGCAATCTCTCTCGTAGGGTGCGCCGCGCGCACCAAAAACCGTCACGGGTGCGCGCCGCGCACCCCACCTCAGCCCTTGAAACTGTCGCAGAAGGCCTGGGCCTCGGCCACATCCAGGGTGCCTTCATAGATCGCCCGGCCGGTGATGGCGCCGATGATCCCGGGCGAACGCGCCAGCAGCAGCTTCTCGATGTCGCCGAGGTTGTGGATGCCGCCGGAGGCGATCACCGGGATCTTGCTGGCGGCGGCCAGGGCGGCGGTGGCCTCGACGTTGCAGCCCTGCATCATGCCGTCCTTGGCTATGTCGGTATAGACGATCGCCGCGACGCCATCGGCCTCGAAACGCCGGGCCAGATCGACCGCCTGCACGCTGGACACTTCGGCCCAGCCGTCAGTGGCGACGAAGCCGTCCTTGGCGTCCAGGCCGACGATGACCTTGCCCGGGAAGGCCTTGCACGCCTCGGCGACGAACTCCGGCTGCTTGACCGCCTTGGTGCCGATGATCACGTAGCTCACGCCGGCACGCACGTAGTGCTCGATGGTTTCCAGCGAGCGGATGCCGCCACCGATCTGGATCGGCAGCTGCGGGTAGCGCCTGGCGATCGCGGTGACCACCTCGCCGTTGACCGGCTGGCCCTCGAAGGCGCCGTTCAGGTCGACCAGGTGCAGGCGCCGGCAACCGCCCTCCACCCACTTGGCGGCCATGCTTACCGGGTCGTCGGAAAACACCGTGGAGTCTTCCATGCGGCCCTGGCGCAGACGCACGCAGGCGCCGTCCTTGAGATCGATTGCGGGGATAATCAGCATCGCATTGAACCTGTTCGAGTCAGTAGAAGTCGGTGGTGGGTCAGCTCTTCTCGAGCGCCCAGAGGTCGCTTTCGATGCTCTCGAAACGGTCCTTGAGCACCGTCTGCACATCGAAAATGGCCTTGTTGTAGTAGTGCGGGGCGATCTCGCGACTGAACAGATCCAGCACTTCCTGCGCCTCGAACGAGCCCAGCTCGAGCTCGAAGCGCTCCTCCAGGAAGCGCTTGATCAGTTGCACCGCCGCCTGTTCCTGGGCTCCGTCGAGATTCAGGATCGGCGTCTTGCCCTTGCCGCGGCTCATCTACCAGCGCCCATCCCAGGCGGCGAAATTCTGCAGCAGCTGCAGGCCGTGGGTATGGCTCTTCTCCGGGTGGAACTGCACGGCGAAACGCGAGCCATCGGCCAGCGCCGCGGCGAAATCCTTGCCGTAATGGCCGCGACCAACCACCTGCTTGGGATTGCCGGCCTCGACGTAGTAGCTGTGCACGAAGTAGAAGCGCGCCAGATCCGGAATATCGTGCCACAGCGGATGCTTGACCGCCTGACTCACCTGGTTCCAGCCCATGTGCGGCACCTTCAACTGCTCGCCGTCCTCGACCATGCCCTTGCCGAAGAAGCGCACCTGGCCGGGGAACAGGCCGATGCAGTCGACCCCATCGTTCTCTTCGCTGCGTTCGAGCAAGGCCTGCATGCCGACGCAGATACCGAGAAACGGCCGATCCTGACTGACCTCGCGGACCAGCTCATCGAAACCCAGACGCTTGATCTCGGCCATGCAGTCGCGGATCGCACCAACCCCGGGGAACACCACGCGATCGGCTTCGCGGATCACCCGGGCATCGCTGGTCACCAACACCCGGCCGGCACCGACGTGCTCCAGGGCCTTGGCCACCGAGTGCAGATTGCCCATGCCGTAATCGATAACTGCGACCGTCTGCATCAGAGGCAACCCTTGGTCGACGGCATCTGCCCGGCCATGCGCGGGTCCAGCTCCACGGCCATGCGCAGGGCGCGGCCGAAGGCCTTGAACACCGTCTCGATCTGGTGGTGGGTGTTGGTCCCGCGCAGGTTGTCGATGTGCAGGCTGACCAGGGCGTGGTTGACGAAACCCTGGAAGAACTCCTGGAACAGGTCGACATCGAAGCCGCCGACCACCGCCCGGGTGAAGGGCACGTGCATCTGCAGACCGGGGCGACCGGAAAAGTCGATCACCACCCTGGAGAGCGCCTCGTCCAGCGGCACATAGGAATGGCCGTAGCGGGTCATGCCCTTCTTGTCGCCGATGGCCTGGGTAAAGGCCTGGCCGAGGGTGATGCCGACGTCTTCGACGGTGTGGTGGTCGTCGATATGCAGGTCGCCCTGGCACTGGATATCCAGGTCGATCAGGCCGTGACGGGCAATCTGATCGAGCATGTGTTCGAGGAACGGCACGCCAATAGCGAACTTGGCCTTGCCCGTGCCATCCAGGTTGATCGAGACCTTGATCTGGGTCTCCAGGGTATTGCGCTCGACGGATGCCGTACGTTCGGCCATCACCAGCTCCACAGAATCGTTGTGCGAAAGGGCCGTCATTATAGGCGGGCCATGGCCCGGGCGGCTACCGGCGCCGCGCGCACAGGCAGACCAATGGCGCTGGGAGCGACAACTAGCCCCTCGCCTCGCCAGCCCCGCGGATCTTGCTATGCTCGACAGCCCGACGCCGACTCGCGCGAAGAGCGGCGGCCAGCCCAACCACCCCCCGGCAAAGCACCCAGCATGGACAGTATCGACACCCTGATCATCGGCGCCGGCGCCCTCGGCCTGGCCTGCGCCGCACGCCTGGCCCGACCACAGCAGAGCTGCCTGATCGTCGAGGCGGAACAACTGATCGGCAGCCACACCTCCAGCCGCAATTCCGAGGTGATCCACGCCGGCCTCTACTACGCCCCCGGCTCGCTGAAAGCCGAGCTGTGCCTGGAAGGCCGCGAGCGCCTGTATGCCTGGTGCCGCACGCATCAGGTGGCGCACCGGCAACTGGGCAAACTCCTGGTGGCGGTGGAAACCGCGGAAATCACCAGGCTCGACCAGCTCCACGAGAACGCCGAAGCCTGCGGCGTGCATGACCTGCAGGCTGTCGGGCAAGCCCGGCTCGCCGAACTGGAACCGGCCGTGCGCGGCGTCGCGGCGCTGCTGTCGCCGAGCACCGGGATCATCGACAGCCATGCCTACCTGCAATCGCTGCTCGCCGCCGCCGAGAAGCAGGGCGCCCAGCTGATCCTGCAGACCCGCGTCGAGCGCCTCGAACCCGGCCCGGACGGCTGGATCGTCAGCGGCCGCAGCGCCGGCGAAGCCTTCCAGCTCAAGGCCCAGCGGGTGATCAATGCCGGCGGCCTGTTCGCCCAGCAACTGGCGCGGCACACCGCCGGCCTGGCCACCGCGCAGATTCCGCCGCTGCACCTGTGCCGCGGCCGCTACTTCGGCTACAGCGGCCGCGCGCCCTTCCGACACCTGATCTACCCGCTGCCGGAGGCCAACACCTCGGGTCTGGGCATCCACGCCACCCTCGACCTCGGCGGCCAGGTGCGCTTCGGCCCGGATACCGAGTACCTCGAGCAGATCGACTACCGGGTCGACGAACAGCTGCGCGGACCCTTTGCCGAGGCGATCCGCCGCTACTTCCCGCAGCTCGACAGTACGCGGCTGGTGCCCGGCTACAGCGGCATCCGGCCGAAACTCGCTGGCATAGGGGAACCGCCCGCCGACTTCCTTATCCAAACCGCCAGCGCTCACGGCCTGCCGGGGCTGGTCAATCTGTTCGGCATCGAGTCGCCCGGCCTGACCGCCAGCCTGGCGATTGCCGAACGGGTGGCCCGCGAGCTGTAACAGGTGCTTGCAAAATCGCCGCGCAACCCGGACTTTCAGCGGTCTATTACGACAGGCGGCGCTATACTCGCCGACTCAATTCAAGTCATTCGAAACAAGGAATCGTCCATGAAAGCGCTCGGCAAAATCCTGGGTCTGTTTTTTCTCGGGCTGTTGCTGATCCTGGTGGCCCTGGGTTTTGCCCTCACCCACCTGTTCGATCCCAACGACTACAAAGACGAGATTCGCCAGCTGGCCCGCGACAAGGCCAACCTGGAACTGACCCTCAGGGGCGACATCGGCTGGAGCCTGTTCCCCTGGCTCGGCCTCGAGCTGACCGACGCCACCCTGGCCAGCGCCACCACCCCCGAGCAGCCCTTTGCCGACCTGCGCCTGCTCGGCCTGTCGGTGCGCGTATTGCCGCTGCTGCGCCGCGAGGTGCAGATGAGCGACATCCGTGTCGACGGCCTCAACCTCAACCTGCAGCGTGACGAAAAAGGCCGCGGCAACTGGGAAGATGTCGGTCGTCCGCCACAACCCGCCGCGACCGCGGACACGACCACCAGCGCAGCGCCCGCACAGGCCGCCGCCGACCAGCCCGCAAGCACGCCGTCAGGCGCCCAGCCACTCAAGCTGGATATCGACAGCCTGATCGTCAACAGCGCGCGCATCGACTACCGCGACGCGCAGAAAGGCCAGCAGTTCAGCGCCGAAAGCATCCAGCTGACCACCGGCGCGATCCGCGAAGGCGCGGCCATTCCGGTCAAACTCAGCGCCTTCTTCGGCACCAACCAGCCGGTCGTGCGGGCCCGCAGCGAACTGCAAGGCGAGCTGCGCTTCGACCGCGCGCTCCAGCGCTACCAACTGGAAGACGCCAGGATCTCCGGCGAAGCCTCCGGCGAGCCCTTCGCCGGACAGACCCTGACTTACTCCCTGCAAGGCCAACTGCTGATCGATCTGGCCGCGCAGATCGCCGAATGGAACGGCCTGAAACTCTCGGCCAACCAGCTGCGCGCCCTCGGCGAAGTGAAAATCCGCGACCTGGACACCAAGCCGAAACTGACTGGCGGCCTGTCCATCGCACCGGTCAACCTGCGCGAATTTCTCGCCACCATCGGCCAGAAACTGCCGCCGATGAGCGACGACAAGGCCCTCGGCCAGTTCGAGCTGGTCAGCCGCCTCAGCGGCAGCCCGACCAGCCTGACCTTGGAAGAGCTGAAGCTGAAGCTCGACGACAGCAACTTCAGCGGCCAGATCGGCATCACCGACCTGGCCAAGCAGGCCCTGCGCGTACAACTCAAGGGCGACAGCCTGGATCTCGACCGCTATCTGCCGGCGAAATCCCAGGACAGCAAAGACGCCGGCGCCGCGCGCCAGGCCGAGGTCAAGCAAAGCGTCGCCAGCGCCGGCCAGAGCGGCAGCACGCCGCTGCCCAAAGCGCCGACCCAGCACGCCTGGAGCGCCACCACGGTGCTGCCGATCGAGCGCCTGCGCAGCCTCGATCTGCAACTGGCGCTGAGTCTCGACCAGCTGACTTACCAAAAGCAGGCCATCAGCGCCTTCAACCTCAAGGTCAAGAGCCGCGCCGGCCTGCTGACCCTGGAAGAAATCCGCGGCGACCTCGGCAGCGGTAATTTCGACCTCAAGGCAAGCGTCGATGTACGCCCGGCCATCCCGCTGCTGAGCCTGCAGAATCGCCTGCAGCGGATCAGCGTGGAGCCCTTCCTCAAGAGCGAGCAGCAGCCCTCGCCGGTCAAGGGCCTGCTCGACCTCAAGGCCGACCTGAGCACCAGCGGCAACAGCCAGAAAGCCTGGGTCGACGGCCTCAACGGCACGGCCAGCTTCGCCCTCAGCGACGGCGTGCTGGTCGGCGCCAATCTCGAGCAACAACTCTGCCGCGGCATTGCCGCCCTCAACCGCAAGGCCCTGACCAGCGAGCCGCGCGCCAAGGACACGCCCTTCGAGACCCTGCAGGGCAACCTGAGCTTCCTCAACGGCGTGGCCCACAACCCGGACCTCAAGGCCCGCGTCCCCGGCCTCAACGTCAGCGGCAATGGCGACCTGGACCTGCGCGTACTCGGCCTCGACTACCGCATCGGCATCGCCCTGATCGGCGACCAACGCGAAATGCCTGACCCGGCCTGCCAGGTCAACGAGCGCTATGTCGGCATCGAGTGGCCGATCCGCTGCCGCGGCCCGCTGGAAATGGGCGGCAGGGCCTGCCGTCTGGACCAGGACGGCATGGGCAAGGTCGCCGCCAAACTGGCCGGCGACAAGCTCAACCAGAAGCTCGAGGAAAAGCTCGGCGACAAGGTCAGCCCCGAACTGAAAGACGCCCTCAAGGGCCTGTTCAAGCAATGAGCCCCGAGCAGTTTTCCGCCGCGGTGCTCGACTGGTACGACCGCCACGGACGCAAGGACCTGCCCTGGCAACAGGGCATCAACCCTTACCGGGTCTGGGTCTCGGAGATCATGCTGCAACAGACCCAGGTCGGCACCGTGCTCGGCTACTTCGACCGTTTCATGGCCGCCCTGCCGACGGTAAAAGACCTGGCCGAAGCGCCAGAAGACGAAGTGCTGCACCTGTGGACCGGCCTCGGTTACTACACCCGCGCGCGCAACCTGCAGAAGACCGCCCAACTGGTCATGAGCGAGCACGGCGGCGAGTTTCCCCGCCATGTCGACGCGCTCACCGAGCTACCCGGCATCGGCCGCTCCACCGCTGGCGCCATCGCCAGCCTGAGCATGGACCTGCGTGCGCCGATCCTCGACGGCAACGTCAAACGCGTGCTGGCCCGCTACGTGGCCCAGGAGGGCTACCCGGGCGAGCCGAAAGTGGCCAAACAGCTGTGGGCGGTGGCCGAGCGTCTGACCCCACAGACGCGGGTCAACCACTACACCCAGGCGATGATGGACCTGGGCGCCACCCTCTGCACCCGCAGCAAACCGAGCTGCCTGCTCTGCCCACTGCAAAGCGGCTGCCAGGCCCACCTGCTCGGCCTGGAGATCCGCTACCCGATCGCCAAGCCGCGCAAGGCGCTGCCGCAGAAGCGCACCCTGATGCCGATCCTGACCAGCCACACCGGTGAGGTCCTGCTCTACCGCCGGCCCTCCAGCGGCCTCTGGGGCGGCTTGTGGAGCCTGCCGGAGCTGGACGAACTGACCAGCCTCGACCTGCTGGCCAACCGCCACGCCCTGCAACTGGGCGAACGCCGCCAACTGGCCGGCCTGAGCCACACCTTCAGCCACTTCCAGCTGGCCATCGAACCCTGGCTGATCCGCGTCGAAGCCGCGCCATCGACCGTGGCCGAGGCCGACTGGCTCTGGTATAACCTCGCCACCCCGCCGCGCCTGGGCCTCGCCGCCCCGGTGAAGAAACTGCTGAAGCGCGCGGCCGATGCACTCGCGACCGAACCGAACCCTGGAGAGCAGCCATGACCCGCACCGTAATGTGCCGCAAGCACAAACAAGAACTGCCCGGCCTCGACCGCCCACCCTACCCGGGCGCCAAGGGCGAAGACATCTACAACAACGTCTCCAAGCAGGCCTGGGACGAATGGCAGAAGCACCAGACCCTGCTGATCAACGAGCGTCGGCTGAACATGATGAACGCCGAAGACCGCAAATTCCTCCAGACCGAGATGGACAAATTTTTCTCCGGCGAGGAATACGCCCAGGCCGAAGGCTACGTGCCGCCCAGCGAATAACTCACCTGCAGCAGCGGACTGCCCCGTAGGGTGCGCCGCGCGCACCAAGGCCTCACGACCTGCCCAGGCGCGCACGGCACACCCTACTCACCACCCCAAGCACCGATGCAGCAGCTAAGCGCCCGTAATAATTAAATATTTTTCAAACTCACGCTTGACACCCACCCTTCAAATCCGTCTAATAGCGCCCCGTTGGCCCAGGTAGCTCAGTCGGTAGAGCAGGGGATTGAAAATCCCCGTGTCGGCGGTTCGATTCCGTCCCTGGGCACCATCTATCGTTTTCAGGTGATGACAAAACCATCCGAAAACACCTAAAAAACCCGCCTAGTGCGGGTTTTTTATTGCCTGCAATTCCAGCTTCGCCTACCCGGCCGCTAGCTGCACCACCCCGAGCGCCAAGCCGAAAGCAAAGGTAGGCCTCTAGGCACTTGCCCGGCATAATCCTGCCATCTGTTTCCCGGTGCCACTCCCGCACCCAGGAAGTTGTCACTCAAGGATTTGCCGCCCCATGAACCAACAAGCCCTGTCCGCCTTTATCTGGTCGGTTGCCGACCTGCTGCGTGGTGATTACCGCCAGTCCGAATACGGCAAGGTGATCCTGCCCTTCACCGTGCTGCGCCGCCTGGACTGCGTGCTGGAGAAAACCAAGGCGGCGGTGCTGGCCGAGCAGGAAGAAAAGCTCAAGCTGGTGGCCAACCCCGAGCCCTTTCTGCTGCGCAAGGCCGGGCAGAGCTTCTACAACATCTCGCCGCTGGACATGGCCAAGCTGATGGGCGACTCCGACCATATCCGCGACAACCTCTACAGCTATATCCAGGGCTTCTCCCTGCCGGTGCGCGACATCTTCGAGCGCTTCGACTTCCTGACCCAGATCGACCGCCTGCACAAATGCGGGCTGCTCTATCAGGTGGCCGAACGCTTCGCCCAGATCGACCTGCACCCCGAAGCCGTGGACAACATGCAGATGGGCCTGGTGTTCGAGGAGCTGATCCGCAAGTTTGCGGAAATCTCCAACGAAACCGCCGGAGAGCACTTCACCCCGCGTGAAGTGATCCGCCTGATGGTCAACCTGATCTTTATCGAAGACGACGAGGTGCTGACCAACCCCGGCGTGGTGCGCAACCTGTATGACCCAACAGCAGGCACCGGCGGCATGCTGTCGATCGCCGAGGAATACCTGGTCGAGCACAACCCCCAGGCGCGCCTCAACCTGCATGGCCAGGAGCTCAACGACGAGTCCTACGCCATCTGCAAGGCGGACATGCTGATCAAGGGCCAGGAAGTGGCCAATATCAAGGCCGGCAACACCCTCAGCGACGATGGCCATGCCGGCAAGCGCTTCGACTACATGCTGTCCAACCCGCCGTTCGGCGTGGAGTGGAAGAAAGTCGAAAAGGCCATCCGCCAGGAGCATGAGCAACAGGGCTTCAACGGCCGCTTCGGCCCCGGCCTGCCGCGCGTCTCCGATGGCTCGCTGCTGTTTTTGATGCACCTGATCGCCAAGATGCGCCCGGTCAGCGAGGGCGGCAGCCGCTTCGCCATCGTGCTCAACGGCTCGCCGCTGTTTACTGGTGGCGCAGGTTCGGGCGAGAGCGAGATCCGCCGCTATGTGCTGGAGAACGATCTGGTCGAGGCGATCATCGGCCTGCCCACCGATATGTTCTACAACACCGGCATCAGCACCTATGTGTGGGTGCTGACCAACCGCAAGCCGGCCCAGCGCAAAGGCCTGGTGCAACTGATCGATGGCTCAAGCTTCTGGCAGAAGATGCGCAAAAGCCTCGGCTCCAAGCGCAAGGAAATGCCCGACAGCGCCATCGAAGATATCACCCAGCTGTTCGGCCAGTGCGTCGAGGCGCGCCTGGCCACAGTGCTGGATGTCGACGGCAAGGAAGTCGCCCGGCAGATCCTGCGTAACGGCGAAGCCGAACCCAGCGCGCCGGCTGGCGGCAAGGTCAAGCTCGCGCCACTGTCGCGCCTACTGCCCAACCAGGCCTTCGGTTACCAGAACATCACCGTCGAACGCCCGCTGCGCGACGAACAGGGTGCCATCGTTATCGGCCAGAAGGGCAAGCAGAAGGGCAAGCCGCAGCCCGACAGCAGCCTGCGCGACACGGAAAACGTGCCGCTCGGCGAAGACGTGCAGGCCTTTTTCAAACGCGAAGTGCTGCCCCACGCGCCGGATGCCTGGATCGATCACGACAAGACCAAGGTCGGCTACGAGATTCCGTTTAACCGGCACTTCTATATCTTCGAGCCGCCACGGCCGCTGGCCGAGATCGATGCCGAACTCAAAGGTGTCACCGACCGCATTCTGGCGATGATCGGAGGGCTGTCGGCATGAGTTTTCCGCGTTATCCGCAGTACAAGGATTCTGGGGTGGAGTGGCTGGGGGAGGTGCCGAGGGACTGGGAAGTAATACCCTTGAAAAGGGTAGCGGATTTCATCAATGGTGCAGCGTTTAAGCCATCAGAGTGGGCTGAGTCTGGGGTTCCGATAATTCGCATCGAGAACCTGAATGGCGGGGAAAATTTTAACTATTTTTCAGGAGACCTTGACCCACGCTACATAGTTGAACCAGGTGAATTGCTTTTCGGATGGTCTGGAAATCGTGGCACGTCTTTTGGACCTTACATCTGGTCGAAAGAAGGAAGGTACGCGCTCAATCAGCATATCTTTAGGGTCGTTTTTGATGGTTTGGACTCTCAATGGTTTTTTTGGTCTCTGGTAGCTGTTACTTCGCATGTTGAAGATCAAGCACATGGCATCATTGGGATGGTCCACGTAACCAAGGGTGATCTCGGCGCCATTAAGATTCCTTTCCCCGATGAGCGAGAGCAGCGCCTGATTGCTGCTTTCCTTGACCGGGAAACTGCGAAGATTGACGAGCTGATGGACGAGCAGGAAAAACTGATCGCACTGCTTAAGGAAAAGCGCCAAACGGTGATTTCCCATGCAGTGACCAAGGGGCTTAATCCGGTAGTATCGATGAAAGATTCTGGGATTGAGTGGTTGGGGAAAGTGCCACAGCACTGGGAAGTCGCGCATCTCAAGCGTTTTTGCCTTGAGATTACTGACGGCGCTCATATTTCACCCGATACCGAGGCTGGCGTTTACCACTTTGTTTCTACTAAAGACTTATCTGATGACACTATTGACTTTGAGGGGGCACTGCTAACCTCCGAATCGAGCTACGAATATTTACTCAAGACTGGATGCCGACCTTTCCTGGGGGATGTTCTTTTCAGCAAAGATGGCACCATTGGGAGAACAGTAGTTGTTCGCGATGAACGAGAATTTGTTGTTGCCTCTTCCTTGATCATTATCAGATCAGACACAAGCGTACTGGATGCTGACTATCTAAACTTTCTCTGCAAGTCCTTTTTGGTAACCGCGCAGGTTGAGAGCTTCGTCAAAGGAGCTGGATTGCCGCGCCTATCCATACAAAACCTGTTGAAGGTATTGGGTGTTTTCCCGCCAAAAAACGAACAAGAGGAAATCGCAGCATTTCTGTTGGGTAAACTAACGCAATTTGACGCCCTGATTAAGGCGACTGAAAGCGCCATCGACCTACTCAAAGAACGCCGCTCCGCCCTGATCTCCGCCGCCGTCACCGGCCAGATCGATGTACGCGGCCTAATCAAGGATGAACAGGAGCAAGCCGCATGAGCGATATCCAGCTATTTCGCCTAGGCGCTAATGGTTCCGCCTGCGAACTGCCCGGCCGCGCGGTAGCGGTGGAAAAGCAGCTGCAAAGCCTGAACGAAGCGCAGATGGAGTACTTTCTCGGGGTGCGCTTTCTCGCCAGCGAGTATGCCACCGGCAAGACCCACAAGGGCCGTATCGACTCCCTGGGCCTGGACGAGAACGGCTGTCCGGTAATTATCGAGTACAAGCGCCATAGCAACGAGAACGTGATCAACCAGGGCCTGTTCTATCTGGACTGGTTGCTCGACCATCAGGCCGAGTTCCGCTGGCTGGTGATGGAGAAGCTGGGCAAGCAGGCCGCCGAGCAGATCGAGTGGGGCGGCACTCGCCTGCTCTGTATCGCCGCCGACTTCACCCGCTACGATCAGCACGCGGTGCAGCTGATCCAGCGCAATATCGAGCTGATCCGCTACAAGCTGTTCGGCGATGATCTGTTGCTGCTGGAGCTGGTCAATTCGGTCAGCGTGACCAGCACCTTGGTTGCCGCCCCAACGGCCGAGGCCGAGCCAGGCAAGCCGGCAGCCGCTAGCAAAGACAAGACCTGGCAGGAACAACTGGCGCTGGCGCCAGCGGAGATCGCCGCGCTGTTCGAGCAGACCAGCAGCTACCTGCATTCCCTCGGCGACGATGTGCAGGAAAAGCCCCTCAAGCTCTACCTGGCCTTCCGCCGGCTAAAGAACTTCGCCAGCCTGGTGATCCAACCCAAGCGCCTGCTGCTGTTCCTCAAGCTCAACCCGGACTCGGTCGAACCGAGCGAAGGCTTCAGCCGTGACGTGCGCAACATCGGCCACTGGGGCACCGGCGACCTGGAACTGAGCCTGCGCACCCCGGCCGACCTGGAGCGCGCCAAGCAGCTGATCGAACGTAGCTATCAGGAAAACTAAGATAGGCTGCACTGTGCATACCGGCACATGCGTAATTCGGGATGCGCTGGAGGCTCAACAGATCAAGCCTTACGACCCAGATCAAGGCAATCGCAACGCTCGCTACCTACCCTGGTGGGCATAAGGGTTTATTTGATCGCTATTTGACGAATTGACGGTTTTCCACCCCGACCGGAACCAGAGCCCAGCAAACAAGGGCCCTCCAGGCGGGAAGTTTATTTGATGGTTATTTGATGGATGGGCTCAATCGGAGCCCCATCACCGCCCACTGGCTGAGCAGGATGGCAAGAATCCTCTGTTTAGCTCACGGCCAATCAAACCTAGGCAAAGGATAGGTACAGCATGAGCCTGCATAAGGAAGTGTCCTTCGAGAACGAAATCTGCGAGTACCTGGCCGCCAATGGCTGGCTGCATGCCGCAGGCGACGCGCAGGCCTATGACCGTGCTCGGGCACTGTTCCCTGCCGATCTGCTCGACTGGATCAAGACCACCCAGCCCAAGGCCTGGGAGGCGCTGAGCAAGAATCACGGCTTGGCGGCCGAGGCGGTGTTGCTCGACCGCTTGCGCAAATCCCTCGACGAGCGCGGCACCCTGGATGTACTTCGCCACGGCATCGAGCTGCTGGGCCTGCGTCAGCCGCTGCAACTGGCGCAGTTCAAGCCGGCGCTGAGCATGAACCCGGCGTTGACCGCCAAGTACGCGGCCAATCGCCTGCGCGTGGTGCGCCAGGTGCACTACTCGCTGGCCTGCGAGAACTCCGTCGATCTGGTGTTGTTCCTCAACGGCATCCCCGTCGCGACCTGCGAGCTGAAAACCGATTTCACCCAGTCGGTGCAGGATGCGGTGGACCAATACCGCTTCGATCGCGAGCCGAAACCCAAGGGCCGGGTAGAACCACTCTTGAATTTCCCTATGGGCGCGTTGGTGCACTTTGCCGTGAGCAACCGTGAAGTGCAGATGACCACCCGCCTGGAGGGCGCAGCGACGCGCTTCCTGCCGTTCAACCTGGGTAACGATGGCGGTGCAGGTAACCCGCTCAACCCCGATGGTCACGCCACCGCCTACCTCTGGCAGCAGGTCTGGCAGCGCGAAAGTTGGCTGGAGATCATCGCCCGCTACCTGGTGGCGCAGAAGGACAAGAAGCAGCAGCTCAAGTCGATCATCTTCCCTCGTTATCACCAGCTCGACGCCACCCGCAAACTGGTGGCCAAGGTGCTGGAGGAAGGCCCAGGCGGCAAGTTCCTGATTCAGCATTCGGCCGGCTCCGGCAAGACCAACTCGATTGCCTGGACCGCGCACTTCCTCGCTGACCTGCATGACGCCGAGCAGCACAAGCTGTTCCAGTCGGTGCTGGTGGTGTCCGACCGTACGGTGTTGGATGCACAGCTGCAGGAGGCGATTTTCAGCTTCGAGCGCACCACCGGCGTGGTGGCGACCATCACCGGTGAGTCGGCGAGCAAGAGCGGCGAACTGGCCAAGGCCCTAGCCGGTGGCAAGAAGATCGTCGTATGCACCATCCAGACCTTCCCCTTCGCCCTGAAGGCGGTGCAGGAGTTGGCCGCCACCGAGGGCAAGCGCTTCGCGGTGATCGCCGATGAGGCGCACTCCTCGCAGACCGGCGAAGCGGCCTCCAAGCTCAAGCAGGTGCTGTCCACCGAGGAGCTGAAGGAACTGGCCGACGGCGGCGAAGCCAGTACCGAGGACATCCTGGCGGCGCAGATGAGTGCACGCTCGGCCGAGAGCGGCATCACCTACGTGGCCTTCACCGCCACGCCCAAGGCCAAGACCCTGGAGCTGTTCGGTCGGCGGCCAAACTCTGAGCTGCCCGAATCGATTAGCAACCTGCCGGCCCCATTCCATGTGTACTCCATGCGCCAGGCCATCGAAGAGGGTTTTATCCTCGACGTGCTGCACAACTACACGGCCTACAAGACCGCCTTCAAGCTGGCACACAACGGCGAGGAACTGAGCGAAGCCGAGGTGGAGCGCAGCCAGGCGCTGAAAGGCATCATGCGCTGGGTGAAATTGCACCCCTACAACATCGCGCAGAAAGTGCAGGTGGTCATCGAGCACTTCCGCGAGAACGTGCAACCCCTGCTGGAGGGCAAAGCCAAAGCCATGGTGGTGGTTTCCAGCCGCCAGGAGGCGGTGCGCTGGCAGTTGGCAATCGACCAGTATGTGCAGCGCCAGGGCTATCCGATCGGCACCCTGGTGGCGTTCTCCGGTGAAGTTAATGACCCCGAGTCTGGCCCCGACCCCTTCACTGAAACCAGCCAGGCGCTGAACCCGCACCTGCGTGGCCGCGACATCCGCGAAGCCTTCTCCGGTGATGAGTACCAGATCCTGCTGGTCGCCAATAAGTTTCAGACCGGCTTCGACCAGCCGCTGCTCTGCGGCATGTACGTGGACAAGAAGCTGGGCGGCATTCAGGCCGTGCAAACGCTGTCGCGGCTAAACCGTGCCCATCCGAAGAAGGACACCACCTACGTGCTGGACTTCGTCAACGAGCCGGATGAAATCCTCACGGCCTTCAAGGCTTACTACAGCACCGCCGAGCTGGAAGACGTGACCGACCCACACCTGGTCTACGACCTGCGCACCAAGCTGGACAGCGCCGGGCACTACGACCAGTTCGAGGTCGAGCGGGTGGTAACGGTACTGCTCAATCCAGCTGCACGTCAGAGCGAGCTGAGTGCGGCCCTGGAGCCGGTGGCCAACCGCCTGCTGGTGCGTTATCGCATCGCGCAGGATGAGTTGCGGGCGGCCGAGGCGAACGGCGATGGCGAGGCAATGAAAGAGGCCAAGGATGAAATGGATGCGCTGGTGCTATTCAAGCGCGACATGGGTAGTTTCCAGCGCCTGTATGCCTTCCTCTCGCAGATCTTCGACTACGGCAATACCGATATCGAAAAGCGCCAGCTGTTCTTCAAGCACCTGTTGCCACTGATCGAGTTCGGCCGGGAGCGAGAAGGTGTGGATCTGTCGCGCCTGGAGCTGGTGCGTTACAAGCTGAAGGACAAAGGCACCCGCGACCTACCGCTGGTGAACGGCGAATACCCGAAACTGCCACCGATGAGCGCTACTGGCAGCGGCCAGGTACAGGAAAAAGAAAAGCTCTACCTCAGCCAGATTGTCGAGAAGGTCAACGAGCTGTTCGGCGCAGACACCACCGATGGCGACAAACTGTCCTGGCTCAACAGCCAGCGCGAGAAGCTGCTGGAGTCCGAGGTACTGACGCAGCAGGCGGCGAACAACTCCAAGGAACAGTTCGCCAGCTCGCCCGACCTGACGCGAGTGTTTATCGACGCGTTGATCGACAGCCATTCGGCACAGAGCAATCTGAGCCTACAGGCGCTGAACTCGGAACAGATCCAGCGCGAGGTGATCAATCTGCTGCTGGGGCCGGCACGGCTGTATGAGGCGTTACGCGGGCAGGCTAATACTTGAGTTCAGTATTGGACAGAAATGCCCCAACACCGCCTCATAAGATCAGTTCTTTGTTATCTCCACTTCATGGGCAGCAGTGCAGATGAATTGCGTCTGCGCGACAGTCAGCAGCAACCAGGCGACAAGATGACACGGCCGGCCCTGGACGCACAGCAAACGGCTTGGCGGCTGGCGAAACGCTATGCTAGCTTGATGCTCGCCAGGAAGGCCACGCAACGCCGAGAACCTGTCTCGGCTCTAGCGAGCTAGAGCCAAACAAGGCGAAAGTGGCTGAGGAAGCGGAGTTTACGAGCTGTAAATGAGCATTCCGAAGCCGCTTTCAACGCAGTTTGGCCGACGCGCAGCAGACCCGAGGCAGGTTCTGAGCGCAATCGAACAATAAGAGGACCCCCCATGGCCGAGGCCACGCCAGCGCTGGAAATCCGCAACCTGCACAAACGTTTCGGCGACCTCGAGGTGCTCAAGGGCATCTCCCTCACCGCGCGCGATGGCGACGTGATTTCCATTCTCGGCTCATCCGGTTCCGGCAAGTCGACCTTCCTGCGCTGCATCAACCTGCTGGAAAACCCCAACCAGGGGCAGATCATCGTCGCCGGTGAAGAACTCAAGCTCAAGCCCGGCAAGAACGGCGACCTGGTCGCCGCCGATGGCAAGCAGATCAACCGCCTGCGCAGCGAACTGGGCTTCGTCTTTCAGAATTTCAACCTGTGGCCGCACATGAGCGTGCTCGATAACATCATCGAAGCGCCACGCCGGGTACTCGGCCTGAGCAAGGCCGAGGCGATCGAGCGGGCCGAGGCGCTGCTGGCCAAGGTCGGCATCGGCGAGAAACGCCACGTCTACCCGAATCAGCTGTCCGGCGGCCAGCAGCAGCGTGCGGCCATCGCCCGCACCCTGGCCATGCAGCCGAAAGTGATCCTGTTCGACGAGCCGACTTCGGCCCTCGACCCGGAGATGGTACAAGAAGTGCTTAATGTGATCCGCGCGTTGGCCGATGAAGGTCGCACCATGCTGCTGGTGACCCACGAGATGGGCTTCGCCCGTCAGGTTTCCAGTGAAGTGGTGTTCCTGCATCAGGGCCTGGTGGAAGAACAAGGCTCGCCCGAGCAGGTGTTCGACAACCCGACTTCGGCGCGCTGCAAACAATTCATGTCCAGCAATCGCTAAACACGGAGCAACTCTCGCATGCTGAAATACAAGAAGATCCTGCTGGCCGCAGCCGCCACCCTGGCTTTCGGCACCAGCGCCATCGCTGCCGACAAACTCAAGATGGGCACCGAAGGCGCTTATCCGCCGTTCAACCTGATCGACGCCAGTGGCCAGGTCGGCGGCTTCGACGTGGAAATCGGCCAGGCCCTGTGCGCCAAGATGCAAGCCGAGTGTGAAGTGGTCACCTCCGACTGGGACGGCATCATCCCGGCCCTCAACGCCAAGAAGTTCGACTTCCTGATCGCTTCGATGTCGATCACCGAAGAGCGCCAGGCGGCCGTCGACTTCACCGAGCCCTACTACACCAACAAGCTGCAGTTCATCGCACCGAAAGGCAGCGATTTCAAATCCGACAAGGCCAGCCTCAAGGGCAAGGTGATCGGCGCCCAGCGTGCCACCATCGCCGGCACCTGGCTGGAGGACAACCTGGCCGGCGTGGTCGACATCAAGCTCTACGACACCCAGGAAAACGCCTACCTCGACCTCTCCTCGGGTCGCCTCGACGGCGTACTGGCAGACACCTTCGTCAACTGGGAATGGCTCAAGAGCGATGCCGGCAAAGGCTTCGAGTTCAAGGGCGAGCCGGTATTCGACAACGACAAGATCGGTATCGCCGTACGCAAGGGCGATCCGCTGCGCGAGAAGCTTAATGCCGCGCTGCAGGCCATCATCGAAGACGGCACCTACAAGAAGATCAACGACAAGTACTTCCCGTTCAGCATCTACTGAGCAGCCTGCCTCGCGTCGCCCAAGCGGGCGACGCCGGCTTCTGAGCCCCCATGACCCTAGACCTCTACGGATTCGGCCCGGCCCTGGCCGCCGGCACCCTGATGACCATCAAGCTGGCGCTCAGCGCGCTGGCCCTGGGTCTGGTGCTCGGTCTGCTCGGTGCATTGGCCAAGACTTCCCCGTACAAGCCGCTGCAGTGGCTTGGCGGCACCTATTCGACCATCGTGCGCGGCATCCCCGAACTGCTCTGGGTGCTGCTGATCTATTTCGGCACCGTGCAGCTGATGCGCAATCTGGCCGACCTGCTGGGCATCGAGAGCCTCGAACTGAGCGCTTTCGCCGCCGGCACCATCGCCCTGGGCATCTGTTTCGGCGCCTACGCCACCGAGGTGTTCCGTGGGGCCATACTCGCCATCCCCAAGGGTCATCGCGAAGCCGGTCAGGCCCTGGGCCTGTCCAGGCCGCGGATCTTCTGGCGCCTGATCCTGCCGCAGATGTGGCGCATCGCCCTGCCCGGCCTGGGCAACCTATTCATGATTTTGATGAAGGACACCGCTTTGGTGTCGGTGATCGGCCTGGAAGAAATCATGCGCCGCTCGCAGATCGCCGTCACCTCGAGCAAAGAACCCTTTACCTTTTTCCTGGTGGCGGCCTTTATCTACCTGGGTCTCACCATAGTCGCCATGATCGGCCTGCACTTCCTTGAGAAGCGCTCCAGCCGCGGCTTTATCAGGAGCGCGGGATGAACTGGGAAGTAATCATCAAATGGCTGCCACGCCTGGCCGAAGGCGCCATGCTGACCCTGGAACTGGTGGCCATTGCGGTCGTTGCCGGTCTGATCCTGGCCATCCCCATGGGCATCGCCCGCGCCTCCCGGCACTGGTACGTACGCGCCCTGCCCTACGGTTATATCTTCTTCTTCCGCGGCACCCCGCTGCTGGTTCAGCTGTTCCTGGTCTACTACGGCCTGGCCCAGTTCGATGCGGTGCGCGAGGGCCCGCTCTGGCCCTACCTGCGCTCGCCCTACTGGTGCGCCATCCTGACCATGACCCTGCACACCGCGGCCTATATCGCCGAGATCCTGCGTGGCGCGATTCAGGCCGTACCCTCGGGTGAAGTGGAAGCAGCACGCGCCCTGGGCATGTCCCGCTTCCAGACCATGTTCTATATCATCCTGCCGCGCGCCGCGCGCATCGGCCTGCCCGCCTACAGCAACGAAGTGATCCTGATGCTCAAGGCCAGCTCCCTGGCCAGCACCGTCACCCTGCTGGAACTGACCGGCATGGCCCGCACCATCATCGCCCGCACCTACCTGCCGGTGGAGATCTTCTTCGCCGCCGGCATGTTCTACCTGCTGATCGCCTTCATCCTGGTGCGCGGCTTCAAGCTGCTGGAACACTGGCTCAGGGTCGACGCCTGCCAGGGCCGCTGAGGCGATGGGGCGCTCGTGGCCCCCAGGCATGACGACACGCGCATGAACGACTCCCCCCTCAGCGGCGACCGCCTGCTCCAGCGCTTCCAAGCGCTGGACGCCTTTGTCCTGCAGCACCAGGCGCTCTGGCGACCGCGGCCATTCACCCAGCGGCAACTGCCGTGGGAAAACCAGCACCCGCAACTCGCCCGCTGGCTCAGAGCGCGCAGCCTGGAACAGGCCGAGGTCAGCCACAACCAGCCGCACCTGCTCGATGCCCCCGCGCCCTTTGCCGGACTCGCCGCGCAGGCAGAAACCCTGAGCCAAGTCGGCGCATTCGCGCCACAGCCCTTGCCGCCCCTGCCGGCGCGCTTCTCGGTCGACGTGCCGGGACGCAAGTGGCAACAGATCCAGGCCTTCGCCGGCTGCCTGCAGTTCCAACAGCCCTCACGCCACTGGCTCGACTGGTGCGCCGGCAAAGGCCACCTCGGCCGCATGCTGGCGCATGACGGGCGCCCCCTGACCTGCCTGGAACACAACCCCGAACTGGTACGCAGCGGCCACCTGCTAAGCCAACGCCTGCACCTCAACGCCAGGCACCTGCAACAGGACGTACTCGGCGCCGATGCCGGCGCGCAGCTCGAGCGCGAACACACCCCGGTCGCCCTGCATGCCTGCGGCGACCTGCATGTACGCCTGATGCAACTCGCCAGCGCGGCCGGCTGCCGCCAACTGGCCATAGCACCCTGCTGCTACAACCGCATCGCCAGCCCCGACTACCAGGCGCTCTCCGCTGCCGCCCAAGCGTCTGCCCTGCGACTCTCGCTGGATGACCTGGCCCTGCCGCTCAGCGAAACCGTCACCGCCGGCGCCCGTGTGTGCCGCCAGCGCGATCGCTCCATGGCCTGGCGCCTGGCCTTCGACCTGCTGCAACGCGACTTGCGCGGTATCGACCAGTACCTGCCCACGCCCTCCCTGCCGACTGCCTGGCTGGCGAAAGACTTCGCCGACTACTGCACAGACCTCGCCGCCCTGAAACAACTGCCCGCGCCAGCCGCTGCAACAGACTGGCAACGGCTGCAGGCCCGAGGCTGGCAACGCCTGGCCCAGGTACGCAACCTGGAGTTGCTGCGCGGCCTGTTCCGCCGCCCCCTGGAACTCTGGCTGCTGCTCGACCGCGCCCTCTACCTGCAAGAGCAGGGCTTCAGCGTACGCCTCGGCAGCTTCTGCCCGCAGCAGCTCACCCCACGCAACCTGCTGCTGCTCGCCGAACGCAGCTAAGCTCAGCCAAGTTGCCCACATTATCTGTGGATAACTGTGTTGATAGATTCTGAGCAGACTCGCGCAATGCCTCTAGCATCGGCCCTCGCAACGCCTGCTCGTTTTTTGAACAACAAACAAAGATCAATAAAAACATACACTTATAAAAAACCGAGAAATACCTCACAAACAACACCTGCACTCTCACGAAACGGCGCCAGCTTGTGCATAAGGATTTCGCGGCTAATCGCCAGTCCCGCAATAAACCACCCGAATAGCAACACCGATCAGGTCGGCGCCCAGGCATACGCAGCGCTTCGCTTTTGCTGGAAAATCACCCCGGCACACTGCTTTTTGGCAGCTGCCTGCTTTCACCGCGGGGAGCATGAACCACATGGACGGAGGGCAGATAAATTGCCGAGCGCATTTTCGCAACGCCCGCGCCCCTCTGCCGAAGCCCCCCCCCGGAACGCCGCCCACGCCTTGCCAACGTCAGGGTGGTCAGGGCTTGTACAGAATCAGAATAAACAATGCGCAGACGACTTTACTCGGCCAAACGAATGGATATAATGGCGGCCCTTCAGTGCCGGTATAGCTCAGCTGGTAGAGCAACTGACTTGTAATCAGTAGGTCCCGGGTTCGACTCCTGGTGCCGGCACCATCTAAACGTTTCATGCAGTGCCAAGCAGTGTCATGAACGCCCCAGAAAGCCCGCCTAGCGCGGGCTTTCTGCTTCATGCAGTGCCATCGAGTTTCATCCAAGCGCTTGCCATTTGAGTACCCGCACAAGTACCTTTGATTGGTTCAACAATCTCTGGGTACTCGACTCATGCCATTGACCGTCCTTCAGGTGAAGAACGCCGCACCACGCGACAAGGATTACGGCCTTGCCGATGGCGGCGGACTGTTTCTGTGGATTCGTGCCGCAGGAGGAAAATCCTGGCGATTCCGCTTCCGTCTGGATGGTAAGCAGTCCCATATCTCCCTAGGCACTGTCGACAAGGTGACGCTGGCACAAGCCCGTCAGCTGGCATCTGAGGCACGCCAACTTGTAGCGCAGGGCATGCATCCAGGGCTGGAGCGCGAGGCCAAAAAAGCTCAGGCAGCAATAGCCCGAGCGAATACCTTCAAGGGGCTAGCGCTGGAATGGCATCAACACAAAGCACCTCGATGGTCGGCGGGATACGCAAACGACGTTTTGGAAGCCTTCGAGCGGGACATCTTCCCCCAAATGGGAGGCCTGCCCCTTGCCACCATAAAACCCATGCAGTGGCTGCACGCATTCCGCAAGATCGAAGCACGCGGTGCACTTGAAGTACTGCGCAAAACTCGTCAGCGCTGCCAGGAGGTATACCGATATGCAATCGCAACTGGCCGTGCCGAATACAATCCCATAGCGGATATTGGTGGCGCACTACAAACGCCCACCACAAAACACTATCCGTTCTTACCCATTACTGAACTGCCGGAACTGTTGCGCTCCATCCAGGCCTGCCCAGGTAACGACACCGTCAAGATCGCAACCCGCCTTTTGATTCTAACGGGAGTGCGAACGGCCGAGCTGAGAGGGGCTCCATGGTCGGAGTTTGACCTCGATAAGGCGCTCTGGCTGATCCCTGCTGCGCGTATGAAGATGCGCCGCGCTCACCTGATCCCACTCTCCAAGCAGGCCGTGGTAGCACTGCGTGAGTTGGAAAGCATCACTGGTGGCTACACGCTCGCGTTCCCCGGTCGTATAGATCCAGCAAAGCCGATGAGCGAGGCCGCCATCAACCAACTACTGAAGCGCTCAGGCTACGACGGGCGAGCCACAGGCCATGGATTCCGCCACACGATGTCTACCACTCTGCACGAACAGGGTTATCACAGCGAATGGGTCGAAACCCAGTTGGCACATGTGGACAAGAACAGTATTCGCGGCACCTATAACCATGCTCAGTATCTGGAGGGGCGGCGAGAAATGCTTCAGTGGTATGCCGACCATTTGGATGTTTTGCCTTGCGACAGTGCCGGACCGTCCTCTTCCGCCAAAAGTCCGGAGTACGCTGTATGAATGATGATGTCATGCGAATACCTGATCTAGTGAAAGAGTGTGCTCGTTACTATGAAGTAGATGATCAGGAAGCTGCACACACTCTACACGAGCTGATTAAAGAGTTATCTTTAGAGTACAGCGTGCGCCAAGGAAAAGTAGCTCTTCCCAGCCATATATTTTGGGTCGGGCGGGTGGACGGACCACAACAATCAATCAGGACTTATAAGCTTTTTTTCGAAGGACTCGTTGAATATCTAGATCTTCTCAGCGACCCACTATCGAGTGTTGAAAAATATTCAATCCGCTCATACTGTGAAAGCGACTCATCAGCTAAAAACATTCCAGTGAATCTTATATATCTGTCTAGGATCGCACTTGGTGAGTGGGCCTTGAATGCCGGCATTGAACCCCCTACCTACATACTAGAAGGAAGCTCAGCTAAGCGAGCCAAGAAAAATGAGGAAGAACCGACTCTCAAAGAGAATGAACTAGCAACCGTTAGCAGAATCACCAATGGATTGTTTGACTTAATTAAAGCGATTGATAAGTCTCACTCTGAGGTGCCACTCACGAAACAAGATAAAGACCGTCTCCGAGAAATTAAACGTGGTCTCGCTCTCCTCAACAATCCGCCGCGGACTAATTTTGATCGGTACTCTACCGTTATTTTGCTAGCAAAGGATGCCGGTGTCGAAATGCGCTGCGACCCAAAAACACTGAGAAGATATATGCGCCCCAAATCCAATGATAACGATTGAAATCTCATGGTAAAAAACTTGGGAATCCTCATGTGAATTCGGGAATTCCCATGACTCCTCGCTTGAGATGCCATTGAATCCATAGCCATCCAATCAGGTACTAAGGAGTCCCGACCAAGATGGCTACTCAACCTATCTCGCCAGCACTGCTACGCCTTCCTGCTCTCTGCGCTCTAGTCGGACTGAGCAAATCTCAAATCTATCGGCTGATTAAGGCCGGCGAGTTCCCCGCCGCCATCCCGCTTGGGGCGAACTCTGTTGCATGGCCTGCCGAACACGTGCACGCCTGGATTGCCGGTAAAATTAACGCATCCATTCGTTAACGATGTCGCTTGATAGCATGCTTGCAAAGCTAGAAAAAAATCGAAAGCGCTCTCGTGATAAGCCGCAAGAGATTATCGAGATTTCTCGTAGTTTATTGTCGAACTGGCCAGATTCAGCTTTGCGCATCCCTAACTTTGCTCTTCGTTCAGCGTTGTTTGCAGCTGTCGGCAAGGGGCACCGCCCGCACTTTGAGCGAGCAAATATTAACGCTCTAGGTGGGATCAGTATCATTTACACGGGAGCCTTACTTGATCAAGACGACCTCGAAGTCTGGGAAGCCCTACTGCACCTGACACTAATACAAGGGTCGGAGTGCCAGATAAGCGGCTACCGACTTTTGAAGTATCTCGATAAAACCGACACTGGCAAAAACAGAGCAACCTTAGAAAAACAACTAAGCAGAATGAATGCTACTGCATTGCAGGTTCGGATAGGCGAGCACTCATACGAAGGCAGCTTGATTCACGAGATCTATCGTGATCATGCAACTCGTAATTATATAATTCGATTGAATCCGAATCTCCGCGTTCTGTTTCTTGCTGATCAGTTCACTGATTTGGATCGGACCATTCGTCGAAATCTTCGCGGGAAACCTCTTGCACAGTGGCTGCACGGCTTCTATGCAACACACGCAAGGCCATTCGATCTAAAGGTCGAAACTTTGCATAAGTTGTGTGGGAGCCGAGCTATCTGTTTAGCTGACTTTAAGCGGTCACCAATAAATAAGGTCATAATAATGACCCCGTAGACCCGATGATTGGCCCCCCCCATCCATGAAGCACAAGCCCTTACCGTTGACCGAAGAAGAGATCCTCAAGCTGGAAGAGATCGTTCACAAGGGCACAGATTGGCGCAGCCGGGATCGGGCAGGAACGCTGCTGCGACTTGCGCGCGGTGATTCGCCTAAGGCGGTGGCCGAAGCTTTTGGGGTCTGCACCCAAACCGTCTACGAACGTCGACAACAGTGGTTGAGCAAAGGCTTTTCGGGCCTGTTTGATGCGCCCCGCTCGGGTGCCCCAGGCAAGCTGTCGGCCTATCTGTCGACGCTTTCTGAGTGGGCACAAGCA
>NZ_FOWX01000019.1 GCF_900115555.1 Pseudomonas borbori
ACCGGCATCGTGAGGTGACGGGATGGGCGAACAGAAGTCAGCCGAGGCCGTAGTAGTTGCTCGAAACCGGAGTGACGAAGGGCTGAACCTGCCATGAGTGGACAGTCGGGTGTGATCTCTGTTGGATCGTAAAGCAGAAACTCCGCGTAGCGGGGGTCGAGACCATCAGGAGGTAGGAGCCGGAAGCTCCGAGGGCCGGTCTGGGCGCTTAGATACCGCAGGCGACACATCAACGGAACCAAGCTCGCTGACGCTGTTGGTTAGTAGGCAGGAACCGCCGTATACGGAACCGTATGTACGGTGGTGTGAGAGGACGGCGGGGGCAACCCCGCCTCCTACTCGATTTTCGGATTACTGCGGCGAACGCTCCAGTGGTTCCGGAGTCGGTACCGGCACGCTCTGCACCTCGTCGACTTCGCGCTGGATCTGTTCGAGCAAGGAGCCTGGCGCTGGCTTCTCTTCGGTTTGCGGTTGCACAGTGGCTGGCGGCGTCGTCACGCTGGCGCCATCCTGGCCGAGGATGGCCTCGTCGCGGCTGACACCAGGCATGAAGTCGCCCGACAGGCCGGCCAACTGATCGTTGTCATTGAAGACCAAGCTGACGCGCTCTTGCAGGCGTTTGCCGCCACCTGGCTGAATGCTGTACAGGTAGTCCCAGCGATTGGCATGGAAGGTGTCGGTCAATAGCGGGTTGCCCATGATAAAGCGCACTTGGCTGCGGGTCATTCCGGGGCGCAATTGGTCTATCATGTCTTGTGTAACGACGTTGCCCTGTTGGACGTCGATTTTATAAACCCCGGGGAAAGAACAGCCGGCGAGCGCGAGGAGTCCCACGAAGGTGAGACTGGTCAGCAGGAACTTGGTTTTTTGCATCGGCGGGTGACTTCCACTATCTTGGCTGGGCAACGTAAACCCCGATCATACCCGCAATAAAGGAAGCTGCGAAGCCGCTTCCGCGAGAAAGCAGACCATGGTTGAAAATAGCGAACTACGCAAAGCTGGCCTGAAAGTGACCCTGCCGCGGGTCAAGATTCTGCAGATGCTCGATTCCGCCGAGCAGCGTCACATGAGTGCAGAGGATGTTTACAAGGCGCTGATGGAGGCGGGCGAAGACGTCGGCCTGGCCACCGTATACCGCGTTCTGACCCAGTTCGAGGCGGCGGGGCTGGTGGTGCGGCATAACTTCGATGGTGGTCATGCCGTGTTCGAATTGGCCGATAGCGGTCATCACGACCATATGGTCTGTGTCGATTCTGGCGAGGTGATCGAGTTCTTCGATCCTGAAATCGAGAAGCGGCAGAGGGAGATTGTGCGCGAGCACGGCTTCGAGATGGTCGATCACAACCTGGTGCTCTACGTGCGCAAAAAGAAGTAAGCGCACCGGTGCGACATGCACAAAGGCGGCCCTCGGGTCGCCTTTGTCGTTGTGCGGTCAGGGGTTGTAAAAAATTCGAGCTTCGAGCGCAGTAGGCGAGTGTTTTTCCACAGGTTTCCAGGGGCTGAGAAAAGCCGGAGACCTTAACGAGTGCGCCGTCGGCAAGCGACATTTGTGCAGCCTCTCAGACCTGGGCGCTGCCGACCATCTGTCGGGCATGGGCCAGGGATTCTTCTGTCAGGTCGACACCGCCGAGCATGCGGGCGATTTCCTCGACCCGCTGGTTGCTATCCAGTTTGCTCACGGCCGTGCGGGTGGCGTCGTTGCCGCGTACCTTGTGCACGAACAGGTGCTGGTGGCCCTGGGCGGCTACTTGTGGCAGGTGGGTGACGGTCAGTACCTGGCCGCGTTCGCCGAGACGGCGCAGCAGTTGCCCGACCACTTCGGCGGTAGGGCCGCCGATGCCGACATCGACTTCGTCGAACACCAGGGTCGGCACGCGCGAGGTTTGTGCGGTGATTACCTGGATCGCCAGGCTGATGCGTGACAACTCGCCGCCGGAAGCCACTTTGGCCAGGGGCTTGAGTGGCTGACCGGGGTTGGCGCTGACCAGGAACTCCAGCTGTTCTAGGCCGTAGGGCTGTGGTTCGCTGCTGTTGTTGGCGCTCAGCCTGATGCTGAAGCGCCCTCCCGGCATGCCCAGATTGTGCATTTCCAGTTCGACTGCCGCCGCCAGTTCGCTGGCCGCGCGCTGGCGCAGGGTGCTGAGTTCGCCGGCCTTTTCCTGGTAGTGGCGCTCGAAGGCGGCCAGTTCTTCGTTCAGGCGTTCGGCGGCCTGGTCGTCGGCGTTGAGGCTTTCCAATTCCTCGAACAGTTGCTGCTGCATGGCGATCAGCTCGCCGGGCTGAGTGCGGTGCTTGCGCGCCAGGGTATAGATCGCGTCCAGGCGTTCCTCCATCTGCTGCAGGCGCTCGGGGTCGGCGTCGAAGTGGTCGAGGAAGCGGTTGAGTTCGCCGACCGCTTCCTCCACCTGGATCTGGGCGCTGGCCAGCAGGTTGGTCGCTTCGCTCAGGGCGCCCGGTTGGCCCTGAAAAGCGCCCAGGCGGTTGAGGCTGCCGGTCAGGGCCGAGAGCACGTTGCCGGCGTCGTTCTCGCTGCACTGCTCGATCACCAGGCGGCAGGCGCTGAGCAGGTTTTCGGCATTGGTCAGGTTCTTGTGTTCCTGCTCCAGTTGTTCCAGTTCGTTTTCGCCCAGGGCCAGGTTGTCCAGCTCTTCCAGCTGATAGCTGAGCAACTGGTGGCGGGCGCGCTGTTCGTCGCCGATGCTGGAGATGCGCTGCAGTTCGCTTCTGGTCTGTTTCCAGCGTTGTGCGGCCAGCAGCACCTGGCGTGCCAGTTCCTGGCTGCCGGCGTATTCGTCGAGCAGGCGGCGGTGGGTGTCGGCCTTGAGCAGGGACTGATGTTCATGCTGGCTGTGGATGTCGATCAGCAGTTCGCCGAGGGCCTTGAGGTCGCCCTGGGGGCAGGGGGAGCCATTGATGTAGCCGCGCGAGCGGCCTTCGGCGGTGATCACGCGCCGGAGGATGCACGGGCCGTCTTGATCCTGGTTGTGACCCAGGTCGCGCTCGGCCAGCCAGGCGCGGGCTTCGGGGATGTCGGCAAGGTCGAAACTGGCCAGGATATCCGCCTTGTCGGCGCCGGGACGGACCACGCCGCTGTCGGCGCGATCGCCCAGGCACAGGCCGAGGGCGTCGAGCATGATCGATTTACCGGCGCCGGTTTCGCCGCTGATCACGCTCATGCCGCTGTCCAGCTCCAGGTCGAGGTGTTCAACGATGGCGTAGTTGTGTACGGACAGGTGCACCAGCATGGCGAGGCCTCCCAATTCTTTAGTGTGTATATTTATACAGTGTTTGTTTCTCGGCTGACAATCCTTGCGCAGTACTTGAAGCTGCAGAATTTGTCCCCATATAGGCGGCAGACGCGCAAGTTTAGGTTTGCGTCGAATTTTTAGAGGAGAAACGCATGGCTGACGAACAGACCCGCGATAACCAGCTGCCAGAGCTTGCCCCCGATGCCGAAATGGGAATGAGCGATCAGTTGGATGCTCGCATCCAGGTGCTGGAGGAAGAGCTGGCTGCCGCTCAGGATCAGGCTCTGCGCATGGCGGCGGACCTGCAGAACGTGCGTCGTCGCGCCGAGCAGGATGTAGAGAAGGCGCATAAGTTCGCCTTGGAAAAATTCGCCAATGACCTGCTGCCGGTCGTCGATAGTCTGGAGCGCGGTCTCGAGCTGTCGAGTCCGGATGACGAGGCGATCAAGGCTGTGCGCGAGGGCCTGGAGCTGACCCTCAGGTTGTTCCAGGACACCCTCAAGCGCTATCAGCTGGAGGCCATCGACCCGCAGGGCGAGCCCTTCAATCCCGAGCACCATCAGGCCATGGCCATGCAGGACAGCACCCATGTAGAGCCGAACAGCGTGCTCAAGGTGTTTCAGAAGGGCTATCTGCTCAACGGTCGACTGTTGCGTCCGGCGATGGTGGTGGTCAGCAAGGCGCCTGCCGAAGTTCCGCCGTCTATCGATGAGCAGGCTTGAAATTCGCCGATCGGCCCCCATTTATGAGTCAAGCGTTTTAGTGCTGCCGCGGCTGACAAGGCATGGCGGCGGAAATATCAAAATTTCAGGAGAATGATGATGGGTAGAATTATCGGTATTGACCTGGGGACCACCAACTCGTGCGTCTCCATTCTGGAAAACGGCAACGTCAAGGTCATCGAGAACGCCGAAGGCACTCGCACCACGCCGTCGATCATTGCTTATGCCAATGACGGCGAAATCCTCGTCGGTCAGTCGGCCAAGCGTCAGGCTGTGACCAATCCGCATAACACCCTGTACGCGGTGAAGCGTCTGATCGGTCGTCGCTTCGAAGAAGACGTCGTGCAGAAAGACATCCAGATGGTTCCGTACAAGATCGTCAAGGCCGACAATGGCGACGCCTGGGTCGAAGTGAATGGCCAGAAGATGGCGCCGCCGCAGATCTCGGCTGAGATCCTCAAGAAAATGAAGAAGACCGCCGAAGACTATCTCGGCGAATCCGTGACCGAAGCGGTGATCACGGTTCCTGCGTATTTCAACGACAGCCAGCGCCAGGCCACCAAGGATGCCGGGCGCATCGCCGGTCTGGACGTCAAGCGTATCATCAACGAGCCGACCGCCGCGGCGCTGGCCTACGGTATGGACAAGGCCAAGGGCGACCACACCGTGATCGTCTATGACCTGGGTGGCGGTACCTTCGACGTCTCGGTGATCGAAATCGCCGAAGTCGATGGCGAGCACCAGTTCGAAGTGTTGGCCACCAACGGCGACACCTTCCTCGGCGGTGAGGACTTCGATATTCGTCTGATCGATTACCTGGTCGACGAATTCAAGAAAGAAAGCGGCATGAACCTCAAGGGTGACCCGTTGGCCATGCAGCGCCTGAAAGAAGCCGCTGAAAAAGCCAAGATCGAGCTGTCCTCGAGTCAGCAGACCGACGTCAACCTGCCATACATCACCGCAGATGCCACCGGTCCCAAGCACCTCAACGTGAAGATTTCCCGTGCCAAGCTGGAGTCGCTGGTCGAGGACCTGGTGCAGCGCACCATCGAACCATGCCGCATTGCGTTGAAAGACGCTGGTATCGACGTGGCCAAGATCGACGACGTGATCCTGGTCGGCGGTCAGACCCGCATGCCGCTGGTGCAGAAGCTGGTCACCGATTTCTTCGGCAAGGACGCGCGCAAGGACGTCAACCCGGACGAGGCCGTTGCCATCGGTGCCGCCATCCAGGGCGCAGTTCTGGCTGGCGACGTCAAGGACGTGCTGCTGCTCGACGTATCGCCGCTGACCCTGGGTATCGAAACCATGGGCGGGGTGATGACCGCGCTGATCGAGAAGAACACCACGATTCCGACCAAGAAGTCCCAGGTGTTCTCCACCGCCGACGACAACCAGAGCGCGGTGACCATTCATGTGCTGCAGGGCGAGCGTAAGCAGGCGTCGCAGAACAAGTCGCTGGGCAAGTTCGATCTGGCCGAGATTCCGCCGGCACCGCGTGGCGTACCGCAGATCGAGGTGACCTTCGATATCGACGCCAACGGCATTCTCCATGTCGGCGCGAAAGACAAGGCGACGGGTAAGACCCAGTCGATCGTGATCAAGGCCAACTCCGGGCTGTCCGAGGAGGAAATCCAGCAGATGGTGCGTGACGCCGAGGCCAATGCCGAGGAAGACCGCAAGTTCGAGGAACTGGCCACCGCGCGTAACCAGGGTGATCAGCTGGTGCATGCCACCCGCAAAATGATCACCGAGGCGGGCGACAAGGCGACTGCGGACGAGAAGGCCGCTATCGAGACCGCGCTGAGCGCGCTGGAAGCGGCGATCAAGGGTGACGACAAGACGGCTATCGAAGCCAAGATCAGTGCATTGTCCGAGGCTACCACCCCGCTGGCGCAGAAGATGTATGCCGAACAGCCGCAGCCGGGTGCTGCTGCCCAGGGCGCCGATGATGCGCAAGGCGCTGGCGACGATGTGGTCGACGCGGAGTTTGAAGAGGTCAAGGAAAGCAAATAGGCGCAAACAGGCGCAAGCCTGTGACCCACGGGGATGTGGGAACTGCAGCAAGCCGCTTGAGCGGCTGCTGCCTGCCGCTCCAGGCAGTCGTGGCCTAGGCTGCGACCGTTACGAACCGTCGCGCGGGAGCTTGCTCCCGCGTTGGCGCGTCTGGAGGATACGATTCAAGGGTGTTAAGGACTTATGGCTAAACGTGATTATTACGAGGTGCTCGGTGTCGAGCGCGGCGCCAGCGAAGCGGAGCTGAAAAAGGCCTACCGGCGCCTGGCGATGAAGCATCACCCGGACCGCAATCCTGACGATAAAGCGTCGGAAGATCTGTTCAAGGATGCCAACGAGGCCTACGAAGTATTGTCCGATGCCAGCAAGCGTGCGGCCTACGATCAGTACGGGCATGCCGGGGTGGACCCGAGTATGGGCGGTGCGGGTGGCGCCGGCTTCGGCGGGGCGAATTTCTCCGATATCTTCGGCGATGTGTTCAGCGACTTCTTCGGTGGTGCCGGCGGTCGTGGCGGCCAGCGTGGCGGTGCCCAGCGTGGCAGCGATTTGCGCTACACCCTGGAGCTGGACCTGGAAGAGGCCGTGCGCGGTACTACGGTCAACATCCGGGTGCCGACCCTGGTCAATTGCAAGGTCTGCGAAGGCTCCGGGGCGAAGAAAGGCACCTCGCCGGTGACCTGTACCACCTGCGGCGGTATCGGGCAGGTGCGCATGCAGCAGGGCTTCTTCTCGGTGCAGCAGACCTGTCCGCGTTGCCATGGCAGCGGCAAGATGATTACCGATCCGTGCGGCTCCTGCCATGGCCATGGTCGGGTGGAAGAGCACAAGACCCTGTCGGTGAAAGTCCCGCCCGGTGTCGATACCGGTGATCGCATTCGCCTGTCCGGCGAAGGCGAGGCGGGCGCGATGGGCGGCCCGGCGGGCGACCTCTATGTGGTGGTCAATGTGCGCGAGCACGCGATCTTCCAGCGCGACGGCAAACACCTGTACTGCGAGGTGCCGATCAGCTTCGCCGATGCGGCGCTGGGCGGCGAGCTGGAAGTGCCGACCCTGGATGGCCGGGTCAAGCTGAAGATTCCGGAAGGCACCCAGACCGGCAAGCTGTTCCGCCTGCGCGGTAAAGGCGTGGCGCCGGTGCGTGGTGGCGGTGCCGGCGACCTGATGTGCCGGGTCGCGGTGGAAACCCCGGTCAGTCTGGATCGGCGTCAGCGCGAACTGCTCGAAGAGTTTCGCAGGACGCTGCAGGGCGATACCCGCCATTCGCCCAAGGCCAGTGGCTGGTTCGAGGGTGTGAAGCGCTTCTTCGGTGATGTTTAATTTCCGGTGATGTTTAATTTCCAGTGGCAAGCTGCAAGCTGCAAGCCTCAAGAGGGTGTTGCTTGCGGCTGGAGGCTTGAGGCTTGGGGCTGACTTTATGCAACGAATAGCAGTGATGGGCGCCGCCGGGCGCATGGGCAAGACCCTGATCGAGGCCGTGCAACAGGCCGATGGCGTCAGCCTGACGGCGGCGATCGATCGTGCCGACAGCAGTCTGATTGGCGCCGATGCCGGCGAGCTGGCGGCGCTGGGCAAGATCGGCATCAGGCTGTCAGGCAGTTTGAGTGAAGTGCTGGATCGGTTCGATGTGCTGATCGATTTCACCCATCCTTCGGTAACCCTGAAAAACCTGGAAATTTGCCGGCAGGCCGGCAAGGCCATGGTGATTGGTACGACCGGATTCAGTGTCGAGGAAAAACAGCTGTTGGCCGATGCCAGTCGGCAGATACCCATAGTGTTTGCCGCCAACTTCAGCGTGGGCGTCAACCTGTGCCTGAAGTTGCTGGATACCGCGGCGCGGGTGCTCGGTGATGAGGTGGACATCGAGATCATCGAGGCCCATCACCGACACAAGGTCGATGCGCCATCCGGCACCGCCCTGCGCATGGGCGAGGTAGTGGCCAATGCCCTGGGGCGTGACCTGCAGAAGGTCGCGGTCTACGGCCGTGAAGGCCAGACCGGCGCCCGCGACCGCGAAACCATCGGCTTTGCCACGGTAAGGGCGGGCGATGTGGTCGGCGATCACACCGTGCTGTTCGCCGCCGATGGCGAGCGCGTGGAAATCACCCATAAAGCCTCGAGCCGTATGACCTTCGCCAAGGGGGCGGTGCGTTCGGCCGCATGGCTGCAGGGGCGTGCGCCTGCGCTGTACGACATGCAGGATGTGCTTGGCCTCAGCTGAGGCGCTTCGTCGGAAGCCTATATTCTGGCTAGGAGTTAATCGCATCTGCCGGTGGACCAAAAAGGCACTTTCCTGTAGGCTTCCTGCTTTAGTGTGTCCACTAAAAGTTGCGCAGAATGAATCATATAAAAAAGCGGGGTGACGGTCGGTACGTCATCCCGCTTTTTTACAATCTGCGTTTGCTTCAAGCTTTGATCTACGGAGGTTTTCTTGAGTAAGCCAGCCCTTAAACCTGCCATCCTGGCCCTTGCTGATGGCAGCATTTTTCGTGGCGAGGCCATCGGTGCCGATGGCCAAACTATTGGAGAGGTGGTTTTCAACACCGCCATGACCGGCTATCAGGAAATCCTTACCGATCCTTCCTATGCCCAGCAAATCGTCACCCTGACCTATCCGCACATCGGCAATACCGGCACCACGCCGCAAGATGCCGAGTCCAATAGGGTCTGGGCTGCCGGCTTGATCATCCGCGATCTACCGCTGATCGCCAGCAACTGGCGCAGCAAGCAGCCGCTGGATGAGTACCTGAAGGAAAACGGTACCGTGGCCATCGCCGGCATCGATACCCGTCGCCTGACCCGCATCCTCCGCGAGAAGGGTTCGCAGAACGGCTGCATCCTGGTCGGCGATGACGCCACCGAAGACAAGGCTCTGGACCTGGCGCGCAGCTTCCCCGGCCTCAAGGGCATGGACCTGGCCAAGGTGGTCAGCTGCACCGAGCCCTACGAGTGGCGCTCCAGCGTGTGGAACCTGAAGGACGACAGCCACCCGGAAATTCCGGCCAGCGAGCTGCCTTACCATGTGGTCGCGTACGACTACGGGGTCAAGTTGAACATCCTGCGCATGCTGGTCGAGCGCGGTTGCCGGGTGACCGTGGTGCCGGCGCAGACCCCCGCTGCCGAGGTGCTGGCGCTGAGTCCCGACGGTGTGTTCCTGTCCAACGGGCCGGGCGATCCCGAGCCGTGCGACTACGCGATCCAGGCAATCAAGGAAGTGCTGGAAACCGAGATTCCACTATTCGGTATCTGTCTCGGCCACCAGCTGTTGGCCCTGGCCTCCGGTGCCAAGACCCTGAAAATGGGCCACGGTCACCACGGTGCCAACCACCCGGTGCAGGATCTGGACAGTGGCGTGGTGATGATCACCAGCCAGAACCATGGTTTCGCCGTGGATGAAGCCAGCCTGCCGAGCAACGTGCGGGCGATTCACAAGTCGCTGTTCGACGGTTCTTTGCAAGGTATCGAGCGGACCGACAAGGTTGCCTTCAGCTTCCAGGGGCACCCCGAAGCGAGCCCCGGCCCAGCCGATGTGGCCCCGCTGTTCGACCGTTTTATCGAAGCCATGGCCAAGCGCCGCTAAACCTCGCCGACTGACCCAAGGATTCGAGTAACCGCTATGCCAAAACGTACAGATATTAAAAGCATCCTGATCCTCGGTGCCGGCCCGATCGTCATCGGCCAGGCCTGCGAATTCGACTATTCCGGCGCCCAGGCCTGCAAGGCCCTGAAAGAAGAGGGCTACCGCGTCATTCTGGTGAACTCCAACCCGGCCACCATCATGACCGACCCGGCCATGGCCGATGCCACCTACATCGAGCCGATCAAGTGGTCGACCGTGGCCAAGATCATCGAGAAGGAGCGCCCGGACGCCCTGCTGCCGACCATGGGCGGGCAGACCGCGCTGAACTGCGCGCTGGACCTGGAAAAGCACGGCATTCTGGAAAAGTTCGGTGTGGAAATGATCGGTGCCAACGCCGACACCATCGACAAGGCCGAAGACCGTTCGCGCTTCGACAAGGCGATGAAAGACATCGGCCTGGCCTGCCCGATTTCCGGCATCGCCCATAACATGGAAGAAGCCTACGTCGTCCTCGAGAAAGTCGGCTTTCCCTGCATCATCCGGCCGTCCTTCACCATGGGCGGCACCGGTGGCGGCATCGCCTACAACCGTGAAGAATTCGAGGAGATCTGCGCGCGCGGCATCGATCTGTCGCCGACCAACGAGCTGCTGATCGACGAGTCGCTGATCGGCTGGAAGGAATACGAGATGGAGGTGGTCCGCGACAAGAAGGACAACTGCATCATCGTCTGCGCCATCGAGAACTTCGACCCCATGGGCGTGCACACCGGCGACTCGATCACCGTGGCCCCGGCGCAAACCCTGACCGACAAGGAATACCAGATCCTGCGCAACGCCTCGCTGGCGGTACTGCGCGAAATCGGCGTGGAAACCGGCGGCTCCAACGTGCAGTTCGGCATCTGCCCGAACACCGGCCGTATGGTGGTGATCGAGATGAACCCGCGGGTCTCGCGTTCCTCGGCGCTGGCTTCCAAGGCCACCGGCTTCCCGATCGCCAAGATCGCCGCCAAGCTGGCCGTCGGTTACACCCTCGACGAGCTGAGCAACGACATCACCGGCGGCCGTACCCCGGCGTCGTTCGAGCCGGCCATCGACTACGTGGTGACCAAGATCCCGCGTTTCGCCTTCGAGAAATTCCCCAAGGCCGACGCGCGCCTGACCACCCAGATGAAGTCGGTCGGTGAGGTCATGGCTATCGGTCGCACCTTCCAGGAGTCCATGCAGAAAGCCCTGCGCGGCCTGGAAGTCGGTGTGTCCGGCTTCGATCCGATGCTCGATCCGAACGACCCGGATGCCGAGAGCACCCTCAAGCGCGAGCTGACCGTGCCGGGTGCCGACCGCATCTGGTACCTGGCTGACGCCTTCCGTGCCGGCAAGACGGTTGCCGAAGTGTTCGAGCTGACCCGCATCGACGAGTGGTTCCTGGTGCAGATCGAAGACCTGGTCAAGGACGAGGAAAAGATCAAGACCCTGGGTCTGGTCAGCATCGACCGCGACCTGATGTACAAGCTCAAGCGCAAGGGCTTCTCCGACATCCGTCTGGCCAAGCTGCTCGGCGTCTCCGAGAAGAGCCTGCGCAGCCACCGCCACAAGCTGAAAGTGCTGCCGGTGTACAAGCGCGTCGACACCTGCGCCGCCGAGTTCGCCAGTGACACCGCCTATATGTATTCGACCTACGAGGAAGAGTGCGAGGCGGCGCCGTCGAGCCGCGACAAGATCATGATCCTCGGCGGCGGGCCGAACCGCATCGGCCAGGGCATCGAGTTCGACTACTGCTGCGTGCACGCCGCATTGGCGCTGCGTGAAGACGGTTACGAGACCATCATGGTCAACTGCAACCCGGAAACCGTCTCCACCGACTACGACACCTCCGACCGCTTGTATTTCGAGCCGGTAACCCTGGAAGACGTGCTGGAAATCGTCCGCGTCGAGCAGCCCAAGGGTGTGATCGTGCAGTACGGTGGGCAGACCCCGCTGAAAATCTGCCGCGCGCTGGAAGAGGCCGGTGTGCCGATCATCGGTACCAGCCCCGAGGCGATCGACCGCGCCGAAGACCGCGAGCGCTTCCAGCAGATGGTCCAGCGTCTGGGCCTGCGCCAGCCGGCCAACGCCACGGCGCGCAGCGAGGAGGAGGCCCTGGCGGCGTCCAAGGTCATCGGCTATCCGCTGGTGGTGCGTCCGTCCTATGTGTTGGGCGGACGGGCGATGGAAATCGTCTACCAGGAAGAAGAGCTCAAGCGCTACATGCGCGAAGCGGTGAAGGTGTCGAACGACAGCCCGGTGCTGCTCGACCACTTCCTCAACTGCGCCATCGAAGTCGACATCGATGCTATCTGCGACGGCGAAACCGTGGTGATAGGCGCGATCATGCAGCATATCGAACAGGCTGGCGTGCACTCCGGTGACTCGGCGTGCTCGTTGCCGCCGTATTCGCTGCCGGCGCATATCCAGGACGAGATCCGCGACCAGGTCAAGAAAATGGCCCTGGAGCTCGGTGTGATCGGCCTGATGAACGTGCAGATGGCGGTGCAGGGCGAGGATATCTTCGTCATCGAAGTCAATCCGCGCGCCTCGCGCACCGTGCCCTTCGTCTCCAAGTGCATCGGCATCTCCCTGGCGATGCTCGGGGCCCGGGTGATGGCCGGCAAGACCCTGGCCGAAGTCGGTTTCACCGAGGAAATCATTCCCAACTTCTACAGCGTCAAGGAAGCGGTGTTCCCCTTCGCCAAGTTCCCGGGCGTCGATCCGATCCTCGGCCCGGAAATGAAGTCGACCGGTGAAGTGATGGGTGTCGGCGATACCTTCGGCGAGGCCTTCGCCAAGGCCCAGCTGGGCGCCAGCGAAATCCTGCCCAACAGTGGCTGTGCCTTTATCAGCGTGCGCGACGACGACAAGCCGCTGGTGGCCGAGTTGGCGCGCAACCTGATCGAACTGGGTTTTGACGTGGTGGCCACTTCGGGTACCGCCAGGCTGATCGAGGCCGCCGGCTTGCCGGTGCGCCGCGTGAACAAGGTGACCGAGGGTCGTCCTCATGTGGTCGATATGATCAAGAATGACGAAGTCACCCTGATCATCAATACCACCGAGGGTCGTCAGTCGATCGCCGACTCCTATTCCATTCGGCGTAATGCGCTGCAGCATCGAATCTGCTGCACCACCACGCTGGCGGCGGGTGAAGCGATTTGTGAGGCGCTCAAGTTCGGTCCCGAGAAGACCGTGCGCCGGTTGCAGGACCTCCATGCAGGAATCAAAGCATGACTAAATACCCCATGACCGTCCGGGGCGCTCGCGCCCTGGAAGAGGAACTGGCCCACCTGACCAAGGTGGTGCGGCCCAAGCTCAGCCAGGACATCGGCACCGCGCGTGAGCTGGGTGACCTCAAGGAAAACGCCGAATACCATGCCGCCCGCGAGCAGCAGGGCATGGTCGAGGCGCGCATCCGTGATATCGAAGGCCGTCTGCAGAATGCGGTGGTTATCGATGTCACCGGTATTGCCCACACCGGCAAGGTGATTTTCGGCACCACCGTGGAGATCGCCAATGTCGAAACCGACGAAAGCGTGACCTATCAGATCGTTGGCGAAGACGAAGCCGATATCAAACTCGGCAAACTATCGGTTGGCTCGCCTATCGCCCGTGCGCTGGTCGGCAAGGAAGAGGGCGATGTGGTGGCGGTGAAAACTCCCAGCGGCATCGTCGAGTACGAGATCGTCGAGGTTCGTCATATCTAGGCCCGACAGCCAAGCTGCTGGTGCGATAAGCTGGCTGCTGGCCCAGACCTTCTGGGTCGGCGGTCTGTGGTTGTTGCATTTTCTGCTGTTGCCGGCAATCGCCAAGCTGGGCTTGGCGCCGTTGCTGGTCGAGGAGATCGCCCGCGCGGTTCGCCCGCTATTGGTAGGGCTGGCTGGGGTTTGTGCGGGGCTGCAGGTGCTGGTGCTGATCCGTGCCGAGCGTTTGGTCAGTCTGTGGCGCGATATCCGCGGGCAACTGTTGTTGACGGTGTTGGTGATGGCGGCCAGTTACTTTGGTGTGCGCCATTACTGGCCTGGCGGCGGGCTCTGGCTGATGTTCAGCTACCTGGTGATGGCGTTTTGCGGTTTGCTGCTGGTGCTGCAGCCAGTGCCGGGCCGTGGCAAGCGAAAAGCTGCAAGCTTCAAGTAAGGCAGGAAGCGTGCAGCCTGAAGCGATCAGCCGTGATGACGGTGAACGTTGGACAGGTTTTTGTTGACCTTGGGGTTCTTGCGGTAGATCAGCGCCATCTTGCCGATGACCTGCACCAGATCGGCATGACCGGCTTTGCACAGCTCGTTAATGGCTGCAAGGCGGCTTTCGCGCTCGACGATGCGCAATTGCACTTTGATCAGTTCATGGTCGCTCAGGGCACGCTCCAGTTCGGCCAGCACGCCTTCGGTCAAACCATTGTCGGCCACGATCAATACGGGTTTCAGGTGGTGGCCGATAGATTTGAATTGTTTCTTCTGCTCTTGAGTGAGCGGCATAATCTGATTCCTGCATTTAATCTGGTAAAAAACGGCGATCAGTTTACCCGAGCGCCTTGGTTGCCGCCCAGATATTCATGCTCTGCACAATTCGAGGTATTGCGTGGCCCGTTCCAAAACCAGTCAAGGTTGGCTGAAAGAGCATTTCAACGACCCTTACGTCAAAATGGCGCAAAAGGATGGCTATCGCTCGCGCGCCAGCTACAAGCTGCTGGAGATCCAGGAAAAGGATCGAATCCTGCGCCCGGGTATGACTGTGGTCGACCTGGGAGCTGCGCCAGGTGGCTGGTCGCAGGTCACCAGCCGCTTGATCGGCGACAAGGGCACCCTGATCGCCTCCGATATTCTGGAGATGGACAGCATTCCCGATGTCACCTTCATTCAGGGCGATTTCACCGACGATGCGGTGTTCGCGCAGATCCTCGAGGCGATTGGCGGTAATCCGGTAGACCTTGTGATTTCCGATATGGCCCCCAATATGAGTGGAGTAAGGGCCGCCGATCAGGCACGCGCCATGTATCTGTGCGAATTGGCGCTGGACTTGGCTGGGCGCGTGCTGCGTCCGGGTGGTGATTTTTTGATCAAGATT
The DNA here is from genome assembly GCF_900115555.1 of Pseudomonas borbori. GTDB lineage: Bacteria > Pseudomonadota > Gammaproteobacteria > Pseudomonadales > Pseudomonadaceae > Aquipseudomonas > Aquipseudomonas borbori. The sequence continues at coordinate 14,652 of NZ_FOWX01000019.1, forward strand.
TTCCAGGGCGAAGGCTTCGATATTTACCACAAGCAGGTGCGCGAAATGTTCGACAAGGTGCAGATGCGCAAGCCCTTGTCCTCGCGTGATCGCTCGCGCGAGCAATACCTGCTTGGGCGCAGCTTTCGTGGCGGCTAGCAGGCTGCTAGATAAATGCAACCAAGGGCTGGCATGCCAGTCCTATGTGGTATGGGTGCTGCGGCTTATGGGCGCCAAAATAAAGGGTTACAGACGGCGTCTGCCAGGGGCGGGCGTTGTGTAGTAAGTTAGGTCGGTACATAACTGGTCGTCATGCGAAGTGCGCTTCGGCACGGGGCCTGCTTCAGAGGGTAGCTAATTGAACGACATGGCAAAGAATCTGATCCTGTGGCTGATCATCGCCGCTGTCTTGGTGACGGTGATGAACAATTTCTCCAGCCCGAGCGAGTCCAACAAGCTCAACTACTCGGAGTTTATCCAGCAGGTTCAGGATGGCGCGGTGCAGCGGGTCACTGTTGATGGTTTCATCATCAGTGGCGTGCGTGGCGATGGTTCGTCCTTCGAGACCGTGCGCCCGGCGATTCAGGATAACGGCCTGATCAAGGATCTGATCGACAACAACGTGCAGATAATCGGCAAGCAGCCGGAGCAGCAGAGCATCTGGACCCAGTTGCTGGTAGCCAGCTTCCCGATCCTGGTGATCATCGCGGTGTTCATGTTCTTTATGCGCCAGATGCAGGGCGGTGCCGGCGGCAAGGGCGGGCCCATGAGCTTCGGCAAGAGCAAGGCGCGCCTGCTCTCGGAAGATCAGGTCAAGACCACTTTCGCTGACGTCGCCGGGTGCGACGAAGCCAAGGAAGAAGTCAGCGAGCTGGTCGAATTCCTGCGTGATCCGGGCAAGTTCCAGCGCCTCGGCGGGCGTATCCCGCGCGGCGTGTTGATGGTCGGTTCGCCGGGTACCGGCAAGACCTTGCTGGCCAAGGCGGTTGCTGGTGAGGCCAAGGTGCCGTTCTTCACCATTTCCGGCTCCGACTTCGTCGAGATGTTCGTCGGTGTCGGTGCGTCCCGCGTGCGCGATATGTTCGAGCAGGCGAAGAAGCATGCACCGTGTATCATCTTCATCGACGAAATCGACGCCGTCGGTCGCCATCGTGGTGCTGGCATGGGTGGCGGTCACGACGAGCGCGAGCAGACCCTCAACCAGTTGCTGGTGGAGATGGACGGCTTCGAGATGAACGATGGCGTGATCGTCATCGCCGCGACCAACCGCCCCGACGTACTCGATCCGGCGCTGTTGCGTCCCGGTCGTTTCGACCGTCAGGTGGTGGTCGGTCTGCCGGATATCCGTGGTCGTGAGCAGATTCTCAAGGTGCACATGCGCAAGGTGCCGATGGGCGAGGATGTCCAGCCGGCGATGATTGCGCGTGGTACGCCGGGCTTCTCCGGTGCCGATCTGGCCAACCTGGTCAACGAGGCCTCGTTGTTTGCCGCGCGTGCCGGCAAGCGCCTGGTCGAGATGAAGGAATTCGAGCTGGCCAAGGACAAGATCATGATGGGCGCCGAGCGCAAATCCATGGTCATGTCGGACAAGGAAAAGCTCAACACGGCGTTCCACGAAGCCGGTCATGCCATTGTCGGGCGTCTGGTGCCCGAGCATGATCCGGTCTATAAGGTGTCGATCATTCCTCGCGGACGGGCCCTGGGTGTGACCATGTTCCTCCCGGAAGAGGATCGCTACAGCCTGAGCAAGCGCGCCTTGACCAGCCAGATCTGCTCGCTGTTCGGTGGTCGTATCGCCGAAGAGATGACCTTGGGCTTCGATGGCGTGACCACTGGGGCCTCGAACGACATCATGCGTGCCACCCAGCTGGCGCGCAACATGGTGACCAAGTGGGGCTTGTCCGAGAAGCTCGGTCCGCTGATGTATGCCGAGGAGGAGGGCGAGGTTTTCCTTGGGCGCAGCATGGGTAGCCAGCACACCAATGTCTCGGCCGATACGGCCAGGGTGATCGACCAGGAGGTGCGCAGCATCATCGATCAGTGTTATGGCACCGCCAGGCGCCTGCTGGAAGAGAATCGCGACAAACTCGACGCCATGGCCGAGGCCTTGATGAAGTACGAAACCATCGATGCCGAGCAGATCGACGACATTATGAATGGCCGTGCCCCGCGCGAGCCGCGCGACTGGAGCGGTGGTGGCGATGCCGGTATCCCGGTTGCTGGTCTCGATGAAAAGGATCGTCCAGAGAAACCTATCGGCGGTTCTGCTGTCGAGCATTAAGGATCACGATGTCTGAAGTGCACCATCCGAGCCGGCTGCCTTGTGGCAGCCGGTTTCTTGATTTAACCCGTCCGCAGGTGATGGGTATCCTCAATGTCACCCCCGACTCCTTCTCCGATGGCGGCCGTTTCGGTCAGCGTGATGCAGCCTTGCGTCATGCCGAGGCTATGTTGCGTGCCGGCGCCAGCCTGATCGATGTCGGTGGCGAATCCACGCGCCCCGGGGCGCGAGCGGTGTCACCGGTTGAAGAGCTTGAGCGCGTTGCGCCCATTGTCGAGGCCATCGCTGCCGAGCTGGATGTGATCATCTCGGTGGATACCTCGACGCCTGCAGTGATGCGTGAGACTGCTCGTCTCGGTGCGGGTCTGATCAACGATGTGCGTTCGTTGCAGCGTGACGGGGCGCTGGATGCCGCGGCCGATAGCGGTTTGCCGGTGTGCCTGATGCACATGCGCGGCGAGCCGACCACCATGCAGCAGAACCCCCGGTACGACGACATCTTGAGTGAGGTCCGGGTATTCTTGTCCGAGCGCATGGCCGCTTGCGCCGCGGCAGGGATCGCCGTCGAGCGGCTGATTCTCGACCCCGGCTTTGGTTTCGCCAAGACCCAGGAGCACAATCTCAGGCTGTTCAAGCATCTGCAGTCGCTGCATGAGTTGGGCCGGCCACTGCTGGTCGGCGTCTCGCGCAAGAGCATGATCGGACGGGCGCTGAATCGCGAGGTTGGCGAGCGTCTATACGGCAGTCTTGCCCTGGCGGCCTTGGCAATCACTAAAGGGGCGCACATCCTGCGGGTACATGACGTGCCTGAGACAGTTGATGTGGTGCGTATGCTGGCTGCAGTCGAAGCGGCTGAATAAGTAATCAAGGAATCCTGGTCATGACTAGAAAATATTTTGGTACCGACGGTATTCGTGGGCGGGTCGGCGAGTTTCCCATCACCCCGGATTTCATGCTCAAGCTTGGTTGGGCGGCCGGCATGGCATTTCGCAAGCAGGGCAAGTGCAGGATTCTGATCGGCAAGGACACGCGGATTTCCGGTTACATGTTCGAGTCGGCGCTGGAGGCCGGCTTGTCCGCGGCAGGTGCCGATGTCCTGTTGCTGGGGCCGATGCCGACGCCGGCGATCGCCTACCTGACCCGGACCTTCCATGCCGAGGCGGGTATCGTCATCAGTGCCTCGCACAATCCGCATCACGACAACGGCATCAAGTTTTTCTCGGGGCAGGGCACCAAGCTGCCTGACGAGGTCGAACTGATGATCGAGGAGTTGCTCGATGCGCCCATGACCGTGGTCGAGTCGGGCCAGTTGGGTAAGGTGTCGCGGATCAACGATGCGGCGGGCCGCTATATCGAGTTCTGCAAGAGCAGTGTGCCGACCAGTACCGATTTTGCCGGGCTGAAGATCGTGCTCGATTGCGCCAATGGTGCGGCCTACAAGGTTGCGCCTAGCGTGTTTCGCGAGCTCGGTGCCGTGGTTTCGGTGCTCTCGGCCCAGCCTGACGGGCTGAATATCAATGACGGCTGCGGCTCTACTCACGTCGAAGCCCTGCAGGCCGCGGTGGTGGCCCAGCAGGCCGATCTGGGCATCGCCTTCGATGGTGATGCGGATCGCGTGCTGATGGTTGACCACACCGGTGCCCTGGTCGATGGCGACGAGCTGCTGTTCATCATTGCGCGTGACCTGCAGGAGCGCGGCAAGCTGCAGGGCGGGGTGGTAGGTACGCTGATGAGCAATCTGGGTCTGGAGCTGGCGCTGGCCGATCTGGGGATTCCCTTTGTCCGCGCCAAGGTTGGCGATCGCTATGTGGTTGCCGAGTTGCTGGCGCGCAACTGGCAGATGGGTGGGGAGAATTCGGGGCATCTGGTGTGTTTTCAGCACACCACGACGGGCGATGCGATCATCGCCGCGCTGCAGGTGCTGCTGGCGCTCAAGCGCCGTGAGCAGAGCTTGGCAGAGGCGCGGCAGGGGTTGCGCAAGTGTCCGCAGGTGCTGGTCAACGTGCGTTTTGCCGGCGGCGTCGATCCGCTCGAGCACCCGGCGGTGCGCGATGCCAGTGCACGGGTGACCGAGCAGATGGCGGGTCGTGGGCGGGTGCTGCTGCGCAAGTCCGGTACCGAGCCGTTGGTGCGGGTGATGGTCGAGGGCGACGATGAAACCCAGGTACGCGGCTATGCCGATGAATTGGCTAAGGTTGTTGCTGAAGTCTGTGTTTGATTAGCTTGCCAGTCCAGGTGCTGTTGGGTAACATCTGCGCCCTCTTTGACCGATGAGGTAAGGCATGCGTCGCCCCCTGGTAGCTGGTAACTGGAAAATGCACGGTACCCGCGCCAGTGTCGCAGAGCTGATCAACGGTTTGCGTCGGCAGGTGTTGCCTGCTGATGTCGAGGTTGCAGTCTTTCCCTCCTGTTTGCATATCGTCCAGGTTCTGGAAGGTCTGGCTGACAGGGTGGCCGAGGTCGGCGCGCAAGATTGTGCGGCCGACCCGGCTCAGGGGGCTCTGACTGGCGAGGTTGCTGCCAGTCAGTTGCAGGATGCAGGTTGTACCCTGGTGTTGGTGGGGCATTCGGAGCGGCGCTTGCTGCTTGGTGAGACCGATGCTGATGTGGTGCGCAAGTTTGCAGCTGCGCAGTCTTGTGGTTTGATTCCGCTGTTGTGTGTGGGGGAGACCCTCGAGCAGCGCGAGTCCGGCAAGACCCTTGAGGTTGTGGGGGCGCAGTTGGCCAGTGTTGTCGATGTGCTGGGTATCGATGTCTTTGCTCGGGCGGTTGTTGCCTATGAGCCGGTCTGGGCCATTGGCTCGGGTTTGACGGCGTCGCCCGAACAGGCGCAGCAGGTGCATGCCGCTATTCGTGCGCAGCTGGCCGCGCACAGTGCCGAAGTGGCATGCACTGTAAGAATTCTATATGGCGGCAGTGTCAAGGCCGCTAATGCAGCCGAGTTGTTCGGTATGCCGGATATCGATGGGGGGCTCGTTGGTGGGGCCTCTCTGAATGCGGATGAGTTCGGTGCGATTTGTCGCGCCGCAGGAAGCTGACAAGATGCTGGAAACAGGCGTAGTGGTTTTTCATCTGCTGGGTGCAATCGGTGTGGTTGCGCTGGTTTTGCTGCAGCAGGGCAAGGGTGCCGATGCGGGGGCTTCTTTTGGTTCTGGTGCTTCTGCTACCGTTTTCGGTAGCCAAGGTTCCTCTACCTTTTTGAGTCGCGTTACTGCTATACTCGCCACCGCTTTTTTCATAACTAGCTTGGGCTTGGCGTTCTTTGCTAAAGAAAAGGCTGATGCGCTGAGTCAGGTTGGTTTGCCTGATCCGGCGGTGTTGGAAGTGCAGCAGGCTGCGCCCGCTGTTGAAGATGTACCCGTGCTCGAAGAGCAAAAGCCGGCTGTCGAAGCGGCTGATGTGCCTCAGGCTCCAGAGCAGTAACAAGCAGTACGCAACACGTGATTTTGCCGAGGTGGTGGAATTGGTAGACACGCTACCTTGAGGTGGTAGTGGCCATAGGCTGTAGGGGTTCGAGTCCCCTCCTCGGTACCAATTTACAAGCAAGCCCGCAGTATGCGGGCTTTCTTGTTGCTGAAGCGTTGGTTGACCCTCGTGTGGGTTCGGCCGTATACTTCGGCCCCAGCTTTGACGCGGGGTGGAGCAGTCTGGTAGCTCGTCGGGCTCATAACCCGAAGGTCGTTGGTTCAAATCCAGCCCCCGCAACCAGCAGCAGCGGAGCCCCTTTTCAGGGGCTTTTTGCTAGCTGGGAGACAGGTTTGCCGGCCTTTAGAGGCCGGTTGAAGGGATGGGCGTTTCGCCCATTTTTCATTTGCACAGCATGCGCGAGGGGCTCAGGTGTCGAGCAAGCTAGAACAGTTGCAGGCCTTGGTGGCCCCGGTAGTCGAAGCACTCGGCTATGAATGCTGGGGTGTCGAGTTCCTGTCGCAAGGGCGGCATTCTTTGCTGCGAATTTATATCGATCATGCCAATGGCGTTCTCATCGAAGATTGCGAGAAGGTCAGTCGGCAGATCAGTGGTGTCCTCGATGTCGAAGACCCGATCAGCGCGGAATACACCCTGGAGGTGTCTTCGCCCGGCATGGATCGGCCGCTGTTCACGTTGCAGCAGTTCGCCAGTCATGCCGGCGAGCAGGTGAAAATCAAGCTGCGTTCGCCTTTCGAGGGGCGCCGCAACTTTCAAGGTCTCCTTCGCGGCGTGGAGGAACAGGACGTGGTGGTGCAGGTGGATGACCATGAGTTTCTGTTGCCGATCGACATGATCGATAAGGCCAATATTATCCCCAGGTTTGATTGAGACGCGGATCCCGCGGATCCAATGGATTGCGAAAGGCGAGGCGTACGATGAGCAAAGAAGTACTGCTGGTTGTTGAGTCGGTGTCCAACGAAAAGGGCGTACCGGCTAGCGTGATATTCGAGGCGCTGGAATTGGCTTTGGCCACTGCCACCAAAAAGCGTTTTGAAGACGAAGTCGAGTTGCGTGTGGCGATCAATCGCCAGACCGGCAACTACGAAACTTTCCGTTGCTGGACAGTGGTCGAAGAAGCCGATTTCGATGACCCTGCGCATCAAGTTACCGTTGATATGCCACGGGCGATCGAAGCCAATGCGAAAGTCGGCGATGTACTCGAGGAAAAGATCGAGTCCATCGAGTTCGGTCGCATTGCTGCGCAAACCGCCAAGCAAGTCATCGTGCAGAAGGTTCGCGAGGCCGAGCGTGCTCAGGTGGTTGAAGCCTACCGTGAGCGCTTGGGCGAAATCATCTCCGGCACTGTGAAAAAGGTGACTCGCGATAATGTGATCATCGACTTGGGCAATAATGCCGAGGCGTTGTTGGCGCGTGAGGACATCATTTCGCGCGAGACTTTCCGCGTGGGTGCCCGGGTTCGTGCCCTGCTCAAGGAGATTCGTACCGAGAGTCGTGGTCCGCAGCTGATTCTCTCGCGCACCGCGCCGGAAATGCTGATCGAATTGTTCCGCATCGAAGTGCCCGAGATCGCCGAAGAACTTATCGAAGTCATGGCCGCTGCGCGCGATCCTGGCTCGCGGGCCAAATTGGCCGTGCGTTCCAAGGACAAGCGTATCGATCCGCAAGGTGCCTGCATCGGCATGCGTGGTTCGCGCGTACAAGCAGTATCCGGCGAGTTGGCCGGCGAACGAGTGGATATCGTGCTGTGGGATGACAATCCCGCGCAGTTTGTGATCAACGCCATGTCGCCAGCGGAAGTTGCCGCAATCATTGTCGATGAGGATGCCCATGCCATGGACATCGCCGTCGGCGAAGACAACCTGGCGCAGGCCATTGGCCGTGGCGGTCAGAACGTTCGTTTGGCCAGTCAACTGACTGGCTGGACGCTGAACGTGATGACCGAAGCGGACATTCAGGCCAAGCAGCAAGCAGAGACCGGCGACATTCTGCAAAATTTCATCGACGAGTTGGAAGTCGATGAAGAGCTGGCCCAGGTGTTGGTCGAAGAAGGCTTTACCAGCCTGGAAGAAATCGCTTATGTGCCGATGGAAGAGATGCTCAGCATCGATGGTTTCGATGAGGAAATCGTCAGCGAGCTACGGGCACGGGCAAAAGATCGCCTGTTGACCAAGGCCATCGCCACAGAAGAAAAACTGGCAGACGCCCACCCGGCCGAAGACCTGCTCTCGCTTGAGGGTATGGACAAAGGCTTGGCGCAGGAGCTGGCAGTACGCGGTGTGGTTACCCGCGAAGACCTGGCCGAGCAGTCGATTGACGACCTGCTCGACATCGACGGCATCGACGCAGAGCGTGCCGGCAAGCTGATCATGGCCGCCCGAGCCCATTGGTTCGAGTAAGTTTTACGGCCTGAGGAGAGAAGTGCATGACGCAAGTCACGGTGAAAGAACTGGCCCAAGTGGTCGACACACCGGTAGAGCGCCTGCTGCAGCAGATGCGTGAGGCGGGTTTGCCGCACAGCAGTGCCGAGCAAGTTGTCACCGATAACGAGAAGCAGGCTTTGCTTGCCCATCTCAAAAGCAGCCACGGCGTGAAAGCCGAAGAGCCGCGCAAGATTACCTTGCAGCGCAAAACTACCAGCACTCTTCGTGTGGCGGGTAGCAAGACCATCAGTGTGGAAGTGCGCAAGAAGAAAACCTTCGTCAAGCGCAGTCCTGAAGAGATCGAGGCCGAGAAGCAGCGTGAGCTGGCTGAGCAGCGTGCGGTCGCCGAAGCGGCGCGGGTGAAGGCTGAAGAAGAAGCCAAGCGCCGCGCGGCTGAGCAAGTCCAGCCGCTGGTCGCGGTCAAGAGCGACGCGGTTGCGGTTGCGGTCGCGGCACCGGTCGAATTGCCGGTGGTCGCGGCTGTGGTTGAAGAGCGCAAGAAAGACGAGCCGCGCCGTCCCGACAAGCCGCGCAATGAAGATGCCGATCGCCGTGGTGAGCGCAAGACCACCCAGCATCGTCCTGCGGTCAAGGAAAAGGCGCCGGCCCCGCGTGTGGCGCCGCGCAGCATCGACGAAGAAAGCGACAGCCACCGTCGTGGTGGGCGTGGCAAGTCCAAACTGAAGAAGCGCAATCAGCACGGCTTCCAGAGTCCGACCGGTCCGGTCGTGCGTGATGTCGCCATCGGCGAAACCATCACCGTCGGTGAGTTGGCTCAGCAGATGTCGGTTAAAGCGGCGGAAGTGATCAAATTCATGTTCAAGATGGGCACCCCGGTGACCATCAACCAGGTGCTGGATCAGGAAACTGCCCAGTTAATCGCCGAAGAGCTGGGTCACAACGTCAAGCTGGTCAGCGACAACGCCCTGGAAGATCAGTTGGCCGAGTCGCTGAAGTTCGAAGGCGAGACCTTCGCCCGTGCGCCGGTGGTGACCGTAATGGGCCACGTCGACCACGGCAAGACTTCGCTGCTCGACTATATCCGTCGCGCCAAAGTGGCCGCGGGCGAAGCCGGTGGTATCACTCAGCACATCGGTGCCTACCACGTCGAAACCGATCGCGGCATGGTCACCTTCCTCGACACCCCGGGGCACGCGGCCTTTACCGCCATGCGTGCCCGTGGTGCCCAGGCGACCGATATCGTGATTCTGGTGGTGGCGGCGGACGACGGTGTGATGCCGCAGACCGTCGAAGCCGTTCAGCATGCCAAGGCCGCCGGGGTTCCGTTGGTCGTCGCAGTGAACAAGATCGACAAGCCGGGCGCCGATCTCGATCGCATCCGCAGCGAGCTTTCGGTTCACGGCGTTACATCCGAAGAGTGGGGCGGTGATACGCCGTTCGTTTCGGTCTCGGCGAAAGTCGGTACCGGCGTCGACGAGTTGCTCGAGGCCGTCTTGTTGCAAGCCGAAGTGCTCGAGCTGAAGGCCACTCCGTCCGCTCCTGGGCGTGGCGTCGTGGTCGAGTCGCGTCTCGACAAGGGCCGTGGCCCGGTTGCCACCGTTCTGGTTCAGGACGGTACGCTGCGCCAGGGCGATATGATCCTGGTCGGCTCCAACTACGGTCGTATCCGCGCCATGCTCGATGAAAATGGCAAGGCCATCAAGGAAGCCGGCCCGTCGATTCCGGTCGAGATCCTCGGCCTGGACGGTACCCCGGAAGCGGGTGACGAGATGAGCGTGCTGACCGACGAGAAGAAGGCCCGTGAAGTGGCGTTGTTCCGTCAAGGCAAGTTCCGCGAAGTCAAGCTGGCCCGTGCTCACGCCGGCAAGCTCGAGAACATCTTCGAGAACATGGGCCAGGAAGAGAAGAAGACGCTCAATATCGTCCTCAAATCCGACGTCCGTGGTTCGCTGGAAGCGCTGCAAGGTTCGCTTAGCGGCCTGGGTAACGACGAAGTGCAGGTGCGTGTGGTCGGTGGCGGCGTCGGTGGTATCACCGAATCCGATGCCAACCTGGCGCTGGCCTCCAACGCCGTGCTGTTCGGCTTCAACGTGCGTGCCGATGCCGGTGCGCGCAAGATCGTCGAGCAGGAAGGTCTGGATATGCGTTACTACAACGTGATCTACGACATCATCGAAGACGTCAAGAAGGCCCTGACCGGCATGCTCGGCAGCGATGTTCGCGAGAACATCCTGGGTATCGCCGAAGTGCGCGACGTGTTCCGTTCGCCGAAGTTTGGTGCGATCGCCGGCTGCATGGTGACCGAAGGTATCGTGCACCGTAACCGCCCAATCCGCGTATTGCGTGACGATGTGGTTATCTTCGAGGGCGAACTGGAGTCCCTGCGCCGCTTCAAGGACGACATGTCCGAGGTGCGTGCCGGCATGGAGTGCGGTATCGGCGTGAAGAGCTACAACGACGTCAAGGTCGGCGACAAGATCGAAGTGTTCGAGAAGGTCCAAGTGGCTCGTAGCCTGTAAGGCACGAGTTGCAACATGCAACGCCCGGCCCTGCTTTTGCTCGGCCGGGCGTTTGCCGCTTTTAGGTCCGACGCTTTTCAGAGTGTCGTGGCGAGTGGAAGGTAGTAGAAATGGCCAAAGAATATAGCCGTGCCCAGCGCATCGGCGACCAGATGCAGCGTGAACTGGCGCAATTGATCCGCATGGAAATCAAGGACCCGCGTCTTGGCGGCCTGGTGACCATCACCGCGGTGGAAGTCAGCCGCGACTCCAGTCATGCCAAGGTGTTCGTCACCGTAATGGGCGGCGAGCCTGAAGAGGGCGTCGATCGCGTGGCGCAGAGTATCAAGGTACTCAACGACGCCAGCGGTTTCCTGCGCATGCAGTTGGGCAAGGCGATGAAGCTGCGTAGCGTGCCCAATTTGCGCTTCCACTACGATGAAAGTGTGGTGCGTGGTGCGCAATTGTCGGCGTTGATCGAGCGGGCTGTCAGTGAAGACAATGCGCACGGCGATGAAAAAACCAGGGCCGAGGAGTAGGCGCGTGGCTCAGGTGAAACGTATTCGTCGTCCGGTCGACGGCATCATCCTGCTGGACAAACCGCGCGGCTTCAGTTCCAACGCGGCGTTGCAGAAAGTGCGCTGGTTGCTCAATGCCGAGAAGGCCGGGCATACCGGCAGTCTGGACCCCTTGGCCACTGGCGTGTTGCCGCTGTGCTTCGGCGAGGCGACCAAATTCTCCCAGTATCTGCTGGATGCCGACAAGGGCTATGAAACCCTGATGCAGCTGGGCGTCACCACCACCACCGCCGATGCCGAAGGCGAAGTCCTGGAGCGTCGGCCGGTGACCGTTGGTCGTGCCGATATCGAGGCCCTGTTGCCGCGTTTTCGCGGTGAAATCAGCCAGATACCGCCGATGTACTCGGCGCTCAAGCGCGATGGCCAGCCACTGTACAAGCTCGCCCGTGCCGGCGAAGTAGTGGAGCGCGAGCCGCGTTCTGTTACTATTGCGCGCTTGGAATTACTCAGCTGCGAGGCGGAGCAGGCGCGCCTGGCGGTCGATTGCACGAAAGGCACCTATATCCGCACCCTGGTCGAGGATATTGGCCAGTTGCTCGGTTGCGGCGCCCATGTTGCAGAGCTGCGGCGAACCAAGGCGGGTCCATTCGGGCTGGCGCAGACGGTTAGCCTGGAAGCGCTGGAACAGGCCCATGCCGAGGGTGGCCATGAAGCTGTCGATCAGTTTCTGCTGCCGGTGGACAGCGGCCTGCAGCACTGGCCGCTGTTGCAGTTCTCCGAACACAGTTCGTTCTACTGGCTGCAAGGGCAGCCGGTACGCGCACCGGAAGCGCCGAAGTTCGGCATGGTGCGGGTACAGGATCACAACGGTCGCTTCATCGGTATCGGTGAAGTGAGCGAAGACGGGCGCATTGCGCCGCGTCGCTTGATTCGGTCGGTATGACCGTGGCGTTGACGGAGGCTTCGGTTGCCATCAGCGTATCGAGGGTGGCTGTTAATAGGCACGGTCATTCCTCACTTGAAAACACGGGAAGCGATTCCCGGCCTATTGCAACTGTTTCGGCAGCTGCCTAACTGAGAGGATTGCCCACATGGCACTCAGCGTTGAAGAAAAAGCCCAGATCGTTAACGACTACAAGCAAGCTGAAGGCGACACCGGTAGCCCGGAAGTGCAAGTTGCACTGCTGTCCGCCAACATCAACAAGCTGCAAGGCCACTTCAAGGCCAACGGTAAGGACCACCACTCGCGTCGTGGCCTGATCCGTATGGTTAACCAGCGTCGCAAGTTGCTGGATTACCTGAAGGGCAAGGACACCAGTCGTTACAGCGCCCTGATCGGTCGCCTGGGTCTGCGTCGCTAAGCAATGCTTACGCGTAGCTGACTGCCGAAGCTGGAAGTGGGGTTTGCCCCTGCTTCCAGCTTTTGCTTTTCTGCTTTAGCTGTTTTGGACGACAGCGGGTCCGACTCCCGTAACCGCCCACACATTCTGCAAGACCCGTGTGCTCACATGCGTGAGCAACGGTTGCAAGAAACGCTTTCCCCAAGGGCAACAAAGAGAAGGAAAACACCGTGAACCCGGTAATCAAGAAGTTCCAGTTCGGTCAATCGACCGTTACCCTCGAGACGGGCCGTATCGCCCGTCAAGCCTCCGGCGCAGTGCTGGTCACCGTCGACGACGACGTCGCCGTGCTGGTCGCCGTAACCGGTGCTAAGACCGCCGACCCGAGCAAAGGCTTTTTCCCGCTGTCGGTGCACTACCAGGAAAAGACCTATGCCGCCGGCAAGATCCCTGGCGGTTTCTTCAAGCGTGAAGCGCGCCCGAGCGAGAAAGAGACCCTGACCTCGCGCCTGATCGACCGTCCGATCCGTCCGCTGTTTCCGGAAGGCTTCCAGAACGAAGTGCAGGTCATCTGCACCGTGGTTTCCACCAGCAAGAAGACCGACCCGGACATCGCTGCGATGATCGGTACCTCGGCTGCCCTGGCGATCTCCGGCATCCCGTTCAACGGCCCGATCGGCGCCGCGCGCGTGGCCTTCCACCCGGAAACCGGCTACCTGCTGAACCCGACTTACGAGCAGCTCAAGGCGTCGAGCCTGGACATGGTCGTAGCCGGCACCAAAGACGCCGTGCTGATGGTCGAATCGGAAGCCAAAGAGCTGACCGAAGACCAGATGCTGGGCGCCGTACTGTTCGCCCATGACGAATTCCAGGCCGTGATCCAGGCTGTCACCGAGCTGGCCACCGAAGCGGGCAAGCCGACCTGGGACTGGCAGGCCAAGCCCGAGAACACCGAGCTGCTGGCCGCCATCCGTGGCGAATTTGGCGAGGCGATCTCCCAGGCTTACACCATCACCGTCAAGCACGAGCGTTATGCCCGTCTCGGTGAGCTGCGCAATGAAATCGTTGCCAAGTTCGCCGGCGAAGAAGGTCAACCGTCCGCCGGCGAAGTCAAAGACGCTTTTGGCGAAATCGAATACCGCACCGTGCGCGAGAACATCGTTAACGGCAAGCCGCGTATCGATGGCCGCGACACCCGTACCGTGCGTGGCCTGAACATCGAAGTCGGGGTGCTGGCCAAGACCCACGGTTCGGCGCTGTTCACCCGTGGCGAAACCCAGGCCCTGGTGGTTGCTACCCTGGGCACCGCGCGTGACGCACAGCTGCTCGACACCCTCGAAGGCGAGCGCAAAGACCCCTTCATGCTGCACTACAACTTCCCGCCGTACTCGGTGGGTGAGTGTGGGCGCATGGGCGCTACCGGTCGCCGCGAAATCGGCCACGGTCGTCTGGCCCGTCGTTCCGTTGCCGCCATGCTGCCGAGCGCCGACGAGTTCCCGTACACCATTCGCGTGGTCTCGGAAATCACCGAGTCCAACGGTTCCAGCTCCATGGCTTCGGTCTGCGGTGCTTCCCTGGCGCTGATGGACGCCGGTGTGCCGATGAAGGCGCCGGTAGCCGGTATCGCCATGGGTCTGGTCAAGGAAGGCGAGAAGTTCGCCGTACTGACCGACATCCTCGGCGACGAAGATCACCTGGGCGACATGGACTTCAAGGTAGCCGGTACCGCCAAGGGCGTGACCGCGCTGCAGATGGACATCAAGATCCAGGGCATCACCGAAGAAATCATGGAAATCGCCCTGGGCCAAGCCCTGGAAGCGCGCCTGAATATCCTCGGCCAGATGAACCAGGTGATCGCCCAGTCGCGCAGCGAACTGTCGGCCAACGCACCGACCATGATCGCGATGAAGATCGACACCGACAAGATCCGCGACGTGATCGGCAAGGGTGGCGCGACCATCCGCGCCATCTGCGAGGAGACCAAGGCCTCGATCGACATCGAAGACGACGGCACCATCAAGATCTTCGGCGAAACCAAGGAAGCGGCCGAGGCGGCGCGTCAGCGCGTCTTGGGCATCACCGCCGAGGCCGAGATCGGCAAGATCTACGTCGGCAAGGTCGAGCGCATCGTCGACTTCGGCGCCTTCGTCAACATCCTGCCGGGCAAGGACGGTCTGGTGCACATCTCGATGCTCAGCGATCAGCGGGTCGAGAAGGTCACCGACATCCTGAAAGAAGGTCAGGAAGTGAAGGTACTGGTACTGGACGTGGACAACCGCGGCCGTATCAAGCTGTCAATCAAGGACGTGGCAGCAGCGGAAGCCTCGGGCGTTTAATCAGCCCAGCGCTTCACGCCTATAAAGAGAGGGTCCCTTGCGGGACCCTCTTTTTTTTCGAGTAGCTTTACGGCGCGATGGCATGTTGATGGCGGCGGATGACTTGGGCAACCAAGCCCCGCGGGTGTAATCAGTTGCCGCGTTTGCTGTCGATGTCGCGCAGCCGGTTACCTTCGAAACGCAGGAAATGGTACATGCCGTTGCGCGGGCCGTAGGTCCATTCCTCGATGGGCACTTCGTTGTAAAAGCCATAGCTGTCGAGTACTTCACGGTAGCCGAGGAAGTCGCGGCTGCGGGGTTCGCCGCATTTGCCGAGGACTTCGCTGGTGCTGTCGTCGGTGCTGATCAAGGCGCTGCCGCAGCGCAAGGTCGCGGCCTGGATATTGCCGGCCAATAGCGCGAGCAGGGTGGCGACAAGGATTTTCACAAGGCTTAACCGGTTGGCCGTTGAGGTGGCTCAGGCTACCGCGCGGGGCATGTGTTTGTCAGCGGCTGCGGCGCCTTTCTATGCGTGTCAGGCGGTTGCCTTCGAAGGTCAGGATGGTCAGCATGCCGTTGCTGGGCCCGTAGACCCATTCCTCGATCTTCAGCTCGCGTCGCTGGTAAGGCCCGAGGGTGTAACCGACCGGGTCGCGAAAAACCGGTTCGCCGCATTTCTGCTCCACCTCGAATGTGCGGTCACCGACGCTGACCAGTTGACTGCCGCAGCGCAGGGTTTCGCCCTGGGCTGCGCCGGCGCAAGCGAGGAGCAGGGTCAGACTGAGGTGTTTGAGGGGGGGCATTGGTCTGGCCTTATTCGCTATCGAGGTGCAACGCCGTGGCTACCCGGCCGTCCGCTTGCGCCTGGCCGAGGCCGACATCCAGCAGGTAGATGCGTTCGTCGGCCAGGCCGCCCTGCTCGACCAGATAATCCTTGATGCTGGCGGCGCGGGCCTGGGCCAGTTGGCGCTGCAGCAACTGGCTCTTGCCCCAGAGTTGCAAGAGGGCGGCGCGCAGATTGGCGGCGCGCTGCTCCTTGTCCAGTTCCTGCCACTCGGCGGGTGGCTGCTGTTTCAGGCGGGCGCGGTAGATGCCTTCGAGCAGCGGATCTTGCTCGTCTTGCGGGACCTCGAGCTGGCTGGCCTCGGCGGGCACCGTATCGCCGCGGCGCTGGAGGATCTTGTAGTAGGTGGTCTGGTACTCGCGCTGCAGGCGCTGTTCGGCCAGGAGTGGGCCGTCACTGCTCTGTGCGCTGATGCCTTCTACTTCAAGGCGCAACGCCGGGCGCTCCTTCAGGGCGCTGGCAAGCACGCCGAGGGCGGCCTGGGCGCGGCTGTCGAGTTGGCTACTGCCTGGGTCGAACTGTACGGTGCTGAGGTCCATGTCCGCACCGCCGCTGACCAGCCCGCCGATGAATTTGAACGGCGCCTGGGCCGCGCGCAGGATCAGGTTGCGCAGGGTTTGCCAGACAATCGGCATCACGCTGAATTCGGGGTTGTTGAGGTCGCCCTGCACCGGCAGGCTCAGGGCGATCTTGCCCTCGGTATCCTTGAGCAGGGCGACGGCCAGGCGAATCGGCAAGTCGACCGCGCTGGGGCTGTCGACTTTTTCACCGAGCTGCAGTTGTTCGACCACCACGCTGTTTTCGGCATTCAGTTTGCCCTGGCTGATGCGGTAATGCAGGTCCAGATTGAGCCGGCCCTTGCGGATGCGATAGCCGGCGAACTTGCCGGAGTAGGGCGTCAGGGTGGTCAGTTCGAGCTGTTTGAACTGGGTGATGATATCCAGGCTATCCAGCGGGTCGAAGGGGTTGAGGCTGCCCTTGATGCTGACCGGGGCGTAGCGGTCGACCTTGCCGGCGATGTCCACGCTGGCCGGTTTCTGTGCGCGGCTGTCGAGGCTGCCGATGCGGCCGTTGAGCTGCTGGATGGCCGTGGCGAAGTTGGGGGTCAGGCTGAAGTCGGCGAAATTGGCCGAGCCGTCGGCGAGGGTCACCTCGCCGATATGGATGCCCAGCGGCGGGCTGGCGGACTCCGGCGGGGTGGCCGGCTCGGCGGACGTCGGATCGCCGGGCCCCGGAGCGCCGGACCGAGCGATCAGCAGGTCGCTGACGTTGGTGGTCAGGTCTTCGTTGATGATGAAGCGCGCATAGGGCTGGTTCAGCCGCACCTTGTCGATGCTCAGGCGGTCGCCGTGGCGGTAGTTGAGGCCGAGCAGGTCGAGTTGCTGCCAGCGCACGAAGTCGCGTTCCTTGAGGGTGTCGAGGGTATGCAGCTGGTTGACCTGGGCCTTGCCTGTGACGCTGAACGCCAGTGGCTCGGTGGCGTCCAGGGCGACGTCCAGATCGCTGTCGAGCAGGCCGCTGCGCAGCTCGATGCGCACCAGGGGGCTGAGATAGGCCTGGGCCAGGCGCAGGTCGATTGCGCGGCTGGTGACTTTCAGGCTGGCCGTGGTCGGGTTCAGTTGCACTTGCCCCTCGGCCTGCAATGTCCCCTGTTGACCCAGACCGGTGTCGAGTCTGAGGGTGAAGGGCGAGGTACCCAGGCTGTCGAAATCTTGCAGGTCGAGGTCAAGGGGGCCCAGTTCGAGGGCGACATCCTGTTCCGGCACGCGGTCGGCCAGGTGCACCCGGTAGTCACGCAGTTGCACATCGCGTAGCAGTACTTGCCAGGGTTTGCCCGGCGCCGTCTCGCTCTGCTCCTTGTCCTCCTGCTGCGCGCCGCTGGCTGGCGAGGTGGCGAACAGCTTCTGCCAATCCAGTTGGCCATCGGCCTCACGGGCGGCCCAGGTTTCCAGGCTCTGGCTGCGGATCTTGCCGACCACCACCTGCTGCTTGAGCAGATCCAGGCTGGTGTCGCTGACTTCCAGGCTGGCCAGTTTCACCAGTGGCCGGCCGTCCGTTGCCTTGATGGCGAAGGGGGCGATCTTGATCCGGGTGTTGTTCAGCAGCAGTTGTGTGTCGCTGGTCAGGCTCAGGCTGTAGTCGGTGGCCAGGTCGATCACCCCCTCTTCCAGCTCCAGCGGCACGGCATCGCGTACATAGGGCCATATGGCTTTGAGTTTGCCATCGCTGAGTTTCAGGCTGCCGCTGGAGCCGATCGGCACCAGGCTGATCTGTCCGTTCCAGTCGATCCGTCCACCATGGGGGCCGGTGGCGACCAGGGTCATCTCGGCACTGTCGTCCGGCAGGGTGCTGAGATTGTGCAGTTCGAAGTTGAGGTCGTCGTAGACAAACTCGATGGGTTCGCTCGGGCGCAGATCCTCGAAACGCAGGTCGCCGCCGGCCAGTTTGATGTGATCGATGCGCAGCGGCAAAGGCTCACCGGCCGGTTCCCCGGCGACCGGCTCGGCGCTGGCCGGCAGCTTGAACAGCTGGGCCAGGTTAAGCGTACCGTCCTTGGCGAACAGCAACTGGGTCTGTGGCCTATCCAGCTCGACTGCGCTCAGGTGCAGAACGCTGCGCCACAGGCTGTCGAGTTGCAGGTTGGCATAGAGGTGCTCGAAGGCCACTTGTTCCTCGCCGGGCTCGCCGATGCGCAAGCCCCAGAGCTTGGCTTCCAGGCTGAAGGGGTTGAGTTGCAGGCGCTCCAGCGTGGCGGGCGCATTGCTGTACAGGGCGAGTTGCTGGTTGGCGATGCGCAGGCCGATGCCGGGCAGGATCAGAAACCCGAGCAGGCTGTAGAGGACAACGGCAATCAGCAGGGCGCCGGCGGCGCGCTTTATTCCTTTAAGCATAAAAACGTCATCTATCCCGACGAGAAGTGCTTTGGAGTATGGCACGCGCGCACAGTTCCAGACGACGGGCGTGGCGTGCTTCCTGCGCGGCTTTGGCTTGGCTTAGAACTGCAGGATCAGGGTTTTCAGCGGCGGCTGGCCGTCACGTGAAGGGAAGTCCGGCGCTGGTGCCAGCACCTGACACTCGCGTACCGGCCGCCCGAGCTTTTCCGCGCAGCGCAGCACCTGCGCGCGCCAGTCGCTCAGGGCGACCTTCGCCAGGTTGTTGCAGCAGATCAGCACGCCGTCGTCGGCGGTGGCGAGAATCGCCGGTTTGAGCAGGCTCTGGTAGTCGCGCAGCAGGTCGACGGTGCCGAAGGCGCTCTTGGCCCAGGCGGGCGGGTCGAGCACTACCCGATCGAACTGGCGCTGCTGCAGGCGTGGGTAATCGGGCAGCTTGTGCCCGCGCCGTGTGCTGATCGGCAGCCCGGCCAACTGGCGAATCGCCGGAAAATAGTCGGACTGGATGAACTGCATGGACGCCAGGCCGGGATTGAGTGCGGCGTTTTCGCGGCCGACCGCCAGGTTGCCTTCGGCAAAATCCAGGTTGATCACTTCGCTGGCGCCGCCGGCCGCCGCGCTGAGGCCGACGCCGCAGGTGTAGGCGAACAGGTTGAGCACGGATTTGCCGGCGCTGTGCGCCTTGATCCAGCCGCGGGCGTTGCGCAGGTCGAGAAACAGCAGCGGATCCTGTCCGGCATGACGACCGCGCACACGGTACTTGAGGCCCCATTCGTGGCCGACCAGGTCCGTCAGGGCCTCGGGCTCGGCCTGGTAGACCGGGTCACTGCGATCGATCCGCGAGTTGCCCTGGGAACGGTCGTTGTAGACCAGCAACAGCGGCGTATCGAGAGCCTGCTCGCATTGCCCGGCCAGTTGCAGCAGCTGGTCATGGCCGAGGCCCTGATGAAAGCTTTGCACCAATAGTTGTGGGCCATAGCGGTCGATGGTCAGACCGCCGGCGCCTTCCTGGCTGCCGTGGAACAGGCGGTAGCAGTCGGTGCCCTGTTGATGCAGTTCCGTCAGCAGGACTTGGCGGTTGTTCAGTGCGGCGCGCAGCGCCTGGTCGAGAGAAGGCATGCGCGGCGACTCGGAAAAGAGGGGCGCGCAGTTTACCAAGAAAAAGGTCGGAGCCGGCGGGTGCAACCCGTGGGGGTTGCACCCGCAGCGGCATTTATCCGCGCTCGATCGCCAGGGCCACGCCCTGACCGCCGCCGATGCACAGGGTAGCCAGGCCCTTGTGGGCGTCGCGCTTGATCATCTCGTGCAGCAGGGTCACCAGAATCCGGCAGCCGGAACCGCCAATCGGGTGGCCGATGGCGATGGCGCCACCATTGACGTTGACCTTGCTCGCATCCCACTGCAGTTCCTTGCCGACCGCCAGGGCCTGGGCGGCGAAGGCTTCGTTGGCCTCGATCAGGTCCAGTTGCTCCAGGCTCCAGCCGGCCTTGGCCAGGCAGCGCCGGGTGGCGCTGACCGGGCCGATGCCCATGATCGCCGGATCGACGCCGGCATTAGCGTAGCCGGCGATCCTGGCCAGCACCGGCAGGCCGAGGGCCTCGGCCTTGGCCGCGCTCATCAGCAATACCGCGGCGGCGCCGTCGTTGAGGCTGGAGGCGTTGCCGGCGGTGACGCTGCCGTCCTTCTTGAACGCCGGCTTGAGCTTGCCCAGGGCCTCGGTGCTGGTACCGGCACGCGGCTGCTCGTCGGTGGCGAAGGCCAGGGGCTCGCCCTTGCGCTGGGGAATCAGGATCGGGGTGATTTCATCCTTGAAACGACCGGCCTCGATGGCGGCGCAGGCTTTTTGCTGCGACGCAGCGGCGAAGGCATCCTGCTCCTCGCGGCTGATGGCGTACTTGTCCACCAGGTTCTCGGCGGTGATGCCCATGTGGTAGTCGTTGAAGGCGTCCCACAGGCCGTCCTGGATCATCGTATCGATGAGCTTGGCGTGGCCCATGCGCAGGCCGGTGCGGGCGCCGGGCATGACGTAGGGCGCCAGGCTCATGTTCTCCATGCCGCCGGCGATCACCACCTCGGCGTCGCCGCAGCGGATCGCCTGGGCGCCCAGATGCAGGGCCTTGAGGCCCGAGCCGCAGACCTTGTTCAGGGTCAGCGCCGGCACCGCGTGGGGCAGGCCGGCGCGGATCGCCGCCTGGCGCGCCGGGTTCTGCCCGGAGCCTGCGGTGAGCACCTGGCCGAGGATCACTTCGTCGACCTCGGCGCCGTTCAGGCCGGTCTGCTCCAGCAGGCGGCGGATCACCGCGGCGCCCAGTTCGGGGGCGGCGATGTTCGCCAGAGAACCCTGGAAGCTGCCGACGGCGGTGCGGGTGGCGGCGACGATGACGACTTCTTGCATGGTGGGCTTCCTCAAGAAAGTGGGGGCGGTGAGTTGCAGCGAGGGCGCTATGGTTGCACAGCAGCTTGGTTGTGGGCCAGCACGCGAACCGGCCGGTCACCTGCTAAAGGATGCTGCTTGGGGGCGGCATCAGGCGGGCGGCAGCGCCAGGCGTTTGCGCGCGCGGTGGATGGCACTGTTGCGCACCGCCCAGCGCAATACCGGCGCCAGGCTGTGCACGCCGCCATGAATCAAGCGGCTGCGCAGTGGCCCGATGGGCTGTTCGAGCATGCTCTGCGCCCAGTCCGGCAACAGGTCGATGCCGGCCTGGGTCAGCAGTTTGGCCACAGGCACGGCGAGTGCGCTGGGTGCCGGGGCATTGCGCAGAATCTGCAGAATCTCCCGGGAGCGCTGCTCGCAGCGTAATTGCGGGCGGATGGCGCTCAGGTAGGCGGCGATTTCGCTGCGCGAGCGCGGCACCTGGCTGGCGCCGAGGCGCTCGGCCACCAGGGCGATCTCGGCGTAGTAACGATCCTGATCGGCAGCGCTCAGCCGCGGATTACGGTAGCGCAGATGGGCCTGGAGAAAGCTGTGCACCTCGGCCACATGCACCCAGGTCAGCAGGGCCGGGTCGCTGGCCGCATAGGGACGGCCATCCGGCGCCGTGCCGGTCACCTGCAGGTGGATGCGTTTGACCTTGTCGATCAGCCAGTCGGCATCGGCGCGGGCGCCGAAGGTGGTGCCGGAGATGAACTGGCCGGTGCGCCGCAGGCGGCCGAGCAGGTCGTTGCGGAAGTTCGAGTGGTCCCAGACCCCGGCCAGGGCCAGCGGATGCAGTGCCTGCAGCAGCAGGGCGCTGATGCCGCCGATCAGCATGCTGGTGAAGTCGCCATGCACCTGCCAACTCACCGAATCGGGGCCGAACAGGCCGGGGTCGCCCTTGGGGTGTTCGAAGTCGATCTGGCCGAGGGCGATGCCGCTGAGGCTGAACACCTGGGTCTCGATGTGGCGGCGAAGAAATTCCATGAGGAACTACGGCTCGGGTGAGGGGAGAGTCTGTAGGAGCCAGCTTGCTGGCGATCAGGTGCGGATCGTCGGAATGCCGAACCACAGCAAGGACTGAGCGTCCCCCTGGCTCCTGCATGGGCACGGCGTTATTGGTTCAGGCGTTGGCTGACCAGGTTGTCGACTACCGTCGGGTCGGCCAGGGTCGAGGTGTCGCCGAGGCTGTCCAGTTCGTTGCAGGCGATCTTGCGCAGAATGCGCCGCATGATCTTGCCCGAGCGG
Source organism: Pseudomonas borbori (assembly GCF_900115555.1). Taxonomy (GTDB): domain Bacteria; phylum Pseudomonadota; class Gammaproteobacteria; order Pseudomonadales; family Pseudomonadaceae; genus Aquipseudomonas; species Aquipseudomonas borbori. The sequence continues at coordinate 36,789 of NZ_FOWX01000019.1, forward strand.
GTCTTGGGCAGACCCGGCGCCCATTGGATCAGCTCCGGCTTGGCGAAGCTGCCAATCTCCTTGCCGACCAGGGCCAGCAGTTCCGTCTTCAGCTCGTCGCTGGGGTCCACCCCGTTCATCGGCGTGACGAAGGCGTAGATGCCCTGGCCCTTGAGGTCGTGCGGGTAACCGACCACCGCCGCCTCGGCGACCGCGTCGTGCAGCACCAGGGCGCTTTCCACCTCGGCGGTGCCGATGCGATGGCCGGAGACGTTGATCACGTCGTCGACCCGCCCGGTGATCCAGTAGTAGCCGTCCTCGTCGCGGCGCGCGCCGTCGCCGGTGAAGTAGTAGCCGGGATAGGGCTTGAAGTAGGTGTCGACCATGCGCTGATGGTCGCCGTAGATGCTGCGGATCTGGCTCGGCCAGCTGGCCTTGATCGCCAGCACGCCGCTGCCAGGGCCGTCGATTTCATGGCCCTGTTCGTCCAGCAGCACCGGCTGTACGCCGAAGAACGGCCGGGTCGCCGAGCCGGGCTTGAGGTCGGTGGCGCCGGGCAGCGGGGTGATCAGGATGGCGCCGGTCTCGGTCTGCCACCAGGTGTCGACGATCGGGCAGCGCATCTCGCCGACCACGTGGTAGTACCACTCCCAGGCTTCCGGGTTGATCGGCTCGCCCACCGAGCCGAGCAGGCGCAGGCTGCTGCGCGAGGTCTTCTCGACCGGGCCCGTGCCTTCGCGCATCAGCGCGCGGATGGCGGTCGGTGCGGTGTAGAAGATGTTCACCTGGTGCTTGTCGATCACCTGCCAGAAGCGCGAGGCGTCCGGGTAGTTGGGCACGCCTTCGAAGACCAGGCTGGTGGCGCCGTTGGCCAGCGGGCCGTAGACGATATAGCTGTGGCCGGTGACCCAGCCGACGTCGGCGGTGCACCAGTAGATATCGCCTTCGTGGTAGTCGAACACGTACTTGTGGGTCATGGCGGCCATCAGCAGGTAGCCGCCGGTGCTGTGCAGCACGCCCTTGGGCTTGCCGGTGCTGCCCGAGGTGTAGAGGATGAACAGTGGGGCTTCGGCGTCCATCGGCTCCGGCGGGCAATCGCTGGCGGCGCTTTGCAGCGCTTGGTGATACCAGATGTCGCGGCCGGGAACCCAGTCGACCTCGCCCTGGGTGCGCTCGACCACCACCACTGTGCTGACGTTCGGGCAGCTCTGTAGTGCCTTGTCGACGTTGGCCTTGAGCGGCACGTACTTGCCGCCGCGTACGCCTTCGTCGGCGGTGATCAGCGTGCGGCAATCGGCATCGAGGATGCGGTCGCGCAGGGCATCGGGGGAAAAACCGCCGAACACCACCGAATGCACCGCGCCGATGCGCGCGCAGGCGAGCATGGCGTAGGTCGCCTCCGGGATCATCGGCATATAGATGCACACCCTGTCGCCTTTCTTCACGCCACGGCTTTTCAGCACGTTGGCCAGGCGGCAGACATGGCTGTGCAGTTTGTTGTAGGTAATGTGGGCGGATTCGCTGGGATTGTCGCCTTCCCAGATCAGGGCGACTTGCTCGCCGCGTTGCGCCAGATGGCGGTCGATGCAGTTGTAGCTGACATTCAGGCGAGCGCCCTTGAACCAACTGACCTGGCCCTTTTTCAGATCGCCGCTGTAGACCTTGTCCCAGGGCTTCGACCAGTCGAGAAAGGCCTTGGCCTGCTCGGCCCAGAAGCTTTCCGGCTGTTCGACGGATTGCCGATACAGGCGCTGGTAGTCGGCGTCGTTGAGGTGCGCGCGCTGACGCATGGCCTCGGTGACGGGGTGGCGGGTGATCTCGAACATGCCGGGTCCCTATTCTTGTGTGCCGCGATAGGCATAAGGGTAGCACTCGCGCCAACGCCGGGGTCAGTGTTGGCGGGTCAATCCCACGCCTAGCAGGCTGTTGAAAAACTACCTACGTTGCCGATACGGCGTTAAAAACGGCCTCAAAATGCTCATTTACAACACGTAAACTGCGCTTTTTCGGCCGTTTTTGCCTTGTCTCGGCTGCCTCGCCTACGTTTTTCAACGGCCTGCTAGGGCCTGCGCTGTTGTGGCCGCCGGTTGGCAGAAACCCAGTCGCATAGAGCCGCAACCCGGCCAGGGCCGGGTTGCGGGCGAGCGATGCTTCAGCCGCGATGGCGGCCGCGGAAGAACTCGACCAGGCCCTGGGTCGATCCGTCTTCGGCAGCGCTGGTTTCATCGCCGACCATGCGCGAATAGACGCTCTTGCCCAGTTCCTTGCCCAGCTCGACCCCCCACTGATCGAAGGCGTTGATGCCCCAGATCGCGCTCTGGGCGAACACCTTGTGCTCATACATCGCCACCAGGGCGCCGAGGCGGCGCGGGCTGATGCGTTCGAGTACCAGGGTGTTGCTCGGCCGGTTGCCGGGGATCACCTTGTGTGGCGCCAGGCGCTGCACCTCGGCCTCGTCCAGGCCCTGAGCGTGCAGTTCGGCCTCGGCCTCTTCGCGGGTCTTGCCGAGCATCAGCGCCTGGCTCTGCGACAGGCAGTTGGCGTACAGCCACTGGTGGTGGTCGGCCACCGGGTTGTAGCTGACCACCGGGACGATGAAGTCCGCCGGAATCAACTGGGTGCCTTGGTGCAGCAGTTGGTGATAGGCATGTTGGCCGTTGCAGCCGACCCCGCCCCAGATTACCGGCCCGGTGGCGCACTGTACCGGCCTGCCGTCCTGCAGCACGCTCTTGCCGTTGGATTCCATGTCCAGTTGCTGCAGGTGCTTGGTGATGTTGCGCAGGTAATGGTCGTACGGCAGGATCGCCTGGCTCTGCGCGCCCCAGAAGTTGCCGTACCAGATGCCCAGCAGGGCCAGCAGAACCGGCATGTTTTGTTCGAAGGGGGCGCTCTGGAAGTGCTCGTCCATGCTGTAGGCGCCGGACAGCAGCTCCTTGAAATTGGACATGCCGATCGACATGGCGATCGGCAGGCCGATGGCCGACCACAGCGAATAGCGCCCGCCGACCCAGTCCCACATCGGGAAAATGTTCTCTTCGTGGATGCCGAAAGCCACTGCCGCCCGGGTGTTGCTCGATACTGCAATGAAGTGCCGATACAGCTCGGCCTCGGAACCACCCTGGGCCAGGTACCAGCTACGCGCGGCCTGAGCGTTCTTCAGGGTCTCCAGGGTGCTGAAGGATTTCGACGAGACGATGAACAGGGTGGTTTCGGCGCGCAGCTTGGCGGCCAGTTCGTGGAACGAGCTGCCATCGATATTGGCCAGGTAATGGCAGCGCACGCCACGCTGGGCGAACGGCAGCAGGGCTTCGGAGACCAGTTGCGGGCCGAGGAAGGAGCCGCCGATGCCGATATTCACCACGTCGGTGATCGGCTTCTCGCTGTAGCCGCGCCACAGGCCGTCGTGCACCCGCCCGACCAGTTCGGTCATCTGGTGCAGCACCCGCTGCACCTCGGGCATCACGTCGACGCCATCGACCAGCACCTTGTCGCCGATCGGCCGGCGCAGCGCGGTGTGCAGGGCCGGGCGGGCCTCGGAGGCATTGATCGGCTCGCCGTCGAACTGCGCCCGAATGGCCTGCTCCAGTCCGCATTCCTTGGCCAGGCTGACCAGCAGGTCGCGGGTTTCCAGGGTGATCAGGTTTTTCGAGTAGTCGAGAAACAGACCGCAGCTACTCAACGAAAGGTGCTCGAAACGCTGCGCGTCCATGTTGAACGCCTCGCGCATGCTGAAGCTCTGCAGGCTGGCGCGGTGTTCCTGGAGGGCCTGCCAGGTGGGCAGGGCGGTGACATCGAGGGGGTGTTGGTAGTACGCCATGTGGGGTGGCTTCCTTGTGCTTGAGCGATCTTTGCTGAATCGACGCCGGGATAACGAAGGGGCACTCTAGCTGTTGGTTGTTGCCATGGCTGAATAGTCCGAAGACGTCGTCTGCAGGCGCTTCAGCCGATGCAACAGGTAACCGGGTCATGGCCAAGCAGCAGCCCGCAGCCCGGCAAGAATGAGGCTCAGTGTAACTGGCGTGAGCCTGGGTTAGGCAAGCGCATTAACGGTGCGGTACCGCCGGTTGGCCAGCCTGCATGCCGACGCACGCGTCGATCAAGCCGTGGCGTCGAGGTCGAGGGTCAGGTTGTCGATCAGGCGGGTGCTGCCGAGAAAAGCCGCGGTCAGAATCACCAGCTGGCGATCGCTGGCAGTTGCCGGACGCAAGCTGTTCGCCTCGCGAATTTCCAGGTAGTCCGGGCGCAAGCCGGCGGTCAATTGTTGCTGGCGAGCCGCCTCGACCAGCTTGGCGAAGTCGCGCTCACCGCCGCCAAGTGCAGTGGCGACCTGTTGCAGGCTGCGGTACAGGGTGGGTGCGGCGGCGCGTTGTTCGGCGTTCAGGTAGCCGTTGCGCGAGGATAATGCCAGGCCATCGTCGGCGCGGATGGTCGGCTCGCCGAAAATCTGCACCGGCATGTTCAGGTCGTGCACCAGGGTGCGAATCACCGCCAGTTGCTGGAAGTCCTTCTGGCCGAATACGGCGAGGTCGGGTTGCACCAGGTTGAACAGCTTGGTCACCACGGTGGCGACGCCGTCGAAATGGCCGGGCCGACTGGCGCCGCACAGGCCTTCGGAGACCCCTTGCACGCTGACCCGGGTCTGGCCGGCCATGCCGCCGGGGTACATCTCGTCCACCTCCGGATGGAACAGCAGGTGACAGCCGGCATCGAGGAGTTTCTCCTGGTCGGCGGCCAGGGTGCGCGGGTAGCTGCCCAGGTCTTCGCCGGGGCCGAACTGCAACGGGTTGACGAAGATGCTGGCGACCACGAAATCGGCGCGCTGGGCGGCTTTCTCGACCAGGGCAATATGTCCGGCGTGCAGGTTGCCCATGGTCGGGACGAAGCCGATCTGCTTGCCCTCGGCGCGGGCCAGGGCGACGGCTGCGCGCAGTTCGCGGATGGTTTTAACCGTGTTCATGCGGAGAATCCGTGTTCGGTTGCAGGAAAACTGCCGTCTTTGACTGCCTTGACATAGGCGCTGAGCGCGTTCTGGATGCTGCTTTGGCCGGCCATGAAGTTCTTCACGAACTTGGCCGTGCGACCGCTCAGGGACAGGCCGAGCATGTCGTGCATGACCAGCACCTGGCCATCGGTGGCGCCGCCGGCGCCTATGCCGATTACCGGGATCTTCACCGCCTGGCTGATTTCTGCGGCCAGTTCGCTGGGCACACACTCGAGCAGCAGCATGGCCGCGCCGGCTTGTTCCAGGGCCATGGCGTCGGCGCGCATCTGCCGCGCCTGGGCTTCCTGACGGCCCTGGACCTTGTAGCCGCCGAGGATATTCACCGCTTGCGGGGTCAGGCCCAGGTGCGCGCAGACCGGTACGCCGCGCTCGGCCAGCAGACGGATCGGTTCGGCCAGCCAGGCCGCGCCCTCGAGTTTGACCATGTGCGCGCCGGCTTGCATCAGCGTCGCGCAGTTGTGCAGCGTCTGCTCGCTGGTGGCGTAGGCCATGAAGGGCAGGTCGACGAGGATCAGGGCGCCCTGGTTGCCGCGTTTCACGCACGCGGTGTGGTAGGCCATGTCGGCGACACTGACCGGCAAGGTGCTGTCGTGACCTTGCAACACCATGCCCAGGGAGTCGCCGACCAACAGCACCTCGACCCCGGCCTGGCAGGCAGCCTGGGCGAAGGTGGCGTCGTAGCAGGTCAGCATGGCGATTTTCTCGCCGCTCTGCTTGAGGCTTTGCAGGGTGGTCAGGGTAACGTCAGGCATAACAATCGTCCTCACTCAGGCGTTCGGCGAGCAGTCAATCGCTGCTTCAAAGTGGCCTGCATTGGCCTCGGTGGCACCGGTGCGGGGCAACGGGACGCCTATAGTCCTGATGGGGCGACGCGAAGTCAATTACAGGTGTTACCGATCTGTTACTGGCGTTACCGTCTGTGTGCTCGCGTAGAGTTGGGGCTGGAGTGCTGGTGTGGGTCGCAGGTTGGGTTAGCGGCGGCTGAACTCCAGAGCTAGTCACGGATTCGAGGCGCCGCGTAACCCAACAGGGCGTCAGCAGGTACGCCGTAATGATGGGTTACGCCGCGCAGAAAATGCGGTCTTGCCGGGCATCGCCTGGGCGGCTAACCCATCCTACGGACCGTCAGACAGACGTTCTAAGCCTGCGAAGGGGCAGGCGGCGAGCAGGTCCTGCAAGGCGCGGCCGTCGGGCAGACGCAGCTCGGGGGCCAGCTCGGCCAGCGGGTAGAGCACGAAGGCCCGGGCGTGCATGTGGTAATGCGGCACGTGCAGGCGTGGCGCGTTCAGTATCAGGTCGCCGAATAGCAGGATATCCAGATCGAGGGTGCGTGGCCCCCAGCGTTCGGCTTTGCGCTCACGGCCCTGGTTCAGCTCGATGGCTTGCAGGGCATCGAGCAGTTGCAGAGGTTCCAGCGCGGTATCCAGCGCCGCCACGGCGTTGACATAGCGCGGCTGATCGGCCGGGCCGAGCGGGTCGCTGGCATAGAAGGAGGAGGTGCCGGCTAGCTGCGAGCGCGGCAGCGCGGCCAGCGCCTTGAGGGCGCCGCGCAGTTGCGCGAGCGGCTCGGCAAGGTTGCTGCCGAGACCGAGATACACGCGCTGCATTATTCGCCGGCAGCAGGCTTGGGCGCACCGCTGGCGCCGGGCGCGCGTTTGCGCTTGCTGCCGCTGCGCCGCCGCTTGCGCGGTGCAGCGCTGTCGTCCTGGCTGCTGAGGTCGCGAATCATGCCGCGCCTTTCACTGTCGCTGGCGTCCTGGTAGTCCGTCCACCAGTCGCCGAGGCCGCCAGTCTCCTCGCCGGCGCTCTCGCGCAGCAGGAGGAAGTCGTAACCGGCGCGAAACCGCGGGTTTTCCAGGAGCAGGTCGGAGCGCTTGCCACTGCGCCGCGGCAGGCGTTCCTGCATATCCCAGATCTCGCGGATCGGCAGGGTGAAACGCTTGGGTACGGCGATCAACTGGCACTGTTCGCTGATCAGCTGCTGGGCCGCTTCCTGCATCGCGGGGATCGCCGGCAGGCCACGCTCCTGCAGCTTGATGACGCGTGCCGGCAGCGCCGGCCAGAGCAGGGCGGCGAAGAGGAACGCGGGCGTCACCGTCTTGCCCTGCTGGATGCGCAGGTCGGTGTTGGCCAGGGCGTTGCGGATCAGGCAGTCGGTGTAGTCCGGGTTGTGCTTGAGCGCCGCGGCGCTGGCGGGAAACAGTTGCCCGAACAGGCCGTAATCGACCAGCAGTTCATAGGTGTAGACCGCGTAACCGGCAAGGAACAGCTTGAGCACTTCGTCGAACAGGCGTGCGGAAGGGATATCGCGCAGCATCGGGGCCAGTTTGTAGATAGGCGCGGCGCTGTGTTTCTCGATATCGAAGTCCAGCTTGGCGGCGAAGCGCACGGCCCGCAGCATGCGCACCGGGTCTTCCTGATAGCGCTGGGTCGGGTCGCCGATCAGGCGGATCAGGTGGTTGCGGATGTCGTGCACGCCATTGGCGTAATCGAGAATGCGTTCGGTGGCCGGATCGTAGTACAGGGCATTGATCGTGAAGTCGCGGCGCTGGGCGTCGTTCTCCAGGCTGCCGTAGACGTTGTCGCGCAGGATGCGTCCGCTCTCGTTGCGCGAAGACAGGTTGCTGTTCTCTTCCTCGTCGCCCTCGGGGTGGTTGGCGCGGAAGGTGGCGACTTCGATGATTTCCCGACCGAAGTGCACATGCACCAGCTTGAACCGCCGGCCGATCACCCGGGCATTGCGGAATTCGGCGCGGACCTGCTCGGGGGTGGCGCTGGTGGCCACGTCGAAATCCTTGGGGTCGATGTCGAGCAGCAGGTCGCGCACGCAGCCGCCGACCAGGTAGGCCTGGTAGCCGGCATGTTGCAGGCGCTCGACCACGCTGATGGCGTAGCGGCTGATTTCCCCGCGGTTGATCGGGTGCTGGCTACTGTTCAGCACTTCGGGGGTGCTGTGCGGATGTTTGCCGCGGCGCAGCGGGGAACGGAAAGACTTGAACAGCTTTTTCAGCATGGGATGCACTGTTTGACGAAATGACAGGCCAGGATAAACGCTGGCCACTGGAATGGCGCGGATTCTAGCATTGAGTCGGGAGATGGTGTAGGAAGCAGCGGAAGAGAGGTATTTCGCGGAAGCTACTGGGGGAGCCGAAGCTCCCCCCCAAGTAGGTGCGTGCTTTGTTTTTATTGTTATGGCGGGCTTGTTGTTTTTGTTGAGTTGCCCGTTCCATCGAGTCAAGGACCCTCTGAAAGCCTCCCAAGCCAGGAGTTAATAGCAAACGGATTGTTTTGAATGCTGACGCTGCCATGATCAGTGCGTGACCCAACCAGTACGGGAGCTGCTTCGAGGCAGTTTTGTTGTTCTCTGTCTGGTTGTGGGGCAAGCCCCAAAGGCAATTCCTTTCCAAAAGAATCAGTTAGCTGCGCCTCCGCGGTGTTGTTTTTGTTGTGCTGGAGTCGATACGTCTTGTTTTTATTGTCTGGGCAGTGCTTGTTATTGTTGTTGTTTCAGAGATACAGCATGAGCCGTGCCAGTTTTTTTGAATCCTTTTAAAACAAAGGCTTAGGGTGATTTATGGGTGAGCGTTCGCCATGAAAAAGCCATGCGTTCGTTACCATAAGCCCCGGACTTTGTTACGAGGTGTTGAATCGGTAACAGCGAGGGGAACCTTGTGCCCGGCAATCTGTCACCTTGCCTCGCCCGCCGACCCGCGCAGGCTTCGCAAGCTCAGCACCTAGCTGCATCGAAACCTGTAGCCCGGATGCAATCCGGGAGCGGTTCTGTCGGCGATGAATGTCCCCGGATTGCATCCGGGCTACAAAAAATGCTGTTCACTTGGCTTAAGTGAACAGCATTGGGCTTGAACCGACATTTCATGGTTGACGCGACACTAGTCGGCGGTCGCGCCGGTCTTGCGCCGTGGAATGCCCAGACGCTGACGGCGTTCCCACAGGCATTTGCGGCTGATGCCGAGTTTGCGTGCCAGTTCGGTTTCGGTCATGTGATCCTGATGTTCGAGGACGAAGTGCTGGAAATAGTCTTCCAGCGACAGATCCTCGGTCGGCTCGAGGCTGGTGCTGCTGGCCTGTGCCGCCAGGCCGGGGAAGTCGTCGTCATCCAGGTCGTCCAGTTCGATGTCGATGCCCAGCAGCTCAGCCGAGATAGCCGTGTTTTCGCAGAGGATAACCGCGCGCTCGATGGCGTTCTCCAGTTCGCGCACGTTGCCCGGCCAGGCGTAATGCCGAATGGCCTGTTCGGCATCCGCGGCGAAATGCAGGCCGTCGCGACCCATGCGTGTGCATTGACGCAGGAGGAAGGCGCGGGCGATTTCGCTCACGTCGCTGCCGCGCTCGCGCAGTGCCGGCAGTTTCAGGGCGATGACATGCAGACGGTAGTAGAGGTCTTCGCGGAACTGGCCGACCTTGGCCAGGCTCTTCAGGTCGCGGTGGGTCGCCGCGATCAGCCGTACATCGACTTTTTGCGACTGTACCGAGCCGACCCGGCGAATTTCGCCTTCCTGCAGCACGCGCAGCAGGCGGGCCTGGGCTTCCAGCGGCAGCTCGCCGATCTCGTCGAGGAACAGGGTGCCGCCATCGGCGGCCTCGACCAGACCGGCGCGGCCGGCGCTGGCGCCGGTGAAGGCGCCTTTCTCGTGGCCGAACAGTTCGGACTCGATCAGGCTTTCCGGGATGGCCGCGCAGTTCACCGAAATCAGCGGTGCCTTGGCGCGCCTGGACAGGTTGTGCAGGGCGCGCGCAACCAGTTCCTTGCCGGTGCCGGACTCGCCCTGGATCAGTACATTGGAGTCGGTCGGCGCGACCTTGCGGATCTTGCTGTACAGCTCCTGCATGGCCGGGCAGGAGCCGATGATGCCGATCTCGCCATTGCTGTTGTCGACGGTTTTTTCGCTGCCGCGGCCCGTTGTGCTGGCGGGTGTACTCGGCGCCTGTCGGACCTCCTGGCGTTCGCGCAGGATGCGCGACACGGCCTGCAGCATCTCGTCATGGTCGAAGGGTTTGGCGATGTAATCGACCGCGCCCATCTTCATCGAGTCGACGGCAGAACGCAGGCTGGCGTAGCTGGTCATGATCAGCACCGGTTTGCCTTGGGCGAGCTTGATCAGTTCGGTGCCCGGTGCGCCGGGCAGGCGCAGGTCGCTGACGACCAGGTCGAAGCCGGGAATGCTGAAGCGTTCTTGCGCCTCCTGCACCGAGCCGGCTTCGCTGACCTGGTACTGGTTGCGTTCGAGCAGGCGGCGCAGGGCGGAGCGGATAATGGTTTCGTCTTCGACGATCAGAATATGGGGCATTAATTCGGTCTCTCGACGGTCTCAGGTCGCTGGTTCAATTCGCTTTGGACGTCGCTTCGACATGCCGCGGCAGCGTCACCCGGATGCGGGTGCCGCGTTGGTGCTCGGGGTCAGCCGGGCTGTCGATTATTATTTGGCCATAATGCTCTTCCACGATGGAATAGACCAGCGCGAGGCCAAGCCCCGTGCCTTCGCCTGGGTCTTTGGTGGTGAAGAAAGGTTCGAACAAGCGATCGATGATCGCCTTGGGAATACCGCTGCCTTCATCTTCCACGATCAGGTCGACGGTGTGTTCCGACGCTTCGGTTCTGACCCGGATCGCGGCGCCGGGCGGCGAGGCGTCGCGGGCGTTGGACAGCAGGTTGATCAATACCTGGGCGAGACGCTGCGGGTCGCCGTCCACCCAGTGATCGGCGTCGCACAGATTGAAGAACTCCACTTCGACGCTGCGTCTATTGAGTGACAGCAGGCCGATGGCGTCTTGCGCCACCTGGGCCAGGCACACCGGTTCGTCGGCCTGTTGGTGACCGCCCGAATGGGCGAAGCTCATCAGCGAGTGGAGGATGCGCGAGACCCGCTTGGTCTGCTCGAGAATCTGCGCGCTGATCTCGATCAACTCGCCATCGCCTTCGCGTTCTTCGCGCAGGTTCTGCGCCAGGCAGGCAATGCCGGTAATCGGATTGCCGATCTCGTGGGCCACCCCGGCAGCCAGGCGACCGATACTGGCCAGGCGCTCGGAGTGCACCAGCTTGTCTTCCAGGTACTGGGTTTCGGTGAGGTCCTCCACCAGCAGGACCAGGCCGCTGTTACCCGGGGTCAGTGGCTCGTCGATTGCCGCCTTGTGCAGGTTGAGCCAGCGGGTCTGGCCGTCTAGGCCCAGGCGCTGCTTGTGCAGGTGCTGGTCGGGCAGCTCGATGAAGTGCTGCAGCAGTTCGCGCCAGGGTTCGCCGAGCGCCGACAGACGCGAGCCGACGATGCGATGCGCGGGAATCTCGGTGAGCTCCTCCATGGCCTTGTTCCACATCAGGATCTCCTGGTCCTTGGCCAGTGAGCAGACGCCCATCGGCAGCTCCTGCAGGGTCTGGCGGTGGTAACGGCGCAGTGCGTCGAGCTCCGCGGCCAGACCGGTGAGGCGCGAGTGGTAATCCTCCAGGCGGTTCTCGATGAAGTGGATGTCCTCGGTGACGAAGGTTTCGCTGCCGGCCTTGTAAGGCAGAAATGTCTCGGCTATGTCCTGGGCCACGCTCGGCCCCATCAAACCGGAGAGGTTGGCTTCGATGCGGTCGCGCAGGCGGCGCAGGGCATAGGGGCGGCTTTCGTCGAAGGGCAGGTGCAGATCGCGCAGGGCCTGCTCGACCTCGCGCTGGGCGGTCTTGGCGCCGAGCGGTTTGGCCAGCTGGGTGGCGAATTCCTGCGGCGACTGGGCCAGCAGTTCGCGCCGTTGCGGGCGCCGCACGTTGTCCACGGCGCAGGCTTCGGCGGCACTCTTCTCCTCGGGGCTGGCCTCGGTAAACAGCGAGATCAGGGTGAACACCAGCACGTTGGCCGCCAGCGAGGCGATGGCCGCGAAATGCCAGCTACTGTCGTCCAGCACATAGATCAGGTTGAGTGCGGGGATGTAGAAGCCTTGCAGGTTGCCGAGCATCGGCAGCAGCATGCCCACTGCCCAGACGCCGATGCCTGCCAGCAGGCCGGCGATATAACCGCGGCGGTTGGCTGTCGGCCAGTACAGTACCGAGAGCACGCCGGGGAGGAACTGCAGGGTGGCGACGAAGGCGACGATGCCCAGGTTGGCCAGATTATGCTCGGCACCCAGCAGCAGATAGAAACCGTAACCGGCCATGATGATGGCGACGATCAGCGCGCGCCGGGTCCACTTCAGCCAGCGGTAGATATTGCCTTCGGTGGGGGGCTGATAGAGCGGCAACACCACGTGGTTGAGCACCATGCCGGACAGCGCCAGGGTGGTGACGATGATCAGGCCGCTGGACGCCGACAGTCCCCCGACATAGGCGATCAGCGCCAGGGTCTGGTTGTTGACTGCGATGCCCAGGCCGAGGGTGAAGTATTCCGGGTTGGTGGTGACGCCCAGCTTGAGGCCGGCCCAGAGAATCAGGGGCACCGCCAGGCTCATCAACAGCAGGAACAAGGGCAGGCCCCAACTGGCGCTGACCATTGCCCGCGGGTTGAGGTTTTCGGTAAAGGTCATGTGGTACATGTGCGGCATGACGATGGCCGAGGCGAAGAACACCAGCAGCAGGGTGCGCCAGGGGCCTTCCTGCAGTGGCGTATGCAGGCTGGCCAGGGCCGCCTGGTTCTGCACCAGCCAGCGTTCCAGATCCTGCGGCCCATCGAATACGCCATACAGCGCATAGATGCCGATGATACCGATGGCGGTCAGTTTGACCACCGACTCGAAGGCGATGGCGAATACCAGGCCTTCGTGCTTCTCGCGGGTGGCGATATGGCGGGCGCCGAACAGGATGGTGAAGAGGATGATCAGCCCGCAGTAGGCCAGCGCCACCCGTTCCTTCACCGGTTCGCGGGTGAGGATGCCGATGGAGTCGGCCACCGCCTGGAACTGCAGAGCGAGCAAGGGCAGCACGCCGATCAGCATGAATACGGTGGTCAGGGCGCCGGCCCAGGTGCTGCGAAAGCGGAAGGCGAACAGATCGGCCAGCGACGATAGCTGGTAAGTGCGGGTAATGCGCAGGATCGGATAGAGCAGCACCGGCGCCAGCAGGAAGGCCCCGGACACCCCGAGGTAACTGGCGAGAAAACCGTAGCCGTACTGGTAGGCCAGGCCCACCGTGCCGTAGAACGCCCAGGCGCTGGCATAGACGCCAAGCGACAGGGTGTAGGTCAGCGGGTGGCGAATGATCGCGCGCGGGATCAGGCCGTGTTCGCTGACCCAGGCCACGCCGAACAGCACCAGCAGGTAGGCGGCGCTGATCAGAATCAGCTGGCTAAGGCTAAAGCTCGTCAGCATCACGTTAACTCTGCGAATAAAGATATAAGGGCAGTCACCGGGGGCTTTCGCCGGTACGGATCAGAGTTCATCGGCATCAGGCTGGCTCTGCGAAGAATGATAAGGGGCGGTCACCAGGTTTCGCCGCCATGCCTCAGAGCTCATCGGCATCATGCTGACTCTGCGAAGAATGATAAAGGGCGGTCACCGGGGGCTTTCGCCGGTACGAATCAGAGCTCATCGGCATCACGCTGGCTCTGCGAAGAATGATAAAGGGTGGTCACCAGGTTTCCCCGCCATGCCTCAGAGCTCATCGGCATCATGCTGACTCTGCAGGATAAAGGTCACCACGATCAGGATCAGCCAGAGCGAGTAGGGCCGGTACCAGGCGCCGCTGGGGTCGATCCACCAGTCCATGATCGCCGGGGAGAACAGGTAGATCCCCACTACCAGGATCAGAACCAATCGATAGATATACATGCCGCATCTCTTTTCGTGAGTGGCGCGATGGTAACGGATGCGCGCCGGCCTGCGTAGGTCGAGGCCGCCTGTCTGGGCAAGATTGCTGCCGGCGTTCAAGGGGTACAGGGGCTGTGCGCAGCTTGCGCTGATGAACCGCTGGGGTAATATCTTGTCCATTGCAGTGGCTGGCGCCAGCGAGAATCCTCGTTGCCCTTCATACACACTGCTTATGCCCGCCAAGGAAAGGCCACTATGTCACCCAAAGAACAGCAGCTCAGCGAACTCCTCGCCCTCAACTCGCGCAGCCTCACCCACCTGACCGCCGCGATAACCACCCTGTCATTCGACCTGATGCGCAGCGCCGACCCCAGCGTGCGTGGTGCCGGTTCACGGATGATCGTCAGGCTGGAAGCGGTCAGCAAGGAGCTCGATCAGCAGTGGGCGCTGATCAGCGAACTGACCGGTGTGGTGCAGCCGGCGCGTGACGATGCCGTGGTGGAAGTCCAGCTGCATTCTGCGAGCTAGGGTCTGTTGCCGTTTCAGCGCAAGCCGCGTTGCCGCGAAAAATCTCGCCAGGCTAGGCGTAGGACGCCGGTAATGGTTGTTCCCTTGCCAAGTCCTGCAACAACGCATGGCGAGATTTTCCGCGCAACCCGCAGGGCCGGGCCTGTTTTAGCGCGATGTGGCGTTTCTCGACGCTCATTTGGAACGACCAAACTTCGCGTCTCGTGCCTTGCCTCGCGCTAAAACAGGCTCCGGCGCGGTCGCGATGAAACGGCAACAGACCCTAATCGCCGAAGCCAGGTTCGCGCTCCACCCATTTTGGCGCGGCGCTCGGCTGCCAGTCACGCAACAGCTGTAGCAGTTCATGCGGCGATTCGCCGAGTTGCAGCATGGCGCGGTGCTGGGAACGCACGAAAGCTTCGCTGACCAGATGGTCGAGGAATTCGCCGAGCCTGCTGTAGAACCCGCCCGCATCGAGCAGGCCGAGCGGCTTGCGGTGATAGCCGAGTTGCCCCCAGGTCCACACCTCGAACAGCTCCTCCAGGGTGCCGAGCCCGCCGGGCAAGGCGATGAAGGCGTCGCTGAGCTCGGCCATGCGGGCCTTGCGCGCATGCATGCCGTCGACCACTTCCAGGCGGGTCAGGCCTGGGTGGCCGATTTCGGCGCGCTCCAGGCTCTGCGGGATGATGCCGATGACCTCGCCGCCCGCGGCCAGAGCCGCATCTGCCACCACTCCCATCAGACCGACCGCGCCGCCACCGTAAATCAGACGCAGCCCTTGCTCGGCGAGATGACGGCCGAGGTTTTCCGCCGCCTGGCGATAGAGCGGCCGAGCGCCGGGGCTGGCGCCGCAGAACACGCAAATTGAACGCAAGGTCATGCTCGCTTCCTGACTGCCGAGGGGCTCACAGAGTAACCAGTCTGCGGTCGTCTACCAAGCGCTCATGCTGCCACTGGCGCCAGCGGCATAGGCGGCGAGCAGGCTGCGTAACAGGTCATCCGGGGGCATGGGTTCCCTCCTGTTGCCTGACGTTCAGGCTACAACCCAGGTGCCGTTCGAGCGGGTTGATTGTGTCGATGAGGGCGATAGCGTCGGGCTGGCCTGGCAAGTGGATAAGTATGCGATCGAGTTGCCCACAAAGACTGTGGAACGAGCTGTGGATAAGATGGGTGTAGGCTCGCGCAGGCCTAGTTGTGCGGTTGTTCGGGCTGTCTGTGTGTTTTTTGATCAGCCCTGTTTTTATCGATAAAACAAGTGCTTGGGAAACTTATTCAGGGCTTGCGGGTAAAGGTGGGAAGTTGTCCACGACTATTGTGGGTAGGCCTGTGGGTAACTCTGTATGCCTGGCTGAATGCCTTGGCAGTCGTGGCTTTGCGTGGCTTGATCGGTTTTTGATCGATTCATCCGGGCGCTCGGCAAGGGCATGTCGACTCGCTTCAGGTCAAGGAATAATCCTGTTATTTCAAGGATTTGTTTGGCGTATCCGGTGCTCTCGGAATAGTTATCCAGTGCAGCTGTGGAACGATCTGTGGATAAGCTGAGCGCGCTTGTGCCCAGACCACAGAAGACTAAGCGTGGCCGTAATTGCTGGTTTTTTGTGCAATTGCAGCATCGGTTGCCGATCCGGCGCGCCGATTTGTGTCGCGCGCAATCGGGGCGCGGACCCTGTCCGCTATCGCCCCGGGTCGGGCCTCCTACGGGGTGCTGTGCTGCCTGGCTATCTGGACAGGCCCGCATCTGGATCACGCCGAGGGTTATCCAGGCTTGGCGCTGCTGTTGTGGGAGGGCCGCCCCGGCGCGATGCTTGTGCTGGCGGAGGGGACTCTGTCCGCTATCGCCCCGGGTCGGGCCTGCTGCGAGGTGTTGTGCTACCTGGCTATCGGCGGTCCTGCGGCAGGACCTCCTGCCGGCTGTCCTTCACCTCGCCGAGCAGCGGTGGCGGATTGTTGCTCGGCAGGGCGAAGGCGCTGCTGGCGAGCAGGCTCAGAAGCAGGCTGATAACGAATGGGCTTTTCATGATCGGCTCCTCCAGGTGGGGTTCAATGGCTACAGGAGGCAATACTAGGGACTTGGCCGTTAATAAGAAGTTGAACGACCTGATAGTGGCCATCGATCCTGGTGATTATGGCGTCGGCGCCGCGCCAGCCGTGTTTTCGCCGGCTTTAGCCTATGGTTGGCCGCACATTGCGCGCATGCCAACGTGACTGGTGGCAGCCGATCCACAGGTTTCAAACAGGGAAGATGAGTGATGTCGAATAGTGCTGCGCCACGTTATCCCCTGGTATTGGTGCCGGGCTTGCTCGGCTTCATTCGTTTGCTCGGTTATTCCTATTGGTTCGGCATCGTCTCGGCGCTCCGTCGCCAGGGCGCCCGGGTCTTCCCGGTGCTGGTGTCTCCGGTGCATTCCAGCGAGGTGCGTGGCGAGCAACTGCTCGAGCGCATCGCCCAGATCCTCGAGCAAACCGGCGCCGCCAAGGTGCACCTGGTCGGCCATAGCCAGGGCGCGCTGAGCGCGCGTTACGCCGCGGCTTTGCGGCCGGAATGGGTCGCGTCGGTGACCTCGGTGGCCGGGCCCAATCATGGCTCGGAGCTGGCCGACTATCTCCAGCGCAAGGCCCCCCACGGCAGCCTGCGCGAGCGCGTGCTGGCGCTGCTGTTGCGCGCCGTGGCGTTCTGCATGGCCTGGCTGGAGACCGGCTACACGGGCCCGCGCCTGCCCATCGATGTCGCCGCCGCCCAGCAATCGCTGACCACCGAGGGCGTCGCCGCCTTCAACCGGCGATTCCCCCAAGGCCTGCCGGATACCTGGGGCGGCGAGGGCGCCGCCGAGGTCGATGGCGTGCGCTATTACTCCTGGTCCGGCACCTTGCAGCCCGGCATCACCGATCGTGGCGGCAACCGCTTCGACGGGCCGAACCGGGCCTGCCGCCTGTTCGCCCGCACCTTTCAGCGCGAAGCCGGGCAGTGCGACGGCATGGTCGGGCGCTACAGCTCGCACCTGGGGACGGTGATCGGCGATGACTTTGCGCTCGACCACTTCGACATCGTCAACCAGAGCTTCGGCCTGGTCGGCAAGGGCGCCGATCCCGTGGGCCTGTTCGTCGAGCATGCCCGGCGCCTGCACGCCGCCGGGTTGTAGCGCGCGGCCCATGCGTGCGCCAGTGCAAGGCGGGCCGCCAGAGGCCGGCTGCTGGCACATCGCCGGCTCCAAGTTGGTTTTATCCAATGTTCAACTAGAGTTTCGGAATAGCCAATATTTCGTGGGTCTGTTGCATGCCTAAGGTCATACGGGGGTTCGTGCGAGCGGTGGACGCGATGAACCGGGTCATCGGTCGCTTCGCCATGTACCTGATCTTCGCCATGATTGGCGTTCTGCTCTATTCCTCCATCAGCAAGACCTTCGCCGATCCGGCGCTCTGGACCCTGGAAACCGCCCAGTTCCTGATGGTCGCCTACTTCCTGCTGGGCGGTGGCTATTCCATGCAACTGGATGCCCATGTGCGCATGGACCTGTTCTATAGCCGCTGGTCGCCACGCACCAGTGCGACCATGGATGCGCTCACCATCGGCTTCCTGATTTTCTACCTGGTCTTTCTCCTCTACGGCGGCGTTTCCTCGACGCTCTATGCCCTCGAGTATGGCGAGACCAGCTACTCGTCCTGGTCGCCGCCCATGGCGCCGATCAAGATCATCATGACCGTCGGCGTCGCCTTGATGCTGCTGCAGGCGATCGCCACCTTCTTCAAGGACCTCGCCAGCGCACGCGGGGAGACGCTGTAATGAGTTACGAACTCATCGCGCTGCTGATGTTCTCCACCATGATGTTGCTGCTGCTCACCGGTAAGCGGGTGTTCGGTGCCATCGGCTTCGTCGCGGTGGCCGCGGCCCTGTGGCTGTGGGGTGATGGCGGCTCGGAGGTCGCCTTCAGTGCGGCCATGAAGCTGATGAAGTGGTACCCGCTGCTGACCCTGCCGTTGTTCGTCTACATGGGCTACATGCTCTCCGAGTCCGGCTTGGCCGAAGACCTCTACCGCATGTTCCACGTCTGGATGGGGCCGCTGCATGGCGGCCTGGCCATCGGTACCATCGCCCTGATGGTGGCAATCTCGGCGATGAACGGCCTGAGCGTCGCCGGCATGGCGATCGGCGCCAGCATCGCCCTGCCCGAGTTGCTCCGGCGTGGCTACGACAAGATCATGGTCACCGGGGTGATCCAGGCCGGCAGTTCGCTGGGCATCCTCATCCCGCCCAGCGTGGTGCTGGTGCTGTACGGCATGATCGCCCGCCAGCCGGTGGGCCAACTGTGGCTGGCCGGGGTCTTTCCCGGGCTGATGATGGCGACCCTGTTCGTCCTCTACATCGTCATCCGTTGCCGCCTGAACCCTGCGCTCGGGCCGGCCCTGCCCGAGGAGGAGCGCCAGCAGATCAACTGGAGCGAGAAACTGCGCCTGCTCAAGGCCGGCATCGCGCCCTTGTTCATCTTCTTCTCCATGACCGGCCTGTTCCTGATGGGCATCACCAGCCTGGTGGAAAGCTCGGCGGTGGGCGCCACGGCCGCCACCCTGGTGGCCCTGGTCAAGCGCCGGCTGAACGCCAGGGTGTTCGAGGAAACCCTGCGCAAGACCCTGGGCATCAGCTGCATGTTCATGTGGATCATCCTCGCCGCCCTGTGCTTCGGCGCGGTGTTCGACGGCCTCGGCGCGGTCAGGGCCATCGAGACCTTCTTCGTCGACCGCCTGGACCTGGGCCCCTGGCAGATCCTGATCATGATGCAGCTGTCGTTCATCTTGATGGGCATGTTCCTCGACGACACCGCCATGCTGGTGATAGTCGCGCCGCTCTATGTGCCGCTGGTCGGCGCCCTCGGTTTCGACCTGATCTGGTACGGCGTGCTCTACACCATCACCTGCCAGATCGCCTACATGACCCCGCCCTTCGGCTACAACCTGTTCCTCATGCGCGCCATGGCGCCGCCGGAGGTGTCGCTGCGCGACATCTACGTCTCGGTCACGCCCTTCGTGCTGGTCATGCTTCTGGCCCTGGTGCTGGTGATGGTGTTTCCGCAGATCGCCCTGTGGCTGCCGCAGTGGCACTACGCACGTTGAACCCAAGAATTCAGGAACGGCAGTACATGACGATTGGATCGCAGAACTACCCAGCCACCCATGAGGATCGAGTTGCCCACCTGAAAACGCTGCACCGACCTGGCCGGGTCGCAGTGGTGCGAAAAGCCTGTCGGACCAAGTCCGGCAGGCTTCTGTTGGATGCATGACATCTGAATCGACACTATTGGAGATAACAGCATGAGTACGAGACGCAGCTTCCTCAAGACCGCGGCGGTCACCACCGGTGCGGTGGGCGCCACGGCCCTGGGCTCGGCGCACATCTATGCCCAGGAACCGAAGAAAATCACCTGGCGCCTGCAGACCTATGCCGGTCCGGCCCTCGGCGAGCACGTGATCAAACCCTCCATCGATGCCTTCAACCAGGCGGCCAACGGCCAGATGGAGATCCAGCTGTATTACGCCGACCAACTGGTGCCGACCGGCGAACTGTTCCGCGCCATGCAGCGCGGCACCATCGACGCGGTGCAGAGCGACGACGACTCGATCGCCGCGCCGGTGGACGTCTCGGTGTTCGGCGGCTACTTCCCCTTTGCCACCCGCTACAGCCTGGACGTGCCGGTGCTGTTCGAGAAGTACGGCCTGCGGCAGATCTGGGAGGAGGCCTACGGCGAGGTCAAGGGCGTTACCTGGCTCGGCGCCGGCGCCTGGGACCCCTGCCATTTCGCCACGGTCGAGCCGATCAGGAGTCTGGCCGATCTCAAGGGCAAGCGCATCTTCACCTTCCCCACCGCCGGCAAGTTCCTCTCCCGTTTCGGCGTGATCCCGGTGACCCTGCCCTGGGAAGACGTCGAGGTGGCGGTGCAGACCGGCGAACTGGACGGCATCACCTGGTCGGGCATCACCGAGGACTACACCGTCGGCTGGGCCAACGTCACCAAGTACTTCCTCACCAACAACATCTCCGGCGCCTGGATCGGCTCCTACTTCGCCAACTCGGACAAGTGGGCCGAAGTGCCCGAGCACCTCAAGACCCTGTTCAAACTGTGCATGGACAGCTCCCACTACTACCGCCAGCACTGGTACTGGGGTGGCGAGGCGCAGTTGCGGGTCGAGGGCGGCAAGCTGCAGCTGACCACCATCCCCGACGCTGAGTGGGCCACGGTCGAGGCCGAGGCGCAGAAGTTCTGGGACGAGATCGCCAAGACCAGCCCGCGTACGGCCAAGGTGGTGGAGATCTTCAAGAAGTACAACGCCCTGATGGCCAAGGCCGGCCCGCCCTATCGCTACTCCTGACGGAGAGGGGGCAGGCCGGCGTGCCCATGCCACGGCTGCGGGTCCGCGCCGTGGCCCTGGGTCGATTTCGCCGAAGTTGCTCGGGCCTCAAGCCAGCGGCAGGTTCCCGGACCCACGTCGGCAGGGGCGACGCGTGCCCGCGCCATGCCCCCGGTTCTGTAGGGCCGGCGGGGGCGCCTAGCTGGGGGCGCCTAGCTGGGGACGCCCAGTCCCATGGCCGCGAAATATCGGGTCAGGCCGCGAATCGCAGGCATGACCGGCGCTACGGAGCCAACAGGCAACAGCAACAGAGCCATAACAAACAACAGGGGTGCATATGCTCAATCCGCGGGACGTAAAAACCAGCGAGGACGCCAGGCGCATCGTCGAGGAGCGTGGCCTCAGTCACGTCAAGGTCGGGGTGTTCGACAACGACGGGGTGATGCGCGGCAAGTACCTGAGCCGCAGCAAGTTCCTCTCCGCCCTCGACAGCGGCTTCGCCTTCTGCGACGTGGTGCTCGGCTGGGACGTCAAGGATCAGCTCTACGACAACGCCAGCTATACCGGCTGGCACACCGGCTACCCGGACGCGCCGGTGCGCGTGCTGCCGCACACCTGTCGCGAGATTCCCTTCGAGAACGGCATGCTGCTGTTTATCTGCGAGTTTGCCGAGGCGGCGGAAACGGTTTGCCCGCGCGCCACCCTGCGGCGGGTGATCGAGCGTTGCCAGTCGATGGGCTTCGATCCCTTCGCGGCGCTCGAGTACGAATTCTTCATGTTCGATGAAACCCCCGAGTCGGCGCGGGAGAAGGGTTATCGCAACCTCAAACCGTTCACTCCCGACTGGTTCGGCTACTCGACCATCCGCAACTCGGTGCACGCCGAGCTGTACCACGAGATTCTCGAACTGGCCGAGCGCATGGACTTCCCCATCGAAGGCCTGCACACCGAGACCGGCCCCGGGGTGATCGAGGCCGCCATCGCCTATGACCATGCCGAAGCCGCGGGGGACAAGGGTGCGCTGTTCAAGACCTTCATGAAGGTGCTGGCCCAGCGCAACGGCCTGATGGCCACCTTCATGGCCAAATGGTCGGGCAAGTACCCGGGGCAGAGCGGGCATATCCACGTCTCCCTGCGCGACCGCGCCAGTGGCAAGTCGGCCTTCCACGACCCGAGCCAGGCGCACGGCATGAGCCTGATCCAGCGCCAGTTCCTCGCCGGCCAGCAGCGCCTGATGCCCGAATTCCTGTGCATGGTGGCGCCGACCCTGAACAGCTACCGCCGGCTGATCCCCGGCTTCTGGGCGCCGACCGACGCCACCTGGGGCGTGGAAAACCGTACCGCGGCGCTGCGCGTGATCCCCGGCAGCGACAAGTCGCAGCGCCTGGAATATCGCCTCGGCGCGGCGGACGGCAATCCCTACCTGACCCTCGCCGTGGCCATCGGCTCCGGCCTGTACGGCGTGATGCAGCAGTGGCAGCCGAGCGAGCCGGTGGTCGGCAACGCCTATGCGGTCAAGCACCCCGAGGAGCTGGCCTTGCCGCGCACCCTGTGGGATGCGGCGCAGCGCCTGAAAGCCTCCACCGCGGCCCGCGAGTTGTTCGGCGATCCGTTCGTCGAGCATTTCGCCGCCAGCCGCGAATGGGAGGAACGTGAATACCGGCGGCACGTCAGCGACTGGGAGCTGGATCGCTACTTCGAAATCATCTGAATGATCGGTAATCCTGTGGGCAGATCCCGTATTTATGCGCAACGCCTCGCGGAACCCCCCGAAACCCATGGCCCGGATTGCATCCGGGCCATGGGGTGAATGGAACAGTTCTCGGTAATTGCGTAGGAGCGGGCCATGCCCGCGATGCTTTTGCAGGTATGGCCTATCGCGGGCATGGGCTAGGCGCCCCCGGCTAGGCGCCCCCGCCGCTCCTACGAAACCCAAGCCCGGGCGGTGCCGTGCATCCCGGCTACGTGTCAACGGAACAGCATCCTACGGAGTGAGCAATGAGCAAACTGCAATGCATATCCCCCATCGACGGTTCGCTGTATGTTGAGCGTGACCTGGCTTCGGCCAGTGAAATAAAGGCCGCCCTGGCCAAGGCCGAGCGGGCGCAGCAGGCCTGGAAGCACACCCCGCTGGCCGAGCGCGTGGCCATCGGCCGCCAGGCCATCGCCGCCTTCGCCGCCCGGGAAGAGCAGCTCGCCGAGGAACTGTGCTGGATGATGGGGCGGCCGATCCGCTACGCCGCCGGCGAGATCCGCGGCTTCGTCGAGCGCGCCAGCCACATGGCCGATATCGCCGAGAGCGCCCTGGCCGACATCCGCTTGCCGGACAAACCCGGCTTCACCCGTTTCATCCGCCGTGAACCGCTCGGCGTGGCCCTGGTCATCGCGCCCTGGAACTATCCCTACCTGACCGCGGTGAACGCCGTGATGCCGGCGCTGCTGGCCGGCAACGCGGTGCTGCTCAAGCACTCGGCGCAGACCCCGCTGTGCGCCGAGCGCATGGTTGCGGCCTTCGCCGAGGCCGGTCTGCCCGACGGAGTGTTCCAGTACCTGCACCTCAGCCACGCCGATACCGAGCAATTGATCCAGGCCCCGGCGATCCAGCATGTGTCCTTCACCGGCTCGGTGGCGGGCGGTGCCATGGTCGAGCGGGCGGCGGCGGGGCGCTTTATCAGCGTCGGCCTGGAGCTGGGCGGCAAGGACCCAGCCTACGTGCGCGCCGACGCCGACCTCGCCCACGCGGTGGCCACCACAATCGACGGCGCCTTCTTCAACTCCGGGCAATCCTGTTGCGGCATCGAGCGTATCTACGTGCATGAGTCGCTGTTCGAGGCCTTCGTCGAACAGGCGGTGGCGCTGGTGAAACACTACAAACTGGGCCGCTCCGACGACCCGGAAACCACCCTCGGCCCGCTGGTGCGCGCCGAGGCGGCGGATTTCGTCCGCCGGCAGATCAACGAGGCCGTGGCCCAGGGCGCGGTCGCCCATATCGACCCGGCGCGCTTCGCCCTCGATCGACCCGGCTCCGCCTACCTGGCGCCCCAGGTGCTGACCGGCGTCTACCACGGCATGCGGGTGATGACCGAAGAGTCCTTCGGCCCGGTGGTCGGCATCCAGAAGGTCAAGGATGACGAGGAGGCGCTGGCGCTGATGAACGACAGCCCATTCGGCCTCACCGCCGCCATCTTCAGTAACGACGAAGCCGCCGCCCTGGCCCTGGCCGAGCGGGTCGAGGCCGGCACCGTCTTCCTCAACCGTTGCGACTACCTCGACCCGGCTCTGGCCTGGACCGGGGTGAAAAACTCCGGGCGCGGCTGCAGCCTGTCGAGCCTCGGCTACGAGCACCTGACCCGGGCTAAATCCTTCCACTTCAAGACCCAGCTGTGAGGCGCGCCATGGACCTGAATCAATACCGCATGAACTGGAACTACCCGACCTCGATCCGCGTCGGTGCCGGGCGCATCAGCGAACTGCCGCAAGCCTGCCGAGCCCTCGGCATGAGCGCGCCGCTGCTGGTCACCGACCCCGGGCTGGCGGCCCTGTCGCTGATCGACCACGCCCTGCTGCAGTGCCGCGACGATGGCCTCAAGGCCGGGCTGTTCTCGGCGATCAAGGGCAACCCCACCGGGCACAACGTGATGGACGGCGTCGCCGCCTTCAAGGCCGGCGGTCACGACGGGGTGATCGCCTTCGGCGGCGGCTCGGCGCTGGACGCCGGCAAGGCCATCGCCCTGATGGTCGGCCAGAACCGCCCGCTGTGGGACTTCGAAGACGTCGGTGACAATTGCAACCGCGTCGACGTCGCCGGCATGGCGCCGGTGGTGGCGGTGCCGACCACCGCCGGCACCGGCTCGGAAGTCGGTCGCGCCTCGGTGATCACTGACGACGCCGAGCACATCAAGCGCATCATCTTCCACCCGCGGATGCTCCCGGCCCTGGTCATCCTCGACCCGCAACTGAGCATCGGCCTGCCGCCCAAGATCACCGCCGCCACCGGCATGGACGCTCTGTCGCACAGCCTCGAAGCCTACTGCTCGCCGCTGTTCCACCCCATGGCCGAAGGCATTGCCCTGGAAGGCATGCGCCTGGTCCAGCACTACCTGCCGCGCGCGGTGGCCAAGGGCAGCGATGTCGAGGCGCGTCTGCACATGCTGGTGGCCTCGAGCATGGGCGCCACTGCCTTCCAGCGCGGCCTCGGCGCCATGCACGCCCTGGCCCATCCCCTCGGCGCCCTCTACGACGCCCACCACGGCCTGCTCAACGCGGTGCTGATGCCCTACGTGCTGCAGGCCAACCGCCCCCGCATCGAACCACAGATGGAACGCCTCGCGCGCTACCTCAACCTGGCCAAACCGGGCTTCACCGGCGTGCTCGACTGGGTGCTGCACCTGCGCAACGAAGTCGGCATCCCCCACAGCCTGGCCGAAATCGGCATCGACGACACGCGTATCGAGCAGGTCGGACAGATGGCCGAGGTCGATCCCTCGGCGGGGACCAATCCGATCGGTTTCAGTGCGAGCGAGTACAGCCAGTTGTTCGGCAAGGCCTTGCGCGGGGAGTTGTAGGGCGGGGGGACGGCTCACCAGGCGGGGCAGGGCGCTGCGCCTGAAAGTAGTCGTCGGCAGCGACTCTTTGCCGGGCGTCAGAGCAGGCGGGGCGTCGCTATTTCGCCTGCTTGGGCGGCAGGGCCTGCACGAACCTATGGCATCTATCGACCCATGCCCAAAGGTCCGCATCGCTTTCGAAACCGGGCGGATCGACAAAGACATAACCCTTCATGGGCTTGCCGGTGAAATCCATCTCGCGAACGTGCGGCAGGGATAGTGCCTGGGCGTAGCCCTCAGGCCCCACGCGTGCCATAAGCACATCGCCCAGAATCCCGACAAACATATAGTCCCGGGACATGAAGGCCAAGCCGCCAAACATCTTTCTCTCGTTGATTCCGGGATGCCCTTGAAGTGTTTCTCTCAGTCGTTCTGCCAGGCCTTCGTCGTATGGCATGAGTGGCTCCTAATGCGCATGTTCAGAGGTAATTCAGGGGTAATTCGTGGCCTGATCCCGATTCATTTGACCTCGATTCATTGCCCGATTTATTGTTAGTAGCTTTTTATATGTGGCGTCCCAAAAGTAGAAAATCCAGAGTAATCAGGATAGATAGTCGAATGCCTGTACCCAAACATCTTGTCTAGCCGTTGTCGAATGTTTTTCTTTGCTGCCGCATCAATTCTAAAGGTGTACAAGGCACCGCTATTGGCGCCCTTTCTATTTTTTGGTTCAAAAACATGTGGTCGTGCTGCAAGGCAGCATGCCGTTCTGCCTTCTTCGATTTTCCACCAGCCGTCTTTGTAGTTTGGCGATTTTGGGAATTGAAATTTCTTACGGTCTGGCCGATTGGTAGAAGGCACGCCGCCAAATAAGAAACCACCATTTTGGGCGGCTATTCGCGCATCTAAATTAGAAGGTGTCCAAGCAAATACAGAGGTTGCCCATTCTTTTGGATCCAGTGCGTCATCTCGCCCAGGTTTCCATGGGCGACTGAAGTCGTCCTCCCATTTTCGAAATTGATCGTTTTCATTAATTAATCTATCAGTTACATCAAATGCAAAAAGTCTTGCATCCTTGTCTTCATTGACTAGGGTTCCATTACTCCACTTTTCTTCTATCGCAAACCAAACGCCGACCCAAGCATTAAAAGTTATGTCGATGAGTCTTGTGGGTGACCCATAGTGCTGGAGCATGGCAAGCTGATTCAGAATCGAGAGCCTTCCGGTGTGGGATGATGAATGAAGACCCCATCGGTGCAACTCTGCAAGGATGCTTCCTTCTTCTTTGGCTAGGTCTTCTTCTACCAAAACTTTCCCTTTGGTTATATTTAATCTTCTGTATAAAGAACTATGGAGAGCCCAGTCAGCATCCACCTGTCCTCGCCAAGCAAACCTTATCTGGCTGTTCATTGCTTTATTCATTACTTGATTAATGATTTCGACTAGTTCGTCAAAAGAGCTAACTCTAACCTCAAAAGGTCTCCAGAACTCCGCAATATTCATACTCAAATCTCTAAATGCTTGGTCGTCTAACATTCGCTGCAACGATTGATTAGACGACGTGCCGATTTACCCTGAAAATTCTGATGAGCACTTGTTGCATTTGAACAACCGTCTTGATTTGTCTATTTGCTCCCCAACCTTATTCCCAACAGTGCCTCCGGCTGCAGCGCCTGTAAGAGCACCCAAAATCCCGCCAGCAAGCCCCCCGACCAACGTGCCAATCCCTGGAACGATAGAGCCAATTGCTGCACCCGCAGCGGCGCCGCCGGCCGCGCCTCCGTAACCCGCTACTGCGCCAGCACCCGCGCCAACGACGGTTCCTACGGTCTCTCCGGTACTAACGAGGACGACATAATCTGAGGTGCCACAGTGTGGGCACTTCGGTTTTTCGATGTTTGCCATATACACGCTCCGTTTAGAAGTTGGTAGAGGTTAGCGCCTAACCCCGCATTCAGCGGCTTGTCCGATGTAATGTCTTGTTAATCCCTAGGTCTGCCTCTAAAACATTATTTATAGATTTTGACAGCCCCCTCCCTCCTGGTGAAGATATGAATTTAATTTTTTTACCTTTATCAAAATTATTGACTTCCTTTAGAAGTGTCTCTGGGATTTTTGAGTCAATTATCATTATTAACTCGTCAATTTCATTATTTTCTTTGAAATAGTTTAAAATCCACTTTGCCTTAAACTTATTAGCATTTGACTTTGCTTCAATGCCAATTCTTCGGTCATTGTGACGCAGCAGGAAATCTAAGTTTTTCCCATGAGAAAGATGAAGATTATTCTTTTTGTGGGTATTGATGAAGTTTTCAAGGCTCTTTTTTACTGATGATTCAAATTTTAACTCCGACTCGAAAATATCCCTAATCTCGTTGCTAGTGGCATTTGAGTTAACGACAAACTTAAATTCTTTCCCGTCTTTGTCTTTGATTGATATTTCATTTTCTAAAGCTTTGAAAGCATTATCAATAATAAGTTTTTTAACTAGAAGTGAAATTGCTGGAATCAGCGCTCCGGCAGTAATTAGAGCAAGAAGTTCATCCATCACACTTTTTCCTTAATTGCAGTCAGTATTAGACTGATGCTATACAGGGATCCGCCTATTACCAGATGGCTGTCAAATCCTAAGGTTTTATCTGCTGGGGATTTTAAAGACATATAGCAGGACCATGTCCAGCAGAAAAGAAAAGCGAAAACAAATAGCCATAAAAAAGGCATAAAGGTGGCTTCTGCTCTTGATATCGTTATGACGTCTTCGTAGCCTGGGATAGTCTTTTGCTTGGGCTTAATCAGGGGCATCAAAAAAGACAATCCCGCAGCAGCAAGTGTCGGCCCTGCGAAACCTGTGGAGTCAACTGATAACATAGTCCGAAGACCCCATTCAAATCCGAGTAGGGTCAATGGAAATCCATATATTAGGAGCGCATACATTATTTACATTATTTCCTCTGTTATATGGCTTAACTATAAATAAACACCAACTGATGCAATAACGTTTTTACGGGCGTGACTGATAACATTCCTCGCCTTTTCCCTCTGCCCCTCTATTCCGAGGCCTCCGCTGGGTCGATGGTGGTGTAAGGGTGTTATGCACCACGATCGAGCGCTCCATCGGCTTGGCTATCCGGCTCATCACTGCACGCGACCGCAGCTCTTTGCTCATGCCCGCTTCAGGGCCAATCTGAGCACGTTTACCATCAGCCGGGGCACTGAATGTCTGCAGCTCGCTAACAGGAAGGAAAATAACCGGCGTCCAGCCTGCGGGGTGCTTCATTGCATGGGCTGAACCTACCCGAAGGTTCTGCGCCGCCACAAGTGTTTTTATGGCTAATTGCCATTCCTCCCGTACTGGGCGATGTGGCGTCGAACTCAGCGTTGGAACAAGGGGTAGGGGTTGATCGCGGTGCCTTTCCACCATTGCTTCTCGGGGCCGAGCAGGAAAATGGCGAAATGCAGGTGCGGTGCCAGCGCGTTCGCGTTGCCGGTGGCGCCGACGTAGCCGATCGGGTCGCCGCGCTTGAGCTCCTGGCCTTCCTCCAGGTCGGCGGCGTAGCTGTCTAGGTGCGCGTAGTAGTAGGCGAAGGTTCCGCTCGCATCGTATTGGTAGACGGTGAGGCCGCCGGGCACGCTGTTGAAGAGTTTCACCACCTTGCCGTCGTCGACCGCGACCACCGGCGTCTGCAGTGGCGCCATGATGTCGAGCGCCTCATGGCTGCGCTCGCTGCCGCGCTTGTCGTCGAAGGTGTCGTGCAGTTGCGCGGCGGTTATGCCGGTCACGGGAATCAGCAGCGCGCCGGGGTGCAGCGGCAAGGGCTCGATCGGCGTCGGCGTAACGGCGTTGTCCTCGGGCGCCGGGGTGGCCGCGACTGGTTCGGGCGCGGTCGGTTCAGGTGTGCTCGGATTTTCGGCCTGGGTCTCGGCTGGCGGCGCTGCGGCTGCGCTGGTGCGGGTCAGGCTGCTGGTGACTGCGCTCGCAACCGGCTCCAGTACCGTTGCGGCCAGCGGGGCAAGCGGTTCCGGCGCAGGAGGCGTGCCAGTTGCCGGCGCATCCTGCACGGGTTCGCCAGCCACGGGGGCGGACAGCGTGATGGCCTCCAGGCTCGTCGTGGCGACGTTGTTCTGCTCGTTCTGCAGGAAATAGAACAGGCTCGCGGCGCCGAGGAGGGCGCCTGCTGCCACTATCAGAATGCTCTTCATGGCGGCGTCTGCTTACTCTTGCAAAAGGGCGGGCAGCCCGGGCTTGACTGCGTGTCCCATTGCCGCGACGTTCCAGTTGGTGAGGCGGATGCAGCCGTGGGATTGGGTCTTGCCGATCTTCGATGGCTCAGGCGTGCCGTGGATGCCGTAATGCGGCTTGGACAAGGCGACCCAGGCGACGCCGACGGGGTTGTTCGGGCCGGGCGGGATGGTTGCCTTGGCGTGGGCGGGGTTGGCGTCCCAGAACAGCTGGGGGTTGTACTTGAACTCCGGATTTCGCGCCACGCCGAGGATCTTCCACTCGCCGAGTGGCAGCGGATCGCGTGCGCTACCGGTGGAGGCGGGGAACTGCGCGATGATTGCATCGGCGGCATCGAAGAGGGTGACGGTCGAGTCGGACTTGTCGACCACCACGCGTGCGGCCTTGGCCAGGGGCGCTGCCGAGGCGAGGTTGGGCACGACGATCGATTCGCCGGCGCGGCCCAGATCCTTGCCCGGATTCAGTTGTGCCAGCAGCGTGGGGCCGGTGTGGAATTTCTCGCCGAGCGCTTCCTCCGGGTTGGCATAACCCAGGGTCGCAAGCTTGGCCTTCTCCATCATGTCGGCTGGAATCTGCTGGAAGGGACCGGCAACGTCGGCCTCGGTGATGGTATAGCTCACCAGCACCGGCTCGATGTCGGCGTTGAGTGCCACCCAGGTGGCTTCGTCCATGACGCCGCTGGCGGGCAGGCCGTTGTTTTTCTGGAAGCCGCTGATGGCGATGCGGGTGTTCGAGCCGAAACTGGCGTCGACCTCGCCCGGATAGAAGCGCGCGCGATCGAGCAGGATCTGTGCGCGCAGCACCGCGACGTTGCGCTGCTTGGGGCCGACCTCGCCGCGCAGGCTGGCGTCGTTGGCGATCTCGGCGGTGAATAGCGGCGCCGCGGCGCCGTCTTCGGGGGTGAGCGGCGTGGCGGTAGCGAGTGCGAATGGCGCGGCCGCTGCCTGAAGGGCCAGCATGACGGCGCAGGTGAACATGGTTTTGCTGTTCAAGATGCGATCCTCGAGCGAACAAACAGGGCGAACTCCAGCGTGTTCGAGCAGGCTCGACACACCTTTGGCGGGTTGTAGGTCATAAGGAATCGACGTGCCATTAATGCACAGTTATGGCACTCACAGGCGGGATAATCTGGGCAAAACGCCCGCCTGCTGGTCAAACCCCTGTCATCCCCCACGCCTGGCGGCGTGAGGTGATCGAGCGAGGTGTTCACAGGGAATTTGATCGGGCCGGCGGGGAGGAGTTCCTGGCGGTCCGTTCGCGCGGCGATAGTGGCCGCGGCGCCGCCTACTCGGCCTGGGCGGCTTTCAGCGCTTCATAGGCCGGTGCGGCGTAGATGCCGATTTCCACCGCCAGTTCCAGCACCCGCGCGAGGTCGTTGCGGTAGACCAGCACGGCTTGCAGTTCGTCATCCAGCGCTTCACTGAAATCCACCAGGACATAACCGCCGGTTTCCGGCGACAGGCTGCCGAGTTGCACCTGGATGCGGTTGAGCGCCTTGAGCGGTTCGACCTTGACCAGTTGCTTGGGCTTGAGCACGAAGCTGACTTGCTGGCCGAAGGAGTCGACGATCTGCTGGAACAACTGGTCGTAGCTGTCGGCCTGGAACAGCACGGTATCCGGCAGGCTGCCGATCACCACCCACTCGCCGAGCGGGATCGGGAAGCTGTCGTCGTAGTTGATGTCCGGGTTGGCGGCGAGGAAGGCCTGCGGGTCGGCGTAGGCCTGGGCCGCCTCGTCGGCGATGCGCGCGACGTCTTCGGCCAGCATGCAGCCCGAGCTTATCTTGCTGATCAATTCTTCGAGCTGGGCTTTCATCGGTACGCTCCTGTGGGGCAGTTGAATAGTGGGCGCAAGGATAAGGGAAATGCGTGGTTTCGGCGCGCGCAATGTCATGTACAAACCTCGCAGGGTGTAGGCGCGGCGGGGGCGCCTAGCCCATGGCCGAAAAGGCCATGCCTGCCAAAGGCATCGCGGGCATGGCCCGCTCCTACACAATCCCCGTGGCCCGCATGCAATCCGGGGGCGGTATCGAGGAGCTGGGTTTGCCTGGCCATGTCGACGCGTTTGGAGGCGCCCGTAACCAGTGGGAGGGGGCGGGCGGCGATACGGGTGCGTCGAGGATTTTTCGCGGCTGAAGCCCCTCCCACGGTTGGCACGCAGTGCCCGGCGATTCGCATCGGTCACGAGTTGTTGTGGGGCGGTAGGGCGAGTGTCGCGGCGTCAGCGTAGTTGCGTTTCGGCCAGGGTACGGCTGCGCGGGATGCGGCCGACGTCCCAGTGGCTCACGGCCCAGCTCAGCAGCTCCTTGGGGCGCGCCGCGGCGAGTTCGGCGGGTACGGCCTGGCCCAGGGCGTGCAATGCGCGGACCAGCAGCGGCGCGGCCCGGTCGGCCGGTAGCGGCGGCGAGCGGTAGGATTTGCCCAGTTTGTGGCCGTCCGGCTGGATGATCAGCGGTACATGCAGGTAGCGCGGCTGGGCGAAGCCGAGCAGTTCCTGCAGATAAAGCTGGCGCGGGGTGGAGTCGAGCAGGTCGGCGCCGCGCACCACGTCGGTGACGCCCTGCCAGGCATCGTCGAGCACCACCGCCAGTTGGTAGGCGTACAGCCCGTCGCGGCGGCGAATGACGAAATCGCCGACCTCGCGGCCGAGGTGCTGGCGGTATTCGCCTTGCACCCGGTCGATAAAACCGTAGCTCAGATCCGGCACGCGCAGGCGGATCGCGGCGTTGCGGGTGGCATGCCCGGCATCGCGGCAGGTGCCGGGATAGATGCCCTGGTAGCCTTCCAGCTGCTTGCGCGAGCAGGTGCAGGCGTAGGCCAGACCCTGCTGCAGCAGGCGCTTGACCAGGGCGGCGTACTCGGCGTGGCGGTCGCTCTGGCGCACCAGTTGGCCGTCCCATTCCAGGCCGTAGCTGGCCAGGGTGCTGATGATTGCGTCCTGGGCGCCGGGGGCTTCACGCGGCGGGTCGAGGTCTTCCATGCGCAGCAGCCAGCGGCCGCCGACCGCACGGGCATCGAGATAGGAGGCCAGCGCCGCGACCAATGAGCCGAAATGCAGGTAACCACTGGGGGTGGGGGCGAAGCGGCCGATATAAGCGGGAGCGTTCATATGGGCGACTATAGAGGCTTATGCGCGGAGGTGAGAACAATCGCAGACGCGGGTCGCCACAGGGGGGCGGCCGGGATAGCACAGGAGCAGAAACAACACGGGGCGCCGCAGCGCCCCGTGGGTCAGATCAGGATCCGATCTGTTTTTCCTTGATTTCCGCCAGGGTCTTGCAATCGATGCACAAGGTGGCGGTGGGGCGGGCTTC
The DNA here is from genome assembly GCF_900115555.1 of Pseudomonas borbori. GTDB lineage: Bacteria > Pseudomonadota > Gammaproteobacteria > Pseudomonadales > Pseudomonadaceae > Aquipseudomonas > Aquipseudomonas borbori. Next base: position 69,449 of record NZ_FOWX01000019.1, read on the forward strand.
CAGGCGGCGGATGCCGATCTCGACGCCGCAGGAGTCGCACCAGCCGTAATCGTTGTCCTCGATCAGTTGCAGCGTTTCGTCGATCTTCTTGATCAGCTTGCGCTCACGATCACGAGCACGCAGTTCCAGGCTGAACTCTTCTTCCTGGCTGGCGCGATCCGCCGGGTCGGGGAAGTTGGCCGCGTCGTCCTGCATGTGATGCACGGTCCGGTCGACTTCCTGCATCAATTCCAGCTTCCATTTGTTGAGGATGCCGGAGAAGTGGGCGCGCATCGGCTCACCCATGTACTCCTCGCCCTTGGTTTCTTGATAGGGTTCGAAGCCACGAATCAGTTGACTGCTTTTTGCTTTTGCTTTGGTGGGCATGGATGACCGCCTCTCACTCTCTCAATTCCACTGCGCAGGATGGTGTCCATTGCCGGTCAGCAACCGGCCCTGCGGCTACAAGCGGGCGAACTTACCAGAACAACTCAAGCCGCGCCACTCCCGGTTGTCGTGGTTGCTGCCGTTTCGCCCAAGCCTTGGGTAGAATCCGCGCCTCAACCTCTATTCAAGGCAGGTCCATGGCCCCGTCCTACAGTGCGCGCAGTCGCGCCATCGAACCCTTCCACGTCATGGCCTTGCTCGCTCGCGCCAACCAGTTGCAGGCCGCCGGCCACGATGTCATTCATCTGGAGATCGGCGAGCCGGACTTCACCACCGCCGCGCCTATCGTCGCCGCCGGCCAGGCCGCCCTGGCCGCCGGGCATACCCGTTACACCGCGGCGCGCGGGATACCGGCCCTGCGTGAGGCGATTGCCGGCTTCTACGCCCAGCGCTATCGACTGAGCATAGACCCTGAGCGGATTTTGATTACCCCGGGTGGCTCCGGGGCGCTGTTATTGGCCACCAGTCTGTTGGTCGACCCGGGCAAGCACTGGCTGCTGGCCGATCCGGGCTACCCGTGCAACCGGCATTTCCTGCGCCTGGTCGAAGGGGCCGCGCAGCTCGTGCCTGTCGGCGCCGAGGTGCGCTATCAACTGACTCCGGAGCTGATCGCCCGGCATTGGGACCAGGACAGCGTCGGCGCGCTGGTGGCCTCGCCGGCCAACCCGACCGGCACGCTGTTGTCCGGCGCGGAGCTGGGCGGGCTGTCCCGGGCGCTGAAAGAGCGCGGCGGCCACCTGGTGGTCGACGAGATCTATCACGGCCTGACCTATGGCGTGGAGGCCAGCAGCGTGCTGGAAGTGGACGATGAGGCCTTCGTGCTCAACAGCTTCTCCAAATACTTCGGCATGACCGGCTGGCGCCTGGGCTGGCTGGTGGCGCCGCAGGCGGCGGTGGCGGACCTGGAGAAGCTGGCGCAGAACCTCTATATCAGCGCGCCGAGCATGGCCCAGCATGCCGCGCTGGCCTGTTTCGAGGCGCCGACCCTGGAGATTCTCGAGCAGCGCCGGCACGAATTCGCCCGTCGTCGAGACTTCCTGCTGCCGGCGTTGCGCGAGCTGGGCTTCAAGATTGCCGTTGAGCCCGAAGGCGCCTTCTATCTATATGCCGACATCGGCGCCTTTGGTGGCGACGCTTTCGCCTTCTGCCAGCATTTCCTGGAGACCGAACATGTGGCCTTCACCCCGGGCCTGGATTTCGGTCGGCACCAGGCCAGCCAGCATGTGCGTTTCGCTTACACCCAGGATCTGCCGCGTCTGCAACAGGCGGTCGAGCGGATTGCCCGTGGCCTGAAAAGCTGGCGCGCCGATGCGCTTTGAACCCGCGCTGGAGCAGGGCCGGCTGCTGCGTCGCTACAAGCGCTTCCTGGCCGATATCGAAACCGCTGGCGGCGAACTGCTGACCATCCACTGCCCGAACACCGGCTCGATGCTCAACTGCATGAGCGAAGGCGCGCGGGTCTGGTTCAGCCGCTCCAATGATCCCAGGCGCAAGCTGCCGGGCACCTGGGAAATCGGCGAAACCCCGCACGGTCGCCTGGCGGTGATCAATACCGCACGGGCCAACGGCCTGGTCGAAGAGGCGCTGCGTGGCGGACTGATCAGCGAACTGGCCGGCTTCAGCGCCTTGAAGCGTGAAGTGGCCTATGGCCAGGAGCGCAGCCGCATCGATTTTCGCCTGGACTATCCGCACGGCGCCGCCTTCGTCGAGGTCAAGAGTGTGACCCTGGGCTTTGTCGACAGCCGGGTCGCGGCTTTCCCCGATGCGCGCACCGAACGCGGGGCCAAACACCTGCGCGAACTGGCGACGCTGGCGCGTGAGGGGATTCGTGCGGTGCAGCTGTACTGCGTCAATCTGACCGAGATCGATGCGGTGCGCCCGGCCGGGGAGATCGATCCGGCCTATGCTGTGGCGTTGCGCGAGGCGGTGAGCGCCGGGGTCGAGGTGTTGGCCTATGGCGCGCAGATCGGCCCAGAGGAGATCCGCCTGGTGCGCCGGCTCGAGGTGCAGCTGTAGATTCGTAAGGTGCGCCGTGCGCACCGGCGTCCGAGGCCGTGGCGTGGGTTTTTATTGGTGCGCGCAGCCTAGGCGGCCCCGCACACCCTACGCGGTGTCGGTGCCTTCCCGGATTGCCGCCGGGCTACGACTTTGCGGTTATTCACCGTAGGGTGCGCCGTGCGCACCGGCGTCTAAGGTTATGGCGTGGGACGCGGCAGTCGGGGCCTTTTCGGATTGCACCCGGGTTACACTTCGACCCAGATCCCTTCGCGGTTTTCCGTGCAGGCCAAGGCGTCGAGCGATTGTCCTGAACAGGGTCCGGCGACGCATTCGCCCGAGTCGATGAGAAATAGCGCGCCGTGGGTGGCGCACTGGATCAGGCTGGCACTGTGGTCGAGGAACTGGTCCGGCAGCCATTCCAGGCTGATGCCCTTGTGCGGGCAGCGGTTGCGGTAGGCGAACACCTGGCCATCCTTGCGTACGGCGAACAGTTTTTCGTTCTCAATCACGAAGCCCCGGCTCTGACCTTCGGCCAGCTCGTGCGGGGCGCATAAACGCATCATTGGCATCTCCAAAACAGGCGGCCATTATCCCCATCTGTCGAACACTGCCAAGTGACAGGCGTGCGGGCCTTCTGCGCGGGGCGGATCTCGCCCCGAAAGGGACTCGCCAGTGCCGCGCTGCTACTCTTTGCATAGCCCTCTAAAAGCACCAAGGATTCCCGTATGCGTCCGCTGCTAGTATTCCTCGCCATTCTGCTGTCCGGCTGCCAGGCCTCCCTGCCGCCGCTGCCCGCCTGGCAAAGCCCCGAGAGGCGCGAGCATGCCGAGCTGGGACAGATCGTCGATCTGCGCACGGGGCAGCGCCTGAGTCCGCAGCAACTGGTCGAGCAGCTGGCTTCAGTACCGCGCGTGCTGGTCGGCGAGACGCATGACAATCCCGACCATCACGCCCTGCAGCTCTGGTTGCTGCAGGCACTGGAGGCGCAACGCGCACAGGGCAGCCTACTGCTGGAAATGCTCACGCCAGAGCAACAGGGCCGGGTCGATGCGCTGCGCGCACGTGTGGCCGAGGGGCAGCCGGTCGCCGATCTGCCCGCGGCACTGGCCTGGCAAGCGGGCTGGCCCTGGACGCTGTACGGGCCGATTGTGCAGCATGCGCTTGCCCAACCGTATCCGCTGCTGGCCGCCAATCTGGATCACGCGCAAGTGCTGCAGGTCTATCGCAAGCGCCCGGCGTTGAGCGGTGCACTGTCCACGGCGGCGCTGGTGCAGGAGCCCTTGCTGGCGCAGATCGGCATCTCCCATTGCGGCAAACTGCCGAAGAGCAAGCTGCCGGCCATGCTTTCCGTGCAGCAGCAGCGTGACCGGCGCATGGCCACGGCACTGCAGGCCGCGCCACAGCCAAGCCTGCTGTTCGCGGGCACCTTTCACGTGCGGCGCGATCTCGGTGTGCCGTTGCACCTGACGGATCTGGGTGATAAAGCCGCCACTCGGGTGCTGATATTGGCCGAGGTGGGTCGTCCGGTTGAGGCGGCCGCCGCCGATTACGTCTGGTACACCCCGGCGTTGGCGGAGCGCGACTACTGCGCCGATTTCGCCGGCTAGCAGCTGGATTTTCTACGGGCCATGCCCTTCTGACAAAACCCTTAACCGGGACATGGCCTTTTCCACGAACCGGCAGGCTCCCGACACGCCAGCGCATCCACTGCGTCAATGCATGCCCCCTACCATGGTCGCGCAGTGCGCGGGGCGAATAATCGGCCACACTTAGCCCCAGGAGGTAGGGGCTATGGCCAATCGCACACTGCGGGCACAGCGGCTGGTGGCCGTGTTCATGCTCGGCTGCCTGCTGTTCAGCTATCCCTTGCTGGCGCTATTCGATAGCGGCGGCGAGGTGTTCGGTATTCCGTTGCTGTTCGCCTATCTGTTCGGCGCCTGGGCGCTGCTGATCGTGGCGATGATCCTGATCGTCGAGTACTCGAACCGATGAGGAGGCGCCGCCCATGCCGCTCGGTGGCCTGATCCTGCTGACCTCCTGTGCCTACCTGGGCATTCTCTTCGCCATCGCCTACTGGGGCGACAAGCGTGCCGATGCCGGCCGCTCGATCATCGCCAATCCGTATATCTATGCCCTGTCGCTGGCGGTCTACGCCACCTCCTGGACCTTCTACGGCAGCGTTGGTCGGGCGGCGGCCAGCGGCGTCGGCTTCCTGCCGATCTACCTCGGCCCGACCCTGATGGCGGCGCTGTTCTGGCTGGTGCTGCGCAAGATGATCCGCATCAGCAAGGCCAATCGCATCACCTCGATCGCCGATTTCATCGCCGCGCGCTACGGCAAGAGCGCGCTGCTCGGCGGCCTGGTCACGCTGATCGCGGTGGTCGGCGTGATCCCCTATATCGCCCTGCAGCTCAAGGCGGTGTCCAGCAGCTTTCTGATCCTCTGGCAGTACCCGGCGATCCGCATGCCGAACCAGGGCGAGGCGCTCGGTCCGCTGCAGGACACCGCGCTCTATGTGGCGCTGCTGCTGGCGATCTTCACCATCCTGTTCGGCACCCGCCACCTCGACGCGACCGAGCGTCACGAAGGCATGGTGGCGGCTATCGCCTTCGAGTCGCTGGTCAAGCTGCTGGCGTTTCTGGCGGTCGGCCTGTACGTCACCTTCGGCCTCTACCATGGCTTCGCCGACGTCTTCGAGCAGGCCGCGCGCTTGCCCGATGTCGACCAGCTACTGACCCTCGGCGGCCCGGCCGGGACCTATGGCTCCTGGGTCTCGCTGATCTTTCTGTCGATGCTGTCGATCCTGTTCCTGCCGCGCCAGTTCCAGATCAGCGTGGTCGAGAACGTCAACGAGAACCATGTGGCCAAGGCGATCTGGCTGTTTCCGCTGTACCTGCTGGCGATCAATATCTTCGTCCTGCCGATCACCTTCGCCGGCCTGATGCATTTCCCCGCCGGTACTGTGGATGCCGATACCTTCGTCCTCACCCTGCCCATGGCCCTGCGCCAGGAGTGGTTGGCGCTGCTGGTGTTCGTCGGCGGGCTGTCGGCCGCCACCGGCATGGTCATCGTCGAGACCATCGCGCTGTCGACGATGATCTGCAACGACCTGGCGATGCCGCTGCTGCTGCGCTGGAAGGCCTTCGGCCTGGCGCAGCGCGCGGATCTCTCGGGCTTGCTGTTGGGAATTCGCCGCGGCGCCATCCTGCTGCTGATGCTGCTCGGCTATGTCTATTACCGCGCGGCGGGCGAGGCCTATGCGCTGGTCTCGATCGGCCTGGTATCGTTCGCCGCGGTGGCACAGTTCGCCCCGGCGATGCTCGGCGGCATGTACTGGAAGCAGGGCACCCGCGCCGGCGCCCTGAGTGGCCTGTCGCTGGGTTTTCTGTTGTGGCTCTATACCCTGTTGCTGCCGGCGTTCGCCAAGTCGGGCTGGCTGCCGCTGAGTTTCATCGAGCAGGGGCCGCTGGCCATCGCCTGGCTCAAACCGCTGGCGCTGTTCGGCCTGGCGGGGCTGGACGAGATCGGCCATTCGCTGTTCTGGAGCCTGCTGGCCAACCTCGGCGCCTATGTCGGGGTGTCGCTGTTCGGCCGGCAGAGTAGCCGCGAGCATGCCCAGGCGCTGCTGTTCGTCGATGCCTTCAAGGTCGCCGGGCGCGGCTCCAGCCTGTGGCGCGGCAGCGCCTCGGTGACCGAGGTGATCGCCCTGGTCGGGCGCTTCCTCGGTCCGGCGCGGGCCGCCGAGGCCTTCGCCGGCTACGCCGCGCAGCGCGGCCTGACGTCGACTGCCGAGCTGGTGCCGGATGCCGATCTGGTGCATTTCGCCGAGCAGCAACTGGCGGGCGCGATTGGCACCGCCTCGGCGCGGGTGATGCTGGCCTCGGTGGTGCAGGAGGAGCCGCTGGGCATGGACGAGGTGCTCGGCATCCTCGACGAAGCCTCGCAGGTGATCGCCTACAGCCGCCGTCTGGAGCAGCAGTCGCACGAGCTGGAAGCGGCCACCAGGGATCTGCGCGCGGCCAATGCGCGGCTGCAGGAACTCGACCGGCTGAAGGATGACTTCATCTCCACCGTGACCCACGAACTGCGCACGCCGCTGACCTCGATCCGTGCCTTCTCCGAGATTCTCAACGACAACCCCGAGCTGGACCCGGCGCAGCGCGCGCGTTTCGTCGCCATCATCGTCAAGGAGAGCGAGCGCCTGACGCGGATGATCAATCAGGTGCTGGATCTGGCCAAGCTCGAGTCGGGACGTGCCGAATGGCACACCACCGAGCTCGACCTGAGGGAGGTGATCGAGGATGCCCTGGCCACCACCAGCCAGCTGCTGCAGGAGCAGGGCGTGGAATTGCGCCTCGAACTGCCGGCGCAGATTCCGCCGGTGCTGGCCGACCGCGACCGCCTGCTGCAGGTGCTGCTCAACCTGATCTCCAATGCGGTGAAGTTCTGCGACCGCGAGGCGGGGCGTATCGGCATCGCCGTGCAGGTGCTGCCGCAGGCGTTGCGGGTGGACGTGCGTGACAACGGTTGCGGCATCGGCCCGGCCGATCAGCAGACCATCTTCGAGAAGTTCCGCCAGGCCGGCGACAACCTCACCGAGAAGCCCCAGGGCACCGGCCTGGGGCTGCCGATCAGCCGGCAGATCGTCGAGCACTTCGGCGGCCGGCTGTGGGTGCAGAGTGCGCGCGGACAGGGCGCGACCTTTTCCTTTACCCTGCCCCTGGGGCAGGCGAATGCGGCCGCGACAGACGCGGGCCGCGAGACGGAGTATGGAGTATGAGCAAGACCGTATTAATCGCCGATGACGAACCGAACATCGTCATCTCGCTGGAGTTTCTGCTCGAACAGGCCGGCTATCGGGTGCTGGTGGCGCACGACGGTCAGGAAGCGCTGGAGGCCATTGAGCGACAACCGCCCGACCTGGTGCTGCTCGATGTGATGCTGCCGCGCCTGAGCGGTTTCGACGTGTGCCAGAAGATCCGCGAGAATCCGCAGTGGCAGCACATGCGCGTGGTCATGCTGACGGCCAAGGGCCGCGAGGTCGAGGTCAGCAAGGGCCTGGCGCTGGGGGCCAATGCCTACATCACCAAGCCGTTCTCGACCCAGGAGCTGCTGGCGCAGATCGGCGCGCAGCTGGCGGTCGAATAGCCGATGAGTCCACGTCTGCGTTTCGCCTTCTGGCTGGCCATTCTCAGTCTGTTGCTCGGCAGTTTGCTGGCGCTCGCCGGCGGGTTGTTGTGGGCTGACCTGAACGGTCAGGAGCGTACCGCCGTGCTCGCCTTGCTGGCCGGGCGTGGCGCGCTGCTGGTGGTGCTCTCCGGCTTGCTGCTGATCCCGTTCGGCGTGCTCCTGCGCCTGTGGCTGGCGGCCTACCCGGAGGTGGTGATCCGCCTGAGCGAGGAGATCGGCATCATCCACCGGGTCAACCCCGCGCACCGCGTGGCCCTCACCGGCAGCCGCGACATGCGCCGGCTGGGCGCCGCCCTGAATGCCTTTGCCGAGGCGCATTGCGCACTGCAGCGCGAGGTGGCGGTGCGCGTCGAGGAGGCCAATGCGCGTCTCGAACAGGAGAAGAACCGCCTGGCCGCGCTGATGTCGGAACTCGAACAAAGCGTGCTGGTGTGCAATCGCGAGGGCCGCATCCTGCTCTACAACAGCAGCGCCAGCCTATTGCTCGAACCGGACGCCGCTGGCCCAGCCGGTGCACCGGTCGGCTTGGGCCGCTCGATCTTCGGTATTCTCGACCAGCGCCTGATCGTGCATGCGCTGGAACGGGTCAGGCAGCATCTGCAACAGGACAACCCCAGCCCGGTGGCGCATTTCGTCACGGCGCGCGGCGCCCATCTGCTGCGGGCACAGATGGCGCCGGTGCTGGATCAGCATGGCGAGCTGATAGGTTTCGTCCTGATCCTCGATGACATCACCCGTTCGGTCGAGCTCAACAGCCGCCGCGATGCGCTGTTGCAGCAACTGACCGAGGGCACCCGGGCGGCTCTGGGCAACATTCGCGCGGCCGCGGAAACCATGGAGCAATACCCGCAGATGGATGCCGAGCGCCGCCAGCGTTTCGGCAAGGTGATCAGCGACGAGGCGCAGCGGCTTTCCCTGCACCTCGAGCAGACGCTGAGCCAGCATGCCGATCTGCTGCGTCCGCAGTGGCCGCTGGAGGACATGCTGGCGACCGACCTGCTGCTGGCCCTGCAGCGTAATTTTGCCGCCACCCTTGGTGTGGTCGCCCATTATCCGGGCGGCGACGAATCGCTCTGGCTGAGTCTGGACAGCTACTCCCTGGTGCAGGCGTTGACCCAGTTGATGGGCGCCATGGCTGCCACCTTGGGCATTCGCGAGGTGACGTTCGAGCTGACCGTCGAAGGCCGCTTCGTGCGTCTGGCCCTGCGCTGGAGCGGTGCGCCGCTCGATCCTCAGCAGTTGCACGAGTGGGAGCAGCGTTCGTGCAGTCCGGTGGCCGAAGAGGATGCCGCGGCGTCCACCCTCAAGGAGGTGCTCGAGCGGCACGGCGGCGAACTCTGGTGCCAGGCCGATGCCCTCGCCGCTGACAATCGCCTGTATCTGCAGTTGCCGGTGAGCCAGCCGCAAGCACAGGCGCCGCTACCCGCCAGGGTTCAGGGGCGGCCGGTGTATTACGACTTCGACCTGTTCAGCCAGGCGGGGCAGACTCCGGAACTCGACGAACTGCCGCTGCGCGAATTGGCCTACACCGTGTTCGACACCGAAACCACCGGGCTGTCGCCTTCGGAGGGCGATGAAATCATCTCGATCGGCGCGGTACGCGTCGTCAACGGCCGTCTGCTGATGCAGGAGTGCTTCGAGCAACTGATCGATCCGCACCGGCCGATCCCGCGCGAATCGCAGCAGGTGCACGGCCTCACGCCGCAGATGCTGGCGGGGCAGCCGAGCATCGGCGAGGTGCTGCCGTTGTTCCAGCGCTTTGCCGAGGATACGGTGCTGGTGGCCCACAACGCCGCCTTCGACATGCGCTTCCTGCAACTGAAGGAGGCGCAGACCGGTATCCGTTTCATCCAGCCGGTACTCGATACCCTGCTGCTGTCCGCCCTGGTGCACCCGGGGCATGCCGCCGACGAACATCGACTGGAGCAGATCGCCGCACGCCTCGGGGTGCATGTGGTCGGCCGGCATACCGCGCTGGGCGATGCCATGGTCACGGGCGAGGTGTTCCTCAAGCTGATCCCCTTGCTGGCCGAGCGTGGCATCCACACCCTCAAGCAGGCGCGCGAGGCGTCGCGCAAGACGCTCTACGCCAAGCTCGAGTATTGACGTAGGCCGGGCCGGGCCACGCTGGCTGAGCTCAGTGACTCCCAATTTTTCGGCTATGTGCCTGTCAACTGTTGTATGAAGTCGGCACTGTAGGAGCGGCCCATGGCCGCGACCGCTGTTCGCGGGCATGGCAACTGGGCGTCCCCCCGCTTCTACGATGCGTATCTATCGCCAGCGGCCGTACATAACAGCCTCCATTGCGTGTTGCGTGATTGGCCGTTGGGGCGGGGGCGACGAAGCCCAGCGAGCATTCCAACGCCCGTTGGGCTTCGCCGTGATTTACCGACCCACAAGAGCACGGCGAGCACTTTCTGCCGGACAAAAAAAGACCCGGCAAGAGCCGGGTCAAAACCGTGATTAGCCTGATGAGGAGATAATCTGAAGAGGCCGACTGAAGGTCTCTCAAGGTTACCCGCCGATCTCGCGATCAGCTGTTGCTAATAATATCGATTATCATTTGCAAGTCAACTCTCTTTGCCAAATTAATTCCAGAGTGTCGCCAGGATTGGCTAAAAACAGCAAACCCGGCACAGGGCCGGGTTTGCGAGTACAGGGCGTGAGTTGCGGTCAGGCGGTGGCGGGCAGGCGCAGCTGGGTCACTTCCTTGTTCAGCAGGTCGATCCGCCGCGCCATGCTTTCTATCAGGCTGTGGGCAATCCGTGGGTTGCTCTGCATCAGGCTGAGGAACTGTTCCTTGGGAATCACCATCACCGTGCAAGGTTCGCTGGCCAGTACGGTGGCGCTGCGCCTCTCGCGGGTGAACACGGCCATGGCACCGAAGATCTCGTCCTTCTGTACGTCACCGACTTTGTGCCCGTCGACATAGGCTGTGGCATGGCCTTCGATGATGATGAACACATGATCGGCGGCATCGCCCTGGTGGATCAGTTCCGCACCGGCGGCGAAGTGCTGGAAGCCGGTTGCGGGACGGATTTCCGGTTGTTTGAGGCGCGCCAGGGCGTCGGAGAGCAGGGCGGTGTGGCCGATCAGGTACTGGATGAACAGCTCCTGGCGCGGCTCGCTGAGATGGATGTGCTGGAACACTTCACTGCGTGAATAGGGGATCAGGCTCAGTGGTTCTTCGCTGCTGTAGCGGCAGCTGGGCAGATCGATGCCCTGGCGCAGGCCGACCAGGTCACCTTCCTGCAGATAGAACAGCGGGCGTTCGTCGACCAGGGCATGCAGCAAGCCATTCTCGATGATGAACAGCTGGTTCTCCGGCAGTTCTTGAGCCAGATCCTCGGCGCGCTCCAGTTGCAGGGCGGCACCACAGGGTGTCAGACCCTCGAGTAACTGGGTGGGGATGCCTTGCAGTCGGTTGATCAGTTGGTCGGCGTAGGCCGGTTGCTCCCCGAGTAGATACATGAGCGTAATTCCTTGAACTGGCTGGTCTGGCTGAAGCGCACGAACGTCCCTAGGACAATAAGCGCTGCCAGGTGTCAGGTAAATCCTGGTGTGTGGAGGTTGTGAGCTAGCTCTTGTTGTGCGACGGGCACGCTTCGAGTTGACCGTTCAATTCGGCTTTGTGGGCTGGCGGCAACTCGCTCCAGTGCACATCGAGCAAGGCGCCCTCGATGGCGTAGAGCAAGACCTTGGAGGCGCGAAAGCCGCGCGCGCGCACGGCGCGGTAGGCATCGACCGCACCCAGCCTGCGCAGGTCATTGGCGCTGTGGATGCCGACGGCATGCAGCCACTGGGCCGAGGTCTTGCCAAGGTTCTTCAAGTGTTGCAATTCGTCATTCATCCAGCCTCCTTGCGCTGTTTGCGAGTAGTCGAACAAACACTTAGTGCGCAGTGCCTGCCAGCAAGTGTAGTGGCCAGCGTACAAAACGTGGCTGTTTGCTATCGCCCCAGGCTTCGAGTAATGCAGGTTCCAGGTCGCTGACCGGATCGCGGCCCTGTTGGCGCTCCCAGCGCTGTACGGCCGACCAGGTGCGCAGATAGCCGGTCAGCTGGGTGAAGTACCAGTGTGCCTCGATGGCGAACGCCGGCGCTTCGAGGCGTGGGAAGGGCGCCTGGATATCACGGTAGCCGGCGTTGACACTGGCGCGTCCGGGCGGCCAATAGCCCTCCAGGGTGCCCCGGTAGAAGTCGTCGATCAGTTCATCCAGGGGGCCGTTGATGCGCATCAAGCCGTAACACCAGGCGGCAAAGATGCCGCCGGGCTTGAGCAGTCGGGCGACTTCGGCGAAGAAGGCCGGGGTGGCGAACCAGTGCAGGGCCTGGGCGACCACGATCAGATCGAGGCTGGCGCTGGCCAGGGGTTGTGCTTCGGCGTTGGCCGCGAACAGGCTGATGCCGGCCGGCGTTTCGGCGGCACGCAGTTGCTCGATGCTGGCATCGCAGGCCAGCACCTGGGCGAAGTGCTGACGCAAGGGCCGGCTGGCCTGGCCATTGCCGCAGGCGATGTCCAGGGCGCGTTGCCGTTCGGCGCAGTGGCTGGCCAGCCAGTCGAACAGGGCTGCCGGGTAGTCTGGGCGGAAACTGGCGTAGGCTCCGGCACGGGCGCCGAACAGCCGGACGATCTCGCTCATGATCAGCCTGTGCGGTAGCGCAGGCGTGTGCCGAAGTTGACCGACATGAGTATCTCGTCGGCGCTCAGGTCGGCGGGGAAGTAGGCGCCGGAAATCTGTGCATGGGCCAGGCTGGCGCCTTCAAGCAGTGCCTCGCGCAGATCGAGCCCGCGTAGATCCGTGCCGCGAAAATAGGCGCCGCTGAAATTGATGCGCTTGGCGTCGATAGCACGCAAGTCGAGCCCGCGAAAGTCGCCATTGCACAGGTCTACCTCGCCGTCCTTGGGCTTATGGGCGTTGAAGCCGGCAATGTCTTCATTGTGCAGCAGCTGGTAGAGCGGGCTATCGAGTTGACAGGGCTGGCTCATGAGCGGGACGTCCGTTGTGGGTTCCCAGCCAGTATAGAAGCCGCGACGCGCTTTGCCCGTCGCGGCTGTATTTCCCTAACGCTGGGTTTACAGCCCCGGCAGGTGCTGACGGATTCGCGCGATCAGGCTGTCCAGGCTGGCACTTTCATGGGTGTCGACCCGCTTGCTGAGGAGCAGTTCGTCCTGGGAGAGGGCTTCGCGGCTGGCTTGCTGGGCTTTGATCACCTCCATGGTCGCGTCGGAGGGGTCCTGGCCCCTGTCCTGGCGCAGTGCCAGCCAACTGGCGATCACGGCGTCGGGGGCGTGGCAGTCGAGGATCAGGAAGGGTACGCCGGTGTCTTCGGCAATCTGGCAGGCTGCCTGGCGCTGCGCCTGCTTGAGGTAGGTGGCATCGATCACCACCGGGAAACCGGCATGCAGCGCGGCATCGGCCAGTTGATGCAGGCGTTGATAGGTGGCCGCACTGACATCCTGGTTGTAGATGCCGGCACTCAACTGGTCTTTGTCGGCGGCTTTCTGTTCGCCGAACAGGCGCTTGCGTTCGACATCCGAACGCAGGCGAATGGCCCCCAGGGCCTCGACCAGGCGCATGGCGACGTGGCTCTTGCCGACGGCGGAAACCCCGTGGGTGATGGCCAGCAGGCGCGACGGAATGGCGCTGTAGCTCTCAGCCAGGGTGGCATAACGGCGGTACTGGCGCAGGATCACGGCGCGCTGGACCGCATCCGCTTCCTGGCCGAGGCGGAACAGGCTGACTTTGCCACGCACCATGGCGCGGTAGGCCTTGTAGAAATTCAGCAATTCCAGCGCGGCGTAGTCGCCGGTGCGTTCCAGCCAGGCGCTGACAAAGCGTCGGGAGAAGGGTTTGAGGCCACGGTCTTCCAGGTCCATGGCGAGGAAGGCGGCGTCCGAGGCGATGTCGATCAGGCGGAAGGGCTCGTTGAATTCGATGCAGTCGAACAGCACGACCCGGCCGTCGAGCAGGGTGACGTTGCCCAGATGAATATCGCCATGGCATTCGCGGATGAAGCCTTCGGCCTTGCGTCGGGCCAGCAGTGGCTCGAGTCGTTCGAAGCTGCTTTCAGCCCAGGCTTGCAGGGCATCGAGTTGTTGCAGGTCGGCCTTGTCCGCGAGCAGGGGGCGGATCTGCTCGAAATTCTGCCGGATCGGTGCCATGACCGCTTGCGCTGAGCCCAGTTCATGGCTCCGGGGCACCTGCGGCGCGTCGAGGTGGAACTGGGCGATCTGTTCGGCCAGGGCGTCGATATGCGCTTCGCTCAACTCGCCGCGTGCCTGTACTTCGGCGAGCAACTGATCCTGGGGGAACTGGCGCATTTTCAGGGCGTACTCGATGGCCGGGCCATCGCCGCCCAGTTGTGGGGCTTCGACGCTACCGCTGATCGGCAAAACTTCCAGGTACAGGCCTTGAGTGAGGCGCTGGTTAAGGCGCAATTCTTCCTGGCAGAAGTGTTCGCGCGCGGCCAGTTCGGTGAAGTCGAGGAAGCCGAAATTCACCGGCTTCTTGATCTTGTAGGCGTAGGGGCCGGTCAACACTACCCAGGAAATATGCGTCTCGATGACCTGGAAAGCCTCTACCGGATGGGGATATAGGGCCGGGTTCTGCAGGGCGGCAATCAGAGCTTGGCTCACGGGCGATCCTTGGCTTTCAAACAAATAAGAGAGCGGCATTATGGCCGCTGAGAGGCGCTGTGCAAACCGCCGGGCTGCTCCTGCTTGTCCGGGGTAAAGTGCGTATAATGCCGCGCCATGACTCGTACCCGATCCCCTCGTTCTCGTTCAAAGCGCCGCTCGCGTGGCATGCGCCCCTGGTTGGGCTGGGCTGTCAAGCTCGGTCTGGTCGGTTTGGTGGTGTTCGCCGGCTTTGCGGTTTACCTCGATGCAGTGGTGCAGGAGAAGTTCTCCGGCAAGCGCTGGACTGTGCCCGCCAAGGTCTATGCCCGGCCGCTGGAGCTGTTCGTCGGCCAGAAACTGACCAAGAGTGACTTCCTCCAGGAACTGGATGCCCTCGGTTATCGCCGGGAGAGTGCAGCCAATGGTCCGGGCGCCGTGTCGGTCGCCGGCAATAACCTCGAGCTGCATACGCGCGGCTTCCAGTTCTATGAAAGCCGCGAGCCGTCACAGCGTGTGCGCGTGCGCTTTTCCGGCGATTACGTCGCTGGACTGAGTCAGGCCAATGGCGGCAGTCTGGCTGTGGCCCGTCTGGAGCCGATGCTGATTGGCGGTTTGTACCCGGCGCATCAGGAAGATCGCTTGCTGATCAAGCTGGATCAGGTGCCGCCGTATCTGGTGGAAACCCTGGTGGCGGTCGAGGATCGCGAGTTCTTCAATCATTTCGGGGTGTCGCCCAAGTCGATCGCCCGCGCCGTCTGGGTCAACGCCACGGCCGGGCAGGTTGTCCAGGGTGGCAGCACCCTGACCCAGCAGTTGGTGAAGAATTTCTACCTGACCAACGAGCGCAGCCTGATCCGCAAGGCCACCGAGGCCATGATGGCGGTGCTGCTCGAACTGCATTACGACAAGCAGGATATTCTCGAGGCCTACCTCAACGAGGTGTTCCTGGGGCAGGACGGCCAGCGCGCGGTGCATGGTTTCGGCTTGGCCAGCCAGTACTTCTTCAGCCAGCCGCTGTCCGAGTTGAAGCTCGAGCAGGTGGCGTTGCTGGTCGGCATGGTCAAGGGGCCCACCTATTACAACCCGCGGCGCAACCCGGAACGGGCTCTGGAGCGACGCAATCTGGTTCTCGATGTACTGGTCGAGCAGGGCGTGGTCACGCTTGAGCAGGCCGCTGCGGCCAAACAGAAGCCGCTCGGCGTGACCCCGCGTGGCAGCATGGCCGACAGCTCGTTCCCGGCGTTCCTCGATCTGGTCAAGCGTCAGTTGCGTGAGGATTACCGCGAAGAGGATTTGACCGAAGAAGGTCTGCGCATCTTCACCAGCTTCGACCCGATTCTCCAGCTCAAGGCGGAAAGTGCCCTGGCCGATTCGCTGAAACGCCTGGCCGGCCGTAAAGGGGTGGATCAGGTCGAGGCGGGAATGGTCGTGACCAACCCGGAAACCGGCGAAGTGCAGGTGCTTATCGGTAGTCGCCAGCCACGTTATGCCGGCTTCAACCGCGCCCTGGATGCAGTCAGGCCGATCGGCTCCCTGATCAAGCCGGCGATCTACCTGGCCGCCCTGGAACGTCCGAGTCAGTACACCCTGACCAGTCTGCTGGAGGATCAGCCCTTCTCGATCAAGGGGCAGGATGGCCAGGTCTGGAGCCCGCAGAACTATGATCGCAAGGCTCACGGCACTGTGTATCTGTACCAGGGGCTGGCCAATTCCTACAACCTGTCCAGTGCCAAGCTGGGGCTGGAACTGGGGGTGCCAAATGTACTCAAAACTCTTGAGCGTCTGGGAGTTATGCGTAAATGGCCGGCTTATCCGTCGATGTTGCTCGGGGCTGGCGCGCTGACTCCGATGGAGGTGGCGGATATGTATCAGACCATGGCCAATGGCGGTTTCAATACCCCCTTGCGCGGTATCCGTAGCGTGCTGACGGCCGAGGGTGAGCCGCTCAAACGCTACCCTTACCAGATCCAGCAGCGTTTCGATGCCGGCGCGATTTACCTGTTGCAAAATGCCATGCAGCGCACCATGCGCGAGGGCACCGGGCGTTCGGTGTACAGCCGTTTGCCCGGTTCTTTGGCGCTGGCCGGCAAGACCGGGACCAGTAATGATTCGCGCGATAGCTGGTTCGCCGGCTTTAGCCAGGATCTGTTGGCGGTGGTCTGGCTCGGTCGCGATGACAATGGTCCTACGCCGCTGACCGGCGCGACCGGTGCTTTGCAGGTCTGGACGGACTTCATGCTCAAGGCCGACCCGCTGCCGCTGGATATGCCGCTACCGGACAACGTTGTCCAGGCCTGGGTGAATGCCGCTAGCGGCCAGGGCTCCGACCCGAGCTGCCCGAATGCCGTGCAGATGCCGTATATTCGCGGCAGTGAGCCTGTCCCCGGTCAGGCCTGCGGTATTCAGGCTCCGGTCGATTCGGTGATGGATTGGGTGCGTGGTTGGTTGGATTAAGTGAAGAGGGTGTGAAGTGATCAAGTGGTTGATTCCTGCGTTAACCGCCTCGGTAGTGCTGGGCGGTTGTGCCAGTGTGCCGCGCGGCTCCATCCCCGTTGTCGATTCCAGTTCGTCGGTCTATGGCCAGCAGCAAGCCGGTGCGGGTGGTTACGGCGGTTCGACCGCCCGGCCGCCACAGAGTCAGCCGCAGGATTCCGGTGTGGTGGTTATGGTGCCCGGCGCCGGCGTCAGTTCGGCGCCGATTCAGACGTTTCCGGCGCCAAGCGCGCCGATAGGCGGTGTTGTGGGTGGCGAGCCTTTCAGCACGGCTCCTGTCATCAGCGAGCCTGCGGGTGGAGGCGGTTTCAGCGTGCCGCCACCTTCGATGCCGAGCGGCATCCCGGGTTCCGGCGGTTTGGCCGCCGACGAGCAACTGGACGGCCCCGTGCTGGCATTGCTCACCACTGCCCAGCAACAGCAAGGTAGTGGTGACTTGAATGGTGCCGCGTCCAGCCTGGAACGCGCCCAGCGCATTGCTCCGCGTGAGCCGCAAGTACTCTATCGCCTCGCTGAAGTGCGTCTGGCTCAAGGTGACGCGGCGCAGGCCGAGCAGTTCGCTCGTCGCGGCCTGAGCTATGCCAGTGGTCGTCCGGCGCTGCAGGCCAGTCTATGGAACCTGATTGCTCAGGCACGTGAACGTCAGGGCGACCCAGCCGGCGCGGCGCAGGCGCGTGAACGGGCGCGGGTTAGCCTCTGATGGACGCTCGTGTGCCGGCGATTGCGCAGCAATTGTTGCTGATCGAGCGCGAGTTGCGCCTGCAAGGCTGGTGGGATGATCAGGCGCCGAGCGACCAGGCGCTGGCCAGTCAGCAACCTTTCTGCGTCGATACGCTGTCCTTCGAGCAATGGTTGCAGTGGATTTTCCTGCCGCGTATGAAAGACCTGCTCGAGAGCGGTACCGCGCTGCCCGAGGCGTGCGGCATTCAGCCAATGGCTGAACAGGTCTATGGCGGACGCAGTGAGCAGGCCCGGGTTCTGATCAGGCTGCTGGGTGAGTTCGATCAACTGATTTGTGGTGCGGCCTGAGGCCGCATTCGGTTCAGCAGGTTGTCCGCCCGGGGTGGTTACTTGCAGTTCTTGGCAATTGCCTGCTTGGCTTCGCCGATACGCTGCTGACGTTCTTCTTCGTTCAGGCGGCGTACTTCCCCGTCGACCTCCACGCGCACACGCGGGTTGTTCTCCAGTTGCGCCAGATTGGTGCGCACGGTTTGGCAGTATTGCTTGCGCTCTGCTTCCTGGGTCGCGACTTGCTGCTTCACTTTTTCATCGATAGCGGCTTGTTCAGGGTCGGCGATGCTCTCGAAAGTCGGTATTGCTAGTGGCTCGGCAGTCTTCGGCTGTGGCACCGCGGTATTGATGGTGGTGGCTTGCTGGCCTTGTGGCGGCTGCGCGCCAAAATGCGTGACCCCTTGTGCGTCGACCCATTTGTATACCTGGCTGGCCATGGCGCTTGCGCTCAGGGCGAGCAGCAAGCTGCTGGTGAGAATCATACGGCGCATGCTGTTTCCTTTTTAAGAGCTGCGATACCTGATGGCTACTATAACCAAAATGGCTGAATCGTCATCCTGCGCTGTGTCACAGCGTGTGGGGGCACCCGACAACTCTTGTTTGCCCTCTGCTGTGCAAGTGCGGGCTGAGCTGCTGTGCCCGGGTTTGCTCGGTAAGTAATTGAAGATACGTCCTTCGATTGCAGAATCCATCACGGATGACTTGACTTGCCCCCGTCGAATCAGAACAATTCGACGTTCTCTGTAGTGGAGTCCGCCGCAAGCAGGCTTTAGCTCAGCAGACATGAGGTGCTACCCGCGCCGACCTGTTACACCCGCAACGCGTTACCTCGCGCTGGGTGGGAAGACCCCGCAACACTTTGGGGCATTCCCAATACTTGCTCAGTAGTAGCTGACGTAGTCGGCGACCACCGTCGCTCATGCTCTGCTGGCAGTAAACCTATCTTAGGCCGTCCCGCTATGGGCGGTTTTCTGGCGTTTTAGAGGTGAACAACGTGGAGCTTTTATCCGGCGCTGAAATGGTCGTCCGCTTCTTGCGTGACGAAGGCGTTAAGAACATCTATGGGTACCCGGGCGGTGCCCTGTTGCATATCTATGACGCTTTGTTCAAGGAACCGGAAGTCAATCACATCCTGGTTCGTCATGAGCAGGCGGCGACTCACATGGCTGATGGCTATGCCCGTGCCACCGGCAAGGCCGGCGTGGTGCTGGTGACCTCGGGGCCTGGCGCGACCAATGCCATCACCGGCATTGCCACGGCCTACATGGATTCCATCCCGATGGTGGTGCTGTCCGGCCAGGTGCCGAGCAACATGGTCGGTACCGATGCTTTCCAGGAGACCGACATGATCGGTATTTCCCGGCCGATCGTGAAGCACAGCTTCATGATCAAGCACGCCTCGGAAATTCCGGAAGTCATGAAGAAAGCCTTCTATCTGGCGCAATCCGGTCGTCCCGGTCCGGTGGTTGTGGATATTCCCAAGGACATGACCAATCCGGCGGAAAAATTCGAATACGTATACCCGAAGAAGGTCAAGCTGCGCTCCTACAGCCCGGCCCTGCGTGGCCACTCCGGGCAGATCCGCAAGGCGGCGGAACTGCTCCTGAGCGCCAAGCGGCCGATCCTCTATGCCGGCGGCGGCGTGATCATGGGTGGCGCTGCATCACCGCTGACCGAGCTGGCGCAAATGCTCAACCTGCCGGTGACCAATACCCTGATGGGCTTGGGTGGCTATCCAGGCAGCGATCGCCAGTTTCTCGGCATGCTTGGCATGCACGGCAGCTATACTGCCAACCTGGCGATGCATCATGCGGATGTGATCTTCGCCGTCGGCGCGCGCTTCGATGATCGGGTAATCAACGGTGCCGGCAAGTTCTGCCCGAACGCCAAGATCATCCACATCGACATCGACCCGGCATCGATTTCCAAGACCATCAAGGCGGATATCCCGATTGTCGGTCCGGTGGAGAGCGTGCTGACCGAGATGGTTGCGATTCTCAAGGAAATCGGCGAAACCCCGAGCAAAGAGGCGCTTTCCAGTTGGTGGAAGCAGATCGAAGAGTGGCGTGGCAGCCGCGGCATGTTCCCCTACGACAAGGGCGACGGCAGCATCATCAAGCCGCAGACCGTGATCGAGATGCTCAGTGAAGTGACCCGTGGCGATGCCTTCGTCACCTCGGACGTGGGCCAGCACCAGATGTTCGCTGCCCAGTATTACCGTTTCAACAAACCCAATCGCTGGATCAATTCCGGTGGTCTGGGCACCATGGGTTTTGGGTTCCCGGCGGCAATGGGGGTCAAGCTCAGCTTTCCGGACGACGACGTAGCCTGCGTGACCGGTGAAGGCAGCATCCAGATGAACATTCAGGAACTGTCGACCTGCCTGCAATACGACTTGCCGGTAAAAATCGTCAACCTGAACAATGGCGCGCTCGGTATGGTGCGTCAGTGGCAGGACATGAACTACGGCAGCCGCCATTCGCATTCCTACATGGAGTCGCTGCCTGACTTCGTCAAGCTGGCAGAAGCCTATGGCCATGTCGGCATGCGTATCACCGATCTGAAAGACTTGAAGCCGAAGATGGAAGAGGCGTTCGCCATGAAGGATCGCCTGGTGTTCCTCGACATTCAGGTCGATACCAGTGAGCACGTCTATCCGATGCAGATCAAAGACGGTGCGATGCGCGATATGTGGCTGAGCAAGACGGAGCGGACCTAATCATGCGACACATTATTTCCCTGCTGCTGGAAAACGAGCCTGGCGCATTGTCCCGTGTGGTGGGTCTGTTCTCTCAGCGCAACTACAACATCGAAAGTCTGACTGTGGCTCCGACCGAAGACCCGACCCTGTCGCGTCTGACGTTGACCACAGTCGGCCATGATGAGGTGATCGAGCAGATCACCAAGAACCTCAACAAGCTGATCGAAGTGGTCAAGTTGGTGGACTTGTCGGAGAGCGCGCACATCGAACGCGAGCTGATGCTGGTCAAGGTCAAGGCTACCGGTGCCCAGCGCGCCGAGGTCAAGCGCACCACCGACATCTTCCGCGGACAGATCGTCGACGTGAATACCAGCGTCTACACCATTCAGCTGGCCGGCACGAGCGACAAGCTGGACAGCTTTATCCAGGCGATAGGCGCAGCCTCGATTCTGGAAACCGTACGTAGTGGCGTCACCGGGATTGCCCGTGGCGACAAGGTGCTGAGCATCTGACTGTGCAGTACTAAAAAGCCCCGCTTTCGCGGGGTTTTTTTAGCCTTGGCGGTTCCAAAAAGCATTGATCAGGGGTTCCTTTAGGCGCTTCTCTAGGGCAAACAGGCCAATGTCGTAGGCAGTCAGTGGTGGCTGGATGTCGTAGGTGCGGATGCGCGCGCCTAGCGGGCTGTTGTCGAGTACGATTTGCGGGACCACGCCAATGCCAAATCCAAGGCTTACCATGCTGACGATGGCTTCGTTGCCACTTACCTGGGCATAGATTCGCGGTTTGATGTTATGGCTTTTCAGCCAGCGGTCCGTGCGGGTTCGGGCGAGGCCCTCTTCCGAGAGAATCATCGGTACATCCCGCCAATTGGCTGCGCAGGGTTGTTTCAGTTGCTCATCAGTTAATAGCTGGGGCGACAGTGGGCCGATGAAGCACAGTTCGGAGCGGGCAATCGGTTGAAACGCGATGCCCGTTGGTAAACTGTCGGGGCGTGCGCCGATGGCAAGGTCTTCCAGCCCTTCTTGTACGCGCTCTACGGCTTTGGCTACGTCGCCCGTGTGCAGCTTCATTTCAATGCGTGGGTAGCCCTGGCGAAAACTGCTCAGGATGTCGTAGAGGAAGCTGTAGCTGGCTGTTACCGAGCAATACAGCGAGAGTTCTCCCTGCAAGATCTGTTGGTCCTGTTTGAATGTCTGACGCATGACTTGCCAGCCGCTCATGACCTCCTTCGCGTATTCGCGAAACTGGATTCCCTCGCGGGTCAATCGGACTGAGCGGTTGTCTCGTAGAAACAGCGCTACGCCGAGCTCATCCTCAAGCTGTTTGATACTGCGGCTGAGTGCGGAAGGGCTGACGTGCCGTTCGCGGCTGGTTTTGCCGAAGTGCAGGTTGTCGGCCAGGGAAAGAAAAAGTCTGAGGGAGTGGCTATCCATATTCATTTCATATTTCGGCATGTCGTGTTGCAAATATATCATTTTACGCAACGGGAATGATCACTTAAGGTGTCTCCGTAGCGGTGCCTGCACCCATTCCTTCTGATTAAAAGAGCCAAGACCATGAAAGTGTATTACGACAAAGATTGTGATCTCTCGATCATCCAGGGTAAGAAAGTCGCCATCATCGGTTACGGCTCCCAAGGCCACGCTCAAGCGTGCAACCTGAAAGACTCCGGCGTTGACGTGATTGTCGGTCTGCGTAAAGGTTCTGCCACTGTAGCCAAGGCTGAAGCTCATGGCCTGAAGGTGACCGACGTTGCTTCTGCTGTAGCCGCTGCCGATCTGGTGATGATCCTCACGCCGGACGAGTTCCAGTCCCAGCTGTACAAGAACGAAATCGAGCCGAACATCAAGCAAGGCGCCACCCTGGCCTTCTCCCATGGCTTCGCGATCCACTACAACCAGGTTGTGCCGCGCGCCGACCTCGACGTGATCATGATCGCACCCAAGGCTCCGGGCCACACCGTGCGTTCCGAATTCGTCAAGGGCGGCGGTATTCCTGATTTGATCGCGATCTATCAGGATGCGTCCGGCAATGCCAAGAACGTCGCCCTGTCCTACGCTTCGGGCGTCGGCGGTGGTCGTACCGGTATCATCGAAACCACCTTCAAGGACGAGACCGAAACCGACCTGTTCGGCGAGCAAGCCGTTCTCTGTGGCGGTTGCGTCGAGCTGGTCAAGGCCGGTTTCGAGACTCTGGTCGAAGCCGGTTACGCGCCGGAAATGGCCTACTTCGAATGCCTGCACGAACTGAAGCTGATCGTGGATCTCATGTACGAAGGCGGTATCGCCAACATGAACTACTCGATCTCCAACAACGCCGAGTACGGCGAGTACGTGACTGGTCCTGAAGTGATCAACGCCGAGTCCCGTCAAGCCATGCGTAACGCCCTGAAACGCATTCAAGACGGCGAATACGCCAAGATGTTCATCCAGGAAGGTGCTGCCAACTACCCGTCGATGACGGCCTATCGTCGCAACAACGCGGCCCATGGTATCGAAGTGGTCGGTGAGAAACTTCGCTCCATGATGCCGTGGATCAGCGCCAATCAGATCGTCGACAAGAGCAAAAACTAAGCTTTTGTAGGGTGAGAAAAAACGCGGCTATGGCCGCGTTTTTTCATTCTGAGACAAGGCTTCTGGTATAAAGCCTGATCATTGAGTCAAAGCCGACGGTGTATCCTGGTTGGAACGGCTGTCGAAATTCTCCAAATCAGTTGCAAGGTGTTGTTCATGAGCGAACGTCCAGAAGAGCCCCAGTCGACCCCGGGCACCGAAAGCCTGCTGCCTATCGATGAGCATATCGAAGAGGGGCACGATGCCGAAGGTCGTAAGGTCCGTCATCGCGGCATTTATCTTCTACCCAACCTGTTTACTACGGCCAATCTGTTCGCTGGGTTCTACGCCATCATCAACGCGATGAACGGCAATTTCTATGTGGCCGCTGCTGCCGTGTTCGTGGCCATGGTGCTGGATAGTCTCGATGGTCGAGTGGCACGGTTGACTAATACGCAGAGTGCGTTCGGCGCAGAGTATGACTCCTTGTCCGATATGGTCGCCTTTGGCGTAGCGCCCGCGCTGCTGGCCTTCGAGTGGGCGCTGGGTAGTATGGGCAAGGTCGGCTGGATGGTCGCATTCATCTATGTCGCAGGCGCGGCATTGCGCCTTGCTCGCTTCAATACGCAGATCGGTAGTGCCGACAAGCGCTACTTCATTGGCCTGCCCAGTCCGGCTGCAGCCGGTGTGGTCGCGGGTACCGTATGGGCCTTCAGTGACTTCGGTATCAAGGGGTCGAACATGGCCTTTGTGGTTGCCCTGCTGGTGGCGGTAGCCGGGATGTTGATGGTCAGCAATATCAAATACCACAGCTTTAAGGATCTGGACCTGAAAGGGCGGGTGCCTTTTGTTGCAATCCTGGCGGTTGTGTTGGTCTTTGCTGTTGTGTTCAGTGATCCTCCGCGGATTTTACTGATCATCTTCCTGGCCTATGCTGCTTCTGGTCCGGTGCAATACTTGTTGCAATTGCGTCGTCGTAAAGTCGCTGAGTAATTATTAGTCTTGGTTTTGTCACAAAGCCGTCGATGCTGTTGCGTCGGCGGCTTTGTCGTATCTGTACTATCGCTCGGTTTCGGCTCTTCTGATCTGCGATGCTCAGGTTTTGCGCTGTCGCGCGGTTGTTTGCACGGAGATGAGCTAGTAATAACGATAAAAGCCAAATAAAGAGTTGACGCAGTTTCTTTCGGGCCTATAATGCGCACCTCTTCAGGCGCAGGCCTCTCTGCAAAACTCTTGTAAAACAAGAAGTTAGCGTAAAAAGAGGGGTTGCAAAGCAGCGTAAGCTGTGTCGAATGCGCCGGGCTGACAAGGTGGTGGTTTGAGCTTGTGGGTGTTTCGGTCGAGGTGATCGGAAGCGGTAAAAGAGGTGGTTGACAGCGGTTTGAAACGCTGTAGAATTCGCCTCCCGTTGACGAGATGCCAGAAGCTGATCGGAGGCGCAAGCGGTTGAGTAGAAAGGTTTTCTTCGGAAAAGAACTTCGAAAAACAACTTGACGGAAAGATGGGGTGCTGTAGAATGCGCGCCTCGGTTGAGACGAAAGACTCAGCCACTGCTCTTTAACAACTGAATCAAGCAATTCGTGTGGGTGCTTGTGAGGTAAGACTGCTAGTCGCAAGATTATCAGCATCACAAGTAACACTCGTTAATTTGAGAGTTTTTTGTCGATTGCTGAGCCAAGTTTAGGGTTTTTTCAAAACCCAAGCAGTATTAAAACTGAAGAGTTTGATCATGGCTCAGATTGAACGCTGGCGGCAGGCCTAACACATGCAAG
>NZ_FOWX01000086.1 GCF_900115555.1 Pseudomonas borbori
TCGGTGACCGTGGCGTTCTGCGCCCGCTCGGCGAAGATCGGGTGGATCTGGCCGACGCCGCGCGGGACGGCGGCGGTGCGGCGTTGCATCAGGGATTCGTTGGTCTGGCTCATGGCGTCCTCATTCGCCGCTCATCGGGCGGCGTGGTTCAAGGATGAAATGACCGGGTTAGCGCGGCAGCAGCATACGATGATCGACTGCTACAGCCCTCCCGGCCACGGGGGAATAATTCTTTTGCCTCATCGATACAGCACTCTCACGGAGCGTAGCGAGCGAAGGGGAGGCAAGGCGGCGGTGTCGGGAAAAAGCGGAGTTGGCTTTTGCCAATGAGCATTTTTCCCGATACCGCCAACGCCGCATCGCCAAAGCGCAGTAGCGACTGACTAGATACCCAGGCAGAGGTACTTGATCTCCAGATAGTCCTCGATGCCGTACTTGGAGCCCTCGCGGCCCAGGCCCGAGGCCTTCATGCCGCCGAACGGCGCCACCTCGGTGGAGATGATTCCGGTATTGACGCCGACGATGCCGTACTCCAGCGCCTCGGCCACACGGAACACGCGGCCGAGGTCGCGGGCATAGAAGTAGGAGGCCAGGCCGAACTCGGTGTCGTTGGACATGGCGATCACTTCGGCCTCGTCCTTGAAGCGAAACAGCGGCGCCAGCGGGCCGAAGGTCTCTTCCCTGGCGACCGCGGCGTGGTTCGGCACGTTGAGCAGAATGGTCGGCTCGAAGAAATTGCCGCCCAGGCTGTTGCCGCCGGCGACCAGCTTGGCGCCCTTGCCCACCGCATCGGCGATGTGTTCCTGAACCTTGGCCACCGCCTTGGCGTCGATCAGCGGGCCGGTGGTGATGCCATCGTCCAGGCCGTTACCGATCTTGAGCTTGGCCACCGCGGCCATCAGCTTCTCGGCGAAGGCGTCGTACACCCCGTCCTGCACATACAAGCGGTTGGCGCACACGCAGGTCTGCCCGGCGTTGCGGTATTTGGACGCCAGGGCGCCTTCCACCGCGGCATCCAGATCGGCATCGTCGAAGACGATGAAGGGTGCGTTACCGCCCAGCTCCAGCGACACCTTCTTGATGTCCTTGGCGCATTCGGCCATCAACTGGCGACCGATCTCGGTCGAGCCGGTGAAGCTCAGCTTGCGCACGATCGGGTTACCGGTCAGCTCCGCACCTATCTCGCCGGCACTGCCGGTGACCACGCTGAGCACGCCCTTGGGGATGCCGGCACGGTGCGCCAGCTCGACCAGGGCCAGGGCCGAGAACGGGGTCTGCGAAGCCGGCTTGATCACCATGGTGCAGCCGGCAGCCAACGCCGGGCCGGCCTTGCGGGTGATCATCGCCGCCGGGAAGTTCCACGGGGTGATGGCGGCAGTCACACCGATCGGCTGCTTGAGCACCAGGATGCGCTTGTCGGCCTGATGGCCGGGAATGGTGTCGCCATAGACGCGCTTGGCTTCTTCGGCGAACCACTCGATAAAGGAGGCGGCATAGGCGATCTCGCCCTTGGCCTCGGCCAGCGGCTTACCCTGCTCCATGGTCATCAGGCGACCGAGGTCGTCCTGATTCTCCATCAGCAGCTCGAACCAGCGACGCAGCTTGGTCGCACGCTCCTTGGCGGTCAGCGCCCGCCAGGCCGGCAAGGCACGGTCGGCCGCCTCGATGGCGCGACGGGTTTCCGCGGCGCCCATCTTAGGCACAGTGCCGATGACTTCATTGGTGGCCGGGTTGTTGACCTTAATGGTCTGACCGCTATCGGCGTCCAGCCAGGTTCCGTCGATATAAGCCTGTTGACGGAACAGCTGGGTGTCTTTCAATTGCATGACATTCTCCTTCATCGCGACACCCGGGCGTCGGACGGTTGTTGTTGCCACCATGGGCAAGCGCCCATATAAAGATGTTCTGACAGGCGCGATGCCGCACCCTATCAATTTTAGGTAATCCGTCTGATTAGGATTGACCAGGGCCGCACAGAGTTCCGAACGGTTTCCGCAAGAACGTTTGAAATCTCAAACGAATCCTAGGGTCATGCGGGATAAAGGGCAAGAGTATGTTCGAAAAAATTAACGCACCATCCAATCACGGACTGTTCCGGCGATCACTCGGGGCCTATCCGCCGGATTCGTGTGCAATCACACACAAACCGTCAGCATGGACGCCCGCCCGCGAGATGCGTATGATTGCGCCCGCGCTGCACCAGTAGCTCAGCTGGATAGAGTACTGCCCTCCGAAGGCAGGGGTCGTGGGTTCGAATCCCGCCTGGTGCGCCATACAGATCGAGTAGGAGGCGGATTCACATCCGCCGTCCTCTCACACCACCGTACGTACGGTTCCGTATACGGCGGTTCAGGTTATGCGGCTAAGCCGGTT
>NZ_FOWX01000017.1 GCF_900115555.1 Pseudomonas borbori
TATATTTTTCGGGAACTTGGGGGACGATGACGTCGCTGGCTTTTGCAGGCTTCTTGAGCCAGTTGTTAAAACGTACAGCCAAGCCTTTGGTCGTGGTGGTGGACAACGCCTCTATTCATGCGGCGAAAGCGGTACGGGCACTACTCCGGCTTCCGGAGTTCGAAAGACTAACCCTGTACTTCTTGCCGCCGTATTCCCCGGAGTTGAATCGGATCGAAATCCTCTGGCGCAAGATCAAATACGAGTGGCTGCCGTTTCGTAAACACACACGAGCAGAGCTGGAGGGCGCACTTGATCGAATCCAGGCGGGATTTGGCAAGGATTACAACCTGACTTTTTGTTGAGCACTTAAAAGGGACTTACGTCGCGGATTGCGCGCAATTGAAAAAGCACGCGTCGCGGCAGGACAGCCTTTCAGTTTCTCGATAGATGATAATTTGGTTCGAGTCAAAACTACTCCAACGCCCTCTCAGAAGCGGCACCTGACACGCCGGAGCTGATACCGTTTAGCACCCTGTCTATACCGTTCCAGCGCCCCTTTCTGCCGTTCCAGCGCCCCCGCTGATACCGTTCTAGCACCCCTGCCGATACCGTTCCAGCACCCCGACAGCAGGCTGTGGATAACTAGCTGCAGGGCAGCAATCCAGGGAGTTTGCACATTTTCCATACTGCAAACAGCAGGAATCTTCCAATTGCGTTTTTGCTTGTTCACAGAAGGCTGAAACGCCTCATCCGTGACCAACTCGCAGACATGCAGCTTCGCGGTGGCAATGATGTATAGATCGTTTTCATCGACCCCGGCACCGTATTTGTCTTCTTCGATCTCAAGCAACCCTTTGATACGAAAGGCTTCCAACAGAATTGCCTCGGTCACGGGCATCTTTTGCAGACCTGCACCCTTCAACCAAGTCACGCACTCCGGTGCTTTGTGTCCCACTTCTTCGACGGCAACCTCGGACATCCGAATCACCCCTTGTGCCACTCGATCCGTCATCCATGCCCAAAGCCCCGGAAACTGCGCGATAGGGTAGTTATCCCATGCGTAGAGCATGGATGAGGCATCAAACACCTGCATAGAAGCGCTCCAGCTTGTGCAGGTCCGATATCTTCAGGTTGTCGAGGTAGCTGCTGGCCTTGGCGAGAGTGATACGGCGAGCGTTCATTGCTTCAAGCACCGTGCGCACGTACCCATCGCCAAAAATGTGCCGAGGTTCGCGGTTGCGGTGCTCTCGGCTGCCACCCTCTTTTTCAGGTATCACTCGTTGCTGGCTCCACCGCCGGTATGCGGCATAGGCTTCGCTTGGCAAACGTCCGGCATCCATCAGACGCCGCAGGATCATCTCGCCACTCACACCCCACGCCCTGCGTTGTGGTTCCAGCCAGTCATCAAATTCGGCTACCTCAACAGGGCGCTCATTGTCACGAATGCTTAACAGAAACCGGTCGGGGACCAACAGATGGCCGGCAAAGGCATTCGCCTCTTGCTCTTCACCGTCCGCCGAATGCAGATCCTCTTCATCGTCAATCGAGCTTGCACGATGAATGAGTAGGTGCCCCAACTCATGCATCAACGTGAAGCTCTGGCGAGTATCTGCATCCTGCTTCTTAACGACGATTACCGGGCATTCAGGATCGTAGAGCGAAAAACCGAGGATTGGGTTTTCCTTCGCAATCTGCCATTTACCGTTGTAGCCATTGCTGCGGAAGACCAACAGACCGCACGCTTCGATGGCCTTACGATAACTGTCGAAATTGTTACGGTTCGCCAGCCCCAGCCATTCACGCACACGGCTGGCCGCATCGGGGATACTCAGGCCTCCCAGGTCAGGCGGCGAGAAGCGCACAACCTCCGTCGGATCAAGCTCCTCACGTAGTGCAAGGAACACTGTGCGCTGGTGCTCCACTCGCTCAATCAATAGCCTCAAGCGGTGCGAAAGCTCCGGTTTCTGATTGCTCAAGGTGCGGAACTGCGGCGAATGCACCTTTGCCTCGTTGACCGGCCCTGGCTCCATAAAAAATAAGGTGCCTCGCCCGAAAAAGGCCGCCAGCTTACGCAGCTGGCTGAAGGTCAGACCGGCCTCGCCGGCCATCACTTTGTCAAAGCTGGCAGGTGCTATATCGATCTCACGGGCGAGTTCGTCCCGTGTCATGCCGTGATCGGCACAACACCAGTCTATACGCGCGAGATTGATCGATTGGATACGTTCCATGATTTGAGTATATAGACGGTGCGAACCTGTGAACATCAGCCATCAAAGCTAGCCGCTAAAAGCTTGATGCGGCAGAGACTGCCTCAGCTCGTCTGGCGCATTGAGCTTGCGCTGAGAGAAGAGATCGGGGCTAAGGAAAAGGTGTCGCTGGAAAATAGAAGGCGAGTACCTTTATGAGTACCTTTTATACTTTCAATACAACGAAAAGCCTTTAAATTAAAGGCATCAAGGCTTACAGTTTCACTCCTGGTGCCGGCACCATCTAAATCAACGACTTAGGCTCACCGCAAGGTGGGCCTTTTTTGTTTCTGCAGCATGGCGACGAAACGCGCATCGGCAAAAAGCCCGCTTCGCTGCGGGCCGTCGCCGCTATATGCGCTGGCACCGCGGCGCGCACCAAGGCCGCATCCAGCGCTTGCGGCCGACGCGTTCAGCCGACAAGCTATGCCGTCTGCTCAAGCATGTAGAAGAAGGCTCTATTTTCATGCGTATTCTAGTCACTGGCGGTGCGGGCTTTATCGGTTCGGCGCTGATCCGCCACCTGCTCGACAACACCCAGCACCAGGTGCTCAACCTCGACAAGCTGACTTACGCCGGCAACCTCGAGTCGCTGGCCGGCGTTGCGGACAACCCGCGCTACCAGTTCCTGCAGGCCGATATCGGCGACAGCGTAGCGGTCAGTGGGGCCCTGGCCGAGTTCCAGCCGGACGCGATCATGCACCTGGCGGCCGAGTCGCATGTCGACCGCTCCATCGACGGCCCGGCGGCCTTTATCCAGACCAATATCGTCGGCACCTACGCCTTGCTGGAAGCCACCCGCGCCTATTGGCTGCAGTTGGACCAGGCGCGCAGGCAGGCCTTTCGCTTTCACCATATTTCCACCGACGAGGTGTATGGCGACCTGCATGGCGTCGACGACCTGTTCACCGAGAACACGCCCTATGCCCCCAGCTCGCCCTACTCGGCGAGCAAGGCAGCCTCCGACCATCTGGTCCGCGCCTGGCACCGTACCTATGGCCTGCCGGTACTGCTGAGCAATTGTTCGAACAACTACGGCCCCTATCACTTCCCGGAAAAACTGATTCCGCTGGTGATCCTCAACGCCCTGGAGGGCAAGCCGCTGCCGGTGTACGGCAACGGCCAGCAGGTGCGCGACTGGCTGTATGTCGAGGACCATGCCCGCGCCCTGCTCAAGGTGGTGAGCGAGGGCCGGGTGGGCGAGACCTACAACATCGGCGGGCACAACGAGCAGACCAATCTGCAGGTGGTGCAGAGCATCTGCGCGCTGCTCGATGAACTGGCGCCGCGACAGACCGGCGCCTACAAGGAACTCATTGCCTTTGTCCAGGATCGCCCCGGCCACGATCAGCGCTACGCCATCGATGCCGGCAAGATCGAGCGCGAACTCGGCTGGACGCCCGAGGAAAGCTTCGCCAGCGGCCTGCGCAAGACCGTGCGTTGGTACCTGGATAACCTCGACTGGTGCCGCCGCGTGCAGGACGGCAGCTATCAACGCGAACGCCTGGGAACTTCTCAATGAAAGGGGTGCAAGGGATGAAAGGAATAATTCTCGCCGGCGGCTCCGGCAGCCGTCTGCACCCGATCACCCTGGGGGTGTCGAAGCAGCTGCTGCCGATCTACGACAAGCCGATGATCTACTACCCGATCTCGGTGCTGATGCTCGCCGGCATCCGCGAGATTCTGATCATCTCCACGCCCGTGGATCTGCCTAACTTTCAGAAGATGCTCGGTGACGGCAGCCAGTTCGGCGTGCGCTTCGTCTACGCCGAACAGCCGGCACCGGAAGGGCTGGCCCAGGCCTTTCTGATCGGCGAGTCGTTCATCGGCAGCGACCCCGTGTGCCTGATCCTCGGCGACAATATCTTTCACGGCCAGCACTTCACCGAGAAGCTCCTGCGCGCCGTCGCCGAACCCCACGGCGCCACGGTTTTCGGCTATTGGGTCAAGGATCCCGAGCGCTTCGGCGTGGTCGAGTTCGACGCCAGCGGCCGGGCCATCTCGATCGAGGAAAAACCGGCCAAGGCGAAATCCAGCTACGCCGTCACCGGCCTGTATTTCTACGACAACGACGTGATCGAGATCGCCAAGGCGGTCAAGCCCTCGGCCCGCGGCGAACTGGAAATCACCGATATCAACAACGCCTACCTCGAGCGCGGCGACCTGCATGTCGAGCGCTTCGGCCGCGGCTTCGCCTGGCTCGACACCGGCACCCACGACAGCCTGCTGGAGGCCTCGCAATACGTGCAGACCATCGAACACCGCCAGGGCCTGAAAGTCGCCTGCCTGGAAGAGATCGCCTACCACAATGGCTGGATCGACCGCGAGCAGTTGCTCAGCCAGGCCCAGGCCTTTGGCAAGACCGGCTACGGCCAATACCTGGCCAAGCTGGCGCAGGAGCACCCATGAAGGTGATTAGCAGCGAACTGCCGGGCGTGCTGATCCTCGAACCCAGGGTGTTCGGCGACGAACGCGGCTTTTTCTATGAAAGCTTCAACGCGCGCAGCTTCGAGCAGGCGACCGGCCGCAGCTGCGCGTTCGTCCAGGACAACCACTCGCGCTCGCAGCGTGGCGTGCTGCGCGGCCTGCATTACCAGTTGCAGCAGACCCAGGGCAAGCTGGTGCGGGTCAGCGCCGGTGAGATCTACGACGTGGCGGTGGATATTCGCCGCAGCTCGCCGACCTTCGGTCGCTGGATCGGCGTCCGGCTGTCCGCCGAGAACAAGCGCCAACTGTGGCTGCCGGAAGGCTTCGCCCACGGTTTCCTGACGCTCAGCGAATACGCCGAAGTCCTCTACAAGACCACCGACTACTATGCGCCGGGCCATGAGCGCTGCATCCGCTGGGACGACCCGAGCCTGGCCATCGACTGGCCGCTCGCCGAGGCCCCGCAGCTCTCGGCCAAGGATCAGGCCGGCCTCAGCCTGACCGATGCGGAGCTGTTCCCATGAAGATCCTGCTGCTCGGCGAACACGGCCAAGTCAGCCGCGAACTGCAACTGAGCCTGCGCGGCCTGGGCGAACTGATCGTGCGCGGCCGCGACCGGCTCGATCTGGGCCAGCCGCAGCAGATCCGCCAGCAGCTGCGCGAGCTGCAACCCGAGCTGGTGATCAACGCCGCGGCGCACACCGCGGTCGACCTGGCCGAGAGCGAGCCCGAGCGGGCCTTCGCCATCAACGCCACGGCGCCCGGCATTCTCGCCGAGGAAGCCGCCGCGCTGGGTGCGCCGCTGATCCATTACTCCACCGACTATGTGTTCGACGGTACAAAAACAGCGCCCTACACCGAGGAGGATGCGCCCAACCCGCTGAGCGTCTATGGCCGCAGCAAGCTGGCGGGCGAACAGGCGATCCAGGCGGTTGGCGGTGCGCACCTGATCCTGCGCACCAGCTGGGTCTATTCGCTGCACGGCAAGAACTTCCTGCTGACCATGCAACGTCTGCTGCAGGAACGCGCCAGCCTGAATGTGGTGGACGACCAGATCGGCGCGCCGACCTGGGCCGGCAGCATCGCCCGCACCACTAGCCAGTTGGTCGAACACTGGCGCGCAGGGCAAGGCGGCCCCTGGGGGCTGTATCACCTCAGCGCCCAGGGCGAAACCTCCTGGTTCGGCTTCGCCAGCGCGATCGCCGAACAACTGCGCGCGCAAGGCAAAGCCACCGCGACCCTGCAGCCCATTCCCAGCAGCGCCTACCCGACGCCTACCCGGCGCCCGCTCAACTCGCGACTGGATTGCACACGCCTGCAACGCGACTGGCATGTCCAGCTGAGCGACTGGCACAGCGCCCTGCTCGAGTGCCTGCAACGCCCCCGCTGAGCAAAGCAAGCCGCAGCCCGAACAAGCGCCAGCGCAATCCGCGAGAATCATCCCGGACTTGCCGCGTCCTGCGCTTTGTAGGAGCGGCCCATGGCCGCGATAGCGGCATACCTGCAAAAAGCATCGCGGGCATGGAACTAGGCGTCCCCCCGCTCGTACGTCCTGCGAAGCTTGTGCATGAACACAGGATCCACTGCGACTCGCCAGGATTACCAGAAGCATCATCCCGACGCCCGATCTCGGCGGCTGGGGTGAAGCCCGCCGCGTCCAAGCGGCACTGGCACATCCCTTGCTAAAGCCTGAAGATGCATACTACCTGCGATACCCGGGCGCCTGACTCCATGACCGCAACCATCCGCACCCCCAAACGTCTCCGCTGGCGCAGCCTGGTGCTGCTTGCCCTGCTGCTGACCCCGCTGCTCTGGCCACTGCAACAACTGGCCGAGCGTTATTACCGCGCCGCGCTGAACGAGCAGAACCGCCAGACCCTCGATCTCTACGTCGCTAACCTGCTCGGCACCCTCAACCGCTATGAGGTGCTGCCGCCGATCCTCGGCCAGCTGCCGACCCTGCGCCAGCTGTTGCAGCACCGCGCCGATGGGCAACTGCGCGAGCGGGCCAACCAGCTGCTCGCCGACCTGCAGCAGCAGACCGGGGCCGATGTGATCTACCTGATGGCCCCCGACGGCAATACCCTGGCCGCCTCCAACTGGGACCGGCAGGACAGCTTTGTCGAGCGCAACTTCTCCTACCGCCCCTATTTTCGCGAAGCCATGCAGGGCCGCCCCGGGCGCTTCTTCGGCCTCGGCACCACCTCCGGCAAGCGTGGCTACTTCTTCGCCGCCGCGGTGCGCGAGGGCGCGCAGATCCTCGGCGTACTGGTGGTCAAGGTCGACCTCGACCACACCGAGACCCTGTGGGGCAATCGCCCCGAACAGTTGCTGGTCACCGACAACTACGGCGTGGTGATCCTCACCTCCCAGGCCGACTGGCGCTTCCATGCCACCCGCGCGCTGGACAATGCCGAACGCGCCGCGATCAGC
Organism: Pseudomonas borbori; assembly: GCF_900115555.1. Taxonomy (GTDB): domain Bacteria; phylum Pseudomonadota; class Gammaproteobacteria; order Pseudomonadales; family Pseudomonadaceae; genus Aquipseudomonas; species Aquipseudomonas borbori. The sequence goes on from NZ_FOWX01000017.1 coordinate 7,089, forward strand.
GCCACCCAGCCTTACCGCATCCAGTCGCCACCGCCCCTGCACCTCGAGCCCGCGGCCTGGCTGCGGCAGGGCCGCGACCTCGAGGATATCGGCTGGACGGTGAGCATTCTGGCGCCACGCCTGCTCCTCGATCGCCCCGTGCGCAGCGCTGTGGCCATTGGTGGCGCGGCGCTGCTGATGCTCCTGCTGCTGCTCGGCCTGCTGATCCAGCGCCGTCGCCATTACCTCGAACGCATCGCCCTGGATGCCCGGGCCCGCCAGCAACTGGAGCAACGCGTGCAGGAGCGCACCCAGGATCTGGAGCGCCTCAACAGCCGCCTGAAGCAGGAAGTGCTGGAGCGCGAACACGCCCAGCAGGAACTGGTGCGCGCCCAGGACGAACTGGTCCAGGCCGGCAAGCTGTCGGCCCTGGGCACCATGAGCGCGAGCATCAGCCATGAGCTCAACCAGCCGCTGGCGGCAATTCGCAGCTATGCCGACAACGCCTGCGTGCTGCTCGACCACCAGCGCAGCGAAGACGCCCGCGCCAACCTCAAGCTGATCAGCCAGATGACCGAACGCATGGCCTCGATCATTGCCCACCTGCGCGCCTTCGCCCGCCGTGACCGCCATGCCCCGGAGAGCGTGGCCCTGCAGCCGGCCCTGGACGACGCCCTGGCGCTGTTGGGCAAACGCCGCCGGGCCATGGAGGTCGAACTGATCCGCGACCTGCCGGACGCCACCCTCTGGGTCCAGGCCGGCGAAACCCGCCTGCGCCAGGTGCTCGGCAACCTGCTGGCCAATGCCCTCGACGCCCTGGGCGAGAAAGCGCCGCCGCGGCGCATCTGGCTTAGCGCCGAACGCAGCAGCGAGGGCGTCGACCTGCACCTGCGCGACAACGGTCCCGGCTTCAGCGCCGAAGCCCTGCAACGGGCCCGCGAACCCTTCTTCACCACCAAGACCAGCGCCCAGGGCCTGGGCCTCGGCCTGGCGATCTGCGACAGCCTGATCCGCGCCCTCGGCGGCGAACTGCTGCTGGCCAACCATCCCGACGGCGGCGCCCTGCTGACCCTGCGCCTGCGCGCCGCCGAACAGGGCGTTAAAACCCAATCGCCCGAGGACTTTTGCCTATGACCACCCTCGCCCCAGACACCCAGGTGCTGTTGATCGACGACGACCCGCACCTGCGCCAGGCCCTGAGCCAGACCCTCGACCTGGCCGGCCTGAAAGTCGTCAGCCTGGCCGACGCCCATGGTGTCGCTGCGCGTATCGAGCACGACTGGGCAGGCGTGGTGGTCAGCGATATCCGCATGCCGGGCATCGACGGCCTGCAACTGCTCGAGCAGCTGCACGCGCAGGACCCGGACCTGCCGGTGCTGCTGATCACCGGCCATGGCGATGTGCCGCTGGCGGTGCAGGCGATGCGCGCCGGCGCCTATGACTTTCTCGAGAAACCCTTCGCCAGCGACGACCTGCAGGGCAGCGTGCGCCGCGCCCTCGAACTGCGCCGCCTGGTGCTGGATAACCGCTGCCTGCGCCTGGCCCTGGCCGACCGCCAGCAGTTGAGCGCGCGCCTGGTCGGCCAGTCGCCGGCCATGGCGCGCCTGCGCGAGCAGATCGGCGCCCTGGCCAACATCGGCGCCGACGTGTTGATCCTCGGTGAGACCGGTGCCGGCAAGGAGGTGGTCGCCCGCGCCCTGCACGACCTGTCGAACCGCCGCGCCGGTCCCTTCGTCGCCATCAACGCCGGCGCCCTGGCCGAGTCGGTGGTGGAAAGCGAACTGTTCGGCCACGAACCGGGCGCCTTCACCGGGGCGCAAAAACGCCGCATCGGCAAATTCGAGTTCGCCAACGGCGGCACCCTGTTCCTCGATGAAATCGAGAGCATGAGCCTGGAGGTGCAGGTCAAGCTGTTGCGCCTGCTGCAGGAGCGGGTGGTCGAGCGCCTGGGCGGCAACCAGTTGATCCCACTGGATATCCGGGTGATCGCCGCGACCAAGGAAGACCTGCGTCAGGCCGCCGACCAGGGCCGTTTCCGCGCCGACCTGTATTACCGCCTGAACGTCGCCCCGCTGCGCATTCCGCCCCTGCGCGAACGCGGCGACGACATCCTCGTGCTGTTCCAGCACTTCGCCGATGGCGCCAGCGCCCGCCACGGCCTGCCGGTGCGCGAACTGCAACCGGGGCAGCGCGCCATGCTCCTGCGCCACCCCTGGCCGGGCAACGTGCGCGAACTGCAGAACGCCGCGGAACGCTTCGCCATCGGCCTCGACCTGGGCCTGGATCTCGGCCTGGAGCTGAAGCTGGACGGCCCGCAGAGCGGCGTACCGCCCAGCGGCAACCTCAGCGAGCAGGTCGAAGCCTTCGAGCGCGCCATGATCGCCGCCGAACTCAGCCGCGGCCATGGCTCGCTGCGCAGCCTGGCCGAAGCCCTGGGCGTGCCGCGCAAGACCCTGCACGATAAATTGCGCAAACACGGCCTGAGCGTGGCCGACGCTGGCGGAAGCTCGCCAGATGACTTCGACTGACTGGCGGATTCCCGCCACCTCCACCCGTCCCGCCACGCCATAGCCTGCGGCAGCGGCGCCCCAGCGCTGCCGCGCGTTCATCCAGCGCCTGCGCGAAACCCAGCGCTGGCAAGCTGCCGGCGGCGGCTACCGATGATTTTTCGCAGCCGGACAGCCGCCGAACCGCGGCCTGGCATGGCGGTTGCTCTAGTCCCTGCAGGCGATCCAACAAGCACAAGTCCAGGCAATCGCTGCCCAGCGTCCGTCGTTTTCCGGCAGGCCACCTAGACTTGCTCTTGTTCGCCGGTTTTCTGCGCTACGCGCTTGACGCGATAACCAACAACAAACAACAAGAGGAAGCACTCGTATGTTCAAGTTCACTGCCAAGGCGCTGGCTTGCGCCCTGTCCCTGACCATCGCCGGCATGGCCCAAGCGGCCGAGCCGATCGTGATCAAATTCTCCCACGTGGTCGCCGAGCACACTCCCAAGGGACAAGGTGCACTGCTGTTCAAGAAGCTCGCCGAAGAGCGTCTGGGCGACAAGGTCAAGGTCGAGGTCTACCCCAACTCCTCGCTGTTCGGCGACGGCAAGGAAATGGAAGCGCTGTTGCTCGGCGACGTGCAGCTGATCGCCCCGTCCCTGGCCAAGTTCGAGCAATACACCAAGCAAGTCCAGGTCTTCGACCTGCCGTTCCTGTTCCAGGACATCGCCGCCGTCGACCGCTTCCAGCAAAGCCCGCAAGGCCAGGCACTGCTCACCTCCATGGAAGACAAGAACATCACCGGCCTGGGCTACTGGCACAACGGCCTCAAGCAGCTGTCGGCGAACAAGCCGCTGCGTGAGCCGAAGGATGCCCGCGGCCTGAAGTTCCGCGTGCAGGCCTCCGCCGTCCTCGAGGAGCAGTTCAAGGCGGTACGCGCCAACCCGCGCAAGATGAGCTTCGCCGAGGTCTACCAGGGCCTGCAGACCGGCGTGGTCAACGGTGCCGAGAACCCCTACTCGAACATCTACAGCCAGAAGATGCATGAAGTGCAGAAGTACATCACCGAGTCCAACCACGGCGTACTCGACTACATGCTGATCACCAACACCAAGTTCTGGAACGGCCTGCCTGCCGATGTGCGCGGCGAGCTGGACAAGATCATCGCCGAGGTGACCGTCGAGGTGAACAAGCAGGCCGACGCGCTGAACCAGGGCGACAAGCAGCGCATCCTCGAGGCCAAAACCACCGAAATCATCGAGCTGACCCCAGAGCAGCGCGGCATGTGGCGCGACGCCATGAAGCCGGTATGGGCCAAGTTCGAAGGCGAAATCGGTGCCGACCTGATCAAGGCCGCAGACGCTGCCAACCAGTAAGGAGGATTGAGCGCAGCGATACCCATCGGCTCGATGGGTATCGTCGCCAGCGCCTCAACCCATCCTGCCGACTGCGGACGCACGCCCGCAGAGACCGTGCGCTACCCACTCCAACACTGGAGATGTTATCGATGAACGCCTTGCTGCGCGTCTGGAACCACTTCGAGGAAGGCTTTATCGCGTTCCTGCTCGCGGCCATGACGCTTGTGACCTTCGTTTACGTAATCCTCAATAATTTCTACACCCTGTTCTTCAACCTGGGCGACTACTTCGGTGGTAACGAGACCCTGCTCGCCATCGGCGACCAGATTCTCGACATGGCCCAGTCGATGACCTGGAGCATTGCCCTGGCCAAGGCGCTGTTCGCCTGGCTGATCTTCTTCGGCCTGGCCTACGGCGTGCGCACCGCCGGCCACATCGGGGTCGACGCCCTGGTGAAACTGGCGCGCAAACCGGTGCAACGCATTATCGGCCTGATCGCCTGCCTGTGTTGCCTGGGCTATGCCGGGCTGATCGCGGTGGCCAGTTTCGACTGGATGAGCACCCTGCTGAGTGCCGACATCGGTGCCGAAGACCTCGGTCATTACGGCATCAAGCAATGGCACATCACCATGATCGTGCCGTTCGGTTACACCATGGTGTTTATCCGTTTCCTGGAAATCTTCGTGCGCATCCTGCGCAACCAGCAGACCGGTCTCGGCCTGGCCGATGAGGCTGCCGAAGCCATGAAAGTGACCGAGCACGAGGAGCCCAAGCAATGACCATCCTGTTCCTCTTCATCCTGCTGTTCACGCTGATGTTCATCGGCGTGCCGATCGCCGCCTCGCTCGGCCTGGCCGGCTCGATCACCATCATGCTGTTCAGCCCGGACTCGGTGCGCTCGCTGGCGATCAAGCTGTTCGAGACCAGCGAGCACTACACCCTGCTGGCGATTCCGTTCTTCCTCTTGTCCGGCGCCTTCATGACCACCGGCGGCGTGGCCCAGCGCCTGATCGATTTCGCCAACGCCTGCGTCGGCCATATCCGTGGCGGCCTGGCGATCTCCGCCGTCATGGCCTGCATGCTGTTCGCCGCACTGTCCGGCTCCTCGCCGGCGACCGTGGCCGCGGTGGGCTCGATCGCCATCGCCGGCATGGTCCGCTCCGGCTACCCGCAGGCCTTCGGCGCCGGCATCGTCTGTAACGCCGGCACCCTGGGCATCCTGATCCCGCCGTCGATCGTCATGGTGGTCTATGCCGCGGCGACCGAGCAGTCGGTCGGCAAGCTGTTCATGGCCGGCGTGGTGCCGGGCCTGATGCTCGGCGTGGCGCTGATGGTGGCGATCTACATAGTCGCGCGCAAGATGAACCTGCCGTCCCTGCCGCGCGCCAGCCTCGGCGAACTGCTGAGAACCGCGCGCAAGGCGATCTGGGGCCTGCTGCTGATGGTGATCATCCTCGGCGGCATCTACTCCGGCATGTTCACCCCGACCGAAGCGGCGGCGGTGGCGGCGGTCTACGCCGGCTTCGTCGCCCTGTTCGTGTACAAGGACATGCGTATCCGCGAGTGCCCCAAGGTGCTGCTCGAGTCCGGCAAGCTGACCATCATGCTGATGTTCATCATCGCCAACGCCATGCTCTTCGCCCATGTCCTGACCACCGAGCAGATCCCCCAGACGATCACCGCCATTGTGGTCGAGATGGGCCTGCAGCCCTGGCAGTTCCTGCTGGTGGTGAATATCGTGCTGCTGGTCGCCGGCGCCTTTATGGAGCCCTCGGCGATCATCCTGATCCTCGCGCCTATCCTGTTCCCGATCGCCGTGCAGCTGGGCATCGACCCGATTCACCTGGGCATCATCATGGTGGTGAACATGGAGATCGGCCTGATCACCCCGCCGGTGGGACTCAACCTGTTCGTCACCTCGGCGGTCACCGGCATGCCGCTGACCGCGGTGATCAAGGCCGCCTGGCCGTGGCTGATGCTGCTGCTGAGTTTCCTGCTGGTAATCACCTACGTCCCGGCCGTGTCCCTGGCCCTGCCGAACTGGCTGGGCATGAGCTGACCGAGAGCGCTGGAAATGCTCCCTGTACCTTCTGCCCGGCCTCAGTGCCGGGCTTTTTTTGCTTATGACCCAGCGGGCTTTTGCAATGCCGCTACAAAAGCGGGGTGGATGGCGCAGGCCTTGCGGATAACGGAACAATATCGCCTGCCGCGATCAAACGGCCTTGGCCGCCGACCGCGAGGACTCTTCGCTGCGCTCAGCACCAACCTACGCAGCAACCTGCATAACAGGCGCCTACGCCACCGCCTGACCGCCGGCCGCCATCGCCCGCGCCTGCTCGCGCAGGACGAACTTCTGCACCTTGCCGGTGGAGGTCTTCGGCAGGGCGGTGAAGACCACGCAGCCCGGCACCTTGAAGCGCGCCATGTGCTGTTGGCAGAAGGCGATCACCTCGGCCGCCGTCAGCTCGACGCCGGGCTTGAGGGTGACGAAGGCACACGGGGTTTCGCCCCACTTGTCGCTGGGCATGGCCACCACCGCCGCCTCCAAAATAAGCGGGTGGCGATACAGCGCATCTTCCACCTCGATCGAGGAGATGTTCTCGCCACCGGAAATGATGATGTCCTTGGAGCGGTCCTTGATCTCGACGTAGCCGTCGGCGTGCCACACCGCCAGGTCGCCGGAGTGGAACCAGCCACCGGCGAAAGCCTCGCTGGTGGCGCTCGGATTTTTCAGGTAGCCCTTCATCACCACGTTGCCGCGCATCATGATCTCGCCGATGGTCTGACCGTCCTTCGGTACCGGCTGCAGGCTGTCCGGGTCGGCCACCATCAGGCCGTCGAGCAGCGGCGCACGCACGCCCTGGCGGGACTTGAGACGCGCCCGCTGCTCGGGGGTTTCGCCGTCCCACTCGTCCTTCCACTCGCAGGCCACGCTGGGGCCATAGGTTTCGGTCAGGCCATAGACGTGGGTGACGCGGAAATCCATGGCCTCCATGGCCTCGATCACCGCGGCGGGTGGTGCGGCACCGGCGGTCAGCACCTTGACCGGGCGGGTCTTCAGCGCCTTCAAGTCATCGGCGGCATTGGCCAGCATGTTCAGCACGATAGGCGCGCCACAGAAATGGTCGACCGCATGCTCGGCGATCAGCGGGTAGATGGCTTCGGCGCGCACGTGGCGCAGGCACACGCTGGTGCCGACATAGGCGGCCAGGGCCCAGGGGAAGCACCAGCCGTTGCAGTGGAACATCGGCAGCGTCCACAGGTACACCGGGAAGCGGCTCATGTCCCAGCACATGGCGTTGGACAGGGCATTCAAGTGGGCGCCGCGGTGATGGTAGACCACGCCCTTGGGGTTGCCGGTGGTGCCGGAGGTGTAGTTGAGCGAGATCGCCTGCCACTCGTCGGCGGGCATCTGCCAGGCATAGTCGGCGTCGCCTTCGGCCAGCAGCGCCTCGTAGTCGAACTGGCCGATCAGTTGGCCGTCCCGATATTGCGGGTCGTCGATGCCGATGATCAGCGGCCGGTTGGGCAGGTGGCTGGTGGCGCGCTGCACCAGCTCGCCGAACTCCTTGTCGACCAGCAGCACCTTGGCTTCGCCGTGCTGCAGGATGAAGGCGATGGCCTCGGCATCCAGGCGGGTGTTGATAGCATTCAGTACCGCGCCGCACATGGGCACGCCGAAGTGCGCCTCGAACATCGCCGGGCCGTTCGGCGCGATCACCGCCACCGTATCGCCCAGGCCGATACCGCGCTTGGCCAGGGCCGAGGCCAGACGAATGCAGCGGCTGTAGGTCTCGCCCCAGGTCTGGCGCAGGCTACCGTTGATCAGCGCCGTGCGTTGCGGGTAGACACTCGCCGCACGCTCGAGAAAACTCAAGGGGCTGAGCGCCTGAAAGTTCGCCGCATCGCGCGGCATGCCATATTCGTAGGGGTTGAGGCTGTGCATTATTGTTCTCCAGCGAGACCTTGGACTGCAGAAACCTTAGCAGGAGTATGGTCTTGTCGAAGCGCTACCTTGGTCGAAGCAGTGACTCACGGGTCATGAATCACGTCAGCATAATCACCCGAACAGTCGAGCCACTGCTCGCCCCACTCGAATGTCCCGTGTTTACGGGTTCCCGGGCGAGCGACAAGCAGGTATTGCTGCATCTGAGCTTGTCCGGCGTATTTATTTGAAGGAGTTTCCCGCGTGAAGTCTCGCTTACCCGTGATCGTTGGTTTTGGTGGTTATAACGCAGCCGGCCGCAGCTCCTTTCATCATGGCTTCCGCCGTACCGTGATCGAGTCGATGGACATCCGCGCGCGCCAGGAGACCCTCGCCGGCCTGGCGGTGATGATGAAACTGGTGCAGGTTCTCGACGGTGCTTACCAGACGGCCGACGGCACGCCGCTGAGCCTGGCCGAGATCGACAGCCGCTTTGCCGAGCAGATTCTCGCTTCGACCCTGGTGCGCCGCATCGAAAAGCAGCACCTGGATGTCGACGCCGCCCATTGGCAGAAGAACATCAGCGTCAGCGGCGTGCCCGGCACCCCGCTGAGCTTCATCAGCAACCGCAAGCAACTGCCCGAGCCGCTGCCGGCCAACTGGTCGGTGGAAGAGCTCAATGCCACCGAGGTGCGCGTCAGCCTGCACGACAACTGCGACTTCAAGGTCGACAGCTACCGCGCCCTGCCGGTCAAATCCGCCGGCCAGTTGCCCAGCGGCTTCGAGCCGAGCGAACACTACAACTCGCGCTTCCACCCGCGCGGCCTGAGCATGGCCATCGTCGGGGTCACCGACGCCCTGCGCTCGACCGGCCTGCCCTGGCAATCGATCGTCGACCGGGTGCAACCGGACGAAGTGGCGGTGTTCGCCAGCTGCATCATGAGCCAGCTCGACGAAAACGGTTTCGGCGGCATGATGCAGTCGCGCCTCAAGGGCGGTCGGGTCACCGCCAAGCAGCTAGCCCTGGGCCTCAACAGCATGCCGGCGGACTTCATCAACGCCTACGTGCTCGGCAGTGTCGGCAGCACCGGCGCCATCACCGGCGCCTGCGCCACCTTCCTCTACAACTTGCAGAAAGGCATCGAGCAGATCACCGCGGGCAAGGCCCGGGTGGTAATCGTCGGCAGCAGCGAAGCGCCGGTCAACCAAGAATGCATCGAGGGCTACGGCGCCATGGGCGCACTGGCCACCGAAGAAGGCCTGCGCCAGATCGAAGGTAACCAGCAGGTAGACTTCCGCCGTGCCAGCCGTCCGTTCGGCGACAACTGCGGCTTCACCCTGGCCGAAGCCTGCCAGTTCGTGGTGCTGATGGACGACGAGCTGGCCCTGGAGCTTGGCGCCGACATCCATGGCGCGGTGCCGGATGTCTTCGTCAACGCCGACGGTTTCAAGAAATCCATCTCCGCCCCCGGCCCAGGTAATTACCTGACCATGGCCAAGGCGGTAGCCAGCGCCGTGCAACTGCTCGGCAGCGATGCCGTACGTCAGCGCAGCTTCGTCCAGGCCCATGGTTCCAGCACCCCGGCCAATCGAGTCACCGAATCCGAGCTGCTCGATCGCATCGCCGCCGCCTTCGCCATCGAGCAATGGCCGGTGACCGCGGTCAAGGCCTTCGTCGGCCACTCCCTGGCCACCGCCAGCGGCGATCAGGTGATCTCCGCCCTGGGCAGCTTCAAGTACGGCATCATTCCCGGCATCAAGACCATCGACGCACCCGCCGACGACGTGTTTCAGCAGCACTTGTGCTTCGCCACTGCCGATCGCCAACGCGAACCGCAGCAACTCGACGTGTGCTTCATCAACTCCAAGGGCTTCGGCGGCAACAACGCCAGCGCCGTGGTGCTGGCGCCCCATGTGGTCGACAAGATGCTGCGCAAGCGCCACGGCGAGGCGGCCTTCGACGCCTATTGCAGCCGCCGCGAACAGACCCGTGCCGCCGCCCGCGCCTATGACGAACAGGCCATGTTGGGTCAGCTGGAAATCATCTACAACTTCGGCCGCGACCTGATCGACGACCAGGCCATCGAGCTGGGCACCGAACAGATCAAGGTGCCGGGCTTCGCCCAGCCGCTGGTGTTCAAGAAGGATGAGCGCTTCAGCGATATGCTCGACTGAGCGCGGCGCTACCCCCGTAGGGTGCGCCATGCGCACCGGCTGTTGTGCTGCGGGCCTTGGTGCGCGCGGCGCACCCTACGAGACAGACGGCCCGCGAATGCCCCGCGCGTCAATCCAACGCGCGGGCCAACTGGATCAGTTCGGCGCGCCATTCGGCGGCCACCGGCAAGGCGAGGAAGGACGGGTTGAGCAGCGACTCGCGCGCTTCATAGGTCAGCACTTCACCCTTGAGGGTCAGCACTTCGCCGCCGGCGCCTTCCAGCACGCCCTGGGCGGCGGCGGTGTCCCACTGCGAGGTCGGCGCCAGGCGCGGGTAGCAATCGGCAATGCCTTCGGCCAGTTGGCAGAACTTCAGCGAGCTGCCGACGCTGGCCAGTTGCAGGTCGCCGAAGCGCTCACTCAGGCCATCCAGCAGACGCTCCTGGGCCGGACTGCTGTGGCGCCGGCTGGCGACCACAGTAAAGGCTTCGTCCGGAGTCAGGCGCACGCTGATCGGCTGCTCCGCGCCATCGGCCTCGGCCCGCCAGGCACCCAGGCCGGCGCCGCCGTAATAGCAGCGACCATTGGCCGGAATCCCGACCACGCCGAACACCACCCGGCCCTGCTCGATCAGGGCGACGTTGACGGTGAACTCTTCGCTGCCGGCGATGAATTCCTTGGTGCCGTCCAGCGGATCGACCAGCCACCAACGACGCCATTGCGCACGCTCGTCGAAGGCGATATCGGCGTCCTCCTCGGACAACAGCGCAATGTCCGGAGCGAGCGCGATCAGGCCATCGGCGAGGATGTGATGGGCGGCCATGTCGGCGGCGGTCACCGGCGAGGCGTCGGCCTTCTCGGTGACCAGCACGCCGGCGCGCCAATGCGGCAGGATCGCCGCGCCGGCCTCGCGCACCAACTGGATGACCGCCGGAATCAGGGGATGGCTCATAGGACGAAGTCTCCGCGCTGGGTCAGCAGATCGCGCGCCAGATAGAGCGCGGCCAGGGCCCGGCCCTCGCTGAATTGTGGATGCTGGACCAGGCTCGACAGTTCGCGCAGGTTGACCCTGTCCACCCGCATCGGCTCCGGCTCGTCGCCGGGCAGGCTTTCCGGGTAGAGGTCGCGGGCCAGCACCACCTGGATCTTCTGGCTCATGTAGCCGGGCGACAGGCTCAGCTCGGTCAGGTGTTCGAGCTGCCGCGCGCCGAAACCGGCTTCTTCCTTGAGTTCGCGCTCAGCCGCCGCCAGCACGTCCTCGCCCGGCTCGATCAGGCCCTTGGGCAACGACAGCTGATAGTCGTCGGTGCCGGCGCAGTATTCCTCGACCAGCAGTACATGCTCGGCATCGGCCAGCGCCACTATCATCACCGCACCGTAACCAGCCCCCTTGCCGACCAGCCGCTCATAAGTCCGCTCCACCCCGTTGGCGAAGCGCAGCTGCAGCTCTTCGACACGGAACAGACGACTGCTGGCGACTATCTCGCGGGCGAGTACGGTGGGTTTCTGACGCATGGGGCGGCTCCTGAGAGTGGCGGGGCGAGTTATCATACCGCGCCTTTTCCGATTAGCCCCGCGACAGATTGCGCGATCACGACCTCGGTCGGCAGTTTCGCGACAACCTGCGCAATCAGCACACAAGAAGCCGCCATGCCGCTACTGCCCTGGACCGAGATCGACAGCGTACTGCTGGACATGGACGGCACCCTGCTCGACCTGCACTTCGACAACCACTTCTGGCTGCAGCACCTGCCGCAGCGCTACGCCGAGCTGCACGGCATCAGCCGCGCGCTGGCCGATGCCGAGCTGCTGCCGCTGTTCAAGCAGCACGCCGGCCAGCTCAACTGGTACTGCACGGATTTCTGGAGCCGCGAGTTGAAGTTGTCGATCCGCGAGCTCAAGCGCGAGGTGGCCCACCTGATCGCCCTGCGCCCCGACGCCGATACCTTCCTCGCCGCGGTGCGCGGCGCCGGCAAGCGCGTGGTGCTGATCACCAATGCCCACCGCGACTCGCTGTCGCTGAAGCTGGAACGGGTCGAGCTGGCGCCCTATTTCGACCGACTGATCAGCTCCCACGACTATGGTTTTCCCAAGGAAGACCAGCAGTTCTGGTTCGCCCTGCAACAGGATCTCGGTTTCGACCCGGGGCGCAGCCTGTTCATCGACGATAGCCTGCCGATCCTGCGCAGCGCCCGGCAATTCGGCGTCGCCCAGCTGCTCGCGGTGCGCCAGCCGGACAGCCAGGCCGAGCCCAGGGATACCGAGGAATTCGCCGCGGTGGAGGATTACCGGGCGTTGATCGAGGGGCTGTAGAGCCGTGGCGCACGGGGATGCGGCAATGCTGGTAGGGTGCGCCGTGCGCACCACTGGCAATCAGGTGCCGGTGCGCGCAGCCTAGGCGGCCCCACGCACCCTACGAGCCGGGGTCATCGAAATAATAACGCTGAGAGAGCACCCTAGCACGCCGGGCTGTAGACCCGTGGCGCACTCTGATGCGGCAGGTGGATCAGGTTGAGCCCGTGCTCGCGCGCCCAGCGCACGCTGAGGCTGGTCGGTGCCGAGAGGCTGACCAGGGTGGCGAATTCGCCGCGCACCGCCTTGTGGATCAGCTCCAGGCTGCAGCGGCTGGTGATCACCACGAAGCCCTGGCGCGCGCTGCGACCTTGCTGGCGTAGCGCACCGATCAGCTTGTCCAGCGCGTTGTGTCGACCGATATCCTCACGGCACAGGACGATCTCGCCGCTGGCGTCGACGAACAGCGCGGCATGCAAAGCGCCGCTGTGGCGCGCCAGGCTCTGCACCCCGGCGATGCGCGTGCGCAGGTCGCGCAGGTGTGCCGCCGGCGGCAACGGGCTGGGCGGCAGGATCCTGAGTTGCGGCAACGCCTGCTCCAGCGCCGCCACGCCACACAGGCCACAACCGCTGGTACCGGCCAGCTGGCGGCGCTGCTGCTTGAGCGCCCAGAAGGCGCGGTTGGCGATCTGCACTTCGGCATTGAGGGTGTCGCCGCTGCGCGTGACGCGCACGTCGAAAATCTCCTCGACGCTGGCGACCACCGCACTGCTCAGGCTGAAGCCGATGACGAAGTCCTCGATAGCCGAAGGCGAAACCATCATCACCGCATGGCTGATGCCGTTGTAGGCAATCGCCAGGGCACATTCCTCGGCCAGTATGGCGCTGCCGCGCAACGCCGGGTCATCCAGCTCGACAAAGGCATAGGCCTCCTCCGTCTGGCCGGGGGACGGCTCGCCCGGAGCGAGGATGGGCACGCGACGCGACATGCTCGAAGCTTCCAATAGACCAGACCCTCAGCTTAAGCCGGACGGGCCAGCGGTTCGAGCTGTTCGCGGTGCGCCTGCATGGCCTCGAGCACGAATGCGCTCAGCCCTTCGCCCTCGGTGGCGTCGAGGTGGGTGCAGAGCGCGCTGCGCATCTGCGGGTCCCATTGGCGCTTGAGGTGCTGGGCGAAGTCCTCCCGCGCCTGCTGCGGGTCGGGCTGGGAGGCGAAGAAGGCACCGATCTGGTTGGCCATCTTGATCAGTTGCGTGGCGTTCATGCCCATGGAAGTGCTCCGCTGATTAACCTGAATACCGCGTCGGCTGGCCGGTGTAGGGTGCGACAACCGAGTGTCTGGTGCGCACAGCCTAGGCGGCCCCGCGACACCCTACGAGCCTGTGTCGTTGCGAATAGCCTCATAGCTGCACCACCTTGATCTGCGGCAGCAGATCGAGCTGCTCGTGGGTGAAAGCCTGGAACTCATTCTGCCACTGCGACGGCGCCTCGACCTTGCTGATCTGCACCGCGGTGACCTTGTATTCCGGGCAATTGGTGGCCCAGTCCGAGTTGTCGGTGGTGATCACGTTGGCACCGGATTCCGGGTGGTGGAAGGTGGTGTAAACGATCCCGGGTTGCACCCGCTCGGTGATGGTCGCACGCATCGCCGTCTCGCCGGCGCGGCTGTTGATCGACACCCAGTCGCCGTCGTTGATCCCGCGATCCTCGGCATCCACCGGGTGGATCTCCAGACGGTCCTCGGCATGCCAGGCGCCGTTGGCGGTGCGCCGGGTCTGCGCGCCGACGTTGTACTGCGAAAGAATCCGTCCGGTGGTGAGGATCAGCGGGCGCTTGCGCGAGGTGCGCTCCTCGGTCGGGATGAATTCGGTAACCATGAAGCGACCCTTGCCGCGCACGAAGGCGTCCTCGTGCATGATCGGCGTGCCTTCCGGCGCGGCGTCGTTGCACGGCCACTGGATGCTGCCCAGGCGATCGAGCTTGGCATAGCTGACGCCGGTGAAGGTCGGCGTCAGGCTGGCGATTTCGTCCATGATCTGCGACGGGTGCGTGTAGTTCATCGGATAGCCGAGGGCGTTGGACAGCGCCACCGTCACCTCCCAGTCTTCCTTGCCGGCCAGCGCCGGCATCACCTTGCGCACCGGCGAGATGCGCCGCTCGGCGTTGGTGAAGGTGCCGTTCTTCTCCAGGAACGAAGCGCCGGGCAGGAACACATGGGCGAACTTGGCGGTTTCGTTGAGGAACAGGTCCTGCACCACCACGCATTCCATGGCCTTGAGCGCATCGGTGACGTGCTGGGTGTCCGGATCGGACTGCGCCGGGTCTTCGCCCTGGATGTAGATGCCCTTGAAGGTGCCGGCATGGGCCGCCGCCAGCATATTGGGAATGCGCAGGCCCGGCTCGTCGAGCAGGCTGACGCCCCAGGATTGTTCGAATTGCGCCCGCGCCTGCGGATCGGAGACGTGGCGGTAGCCGGGCAGTTCATGGGGGAATGAGCCCATGTCGCAGGAGCCTTGCACGTTGTTCTGCCCGCGCAGCGGGTTGACGCCGACGCCGGCGCGGCCGATGTTGCCGGTGGCCATGGCCAGGTTGGCGATCGCCATCACGGTCGAGGAACCCTGGCTGTGTTCGGTCACGCCCAGGCCGTAGTAGATCGCCGCGTTACCGCCGGTGGCATACAGACGCGCGGCGGCGCGCACGCTGGCGGCCGGCACGCCGGTCAATTCCTCCATGGCCTCGGGGCTGTGGCGCGGATCGGCGACGAAGCCGCGCCATTGCTCGAAGGCTTCAGCCTCGCAACGTTCGGCGACGAAGGCCTCGTCCACCAGACCTTCAGTGACTATCACATGGGCCAGGCTATTGAGCAGGGCGACGTTGCTGCCCGGGCGCAGTTGCAGGTGATGCTCGGCCTTGACGTGCGGGCTGCGCACCAGGTCGATGCCGCGCGGGTCGGCGACGATCAGTTTGGCCCCCTCGCGCAGGCGGCGCTTGAGCTGCGAGCCGAACACCGGGTGGCCGTCGGTGGGGTTGGCACCGATCACCAGCACCACGTCGGCGGCCAGCACCGAGTCGAAATCCTGGGTGCCGGCGGACTCGCCGAGGGTGACCTTGAGGCCGTAGCCGGTCGGCGAATGGCAGACCCGCGCACAGGTGTCGACGTTGTTGTTGCCAAAGGCGGCGCGCACCAGCTTCTGTACCAGGTAGGCCTCTTCGTTGGTGCAGCGCGACGAGGTCAGGCCGCCGACCGAGTCGCGACCGTACTGCGCCTGGATATCCTTGAAGCGCTTGGCGGTATAGGCGATCGCCTCGTCCCAGCTCACGGTGCGCCAGGCGTCATGGATGCTCTCGCGGATCATCGGTGCGGCGATGCGGTCCGGGTGGGTGGCGTAGCCCCAGGCGAAGCGGCCCTTGACGCAGGCGTGGCCGTGGTTGGCGTGGCCGTTCTTGTTCGGCACCATGCGCACCACTTCGTTGCCCTTGATCTCGGCCTTGAACGAGCAGCCAACGCCGCAATAGGCGCAGGTGGTGGTGACGCTACGCTCGGCCTGGCCTTGCTCGATCAGCGTTTTTTCCATCAGCGTGGCGGTCGGGCAGGCCTGTACGCAGGCGCCGCAGGATACGCACTCGGAATCGAGGAAGTCCTCGTTCTGCCCGGCGCTGACCTGCGAGTCGAAGCCGCGGCCGCTGATGGTCAGGGCGAAGGTGCCCTGCACTTCTTCACAGGCGCGCACGCAGCGGTTGCAGACGATGCACTTGGCCGGGTCGAAGGTGAAATAGGGGTTGGACTCGTCCTTGGTCTCGGCCAGGTGGGTCTTCACCGGGTCGTAGCGCACTTCGCGCAGGCCGACCACGCCGGCCATGTCCTGCAGCTCGCAGTTGCCGTTGGCCGAACAGGTCAGGCAGTCCAGCGGGTGGTCGGAGATATACAGCTCCATGGTGCCGCGGCGCAGCTCGGCCAGTTTCGGGCTCTGCGTGCGCACCTTCATCCCGGCTTCCACCGGGGTGGTGCAGGACGCCGGATAGCCGCGCCGGCCTTCGATTTCCACGGTGCACAGGCGGCACGAGCCGAACGGCTCCAGGCTGTCGCTGGCGCACAGTTTGGGCACGGAAATGCCCGCTTCCTGGGCGGCGCGCATCACCGAAGTACCGGCCGGTACGGTGATAGGCGTGCCATCGATTTCCACCGTTACCGGAGCGCCGGTGCGGGCGGGGGTTCCGTAGTCGAGTTCACGAAACAGGGCCATGGGGGCGTCTCCGGATCAGCGAGCTTCGGCTGCGTCTTGCGACACGCCGAAGTCTTCGGGAAAGTGATTGAGGGCGCTCAGCACCGGATAGGGAGTCATGCCGCCGAGGGCGCAGAGCGAGGCACCGAGCATGGTGTCGCAGAGGCTCTTGAGCAGTTCGATGCGTCCCGGCTGCGGGCCTTCCGAGCGGGCCACGATGATCTGCTCGAGCAGCTCTTCGCCGCGGGTCGAGCCGATCCTGCAGGGCGTGCACTTGCCGCAGGATTCGATCGCACAGAACTCCATGGCGTAGCGGGCCATATCGGCCATGTCGACCGTGTCGTCGAACACCACGATGCCGCCGTGGCCGAGCACCGCGCCAAGGGCGGCGAAGGCTTCATAGTCGAGCGGCGTATCGAACTGCGCTTCCGGCAGGTAGGCACCCAGCGGGCCACCGACCTGCACCGCGCGAATCGGCCGGCCGCTGGCCGAACCGCCGCCGTAGTCATAGAGCAGCTCGCGCAGGGTGATGCCGAAGGCCAGCTCGATCAGGCCGCCGCGGGCGATGTTGCCGGTCAGCTGGATCGGCAGGGTGCCGAGCGAGCGGCCCATGCCGTAATCCTTGTAGTAGGCACCGCCCTTGTCGAGGATGATCGGCACCGAAGCCAGGGAGATCACGTTGTTGATCACCGTCGGCTGGCCGAACAGGCCTTCGATGGCCGGCAACGGCGGCTTGGGCCGCACTTCGCCGCGCTTGCCTTCGAGGCTTTCCAGCAGCGAGGTTTCCTCACCGCAGACATAGGCACCGGCACCGCGGCGCAGGTGCAGATGGAAGGCCTTGCCGCTGCCGAGGATGTCGTCGCCCAGATAGCCCTCGGCATTGGCCGTGGCGATGGTCGCCTGGAGCGCGGCTTCGGCGTGCGGGTATTCCGAGCGCAGGTAGATATAGCCTTCGGTCGCGCCGACGGCCAGGGCGGCGATGGTCATGCCCTCGATCAGCACGAAGGGGTCGTCCTCCATCACCATGCGGTCGGAGAAGGTGCCCGAGTCGCCCTCGTCGGCGTTGCAGACGATGTATTTCTGCGCCGCCTCGCAGCCGGCCACGGTGCGCCACTTGATACCGGTAGGAAAGGCCGCGCCGCCGCGCCCGCGCAGGCCGGACTCGAGCACCTCGGCGATGATCGCCTCGGAGCCGATTGCCAGCGCGCGCTTGAGGCCGCGGTAGCCGTCATGGGCGATATAGTCGGCCAGCGACAGCGGATCGGTGATCCCGGCGCGGGCGAAGGTCAGGCGCTGTTGGCGCTTGAGGTAGTCGATCTCCTCGGTCAGGCCGAGTGCCAGCGGATGCTCGCCGGCGTCGAGAAAGCCGGCGTCGAACAGCCCGGCAACGTCGCGCGCCTTGACCGGACCATAGGCCACGCGCCCGGCCGGGGTGGCGACCTCGACCAGCGGCTCGAGCCAGAACAGCCCACGCGAGCCGTTGCGCACCAGTTGCACGTCCAGATTGCGCGCCTTGGCTTCGGCGACTATGGCCCGGGCCACCTTGTCCGCTCCCAGGCTCAGGGCGCTGGCGTCACGCGGCACATAAACGGTAATGGGCGAATTCATACCCGCGCCTCCTGTTCTTCCAACAAATCCAGCAGATCCTCGACATCGACCCGGCCGTGCAGCTCGCCATTGAGCATGGCGTTCGGCGCGCAGGCGCAGTTGCCCAGGCAGTACACCGCCTCCAGGGTCAGACTGCCATCAGGCCGGGTTTCGCCCAGTTGCAGGCCGAGTTTTTCCTGCAGCTCGGCGGTCAGCGCCTTGGCGCCCATCGACTGACAGGCCTCGGCCTGACACAGCTTGAGGTGCACACGCCCCGGCGGACTGGCTCGAAAGTCATGGTAGAAACTGACCACCCCGTGCACCTCGGCGCGCGACAGGCACAGGTCTTCGGCGATCAGCGGCAGCACCTCGGGCGGCACCGCGCCGAGACGATCCTGGATATCGTGAAGAATGGGCAGCAGGGCGCCCGGTTCGTCGCGGTGCGCCGCCAACACCTCGCGGGTGACGGCCTGATACTGTTCGGGGTCGAAGCGCTGGGGAAGAGTGGCCATGTGCGATGCTCCAGCCGGCGGGCTTAGCCGGTACTGTCGGGGAGATAGGCTGGGCCAGTCACGGCTGCCGGGCCAGTTATCTCGGGCGTTCCGCTGAGGGCTCGCCATATATGAAGTAAAGTTCTTATACTCAGGCGTAAAACCGCCAGATGCCGCACGTTAGCATGGGCCTTTCCGCGATCAAATATGAAGCAGAGGACATATGATCCGCATCGAGATCCAACCGCGCTGGCGCTTTCACCAGACCGACGGCAGCAGCCTCGACCCGCAGGGCCTGAGCCTGCTGCAGAACGTCCACGACTGCGGCAAGTTGACCGAGGCCGCCGCCCGCAGCGGTTACTCCTACCGGCATGCCTGGAACCTGCTGGGCAAGTGGGAAGCCTTCTTCGGCAGCCCGCTGATCGCCCTGGAACGCGGCAAGGGTGCACACCTGACCAGCCTCGGGGAAAAACTGCTGCGCGCCGACCAACGCATCCGCGCGCGCCTGACCCCGCAACTGGACAACCTCGCCGGCGAACTGGAGGTCGAGCTCAACCGCGCGCTGCAGGAAACCCGCCCGGGCCTGCGCATCCATGCCAGCCATGGCTTCGCCGTGGCGGCGCTGCGCGAATGGCTGGAACAGGACAGCCGCTGGCAGTGGGAGTTGCAGTTTCGCAGCGGCGTCGAAGCGATGCTTTCGCTGCAACGCCGCGACTGCGACCTGGCCGGCCTGCACGTGCCGTCCGGGCCGCTGGGCAGCCTGAGCATGGCGCGCATCCAGCCCTGGCTGCGCGCCGAGCATCGGGTAATCACCTTCGTCGTGCGCACCCAGGGGCTGATCCTCGCCCCCGGCAACCCGCTGGGCATCACCGGGCTGGCCGACCTGCAGCGCAACGGCCTGCGCCTGGTCAACCGCGAACAGGGCTCGGGCACGCGCATGCTCCTGGAAAGCCTGCTGCAACAGGCGCAGATCGACAGCGCCGGCATCGACGGCTTCCATAACGAGGAATACACCCACGCCGCGGTGGCCGCCTACGTCGCCAGCGGCATGGCCGATGTCGGCTTCGGTGTGGAGGCGGCGGCGCGGATGTTCGGCCTGGCCTTCATTCCCCTGGCCCGCGAGCATTACTGCCTGCTCTGCCATCAGGACAGCCTGGCGTTGCCGGCCATGGGCGCCCTGCTCGAGGTGCTGCAGAATCCTCAGTTCCAGGCGCGCATCGGCCAGTTGCCCGGCTACGCCCTGAGCCGCCCCGGCGAGGTGCTGCCACTGGCCCAGGCGCTGGAACAATGGAGCCGCGAGAGCCTGCTGGAGTAGGCGAGAGTTTTTTCACCAGTCCTTCTCAAACAAGAAATAAATCGTTGCTTTATATATAGACATTTAATCTGCACAAAGACCTGTAGGAGCGGGCCATGCCCGCGAAACGCATCGCGGGCATGGCCCGCTCCTACAGGTACCCACAAGCCGACAGGCGCAATTGCCCCCGTTTGCTGCGCGACAGCGCTCTCAGGGCGCCGCAGACTGCGGCACCCCTTGCGCCCAGCGCAGGCGTTGGCGCCCGGGCATCTCGACCTTGGCCAGGCTGTGCTGGTCGAGCACGGCGCTCGCGTCCAGCAGGCCATTGAGGTGCAGGAGATAAGCGGTGACGGCATACACCTGATCGTCGCTCAGGCTCTTCGGCGCATGGTGCGGCATGGCCCGCCGGATGTAGTCGAAAACGCTGGTGGCGTACGGCCATTGACCGCCGACCGAGAGCAGCAGCAACGGATGTTCGCTGATCCGCAGGATGCGCAGCGGGTCGTCGAAGCTGAAAAAACCGTCGCTACCAACCAGGCGTGCGGCCGGGCCCTGTTTGCCGTTGGCACTGTGGCAAGCGGCGCACTGGCTGGCATAGAGCTCGCCGCCGGCGAGCACGCTGCCCTGACCGGGGGGCAGGTTGCGCCCATCGGGGTAGACGCTGATGGCATAGCGCTCGATGGTTTGCTGCGATAATGGTAGGCCGAAGTCGATCGGCGGCTGCGCCGCCGCACTGCCGGTCAGCGCCAGCAGCAGCCAGAGGCTACGCATAGACATTCTCCACCTCGCCGCTACTGCTCACCCGCCAGGCCTGGATGGCGTTGTAGTGGTTGAACGAGTGGGCCGCGTAACGGCTGCGCCATTCGCTGCGGCTCGGCTGGGTATTGCCCAGCGCGTCGGTGGCGCGGCTGAGCAGGGTGGTGGCCGCGCCCGTCCACTGCCAGGGGATGCTGAAACGGGTCAGCGCCTTGTCCAACACCGGTGCGTGCAACTGTGCCGGCGCCCAGCTGTGGCCGTTGTCGGCGGATACCTCGACCTTGGCGATGCGCCCCAGGCCGGACCAGGCCAGCCCGGAGACCTCGTAGAAGCCCTTGAGCTCGGGCAGTTGCTGCTGTCCGCTGGGGTGGGTGATCACCGATTTGACCTCCATGGGAAAGCCGAACGCGAGAATCTCGCCGTCGCTGAGAATGCGCGTATAGAGCCCCGACTCGTCCTTGCTGAAGACCGGGCTGTCGCTGACTTCCAGGCGGTGCAGCCACTTGACGCTGACGTTGCCTTCCCAGCCCGGCACGAACAGGCGCAGCGGATACCCCTGGGAGGGCCGCAGGCGCTCGCCGTTCTGGTAGAAGGCGATGATGGCGTCGTCCATCAGTTTGGTCAGCGGTAGGCTGCGGCTGTGCGAACCGCCGTCGGCGCCCTCGCAGATCACCCAGCGTGCCTCGGCCTTTACCCCGGCTTCGCGCAGCAGGTAGGACAACGGCACGCCGGTCCATTCCGCGCCCGATAGCTGGCCGAACAATGCCTGGCAGTCGGCATTGCGCGCGGTCGGCGAGAGGGCGTTGGCGGCGGTGTTGCCCGCACATTCGAGAAACTGGATGCGCGACACCATGGGGTAGCGAATCAGGCGCTCCAGGTCGAACCGCAGCGGCCGCTCGACCAGGCCATGAATCATCAGCTGATGGCGCTCGGGGTCGATGGCCGGGATGCCGTTGTGGTGCACTGCGAAGTGCAGGCCGCTGGGGGTGATGCTGCCGCGCTGATGCTGCAACGGCGAATGCCAGATGCTGAAACCGGCGGTCTGCGCGGTGCTCGGCTGCAGCTGGCGCAACACCTGGCGTTCATGGGCCGAGGGGCTGCCGTATTCGACGTCGGCGCCGCCCAGGCTGGTCATCCAGGCGGGCATGGGCGGTTCGCCTTGCGCCAGCACCCGTCCGGCCGGTGACAGGCCGATGGCGGCGGCCAGGCTGAGGCCGTAACCGCTCTTGAGAAAGGCGCGGCGATCGAGCAGGCCGTTACCGGCGACGAAGCGCAAAGCTGACTTGTTCACGACAGGCTCCCGGACGGCAGGCGCCGTCGCTTTCACTGAATGACCATATAACTAGTAATCTAGTTATATGGTTGCATGCCGCTGGCCGCTTGTCTATTCTCCGCGCCATGGAACTCAATGAAGTCGCATCTTGCCTCGAGGCGCTGGGCAATCCGCTGCGCCTGCAGGTCTTCCGCACCCTGGTGCGCAGCGGCCCGAACGGGCTCAACTTCGGCCAGTTGCAGGAGCGCATCGGCATTCCCCGCTCGACCCTGGCTCATCACCTCAACAGCATGGTGCAGGCCGGCGTGCTCGTGCAGCAGCGCGAAGGCCGCGAAGTATTCAACCGGGTCGACTTCGCCCGGCTGCAGCAGGCCCTGAATTTCATGCTGGCCGAGTGCTGCCAGGACGGCGGACCAAGCTGAACAGCCCAGCGCTCCCCTGCGCGCCTCGCGCTGCCGCGCGACAGCGGAGCGTCGAAGGCGGGACGGCCGCTCCTACCGACGTGCCTCGAAACTGCCGGGCAAGACGCAAGCCTTCTGGCACCCGACGCTCGTTGATCTGGACGGCACCCGGGCATTTCCCCAGCACCCCGCCAGGCACCGGTCGAGACCCCGGAAAGTGCCATTAAAATGCCTGCAAAAACGCTCTAACCCGCCTTGGAATAACGAGCTGTGACCATCCAATTCTTAAAAAGTTCTCTATCTAAAACAGTTACTTACATAACCCTTACACAAGCGCACCGCTCGTCGGCAGGCGCTTGCCAGGCCTGCCCGCCCACCCCAGCATCGCCACCGACTTAACCACTGAGAGAACCTCTCCATGAAGTACATTTCGATGCTTCTACTGAGCCTCGGCTTCGCCGCAGGACAGGCAATGGCCGGCGATAACATCCAGGCCGGTGTCGGTGGCGCGCTGGGCGGAGTACTGGGCTCGGTGGTCGGCCAGCATATCGGCGGCAGCACCGGCGCGGCCATCGGTGCCGGGGTCGGCGGCGCCGCGGGCGGCTCGGTTGCCGCGCGTCGCGGCAACAAGACCGAGGCGGCCATCGGTGGTGGCCTGGGTGCGGCCGGCGGCAACGTCATCGGTCAGCAAATGGGTGGCACCACTGGCGGCCTGATCGGCGCGGCGCTCGGCGGCGGTGCCGGCGGCGCCATCGGCAACAGCTATGGCGATGCCAGCCGTTACGACGACCACGACTACCGCGGCGACCGGCGTTATTACCGGGACGACCACCGCCACGGCCATCGTCACCACTACCGCAAGCGCCACAAACATAGGCATCACCGTCACGGCTGGCGCCACTAGCAGGGCGAGCCGGGAGCGCTATCCGTTTTTTGTGGTGGACTAAAGCGGATCGCTACCCGGCCCCTCCTCCGTAGCCCGAATAAGCGCCAGCGCAATCCGGAGCCCGCCCCGAATCCTGGCGCGTTGCGTGCTTCAGCAATGACGCAGAAGCGACCGCTCCCCCGCCGGGGAACCAAAGCCCACCAGGCGCCTCTACATCTGCGCGATGCAGCGAAAAGCCACTAAGCGTGACTGCAGTACGCTCGCCCCCCTCTTCAGCAGGACTCAAACCATGCGTAATATTCTCCTAGCCTTCGCGCTCGGCGGCCTTGTCGCCGCGCCTTATGCCCTGGCCGGCGACTCCGGCAAAGTCGCCATTGGCAGCGGCGTTGGTGGCGCCCTGGGCAACGTCATCGGTCAACAGGTCGGCGGTAGCACGGGCGCCGCGATTGGCGCCGGGGTCGGCGGTGCAGCCGGCGGGGTGATTACCGCCCGCGACGGTAACAAGACCAGCGCCGCCCTGGGCGGCGGCCTCGGCGCCGCAGGCGGTTCGGTGCTCGGCGGCCAGGTCGGCGGCAGCACCGGTTCGACCATAGGTGCGGGCCTCGGTGGAGCCGCCGGCGGCGCGCTGGCCAACGAATACTCCGGCGGCGACCGTGACGACGGCCACCGTCATGGTCATGGCAAAAAACACAAGAAGCACCGCCACCATTGAGTAACCCCAGGTGCGCCATATGCACCTGCCGCCCAGCGCCAGCGCCCCCAACAGCAGCCAGTCAGGTGAGCGGCTTTTTTGTAGCCCGGATGCAATCCAGGAGGATCTGGCGCCGAGCAACCGTTCCCGGATTTCGCTGGGGCTGATCCAGGCCAAAGTCGCGGAGCCTCGTGCGTACCGAGGCCTCACCGCCTTCGGCAATCTGGTGCGCGCGGCGCACCCTAGGCTTCAAACTCTTCGCGCCTATGGCTCCACGACCGCGCATGCCCTCAGCCCGCCAGCAGCAGTCGATCCGGCTCATCCAGGTGCTGCAGCAACTCGGCCCGCGCGCTGTCGCGCAATCTGATCGCATCCAGCCAGTCGGGGCCCTGCGCCAGCAGTTGGGCGCAGATGTGCAGCTGGATTGCGCCGCGATGGGGGAACCACTGGCCGTCGCGCAACACCATGCGCGAACCGCCGATGGCCACCGGCACCAGTGGCACGTCGGCACGGGCGGCGAGGACGAAGGCGCCCATGCGAAACGGCAGCAGCCCCGGCTCGCGGCTCAGCGTGCCTTCGGGGAAGAACAGCAGCGACTGCCCGGCCTGCAACGCCGTCGCCAGGCACTCGGCGTCGGCGGCACTGCGCTGCAGGTCGAAGCGCTCGACGAAGCAGGTGCCGAGCCTGCGCAGGAAGGGCCCGGCGATACGCTGTCCGGCCAACTCGCGCTTGGCGACGAAGCTGAACTCGGGCGGCAGCGCCGCGCAGAGCAGCAAACCGTCCAGGTAGCTGGCATGGTTGGCGACCAGCACCCGCACCTCCTGGCGACGCAGCCTGTCCAGACGTTCGACATGCACGGGGATGCCCGCCAGACGCAGGAACAGGCGCGCCGCGGCCCCGGTCAAGCGGCGGCGCCAGCTCAGCCGCGGCAACAGCACCACGGCCGTCCAGGTCAGGCTGCCGAGCAGCCCGAGCAAGGCCCAGAAATACCCGGCATAGAGTGCGCTCAGCAGGCGCCGGCCCGCTCGCCCGAGTTGCGCGCGCAACGCCGACTGCGCCAAGCGCAGCAGTTGCCGCCATACCGGCCGCCCCGGCCGGCCCACCTCGCCGCGCTCGTACAGCTCGCGGCTGGCGGCGCGGCGGATCTTGCCGCTGGAGGTTTTCAGCACGCTGTGCGGCGGCGCCAAGACGATATCGTCCGGCGGCACCCCGGTCAGGTCGACGGCGATCCGCCTGATCTGCTGTTGCAGGCGTTGCCGTGTGAGGGCGTCCTTCTCGTTGGTTTCGGCCAGCACCACCAGGCGCTCGCTGGCACTGGCCGGATCGCCGCTGCCGAACACCGCGACGCAGCCCTTGCGCAGGCCCGGCAGACTGCCGACCGCAGTCTCGACGTCGTAGGGATAGATGTTGCGCCCGCCGCGAATGATCAGGTCCTTGGCCCGCCCGCTCAGATAGATCTCGCCTGCGGCCATATAGGCCAGATCCAGCGAATCGATCCATTCGCCATGGCGCACCCGCTGGCTCTCCGGCGGATTACGGAAGTAGCCGCTGGTGGTGGACGGCCCCTTGAATTGCAGGTGGCCCTCGCAGCGTTCGGGCAGCTCGATATCCTGGTCATCGACGATCCGCACCTGATGCCCCGGCAGCGGCCGCCCGCAGCTGACGAAACGCAGCGCATCGGCACTTCCCGGCGCGGCGCACTCAGCCTTGCCCCGGGCCTGGAACGGCTCGCGCCGGACCCAGTCGATCAACAGCCCACGGCCAATCGGCGGAAAGGCCACGCCCAGGGTCGCCTCGGCCAGACCGTAGACCGGAGCCAGCGCACTCGGCTGCAGCCCATAACGCGCAAAGCGCTCGGCGAAGCGTTGCAGGGTGTCGGGGCTGACCGGCTCGGCGCCGTTGCAGGCCAGGCGCCAGCTGCTCAGGTCGAGGCCCTGGATATCGCTGTCGGTGAGTTTGCCCAGGCACAACTCGTAGGCGAAATTCGGCGCCGCCGACAGCGTGCCGCGGTAGCGGTGGATGGTCTCCAGCCAGCGCAGGGGGCGGGCGAGAAAGGCCAGCGGCGACATCAGCACCAAGACGAAACCGTAATACAGGCTGCCGAACCAGGCGCCGATCAGGCCCATGTCGTGGTACATCGGCAGCCAACTGACGAACACATCGTCGGCGCCGACACGAAACGCCGTGCCCATCGCGCGCAGGTTGGCCAGCAGATTGGCATGACTGACCATCACCCCCTTGGGCTGGCCGGTACTGCCCGAGGTGTACTGCAGGAACGCCAGATCCTCGGCCTGGCGCCTGGTCGCCAGGAAGGTGCCGGGCTCGGCGGATAACTCGGCCACGCTGGCGATCTCGCGCAGGCTCGGCACCTGCGGTTTGAGCAGGCGGGCGAGCAGTTTGGCTTCGTTGACGGTGATCAGCATGCTCGCCTCGGCATTGCCCAAAATGCCGGCCTGGCGGCGCAGGTGCTCCTCGATCTGCGACAGGCGCATGGGTGGATAGATCGGCACCGGCACGCCGCCGGCGAGGAGGATGCCGAAGAAGCCGAAGAGGAAATCGCGGCCGGTCGGCAGCATCAGCGCCACCCGCTGCCCGGCGCGCAGGCCGCGCTGCTGCAAGCCGCAGGCAACCGCCCTGGCGCCCTGCTGCAAGGCCAGATAGCTGATGTCTTCGGGCACATCGCCATCGCCCAGCAGGCGCACATGAATGCGCTGCGGATGGCGCTGCACATGCCAGTCGAGCACCTCGATCAGGGTCTGCGCGGCGTCCGGCGCGAGCCGTTCCCGCGGGCCAACGGGCAAGCGCTCGACGCTGCCGCACGGCCCCGGCGCGACTACTGTCGGGGCGCATGCCAGCAGCGCCTCGAGCACATCGCCGGGGGTCTCCGCCGAGGCGAACAGCGTCTCCGGCAGACGCACGCCGAACTCGCGCTCGACCCGCGACCACAGCTCGACCCGGGCCAGGCTGTCCAACCCCAGATCGCTGTCGAGAACGCTGTGCAGACTGACGGGCGAATCCTGCGCCGCAGCGGGGCGCAACTCGACAAGTGTCTGTCGAACGATGTGTAACAGTCGTTGCGCCGCAGCCGTTGAATCGGGATGGGCGCGTGTTGCATGAGGCAAACGACTCATCGGCGACCCCTCAAGACTGTCCTGAGAGCCTGTGAGAAAACTCTCACCTACTGCACCCATGCTGTTCACTTGACCATGCGTGCAGTATTTCTTTGTAGCCCGGATGCAATCCGGCGAAGTCTGACACCTGAATACCCGCTCCCGGATTGCATCCGGGCTACGTGCTGGGTGCCTGGAACCTCCCCCCCAAAACAATAAGCCTTTGCCGGCACCGGCGATAATAACCTCTGGCCCATAACAGGCCCGCGGTTATAGCGCGGTCGTCTCTCGCCGAGCGGGCTGCTAGGATCTACCCACAATTGTCCAGCGCCAAACCGGAGTGTCCGCCATGCCCCCCAGCCTCGCCCCCGGAGTGACGCGCCGCGAAGCCTGGGCCTGGGCGATGTACGACTTCGCCAACTCCGGCTACACCACGGTGGTGATCACCGCGGTGTTCAACGCCTACTTCGTCGCCGTGGTCGCCGAAGGCGCGGCCTGGGGCACCCTGGCCTGGACCAGCGCCATCGCCCTGTCCTATGTCCTGATCATCCTCAGCGCGCCACTGCTCGGCGCCTACGCCGACGCCTATGCCTGCAAGAAGCGCCTGCTGCTGCTCAGCACCCTCGGCTGCGTGCTGTTCACCGCCGGCCTGGCCCTGGCCGGGCCAGGCACGCTGGCGATCGCCGTCGTCTTCGTGGTGCTGTCGAACCTCTGCTTCGGCAGCGGCGAGAACCTGATCGCCGCCTTCCTCCCGGAGATCGCCCGCGAGGAGGCCATCGGCCGGGTCTCCGGCTGGGGCTGGGGCTTCGGTTATCTCGGCGGCCTGCTCAGCCTCGGCGCCAGCCTGGCCTACGTCAGCTGGGCCCAGGCCCAGGGCCACACGGCGGCGCAGTTCGTGCCTGTGTGCATGCTGCTCACCGCCGCGCTGTTCGCCCTGAGCAGCCTGCCAACCTTCCTGTTTCTGCGCGAGCGCAGCCGCCCGCAGCTGCAAGCCGGCGCCCGCCACAGCGCGCGGGTGGCGTTCGCCCGTTTCGCCCAGACGGTGCGCGAGGCCAGGCGCTACCGCGACCTGCTGCGCTTTCTCGCCTGCACCCTGTGCTACCAGGCCGGGATCGCCGCGGTGGTCACCCTGGCCGCCATCTATGCCGACCAGGCCATGGGCTTCACCACCCGCGACACCCTCAAGCTGATTCTGCTGGTGAATATCACCGCCTCGCTCGGCGCCCTGCTGTTCGGCTACGTGCAGGATCGCCTCGGCCACCTCGCCACCCTGACCCTGACCCTGTTCGGCTGGCTGCTGATGATAGGCCTGGCCTGGGCCGCCGAGGGTCCGCCGCTGTTCTGGCTGGCGGCGAATATCGCCGGGCTGTGCATGGGCGCCAGCCAGTCGGCCGGGCGCGCCATCGTCGGCCTGCTGGCGCCGCCGACCCGGCGCGCGGAGTTCTACGGCCTGTGGGGCCAGGCGGTGAAGCTGTCGTCGATCCTCGGGCCGATGACCTACGGCCTGACCAGTTGGCTGACCGCCGGCGACCACCGCCTGGCGATGCTGATCACCGGCAGCTACTTCGTCCTCGGCCTGCTGATCCTCGCCAGCGTCGACCTCAAGCGCGGCCGCCGCGCGGCGTTGGCCGACTGGTAAGGCGCAGAAGTTGTGAGATGCCCGAGCACGAGCGTTTTCTGGCTATGCCTCTGCTACGCCTTGCGCGCCAACGGCTAGGCGTAGGGTGGGCTTCAGCCCAGCATTGCCTGAGCGGGTGGAAGGCCGAAACCGATCGCCGCCCCCCCACCAGCCGCCTTCATGTCACCAGCAAATCCGCCAGTGCCGCGCGCAGGCGCTCGGGAATCGGCAGCGGCCGGTTGCTCTGCCGGTCGACGAACACATGGACGAAGCGCCCGGCCGCACAGGCCTCGTTCTCGCCCTGCTTGAACACCGCCAGCTGGTACTCCACCGAGCTGTTGCCCAGCCTGGCGACCCGCAGGCCGATCTCGATGCGCTCGGGGAAGGCGATGGAGGCGAAATAGTCGCAACTGGAGCTGACCACGAAAGCGACCACCTCGCCGTTGTGGATATCCAGGCCGCCGCGCTCGATCAGATAGGCGTTCACCGCGCTGTCGAAGTAGCTGTAGTAGGTGACGTTATTGACGTGACCGTAGAGGTCGTTGTCGTGCCAGCGGGTGCTGATCGGCTGCAAGTGCGGGTAGTCGTGGCGCAGGTGCTGGGGTGGGGTCATGGGCTGTCCTGGTTGATTGATGGTGCGCGCAGCCTGGGCGGCCCCGCACACCCTACGGGTCGCAGGCACGCTCAGCGTGTGCACCAACGGGACTCGTGTCTCAATAGGCCGACTGGTAGATCGCCAGGGCGTGGGCCTCGGTCATCTCGCGCGGATTATTGACCAGCAGGCGTTGCTGCAGCATGGCCTCGGCCGCCAGCTGGGCGAGCATCTGCTGCGGCACCCCGGCGTCGCGCAAACGGGTGGGCAGGCCGCTGCGCTCGCTGAAGTCGGCCAGCGCGCCGATCAGCTGCTCGGTCTGCGCCATGGCGTCGCCGGGGCGCAGCCTGGCGCCCAGCACCAGCGGCGCCAGCTCGGCGTACAGCGGCGCGGCGTTGGCGGCGTTGAAGCCGAGCACATGGGGCAACAGCAGGGCGTTGCTCAGGCCGTGGGGGATGTGGAAGTGCCCACCGAGCGGATAGGCCAGCGCATGCACCGCCGCCACCGGCGCGTTGGCGAACGCCTGGCCGGCCAGGCAGGCGCCGAGCAGCATGGCCTGGCGCGCCTGGCGGTTGCCGCCGTGGTGCACCGCCTCATCGAGGTTGGCGGCGAGCAGGCGCAGCGCCTCGCGGGCCAGCAGGTCGGACAGCGGGTTCTTCTGCAGCACGCTGGTGTAGGCCTCGATGGCATGCACCATGGCGTCGATGCCGGTGGCGGCAGTCACCGCCGGCGGCAGGCCGAGGGTGAGGTCGGCATCCAGCAGCGCCAGGTCCGGCAGCAACAGCGGCGAGACCACACCCAGCTTGGTCGTGGCGCCGGTGGTGACGATCGCCACCGGGGTCACTTCCGAGCCGGTGCCGGCGGTGGTCGGCACCTGGATCAGCGGCAGGCGCCGACCCTTGGCCTTGCCGACGCCGTAGAGGTCGGCCAGTTGCTGGTTGCAGTCGGGATGGGCGAGCAGCGCGACCAGCTTGGCCACGTCCAGCGAACTGCCGCCGCCGAAGCCGATCACCAGCTCGGCCTTGAGCGCCCGGGCCTGCGCCACCGCGCTCTGCACTATGGCTTGCGGCGGGTCGGCCAGCACCTGGTCGAACACCTGGGCCGTCACCCCTTCGAGCAGGAAGCCGGGCAGCACCTCGGCGAGCAGGCCGAGCCGGGTGATGCCGGGGTCGGTGACGATCAATACCGTCCGGGCGCCGCGCTCGGCGCACAAGGCCGCCAGTCGACGGGCGGAACCGCTTGCGCAGATGATCTGCGCGGTGGTGGCGAAGCTGAATGGCTGCATGGAATGCTCCTCATTTTGCTCGGCACAACGCAGTGCGCACGGCTCCCCTTCTCCAAGAGACCGCGCGTGTGCCGACGTCATTCAGCACCGGCACATTCCAGACGAAGAAAAATCGCCGCCGAGCAAAAGCAAGGCGCTACTATTTTTGAAATTTAGTCTTGTGGTAAGCCGTATTCAGCAGATGAATGTCCCCACATTCGATCTGAATCTGCGGCACCTATTCGATGCGCTGAACCGCCGGCGGCAACTGCTCGACGGCCCTGCAAGCGCCGATCCGCGCCGCCTAGCAGCAGGTCGAGGCGAAGCCTCCGATCCGGCGGGCAGCCTTGCCGCGAACCTCTGGAGACCCTCTCGCTACCGCGCTCGATTTCTCACCAGCGCGGACGCCTAGCGATGGCTGTCAACCAGCAACCGCAGCCGGCTCCGGCACGGACGACGCGCTGCTTTGCCGCGAGTGTTGCTGCGGGTTGCGGGCGGAGGATGGTGGCTCGGTCCCGGCATGGTTCCAGAGCGGGCCCTCACTGATCAGCATGCCGTGCGTGACCAGACAGGTTCTGCCGCCGAGCTGCAACTTGAGCGGGTTGCGCTGGGCAATGACCCAGCCTTCGCGCAGCAGTTGATCGATGTACGCGCGTAGCGCAGGGAGGTAGCGTTGCTCTTTCATGGCAGAGTCCTTTCACACCAGCAGATGATGATTCAGGCGCCAGCCATAGGGCTGCCGCGCTCATCCGTGAAATACGCCGTGCATAATAGTGGCCTAATGCCTTCCATAAAAGCACTATTTGCCCTGGCGCCGTAGCCGATAGCCCACAACCGGCCATGGCGTCTGGCTTACACCAGACCCTGCCTGTGCGGCTGCATCGCCGCAGGGCCCGCCCCTGCAAGAGCGCGATGATCCCGCCCGTACAATCCGGGAGCGATCCCAGAGATGGCAGCAGATTACGCGGGGTATCCGTCAAACGACGGAGCCTGCCGCTTCGGCATCCTCGCGGGTTTGGCCTCCCGCACAGTTACCTGCCCGCCCCTACCGCACTCCCCAGCACCTCGAGCCGACCCGGCTCGACCGACTACCGCGAATGCCGCAAGGCGGCCAAGGTGCATTTTCGCGAGCAATGCCGGGCCTGGGAAAAGCAGGTGCTATCGACCGAACAATATCTGGCACGTACCGTTTGCAACGGGGTCAATCGTGTCCGGCTGTCTCCACATGGAGGATGGGTTAGGCACCCGCCCCACCCGGCGGCGAATCACGCAGGCTTTGCGCAACAGACGGCGGGGCGTCGTGTTTGCAAGGGCGTGCCGGCTGGTTTGGCGGATTGCGGGCCGGCCGGCGCAACCTTAAAGGGGTTGCCACGCATGCATGGCAACCCCTTATGGCAATCATTCAGGAATCAACGAATGTGAGCGCCTTAACCCCGGCTCAGGGCTTCTTCGTTGGCCAGGAATTCTTCCTGGAGCAGGGCCTCGGTGACTTGTTCAGGCTCTTCGCTCAGGCGTGGGTCGTCGATATGCCCGGTGGATACGGGCCTGACCTCGAGCTTGCCGACCATGTGCTCGAGGGCATGGCGCATTTTTTCGGTGGCGCCGTCCACGGCCAGATCGAGCGATGAGGCCTTGTGGGTGACTGAAATGGATTGGTGGCCTTTGGGCCGTGCTTCGATCTGGCAACGCTTGTCGGCGCCACCGGTTTTGTTGCCATTTTCGTCGCTGAGATAGACCTCAACCCGGGTGAGAAAATCTTCGAAACGGTCCAGCCGCTCCGTCACCGTTGCGCTTACCCACTCCTGAAGCCGGACACTGCCTTCGATATGGTTGCTTCGCACATGAATTTGCATGGTATTCCTCGCTTCTGACGGGTCTGTACCTTCGAGGGCAGGCTTACCGCCGAGGTTCCGGACTTTGTCCTTGCAGTGCTGACAAAGGCCACAATCTGCGACGCCCCAGCTGCGTATGCGCAGCCCTGTCTTGCGCTGAGCCTGCACGGGGATGCTGAATACGCTCCCGCACATGGCCACATGACAGTTATGACAATGGCCGGCGCGGAAGGCAACCCCTATCGCCTGCACGACGGGGTAAATGATGCCGGAGCAATAGTGCCACGCCTGCGGCAAAATGAGCTTTGCTTGCCCTACCGACCATTAGCCAAGGCGTGGATATGACACTTGCAACCTGGGAGCTGCTGTCCTACATCGTCACCGTGGTGGCCTTGCCCTTCGCCATTGGCGTGTTTCTGGTCGAGCAACGCAAGGAGCGCGCGAATGAACAGGAAGCCACCTGGCAGCAGATATCCGATGCCTATATCGACTTCCTCGAGGTGGTGCTGGCCAACCCGGACCTGAAGCTGCGCAGCCAACTCGCCACCCCGGACTTGACCGACGAACAGCGCGAACGCATGTGGCTGATCTTTGACATGCTCATCTCGCTGTTCGAGCGTGCCTATCTGCTGGTCTACGAAACCGACATGGATGAGAGGAAACAGCGCCGCTGGCACTCATGGGAGGATTACATGCGCGAGTGGAGCCGGCGCGAGGATTTCCGCGAGCGGCTGCCGCAACTGCTGCGCGGGGAAGACCCGGACTTCGCCGTCTACCTGCAACGGCTGGCGGATGAGGAAGCGAGCGCACCCGGAGCCCCGTAGGATGCGCTCAACGCCAACCTGCAGAGGCGGCTGGCGTTACAGCATTGCTCTGCGCAATTGCCGGTCAGGCAAAGACGAAATACTTGCGCACCGTCTCGACCACTTCCCAGGTGCCGCGCATACCCGACTCGACGATGAAGATGTCGCCGGCCTTGAGGTGAATCGGCGCCTGACCGTCCGGGGTGATGATGCAGTAGCCTTCCTGGAAGTGGCAGTACTCCCACTTCTCGTAGGCGACCCGCCATTTGCCGGGAGTGCAGATCCAGGTGCCCATGATCTTGCTGCCGTCTTCCGAGGTGTAGGCATTGAGGTTGACGGTGTGCGGGTCGCCGGCGAGCTTCTCCCACTTGCAGGCGTCGAGCATCGGCATGGGGGTGGTATCGCGGAGAACGGTAATCGGGTTAGGCATGTCTGCTCCAAATTGTTCGGCTGAAATAACACCCGCCTAACCTAGAGCCTCCGGCGCCTGCACGAATGTCTGTAGTCGACCCCAAAATGTCTGGAAACGCGCTGTTGTTTGAGTGCGATGGATCGGCGCGCCATCCCGGATGACGCAGGCTCCTGAGTTTTGGGCAATATCGAGCGCCGTGGCGAGACCGCCGCCAGGCATTCGCGGCAAGGCGAAAGCTCTTTCAGCACCACACGGCCTTGCTTGCGTCTAAAGCCAACCCAACAGCGGCTACACCCGGGATTCTCGACAAGCAACCGGCCCAGGCCAGGGAATACGGGGCTGTTGCCGGGGTTTATGAGTGTTAATTCCTTAAGCCTCAGGTTTTATCGCCACTCGTACTAAACATCTCGCCATGAATCGGGCTACCTTAAGACTCAGGACGGCAACAAGGAGGGCTTAAGCGAATGACGACACGCAGTATCACTTGTCCCCCAATCAGCACCCACGTGATTCTGCACGCCGGCCATAGTGCCAACGCACAGAATGCACGTGTAACCATGGAGTCGATAAGTCCGACCGTGGGTGCAGGTCAACCACATCATAAAGCGCTACAACTCCGCGCTTAGCGCGTAACGCCGTAGCTTGCGCATGGGCAAATCGTACAAGGCAAAACAGGAGAACGGCATAACCCGACCATGGGTCAGGATAGATAGCCCTAGCGCTAACGAAGATCCGTTCAACTGCAGAGCATGACGACCCAACGCAGCATCCTGGCACTCGTCCAGGCGGTCAGCGACACCGATCCAGCGCCCTGCACGGGGCGTGCACCAGAAAAATCCGAGACGGCGGCTGACCCTCACCAGCGCCGCCTCGGTTCGGATCTTCCCCTTTCCTACACATTTCATCCCGATCAAGCATCGGGATGAAATGTGTCGTGCGCGGTGATGCCGCCCAACCTCTCCACCTGACGCGACGCCATAGCCCAGTAGGCTGTGCCCTGCGCAGCAATCGCGTGTTGCCGGCGGTGCACACGGCGCAGCCTACCGAAGCGCAGGCCTACATCGGATTGACTTCTCGAGGTCTGCGGCGCGGCATCGAGATCACGGCCCCAGCGCCATACTCACGTAGGGTGCGCCGTGCGCACCAATTGCTTTCGCCGCATCGGGCGGCATTTGCGCGCGGCGAGCTTCGTCGCGGCGTCAGTGCGCGGTCAGTTGCCACTCGGCCCAGGCGCGTACTTCGGCATAGGGGTAGCTGTCCAGCGCGGCGAAGCCGGCAATGCTGCGCGCCTTGAGCCTGGTGAACAGCGGCACGCTGATGCCGCAGAGGAAGCGGGTCAGGCATTCGGCGCTCGGGGTGCTGCCTTTCAGCTCGGCGTGGCGCTGGATAAAGCTGCCGCACAGGCGTTGCAGGTCATGTCCGGCCAATGCGGGCAAGGACGGCGGCTCTGGCAGCTGGGCGACTCGGCCGTGGCACACCGAGCAGTGGCCGCAGCGCTCGGGCGCCTGGCGGTCGCCGAAGTAGGCGGCCAGGCGCTGACTCAGGCAGTGCTCGCTGGCGAACAGCTCGAGCATGGCGTGGATGCGGGTGATTTCGCTGCGTTCCTGCTGCTTGAAGTAACCGTGCAGCTCGGCGCTCAGTGACTCGGGGTCGAAGCCGGCATCGAGCAGCGCGTAGACCTCGGTCATCTGCTTGCTTTCCAGCTCGATCCAGCCCTTGTCCTGGAAGTAGTCCAGCGCCTTGACCACCCGCCCGCGTTCGGCCTGGTGCTGCTGGTAGAGCCTGTCGAAATCCAGGGTGCACCAGGTGCGGGCGCGTTGCGAGCTGTCGAGGATGGCCTCGACGAACTGCCGTCGTTCGCCGTCGAACTTGGCCAGCAGGGCCTCGGGCTCGAGCAGATGCTTGAAGCGGTATTCGGCGAAGTAGGCATAGCGCGGGGCGATGATGCCGCGCAGCTCCAGTTGAACCAGCAGGGTCTTCAGCGGCAGTTGGCGGATGTTGCTCTGCTCGGACAGGGCACCCAGCAGCAGTTCCCACTCACCGTCCCGGCCGTGCGCCAGCAGCTCGTCGAGCACCCAGCGGATGCCGCCCTGCTCGGGCGTGTCGCCATAGACGAAGTTTTCCAGTACGTTGAGGCTGTCGCGGTTGGCCAGCACCAGGCAGTCGGAAGGCTGGCCGTCGCGCCCGGCCCGGCCGATCTCCTGGCTGTAGTTCTCGATCGACTTGGGCAGGTCGAAGTGCACCACGTTGCGGATATCGCTCTTGTCGATGCCCATGCCGAAGGCGATGGTGGCGACGATGCAGTTGATCTGCCCGGCCATGAAGCGGCGCTGAAGAGCCTCGCGCGCCTCGTGGGCCATGCCGGCGTGGTAGGCGCTGGCGGCGATGCCGCGCTGGCTCAGGCGCTCGGCGACCTGCTCGGCGGTCTTCTGCTGGGTGACGTAGACGATGCTCGGCTGCCCGGCCTTGGCCCCCAGCCATTCGACCAGCCGGCGCTGTTTGTCGGCGCCGCCGACCGGCTCGACCAGCAGGTTGAGGTTGGCCCGGTAGAAGCCGGTGGTGATCA
The DNA here is from genome assembly GCF_900115555.1 of Pseudomonas borbori. Classification (GTDB taxonomy): domain Bacteria; phylum Pseudomonadota; class Gammaproteobacteria; order Pseudomonadales; family Pseudomonadaceae; genus Aquipseudomonas; species Aquipseudomonas borbori. The sequence continues at coordinate 43,084 of NZ_FOWX01000017.1, forward strand.
CATCCGCCGGCGCGATGGCGAACTTGGCCTGCATGTCGGCGATCACCGGCGGCGTCGCGGTGGCGGTGAGCAGCAGCACTTGGGGAATGCCGAACTGGCGCTGGTAGTCGGGCAACTTGAGGTAGTCGGGACGGAAGTTGTGGCCCCACTCGGAGATGCAGTGGGCTTCGTCGATCACCAGCAGGGAGATCGGCACCTGGCCGATGAAGTTGCGGAAGCGTTCATTCTTCAGGCGCTCGACCGAGATCATCAGGATCTTCAACTCGCCGGACCTGGCCCTGGCCATCACCGCGCTGGCCTCTTCGCGGCTCTGCGCCGAGTCGATGCTGGCGGCGCTGATGCCGTGGCGGGAGAGAAAGGCCAGCTGATCCTGCATCAGCGCCAGCAACGGCGAGACCACCAGGGTCAGGTGCGGCAGGTGCAGGGCCGGAAACTGGTAGCACAGCGACTTGCCCGACCCGGTGGGAAAGATCGCCGCCGCCGAGCGCCCCGCCAGCACGGCGCCGATCGCCGCTTCCTGACCGGGTCGCAGCTGCTGGAAACCGAAAACACGTTCGAGGGTGGTGTACATACGCTGTCACTCCGTTGACCGCTGGATGGCCTGTGACCATAACGCGGCGAAGGTGGGTCAGGCCAGCCGAAAAATCGATGCGACCTCGTAGCCCGGATTGTATCCGGCTACGGCGCCGTTCGCGGACAAGTCCGCTCCCACAGGGGATCGGCGCGACGTGCGGAAATGCAGTTGCTGAAAACCGAAAACACGCTCGGGAGTACCGTGCATGGACTGTTACGCCTTGATCCGCTGGCTGTATACGACCATGGTCCAGCAACCGAAATGAACGTTTGCCTGAGTCATAGGCTGAACAGCCTCAGGATAAATCCGCCCGCTTCGAAAGCGTTGCCGCGGTTTGCCGCCAAGCTCGATAGGTAATGTTCATCAATACATCACAACCCCGTCAGCATTGATTCAGCGCATGATGTGAAGCATCCCTCAACTATAAAATCATCGCTTTTCTGACTACGGAGCCCAGGCATGGAAGCATTACGGCGAATGCCCTTGCGCTACAAGTTCTGGGCGGTCAACGGTGTAGCCTTCTTCAGTATCCTGCTGGTGGTCGTAGTGGCCATGGCGCTGGAGCAGCGCAGTGTCAACCAGAGCCGGCAGGATCAGGCACGGAGTCTGTTGCTGTGGTGGCAGGGGGGCGAGGCCGCATTGCCCGATGGCCCGCTGCAACCCATGCGCCTCGCTGACGCCGCCACCTCTCCTGTCCGGCAACGGCTGATCAAGGCCGCCGGGGCCGAGCCGGAGTGGGTCAACCTGTCCGGCCTGACCCTGCTGGATGCCCAGACCCCACTCGGCGCCTGGGTGCGCCAGCAGGAAGGCGCCGGGGTGCTGGCGGTACTGGTCAGCGGCATGAGCTTTCAGCAAGTATTCGTCGAACGTGCGCCGGTGTATGCGCTGGCGGTATTCCTGCTGATGCTGGGTTTGCTGTGCGGCTCGCAGATGCTGATCCGCTTTGTCGAGAGCTATCAACGCCAGTTGCAGCAAATGGCCCATTTCGACTCGCTGACCGGCTTGCCCAACCGGGCGCTGGCGTACGACAGACTGGCGCACGCACTGGACAAGGTGACGCGCCGTGGCGGCCACCTCGCGGTGCTGTTTATCGACCTGGATCGCTTCAAGACGCTCAACGATAGCTATGGCCATGGCTTTGGCGACACCGTGCTGCGCGCGGTTGCCCAGCGCCTGCAGACGCGCTGCCGCCAGGAAGATACCCTGGCGCGGTTGGGCGGCGACGAGTTCCTGCTGATTCTCGAGCAGCTGCCGGCACCGAACACGGCCAGCCTGGTGGCACGCAGCCTGCTGCAGTTGCTCGAACAGCCATTGCAACTGGAAGAGGGTCATGAGCTGTATGTGGGCGCGAGCATCGGCATTGCCCTGTACCCCGGCGATGGCGGCGATGCGGCGGAACTGATCCGCAACGCGGATGCGGCCATGTACAGTGCCAAGGCCAACGGCCGTAACACCTGTGCCCATTACATCCCCCGCCTGACCGAGCATGCGCGGACCCGGTTCGAGCTGGAGCGCTCCCTGCGCGGGGCTCTGCATAACCAAGAATTGAGCCTGCACTTTCAGCCGCTAATGCGCCTGGCGGACGGCCATTGCCTGGGCGCCGAGGCGCTGCTGCGCTGGCACAGCCCGCAGCATGGTCAGGTGGGGCCGGATACCTTTATCCCGCTGGCCGAAGACAGCGGGCAGATTGTGCCGATCGGCAGCTGGGTGCTGAACGAGGCGTGCCGCCAGGCCAGCGCCTGGCGCGAAGAAGGCCTGCTGCTGGAGACCATTGCCGTCAACCTGTCGCCGATCCAGTTCATGCAGCAAGACATCGTCCAGCTGGTCGCGCGGGCCTTGGCCGGCAGCGGCCTGCCGGCTCATTGCCTGGAGCTGGAAATCACCGAAGGCGCACTGATGCGCCACACCGATCAAGCGGAAAATACCCTGAACGCCCTCAAGGCCCTGGGCGTGCGGATAGCGGTGGACGATTTCGGCACCGGCTACTCATCGCTGGCTTATCTGCGCCGCTTCGCCCTGGACAAGCTGAAGATCGATAAAAGCTTCATGGCCGGAGTGCCCGCCAATAGCAGCGACTGCCAGTTAGTCCATACCATTATCGCCATGGCCAGATCCATGCAACTGACGGTGCTGGCCGAAGGGGTGGAAACGCCGGAGCAGCAAGGCTGGTTGCTGGCCGAAGGCTGCGACCAGTGCCAGGGTTACCTGCTCGGCCGGCCCATGGCGGCTGAGTCGTTCGCGCAGCACTGGCAGGCGTTGTCGGCCGTTGCCGCAACGCAGGGCGGCGCCTGCGGTCAGCCGTACGCCGGTGTAGCCCCGCCCCAGGCGCCCTTGCCGGCTCGCCCATGAAAAAGCCGCCCGAAGGCGGCTTGTGCAAGCAGCCCTAGACCGCGGCTTAAAGCTGCGGACCGGCCTGCTTGATGGCGTCGGACACATCGAACTTCTGGAAGTTGTCGATGAACAGCTTGGCCAGGCCCTTGGCGGCTTCGTCGTAGGCGTTCTGGTCTGCCCAGGTGTTGCGCGGGTTGAGCAGGCTGGTTTCGACGCCCGGTACCGAAGTCGGCACGCTGAGGTTGATGATCGGCAGTTGCTCGGTCTCGGCGCCGATCAACGCACCGCTCTGGATAGCGGCGATCACGCCTCTAGTAGTCGGGATGTTGAAGCGCTTGCCGACGCCGTAGCCGCCGCCGGTCCAGCCGGTGTTGACCAGGTAGACCTTGGAGCCGAAGCCGCGGATGCGCTTGATCAGCAGTTCGGCGTACTCGCCAGCCGGACGCGGGAAGAAGGGCGCGCCGAAGCAGGTGGAGAAGGTCGACTTGATGCCGCTGCCGCTGCCCATCTCGGTGGAACCGACCAGCGCGGTATAGCCGGAGAGGAAGTGGTAGGCCGCCTGCTCTTCGTTGAGGATCGACACCGGCGGCAGTACGCCGGTCAGGTCGCAGGTGAGGAAGATCACCGCGTTCGGCTCGCCGCCGAGGTTCTTCTCGCTACGCTTCTCGACGAACTCCAGCGGATAGGCGGCGCGGCTGTTCTGGGTCAGGCTGTCGTCGCTGTAATCCGGCACGCGCTGTTCGTCGAGGACGACGTTTTCCAGCACGGTGCCGAACTGGATGGCTTTCCAGATCACCGGCTCGTTCTTCTCGGACAGGTCGATGCACTTGGCGTAGCAACCGCCCTCGATATTGAACACCACGCCTTCGCCCCAGCCATGCTCGTCATCGCCGATCAGGTAGCGCGACTCGTCGGCCGACAGGGTGGTCTTGCCGGTGCCGGACAGGCCGAAGAACAGGGTCACGTCGCCCTCTTCGCCGATGTTGGCGGCGCAGTGCATCGGCAGCACGTCTTTTTCCGGAAGCAGGAAGTTCTGCACCGAGAACATGGCTTTCTTCATCTCGCCGGCGTAGCGCATGCCGGCCAGCAGAACCTTCTTGGCGGCGAAGTTGATGATCACGCAGCCGTCGGAGTTGGTGCCGTCGCGCTCAGGGGAACACTCGAAGTTGGCTACGTTGAGCACCTGCCACTCGTCCTTGCCGAGCGGGTTGTAGGCTGGCGGGTTGATGAACAGCTGACGGCCGAACAGGTTCTGCCAGGCCGTGGCGGTGGTCATCTTGACCGCCAGGTAGTGCTCTTCGGCGGAGCCCACATGGACATGGGAAACGAAGCGGTCCTGGTCCTGGCTGAAAGCCTCGACGCGATCCCACAGGGCATCGAACTTGTCGGCGGGGAATGGACGGTTGATCGGCCCCCAGGCGATTTGCGCCTCGGTGCTCGGCTCTTGCACGATGAAGCGATCAGCCGGCGAACGACCAGTGCGGTGACCGGTGCGCACGACCAGGGCGCCGCTGGCAGCCAGCTCGCCCTCACCGCGGCGGATGGCTTCTTCGACCAGTTGAGCAGCGCTGATGTCGGTGTACACGGCGTTGTTAGCTTGCGTCATGTGGGTCCCCATCGGCCAAAGGGCCGAGTCTTCCAAACGTTTTGTAGTAAAAGCAGAAACACTACTACAGCGAGAAAAAAGTGGCGCGAGTATGCCAGAAAGCACGCCCCTTGGCAGCACCCGATCCGCTAAGCGGGTCGATAGACGCACCCTATCGCCGTCAGTGAAGGGTATCCGCAGGCTCTGCGCTGCCGCCGCCAGCGAACAGCTGGGCGATGTCGGCAGCATCGAACGCATAGCGCTGGTTGCAGAACTGGCAGTCGATCACCACCTGGCCGGCATGCTCGCTGAGCAGCAGTTCGGCATCGGCCTGACCCAGACTGACCAGCGCATTGGCCGAACGTTCACGCGAGCAGCTGCAGCGAAACTGCAGCGGGCGCGGCTCGAACAGGCGCAGCGGCTCTTCATGATAGAGGCGGTGCAGCAGGGTTTGGTTGTCCAGGCCCAGCAGCTCTTCGTGGCTCAAGGTGGCGGCCAGGGTCGCCGCATGCTGCCAGCTGGCCTCACGCTCTTGCGCATCTTTCAGACGATCGGCGGGCAACTGCTGAAGCAGCAGGCCGCGCGCGCGCTGACCGTCGGCACACAGCCAGAAGCGCGTGGCCAGTTGCTCGGACGTGGCGAAATAGTTGGTCAGGCAATCGCTCAGGGTGGCGCCGTTCAGGTCGACTATGCCCTGATAGCGCTGACCCTGGGTGGGGTCGACGGTCATCGCCAGCACGCCATCGGGCATCAGCTCGGCCAGGCCGGCATCGGCGCCGATCTGCTCGGCGTGGTAGCGGGCGATCCCGCGCAGCTCCCCGGCGCTGGAACATTCGACCATCAACAGCGGCAGCGCACCCGAGGAACGCGCCTGCAAAATCAGCAGACCGTCGAACTTCAGGGTACCAACCAGCAGGGACGCAGCGGCCATCAGCTCGCCGAGCAATTGCGCGACCGGCTGCGGATAGTCATGTTTGGCCAGCACGTGCTGGTAGCTCTCGCCCAGGACGACCAACTCGCCGCGAATGTCGGTGTCGTCGAACAGAAAGCGTTGAGTGAAATCGGACATGCGCACTTCGCAAAATAGGATCAGGCCGGCGATTTTAGGCGCAAACGCCACGCCGACCAAGCGCCTCCCATCTATATGGCCCCGACAGCCAAGGCTATCGAGCCATGCGTTCGTTCACACGTGGCTGGCAAACTGCCCTGACGGCGTTGCAATGGCCGGCAGACTTCCCAAGGTGCGCGCCACAGCGGATTGCGCCATTTTCATTACGGGGAAGTCCTAATCCATGCCGACTCATTGCTTGAACTGCCAATGGCGCCTGCGCCCGCTGGTGACCAGCCGCATCGTCGCCGTGCGGCTGCCTGCCGGTGGGCCACCAGCTATGGGATCGAGCGCACCGCTGACCCGCCAACTGGCACGCCTGCCGCTACTGGGGCGACTCAGCCTAATTTCGGGGCGTTGAGAAACGCCACGAAGTGAAGGCTGCCCCGCTATGCGGCCTAAAGTTATCCGGCCCAATGCCATCGAGTAGGGTGCGCCGTGCGCACCAACCAACCGCCAACCTCCATCTGCCAGCGGTGCGCACGGCACCCCCTACCCGAGCAGAGCCCCTACCAGGCCTGGCTACCGCCTGAATCGTTCCTTCATGCGGCATCTAACCAGGACAGAGCCAGCATGCCGGACCAACCTGTGCGGCCACTCGCGCTACAACAGCCGCTCCAGCACGCTGGTCGCCGCCTGATAGGGCAAGCCATGGGCTTCGGCCACGCTGGCGCAGGTGATCACGCCCTTGGCCACGTTGAGACCGTTGCACAGGTGCGGGTCTTCTTCCAGGGCACGGCGCGTGCCCTTCTCGGCGAGGGCGATGACGAACGGCAGGGTCGCGTTGTTCAGCGCCAGGGTCGAGGTGCGCGCCACCGCACCGGGCATGTTGGCCACGCAGTAGTGCACCACCTCGTCGACCACATAGGTCGGATTATCGTGGGTGGTGGCTTTCGAGGTTTCCGCACAGCCACCCTGGTCGATCGCCACGTCCACCAGCACCGAGCCGGGCTGCATCTGCCTGACCATCTCGGCGCTGATCAGCTTGGGCGCGGCGGCGCCGGGTATCAGTACCCCGCCGATCACCAGGTCGGCCGCGAGGATCTGCTCGCGCAGGGTCGCGCGGGTCGAATAGAGGGTGGTGATGCGGCTGGCGTACTGGTTGTCCAGACGGCGCAGGGCATCGACGCTCTTGTCCAGCACCGTGACGTCGGCGCCCAGCCCCACCGCCATGGCCAGGGCATGGCTGCCGACCACGCCGCCGCCGAGGATCACCACCTTGCCCGGCGCCACGCCCGGTACGCCACCGAGCAACACACCGCGCCCGCCCCTGGCTTTTTCCAGACAGTTGGCCCCGGCCTGGATCGACATGCGCCCGGCCACCTCGGACATCGGCGCCAGCAGCGGCAGGCGGCCGTGGCTGTCGGTAACGGTTTCGTAGGCGATGCAGGTAGCGCCGCTGGCCATCAGCTCGTCGGTCTGCGGCCGGTCCGGCGCCAGGTGCAGGTAGGTGAACAGGGTGTGTTCGGGACGCAGCCGCGCGCGTTCGGTGCTCAGCGGTTCCTTGACCTTGACGATCAGCTGCGCCTGGTCGAACACCTGCGCCGCGTCCCCGGCGATCTGCGCGCCGGCCGCCTGATAGTCGGCGTCGCTGAAACCGATGGCGACCCCCGCCTGGCTCTCGACCCAGACCTCATGGCCAAGGGTGGTCAGTTCGGCAACCGATTGCGGCGTCAGGCCGACGCGGTACTCATGGTTCTTGAGCTCTTTGGGGACACCGATACGCATGATCCTCTCCTTCATCCAGCCGGGTACCTTGAAGTTTAGAAGAGCGCTGGAGCCGGCCTCCCCGTATATCCGTCACGCTTCAGGGGAAAGCCCTGATTCACCCAGGCATCACAGCATATTCTCCGAGCTTCGGCGCAGAACACGACAGCTTGTCAGGCGCGCGGATGCAACCAGGCCGGCGCCAGGCTGGCCGGATCGAGCGCCGGCGTCTCGGCCAGCTCGACGCCGTGAGCACGCAGCAACGTGGCCAGCCGGCCATCGGCATAGGCGCCAAACAGTTCGCTGCAGCCGCCGAGCAGTTCGCCGCCGACGAATATCTGCGGGATGGTGAGCATCCCGCTCCTGCGCCGCAGCGCCAGGCGCAGGCGGCCGCCGAGGTCGTCCCGCTGGTACTCGACCGAGTCCAGGTCGACCGAGCGGTAGGGCACGCCGAGGGCGTTGAACAGTTTGCGCGCCGACCAGCAGAACTCGCACCACTCCAGGGCGAACATCACCAGCGGCTGCTCGCGGTCAGCGAGGATCTGCGCCAGCAGCGCCGCGGCCTCGGCATCGACTTCCGTGCCGAGCGGCTCTGGCGGCGCGGCAGCGGGCGCGGCGGGGCTGACGTCGAAGCGGTAGTTGGGCGTCGAGGCGGCCAGTTGCTGCTCCTCCTCGCTCATGTCGACGGCGATGTCCTCGAACAGCGGCGTGGACAGGTAACGCTCGCCGGTATCCGGCAGCATGCACAGGATGCGGCTGCCGGGGGCGGCCTCGGCGGCCACGGCCATGGCGCCGGCGAAGGTGGCGCCGCTCGAGGGACCGCAGAAGATGCCTTCCTGGCGCGCCAGTTCGCGGGCGTAGTGCAGGGCCTGATTGCCGTTGATCGGCACTATCCGGTCGATCAGGCCGAGGCTGCGGGCATCCTCGGTCAGCTTGGGAATGAAATCCGGGGTCCAGCCCTGCATCAGGTGCGGGCGGAACGCCGGATGGCTGTCCCGCGGACGGCCCTCGGCATCGCGCTGCTGGGCGATGCCGCTGCCCAGCAGCGGCGAATTGTCCGGCTCGCAGACCAGGATGCGGGTCGCCGGGCTGCGCTCGCGCAGCACCCGGGCGGTGCCCTTGAGCGTGCCGCCGGTGCCGTAGCCGGTGACGAAGTAGTCCAGCGGTGCATCGGCGAAGGCCTCGAGAATCTCCAGGGCGGTGCCGCGGCTATGGGCGTCGGCATTGGCCTCGTTCTCGAACTGGCGCACCAGGAACCAACCATGGGTCGCGGCCAGTTCCTCGGCCTTGCCAACCATGCCGCTGCCCTTGAGCGCCGCCGGGGTGAGCACCACCCGGGCACCGAGAAAACGCAGGATCTTGCGCCGCTCGATGCTGAAATTCTCGGCCATGGTCAGCACCAGCGGATAGCCCTTGACCGCGCAGACCATGGCCAGGCCGATGCCGGTGTTGCCGCTGGTGGCTTCGATCACCGTCTGCCCCGGTTGCAGGGCGCCGCTGGCTTCGGCCGCCTCGATCACGCTGAGGGCCATGCGGTCCTTCACCGAACCCATGGGGTTGAAGGCTTCCGCCTTGACGTACAGCTCGATGCCGGGCGGGCCCAGGCGGTTGATGCGGATCACTGGGGTGTGGCCGATGGTGGCCAGAATAGTCTCGCAGCGGGTGTTCATTCGAAGCCTCCGTCAGCAGCCTCGACCGCACTGGGTAGGCCCGCATTGCGCGAGCCTTGCCCGGTTGCCGGCCGGCTAACTTTTACCCTTGAGTTCGGCCATGCCCTGGAGCAGTTCGATCGGCAGCGGAAAGACGATGGTCGAACTCTTGTCGCCGGCGATATTGCTCAGGGTCTGCATGTAGCGCAGTTGCATGGCGCCGGGCTGGCGGCCGAGCATTTCGGCGGCCTGCATGAGTTTTTCCGAGGCCTGCAACTCACCCTCGGCATGGATCACCTTGGCCCGCCGCTCGCGCTCGGCCTCGGCCTGCTTGGCGATGGCGCGGATCATCGATTCGTCGAGGTCGACGTGCTTGATCTCGACATTGGCCACCTTGATGCCCCAGGCATCGGTCTGCGCGTCCAGCACCTGCTGGATGTCGATATTCAGGCGTTCGCGTTCGGCGAGCATTTCGTCCAGCTCATGCTTGCCGAGCACCGCGCGCAGGGTGGTCTGCGCCAGCTGGCTGGTGGCGCCGTGGTAGTCCTCGACCTGGATGATCGCCTTCTCCGGGTCGAGGACGCGGAAGTAGACCACCGCATTGACCTTGACCGAGACGTTGTCGCGGGAGATCACGTCCTGGGTCGGCACATCCAGCACTATGGTGCGCAGATCGACACGGACCATCTGCTGGATGCCCGGAATGATGATCACCAGGCCCGGCCCCTTGACCCGCCAGAAGCGCCCCAACTGGAACACCACGCCGCGCTCGTATTCGCGCAGGATGCGAAAGGCCGAAACCAGCAGCGCCATCAGCAGCACCGCCAGCGTGGCAAAACTCAGTTCGAAACCCATGATCAATCTCCTTGTGACGGTGTGTCTTCAGTGCTGGCGACGTCCAGCATCGAGCCTTTGCGCGCCAGCACCCGTACCTGCTGGCCGGGTTGCAGCGGCACCTGGCTGACGACCTGCCAGTTCTCCCCTTGCAGTTGCACCCAGCCGCCCAGCGGGTTGCTCGGCTGTACCGCATGAACCCGCGCCAGGCTGCCGATCAGCTCGCTGTCGCCACCGACCAGGGCCCGGCGCCGCGCGCGCAAGGCCATGCTGAGGATGACGAAGATCACCCCACCGCTGGTCAGGGCCAGGGTCACGATCAAGGTCAGAGGAATGCCGAAACCCGGCACCTCGGTGTCGATCAGAATCAGGGCGCCGAAGACGAAGGCGACCAAGCCGCCGATGCCGAGCACGCCGAAACTGGGCAGGAAGGCTTCGGCGGCGATGAAGGCGATGCCGAGCAGGATCAAGGCCACTCCGGCGTAGTTGACCGGCAACAGCTGCAGGGCGTACATCGCCAGAATCAGGCAGATGCCGCCGAGCACGCCGCCGACGCCGGTGCCCGGGTTGGAAAATTCGAAGAACAGGCCGTACACGCCGATCATCATCAACAGCAGCGCCACGCTGGGATTGGTGATCACCGCCAGCAAGCGCGTGCGCCAGTCCGGCGCATGGCTGACCACCACGGCATCGGCGGTGTGCAACTGCGCCTCGACCCCGGCGGCGGTGAAGCTTTTGCCGTCCAGTTGCTTGAGCAGATGAGGCAGATCGCGGGCGACATAGTCGATCACCTTGAGTTCGAGCGCCTCTTCGGCCGCCAGGCTGACCGCCTGGCGTACCGCCTGCTCGGCCCATTCGGCATTGCGCCCGCGCATCTGCGCCAGGCCACGGATATAGGCGGCGGCATCGTTGATCTGCTTCTTGCTCATGGCGTCGCCCGGCGCCTGCTCGGCCTCGCCTTCTTTGTCTTGGTCGGATTTCTCCGCTTTATCATCGCCCTCGGGCTGCTTCGGCGGCGAGCTGGGCATGCCGCCGATCGCCACCGGCGTGGCCGCACCAAGGTTGGTGCCCGGCGCCATCGCCGCGATATGACTGGCATAGAGGATATAGGTACCGGCACTGGCGGCCCGCGCACCGCTGGGCGCAACGAAGCTGGCCACCGGGATCGGGCTGGCCAGAATCGCCTTGATGATGTCGCGCATCGAGGTGTCCAGGCCGCCGGGGGTGTCGATGCTCAGCACCACCAGCTGCGCGCCCTCTTCCACCGCACGGGCCAGGCCGCGCACCACATAGTCGGCGCTGGCCGGGCCAATCGCGCCGTCGACGCGCAACTCCACCACCGGGGCCGGGGCCACCGCCTGAGCAGCCAGCAGTCCCGGCGGCAAGAGCAACAGGGCCAGGGCAATGAGCAAAGCATGTATCGGCAAAACCTTCACGGCCCTCTCCACGACAGCCGCTACGGGAAGCAAAAGATGGGCAAAGCACGGTTGTCTGCTTACAGGATAGTCCATGACTTTTTACGCAGGCCCGACATGCCGCCGACGCAGTAAAAGGTGTCGCCTGGGGAGTGCCCGTCGTCCGCATACTCCGTTAACAGGCCGTTGAAAAATGTAGGCGAGGCAGCCAAGACAAGGCAAAAATGGCCGAGAAAGCGGAGTTTACTGGTGTAAATGAGCATTTTGACTGGGCTCGCACGCGAGGCCATTTTTAACGCCGTATTGGCAACGTAGGTAGTTTTTCAACAGCCTGTTAGGCTGCTCACTATTGCCGCTGCACAAGGTCGTTCGGATGCCCGCCAGTTCTCTCAGCCACTCCCTGCGTCGCCTGTGGGCGCTGGATAAATTCAGCTACAGCCTGCGGGTGTTCATCGCCCTCGGCGGCAGCCTGCTGCTGTGCTGGGCGCAGGGCTGGATGCAGGCGCTGATTCCGCTGTTTCTCGGGGTGATCGCCAGCGCCCTGGCCGAGACCGACGACAGCTGGCAGGGCCGCCTGAGCGCGCTGCTGGTGACCCTCGGCTGCTTCAGCGCGGCGGCTTATGCGGTGGAATGGCTGTTCCCCTATCCCTGGCTGTTCGTCGCCGCCCTGGCCCTGGCCAGCTTCGCCCTGACCATGCTCGGCGCCCTCGGCGAGCGCTACGCCACCCTGGGCTCGGCGACCCTGATCCTGGCGATCTACAGCATGATCGGCGTGGAGCAGCGCGGCGGCGTCGCCGGCCTGTGGCTGGAACCCTTGCTGCTGGTGGCGGGCGCGGCCTGGTACGGGGTGTTGTCGGTGATCTGGCATGCGCTGTTCGCCAACCAGCCGGTGCAGCACAGTCTGGCCCGGCTGTTCCGCGAGCTGGGCCGCTACCTCAAGCTCAAGGCCGCGCTGTTCGAGCCGCTACGGCAACTCGACGTGGAACAACGGCGGCTGGCCCTGGCCCAGCAGAACGGCCGGGTGGTGGCGGCGCTGAATGCCGCCAAGGAAATCATCCTGCACCGGGTCGGCAACGACCGACCGGGGAGCACGGTCAGTCGCTACCTCAAGCTGTACTTCCTCGCCCAGGACCTCCACGAGCGCGCCAGCTCCTCGCATTACCCCTACAACGAACTGGCCGAGGCGTTCTTCCACAGCGATGTGCTGTTCCGCTGCCAGCGCCTGCTGCGCCTGCATGGCGAGGCCTGTCAGCGCCTGGCCCAGGCCATCGAACTGCGCCAGCCGTTCGAGTACCGCGAGCAGTGCAGCCAGGCGCTGGACGACCTGCGGGCCTCATTGCAGCACCTGCACCTGCAGAGCAACCCGGCCTGGCGCCAGCTGCTGCGCTCACTCGGCGCCCTGGCCGGCAACCTCGCCGCCCTCGACCAACTGCTCGGCCACGCCAGCAACCCCGATGCCCTGGCCGAGCAACAGGACAGCAGCCTGCTGGATCGCGAGCCGCACTCGCTGAAGGAGGTCTGGGAACGCCTGCGCCAGCAACTGACCCCGACCTCGCTGCTGTTCCGCCACGCCCTGCGCCTGGCCATCGCCCTGGCTGCCGGCTATGGCGTGCTGCACTGGATTCACCCGACCCAGGGCTACTGGATCCTGCTGACCACGGTGTTCGTCTGCCAACCGAACTACGGCGCCACCCGCCTCAAGCTGGTGCAGCGGATCGCCGGCACGGTGCTCGGCCTGCTGCTCGGCTGGGCGCTGTTCGACCTGTTCCCCAGCCCGCTGGTGCAGGCCTTCTTCGCCGTGGCCGCCGGGGTGGCCTTCTTCGCCACCCGCAGCAGCCGCTACACCCTAGCCACCGCGGCGATTACCCTGCTGGTGCTGTTCTGCTTCAACCAGGTCGGCGACGGCTACGGCTTGATCCTGCCACGCCTGGTCGACACCCTGATCGGCAGCCTGATCGCCGGCCTCGCGGTGTTCCTGATCCTGCCGGACTGGCAGGGCCGCCGGCTCAACCGCATGCTGGCCAACACCCTCAGCTGCAACAGCATCTATCTGCGCCAGATCATCCAGCAGTATGTCAGCGGCAAACGCGACGACCTGGCCTACCGCCTGGCCCGGCGCAATGCGCACAACGCCGAAGCCGCACTGTCCACCACCCTCGGTAACATGCTCATGGAGCCCGGGCATTTCCGTAAGGAGGCGGACATCGGCTTGCGCTTCCTGGTGCTGTCGCACACCCTCTTGAGTTATCTCTCGGGTCTGGGCGCGCACCGCGGCGAAATCATCCTCGGCGACCGGCACAGTCCGCTGCCGGCCAGCGCCGAGCGCCTGGCCGCCAGCCTCGACGAAATCGCCAGGAGCCTGGCCGAAGAACGTGCGGTGGCGATTCAGAGCGATGCCGAAGAACAACTGGCCAGCGAACTGGAACAGCGCGCGGATGCGCTGGACGACCGGCAGCGCCTGCTGCAGACCCAGCTGGCGCTGATCTGCAGGCAACTCGGCCCGTTGCGCACCCTCGCCGCGCACCTGCTCAAGGATCGCAGCAAGCCGTAGAGGGGGTCTGCTGATAATGCAGAGGAAACGGCTAGCGCAGCACCGCGGCCAGCTCGTGGATCTCGTCCCAATGCTGGCTGACCAGGGCCAGGCTGCCGTCCGCCGCCACCTCATTGTGGCTGCCATTGAGCTTGGCATAGGCGGCCAGGCTGGTCAGTGCCGGCAGATCGCTGCCGTGGTCGGCCACCTGAATGGCGTGGAACAGGCTCAGGTTGACCAGATCGAGCAGCTCGATCTGCCGCTGGCGCTGCAGCGTCCAGTTTCCCGCCTCGCGCACTATGTCCACGTAGGCCTCATCCACCGTCCACTTTTTCAGCAGCATCACCCCCAGCGACTTGCCATAGGCCTGGCACAGGCTGTGATAACGCGCCGGCGTCGGCACCAGATCGCCGCCCTTGAACGCCGAGAGTACCGCCAGCGAGCCCACCTCGCTGAGCAGGCTGGCGAGCGCCGCATGATCGGCCGGCACCTGGCCCACCTTGCGCGCGAGAAAGCCGCAGATGCTCGCCTTCAGAATCAGGCGCTGCCAGGCGTCCACGAACAGCAACTTGTGCCCTGGGCTGTGCAGAACGAACAGGCTCTTGACGCTGTGCAGCATCACCACCCGGTCCACCTGCTGCATGCCGAGCACGCGCAGCACGTCCTGCAGGGTTTTCGGCGCCAGGCGGGTGCGCAGCAAGGCACTGGAGGCATATTTCATCAGCAAGGCGCTGAGCGCCGGATCCTTGCCGATCAGGCGGACCAGCTGGATCATGCTGACCTCGGGTCTGGCCAGCGCCTGGCGAATTTCCAGGGTCAACATCGGCAGACTGGGCAGTTGCTCCTGGTCATTCATCAGTTGCGTGACTACCTGGCGGTAAATCGAGTAGTCGGACTGTGTCGTCTCCATCATGGCCTCCCGCCGCAGATGGAGCGCAGTGTAACCAAGGCCGTGGGCTATTGCGCCAGCTTGCTTGCAGATTGCCGCACGAAGGGTCAGGCGATGCTGGCTTCGCGGGCCTGAGCGCGACGGCGAATGCTCAGATCGAGCTTGAGGCAGATCGCCGCCAGCAGCATGAAGCCGGCGCCGAGGTTGCCCCGGCTGACTGGCACCCCGGCCAGCGCGCTCAACCAGTCGGCAATCGGCCCCGGGTAGCTGGCCAGCAAGGCGCCCAGTGGCACCAGCAGAAACAGGAAGAAAAACCCCATCGAGCGCATCATGTTCATTCTTTCACCCTCACTTTTGCTGGCAACCCATGCACAATGCCGCTTTCGGCGGCCAGGGCGACACTAGACCTTGGTGCATAGGCCGAGATTCTTCCTGCCGATCCTGCGAGTGACCGTTGAACAAAGCCCTGCTCCAGCAACTTATTCTCGACCAGCTGCGCGGCGACCTGGCACAGGCCCAGCAGGCGGCGTTGACCGCCTATGAGGCGGCCACCCACGAAGAGAATATCGCCGAGAACAAGTACGACACCCTGGGCCTGGAGGCCTCCTATCTGGCTGCCGGCCAGGCGCGCCGAGTCGAGGAGATTCGCCAGGCCCTGAGCGCCTGGGAAAAACTCCGGCTGCGGCCCTTCGATGCACAACTGGGCATTCAGCTCAGCGCTCTGGTGTGGCTGGCCGACGCCGAGGGCGCCGAACAATGCCTGTTCCTCGGCCCCGACGGCGCCGGCGCCGGCCTGAAGCTGCTGCTGGACGGTCAGCAAGTGCGGGTGATCAGCCCGCGGGCACCGCTCGGACAACGCCTGATCGGCTGCGCCGAAGGCGATCAGGTGGAGCTGCGCATGGGCAGCAGCATTCAGCGCTTCGAGGTGCTGCGGGTCTGCTGAACGCCCCTGCTCATGGGACTTCCACCTGCCACTGGGCCGCCAGCCGGGTCAGTTGGCCACGCTCGATCAGTTGCCGAAAACCCTCGTCGAACTCCCCGCGCAGGCGGGCATGGCTGACCTGCGCAGGGAAGGCGAAGTAGCCGTCCTGGGTATCGACAGAGGGCTCGAGCTGGCTGATCTCATCGCTCAACCCCTGGGCCTGCAGTACCGGCAGGGTGTTGCGCTGATTGCTGGCGAGGAGTTCGAGACGGCCCAGGCTGAGCATTTTCAGGCCGTTGTCGACGCCCTCCACGGTGACCAGTTCGAGCCGCGCGCGCTCGGCATCGAAACGCGCGCCGTAGGCCCAGGCCCGCACCACGCCGATGCGCTGGCCGGCCAGTTGGCGGTAATCGCCGGACCAGTGCAACAAGCTGTCGCGGCGGCTATAAAACACGATCCGGTCGCGATAGAAGGGCGGCCCGACAAACGCGAAACGCGCCTCGCGCGTCGGACTGCGATAGGGGCCGATGAGGATGTCGGCCTGACCCAGTTCGACCATGCGCTGCGCGCGGGCCCAGGGGTAGAACGCGAAACGCAGGCTATGGCCACGCGGCTCGAGCACCTGGCGCAGGACGTCCGGGCCGAGCCCCCGGTACTCACCCGCCGCCGTGCGCTCGAAAATCCGCGGGAAATCGCTGCCGACCGCCAGCAACTCGCGCGCCAGGGCCAACGGTGGGAGCAGCAACCCCAGGCCGAGTCCAACCACCAACAATCTGCGCAAAAAACCTGAATGCATGCCGTGACCATCCCGAATCGCTGGAAAACACTGCACCCGATAAGCCCCGAAGCCTGCACCCTGCGGCCTGTGTTTGTCGATATACGCTAGGCTGTATGGGCTAGCCCAACCTCCAGAGGAGCACGTCATGGAAAGCCCCACCCACGACCTATCGGCCCTGTTCGAACAGCTCGGTTTACCGGCCGAGCGGGCCAGCATCGAGCGCTTCATCGCCGAGCACTCGCCCTTGCCGGAAACCTGCAAACTGGCAGACGCGCCCTTCTGGAGCGCCGCCCAGGCCAGCTTTCTGCGCGAGGAGATCCTCGAAGACGCCGACTGGGCGGAAGTGGTCGATCAGCTCAACCTGCTGTTGCGCGGCTGACGGCGCGCGCTGTGCCGCGCGCGGCCAGCGCTCTCAGACCGGGCTACGTCCCTGCAGCTCGCGCCAGGTCAGGTAGACGCGCAGGTCGAATTCCAGCTGATGGTAGTCGGGCAGCATGTATTCGCAGAGTTTGTAGAACGCCTTGTTGTGCTCGGCCTCTTTCAGGTGGGCCAGTTCGTGCACCACGATCATCTGCAGAAACTCCGGCGCGGCGTCCTTGAACAGGGCGGCGACACGGATTTCCTTCTTCGCCTTGAGCTTGCCGCCCTGCACCCGGGAAATCGCAGTGTGCAGGCCGAGGGCGCGGTGAGTGAGGTCGAGGCGGTTGTCGAACAGCACCTTGTCGATGGCCGGCGCGTTCTTCAGGTGTTCCTGCTTGAGCGCCTGGATATAGGCGTACAGCGCCTTGTCGCTTTGCACGCCGTGCTTGCCGCTGTAGCGCCGGGCCAGGTAATCGCCCAGGCGCTCCTCGGCGATCAGTTGGCGGATCTGCTCCTGCAACTGCAGCGGGTAGCCCTGGAGGAATTTCAGTGGGGTCATCGGCCAATGCACTAAGGGTTCAGGTTGCACAGTATGCCGCAGCCATGGGCGCAGCCCCTATCGGTCCGTCAGGCCGCCGCCGCAAAGGCGATACCCGGAGCGCGGATGGGGCACGCCCAACAAAAAGCCCGCTCAACATCAGCGGGCTTTTTTGCTTGCTGCAACCTCGGCTTAGTTGACCTTGGCGGCCAGCTCACCCTTGGCATAGCGCTGGAACATGGCTTCCAGGGAGATCGGCTTGATCTTCGAGGCGTTGCCCGCGGTGCCGAAGGCCTCGTAGCGGGCGATGCAGATGTCGCGCATGGCGGTGACGGTGGCGCCGAAGAACTTGCGCGGGTCGAACTCGCTCGGGTTGGTCGCCATCAGGCGGCGCATGGCGCCGGTGGAGGCCAGGCGCAGGTCGGTGTCGATATTGACCTTGCGCACGCCGTACTTGATGCCTTCGACGATTTCCTCGACCGGCACGCCGTAGGTTTCCTTGATGTCGCCGCCGTACTGGTTGATGATCGCCAGCCACTCCTGCGGCACCGAGCTGGAGCCGTGCATCACCAGGTGGGTGTTGGGGATGCGCTTGTGGATCTCCTTGATCCGGTCGATGGCGAGGATGTCGCCGGTCGGCGGCTTGGTGAACTTGTAGGCGCCGTGGCTGGTGCCGATGGCGATGGCCAGGGCGTCGACCTGGGTGCGCTTGACGAAGTCGGCGGCCTCTTCCGGGTCGGTGAGCATCTGGCTGTGATCGAGCACGCCTTCGGCGCCGACGCCGTCTTCTTCGCCGGCCATGCCGGTTTCCAGACTGCCCAGGCAACCCAGCTCACCTTCCACCGACACGCCGCAGGCGTGGGCGAAGGCCACGGTCTGCTGGGTCACGCGCACGTTGTAGTCGTAGTCGGCCGGGGTCTTGCCGTCTTCCAGCAGCGAGCCGTCCATCATCACCGAGCTGAAGCCCAGCTGGATCGAGCGCTGGCAGACGTCCGGGCTGGTGCCGTGGTCCTGGTGCATGCACACCGGGATGTGCGGGAATTCTTCGATGGCGGCCAGGATCAGGTGGCGCAGGAAGGGCGCGCCGGCGTATTTGCGCGCACCGGCGGAGGCCTGGACGATCACCGGGGAATCGGTCTTGTCGGCCGCTTCCATGATGGCGCGCATCTGCTCGAGGTTGTTGACGTTGAAAGCCGGCACGCCGTAACCGAATTCGGCGGCGTGGTCGAGCATCTGGCGCATGCTGATAAGTGCCATGGTGTTCTTTCTCCCGGAGGAACTCGTTAATCGTAGCAGCCCGCCGTGGCGGCGCTGTTGAATATCTGTAGGAGCGGGCCATGCCCGCGAAGCTTTTGCGTTGCCCGTTTCGCGGGCATGGCCCGCTCCTACATGGATCTGAGCATGGATCTGGGCATAACCCGCCCGCGGCCGGCTTCTCAGCCCCTGGCGCGCTGCTCCAGCACTTCCACGGCCGGCAGCACCTTGCCCTCGACGAACTCGAGGAAGGCGCCGCCGCCGGTGGAAATATAGGAAATCCTGTCGGCCACGGCGTATTTGTCGATGGCCGCCAGGGTGTCGCCACCACCGGCAATCGAAAACGCCGGGCTGGCGGCGATGGCTTCGGCCAGCACCTTGGTGCCGTTGCCGAACTGCTCGAACTCGAACACGCCGACCGGACCGTTCCACAGGATGGTCTTCGACGACTTCAGCAGCTCGGCGAACTGCGCCGCGGTCTGCGGGCCAATGTCGAGGATCATGTCGTCGGCGGCCACATCGGCGACCAGCTTGACGGTGGCTTCGGCGTCTTCGGCGAAGGCCTTGGCCACCACCACGTCCACCGGCAACGGCACGCTGACCTTGGCCGCGATGGCTTTGGCAGTATCGACCAGGTCGGCCTCGTACAGCGACTTGCCGACCGGAAAACCGGCGGCGGCGAGGAAGGTGTTGGCGATGCCGCCGCCGACGATCAGCTGGTCGCAGATCTGGCTCAGGCTGTTGAGTACATCGAGCTTGGTCGACACCTTGGAGCCGGCGACGATGGCCGCCATCGGCTTGGCCGGATTGCCCAGCGCCTTGCCCAGGGCATCCAGCTCGGCCGCCAGCAAGGGGCCGGCGCAAGCGACTTTGGCAAACTTGGCCACGCCATGGGTCGAGCCCTGGGCGCGGTGGGCGGTGCCGAAGGCGTCCATGACGAACACGTCGCAGAGGGCGGCATATTGCCGGGCCAGTTCGTCGCTGTTTTTCTTCTCGCCCGGGTTGAAACGCACGTTTTCCAGCAGCACCAGTTGGCCGGGCTGGACCTCGACGCCGTCGAGGTAATCGCGCAGCAGCGGCACTTCACGGCCGAGTGCCTGGCTCAGGTAGTCGGCGACCGGCTTGAGGCTGTTCTCGGCGGAGAACTCGCCCTCGCTCGGCCGGCCCAGGTGCGAGCAGAGCATGACCGCCGCGCCTTTTTCCAGGGCCAGCTTGATGGTCGGCAGGGATGCGAGGATGCGCGCGTCGCTCGTCACCACGCCGTCTTTTACCGGCACGTTGAGGTCTTCGCGGATCAACACGCGCTTACCCTGGAGGTCGAGGTCGATCATCTTCAGAACGGTCATGAAATCAGTCCTTTAAGGGGCTGGTTGAATGGAAACAGGCGACACGGCGAGAAAATGCTCGGCCACGTCGAGCATGCGATTGGCAAAGCCCCACTCGTTGTCGAACCAGGCCAGCAGGTTGACCAGGCGCGGCCCGGAAACCCGGGTCTGGCTGCCATCGACGATGGCCGAGTGCGGATCGTGGTTGAAATCGCAACTGGCATGGGGCAACTCGGTGTAGGCGAGCAAGCCCTGCAGCGGACCACTTTCGGCGGCCTGACGCAGCACCCGGTTGATTTCAGCGGCGCTGGTGTCCCGCGTGGTCTGCAGGGTGATGTCCAGGCAGGAGACGTTGACCGTCGGCACCCGTATGGCTTTGGCCTGAATCCGCCCGCTGAGTTCCGGCAACAGCCGTTCGATGCCGCGGGCCAGGCCGGTGGACACCGGAATCACCGACTGGAAGGCCGAACGCGTGCGGCGCAGATCCTCGTGGTGGTAGGCGTCGATCACCGGCTGATCGTTCATCGCCGAGTGGATGGTGGTGATGGAGACATACTCCAGGCCCACCGCCTCGTTGAGCAACTTGAGCAGCGGCACCCCGCAGTTGGTGGTGCAGGAGGCGTTGGATACCAGTCGTTCGGCGCCGCTCAGGCAAGCCTGATTGACCCCGTAAACCACGGTGGCATCGATATCCGCCTCGCTGGCCATCGGCTGGGAGAACAGCACCCGCGGCGCGCCGGCCGCCAGGAAGCGCTGCGCGTCGGCGCGGGTGTGATAGGCACCGGAACACTCGAGCAACAGGTCGATGTCCAGCGCCGCCCAGTCGACGGCTTCGGGTGTCGCCTGGCGCAGCACCCGCACGCAGTCGCCATTGATATGCAGGCAGTCGCCGTCGACCTTCACCTCGCCGGGAAACCGCCCGTGGGTGGAGTCGAAGCGGGTCAGGTATTCGATGCTGGCCTGGTCGGCCAGATCATTCAGCGCGACTATTTCCAGACGCGCCCCGGCACCGCGTTCGTGCAGCGCGCGCAACACGCAGCGGCCGATGCGGCCGTAGCCGTTGAGGGCGATTCTGTAGGGGCGATGGGACATAGGGACTCGAACGTAGGTTGGGTTGAGGAGCGCAGCGACGATACCCAACAACCTGGGCAGCGCCACTGCAAAAACGATGGGTATCGCTGCGCTCAACCTGCGCGGCCCGACCCATCCTACGGTTCTCCTGACTTCAGGCCTCCAACAGCTCGGCGGCGGTTTCCAGGATGTTGTCCAGGGTGAAGCCGAAGTGCTCGAACAGCGCCGGCGCCGGCGCGGACTCGCCGAAGCTGGTCATGCCGATCACCCGGCCCTCGAGGCCGACGTACTTGTACCAGAAGTCGGCATGGGCGGCCTCGATGGCGATCCGCGCGCCCACCTCGATCGGCAACACGGCCTGCTTGTAGCCGGCGTCCTGCTGGTCGAACAGGCTGGTCGAGGGCATCGACACCACGCGCACCCGGCGGCCCTGCTCGCTCAGCTTGTCGGCGGCCTGCACGGCCAGGCCGACTTCCGAACCGGTGGCGATCAGGATCAGTTCCGGCTCGCCGGCGCAGTCCTTGAGCACATAGCCACCACGGGCGATGTCGGCCAACTGCTGGGCATCGCGGTTCTGGTGGGTCAGGTTCTGCCGGCTGAAGATCAGCGCGCTGGGGCCGTCATTGCGCTCGATCGCGCACTTCCAGGCCACCGCCGACTCCACCGCGTCGCACGGACGCCAGGTGTTCAGGTTCGGCGTGCAGCGCAGGCTGGCCAGCTGCTCGATCGGCTGGTGGGTCGGGCCGTCTTCGCCCAGGCCGATGGAATCGTGGGTGTAGACGAACAGCACGCGCTTCTTGATCAGCGCCGCCATGCGCACGGCGTTGCAGGCGTACTCCATGAACACCAGGAAGGTCGCGCCGTAGGGCACGAAGCCGCCGTGCAGGGCCACGCCGTTCATGATCGCGCTCATGCCGAACTCGCGCACGCCATAGAACATGTAGTTGCCGCTGGCGTCTTCGGCGGACACGCCTTTGCAGCCCTTCCACAGGGTCAGGTTGGAACCGGCCAGGTCTGCCGAGCCGCCGAGGAATTCCGGCAACAGCGGGCCGAAGGCGTTCAGCGCGTTCTGGCTGGCCTTGCGGCTGGCGATGGTTTCGCCCTTCTCGGCGACTTCCTGGATATAGGCGGCGGCCTTCTCGGCGAAATCGGCCGGCAGCTCGCCGGCGATGCGCCGCTTGAATTCGCCGGCCAGTTCCGGGTAAGCGGCGGCGTAGGCAGCGAACTTCTCATTCCAGGCAGCTTCGGCAGCGGCTCCAGCGGCCTTGGCGTCCCACTCGGCGTAGATCTCGGCCGGGATCTCGAACGGGCCGTGGTTCCAGCCCAGGGCGGCGCGGGTCAGGGCGATTTCGTCGTTGCCCAGCGGCGCGCCGTGGCAGTCTTCCTTGCCCTGCTTGTTCGGCGAGCCGAAGCCGATGGTGGTCTTGCAGCAGATCAGGGTCGGCTGTTCGCTCTTGCGCGCGGTGTCGATGGCGATCTTGATCTCTTCGGCGTCGTGGCCGTCGACGTTGCGGATCACCTGCCAGCCGTAGGCCTCGAAGCGCTTCGGCGTGTCGTCGGTGAACCAGCCCTCGACCTCGCCGTCGATGGAGATGCCGTTGTCGTCGTAGAAGGCGATCAGCTTGCCCAGGCCCAAGGTACCGGCCAGCGAGCTGACCTCATGGCTGATGCCTTCCATCATGCAGCCGTCGCCGAGGAACACGTAGGTGAAGTGGTCGACGATGCTGTGGCCGTCGCGGTTGAACTGGGCGCCCAGGACCTTCTCGGCGAGGGCGAAGCCCACGGCGTTGGCCAGGCCCTGGCCGAGCGGGCCGGTGGTGGTCTCGACGCCCGGGGTGTAGCCGTATTCCGGGTGGCCGGGGGTGCGGCTGTGCAGCTGGCGGAACTGCTTGAGGTCGTCGATGCCCAGGTCGTAGCCGGTCAGGTGCAGCAAGGAGTAGATCAGCATCGAACCATGGCCGTTGGACAGCACGAAGCGGTCGCGGTCGGCGAAGCCCGGGTTGGCCGGGTTGTGCTTGAGGTAGTCGCGCCACAGCACTTCGGCGATGTCCGCCATCCCCATAGGGGCGCCCGGGTGGCCGCTGTTGGCTTTCTGCACGGCATCCATGCTCAGGGCACGAATGGCATTGGCTCGCTCACGACGGCTGGGCATCACTGAATCTCCTACGGGTTTTGCAACAGGAAGGTCGAAAAAGGCGGCCATTTTCGCCCAGTGGAGCCCGCCGGGGCAATGACAGATAGTCGCAGGGCCAATGTTTTCTGGCTTAGGCGCCAGCAATACCAATATCAAAACTTTTTGATATTGGTATTGCTGGATGAAAAATGACCGACTAGACTGCCCGGCTTATGAATATGCGCGCCTCACATCTGGCCTTCGAGCCCGTCGACGCCCTCGCCGCCCTGTGCAAGGCCAGCGGCGATCCGTTGCGCCTGAATATCCTGCGCGCGCTGAGCAACGACTCCTTTGGCGTGCTGGAACTGGCGCAGATTTTCGCCATTGGCCAGTCGGGCATCAGCCATCACCTGAAGGTGCTGGCCCAGGCCGGGCTGGTCGCCACCCGCCGCGAGGGCAATGCGATCTTCTACCGCCGCGCCCTGGCCCATAACGAACAACCGGGCAGTCACCTGCACGCGGCCCTGCTCGATGAAGTGGATAGCCTGCAGCTGCCCAGCCAGGTGCAGGAACGGATCGCCGCGGTGCACGGCCAGCGCGCCGCCGCCAGCCAGGATTTTTTCGCCCGCACGGCGGCCAGCTTCCAGGCCCAGCAGGATCTGATCGCCGGCCTGCCGCAATACCGCGACAGCCTGTTGGCACTGCTCGATGCCCTGGGTTTTGCCGGGACGGCGACGGCATTGGAAATCGGCCCCGGCGACGGCGCCTTCCTGCCCGAACTGGCACGCCGCTTCAGCCAGGTCACGGCGCTGGACAACAGCCCGGCGATGCTCGAACTGGCGCGCACGCGCTGTGAACGAGAAGGCCTGGGCAACGTCGAGCTGCAACTGGCCGACGCCCTCAACGACGACTACCCGGCCGCCGACTGCGTGGTGCTGAACATGGTCCTGCACCATTTCGCCGCCCCCGCCGAGGCCCTGAAACGACTGGCCCGGCAGGTGAAAAGCGGCGGCAGCCTGCTGATCACCGAGCTGTGCAGCCACAACCAGAGCTGGGCCCGGCAAGCCTGCGGCGATCTCTGGCTCGGTTTCGAACAGGACGACCTGGCCCGCTGGGCGGTCGCCGCGGGACTCACGCCGGGCGAAAGCCTGTACGTGGGTTTACGCAATGGTTTCCAGATCCAGCTGCGGCACTTCGCCAAACCTCATGCAAACAGCGGCCTGCGGGCCACCGTCACCGGTAAACAATAGGAAAACCGATCGATGAGCGAATACTCCCTCTTTACCTCCGAGTCCGTCTCCGAAGGCCATCCGGACAAGATCGCCGACCAGATTTCCGATGCGGTGCTCGACGCCATCATCGCCAAGGACAAACACGCCCGCGTGGCCTGCGAAACCCTGGTCAAGACCGGCGTGGCGATCGTCGCCGGCGAAGTCACCACCAGCGCCTGGGTCGACCTCGAGCAGATCGTCCGCGACGTCATCTGCGACATCGGCTACACCAGCTCCGACGTGGGTTTCGACGGCGCCACCTGCGGCGTGCTGAACATCATCGGCAAGCAGTCGCCGGACATCAACCAGGGCGTCGACCGGGCCAAGCCGGAAGACCAGGGCGCCGGCGACCAGGGCCTGATGTTCGGCTACGCCAGCAACGAGACCGACGTGCTGATGCCCGCACCGATCTGCTTCAGCCACCGCCTGGTCGAGCGTCAGGCCGAAGCGCGCAAGTCCGGCCTGCTGCCGTGGCTGCGCCCGGACGCCAAGTCCCAGGTCACCTGCCGCTATGCAGACGGCAAGGTGGTCGGCATCGACGCGGTGGTGCTGTCGACCCAGCACAACCCGGAAATCAGCCAGTCCGACCTGCAGGAAGCGGTCATGGAGCTGATCGTCAAGCACACCCTGCCGGCCGAACTGCTGCACAAGGACACCCAGTACCACATCAACCCGACCGGCAAGTTCGTCATCGGCGGCCCGGTGGGCGACTGCGGCCTGACCGGACGCAAGATCATCGTCGACACCTACGGCGGCATGGCCCGTCACGGCGGCGGCGCCTTCTCCGGCAAGGATCCGTCCAAGGTCGACCGCTCGGCGGCTTACGCCGGTCGCTATGTGGCGAAGAACATAGTCGCTGCAGGTTTGGCCGAGCGCTGCGAGATCCAGGTGTCCTACGCCATCGGCGTGGCCCAGCCGACCTCGATCTCGGTCAACACCTTCGGTAGCGGCAAGATCAGCGACGACCTGATCATCCAGCTGGTGCGCGAGCACTTCGACCTGCGCCCCTACGCCATCACCCGCATGCTCGACCTGCTGCACCCGATGTACCAGGCGACCGCGGCCTACGGCCACTTCGGGCGCACCCCGGTCGAAATGACCGTCGACGGCGACAGCTTCACCGCCTTCACCTGGGAAAAAACCGACAAGGCCGCCGAACTGCGCGCCGCTGGCGGTTTGTAAGCCCGCCAGCAAAACCGAGAGCCCCGCCTGGTGCGGGGCTTTTTGTTGGCGATGTACCCGTTATCTGTTGAGCCAGATCGCAACCTCGTGGGAGGGGCCGGGCCGCGCCTACAAAAACGTTATCTCTTATCAAACAAAAAATAACTCATTGTTTTATATGTATAAATTAAATCAGCGCTGATCCTTGTAGGAGCGGGCCATGCCCGCGAAACCAATCGCGGGCATGGCCCGCTCCTACAGGTACCCACAAGCCGACAGACGCGACTGCCTTCAGTTTGCTGCGCGACAGCGCGGCGTCGGAGACGGAGACGGGGCTCCCCCTCTCATGCAACAGATATCGGGTACATCGCCTTTTTGTTGTCCGCAGAAAACGAACTAGGCTGTAAAGCCTATTCCCCGAGCAAGGATGCTCATGATGCAGACCTGGATCGCACCGTTCCTCATTGCCCTGGCCCTCGATGCCCGGGCCGCCCCCTGTCCCGACTGGCCCACGGTGCAGGCCAAGGCTGAAATAAGCGCACTCGGCGCACAGATCGCCGCCTGGGATCAGGCCTACCATCGCCAGGGCGTGTCGCTGGTAGCCGACGAGCTCTACGATCAGGCGCGCGCCCAGCTGGAGCAGTGGCGCAGCTGCTTTGCCGGAATCGGCCCGCCGCCCGCCGATCCCCTGAGCGGCAGCGCCGGGCGCATTGCCCACCCGGTGGCGCAGACCGGGCTGCACAAGCTGGCGGATAACGCCGCGGTGCGCGACTGGATGGCGACCCGCGAAGACCTGTGGATCCAGCCCAAGGTCGATGGCGTGGCGGTGACCCTGGTCTATCGCGGCGGCCTTCTGCAGCAGGCCATCAGCCGGGGTGACGGCCGCCGCGGCCAGGACTGGACCGCCCGGGCGCGGCGTCTGTCGGCGATCCCGCAACAGCTGCCGACGCCGCTTGACCTGACCCTGCAAGGCGAACTCTATTGGCGCCTGCCCGCGCATGTGCAGGCCGAGGCCGGCGGCTTGGCTGCGCGCGGCCGGGTCGCCGGGTTGCTGGCGCGGCACAGCCTCGACGATGAACAAGCCGCCAGCATCGGCCTGTTCGTCTGGGACTGGCCGGACGGCCCGAGCGGGATGCGCGAGCGCCTGCAGCGCCTCGACGCCCTGGGCTTTGCCGACAGCCTGCGCCTCAGCCAGCCGATCGGCGATTTCAACCAGGCCAGCCACTGGCGCCAGCACTGGTACCGCGGCGCCCTGCCCTTCGCCAGCGACGGTGTGGTGCTGCGCCAGGGCAGCCGACCGCCGGCGCAGCGCTGGCAAGCCACACCACCGCACTGGGCGGCGGCCTGGAAATACCCGTTGAGCCAGGCGCTGGCGGTGGTGCAGGCGGTGGATTTCCGCATTGGCCGCAGCGGCCGGATCACCCCGGTGCTGCGCTTGCAGCCGATCACCCTGGACGAGCGCCGGATCGAATATGTCAGCCTCGGCTCGCTGCAACGCTGGCGCAGCCTGGACATCGGCCCCGGCGACCAGGTCGCCATCCAGCTGGCCGGGCTGACCATTCCGCACCTGGACAACGTGGTCTGGCGCAGCCCCCATCGCCCCGTGGTGCAGGCACCGCAAGCCGACGACTACCATGCGCTGAGCTGCTGGCGGGCGACGCCGGCCTGCGCCAGCCAATTCCGTGCACGCCTGGCCTGGCTCAGCGGCAAGCAGGGTCTGGCCCTGCCCGGGGTCGGTCCCGGCACCTGGGACAAGCTGCTGCAGGCGCAGCAACTCGACGGCCTGCTCGACTGGCTGCAGCTCTCCGCTACGCAATTGGGCGAAGTGCCCGGTCTAGGCCCGCTCAGCGCCAGCAAGCTGGAACAGAGCTTTGCCCTGGCCCGGCAACGCCCCTTCGCCGACTGGCTGCGCGCGCTCGGCCTGCCGCCCAGCGGCGCGGCGCCACTGGCGGACAACTGGGATGAGCTGGCGCAACGCAGCCGCGCGCAGTGGCAGCGCCAGCCGGGCATCGGCCCGAGCCGCGCGGCGCAGCTGCAGGCCTTCTTCCAGCACCCGGAGGTCCGGGCCCTGCGCGAGCGCCTGCGCCAGGCAGGAGTCGCGGGTTTTTAAGCCGGCGACCAACCCGCGTAGCAGGACGCGCCGCGTACCGGCCAATGCATACCCTACCGGTCGAACAGGCCGCTCAACTCACGCCCATATAACGCCCGGCCCGGTGATTGATCGCCAGGACCATGTTCAGCGCCACTGCACCGATGATCGACAACACGACCTTGTCCAGCGGCACGATGAACACCGCCGCCAGCACGATCGCCACATCGATGCCCATCTGCACCTTGCCGGCGCGCAGACCGAAGCGCTCCTGCAGGAACAGCGCGAGGATATTCACCCCGCCCAGGCTGGCGCGATGGCGGAACAGCATGAGCAGCCCCAGGCCCATGGCAAAACCGCCGAACAAGGCCGCATAGAGCACATTCAACTGGGCGAAGCCGATCCACAGCGGGGTCAGTTCGGCCAGCAGCGACACCAGGCCGACCGCGCAGAAGGTCCGCAGGGTGAATTGCCAGCCCATCTGCCAGATGGCCAGGGCATAGAACGGCAGGTTGATCAGGAAGAACGACCAGCCGAACGACCAGCCAATCAGGTACTTGAGCAGGAAGGCCACGCCCACGGTGCCGCCGGTCAGCAGCCCCGCATGGGCATAGAGGGCGATGCCCAGGGCGACCATGGCGGTGCCCATCAGCAAGGCCAGGGCATCCTCCCACAACGGATGACGCATGATCGCGGCCAGGGTGTCCGCCTGCGGACTATCGGATTTGGCTTCAGCCATGGTGCAAACCTGCTGGTGCAATGAACGAGTCGGAAAAACTAGACCAATAACCGCTCAGGCGAATTGGTCTAGATCAAGAAAGCCTCGATCAATCGCGCAACCAGGTTTCGAAGGTATAGGCCGGCGTATCCGCCGTGGCCGGGTGTGCCTCGAGGGCATCACGCTGCCAGTCGGCCTCGCTGAACGCCGGAAACCAGGCGTCGCCCTCGGGACTCAGCGCGACCCGGGTCAGGTACAGCCGCGCGGCCAAAGGCAGCGCCTGTTGGTAAAGCTGGGCGCCGCCGATCAGCATCAGTTCGCAGGCACCCTGCTCACGGGCCCAGTGTTCGGCACGGACCATGGCCGCCTCGAGCGAGGCGAAGACTTCGGCACCCTCGAGCTGCAAGCCGGGCTGGCGGCTGACCACCAGGTTGAGCCGGCCCGGCAGGGGCCGTCCGAGCGAATCCCAGGTCTTGCGGCCCATGATGATCGGCTTGCCCAGGGTCAGCGCCTTGAAGTGCTTGAGATCGGCCGGCAGACGCCAGGGCAGTTGGTTGTCGCGGCCGATCACGCGGTTGTCCGCGAGGGCGGCGATCAGGCAGAGAGGCAGGGAATTTTTCATGGCGGCGAGCATAGCAGAGCAACCGCTGGCCGTGCAGCCGCCCCCGCACGGACAAGGCTTAGCCCAACGCGGCAGCACGGGTTATGCTCAGTCTCGACCTGGCCAACGAGATGCCGCGTGACCACCGAACCCGCTCCGAACAAACTCCAACGCCTCTGGCTCAGCGAAGCGATTCGCCTGCGCGAAGAGCACGCAGGCCCGCTGGAAGACCGCGAAGCCAATCGTCGCGCCCAGGCCGCCGGCGGCGATCTGGCCGAACGCATCCAGGCCCGCGCCCTGCTGCTCGCCGAGCGTGACGGCCAGTTGCAAGCGCTGCGCCACTGGCTGCAGGGCGCACGCCTGGCTTTGGCGGCGCTGCTGCTGTTGGCCCTGCTCAGCGGCATCGGCCTGGCGCTTGCGGCGCTCGGCGACGGCCAGCGCCCGGTCAACGTGTTCTGGGCCCTGGGCAGCCTGCTCGGCCTCAACCTGCTGATGCTGCTCGGCTGGGCCCTGGGCCTGCTGCTGGCGCGCGACAGCAGCGGCGCCCTCGGCCGGCTGTGGTTGTGGCTCAGCGCAAAGCTCGCCCGCGACGCCCGGGCCGCACAACTGGCGCCGGCCCTGCTGGTACTGCTACAACGCCAACGCCTGAGCCGCTGGGGCCTGGGTGTGCTGGTCCATGGCCTGTGGCTGCTGGCCCTGCTGGCGGCGCTGCTGAGCCTGCTGACGCTGCTCGCCACCCGCCGCTACGGCTTCGTCTGGGAAAGCACCATCCTCGGCGGCGAAACCTTTATCGCCCTGACCCAGGCCCTCGGCGCGCTGCCGGCGCTGCTCGGCTTCAGCCTGCCGGATGCCGAGCTGATTCGCGCCAGCGGCGACAACGCCCTGGCCAGCGAAGCCGCGCGCCACGCCTGGGCCGGCTGGCTGGTCGGTGTGCTGCTGGTCTACGGCCTGCTGCCGCGCCTGCTGCTTGGGCTGTTCTGCCTGTGGCGCTGGCGCCGGGGCTGCGCCGTCCTGCGCCTGGACGTCGGCCTGCCCGGCTACAGCCTGCTGCGTGAGCGCCTGCAACCGAGCAGCGAACGCCTCGGCGTGTGCGATGCGGCGCCCGCGCAGTGGTCGCAGCCAACCGCCGGCAGCAACCCGCAAGACAGCCAGGGCGCCGTACTGGTCGCCATCGAACTGGACGAGCGACGGCCCTGGCCACCGGCATTGGCCAAGGGCATCGGCGACGCCGGGGTGATCGACAGCCGCGAACAGCGCCAGCGCCTACTCGAAAAACTCAGCCGCTTCCCCCCGGCGCGCCTAGCGATCGCCTGCGACCCGCGCCGCTCGCCGGATCGCGGCAGCCTGGCGCTGCTCGGCGAACTAGCCCGCACGGCCGCAGCCACGCGCATCTGGCTGCTGCCGGCACAACCCGGCGAAGCCCTGGACAGCGAACGCCTCGGCGACTGGCACGCCGCCCTGGACCAGTTGCAGCTGGCCCATAGCGACAGCGCGCCGCTACGCTGGTTGGAGAGCGGCCATGACTGAAGCCGTTCAAGCCAGGCTACGCGACCTGAGTAGGGTGGATGACGCTTCATCCATCCACCGGCTGCGATGGTGGATGAAAAAGGTGTCAGCTACGCGCCCCGATCCACCCCGGAGCCTACGATGAGCCAACCGCTGAAGCTGGCCGTGGTCGGCCACACCAATGTCGGCAAGACCTCGCTGTTGCGTACCCTGACCCGTGACCACGGCTTCGGCGAGGTCTCGCACCGCCCCAGCACCACCCGCCATGTCGAGGGCGCGCGCCTGTCGGTGGACGGCCAGGCGCTGCTCGAGCTGTACGACACCCCCGGCCTGGAAGACGCCATCGCCCTGCTCGACTACCTGGAACGCCTGGAGCGCCCCGGCGAACGCCTGGACGGCCCGGCTCGCCTGGCGCGCTTTCTCGAGGGCAGCGAGGCGCGCCAGCGTTTCGAGCAGGAGGCCAAGGTGCTGCGCCAGTTGCTCGCCTCGGACGCCGGCCTCTACGTGATCGACGCCCGCGAGCCGGTGCTGGCCAAGTACCGCGACGAACTGGCGATCCTCACCATGGCCGGCCGACCCTTGCTGCCGGTGCTGAATTTCGTCGCCGGCAGCCAGCACCGCGAAGACGACTGGTACCAGGCCCTGGCCCGCCTCGGCCTGCATGCGCGGGTCGCCTTCGACAGCGTGGCGCCACCGCTGGATGGCGAACGCCGGCTGTACGAGAGCCTGGCCCTGCTGCAGGAAAAGGCCCGGCCGCAGCTGCAACGGCTGATCGACGACCATGCAGCGCAGCGCCTGGCCCGCCGCCACAGCGGCACCCGGCTGATCGCCGAACTGCTGCTCGACTGCGCCGCCTGCCGGCGCAGCGTGGCGGCCCAGCCAAGCCTGGAGCAAGGCGCGATCCGCGAACTGCGCGAAACCATCCGCCAGCGCGAACAGCGTTGTGTCGAGGCTTTGCTGCGCCTGTACGCCTTCCGCCAGGACGACGCCAAGGCCGAAGCCGTGCCCCTGCTCGACGGCCGCTGGGGCGACGACCTGTTCAACCCGGAAACCCTCAAGCAACTCGGGGTCAAGCTCGGCGGCGGCATGGCCGCCGGCGCGGCCACCGGGGTCGGCATCGACCTGCTGGTGGGCGGCGTCACCCTCGGCGCCGCGGCCGCCCTCGGCGCCCTGCTCGGCGGCGGCGCACAGACCCTGCGCGGCTACGGCGCCCGCCTGAAAGGCAAACTCAAGGGCCAGCGCGAGCTGAGCGTCGACGACGCCGTGCTGCGCCTGCTCGCCCTGCGCCAGCAACTGTTGCTGCAAGCCCTGGAAGCCCGTGGCCACGCGGCGGTGCAGGCCATCCAACTGGCCGCGCCGCAGGAGGCGCTATGGCGCGAAGGCAAACTGCCCGACGCCCTGCACAAGGCCCGCGCCCACCCCGAATGGTCGTCCCTCAACCCCGGCGCGCGCCTGCAACAGCTGGAGCGCCAGGCGCAGGTCGAGGTGCTGAGCACGACGCTGACAGCGTCGTAGCCGGATGGACGCCGAGGAGCGTGCCCATTCATGCTGCCCGGTTTGCATCCGTACTTGAACTGTTGTTGCAATGGGCGCCGACGTCTTGAGCAGCAGGCTCTTGCTCGGCGTTCAGTGGGCGGAGAGATGGATATAGCGCGATCACAGATGGCCTCAATCTCATCGATGGCAGCGAGTCAGAGGGGGTTGATGACGGCCGCAGGCAGGCAGATTCAGACCCTCAGCCGCCAGTCGCGACAGGCAACAACCGGCCAGAAGGGGACAGTCGACCAATTAAGCCGAGACGGTTAGAGTTGCGGGCAGAAGGCCTGCTGATGGTAATTTCAGCCCAAGAACACGCGCAGCAGGTCGACAGCTATTTAAAGGACTGCTAATGAGCGTTGTGGATTCACGATACGATAGGTTGAGCCCGCAAATTGGGTTGCTTCAAGATGAAGTCATACTTGCCCAAGCATGGAAGAAAACCCACACCTTCATAAGACGGCATAACTGGTATGCGGATGTGTTGGAGCTTGATGCTTCTGCTGTATGCCTGGCTGATAATTTAAGTCTTTGGTCAAAGTCAATCTCATCCGGGGAGTACCAAACTGCTCCTGCCTGGCTCGTGCCCGCACCGAAAAACGGTCTTTGGGGCTTTCGGGAGAACGATGAAGGTGGCTGGGGACCTCGAAAGAGCGGAAACGGTGACGAGCCCGTACTGCGCCCGCTTGCTCACATCGGGATCAAGGAACAGACCATTGCGACCGCAATTATGTTGTGCCTTGCGGACTGTATCGAGACGGCTCAAGGAGACACGTCGCAGGATGCGCTAGCGGCCTCGACAGCCAAAGTGTATAGCTACGGCAACCGGCTTTTTTGCTCATGGTCGAAAGATCATTCCGCTGCAACCTTCTCATGGGGTAATTCCAATACCTACAGCCGCTATTTTCAGGACTACCAACGTTTCGTGGAGAGGCCGGTAGCTCTGGCTAAGCAGGCTGAAGCCGAAGGTGAAGAGAACGTTTTCATCGTGAGCTTGGACCTGAGCGCGTTTTTCGACAGCATCGACGTGGATCTACTCATCGAGCGAATGCGTGATGAATATGCGCGCTTCGTAGGGGCCACCGATGAGGAGTATCTTGACTCTGACGAAGCATTTTGGACGGCTACCAGCGCGGCTCTCAAATTTGACTGGCGAGCTGAAGACCAACCGCTTGCAAACCTATTCCGAGACCAATTGCTTCCATTAGGCCTCCCTCAAGGCTTGGTCGGAAGTGGTTTTTTTGCAAACGCATATCTTTTGAAGTTTGATCGCGTGGTGGGCGCATTTATCGGCAGACGGCCTCGAAAGAGATCTTTCCGCATTCACGATTACTGCCGATACGTCGATGACATCAGATTGGTTGTATCAGTAGACAAGGATGAGGGAGATTTTGTCGATCCGACGCAATTAGGTAGTGAAATCAGCGACTGGGTGCAACGCCTGCTAAAGAGACATACCGCCCCAACGGATAACCCTGATGCGTATTTGAAAATCAACGAGCGTAAAACTCAGCTTGAACCACTTGTCGAAGTAGGTGGCGAATCCGGCACGGCTGTTCGAATGAAAACGTTTCAGAAGCAGCTGAGTGGCCCATTCGATGTGGATTCACTGCGTCAGTTGGAGTCAGGTCTGAACGGCCTGCTTTCATTAGCTGAACTCAGCCTTGTTGAAGATGAATCTTCTCCACTGTTGACCCAAGGCCTTCAATTGGCATCAGTTGCGAAGCTGAAGCTCGAAGTGCGTGATGATACGCTGACTAGATTTTCAGCGTACAGACTCGTTCGCTCATTGAGAATGCGTCGGAGCATGACTGATCTAACAGAGTCTACCGATGGAAAAGACCCTAAGATTGATCTTATCCAAGACTATCAGGCCGTTGCCCGCCGGCTGGTGTCGGCATGGGCCGTCAACCCCTCTTTGGTTCAGGTGCTCAGATATGCACTAGACCTCTATCCGAGCACTGATCTCCTCGAACCTATAGAGCAAGCTCTGATGAGCAAAATTGATCAGGCAACGTCGACCGGGGAGTTTGGAAAACGTGTTGCTTGGTACGTACTCGCTGACCTTTTTAAAGCGGGTGCTACAGAAACCGGGAAGGAGGCAGAAAGCGATTCAACTTTGAGCGTTGCCGATGTAGGGAGCTACCGCGTTGCACTTTCGATCTTGGCGAAGAAAATTATCGAGAGAAAAGATTCGCCATGGTATGTCCAACAGCAAGCCACACTCTTGTTGGCTTCTCAGCGTCAAGCCGCGTCGTTGGCAAAAAGTGTCGAGGAACTGCGTTTCTATAGAGTGCTCAGCTCGTATGTGAGATTCCGACCTCTCGAAGATGAGGTATTGGCGCAAGAGCAACTCGTCGTTTCACTTGTAGGGCATCAGTTGCTCAACGACATACCTCACTACGAAAAATGGTTCATACGTTTTTGTGAGAATCGAGATAAGGTCGTGGTCGGAAAAGCATGGCAGGCGATCGCAGAAACCTCTTCAGATTTGTTTATGTCTTTGCTGGAATCTCCCCGCAGTGGAATGTCTGATGCAATATCCAAAGTTCCGAGGTATCTAACCCGCTACTTAGCCGCGAGATGGGATAAGGGCACCGATCCCCTTCCCACACGCAAATGGCTGCCGCTGCTAACGGTGATCACTCATCCTTCCGAATTATTCGCCCAGGAAAACGCTCTTCTCGTGCTAGCCCGCGCCTTGGGACGCGATAAGACGATTCGGGCCTTTGATCCCGAAATTCTTACTCTTTTGAACGTTGAAGTGCGAAGCGACGACTGGGATAAATTAAACAATCCAAGCTTAGCGAATCTAGATGCCAGGGCGATTGAGCACATAAAAACCACGGGGGGGTACTATGACACGCCGTCTTGGTGTCGCCCTGAGGAAGCCTGGAAATACGCCTTTGGTCGCCTCCTTCGCGCTGCCTCCACGGGAGAGCCCGACTTCACGGTTCGTCATTGGCTGACGCGCGAGGATTCTGGTTGGTATTCGGGGATTCGCAGCACGTGGCATAAACGTCGTCTGGGCATGCTCCATACTGCTGAAGGTTTACGTGGAACCACTGCTGCCATAACCCCATGGTTCTCAGAGCTTCTTCTTAATCTGCTTCGATGGCCTGGGATCGCTGGACGAGACCAAGTTGAATCAGTGAACATTCGCACGCGTACCGACTTTTTGAAGACCATCGAAAAACGCATCGACGAGCAAGCCTTGATTTTCGGAGAGAGTAGTAATCTCCCAATTTACAGGTATCCCTTTGAGTGGCGACTAAACGTGAAGCGTGGCTTGCGGGTGGTGATGGTCCAAGGACTGATGCCGATGCAGGCCCATTTTGATCGAGGACTAGAAGGACTTGATGACCCAGGGTACAGAGAACAGCACCGGAACCACACAGCGGCGCTATTGCATTTAACGACCAAACACCTTGCTGCACGTGATTACGTTTTGGGACGCTCAGAAAAACCACATTTCGATCTGGTCGTATTCCCTGAATTGAGCATCCATGTCGATGATCAGGATTTAATGCGCGCGTTCTCAGACGCCACGGGCGCGATGTTGTTCTATGGGCTACTTGGGGCAGCGGACCTTGGTGGGAACCCCATTAACGCGGCAAGGTGGCTAGTTCCCCAGATGAGAGCGCAAGGTCGCTCGTGGGTTCAGGTAGATCAGGGGAAGTTCCACCTCACGCCAGGGGAGAAAACTCTGGGGATTAACTCATGGCGCCCGTACCAGGTAGTGATCGAGCTTCACGATCCATCGAGCTCTACATCAAGCCCATACCGCTTAACTGGGTCGATATGCTTCGATGCAACTGACCTAGCCCTCGCGGCAGACCTCAGAGATGAAAGCCACATGTATGTGGTATCAGCTATGAATAAGGACGTGAAAACGTTTGACGGGATGGTCGCAGCCCTGCGTTATCACATGTATCAGCACATTCTGATCGCGAATATTGGTGAATATGGCGGCTCGACGGCTCAAGCCCCTTACGATCAAGAACACCGGCGCCTCATCTCCCATTCTCACGGTAGTGAGCAACTTGCGATTTCAGTCTTCGATGTCCGCATGGAAGATTTTGGCCCAGAACTACAGGCAGCTGGTCCTGGGATCAAGAAACTCAAGGAGGTTACTGAAAGGATTGGCAAAACCCCACCTGCTGGTTTGAAGCGTAGGGCAACTACGTAACTGTCGATCGCGAGCGGTGCCTGGACAGGTTCACAGGTCTGCCAAGTACGCGGGTAGACCCACCCCAGTCCACCATGGGGCCATGGAAGGCTTACATCCTGTCCACCATTTCACCGCACCTACAACTTCTGAGTGGCGGAGGCGATCAATCTACGAATATTCCCGAGCAGCCGCGTCAGAAGACATTGGGTTCAATTTTGGCTTTCGCGAACGTTAGCTAAGGGTCGAAAAAGACCACCCACGAATGACTGCTCTTGGCCGACTGCTGCCGGTTGTGATCGGCCAGCCAGGTAGCCTGAATACGGCACAGGTGGAAAACGCTCCGCGGTTTTTCCACCCTACGTCAATTTGCAGACTGTGGAGGGTGGATGGCTGCAGCGGGCTGTGCGGAGAGGCTCGCACTTTTCACACCCGTTCAGGGCCTGCCCAGGTACAGCTCCAGCACCTCGTCCCAGTCGTCGCCGCCGGTGACCCGCAGCACTTCCTGGCTGATCCGTTCGCGGTAGGGGCTGCCGTCGGCCAGGGCGAAGGCGTAGGACTGCTCCTCGAAGGTGCCGGGCAGCATGCGCAAACCACCCTGGCCCAGCTCGCCATTGCGGTACTGCAGGATCGGCAGGTCGTAGACCACGGCATCGGCCTCGCCCTGCTGCACCGCGCGCATGGCCTCGAGCAGGTTGGGGTAGTCGCTGTGGCGAATGCGCTGGCTGTCCAGGTAGCGCGCGCTGACGGTCTTGTCGATGCTCGCCACATGGGCGCGGCGCAGGTCGTCGACGCCCTGGATACCGCCCTGCAGGTTGCCCACGGTGAGCGCGCTGGCCACCGCGGCGGTGAAGGTCGAGACCATGATCAGGCCGGCGAACATCCATACCAGGCCGATCAGGCGCCCGCCCAGGGTCACCGGTGCCTTGTCGCCGTAGCCGACCGTGGTCATGGTCACCGCCGCCCACCAGAAGCTGGAGCCCAGCCCCTGCACCGGGGTACCGCCGAACTGCTGCTGGTTGTGCCGCCGCTCGAACAGCCAGAGCAGCCCGCCGACGATCAGCAGCAACACCGCCAGGCCGAGGATCAGGCTGACGAACTGCCAGGACAGCAAACCCTTGACCGCCGCCCAGCCGCTGCCATCGCCGCCCCGTGGCACGCCGATGGCCAGGCCGGTGCGGTAGAACGGGTGGGTGAAGTCGAAGCGCGCCTCGCGCTCGGCGGTCATGGTCAGGGCACCGACCACCACATCCAGCTGGCCGGCTTCGAGGCTCGGCAGCAGGCGCTTGAACGGCATCGGCTGCAGCTCGAAGCGGTAACCCGACTGCGCCGCCACCTGTTGCCACAGGTCGATGCTGATGCCGCGCCAGCTGCCGTCCGGCTCCTTGATCACGAACGGCGGCACCTCGCTGATGCCGACCCGCAAGACCGGCTCGCTCGACTCATCCGCCACGGCGTTCAGCCCCAGCAGTCCCAACAGCAGGATGATCAGAATCCTCGACACCCGCACACTCCCCTTCCCGGCAAAGCGTCAGGGTAACAAAAATGACCGCCAGCGCCCGGCCACGACCCGGCTCGCGGTCTATCCTGAGCTGCAGGCGCCCCGTTTGATGCGGGTCAAGACCCGCACCGGCAACGCTGCCACACTGGCGGCGTCACTCTGCAGGATGCACTTCATGTCCAGCGAGCTCCGCCCTTCCCGCCTGTTCGTCGTGCCCCTGCTGCTGGGCCTGCTCGCCGCCGGCCTGCTCGGCTATTGGTTGTCGCTCAGGGAGCGCCTACCCGAAGGCCTGGCCATGAGCAACGGGCGCCTAGAGGCCACCGAGGTGCAGATCGCCAGCAAGTATCCCGGGCGGCTGGCCGAGGTGCGGGTGCAGGAAGGCGACCGGGTGAAGCAAGGCCAGCTGCTCGCCCGCCTGGACACCCGCACCCTGGAGGCCCAGCGCGCCCAGGCCGAGGCCGAGGTGCGCCGCGCCGAGGAGAACCTGGCCGCCAGCCAGGCCAATGTGCGCCTGCGCGAGAGCGAGCGGCTGCTGGCCGAGCAGGACCTCAAACGCTTTCGCGAGCTGTTCCAGCGCGGCCATGCCAGCCGCCAGTCGCTCGACCAGCAGCAGGCGCGCTTCGACACCGCCGGCGCCGCCCTGGAAGCGGCCCGCGCCCAGGTCTCGGCGGCCCGCGCGGCAATCGGCGCGGCCCAGGCGTTGGTCGCCCAGTTGAGCAGCGAGATCGACGACAGCAGCCTGCGCGCGCCGCTCGACGGCCTGGTCCAGCTGCGCCTGGCCGAGCCCGGCGAGGTGCTCGGCGCCGGCGGCCGGGTGCTGCTGCTGATCGACCCCGGCGAGCAGTACATGAACCTCTACCTGCCCGCCGCCGTCGCCGGCCGCCTGGCCCAGGGCGACGAGGCGCGGGTGCTGCTCGACGCCCTGCCCGAGCGGCCGCTGCCGGCCAGGGTCGCCTATGTCGCGGCCAAGGCGCAGTTCACCCCCAAGGAGGTGGAGACCCGCGACGAGCGGCAGAAGCTGGTGTTCCGGGTCAAGCTGCGCCTGAGCGAGCCGGCCGCCGTGCCCCAGGCCAAGCCGGGCATGCCCGGGGCAGGCTATGTGCGCACGGCCGAGGTCGCCTGGCCGGCCGAGCTGCAATGAGCGCCTGGGCGATCCGCGCCGAAGGCCTGCAGCATGGCTACGGCAAGCAGCTGGCGCTGAACGGCATCGACTTCGAACTGGCGGTCGGTGCGCGCTGCGCCCTGATCGGTCCGGACGGTGCCGGCAAGTCCAGCCTGCTGGGCCTGATCGCCGGGGTGAAGAAGCTGCAGCGCGGCCGCCTGGATGTGCTCGGCGGGCCGATCGAGCAACGCCGCCACCGCACCAGCCTGTACCCGCGCATCGCCTTCATGCCCCAGGGCCTGGGGCACAACCTCTACCCCGACTTGTCGATCGCCGAGAACATTCACTTCTTTGCCACCCTGTTCGGCCTGAGCCGCGCCGAGCGCCAGGCGCGCATGGCCAACCTGCTGGCGGCCACCGACCTGACGGCCTTCGCCGAGCGCCCGGCCGGCAAGCTGTCCGGCGGCATGAAGCAGAAGCTCGGGCTCTGCTGCGCGCTGATCCACGAGCCGGACCTGCTGGTCCTGGACGAGCCGACCACCGGGGTCGACCCCTTGTCGCGCCGGCGCTTCTGGGAACTGGTCGAGCAGGTGCGCGCCGGGCGGCCGCAGCTGACCCTGCTGGTGGCCACCGCCTACATGGAGGAGGCCGAGCAGTTCGACAGTTGCCTGATGCTCGACCGCGGCCGGCTGATCGCCGCGGGCCGTACCGCCGAGCTGGCCAGGGTCACCGCCAGCGGCCACCTGGACGAAGCCTTCA
This sequence comes from Pseudomonas borbori, assembly GCF_900115555.1. Lineage (GTDB taxonomy): Bacteria > Pseudomonadota > Gammaproteobacteria > Pseudomonadales > Pseudomonadaceae > Aquipseudomonas > Aquipseudomonas borbori. The sequence goes on from NZ_FOWX01000017.1 coordinate 82,479, forward strand.
CCCACTTCCAGGGCAGCGCGGCGCCGCGCCAGGCGCTGCTGATCCCGCCGCTGCCCGCGCAGTCCGCCGAGATCGCCATCGAGGCCCGCGAGCTGAGCCTGCGCTTCGGCGATTTCACCGCGGTGGACAAGGTCAGCTTCGCCATCCGCCGCGGCGAAATCTTCGGCTTCCTCGGCTCCAACGGCTGCGGCAAGACCACCACCATGAAGGTGCTCACCGGCCTGCTGCCGGCCAGCGCGGGCAGCGCCCGGTTGCTCGGCCAGGCGGTGGACGCCGGCGACCTGGCCACGCGCAAGCGGGTCGGCTTCATGTCGCAGAGCTTCTCGCTGTACGGCGAGCTGTCGGTGCGGCAGAACCTGGAGCTGCACGCGCGCCTGTTCGACCTGCCGGCGGCCGAGGGCCGCGCACGCAGCCAGGCGCTGATCGAGCGTTTCGGCCTGGCCGAACACGCCGGCGACGCGGCCGGCGAGTTGCCCCTGGGCCTGCGCCAGCGGCTGTCGCTGGCGGTGGCGGTGATCCATGGCCCGGAGGTGCTGATCCTCGACGAACCCACCTCCGGCGTCGACCCGGCGGCGCGCGACGACTTCTGGCGCCTGCTGCTGGAGCTGTCGCGCGAGCAGGGGGTGACCATCTTCCTCTCCACCCACTTCATGAACGAGGCCGAGCGCTGCGACCGCATCTCGCTGATGCATGCCGGCCGGGTGCTGGCCTGCGACACCCCGGCCGCGCTGCAGCTGCAGTTCGCCGCGCAGGACCTGGAGCAAGCCTTCGTCCGCTGCCTGGAGCAGGCCCAGGGCGACAGCCCCGCGGCGCCGCCAGCGGCCGTTGCCGCCGCGACCGCCGGGCCGTCGCCGCGGCAACCCGGCTTCAGCCTGCGCCGCCTGCGCGCCCTGGCCGTGCGCGAGAGCATGGAGCTGCTGCGCGACCGGGTACGCCTGGCCTTCGCCCTGTTCGGCGCGCTGTTCATGATGGTGATCTTCGGCTACGGCATCTCCCTGGACGTGGAGCACATCGCCTTCGCCGCCCTCGACCAGGACCAGTCGCCGCACAGCCGCGCCTACCTGGAGGCGTTCCGCAGCTCGCGCTATTTCGACGAGCGCGCGCCTATCAGCGACGCCGGCGAACTGCACCGGCGCCTGCAACGCTCGGAGCTGAAGCTGGCGCTGCAGATCCCGCCGGGCTTCGGCCGCGACCTGCTGGCCGGGCGCCAGCCGCAGGTGGCCGCCTGGCTCGACGGCGGCATGCCGTTTCGCGCCGAGACCAGCCGCAACTACGTCGAGGCCGTGCACCTGGCCAACCTCGAGCGCCTGGCCCGGGAGAGCAGCCCGGCCCTCGCCGCGCCGGCCGTGGCGCGCCTGGAGACGCGCTTTCGCTACAACCAGGACGTGGTCAGCGTGCACGCCATCGGCCCCGGGGTGATGGCGCTGATCCTGGCCTTCATCCCAGCCATGCTCACCGCCCTGGGCGTGGTGCGGGAGAAGGAACTGGGCTCGATCAGCAACTTCTACGCCACGCCGCTGACCCGCCTGGAGTTCCTGCTCGGCAAGCAGCTGCCGTACCTGGCGGTCAGCCTGCTCAACCTGGCCATGCTGGTGGCGCTCAACCGCCTGCTGTTCGGCGTCCCGTTCAAGGGCAGCGGCCTGACCCTGGCCCTCGGCGGCCTGCTCTACCTGCTCGCCACCACCAGCCTGGGCCTGCTGATCTCGGCCTTCACCCGCACCCAGATCGCCGCGATCCTCGGCACGGTGATCGTCACCACCCTGCCGACCATCCAGTACTCCGGGCTGATCGTGCCGCGTTCCTCGCTGGAAGGCGGCTCGGCGCTGATGGGCCATGTGTTCCCGGCCGGGCACTTCCTCGACATCGCCGTCGGCACCTTCACCAAGGCCCTCGACCTGCGCAGCCTGTGGCCGCAATGCCTGGCGCTATTTGGCTTCTTCCTCGCCGCCAGCGCGCTCAGCGTGTGGCTGCTGAAGAAGCAGGAGGACTAGGGTGAACAAGCTGGCGCATATCTTCCGCCTCGGCCTCAAGGAGCTGACCAGCCTGCGCCACGACAGCGTGCTGCTGCTGTTCCTGCTGTATGCCTTCAGCGTGGCCGTCTACATGCCGGCCACCGGCTCGGTGATCGGCGTGCACCATGCCAGCGTGGCCATGGTCGACGAGGACCGCAGCCCGCTGTCGCGGCGCCTGGCCGAGGTGCTGCAGCCGCCGGAATTCCAGATCCCCGAGCTGCTGCCCTACGACCAGCTGGACGCGGCGATGGACAGCGGCCGCTTCACCTTCGTCATCGACATCCCGGCGAACTTCCAGGCCGACCTGCTGGCCGGGCGCCAGCCGGCCCTGCAGGTCAATGTCGACGCCACCGCCATGAGCCAGGCGTTCATGGGTGCGCGCGACCTCGGGCGGATCCTGCAGCGCGAGTTGCTCGACTACGCCAATCCGGACGCCGCCGCACAGGCGCCGGTCGGGCTGAGCAGCCGCGCGTTGTTCAACGCCAACCTGCAGGGCGGCTGGTTCCTCGCGCTGCTGCAGATCGTCAACCACATCACCATCCTGGCCGTGCTGCTGACCGGCACCGCGCTGCTGCGCGAACGCGAGCACGGCACCCTCGACCACCTGCTGGTGCTGCCGTTGACCGCACTGGAGATCATGCTGGCGAAGATCTGGAGCAACGCCCTGGTGGTGGTGATTTGCACCTGGCTGTCGCTGGAACTGGTGGTCAAGGGCGCGCTCGGCGTGCCGCTGGCCGGCTCGCTCGCCTTCTTTCTCGCGGTGACCGCGCTCTACCTGTTCGCCAGCACCGCCCTGGGCATCTTCCTCGCCACCCTGGCGCGCTCGATCCCGCAATTCGGCCTGCTGGCGATCCCGGTGATCATCCCGATGCTGATGCTCTCCGGCGGCAGCACGCCGATGGAGAGCATGCCGGTGTGGCTGCAGTGGCTGATGCAACTCTCGCCGTCCACTCATTACCTGAGCCTGAGCACCTCGATCCTGTTCCGCGACGCCGGCCCGGGCGTGCTCTGGCCCGAGCTGGCGGCACTGACGGCGATCGGCCTGGTGTTCTTCGGCTTGGCGCTGCGACGCTTTCGCAGCAGCCTGGCGGCTTAGTGCCGCGTCAACCATGAAATGTCGGTTAATCGCGGTCTTACCCATGTACCGCGATCCCCTGTAGGGTGGGTTAGGCGCACGCTGTCGATAGCGATGAACCGCAAGATCCGTTGCGCCGTAACCCACCATTGGCGCAGCGCAGGGATATCGCCTGGTGGGTTACGCGGCGCGCCACGATGGCGATGCCTGATCGTTCGGAGGTTGGCGCCGCTAACCCACCCTACAGTGATCCGACATTTCAGGATTGACACGACACTGGTGCCGGGGAGCTAGACCGCCACCGGCGCAGCGATATGCGGGTGGGCCTGGTAGCCGAGCAGTTCGAAGTCCTCGAACTTGAAGGCGAAGATGTCCTTCACCGCCGGGTTGAGCTGCATGCGCGGCAGCGGCAGCGGCTCGCGCGACAGTTGCAGGTCGGCTTGCTCGAGATGATTGGCGTACAGGTGGCAGTCACCGCCAGTCCAGATGAAATCGCCCGGCTGCAGATCGCAGACCTGGGCGACCATCAGGGTCAGCAAGGCGTAGCTGGCGATATTGAAGGGCACGCCGAGGAAGATGTCGGCCGAGCGCTGGTACAGCTGGCAGCTCAATTTGCCCTCGGCGACGTAGAACTGGAACAGCGCATGGCACGGCGGCAGGGCCATCTGCTCGACCAGCGCCGGGTTCCAGGCCGAGACGATCAGCCGGCGCGAGTCCGGATTCTGCTTGATCGTCTCGATCAGTTGGCTGATCTGGTCGATCGAGCCGCCGTTGGGCGCCGGCCAGTTGCGCCACTGGTAGCCGTAGACCGGGCCGAGGTCGCCGTTTTCGTCGGCCCACTCGTCCCAGATGCGTACGCCGTTATCCTTCAGGTTCTTGATATTGGTATCGCCCTGGAGGAACCACAGCAGCTCGTGGATGATCGATTTCAGGTGGCACTTCTTGGTGGTGACCAGGGGAAAACCCGCGGCCAGGTCGAAGCGCATCTGCTGGGCGAACAGGCTGTAGGTGCCGGTGCCGGTGCGGTCGCTCTTGAAGGTGCCGGTGTCGCGCACCAGGCGCATCAGCTCGAGGTACTGTTTCATCGCGTGGCTCCCTGGACGGCCTGGCGGTGGTAGGCGAACCAGATCAGGCCCAGCCCGAGCAGAATCATCGGCAGGCTGAGCACCTGGCCCATGGTCAGCCAGTTCCAGGCCAGGTAGCCGAGCTGGGCGTCCGGCACCCGGACGAACTCGACGATGAAGCGGAACAGCCCGTAACAGGCGGCGAACATGCCCGACACCGCCATGGTCGGCCGCGGTTTGCGCGAGTAGAACCAGAGGATGGTGAACAGCGCCACGCCCTCCAGGGCGAACTGGTAGAGCTGCGAGGGATGGCGCGCCAGTTGCTCGGGATCGGTGGGGAAGACCATGGCCCAGGGCAGGTCGGTGGCCTTGCCCCAGAGTTCGGCGTTGATGAAGTTGCCGATCCTGCCCGCTCCCAATCCAATAGGGACAAGTGGCGCGATAAAGTCCATCAACTGGAAGAAGCTCTTGCCGTTGCGCTTGCCGAACCACCAGCTCGCCAGCATCACGCCGATAAAGCCGCCGTGGAACGACATGCCGCCCTTCCACACCTGCAGGATCAGGCTTGGCTGGTCGATATAGGCCGCCAGGTCGTAGAACAGCACGTAGCCCAGGCGCCCGCCGAGGATCACCCCCATGGCCACCCAGAACACCAGGTCGGAGAGTTTCTCCTGGTTCCAGGTCGGCTCGAAGCGGCTCAAGCGGCGCGATGCCAGCCACCAGGCGCCACCGATGCCGACCAGGTACATCAGGCCGTACCAGTGAATTTTCAGCGGACCCAGGGCTATCGCCACCGGGTCGATCTGCGGGTAAGGCAGCATCAACAACTCCTCAAATCAAGAAACTCAGGCCCACGCTGAACAGCAGCAAGGCGAACAGGCGCTTGAGCAGGCGTGGCGACAGACGATGCGCCAGGCGTGCGCCGAAACGGGCGAAGAACATGCTGGTGAAGGCAATCCCGGCCATCGCCGGCAGGTAGACGAAACCCAGACTCCACTCCGGCAGTTGCGGGCTGTCCCAGCCCAGCCACATGAAGCTCAGCGCGCCGGCCACGGCAATCGGCAGGCCGCAGGCCGAGGAGGTCGCCACCGCCTGCTGGATGGGCACGCTGCGCCACATCAGGAAGGGTACGTTGAGCGAGCCGCCGCCAATCCCGAAGATCGCCGAGGCCCAGCCGATCACGCCACCGGCAGCGGTCAGCCCCAGCTTGCCCGGCACCGAACTGCTGGCCTTGGGTTGCAGTTCCAGGGCCATCTGCAGGGCGATGACGATGGCGAACACGCCGATGATCTTCTGCAGCAGCGGCCCCTGGATCGCGGCCGCGGTCATGGCGCCCAGGGCCGCGCCGAGCAGGATGCCCAGGGTCATCCAGATGAAGATCGGCCAGCGCACCGCGCCCTTGCGCTGGTGTTCGAGTACCGAGTTGATCGAGGTGAAGACGATGGTCGCCAGCGAAGTCCCCACCGCCAGATGGGTCAGCACGTTCGGCTCGAAGCCCTGGGCGGCGAAACTGAAGACCAGCACCGGCACTATGATGATCCCGCCACCCACGCCAAACAGCCCGGCCAGCACACCCGCGGCAGCGCCCAGCAGTAAATACAGCACGAGTTCCATCGCCACCCCCGAAAACAAAGCGCAATGGTAATCGTCGCGGGCGGATGCGGGAAGCGCGAAGCGGAATCCACCACTTGCGCAATCGGGCGGCGGCGCTGCTATCTTAGGATTTGAAGCTAGCTGCCACGCAAGGATTCCCATGTGCCTGATCGTATTTGCCTGGCGTCCCGGCCACCCGCAGCCCTTGCTGATGGCCGCCAACCGGGACGAGTTCTATGACCGCCCCAGCCTGCCGCTGGCTGAATGGCCGGACGTGCCCGGGCTCATCGCCGGGCGCGACCAGCAGGCCGGCGGCACCTGGCTGGGCATTGGCCCCCAGGGGCGTTTCGCCGCCCTGACCAATATCCGTGACCCACGCCAGCCGCCACGCGGCCGCTCCAGGGGCGAGTTACCCGTTCAGTACCTGAGTGGCCGACTTGGCCCGCAAGCGTTTTTGCGCGATGTGGCGCAACGCGCCGGGGACTACTCGGGCTTCAATCTATTGCTCGGCGACCCTCAGCAGCTCTGGTTGCTCAATTCGCGCGCAGGCGAGCCAATGCAATTGACGCAGGGCATCTACGGCCTGTCGAATGCCGAACTGGATACGCCCTGGCCCAAGGTGGAAAAAGCCAAGGCGCTGCTCGGCGAATGCCTGATAAGGCCGCAGATACCGTCCCTGCTGGATTTGCTGCACGACGACCAGCAGGTCGAGGACGCGCGCCTGCCCGACACCGGCGTCGGCCTGAATACCGAGCGCCTGCTCTCCAGCATCTTCATCGCCACCCATAGCTACGGCACGCGCGCCAGCACGGTGCTGCTGGTCAATGCCGACGGCTCGCAAACCCTGGTCGAACGTAGCTACGGGTCCTTTGGCGCGCACCTGGGCGAGGTGCGGATCGAGTGTCCTTGATCGCGGCTTTCGCGGCTACGACTGCAGGGATGCAGGAGGTAGAGCGAAGCAGGATGCCCGAACCGAAAGCCCCTCCCACAAGTGCCCACAGGCCGACACACGCGATTGCCTCCAGTTTGCTGCGCGACAGCGCGGCGTCTGGACGACGGGAGATCTCCCACCAGTGCCTCGCCAGCATCGCAATAGCGGTCAAATTCGAACGTCCCCGCCGCTCCCGCGAGGTTTGCGTCGGGCTTGATCTTGTAGGAGCGGCCTAACCGCGAGCAGCCTAGGCCGATATTTCGTGGCGATTCATCAGGCACGCACCGCTAAACCAACCCGGCCACGTGTTCAGGCCTGGATATTCGACGCCGGATTGATCATGCGGCCCAGACCGAGGTTGCGCAGGGCCAGTTGCAGGGTGCTATGGACCATATGCGGGTTGTCGATGGTCATCACCTGGCCCAGCAGTTCCTTGGCCTTGCCCAGGCTGATCTGACGCAGCAGCCACTTGACCTTGGGCAGGTTGGTGGCGTTCATCGACAGGCTGTCGAAGCCCATGGCCATCAGCAGCACCGCCGCCGCCGGATCGCCGGCCATTTCGCCACAGATGCTCACCGGCTTGCCTTCGGCATGGGCGCCCTCGACCACCTTGCACAGCGCCTGCAACACGGCCGGATGGAGGAAGTCGTAGAGGTCGGCGACCCGCGGATTGTTGCGGTCCACCGCCAGCAGGTACTGGGTCAGGTCGTTGGAGCCGACCGAAAGGAAGTCGACCTGGCGCGCCAGCTCGCGCACCTGGTAGACCGCGGCGGGAATTTCGATCATCACCCCCACCGGCGGCATCGGGATGTCCACGCCCTCGTCGCGCACTTCGCCCCAGGCCCGGTGAATCAGGTGCAGCGCTTCTTCCAGCTCCTGAATCCCGGAAATCATCGGCAACAGGATGCGCAGGTTATCCAGGCCTTCGCTGGCCTTGAGCATGGCGCGGGTCTGCACCAGGAAGATCTCCGGGTGGTCGAGGGTCACGCGGATGCCGCGCCAGCCGAGGAAGGGGTTTTCTTCCTTGATCGGGAAGTAGCTCAGGGCCTTGTCGCCACCGACGTCCAGGCTGCGCATGGTCACCGGCAACGGGTGGAAGGCCTGCAACTGCTCACGATAGATGGCCAGTTGCTCCTTCTCGCTGGGGAAGCGCTCCTTGATCATGAACGGCACTTCGGTGCGGTACAGGCCCACGCCCTCGGCGCCGCGTTCCTGGGCGCGCTTGACATCGGCCAGCAGGCCGGTGTTGACCCACAGCGGCATGCGGTAACCATCCAGCGTCTCGCACGGCAGGGCGCGCAAGGCATCCAGGCCCTGGGTCAGCTGGCGCTCTTCCTCGACCACCTCGGCATACTGCTTGCGCAGCAGCTCGCTGGGGTTGGTGAACACCTCGCCGTGGTAGCCGTCGACGATCAGCTGGATGCCGTCGATCTTCGAGTAGGGCAGATCGACCACCCCCATCACCGTGGGAATGCCCATGGCGCGGGCGAAGATCGCCACATGCGAGTTACCCGAGCCCTGTACCGAAACCAGGCCAACCAGCTTGCCTTCGGGCACTTCACCGAGCATGGCCGGCGACAGTTCCTCGCTGACCAGGATGCAGTTATCGGGGTACACCAGGGTCTGCTGGCGCGCCTGCTGCAGATAGGCGAGCAGACGGCGGCCGAGATCCTTGACGTCGGAGGCGCGCTCACGCAGGTAGGCGTCGTCCATCAGCTCGAAGCGGTTGACGTGCTCGCCGATCACCTGGCGCAAGGCGCCCTGGGCCCACTGTCCGGTCTTGATGACCTTGACCACCTCGTTACCCAGGGCGGCGTCTTCCAGCATCATCAGGTAGACGTCGAACAGCGCGCGCTCTTCCGGGCGCAGCTGGGTGGCCATCTTCGCCGACAAGGCGCGCATGTCGGTGCGCACGCCTTCCAGGGCGGTGTTGAACAGCAGCAGCTCGGCGGCGATGTCCTCGACATGTTTGTCCGGCACCACTTCCAGGTCCGCGGCCGGCAACACCACCACGGCCGTGCCCACCGCCGCACCGGGCGAACCGGGCACGCCGATGAACTTGGCCTCCTGAATGCCCTTGCCCTGCTTGCCCAGGCCACGGATCGAACCGGTCGCCTCGGCGTGCGCGATAACCCCGGCGAGCTGGGCGCTCATGGTCACCAGGAAGGCTTCTTCGCCCTCGTCGAACTGGCGCCGCTCCTTTTGCTGGATCACCAGCACGCCCATCACCTTGCGGTGGTGGATGATCGGCGAGCCGAGGAAGGAGGCATAACGCTCCTCGCCGGTTTCGGCGAAGTAGCGGTAGCGCGGGTGTTCGGAGGCGTTCTCCAGATTGAGCGGCTCCTCGCGGGTGCCGACCAGGCCGACCAGGCCCTCGTTGGGCGCCATGCTGACCTTGCCGATGGAGCGCTTGTTCAGGCCATCGGTGGCCATCAGCACGAAACGGTTGCTCTCCGGGTCGAGCAGGTAGACCGAGCAGACCTGGCTGCCCATGGCCTCCTTGACCCGCTGCACGATGATGCCCAAGGCCGCCTTGAGATCCTTGGCAGCATTAACTTCCTGGACGATCTTGCGCAGCGTATTGAGCATGGTTCGGCTCTAGTCCGTATCAGTCCCGTGCCAGCAGGCGCGGAGCGAGTTCCTTGAGGGCGCGGCGATAGACTTCGCGCTTGAATGTGACCACCTGGCCCAACGGGTACCAGTAACTGACCCAACGCCAGCCATCGAACTCCGGTTTGCCGGTCAGGTCCATGCGCACCCGCTGTTCGTCCGAGGTCAGACGCAGCAGGAACCACTTCTGTTTCTGGCCGATGCACAGCGGTTGGCTGTGGGTGCGAACCAGGCGCTGGGGCAGACGATACCTCAACCAACCCCGGGTGCAGGCGAGAATTTTCACATCCTGCTGCTCCAGGCCGACTTCTTCGTTGAGTTCGCGGTACAGCGCTTCTTCCGGTGACTCATAGTCGTTGATCCCGCCTTGCGGGAACTGCCAGGCGTCCTGGTTTATCCGGCGCGCCCAGAGCACCTGGCCAACATCGTTGGTCAGAATAATGCCGACATTGGGGCGAAAACCATCAGGATCGATCACGGCGCACAACCTCGTAAACGCATGTTCCGGCATTGTTCCACAAAGGTCATAACAGCAGCAACGCGAGCACCCGAATGGGCAGGCCGGATAAAAGCCGTTATCCTGACCGCCCTTCTAGGTTTTGCTCAAAGGTGCTCTGTGCGTCTGGCTTTATTCGATCTCGACAACACCCTGCTCGGCGGCGACAGCGATCACGCCTGGGGCGATTACCTGTGCGCGCGCGGCATTCTCGATGGCACGGCCTACAAGGCGCGCAACGACCAGTTCTACCAAGACTACCTGGCCGGTCGGTTGGACATCCGCGACTACCTGAACTTCAGCCTGGCGATCCTCGGCCGCAGCGAGATGGCGCAACTCGAGCAGTGGCACCGCGAGTTCATGCGCGACTGCATCGAACCGATCATCCTGGCCAAGGGCGAAGCCCTGCTCGAGGAGCACCGCGCCGCCGGCGACAAGCTGCTGATCATCACCGCCACCAACCGCTTCGTCACCGCACCGATTGCCGCGCGCCTGGGCGTCGACACCCTGCTGGCCACCGAGTGCGAGATGGAAGGCGGCCGCTACACCGGGCGCACCACCGACGTGCCCTGCTTCAAGGAAGGCAAGGTCACCCGCCTCAACCGCTGGCTGGCGCAAAGCGGTTTCAGCCTGGCCGACAGCTGCTTCTACAGCGACTCGATGAACGACCTGGCGCTGCTGGAACAGGTCAGTCACCCGGTAGCCGTCGACCCCGACCCCAAGCTGCGCGGCGAAGCCGAGAAACGCGGCTGGCCGATTATTTCCCTGCGCTAGTAAAGCGCCTGTCCCTTGTAGGTTGCCCGTAGGATGGTGCGGGCGGCGATCCGTCGGGCCGCGTAGGATGAGCGCAGCGATACCCATCGAGCGATTTATACCTGCATCCGGTTGTCGTGGCTGAAATCCATGATGGGTTACGGCGCGGTTATTCTGCTGGTAACAGGACAATTTGTGGGCGCCTAACCCATCCTACGGTCCTGTATTCGGGGCCCCCAACAAAAACGCCGCCTGGTCAGGCGGCGTTTTTGTTGGCGCAGTTACTCAAGCCGGTTTGGCGCCCATCAGGCCCATGATCACCAGCAACAGCAGGACCATCAGCCCGGCATAGGCGGCGGTGAAACCCAGCAGGCGGCTGGAGGCCGGCGCCTCACCCAGCGCCTGCCAGGCGGCCAGGCGCCCGGCGAGCAACAGGCCGCAGAGCATCATCAGCGCGAACAGGATGCTGCCGAGCAGCAACCAGGTCTGCCCCAGGGGCCAGCCGACCATGTCCACCAGGCCCCAGCCACTGACCGGCAGGCTCAACGCCAGCAGCCCCAGCAGCGGCAGGCTGATCATCCGGGTACGCCGCAACTTGCGTTGCAGGATGGCCGCATCGCCGCCGCGCCGGGCCTTCCACAGCATGAAGACATGAGCCAGCACGCCGAGCAGCAGGAGGATGGCGGGCAGGCTGTGGGCGATGCGCAGTAACAGGTATGGATCCATAACGGTTGTGTTCTCTGTCGGATTAGCGACGCAGTAAGTCGTTGCGCAATGGCATGGGCCGAGCGGAGCTGAACGCAACCGCGCACGGCCGCCTAGATTGCGGTCCCGCCGACCAATCAGCCAAGAAAAAGTGTGTAAGCCGGATTGTCGCTCTCGTCCCAGTACGGATAGCCGATCGCGTCCAGCGCCGCCGCCACCAGATGGCGCTCGGCCTCCGGCACCTGCAGGCCGGCGACCACCCGGCCATCGGCGGCGCCATGGTTGCGGTAGTGGAACATCGAGATGTTCCAGCGCCCACCGAGCTTCTGCAGGAAGTTGAACAGGGCGCCCGGCCGCTCAGGGAACTCGAAACGGAACACCACCTCGTCGCGCACCCGCGCCGCATGGCCGCCGACCATATGGCGGATGTGCAGTTTGGCCAGTTCGTTATCGGTCAGGTCGACCACCGGGAAGCCCTGGCCACGCAGGCTCTCCACCAGGGCCGCGCGCGGGTCGCTTTCCGGGTGGGTCTGCACGCCGACGAAGATGTGCGCTTCCCTGTCGCTGTGGTAGCGGTAGTTGAACTCGGTGATCTGGCGCTTGCCGATCGCCTCGCAGAACGCCTTGAAGCTGCCCGGCTGCTCGGGAATGGTCACGGCGATGATCGCCTCGCGCTTCTCGCCCAGCTCGGCCCGCTCGGCGACATGCCGCAGGCGGTCGAAGTTGACGTTGGCGCCCGAGTCGATGCCGACCAGCACCTGGCCGCTGCAGCCTTCGCGCTCGACGTACTTCTTGATCCCGGCGACGCTCAGCGCGCCGGCTGGCTCGGTGATCGAGCGGGTGTCGTCGTAGATGTCCTTGATCGCCGCGCAGATCTCGTCGGTGCTGACAGTGATCACCTCGTCGACATAATCCTTGCAGACATCGAAGGTGTGCTGGCCGATCTGCGCCACCGCCACGCCGTCGGCGAACAGCCCGACCTGGCTCAGCACCACCCGTTCGCCGGCGGCCATGGCGGCCTGCAGGCAGTTGGAGTCGTCCGGCTCGACGCCGATGATGCGGATATCTGGGCGCAGGTATTTGACGTAGGCGGCGATCCCGGCGATCAGGCCGCCGCCGCCCACCGGGACGAAGATGGCGTCGAGCTGGCCGGGGTGCTGACGGAGGATCTCCATGGCCACCGTGCCCTGGCCGGCGATGGTGTGCGGGTCGTCATAGGGGTGGACATAGATGTAGCCCTTCTCTTCCACCAGCTTGAGCGAATAGGCCAGCGCCTCGGGGAAGCTGTCGCCGTGCAGCACCACCTTGCCGCCGCGCGAGCGCACACCCTGGACCTTGATCTCCGGGGTGGTCTTGGGCATCACGATGGTCGCCTTGACCCCCAGCACCTTGGCTGCCAGGGCCAGGCCCTGGGCATGGTTGCCGGCCGAGGCGGTGACCACCCCGCGCGCGCGCTCCTCGGCCGAGAGCTGCGCCAGCTTGTTGTAGGCGCCGCGAATCTTGAACGAGTACACCGGCTGCAGGTCTTCGCGCTTGAGCAGAATCTGGTTGCCCAGACGCTCGGACAGCTGGCTGGCGGCTTGCAGCGGGGTTTCCACCGCGACGTCGTAGACGCGCGAGGTGAGGATCATCTTGACGTACTGTTCGAGCATGGCGTTATCGCAGGCGGCTTTTCGAGGAATCAGCGAGTCTACCCCAGGGCTTGGCCGGGAAACCACCGAGAATGCAGGCGTGCGCCGCAGCTTCGTAGCTCGGATGAAATCCGGGGCGTCATTGCGATTTTTCCCGGATTGCATCCGGGCTAGCTGTTGCCTGTGCGCCCTACTGACACCCGGCAAGGTTTTACCGCGCTCACGCGCTATAATTCGCGCCTTCCGACTCCATTCCTCCAGGCGCAGAACCCGCGATGAACCAGGACCAACTCAAACAAGCAGTCGCCCAGGCGGCCGTCGACTTCATCCTCCCCCAGCTCGACGCCAAGAGTGTCGTCGGGGTCGGCACCGGCTCCACCGCCAACTGCTTTATCGATGCCCTGGCCCAGCACAAGGCCGAGTTCGACGGCGCCGTGGCCAGCTCCGAAGCCACTGCCGCGCGCCTGAAAGGCCACGGGATTCCGGTGTACGAGCTGAATACGGTCAGCGACCTGGAGTTCTATGTCGACGGCGCCGACGAAAGCGACGAGCACCTCAACCTGATCAAGGGCGGCGGCGCCGCGCTGACCCGCGAGAAGATAGTCGCCGCCGTGGCCAAGACCTTCATCTGCATCGCCGACGCCAGCAAGCTGGTGCCGGTGCTCGGCGCCTTCCCGCTGCCGGTGGAAGTGATCCCCATGGCGCGCAGCCACGTCGCCCGCGAACTGGTCAAGCTCGGCGGCGACCCGGTGTACCGCGAGGGCGTGATCACCGACAACGGCAACCAGATCCTCGACGTCTACAACCTGTCGATCGTCAACCCAGGCGAACTCGAAGCGCAGATCAACAATATCGTCGGCGTGGTCACCAACGGCCTGTTCGCCGCCCGCCCGGCGGATCGGCTGCTGCTCGGCACCGCCGACGGGGTGAAAACCCTGACCCGCTGAGCGCTGGCCGGATACACAATCGGAGCTAGGCTTGCTGGGGTAGTCCCCACGTTCAGGAGCTCCACATGGCCAGCAAATTCCACCTGAAGACAGCCAAGGACGGTCAGTTCCACTTCAACCTGCTCGCCGGCAACGGCGAGATCATCCTCACCAGCGAGCTGTACAAGAGCAAACCCTCGGCCCTCAACGGCATCGAGTCGGTGAAGAACAACGCGCAGCGCGAGGGCGCCTTCGAGGTCAAACCCGCGGCCGGCGGCAAGTTTCACTTCGTGCTCAAGGCCACCAATGGCCAGGTGGTCGGCCAGAGCCAGCTATATGCCAGCGAGGCCGGCTGCCAGAACGGCGTCGAGGCGGTGAAGAAAAATGCACCGACAGCGGCCCTGCACGACGACAGCTGAAGTACCGGCAGACGAAGGCCGGGTGATCACTCGGCTTTCTTCTTGAACAGGTAGAACAGATTCGGCTCGCTGATCAGATAGAGGTTGCCGTCATCGTCCATGGCCACCCCTTCCGCCTGCGGCACCGTGGTTTTCAACCCCTGCTGCCCGGCCAACAGCGACAGGCTGCTGATCGGCTTGCCGGCGACATTCAGCTCCAGCACCAGGCGCGACTCATCGGACAGCGCCAGCAGGTGCCCGGTGCGCCGGTCGAACTGCAGGCTCGACAGGTCGCGCACGAACAGCCCGGCGTCGCGCTTCCGGTCGTCGACCACATGCACGGCAAACGGCTGGTCCGGGTCGCCGTGCGGGAAGCCATGAATCTCGTAGATCCGCAGCGGATCGCGCTCCTTGGCGACGAACAGGCGCTGCCCGAGCGGGTCGTAAGCCAGGCCCTCGAAGCCCTTGTTGCCGCTCAGCTCGATGCCCAGCGACAGTTGCTCGGCGTTGGCCGCATCGATCTCGCGGGTGTCCTCGTCCAGGCGCACCTTGATCAGGCGCTGACGACGCTCGTCGGTGATCACGTAGAGGCCGCGACTGATGTATTCGACCGCCTCGGCATCGCCAAAACCGATCAGCCTGACCCGGCGCAGGACACGACCGTCCAGCGACAGCTCGACCAATTCCGAATTCTGGTTGGTGACGGTAAACAGGCTGCGCCGATCCGGGTCGTAGGTCAGCGCCGAGACATCGTCGTCCAGGCCGACGATCGGCTGCGCCTCGATCGCCACCCGGTAGTCCGTCAGCCAGATCGAGCTGTCCTGCCATTGCGCCAGATGGCGCCATTGCTGCGCATTGAACCAGGCACGCTCGAACAGGCGGTAGTCCTGGGCCAGCCAACCCAGCACCAGCAGCACCGCCAGCAACAGCCCCAGGGCCAAGTGTTTGCGGGTAACCATAGGGCGCATCGCGTTTCCACTCTCAGATTGCGCAACGCACAACCACGCCAGCCCGAAGCGAAAGCCTCGGGCTGGCGTGGTTGTGCGGGTCAGCCGCGCGTCGCGGCCGGTTTTCAGTTGATCAGCTCGACACTATCGACATCGATTTCGCGGCTGGTCAGGTCACGGTCGACCTCGCCGGTCAGTTTGACCATAGCCCTTTCGGAAACAGCCTGCGCCGGCCAATCCTCATCGTCGATTTCGACCTGGATGGTGCCGCTGGCATCCTTGAACTCGTAGAGTTCGTCTTGCAGACGCTTGACGATCTGGCCCTGCAGCACAACCGGGGTATCGTCGGCGGCGTCCAGCGCAGCAGCCACCGTGCTGACCTGGGTGATGGCGCCGGGGCCGGTATAACCTTCGGCCAAGACCGCGGCTGAGAACAGTGGGGCAAGCAGCAGTACAAGTATGGAACGCTTCATGGCGTGAACCTCTAATCGTTAAATGACCGGGTCAGATTAGAGGCTGAGACTGAAGCCAGGCTTAATCAGGGCTTAAGCCAAACTTAACCAGCGCACCCGCATGCAAGGTCGTCAGGCCACTCATTCGACCTGCGTGGGCAGCACCACCGGCGCGTCCTTGCTGAACACATAGAGCAGATTGGGTTCGCCGACTATGTAGATGTTGCCCGCCGCGTCCATGGTCACGCCTTCGGCCTGCTTGATGCTCCGATGCAAACCGTTGAGACCGCCGATCAGGCTGATAAAGCTGACCGGCCGGCCCTGGCCATCCAGCTCCAGCAGCAGACGCGACTCGTCGGAAAGCACCAGGGAGTGACCGGTGCGCGCATCGAAACTCAACGACGAGATATCGCGCACGAACGCGCGCTTCGAGGGCAAGGCCTGCAGCGTCCCGGCGGCGCCGTCTTCGCCGGCAAACGGCAAGCTGAACAGCCCGAGCGGGCCGCGTTCCTTGCCGAGCAGCAGGCGCTGGTTGAGTGAGTCCCAGGCGATCCCCTCGAAGCCCTTGTTGCCGGAATCGGCAAAGCCCAGATCGAACGACGGGTAGTCCCCGGCATCCAGGCTCCGCGTGTCGTCATCGACAGTGAGTACCGTCAGACTGCGCCGACGCTCATCGATGATCGCCAGGCGGCCGCCGGAGATGACCTCGACCCCCTCGGGATCGGAAAAGCCAGTGAGCGGAATGCGCCGCAGCACCTCGCCTGCCAACGACAACTCCACCAGTTGCGGATTTCTGCCGGTCACTGTGAACAGGGTGTCGCTGGCCGGGTTGTAGCTCAGCCCTGAGGTTTCGTCCCGCGCCAGGCCGGCCAGCGTCCTGCCCTGCACGACCACCCGATAGCCTGGCAACCAGATGCTCGCCTGCTGCTCGGCAACACTCAGCCGACCTTCCTTGAGCCAGAACCAGGCGCGCTCATCCAGGCGCAGAAAGTCGACCAGCAATGCCGTGGCGACGACCAGCAACAACAGCACCCACCGGCGCGGGGGCATGAAACGAAGGAACGGGACAGGCATCGGCCACGACTCGAGAAAACCATGGCCGTCAGACTAGCGGGCAAAGCTTAAGATTCGATTATCGACAGGGGCGCCTCCAGGCGCCCCGTACCTGACTGGCCGCTTACAGCACGCGGCTGGCGAAGCGCGAGTGACCGACCAGCTCCAGCACCAGTTCGTCGCCCTTGTGCAACGGCCCGACCCCGACCGGCGTGCCGGTGAGGATCACGTCGCCCGGCTGCAGGCTGAAGTGGCCGGCGATGTGCTGGATCATCGGCAGGATCGGGTTGAGCATGTCGCGGCTGTTGCCGTCCTGACGCACCTCGCCATTGATGCTCAGGCGGATGCCGATATCGCCCAGGTCTTCCAGCGCGTCGCCCGGCACGAAGGGCGCCAGCACGCAGGCGCCGTCGAAGGACTTGGCGATTTCCCAGGGATAGCCCTTGGCCTTGAGCTTGGCCTGCAGGTCGCGCAGGGTCAGGTCCAGCGCCGGGGCGAAGCCGGAAATGGCGTCGCGCACCTCCTCGGCATCCGGTGTGCGCGAAAGCGGCTTGCCGATCAGCACGGCGATTTCCGCCTCGTAGTGCACATCGCCGCGGTCGTCGGGAATGACAAACCCCTCGTCCAGCGCCACCACACAGCTGCCGGCCTTGATGAACAGCAGCGGCTCCGTGGGCACCGGATTGTTCAGCTCGGCGGCATGCTCGGCGTAGTTGCGGCCGATGCACACCACCTTGCCCATGGGGAAGTGGATATGGGTACCGTCGACATACTGGTGCTGATAACTCATCAGGGACTCCTAGGTTTCGGTAGGGTGTGCCGCGCGCACCGTCATTGCCCTGTGCGGGTTTTCTGGTGCGCACGGCCTGGGCGGCCCCACGCACCCTACGGGATCAGAGCGGGAAAATTTTTCCGGGATTCATGATGCCGTTCGGATCGAACACCGCCTTGATCGCCTTCATGTAGCCGATTTCCGCCTCGGAGCGGCTGTAATGCAGGTAATCGCGCTTGGTCATGCCGACGCCGTGCTCGGCGCTGATCGAGCCGTTGTATTTCTGCACGGTCTCGAACACCCACTGGTTGACCGTGGCGCACTTGGCGAAGAACTCGTCCTTGGACAGGTTTTCCGGCTTGAGGATATTCAGGTGCAGGTTGCCGTCGCCGATATGGCCGAACCAGACGATCTCGAACTCCGGATAGTGCTGAGTGACGATGGCGTCGATATCGTGGAGGAAGGCCGGCACCTGGCTGACGGTCACCGAGATGTCGTTCTTGTACGGCGTCCAGTGGCTGATGGTTTCCGAGATGTATTCGCGCAGCTTCCACAGGTTCTGCAGCTGCTGCTCGCTCTGGCTCATCACCCCGTCAAGCACCCAGCCCTGTTCGACGCAATGCTCGAAGGTGGCCAGGGCCGCTTCGGCCACCGCCTCGCTGGTCGCCTCGAATTCCAGCAGCGCATAGAACGGGCACTCGGTGTCGAACGGCGCCGGTACATCGCCGCGGGCCATGACCTTGGCCAGGGCCTTGTCGGAGAAGAACTCGAAGGCGGTCAGGTCCAGCTTGTTCTGGAAGGCGTGCAGCACCGGCATGATCGAATCGAAATCGGCCGCACCGAGGACCATGGCGGTGAGGTTCTGCGGCGCGCGGTCGAGGCGCATGGTGGCCTCGACCACGAAGCCGAGGGTGCCTTCGGCGCCGATGAACAGCTGGCGCAGGTCGTAGCCGGTGGCGTTCTTGATCAGATCCTTGTTCAGCTCCAGCAGCTCACCGGTGCCGGTGACCACCTTCAGGCCGGCCACCCAGTTGCGGGTCATGCCGTAGCGGATCACCTTGATCCCGCCGGCATTGGTGCCGATATTGCCGCCGATCTGGCTGGAGCCGCTGGAAGCGAAATCCACCGGGTAGTACAGCCCCTGCTCTTCGGCGAACAGCTGCAGCTGCTTGGTCACCACGCCGGGCTGGCAGACCGCGGTACGGTCGAACTCGTTGAAGGCGAGAATCTGGTTCATGTAGTCGAAGGCCACCACCACTTCGCCGTTGGCCGCAACTGCCGCGGCCGACAGCCCGGTGCGCCCGCCCGACGGCACCAGCGCGACCTTGTGCTGGTTGGCCCAACGGACGATGGCCTGGACCTGCTCGATGCTCTTGGGAAAGACGATGGCGCAAGGGGCCGGAGCGAAATGCTTGGTCCAATCCTTGCCGTAGGCGTTGAGGGAATCGGCGTCGGTCAGCACTTTTCCGGGTTCGACCAGGGTCTTCAGCTCTTCGATCAGGACGGCAGTAGTCATCAAGTGAACTCTCAAACAATTCATGGTCGCCCTGAGAACCATTCAGGTCGCAACCGAGCATGGAAAAAGGAGATCATGCTAGCATACGCATCCCGCGAATCGTGCCTCCCGCACCGATTTGCCGGGTTCGGTCAGCGCTGTCGCTGACGCCCCTCCTGACACTATTTTGTGGGACAACAGGTACTCCGATGAGCAAGACCTCTCTCGACAAGAGCAAGATCAAGTTCCTTCTTCTCGAAGGCGTCCACCAGAATGCCGTGGACACCCTGAAGGCTGCCGGCTACAGCAACATCGAGTACCACAAGGGCGCACTGTCCGACGACGAACTGAAAGAAAAGATCGCCGACGCGCACTTCATCGGTATTCGCTCGCGCACCCGGCTAACCGCCGAAATCTTCGACTGCGCGAGCAAGCTGGTAGCGGTTGGCTGTTTCTGCATCGGCACCAACCAGGTCGACCTCGACGCGGCTCGTGAACGCGGCATCGCGGTATTCAACGCGCCTTACTCGAACACCCGCTCGGTGGCCGAGCTGGTGCTGGCCCAGGCCATCCTGCTGCTGCGCGGCATCCCCGAGAAGAACGCCTCCTGTCACCGCGGCGGCTGGATCAAGAGCGCGGCCAACTCCTTCGAGATCCGCGGCAAGAAGCTGGGCATCGTCGGCTACGGCTCGATCGGCACCCAGCTTTCGGTACTGGCCGAAGCCCTGGGCATGCAGGTGTTCTTCTACGACACCGTGACCAAGCTGCCGCTGGGCAACGCCACCCAGATCGCCAAGCTGCATGACCTGCTGGGCCTGTGCGACATCGTCTCGCTGCACGTGCCGGAGCTGCCATCCACCCAGTGGATGATCGGCGAGCAGGAAATCCGCGCGATGAAGAAGGGCGGCATCCTGATCAACGCCGCCCGCGGCACCGTGGTCGAGCTGGAGCATCTGGCCCAGGCGATCAAGGACGAGCACCTGATCGGCGCGGCCATCGACGTGTTCCCGGTCGAGCCGAAGTCCAACGACGAGGAATTCGAGAGCCCGCTGCGCGGCCTGGACCGGGTGATCCTGACCCCGCACATCGGCGGTTCGACTGCCGAGGCGCAGGCCAACATCGGCCTGGAAGTGGCGGAAAAGCTGGTCAAGTACAGCGACAACGGCACCTCGGTGTCCTCGGTCAACTTCCCCGAAGTCGCCCTGCCGGCGCACCCGGGCAAGCACCGCCTGCTGCACATCCACCAGAACGTGCCGGGCGTGATGAGCGAGATCAACAAGGTGTTCGCCGAAAACGCCATCAACATCTCCGGCCAGTTCCTGCAGACCAACGACAAGGTCGGCTATGTGGTGATCGACGTCGACGCCGAGTACTCCGACCTGGCGCTGGAAAAACTGCAACACGTCAACGGCACCATCCGCAGCCGCGTGCTGTTCTAAGCATTGCCGCGATGCAAAAAAGGGAAGCTTCGGCTTCCCTTTTTCATGTGCGATACCGCGACCCTGTGGGAGGCGCTTTAGCGGCGATCGCCTGCTGGCGCGGCTAAAGCGGAGCGCCGCCCGGCCCCTCCCACAAGGCTTCCAACTCGCGCAGCGCCGCCTCGGCGGCGGCCAGCTCCTCCTCGCTGAACACCCGCACCCCGGCACGCCTGAGCGCGGCGGCGGTCACCCCCTCGCCGGCGACTTTCACCCCGCCGAAGCTGCCGTCGTAGTTCTCGCGGTTGCCGCACGACGGGCTGCGCGCCTTGAGCAGGGCCAGGCGGATGCCGTGCTGGCGGACCAGAGCCAGGGCCTGCTCGGCACCGGCGACGAAGGCCGCCGTGACATCCTCGCCCTCGATAGTCAGTACCGGCAGCCGGCCGTCGAGCACTTGCGCGCCCTGGCCCGAGGGGATTTCCGCCGCCGGCCGTGGCGTCGGCAGACCGCCGGCGACTTCCGGGCAGAGCGCCACCACCCGGCCCTCGGTCTGCCAGCGCCGGAGCAGATCGAAGGGGCCGTGGGCGCCGCCGTCATAGCGCACGGCATGGCCGAGCAGGCAGCGACTGACCAGTATCTTCTGCATAGAGCCTCCCGGGGCTTGACCACCTTTGACAGGTTTCGTGCTGCGTAAAGCAAACGCCCGAGCCTGATCCACCGGCGACTTCGACCTCACCGCCAATCGTGGCCAAGGGCACGCTCCCCGTAGATCCTGTGTTTATTTGCAAGACCTGCGACCTCGCAGGGTGGATCGGGGCGCGTAGCGGACGCTTACCCATCCACCCACTGCGCTGGAGGATGAAAAAGGCGTCATCCACCCTACACGCCTGTGGGAGGCCCGACCTCGGGGCGAGCTTTTAACCGGTGCTCGCCAGGCGATAGCTAGGCAGCCCTGCGGGCTGCATTCGCCGCGGGGGCGCGCCTCCCACAAGTTGCGCGGCATGCCCCCGGGTGCCGGCCTAAACCACCCCGTCGCCGCGGCGCCGGAACCAGCCGGTCAGCGACAAGCGCTCGCGGCTGGCCGGCAACACCTCATGGGGCATGTCGGCGGAAAGGAACACCAGCAGGTTGCCGGCCTGCGGCTGTACATCGCGCGTCGTCTCGTCCGCCAGGTACAGGCGCAGGGCGCCGCCCTGCTCG
Source organism: Pseudomonas borbori (assembly GCF_900115555.1). Taxonomy (GTDB): domain Bacteria; phylum Pseudomonadota; class Gammaproteobacteria; order Pseudomonadales; family Pseudomonadaceae; genus Aquipseudomonas; species Aquipseudomonas borbori. The sequence continues at coordinate 104,007 of NZ_FOWX01000017.1, forward strand.
GGCTGCCAATCGGGGTTGAGGTAGAACACGGCCGACACCGCGCGGCGGTCGTCATCGCGGAAGCGATCGACATGTTTCTGATAGAAGGCGCCGGGCGGATACAGGGCGAAGTGGCACTCGAAATCTTCCAGGCCCAGGTAGAGCTCACGGTTGAGCGCCTGACGCAGCCCGTCCAGCAGCGCCAGATACTGGTCGCAAGCAGGCGACAAACCGGCATCCAGCCATTGAATATGGTCGCCACGCACCCCTTCGCGCACCTCCTGGCCAGCGCCACGACCGATGCTGGCCGGGGTCAGATCACCCTGCGCGGCACGTTTGCGGCACTCATCGACCAGTTCGAGGGTCAGAGCTTGAGGTGCGAACAGCGGTTGCAGCGACCAGCCTTGTTCGGCCAGGTCGTCGACGATGCGCGCTAACAGTGCGGAATCAGTTGAAATAGTCATGCCGGCGATTCTATCAGCCCGCGGTCTATGCCTCGACAAGCTCCGTCAAGCCATCGAAAATAGTCGCCCGCTAGACCGGAGTCCGTATGCGCGCCTTATTCATGGTTTTCCTGTTGTTCCTCAGCCTGCCGAGCCTGGCGGATGCGCAAATTCAGCTCTATCAGGCAGCAGGCTGGCCGCAACAACGCGCGCATTTCAACGATGCCCTGAGCGCCGCCCAGGCGCGCTATCGCAGCAGCCTGCCGCCAGCGGTGTATGAGGCGCTGGTGAACAACAGCAACCAGCGCTTTGCCCCGCTGGCGATCGATCAACGCGCCCAGCAGAGCCTGCGGCAAAACCTCGTCGACCCGCAGCCCGCCCTGCAGTTTTTCCAGTCGGAACTGGGGCGCAAGATCATCGCCGCCGAACTGCTCGCCACCCGCAAAGATCAATTGGCCCGGTACGCCGATGGCTTGCCGCGTATCGAGGCCAGCGCCACCCGCCGCCTGCTGATCCGTCACCTGGCCCAGGCGCTGCCGGCCAAGGAGGCTGGCGCCGAGGTCAGCCTGGCCCTGGCCGGCGTCGCAGCCGACAGCCTGAGCCAGATGCTCCCCGGCCTGTTCGGCGGCGATAGCGCGCAAACCTTGCTCAACACCCAGCGTCAGCGCCTGATGGAACAGATCGGTGCGGACCTGGACAACACCCTGCTGCACGTCTACCGCGACCTGTCCGACCCGGAGCTGGATGAATTCGTCGGCTTCGCCCAGTCGGCACAAGGCCAGGCCTACTACCAGGCGGCCCTGGCGGCAATCCGCGCCGGCCTGGCAGTCGGCCAGAGCAGCGCCAACCTGGCACCGCCACCGCAGGGAATCTGACGGGATCTCGCGCGGCGAGCCAACCGATCAGGCCAGGCGCTCGCGGAGAAAATCGAAATAGAGTTGACGCAGGTCCGGCGATTCGTTGGCCAGGTGATGGCGCGCCTCGGCCAGGCGCAAGATCTCCGGCGCGGCGAACTTGTCCTGCAATAGCTCCAGGTTGTGCGGCCAGTCCACAGTCATGTCCGCTTCGCCCTGGATGATCAACGGGCTGCGCGCGCTGCGCGACGCACCCTCGATCCGCGGCACCCATTGACTCAGTGCGCCGACCCAGGCGGTTGGCAGGCTGCGCGCCTGCAACGGATCGCGGTTGTGCACGAAGTCGATAAACTCGGGGTCGCTCGAGTTGTCGCTGAAGCGCCGTGGAATCTCACTGACAAAGGGCTTCAACAGGCGATAGCTCAGCTGCGACCAGGCCCAGGCCCGCGGCCGCACCAGCGGCGCCAACAGAATCGTCTCGCCCACCTCGGGTGCGGGCGTGCCGGTCAACAGGTAGTCGATCAGGATGGCGCCGCCGGTGCTTTGCCCGCACAGGTGCCAGGGCTGCGGCAAATCGAGTGCGGCGGCCTGCTCCAGCGCGCCCTGCAGCACCAGCTGATACTCGGCGAAGTCGTCGATGCTGGCACGCGCACCGCTGGACAGGCCGTGGCCCGGCAGGTCGACCGCCAGCACGGCAAAGCCCAGGCCGAGCGCCCATTCGATCACATGGCGATACAGGCCGCTGTGGTCGTAATAACCATGCAGCAACAGCAAGGTCGCCCGTGGCGCCTGCGGCCACCAGACTTGGGCGACAATCCGGTAAGCGCCGACCTGGAAATAGCCGAGCAGACTGCCCTCGGTCGGCAACTGCGCGAAACCGTAAAAGCGCCGGTACGCCTGCTCATGCGGCAGTGCCGTCGTCGCGGCGGCCAGGGGGCGCAGATTGGCGAGCAGATCTGCGGGCTGAAAACGTTCTGACATAAAGCTTTCCATCAATCAGGCGGACTTCCCGTGCGGCCGGTCAAACAACGTTGGTATCGCGCAGGACCTACTCGCGACGCAGCACGCCGTCTTCCAGCAACCGGCGGTTGGTTAAAGATATTCTGCTGCCAGACAAGGCATGGCAAGCTACGCATCCTTTCATCGACCGATAGTGCCATGCCCCGCCCCAGCCGCAAGACCCTGCTCGTCAGCTGCATCGCGCTGATCTGGATAGCCGCCATGCTCGCCGCCTTCTGGTGGTTCGAGGCGCGCTACCTGCGCAGCTTCGACCAGCAGGCCGCGCTGTTCGCCGGCGCTGAACTGCGCCTGCCCGCCGAACTGGCCGGCCCCGGGCCGATTCGCCTGGTGCATTTCTGGGACCCGGCCTGCCCGTGCAACATCGGCAACCAGCAACACCTGGCCGAACTGATCGAGCACTTCGCTCCCCTCGGCGTGAGCTTCCATGCCGTGCAGAAGCCCGGCAGCAAGGGCCGGCTACCGGCCACCCTGAGCGCCATACAGACTATCACCTCGCTCCCCGGCAGCGCCGACATACCGGCCAGCCCGGCGGTGGCGATCTGGGACCAGCAGGGCCAACTGGCCTATTTCGGCCCCTACAGCGAAGGCCTCACCTGTAACTCGAGCAACAGTTTCATCGAGCCGATCCTCGAAGCCCTGAACGCCGGACGCCCGGTCAACGCCAGCAACACCATGGCGGTGGGCTGCTTCTGCCAGTGGCCAACGGAGCCAGCCGACTGACTCCGGGCATTCAGGGGCAGCCCGGCTCAACTCCGCGCCATGGCCTGCCCCGGATTGCCGAAGGCCAGCGGCCCGGATTTCCAAGCGTAAAGACGCCGACCGGGTTGAATCATGGGCCAGTGAAGGGCTTTAATCGAAGCGCAGTCGGGGCTCCAACAGAGGCCATATCGCGGCCAAGCCCCGAATATCCCAAATTCACCCAGGGCCGCCGCACCAGCAAGGAGCCTCCATGCACGACCTCAAGTGGTCCGCCGCCGAGAAGAAACTCGCGCACCACGTATTCGAGGCGGCGCTCACAACCGAACTGGCCGAGATCATGGCCGACTTCAAGGCAAGAGCCGCCGCCATCACGCAGCCGCAGGAGATCTGGCCGCTCCAGGAATACCTGGCGCGCAAGCAACGCGAGATCGACCGCAAATACGACTATCGCTACTCGCAGTTGCTCTTCGTGTTCGGTCAGCTGATTCGTGAAGAACGCGTCCAGGAGGCGCAGCTGGCGGGCTTGTCGGAAGAGAAGCTTGGCTACATTCGGCGCAGCGCCTCGCTCTGAGGCCAAGGCGATGCAGGCTGGCTCATGGACAATAGGGACAGGCCACTATCAACTATGCAGGACCGACTAATGAGCAGAATCGGGAACCACGATACCGATGCTGCTAAGCGTCAGGTTGGGGTCGACTGCTACCGGTCGTGACGGGCCGGAGTCGGCCCAGACTGTGTAAAAATCTATGGTCACCCCCACTTTTGCAATACTGATCAGCGATGAGCGTTAGGCTTGCCTAAATCTATCCGGCGTCTTGGTGGAGCAAGCTCCGCGCCTCGATGAGAGTCGCGCCTGAGGATCCTGAAAACGTTGGCGGCTTCGAAAGCCAGTTTTTACATCAGGTTCTTCATCAGGCCGGTGGGCCGTTCACGTCATCGTCTATTCAGCTATCGCAAAACCGGAAAAGGTCGTCGTGGTACTGCTCAGTCAGTAGGGTCAGGCGGTCAAGCCGTTTGGCTCGGCTTCATATCGAGTGTGCTTAACGGCAATCGCCCAGGCAATGCGGGCCAGTTTGTTCGCCAGGGCG
>NZ_FOWX01000048.1 GCF_900115555.1 Pseudomonas borbori
GATGCCGGTAGCCAATGGCAGGTGCACAGATCTCCCAGGGTAATTCGCGCGACCTTCCTGCTTATGCCTGTCGGATCTACGTCGCAGCGTTCCGTGCAAGTATCGGGCTTTGAAGATACTGGCCTTCTTACCCCGCTGCGCCGCCTCTATCCGCTTCCTGTTCGTCAGGCCAACATTTTGCCTTCGGCTTCCTTCAGATTCGCAGTCACCCACGACACCCTTGCCGTTCAGCTAACACTTCCCCTTGCCGGGTGTGTAGAGGACTTTCACCTCCAAGTCACCAGCGTGGCCACCACAGCCAAACTGGTTGCGCTTACGCGCAACGCGCCATGCCTGGCGCACCAGTAAAAAGCGGACAACCGGTCAAGGTTGTCCGCTGGCTTTCCGCGCAGAGCGCCTAGCGCATCAGTTGCTGCGAATCAGGTGATCGAAGGCGCTGAGTGAAGCCTTGGCCCCCTCGCCCACGGCGATGACGATCTGCTTGTAGGGCACTGTGGTGACGTCGCCGGCGGCGAAGATACCGGGCACATTGGTCGCGCCCTTGGAGTCGACGATGATTTCGCCACGCGGCGACAACTCGATCACGCCCTTGAGCCAATCGCTATTGGGCAGCAGACCGATCTGCACGAAGATGCCTTCCAGCTCGATGCTGTGCAGTTCCTCGCTGTTGCGATCCTGGTAGACCAGCGCCTTGACTTTCTGCCCATCGCCTTTGACCTCGGTGGTCAGCGCGCTCTTGATGGTAGTCACGTTGGTCAGGCTGCCCAGTTTCTTCTGCAACACCGCATCGGCACGCAACTGGCTGTCGAACTCGATCAGGGTGACGTGGGCGACGATGCCGGCCAGGTCGATGGCCGCCTCGACACCGGAGTTGCCACCACCGATCACCGCCACCCGCTTGCCCTTGAACAGCGGGCCGTCACAGTGCGGGCAGTAGGCCACGCCCTTGCCACGGTATTGCTGCTCGCCCGGCACGTTCATCTCCCGCCAACGCGCGCCGGTGGCGAGAATCAGGGTCTTGGCTTGCAGCGACGCGCCGCTGTCGAACTTCACCTCGTGCAGGCCACCGGCGTGCCGGGCCGGGATGATGGCGCTGGCACGCTGCAGATTCATGATGTCCACGTCGTACTGCTTGACGTGCTCCTCCAGGGCGCGGGCCAGCTTCGGCCCTTCGGTTTCCTGCACCGAGATGAAGTTCTCGATGGCCATGGTATCGAGCACCTGACCGCCGAAACGCTCGGCCGCCACCCCGGTGCGAATGCCTTTACGTGCGGCATAGATGGCCGCTGCGGCACCGGCCGGACCACCGCCGACCACCAGCACGTCGAAGGCGGCCTTGGCGTTGAGCTTGTCGGCATCGCGGGCAGCGGCGCTGGTGTCGATCTTGGCGATGATTTCTTCCACACCCATGCGACCCTGGCCAAACAGCTCGCCGTTCAGGTAGAGGCTCGGTACCGACATGATCTGCCGCGCTTCGACCTCCGCCTGAAACAGCGCGCCGTCGATGGCCACATGACGGATATTGGGGTTGAGCACCGCCATCAGGTTCAGCGCCTGGACCACGTCCGGGCAGTTCTGGCAGGACAGCGAATAGTAGGTCTCGAAATTGAATTCGCCTTCGATGCCCTTGATCTGTTCGATCACCTCTGCCGCGGTCCTGGATGGATGGCCACCGACCTGCAGCAACGCCAGCACCAGCGAGGTGAATTCGTGGCCCATGGGAATACCGGCAAAACGCAGGCTGATATTCGCCGCGGGGCGATTGAGCGAGAACGACGGCGTGCGACTGTCGCGGCCATCGGTCTTGAGGGTGATCTTGTCGGTCAGGCCGACAATCTCTTGCAGCAGGCCGAGCAGTTCGCGGGATTTGTCGCTGTCATCGAGGGACGCGACTATCTCGAACGGCTGGGTGACCTTCTCGAGGTAGGTCTTCAACTGGGCTTGCAGATTGGCGTCCAACATGGCGGAAGTCCTCAATGACAAAAATTCAGGGCAATAAAATGCCCGGACGGATCACGCCCGGGCATCGGGCACTAGAAGGACCGGTAATGGCCCTAACAGCGCAACAGCAATTTGCAAAACGGATTTAAGAGCGTCGCGAGCAAAGGCTAGGCAAGGCATGATCTGGCGAGGGCGCGGAGTGTACTGAAGTACATGACAAGCCCGAGCCTGATCACAACGCCGCCTAACCGAGCGCAGCAGCTCTTAAGCCGTTTTTAGATCTTGCCGACCAGATCCAGGGACGGAGCCAGGGTGGCTTCGCCTTCTTTCCACTTGGCCGGGCAGACTTCGCCCGGGTGAGCGGCGGTGTACTGAGCGGCTTGCAGCTTGCGCAGGGTTTCGGAGACGTCGCGGGCGATTTCGTTGGAGTGGATTTCCACGGTCTTGATCACGCCTTCCGGGTTGATCAGGAAGGTGCCACGCAGGGCCAGGCCTTCTTCCTCGATGTGCACACCGAAAGCACGGGTCAGCGCGTGGGTCGGGTCGCCGATCAGCGGGAACTGAGCCTTGCCCACGGCCGGGGAAATTTCGTGCCAGACTTTGTGCGAGAAATGGGTGTCGGTGGTGACGATGTACACCTCGGTACCGGCATCACGGAACGCGGCGTAGTTGTTGGCAGCGTCTTCGATCTCGGTCGGGCAGTTGAAGGTAAAGGCTGCCGGCATGAAGATCAGCACCGACCACTGGCCCTTCAGGGACTGCTCGGTAACTTCGATGAACTGGCCGTTGTGGAAAGCGTTGGCCTTGAACGGTTGAACCTGGGTATTGACGAGAGACATCTCTGATTCCTTGTGAGGGTTGAAAAAGCTACAGGGCGCATCTTAGCCACTTCAGCGCAGAATGCTTATTGATTGCCGCCATGGTATCGATTGATTTAGCCAATCGATACCCGCATTCATACCAGGGTCGGGTCTATCGTCAACACCAGTTTGCCATTGACCCGATTGCTCGCCAGTTCGGCAAAGGCCGTTTGTGCGTCGCCGATCGGGAAACTGCGCTGCAGTTGCGGCTTGAGCCGGCCTTCGGCAAACAGCGGCCACACCTGCTGTTGCAGGTCGCGCAGGAGATCGGCCTTGAACTGCTCGTCGCGGCTGCGCAGGGTCGAACCGATCAAGTGAATGCGCTTAGCCAGCAGCAAACCCAAATCCAGCTCGGCCTTGCGCCCGCCCATCAGACCGATATTCACCCAGCGCCCATCGAGCGCCAGCAACTCCAGGTTGAGCGCGGCGTAGCTGCCGCCGACCGGATCGAGGATCACATCGAAGGGCGCGAAATCGCGCAGGGCTTGCAGATTGTCAGCGCCGCGCAACACGCCGCCCTGGGCACCCAGGACTTCACAATAGGCCAGGCGCTCGGCCGAGCCGACACTGACCCAGCACGGGCTGCCAAATGCCTTGCACAACTGGATCGCCGCCGACCCCACACCACTGGCGCCGGCATGCAGCAGAACCTTTTCCCCCGGTTTCAAGCCGGCCAACTGGAACAGGTTGAGCCAGGCCGTGGCATACACCTCCGGCAAGGCGGCCGCCTCAAGCAGCGAGACGCCTTCGGGCACCGGCAGGGCGTGCCGCGCATCGATCACCACCTCCTCGGCCATGCCGCCACCGGCCAGCAACGCGCAAACCCGATCGCCGACCTTCCAGCCACTGCCGGCCCCGACCTCGCTGACCACGCCGGCACATTCCAGGCCCAATACATCGCTGGCCCCCGGCGGCGGCGGATACAGACCGGCGCATTGCAACAGGTCGGCCCGGTTCAGTCCGGCGGCGGCCACACGAATACGAATCTGTCCCACATCACAGGCCGGGGCGGGCTGCTGCGCCCACTCCACGCGCCCTTCAACGCCTTGCAATGCCTTCACGCTGCCTCCATAGTGCATTTGAACCCAGTCCGATTTTGAACGTCGGGCTTTTGCTTTGCGCCGATGGAACCTGGCGCCCTGATAGATGGCCTAATATGCGTTATCAATTGTCCCTACGTCGAGTCAGCATGAAGCGATCACTGCTTAGCACCCTCCTCGCCCTTAGCCTCGGCTTAAGTGCTTTGCCGTTGTCTGCCAAAACCACCAGTGCCGACCCGTGGGAATACTTGCAGCCGAATCGCGAGCAGGTCATCGCCAGCCTCAATGTCGTAGAACTGCTCAATCGGCACCATTACAACAAGCCGCCGCTCAACGACGAGCGCTCGGCGAAGATCTATCAGGGTTACCTGAAGATGCTCGACCCCTCGCGCAGCTACTTCACCGCGGCTGACATCGGCGAATTCGACCAGTGGCGCAACCAGTTCGACGACCTGCTGAAAAGCGGCAATCTGGAACCCGGCTTCCTTATCTACAAGCGCCACCTGGAGCGCCTGCAAAGCCGCTTGCAGTTTGCCCTGAGCATGCTCGAACAAGGCGTCGACAAGTTTGACTTCAGCGTCGACGAGAGCCTGCTGATCGACCGCGAAGAAGCCCCCTGGGCCAAGGATCTGGCCGAACTGGACGATCTATGGCGCAAACGCGTCAAAGACGAAGTGTTGCGTCTGAAGATCGCCGGCAAGGAACCCAAGGCGATTCAGGAACTGTTGATCAAGCGCTACAAGAATCAGCAGGCGCGCCTGCGCCAGACCCGCGGCGAGGATATATTCCAGGCCTACGTCAACGCTTTTGCCATGTCCTACGACCCGCACACCACCTACCTCTCCCCGGACAACGCGGAGAACTTCGACATCAATATGAGTCTGTCGCTGGAAGGCATTGGTGCGGTGCTGCAAAGCGACAACGAGCACGTCAAAGTCGTGCGCCTGGTACCCGCAGGCCCGGCCGACAAGAGCAAGCAGATTGCACCGGCGGACAAGATCATCGGCGTTGCCCAGGGCAACGACGAAATGGTCGACGTGATCGGCTGGCGTCTGGACGAAGTGGTCAAGCTGATCCGCGGCCCGAAAGGCTCACTGGTGCGCCTGGAAGTGATTCCGGCGAGCAACGCACCGAATGACGAGACCAGCAAGGTGGTCAACATCACCCGCGAAGCGGTCAAGCTGGAAGAGCAGGCCGCGAAGAAATCCGTGCTGCAACTCACTCACGAAGGCCGCGAGTACAAACTGGGCATCATCGAAATCCCCGCGTTCTATCTGGATTTCAAGGCCTTTCGCGCCGGCGATCCGGACTACAAAAGCACGACCCGCGACGTCAAACGCCTGATCACCGAACTCGAACAGGAAAAGGTCGACGGCGTGGTCATCGACCTGCGCAACAACGGCGGCGGCTCCCTGCAGGAAGCCACCGAACTGACCGGGCTGTTTATTGACCAGGGTCCCACCGTACTGGTGCGCAACAGCGACGGCCGGGTCGATGTGCTGGCCGATGAAAATACCGGCGTCTTCTACAAAGGCCCCTTGGCCGTACTGGTCAATCGCCTGTCCGCCTCGGCTTCGGAGATTTTCGCTGGCGCCATGCAGGACTATCACCGCGCGCTGATCCTCGGCGGCCAGACCTTCGGCAAAGGCACGGTACAGACCATCCAGCCGCTCAACCACGGTGAACTCAAGCTGACCCTGGCCAAGTTCTACCGCGTTTCCGGGCAGAGCACCCAGCATCAGGGCGTGATCCCGGACATCCAGTACCCCGACGTGATGGACACCAAGGACATCGGCGAAAGCGCCCTGCCCGAGGCGTTGCCATGGGACAGCATCAAGGCGGCGATCACCCCCGAACTGGATCCGATCAAGCCGTTCCTGGAAGAACTGCAGACTCGCTACGATAGCCGTACCGCGAAGAATCCGGACTTCACCTTTACCCGCGAGCGCCTCGCTCTGGCACAAAAGCTCATGGATGAAACCCGCGTCAGCCTTAACGAAGCCAAACGCCGTGCGCAACAGACCGAGATAGAAGCGCAGCAGTTGGTGATCGAGAACAGCCGCCGCAAAGCCAAGGGTGAAGACCTGCTCAGCGAACTGAAGAAAGAAGACGAAGACGCCGCTGCGGTCGAACCCGAAAAAACCAAACCGGAAGATGACGCTTTCCTCGCCGAAAGCGGGCATATCCTGCTGGACTTCCTGGGATTGAGTTCGCGCCTGGCCAAACAATGAGTTAGCGGCTTACGGCTGTCATCAAAGGGTCATCAATCTGTCGTGAAATGCAGGGGCTGATAGCGATATCAGCCCCTGCATTTTTTTCTGGATATCGAGACCCGTCATGACCGTCACCGAGCAACTGAGCGCGCTGAACCATATTCTCGCTCACGGCGACCTGCATAGTTTGTTTCAGCCGATCGTCAGCCTTTCCGAACGCCGCATCCTCGGTTACGAAGCACTGACCCGTGGCCCCTCCAACAGCCCGTTGCACTCGCCGATCAACCTGTTCGCCGTGGCACGCACTGCCGGGCGCTTGGGCGAGCTGGAAGTGGCCTGCCGCAAGAGCGCCTGCCGGCGCTTCAGCGAGCTGCAACTGCCGGGCAAGCTGTTCCTCAACGTATCCCCGGATTCCCTGCTGGAGCCTGGCCATCAACCCGGGCGCACCCTGCAACTGCTGCAAGCCTATGGCATCCCTCCCAGCCAGGTGGTGATCGAGCTGACCGAGCAGTCGCCCACCGAGGACTTCGCCCTCCTCGACACCGCCCTGCATCATTACCGCGCCATGGGCTTCTCAATTGCCCTGGACGACCTGGGTGCGGGCTATTCGAGCCTGCGCCTGTGGTCGGAACTGCGCCCGGATTACGTGAAAATAGACCGTCATTTCATCGACGGCATTCATCAGGATGCGGTCAAGCGCGAGTTCGTCGGCTCGATCCTGAAGATGGCCAAGGCGTCACGCGCCCAGGTGATCGCCGAAGGCATCGAGCTGGAAGAAGAGCTCGTCGTACTGGCGGAGATGGGCATCGACCTGCTGCAAGGCTATTTGCTCTGTCGCCCGCAGGAACAACCGCCATACGATGCCCACAAACTCATGCCGAAGTTCACCGGCAATGCCCTGACCTTGAGCGAAGAAGGCAGCAACCTCGGCGCCCTGCTCAACGAACAGCCTGCAGTAGCCCAACACACGCCGATCGCCGAGGTACTGGAAGCCTTCCGTGCCCAGGCCAATCTCAACTCCCTGGCCGTCGTCGATGAGTACGCAAAACCGGTCGGCATCGTCAACCGCCATGCACTGTCCGAAGCGCTGCTCAAACCCTTCGCCACCGACCTGTTCGCCCGCAAACCTATCAGTCGCCTGATGAGCCAAGACTTCCTCGCCGTCGAACTGAAGCAGTCGCTGCAGAAGGTCAGCCGCCTGCTCACCAGCCGTGCCCGCCAGCGCATCGAGGAAGACTTTATCATCACCCAAGACGGCGCCTACCTGGGGCTTGGCCGGGTGATCGACGTGCTCAAGTTGATCACCGAACTGAAGATCCAGCAGGCACGCCACGCCAATCCGCTGACCCTGCTGCCGGGCAATGTGCCCATCCAGCAATGCCTGACGCGCCTGCTGCAGCAAGCCCGCGAAGCGGTAATCTGCTATGTGGATATCGACAACTTCAAGCCGTTCAACGACCTCTACGGCTATGCCAAGGGCGACGAAGTGTTGCTGAGCCTGGCGCAATGCCTGGGTGAGCGGGTAGACCCCGCCCGCGACTTCGTCGGCCATATCGGCGGCGATGACTTCTTGCTGGTACTCGGTTCGCACGATTGGCGGGCCCGCCTCAATCGCCTGCGGGAAGACTTTCAAAGTCAATGTCGCCGCTTCTACAGCGACGAACACTTGCAAGCGGGTTGCCTGGTCGCTCACAGCCGGCACGGTCAGCGCCAGGAATTCGCCCTGCTCTCCCTGTCACTGGGCGTGGTGCACTTGCGCCCGGAACAGTGCGCACAACTGGACGCCAGCCAGCTCGCCGGCCTGGCTTCGGAGGCCAAGCGCCACGCCAAGGCGGTGCCCGGCTACAGCCTGCATATCATCGATACGCACAAGCTATCGGCGTAAGCCGATCGCACCACCCAATCGATCCCCGGGTCGGCGGATCACAAAACGGGCTTATAGAGCGGGTAACATAGCGCCCCGTATGCCCACTACAGCCCCAGTTCCCGCGCCCGCTGGACAAAGCGTGCCGCCTGCTCGGCATCGGCCGGCAAGCCCGGCCCACCCTCGCGGTACAGATCGGCCAGGCGCCGTGCCGCCAAGGGATGACCAGCCGCGGCCGCCAGCGTCCACCAGCGCGCCGCGTCGACAGCGTCGGGGGCTTGCCGGGTATCGCCCGCCAGGCTCAGTGCACCGAGCTGATAGGCGGCCTTGGCATCGCCTGCGATGGCAGCCAGGCGCAACAGACGCATGCCTTCTTCGCGGGCACCAAACCCCTGACCACGAAACAGCAGGATATGCCCATAGAAGCTCTGCGCGGCAACATCGCCCAGATTGGCCATACGCGCGAACTGCCCTTCCAGCCAGCGCCAACCGCGTGGCTGTTTGACCAACCACGACCAGTGGAACAGCCGCCGGGCCACGGCATAACCGATCCGCGCACGCAAACGCCAGAGCACCTAGAGTTCCTCGGGGTAATCGAACTCGAACACCCGCACCACTTCGGCCGCATGCCAGGACGCCGCCGCGACGCCGTCCGAAGCACCATTAAAACGGCCAAGACGCGTCACACAATCGAAAAACCCGGTTCGCGGCAGCCGGCTCGCGCCCTGGCTGATCACCAAGGCGCTACGCAGTGGCCGTTCGGCACGGGCATCCAGGATAGCCAGGTGCTCCAGCGCAGCCGTGAGCGTTTGCATCGCCGGGGTCGGCAGGGCCAAGCGCTCGACCAGCGCCCGATAGGTCAGCAGATGACGCTGGCGGCGGGCATCCTCCAACTCATCGAGCAAGGCCTGCCAATGCTGACGACTGATACTTACGCTCAAAGCGTCTCCTCCCAGCCTGAGATACCCAGCGCCCAGGCCAAGGCCCGCTTGATGGCGGCATCCGGCTGGCGTTCGGCACTTTCGATCATGCCCAGATAATGCGGACTGATCCCCACCGAGCGCGCCAGCTCTTGTAGCGACAAGCCCTTTGCTTCACGCAAACGCGTCAACTCGCTCAGCGCCGGCTTGACTGCTTCGGCAACCGCTTCCGGCGCTTGCGTAGCATGATCCGAGGCCTGCAACAAGGCCAGGTAATCGGCCCAGGGCAGAACCGCATATTCGGGTTCGCCATCCCGTGTGATTACTTGCACTTTCATTCTCGACTCTCCGTGGAAAGCAGTACCGATGACCTCAGAGGTTGTGAAAAAACCGAAGGCCGTCGCGAGGACGCCGTCGGGCGAGCGACACAAGGCGCGCTACGTGACAACGAGGGAGTTTGGCGAGCCAAATGACCGAAGTTTTTGCGTAGCGCAACGCAGTTGCAGCCGTCCGACGGTGGTCGCAGCAGGCAAGCGATTTTTTCACAACCTCTCAGCACCCTCCTTGCAGGTGGCTATGTTAACAGCCCGATACTGCAAAGGGCGTGACCTATACTGACTTGATGCTGTTAGGGCAATGTCCCGGGGGTATTTTGAGAACACTGACAATTCTTCTGCTGGGCTGCTGGAGCGCCATGAGCGGTGCAGAGGCATTGCGCTGGGGCTTCTCCCCGCTCGACGGCATGCCCTATGTCGAGGTGCATGATCATCAATTGCGTGGTGGCTTCACCCACCAACTCGGCACCTTGGTTGGCCAGCGCCTGGGCCTCGAATTACACTTCGTCGAGACCCCGAACAAGCGTATCGAAGAGTTCATTCAGCGCGGGCGCATTCATCTGATCTGCAACGCCAATCCGCAGTGGGTGGCCGAACCACAGCGCTATCGCTGGTCACCCAGGCTTTACCAGGAAGAAGACGTACTCCTCCTGCATCGCAGTGACGCGCCCGTGGCCGGCATGCAGGATCTGCATGGCAAAGTCCTCGGCACCCAACTCGGCTATATCTACAGCTTGCCGTTGATGGAGGCCTTCGCACGCCAGTTGGTGACGCGCCAGAATGTCCGCGACCTCGACAGCGGGCTGAACCTGCTGAGCAGGCAACGCCTGGATGCACTGATCGACATGCGTCGCCCCCTGACCTACAAGCTGGCCCAACGCCCGGAACTGCCCCTGCACATCAGTGACTGGGTGGTACAACGCTACGACTTGCATTGCATCTATGGCCAGCACCTGCCGCTCAGTGCCGAACGGCTGAATGAGGTGCTGCTCGAACTGCGCGACTCAGGGGAGATCGCCCGAATGCTCGATGGCCCCGGACAGTCTCCCCAGTAGCCCATCAGGACTTCGGCTTATCCAGCGCCACGCGCTGTCCATCCGGTAGGCGCTCGATAACCTCGAGCACCTCAGGCGCCTGGGCATCTCGCCAGGCACGAAATGCCGCCAGCTCATCGCGCCAAGTGCGCAGAACCCACGCCAGCACGGCCAAGTCATCGACAAAGCCCAGCACCGGCAACCAATCCGGCAGCCCATCCAGCGGAATGACGAAATACAGCAGCGCCGCCACTACCGCCAGTAACGCCTGCGAACCGATCTGACGATACTCACCGCGCAACCAGGCCAGACAGAGACCTTGCAGGAGCCGCAAATCCTCTTGCAAAGCGTTGAGGCGCACACCCTGTTTTGCGCTCTTGCGCGCCACCGCCAGCAACAGAGCGGGTAAGCGACCGCTACCTAAAAAACCCTGTGCCAAGCGCAGATAACCGGAAAAATTCCACGGCTGTTTCATGGGTAATCCTCGTCAACCCGCATGTCTGCTGGGCTCGCTTGGGTTATCCACTAAAGCTGTGGATAACCTTGTGAACAGATTCCCGAAGAACCGACCAAACGCCCAGCTCATGCGGCCTGGCTACAGATCGGACATTTTTTATCCAGCCAGTAAATTTGTTTTAAATCAATAACTTGAAATTTGCAAAGGGTTTTTAACGAAGCCCATGGCAACCTTGCGCACGAGCCGGATGAAATGTGCATAACCGTGACGCCAGAATTGCACTAGAGTCATTTTTCCGACCCGGCAGTCAGCCCCAAATTCGTTTTGCCAGCAGCAAAAACGACAACGCCCCGTCGAAACGGGGCGTTATCTGTAACCCTGGCAGCCTGGCGAACCCGGGACCGCCCCGGGCTCGCCAAACGCACTATCAGCGCTTACTGCTCGGCACCGGCAGCCTTGATTTCCAGCAGCTCCAACTCGAACACCAGCACCGAGTTGGCCGGGATCGCCGGAGTCGGGCTCTGCTCGCCGTAGGCCAGCTCGCTCGGGATATAGAGCTTGTACTTCTCGCCGACATGCATCAGTTGCAGGCCTTCGACCCACCCCGGAATCACACCGCTGACAGGCAGTTCGATCGGGCTACCGCGCTCGATCGAACTGTCGAACACGCTGCCGTCGGTCAATTTACCTTCATAGTGCACGCTCACCACGTCGGTGGCTTTCGGCTGCTCGCCTTCGGCTTTTTTCAGCACTTCGTACTGCAAACCGGATTCGGTGGTGACCACTCCTTCACGCTTGCCATTCTCTTCGAGGAATTTCTTGCCGGCCTTGACCGCCTCCTCGTTCATGGCAGCCATGCGCTCTTCGGCACGCTTCTGCAAGAACGCGAAAGCCTCGACCAGTTCATCGTCTTTCAGGCGCTGCTCTTTCTTGCCGATGGCATCTTCTATGCCCTGGGCCACGGCTTTCGAGTCAAGGTCATCCATACCCTCCTGCGCCAGGCTCTTGCCCATGTTCAGGCCGATACCGTAGGAGGCTTTCTGCGCCGGAGTTTCCAGGCTGACTTCCTTGGTTTGCGAATCGCAACCCGCGAGAACCAAGCCAACCAGGGCGACCGCCGCCGCTAAACGATGCTGTTTCATGCTTATTCCTTGTTCGGTAAGCGGGTCTGTTCCCGTTTCATTCGCGCGGCCGTGAATGAAACGGGAACAGACCCTGGGGCAATCGAGTGAAGGCGCGAGCTTAGCAGGCTGCCGCAATCACTGGCTACCAGGATACGAACCAGGAAATGCGTATAAGTTCAGGTATTTAAGGTGATTTTCAGAGGAGTACAGCGAATATTTCGGAAGGGATATAGCAGAGATGGAGCGAGGTAAAAAATGGCGCAGCGGACGGGACTCGAACCCGCGACCCCCGGCGTGACAGGCCGGTATTCTAACCGACTGAACTACCGCTGCGCGTAACTCCTAAAGCGAGTTGGTGGGTGATGACGGGATCGAACCGCCGACCCTCTGCTTGTAAGGCAGATGCTCTCCCAGCTGAGCTAATCACCCTTCACTCTCGAAGTGGGGCGCATTCTAGACAGCCGCCCCCACCTTGGCAAGCACTGATTTAAAAATTTTTTATCGACGTGCCAAAGGCTTACACAGGGTTGGCCTGAGACGCCGAGGAAGGGAATAATGCGCGCCTTGCGTCGACGGGAATGCCGCGAGAAGCGCCCTGAACCATAAGCCTCTCACGGTATTCCCGCCTCCCTCACCCGTCGCTGCGCGCCACCTTCTCCCTGGGGAGAAGGACATTTGGATGGCGTCGCTTCGCGACTTTCACGCTTATGGAGAATCACCCCTCATGTGGTTTCGCAACCTGCTGGTTTATCGCCTCACCCAAAACATCCCCTTCGATGTCGAGGCACTCGAAGCCGCACTGGCCGCCAAACCGGCGCGCCCCTGCGCCAGCCAGGAGTTGACCACCTATGGCTTCATCGCCCCCTTCGGCAAAGGCGGCGATGCGCCACTGGTGCATGCCAGCGACGATTTCCTGCTGATCGCGGCGCGCAAGGAGGAGCGCATCCTGCCGGGCAGCGTGGTGCGCGACGCCCTGAAGGAGAAAGTCGACGAGATCGAAGCCGAGCAGATGCGCAAGGTCTACAAGAAGGAGCGCGACCAACTCAAGGACGACATCGTGCAGACCTTCCTGCCACGGGCCTTTATCCGCAAGTCGGCAACCTTTGCCGCCATCGCCCCGAAACAGGGTCTGATTCTGGTCGATGCCTCCAGCCCGAAGCGTGCCGAAGACCTGCTCTCCACCCTGCGTGAAGCCATCGGTTCGCTGCCGGTACGCCCACTGACGGTGAAGATCGCTCCCGGCGCCACCATGACCGAATGGGTCAAGACCCAGAAAGCCGCCGACGACTTCCATGTGCTCGACGAATGCGAGCTGCGCGACACCCACGA
The DNA here is from genome assembly GCF_900115555.1 of Pseudomonas borbori. Lineage (GTDB taxonomy): Bacteria > Pseudomonadota > Gammaproteobacteria > Pseudomonadales > Pseudomonadaceae > Aquipseudomonas > Aquipseudomonas borbori. Next base: position 13,118 of record NZ_FOWX01000048.1, read on the forward strand.
AGATGGCGGCGTGGTGCGCTGCAAACGCCAGGACCTGACCGGCGACGAAATCCAGCTGCACATGACCTCGGGCAAACAGGTCACCCAACTGTCCCTGGCCTGGCAGGACAAGCTGTCGTTCATGCTCGACGACAAACTGGTGATCAAGCGCCTGCGTTTCGAGGATCTGCTGCAGGATCAGGCCGAACAGGATGGCGGCGACGACGCCCTCGGCCAACAGGACGCCAGCTTCACCCTGATGATGCTGACCTTCGTCGACTTCCTCCCGGCGCTGTTCGAAGCCCTGGGCGGCGAAGAGACGCCCCAGGGCATCTAGAGGCAGCTTAAAAGCACAGCGAGTGACGACCGGGCAAGGCGAAACCAACAGGAAAAGCACAGTGTACGAGTGAGTTTTTTCGGTTGACTGCAACGCCGCACTGGCCAGTGCGCATTGCTCGCCACTAAGTGCGCGGCCAAGCGCGCTGTTCAGGATGTGGCACAACCTGTCCGGCCCGCTACTGGCGACCCTCTATGGTCGCCCGGGCCAGGACGCCAGCAAACACCTGAAACAATCCGACGGCCTGCGTTGACCCGCAGAGGCTTGCCCTGCCACGCCAGCCGTGCAAAATAGTGCACAGCATGAGGACGACCTCAGCCCTTTCGAGTGACCCGATCCAGGGGACGACCCCTACCTTTGACGTTTCTGATGGAGTCACCATGTCCTGGATCATTCTGCTGTTCGCCGGCCTGTTCGAAGTGGGTTGGGCCGTTGGCTTGAAATACACCGATGGCTTCTCCCGACCGTTGCCTACCCTACTTACCGTTGCGGCGATGATCGTCAGCCTGGCCCTGCTCGGTCTGGCCATAAAGGAATTGCCGCTGGGCACTGCCTACGCAATCTGGACGGGCGTCGGCGCAGTCGGCACGGTAATCGCCGGCATCGTCCTGTTCGGCGAATCCATGGCGCTAATCCGCCTGGCCAGCATAGCTCTGACCCTCTGCGGTCTGCTCGGTCTGAAACTCAGCCACTGAGAGCCTGATTTCAATACGACGTGGCCACGCAAACAGCCGCCGAGACAAGCCGGAGACTCGACAGTATTGCGACCAAAGCCGCGGCATGCCCGGCCTGGATAACCGGCGAGGGATCCCGCAGCAGACCTGCGCCGCCTACAGTCACACCTGCAACAGACGTTCGCGCAGCTTGTGGATCTCATCGCGCAGCTGCGCGGCGGCCTCGAACTCCAGGTCGCGGGCCAGCTGGTACATCTTCTCTTCCAACTGACGGATACGCTTGGCGATTTCGCTCGGCGAACGCAATTCGTTCTCGTAACGCGCGCTTTCTTCCGCCGCCTGGGCCATGCCCTTGCGTTTCTTGCTGCGCGAGCCCGGTACCGTGGCGCCTTCGAGGATGTCCTGGACGTCCTTGAACACGCCCTTGGGGGTGATGCCATTGGCGGCATTGAAGGCGATCTGCTTGTTACGCCGGCGCTCGGTCTCGCCGATGGCGCGCTCCATCGAGCCGGTCATGCGGTCGGCATAGAGAATCGCCCGACCGTTGAGATTGCGCGCGGCGCGGCCGATGGTCTGGATCAGCGAGCGCTCGCTGCGCAGGAAGCCCTCCTTGTCGGCATCGAGAATCGCCACCAGCGACACCTCCGGCATGTCCAGACCTTCGCGCAGCAGGTTGATGCCCACCAGCACATCGAAGGCGCCGATACGCAGGTCGCGGATGATCTCGACCCGCTCCACCGTATCGATATCCGAGTGCAGGTAACGCACCTTGACCCCGTGGTCGGCCAGGTAATCGGTGAGATCCTCGGCCATGCGCTTGGTCAGGGTGGTAACCAGCACCCGTTCGCCCAGCGCCACGCGCTTGTTGATTTCCGAGAGCAGGTCGTCGACCTGGGTCAGCGCCGGACGCACCTCGATCTGCGGATCGACCAGGCCGGTCGGCCGCACCACCTGTTCGATCACCCGCCCGGCGTGCTCGGCCTCGTAGGGCCCCGGGGTGGCCGAGACGAAAATGGTCTGCGGACTGGCCGCCTCCCACTCCTCGAAGCGCATCGGCCGGTTGTCCAGCGCCGAGGGCAAGCGGAAGCCGTACTCGACCAGGGTTTCCTTGCGCGAGCGGTCGCCCTTGTACATGGCGCCGACCTGCGGCACCGACACGTGGGACTCGTCGATCACCAGCAGCGCCTCGTCCGGCAGGTAGTCGTAGAGGGTCGGTGGCGGCTCGCCCGGCCCGCGCCCGGACAGGTAGCGCGAGTAGTTCTCGATGCCGTTGCAATAACCCAGTTCGAGGATCATCTCCAGGTCGAAACGGGTGCGTTGCTCCAGGCGCTGGGCCTCGACCAGCTTGTTGCTGCTGCGCAGGTAGTCCAGACGCTCGGCCAGCTCGACCTTGATCCGGTCCACCGCCTCCAGCAGCACTTCGCGCGGGGTGACGTAGTGGCTCTTGGGGTAGAAGGTGAAACGCGGCAGCTTGCGGATCACCTCACCGGTCAAGGGATCGAAGGCCGACAGGCTCTCCACCTCGTCATCGAACAGTTCGACGCGCACGGCCTCCAGCTCCGACTCCGCTGGGAACACATCGATCACGTCGCCACGCACGCGGAAGCTGGCGCGGGCAAAATCCATATCGTTGCGCGTGTACTGCAAATCGGCCAGGCGGCGCAGCAGTTCACGCTGATCCAGCTTGTCGCCGCGATCGACGTGCAGCACCATCTTCAGGTAGGTCTCGGGGCTGCCCAGGCCGTAGATGCACGACACAGTGGTGACGATGATCGCGTCCGGCCGCTCCAGCAGCGCCTTGGTCGCCGACAGGCGCATCTGTTCGATGTGATCGTTGATCGAGGCGTCCTTCTCGATAAAGGTATCGGACGACGGCACATAGGCTTCGGGCTGGTAGTAGTCGTAATAGGAGACGAAGTACTCCACGGCGTTGTTCGGGAAGAAGCTCTTGAACTCGCCGTACAGTTGCGCGGCCAGGGTCTTGTTTGGCGCCAGCACCAGAGTCGGCCGCTGGATCTGGGCGATCACGTTGGCGATGCTGAAGGTCTTGCCCGAACCGGTCACGCCGAGCAGGGTCTGGTGCGACAGCCCCGCCTCCAAGCCTTCCACCATCTGCCGAATGGCCTCCGGCTGATCGCCGGCAGGCTGGAAACGGGTGACAAGTTGGAACTTGGACATGACTAACCTCGACAAACGACTGTGACGCGATCTGAAAGCGTACGTCAAAACAGTTGAAATGCGTGTACCCGCTGTCGCGACACACGTTATGGGTTCGTTATACTACCGGCCCACTTACGCAACCCCTAGCGGGGCATTGCAGACATTCACCCCTCTTCCTCCGAGCTGCCGCATCCATGAGTCTGTTCTCTGCCGTCGAAATGGCTCCGCGCGACCCCATCCTGGGCCTCAACGAAGCATTCAACGCCGATACCCGCCCCACCAAAGTCAACCTCGGCGTTGGCGTGTACACCAATGAAGATGGGCGAATTCCGCTGATGCGGGCGGTGGAGGAAGCAGAAAATGCGCTGACTGCCACCCATGCGCCGCGTGGCTACCTGCCGATCGAGGGCATCGCCGCCTACGACCAGGCCGTGCAGACCCTGCTGTTCGGCGCCGGCTCGCCCCTGGCGCAAGAAGGCCGAGTGATCACCGCCCAGGCCCTGGGCGGCACCGGCGCCTTGAAAATCGGTGCGGACTTCCTCAAGCGCCTGCTCCCCGATGCCGCCGTGGCCATCAGCGACCCGAGCTGGGAAAACCACCGCGCCCTGTTCGAAGCCGCCGGCTTCCCGGTGCGCAACTACCGCTATTACGATGCCTTCAGCAACGGCGTCAACCGTGGCGGCCTGTTCGAAGACCTGAAAAACCTGCCCGCCCGCTCGATCGTGGTGCTGCACGCCTGCTGCCACAACCCGACCGGCGTCGACCTGGGCATGGACGACTGGCAGGCCATTCTCGAAATCATTCGTGAGCGCGAGCATGTACCCTTCCTCGACATCGCCTACCAAGGCTTTGGCGACGGCATCGAGGAAGACGCCGCGGCCGTGCGCCTGTTCGCCGAATCCGGCTTGACCTTCTTCGTCTCCAGCTCCTTCTCCAAGTCGTTCTCGCTGTATGGCGAACGGGTCGGTGCGCTGTCCATCGTCACCGGTTCGCAAGATGAGACCGGCCGGGTGCTGTCGCAACTCAAGCGAGTGATCCGCACCAACTACTCGAACCCGCCGACCCATGGCGCCAGCGTCGTCGCGGCAGTACTCAACACGCCCGAGCTGCGGGCCATGTGGGAAGCCGAACTGGGCGAAATGCGCGAACGCATCCGCAGCATGCGCCTGGCCATGGTCGAACAGTTGACGGCCCTGGGCGCCAAACGCGACTTCAGCTTCGTCGCCCAGCAACGCGGCATGTTCTCCTACTCGGGTCTCACCACCGAACAGGTCGAGCGCCTGAAAAACGAGTTCGGCATCTACGCCGTCGGCACTGGGCGCATCTGCGTCGCGGCGCTGAACCAGCGCAATTTGCCGGCCGTGACCCAGGCCATCGCCCAGGTCCTCTGAACCGCTCAGGGGAAGTCCACAACACTTGACTTCCCCTTCCTAATCAGTAGGATACGCACCGTTGTTCCGCGATAGCTCAGTCGGTAGAGCAAATGACTGTTAATCATTGGGTCCCAGGTTCGAGTCCTGGTCGCGGAGCCAAATTCGAGAACCCGGCCATCCAGCCGGGTTTTTTATTGCCTGCGGACTCTCACCGGGACTGCGTCCCAGGTTATTCGCCAAGACTCACCCCTCCGGGGCCGCGCTAAAGCGCGTTCAGCTGTGCTGTCGAGTCCTGGTCGCGGAGCCAAATTCAAGAACCCGGCCATCCAGCCGGGTTTTTTATTTTTGCCTGCCGGACAACGCCAGGCTTGTGGGAGGGGCTTTAGCCGCGATTGATTTTGAGGACGCTGGAATATCGCGACTAAAGCCCCTCCCACGGACCGCGACAGATGACTTGTATGGGGATTCCATGCGCACTTGGACACCCAGTCCACGAACACTTGGACAGCGATTCCACGCTGACTTGGACACTCATTCCACGGCCCCTTGGACA
>NZ_FOWX01000011.1 GCF_900115555.1 Pseudomonas borbori
ACCGCGACAGCTGTGCCACGCAACTGAATGCGGCCTGGGCCGAGCTGGATCTGGCCAAGGCCGAAGGCTTTGCCGGCACCGTGAGTTATTCCAAGGCTCTGTCGCTGCTGACCGCGGCGAAAACCCAGCAGCAATTCGAAAGCTACGAGGGCTGCACCAGCAAGTCAGAGCGGGCGCGCTTTTACATTCGCGAGTCGCGCGCCGGCCGTTAGGCACACCCGGCGGTTGCGCCAGCGACCGCCTCGAGTCTCCCCGTATAAGTTCGAGCAAAAAGCCAATCGGCATTTGCCTTTTGCCAATCAGCAGCGATGCTTAACGCATGATGCAGGTTCTGCTCGCTAGGGCGATGCAGCACAAGAACCGCATGCAGCAGCATTGACTACTGGGGATTGGCTATGCAGCAAGGCAGTGCTTTGGCGTCACCGGCTGCCATGAGTTCCTGGCGTGGTTTGGGCTTGTGGAACTTCTACTTCATCACCAAGCTGGTTTTGCTCTGGTATGGCCAGTTGAATTTCCATGCCCTGGAGAATCTGGCTTTCGCCGCTTTCCTGCTGTTGCCTTTGCCACCGCAATGGCTGCATCGCTTGCGCCATCTTCTCGCCATTCCGCTGGGTGGCGCCCTGTACTACTACGACAGCTGGCTGCCACCGTTCAGCCGCCTGATCGCCAATTCCGCGCAGGTCAGCCAGTTCAGTGCTGACTATATGCTGGAGTTGGCGGGTCGCTTCATCAATCCGACCTGGCTGGCCGCGGGGCTGATCCTGCTGGTCGGCTACCTGTTCGTCAGTCAGTGGCTGCGGGTGACCAGCTTCACGCTGGTGGCGCTGGTGCTGGTGCTGGTGGTTGGCGATGCCAAGCTGTTCATGCCGCGGCCGGGGGCCGTGCCGGTGCCGGTACTGCTGTCGACTCCTGCAAGCACCGCTCCGGTGGTCGGTGATGTGGCGCCTGCCGTGATCGATGATGCATTTCTGAACCAGACCCTGGACGACTTTTATGCGAGCCAGAGGCAGCAGGTCACGCAGTTCCCCAGCGCCTTGGCGGCCGATGCCGTGCCCATTGATGTGCTGATGTTGAATATCTGTTCCATGGCCTGGGATGACCTGGAGGAGACCGGTTTGGTCCAGCACCCGCTGTGGGCCAAGATGGATATCCTCTTCGACGATTTTAACTCCGCGGCCACCTACAGCGGCCCGGCAGTCCTGCGCTTGTTGCGCGCCAGTTGCGGCCAGGCTTCGAATGCCGATCTGTATCGCCCCGCGGCCAAGCAATGTTTCCTGTTCGAAAACCTCAAGCAGCTGGGCTTCACCGATGGCTTGCTGCTCAACCACACCGGCCGCTTCGACAACATGCTCGGTCTGCTGCGTGACGGTGGCCGCCTGCAGGCCGCTGCTAGCCCGCTCGGCCAATTACGCCCGGCATTGACCGGGTTCGACGGCTCGCCGATCTATCGCGATCGCGAAGTGCTGACGCAGTGGTGGCAGCAGCGGCTGGATTTGGGCTCGCCGCGCGAGGCGTTGTTCTACAACTCGATCACCTTGCACGATGGCAATCGGCGGGTGGACAAGGTCACTGGCAAGGCCGTCAGCGCAGACTACAAGGTCAGTGTGCGTCAGGTGCTGGATGACCTGGACAGTTTCATCGAGCATGTGCAGGCATCTGCCAAGCCGGTGCTGCTGGTCATAGTCGCCGAGCATGGTGCGGCCCTGCGCGGTGATCTGATGCAGGTCAAGGGCATGCGCGAGATTCCCAGCCCGACGGTTACCCAGGTTCCGGCCGGACTCAAACTGATCAATGCCAAGGCGCAGTTGCCGCAGCGGCCGCTGCATATCCAGGCGCCGAGCAGTTATCAGGCCTTGTCCGAGTTGATTGCGCGGCTGGTCGATGGTGAGGCCTACCGCAATGCGGACTTCGACCTGCTCGGTGCGACCCGGGATCTTCCGCAGCTGGATATGGTGGTGGCGGAAAACGAGGGCAGTGTGATGGTGCGCCTGCACGACGAGCACTACCTGCGCATGGAAAACCAGAGCTGGATCCCTTACCCGCAACAGTAATAAAACAAGCCCGCATCACTGTCGTGATGCGGGCTTGTTTGCCGCAGTGCGCTCAATTGAACTGGGCGTATTCCTCCAGGGGTTCCGGGGGCATCTTCAGGTCGCCATCCCAGGGGGCGAAGCTGTAGCGCAGGTAGAGCAGGGCGCCGCGTGGCTCGTAGTCGCTGCCCACCGAGCGCTCCATGCCGAGCATGCCGCCGACGAACCAGTTCGGGGTCAGTCGCCGTTCGGCGGTGAAGCTGAAGCGATAACTGAATCCATCACTGCTGCCGCCCTCGAAGATCGGATTGCCGGCTTCGCTTTGCAGGTCGCTGCGGGTCGGGAAATAGGGCGAGTCGTCGTTGCGCGCCCAGGAGAAGCCGGTTGAAGCCTCGGCGTAGATCGACCAGTCCGCCCAGCGCTGGGCATAGTTGATCGGCACCGAGAGCGATTGATACTGCTGCGGGCTGTAATAACCGCCATGGCCGAAGGTGTAGCCGCTGAGATCCTTCTCGTAGTGCCAGTACATGGCGTTGCCACCGATCCGCAGGCGCCGGTCTGGCTCGTCGATGATCCGGAAGTAGACCCCGGCCATCAACCGGTAGCGGTCGTTGTCCTCGACGTTCTCGCCGGTCAGGCGGTGCGCCTGCAGGCTCGACCAGATGCCGTAGCTGCCGCCTTCGTCGTAGCTCAGGCCCAGGCGGATGCCGTTGGCGCGCACGCCGCCCCAGGTTTCGCCGGTGCGCGGGTCCTCGGTGCCGGCGAAGGACAGCAGCGAGTTGTTCAGGGCGCGGCGCGAGACGTCCAGGGTCCAGCCCAGCTTGGCCAGATCGCCTCTGATCCGTATGCCGCCGACCACATCTTCCACCGGGAAGCCCAGTGGCGTGCTGCCGATGTCCCACTCCAGGCGTTCGCTGCGCCAGCCCATGGCCAGCGCAGTGCCTTCTTCGCGCTGGTGGCGGTCGCCCTGGTCGCAGGCTTCACCGCGTTGCTGGCAGATCAGCACGCTGCCGAAGTCGTCGGCGTCGAGCAGGTTGTCGAAGCTGCCGTTATCCAGGGTCACCTGCTCGGCGCGCAGGAAACCCCGGCCGCTGCCCAGCGGGTGCGCCACTTCGGCGATCAGGTAGCCGGCCTGCAGGTCGGAGAAACCGGGTGTGCCTTTACTCTCCAGGTAGCCGTACTGCACGGTGGCGGTGGGTGCCTGATGCAGGTAGAGCTCGGCGGAGTCGCTGCGGATGCTGCGCCTGAGCCAGTCGTCTTCGCCATTGCTCCGGGTGCTATGGGTAAACGCCAGGGTGTCCTCCGGCGCCAGGGCGATGCCGCTGCTGCGCATGGCCTCGCGGTAGGCCGCCAGGGCTTCTTGTGGCTGGCCGCCGGCGAGGGCCAGGCGCCCGCTGTCGCGCCAGATCCAGGGATCTTGCGGGTCGGCGAGACGGGCCTGGGCCATGGTTTGCTCGGCCTTGGCCTGCTCTCCCAGTTGCAGCCAGAGATTGGCGATACGCCGCTGCTGGCTGGGCGAGGGGGTGGCGGGAGCGAAGGCCTCGAGACGCTGCCGAACATCGGCGTCGCGGCGCTGCTGGGCCAGTTCGATCAGGCTGAGTTCTGCTTCGCTGTTGTGCGGTTCGAGCTGCTGGGCCAGTCGGTACTGGCGCTCCGCTTCGGCTCGGTTGCCTCGCCGTTCGGCCCATTCGCCGAGTGTCAGGGGGATGGCAACCTCCTCCGGGAAGTGGCGTTGCTGCATCCTGAGGTAGTCGCTGGCCGCATGCTCACGCCCCTGGGCGTGCATCTGGCGGGCATGCTCCATGGTCTGGCTGAAACGCAAGCGTCGATCCAGCGCGCGCATGTCGTCGTCCCACTTGGCTTTGGGCACCTTGGCCAGGCTGTCCAGGGCTTGCTGGGGGCGATCCTGGCTGGCCAGGAACAGGCTGTGGGCGTAGCGCGAGGCCGGGTCGTAGGGGGCGCGCAGCAACAGGCCGGCAAAACTCTGCTCGGCGGCCGGGTCGTCGAGTTGCACGCGGACCTTGGCCAGGTCGTAGGCGATCCAGGGGTTGTCCGGTTGCAGGCGCAGAGCCTGCTCGAGCAGATGCTTGGCGGTGGCCCAGCGTTGCTGGTCGCTGTGCTGTTGGGCCTGGGTGACCAACTGGGCGGCCTGCAGGCGGTTCAACTCGGGTTCGAAGCGTTGGCGCTGATCGGCGGGCAAGGTTTGGATGATTTGCCGGGCGCGTTCGGGTTGGCTGACGCTGTAGAGGTTGATCAGGCCGCGCTTGGCCGCAGCATTGTTGCGATCGCGAGCCAAGGCGGCCTGGTAGTGGCGTTCGGCGCCAGCCATGTCGCTACGCCTGGCCTGGATATTGCCCAGGCCGTTGAGTGGTTCGGGGGCATTGGGCTTGAGTTTGGCCGCCTGCTGGTAAAGCTGCTCGGCGCGTTCGAGCTTGCCCTGGTCGACGGCTGCCTCGGCCTCCTTGAGGGTGGCCCAGAAGCGTGACTCGCCGATCAGGGTTTGCCACTTGCCCAGGTTGTCGATGTTGTCCTCGTGGCTGCGGGCCTGTTCGTACAGGGCCAGGGCCTCCTGTTGCCGCCCTTGGCGCTGGCGCAGCAGACCCAGTGCGCCGAGGGTTTGCGCGTCAGTGGGGAAGCCCTTGAGCGCCAGTTGCAGGTCGCGCTCGATGGCCGGGTACGCCTGCGAGCCGCTGTCGAGCTTGCTCAGGGCGCGCTGTTTGGCCTGGAAGGAGGGGTTGGCGAGTAACCGCTCCTGTTCGGCCAGGGCTTGTCTGGCGACATCGTCGGCCTCCGGGTATTGCTTGAGGTAGCGGCGCCAGAGGGCGGCACTGCGTTCATCGACGGGAAGCCGCTCGAGGCGGTCTTGCCAGACGCTGGCAACCCCCGCGCGTGCATAGGGGTCGCTGGCCAACTGTTCCAGATCGGCATGGGCGGCCTCGCTGTAGGGGTCGATGGCCAGGCGCTGTCTGGCCAGGGCCAGGCGGAAATTGCTGCTGTAGGGGTATTGCGCAACCAGCTCTTCCAGGCCGTGCAGAGCCCTGGTTTGGCCTTGCGCGGTGTTGGCCAGGGTCTGCCAGTACTCGAGCGCATGATCGCTACTGGGAAAGCCGGGTTTGAACAGGCTGTCGTAAATCACCAGCGCTTCCTCGGGGCGACCCGCGCGCGCCAGCAGGCGCGCCTGCTGCAGGCGCTCCTTGGCCTCCGGCTCGTTGATCGCCAGGTGCAGGCGGGCCAGCACCAGGGACTCGCTGTCGGGTGCGCTGCGGCTCAGGCGTTCGAGGGTGGCCTCGGCTTCGGTCAGTTGATTCTTGCGCACTTGCAGGCGAATCAGCGCCGCCAGGCCTTCGGGATCCTCGGGGTTGAGCTTGAACAGGCGATACAGGCTCTCCTCGATCAACTCCACCTTGTTGCGCGACTCCCCGGTGCGCACCTGCTCAAGCAGCTGCAGGCGGGCTTCGCTGGTGTCGATGGCATGGGCGCTGGTACTCAGCAGCAGCAGGGCAAAGGGTAGGTGCCTGGTCATGAGCATTCCTCGATTGACTGTGGTTGCAATGCGCCGCGTGGCGAGAAGCGATAGCGTCCTTCGCTCCAGCCTCGGCCGAACAAACTCAGTACATGATCGTAGTAGGCGTCCGCCTGCAGCGGTTCTGCAGCCAGGCGCGCCAGTTGTTCCTGCAGCAGGCGCGGCTGCGCGGTTCTGCTGAGTAAGGGTAGCAGCGCCGCAGAGAAGCCCGGCGGGCCATGTCCTTCGGCGCTGCCGGTCAGGCTGTCGACGCGCAGGGGTGGCCGGCCATGCTGCTGGAGGTAGTGCAGCATCGGTTGGAAGTGCTGGGCGAGGTTGGCCGCCGGCTCCTGCATGCCCGCCCACAGGTAGACGCGGATGGCATCGTAGCTGCCTTGCCAGCCACTCCTGGCCGACCCCTGCCAGTGCCCGTCGCGCCACTCGACCCAGTCGGGGGCGAAGCCCCGGGCGCTGGTTTCTTCGAGCATGCGCCGGGTCGGTTCGAGCATCGCCGCCCAGACGCTGTCCGGGTAGCGGTGGGCGAAGCTGTGCAGCAGGGGCAGGGGGGAATAGCTGGGGTTGAGGGTCCAGCGCTCCTGGCCGGTGAAACCTTCTGCCCCGGGCAGTAGCAGCGGCCCGAGTTGCGGCAACTGGGCGACCTCGTGCTGCTGGATCAGGGCCAGTTGCCGGGCCGACAGGCGTGAATAATCGGCGTGCTGCCAGAGTCTGCCGGCCTCCTGCAGGCTATAGGCCAGCCACAGGTCGGCGTCTGCCGCAGAGTTGCCGTCGAGCACCTGCCATTGCCCCTCCGGGTTACGCCCCCAGAGCCAGGCCGGCAGGTGCCGTTGCAGGTCGCCCTGGGCCAGGTTGTCTTCCAGCCAGCGCAGCAGACGCTCGAAGGTCTGCCGATCACCGGCTGCCAGGGCGAAGAACAGGGCATAGGCCTGGCCTTCCGAGGTGGTGATCGAGCGTGGGTCGCTGCTGTCGATCACCCGGCCGCCGGCATCGACGAAACGCTGCTTGAACTGCTCCCACAATGGCCACTGGCAGCCGGCGTGCGCGGCGTTGCCGAGCGGCGAAAGGACCAACAGCATGACCATCCAGACTTTCATCACGCACCTCAGGCAGGGGCTTGTAGTCGGCGTTTGGCCAGCAGGCTGAGGGCGCTGAACATCGCACTGGCGATCAGTACGGCGCTCAGCGAGGCCAGAACTATCAGGAGCAGCAGGTGGTCGGCGAGGTGGTACCAGAGCAGCAGCCACCAGGGCAGGCTGCCGACATAGTAGGTGTCGCCCAGCACGGCAGTATCGATCTGCTCCCCGTGCATCAAGGTCACCGAGCCGGCAATCCTGGCGCGACGCTGGTTGTCGAGCAGGTTGCGCTCGATCAGGCTGTAGCCGCTGGCGCTGCCCGCCATCAGTGCGACCACGCTGCGCTTGTCGTCGAATGGCGACTGGAACCCGACCAGGGCTGCCAGATCGGCAGAGGCGTCGCTGATCCGCGGGGGCGCGGCACGGCTATCCGGGTGGCTCAGGCTGGCCGCGATCTGCAGGCCCAGGGCGCCCAGTTCCGGGCCTTGCTCGTTGCTGAATGCTGGCGCAACGGCGCCAATCAGGAGCAGGTCACGTTGGCTTTGCGCCGCCGCCAGCCAGTCGTCGCTGATGCTCAGGCGGGTGGCGGGGTAGCCGGTATAGGCGCCGATCCGGCCAATGATCGCCAGCAGCAGCGACAGCTCGGCCTGGCTCGGCTGGGGCGGCATCAGTACCAGGGTCTGCGAGAGGTCGGCGACACGGCTGTAGGGGTAACCGGTTTCGGCAAAGGCCTGCAGGTCGGGCATCGCCTTGTAGTGATGGAAGGCCGAAAAGTCGATGCTGGAATCAGGGTCTATCGCCGCCTGGATGTTCATCGGCAGGCTGGTGGCGCAGTTGTCGGCATAGGCGCAGCCGGGCAAGGCATTGAAGCTGAAGTTCATGCGCAGTTCGTTGTGCGGGCCGACGAGCTGGGCCGGGATCATCAGGCGCTTGCTGCCGGGCTGCTGGGTGAGCAGGGGCAGGTTTTGCTGGGCCAGGCCGGCGATTTTTCCAGGCGCCGGGTCGTTGAGGGGGAAGGCCTGGACGAAATGGTCGTTGATGCTGATGCTGAGCAGCGAGGAGTCCTTCTGCAGCGGCGGCGTATAGCGGTAGCGCAGATCCAGGGGGACTCCCGGGCTACGCCAGATGAACAGATCCGCCGGCACCCTCAGGGTCAGGCTCAGGGGCGGTGGCACCAGGCCGCTCGCCTGCAGTTGCATGGGGTTGTCGAGCAGTTCGCTGAAGCGTGTGGGGCCATCGCTTTTCACCCACTTGGGCGCATCGTAGGGCTTTCTCGGCGGGGCTTCGGGGATGTTGCGCAGGGTGCTCGAAGGCCCTTTCAGGCTGTTGCTGCCCAGGACAAGTGCGCGGACGGCAGCCAGTACCTGCTGGTCGTCCTCACCCAGGATCAGGAGCAGTTTGGCGAAGGGTGCGCTCGGATGGTCAATGATGGCCAGGGTGGGGGCGCTGACCCTGGGGTAATCCTTGAGGAACGCCGGGCGTTGTTGGTTGCTGGCAAACACCACCGCCGAACGGTTGGCCGGCAAGCCGCCGAAGGAGACGGGGAAGGAGGCACCGCGCCAACTGCTGTGGATGCCGAACCAGGAGGCGAGCACGGCGGCGGCGGTCTGCTGGGTCGGGCTGGGCGCGCGGCTGAACACGAACGGCAGCAGCAGGGGCGCCTTGTCGCGGTGGTCGAAGAATGGCTCCGGGAGAATGGCCAGGTCGTTGCTGGCCTTGAGCCGCAGGACGTTGAGCTGCAATTGGCTCTTGGCACTGAAGTCCAGCCACAGGCTGGCGTGCATGGGGTCCTCGGGCGCGGTGTCGTTGCTGCCCACCAGCTCGAAGCGCAGGTGATTGAAGTCGCGAATGAAGCTGGTGTCCAGCGCGAGCGTGCGCTCGACCTCCTGGCCGAGTTCCTCCTCAAGGATCGGCAGCACGCCCATCAGTTCGTCATTGAGGTACACCTTGACGTGCGAGCGTTTGGCGTTCAACGCCGGGGAGGGGGTGTAGAACAACTGCAGTTCGGCGGCCTCGATCAGCTCGTCGCTGCGCACGCCGAACTCGGCATAGAGGTGGCGCAACATGTTGCGCAGCAATAGCACGCCGGGTGAAGACAGCTCGCTGAGACCGAGGCTGCGCTGGTAGGTGCCTGGCGGCGTCGCCTCCGTTGCGGCTGGCTCTGGCGCCGCCAAGGCGCTGTTGGCGATCAGCAGCGCGGCGATAAACATGAGCACGCAACGGAAAAAATACTGGATATTCATGGGCGTGACCCTGTCTGAACGGTGCCTAACACGGGGGTGACTGGGACGAAAGAGCTGAGCCATTGAGCGCTGCCGCGGGCAAAATCAATCAACGGTTGAAGGCAGTCCGGGGCATACAGCAGCGTCTGCCGATAGCCGCTGAGGCCGACGCGGACGATCCCGTGCAGGCTGCTGAGCGGATGGTCCTGGGCGAAGCCGTCATGCCAGCGCGCCCAGGTGTCGGCGCGGGCAAAGGTGCATTGCACGAAGCGGCCGTGGCGGCGCAGGTCCATGGGTTCCAGTTCGGCACCGAGGATGCCTTGCGTAATGCTGCGGCCGCGGGCCGGAAACTCGAACTCCTCGTGGCCGCGCCTGAGCAGCAGCGATAGCCGGGCAACCTCGGGCAAGGTCAGGTTGAGCCCGCGGGGAAGCTGGATGCTCACGCCGCCGTCCGAGTAGTTGAGCAGGGTGCAGGGGTAGGCATGCCCCGAGGGCAGGCGGATCCCCGCGTCGAGGTGCAGGTCGACGCGATGGGCCCGGCGGATTTGCCGGACTTCTGCCGCCACCGCCAGGGCGCCGCCGAGCACGATCAGGTTGTACAGCACCCAGCACAGGCTGATCAGTACGGTCATGCGCTCGTCGCTCGCGCCCCAGAGCAGGCGGTAGAGGCCGAACAGCAGGCCGCTCAGGTTGAGGGCGGCGAGGATCAGGAAGGGCTTGGCCATCTTCCAGTCGAACAGGTCGTCTGCGATCAGGCCGCCCTTGGCGGTGACGTTGAAGGTGCCCTTGCGCGGGTTGATCAAGGCGACGCTGGTGGGCCGGGCGATATACCAGGAGAGTACGGTTTCGTAGATCTCGCTCCAGAACGAATGGCGGTACCTGCCCTGGATGCGCGAGTTGGTCAGGGTGCTGTGGACGATGTGGGGCACGACGAACAGCAGGATGAGCAGGGCCGGGGCATAGATGATGTAGGCATGCAGCAGGAGGAAGGCCAATGGCGCCGTGAGGTAGATCAGGCGCGGCACCCCGGAAAGAAAATGCAGCATGGCATTGAAGTAGCAGAGCCGTTGCCCGAGCGAGAGACCCTGGCCGGACAGCGGGTTGTCGAGACGGAAAATCTGCACCATGCCGCGGGCCCAGCGGATGCGTTGGCCGATGTGCGCGCTGAGGCTTTCGGTAGCCAGACCGGCGGCCTGGGGAATGCGGATATAGGCCGAGGTCCAGCCGTGGCGGTGCAGGCGCAGCGAGGTGTGCGCATCCTCGGTCACGGTTTCCACGGCGAAGCCGCCGATGCTTTCCAGCGCGGCGCGCCGCAGGATGGCGCAGGAGCCACAGAAGAAGGTCGCGTCCCACAGGTCATTGCCATTCTGGGTCAGGCCGTAGAACAGGGTGTTTTCGTTCGGTGTCCGGCGGAAGTTATCCAGATTGCGCTCGAAGGGGTCGGCCGAGAGGAAGTGATGCGGTGTTTGCAGCACACCAAGGCGTGGGCTGCGCAGAAACCAGCCCATGGTCAGCTGCAGGAAGGAGCGGGTCGGAATGTGGTCGCAGTCGAAAATGGCGATGAACTCGCCACTGGTCTTGCCCATCGCGGTATTGAGGTTGCCGGCTTTGGCGTGGCGGTTGTCCGGGCGGGTCAGGTAGCCAACCCCTGCTTCGGCGGCGAAGCGGCGGAATTCGTCGCGCTTGCCATCGTCGAGAATCCAGATGCTCAGCTTGCTCTGCGGCCAGTCGATGCCGAGCGCCGCGAGCACGGTCGGGCGCACCACCGACAGGTCTTCGTTATAGGTCGGGATGTAGATGTCCACGCTCGGCCAGTTGGCCATGTCGCGGGGTAACGGGCAGGGCTGGCGGTCGAGCGGCCAGATGGACTGCATATAGCCGAGGATCAGCACCAGCCAGGAATAGCTCTCGGCAGCCAGCAGCAGCAGGCCGCAGCTCAGGTCCAGCGGGTCATCCCAGTTCAGGGTGGAGCTGTAGCGCCACCAGAAATAACGACTGGAGACCAGGATCGACAGGACGATCAGGATCAGTGTCGCGCGGCGCCCGGAAAAGCGCGCCACGCCCAGCGCAATAAGCCACAGCAGACTGGCGAACAGCGCCTGTTGATAGGGCTCGAGCGGTTGGGTGATACAGAGTGCCAGCACCGGCAGGGCCACCAGCAGCATTGGCAGTTGCAGCCAGGTGGCTGTGCCGGCGGGGCGCTCTGGCAGCGGCTGGGTACTGATCTGGCGACTGCTATTGCGCGCCGCCAGGCGTTGCCACGACCGCCCCAGCAGCTGCCGGCAGCGACTCGAGGCGGTTAGGCACGAGTTGGCCAGCCTGGTGAGCTTTTGCGGGCGCCGGTCGAGCGGTTTTACCAGCACCAGCCACAGGCTCTGCAGCACTACGCGCAGTGGATCGCCCGGGCGCAGGCGTGATCCGCAGGCCTGGGGGTAGAGTTGCCGCCTGTGCGCCAGCAGCCAGCGCCAGCTGGCTGATTCGAGGGTAAAGAGCGTCCAGCACAGGACGCGGACAAGCGCCATCAGCAGGGTCGGCTGCCTGGCGGGAGCGGGCTTGGCGGCCCCGGGGGGCACTGGCGGCGGTTGGATGCGCTGGTTCATGGGCTTGCCACCGTGTTGACGCACCAGTTCGCCAAGGCGAGGAAATCGCGCATGGCCAGGCAGTGCGGCGCGCTTTCACCCAGCAGTTGCTTGCGTGCCAGCGCCTCGCGCACCGCTTCGTCCTCATGGATCACGCAAGGAACCAGCAACTGGCCGAGAGCCAGACGCCAGAGTTCCAGCAGATCGTGGGACAGTTTGCGCGACGGTTGCAGGCGGTTGATCAGCCAGTGGTGGTTGCGTGGCAGGGGTTGGTTGTCGTACAGCTGGTAGTTGAGCAGGATATGGCAGGCCGGATCCGCCTCCAGCACGTGCAGCCAATGGATGTCCGGGCGCTGGTCGAGGCGACTGAGCAGGTTCAGGTGAGGCGGAATATTGAGCAGCACAAAGGTGCCGCTCGACGGCGTCAGTTGCCGCAGTGCGTGCTCGAGCAGGTCAACCGCGCACTGGGGGTCATAACCCTGGGTGGGGTGGCGGCCGAATGGCAGCACGGAAACCCGCTCCCGCTGACGAAAGGCGACAATCTTCCGGGCAGGGCTTGGCAAGTCTCGCGCCGTCCAGTCCGCGGGCTCATCGAAGGGTAAGCCGAAGTGCAGGCTGAGGATGTTGCTGGGGCACAGGTCGATCGCCAGGACGGGCTGGTGCAGAATTGCCAGGGCCGAAGTCAGTCCGGCCACTATTGACGTGGTGCCGCAGCCACCCCGCAGCCCCTGTACGGCGATCAGGTGCATCTCAATCTGCCTTGTCGAGTTTCGCGGCTTCGACAAGTTGGAGCAGTGGTCGCAGCGTTTCGCTCAGCAGTGGCCAGTCGGCGACCGAGGCGAGTACGGCCTGTTCGTGTTGCAGCTCTGAATACTGAAAGCTTTTCAGTTGATAGTGTTCGAGGAGGAAGGTCAGGTCCTCCTGGGGTTCCACTGACTGTCGATCCGCTTCGATTTGCTGAAAATCCATGGTGCTTTTTCTCGGTTCACATTGTTGGCAGATTATTTTTCGTATTAGTCAAATAAATGACTCTAAGTGTTTTAGCGGTGTGACAATGTCATATTAGTGGCGCATGGCGGAAAGTGAAGAGCGACAGACCCTTTTATTGATCTGCCGCAGGTTTCCCTTGAAGTCACCGCTCGCCAGCAAAACAGCGGGCTCGGTCGCCGGGTGCCGGCAAGCCGGCGAGGGCTGCCGACCAGCGGTATTAGCGGTCGAAGGGAGGAGTCCTGACTGGCATACTGGGCGCCAGCAAGCGATCGAGGAATGTGCCGTGCAACTGGATTTCAGCGCCCTGACGCCTTTGGATGCCTACCGCTGGCTGGCGTCCACGGTCACGCCGCGGCCGATCGCCTGGGTCTCCAGCGTTTCCCCCGCTGGCACCAGCAATCTGGCCCCGTTCAGTTTTTTTCAGGTGATCAGCGATGCGCCGCCGACCCTGATGGTCAACGTCAATCTGCACGGCGACGGCAGCCCCAAGGACACCCTGCGCAACGTACAGGCCACCGGCGAGCTGGTGATCCAGCTGGTGTCCTGCGCCCAGGCCGAGGCGATGAATGCCAGTGCTGCCCAGTTGCCCCATGGCGTCAGCGAGTTCGAGCGCTGCGGCATCGCCAGCCTGGCCAGCGAGCGAGTGGGCGTCCCCCGGGTGGCCGGCGCGGCGGTGGCTTTCGAGTGCCGGGTGGCGCAGGTGCTGGCGTATCCGCCGGGGGCGCCGAACTGTCACCTGATCTTCGCCGAAGTGCTGCTCGCCCATGTCGACGATGCGGTGCTCAACGATAAGGGCCGGATCGATCCGCACAAGCTCGACCTGATCGGTCGCCTGGGCGGCATGGCCTACACCCGTACCCGCGACAGCTTCGAGATGCAGCGCCCCTGAAGCAATCCGCTCTGAAAACGACCCGCACATAGTTAAAAGCACATTTGCCCCGGCTGCTGGCTTGTCGCCAGCAGCTTTGCGCTTCTATCTTGCCTGCATAATTTTGCGTGTTCAGCCGGCGAGCCGGGTTCGTCGGTGGCCGGGGTGGAGTGGGATATATGTGGACTGATCTGCAGTGGCACGTCGCCAGCTTGAGTACGGCGAAGAAACTGGCCCTGGGTTTTGGCGTGGTGCTGGCGCTCACCGTGGTGGTTGCCGCCACCGGCTATTCGGCGTTGCGCGAGGTCGGTGTGCGCTCGGCATCGCTGGAGCGCATGAGCGCGATCAACACCCAGGTCCTGCAGATCCGCCGCAGCGAGCAGGATTTCGCCCTGACCAGCGACACCGCTCATGTCCAGCGCCTGCATGAGCAGACCCAGACGTTGCTGGCCAGCAGCGCGGCCCTGCAGACCGAACTGGCGGCTGCCGAGGGCCAGTTGCTGGGCGAGGTCGACACTGCCATCGGCCAGTATCGCTCGGCCTTCGACCGCTATGTCGAGCTGACCGACAACATGAGTCTGTCCCTGGAGGCGGCCAATTGGCTGGTGGTGAGCGCCGCCAACAGCCTCGAGCTGCTCGAGGAGGGCCTGGCCGAGGATGGCCTCGATCTGCTCGCGAGCAGCCAGGGTAGCCAAGGCGCCGAGGCGGTGCTGCAGGCCGGCCAGATCGGCAAGGTGCATCAGTTGCTGCTGCAGGCGCTCGACCAGGCCCGTGTGCGCCTGCAGCAGAGCCGCACTACGGCTGAAGTCGCCCAGGGCGAAATCCAGCAGGCCCTGGATGCGCAGACCCTGGCCGGCGAGCTGCGCGATGCCGTGAATAGTCCGGGCTATGCCTCGGTGCTGGCGGAAGTCATCGGCAACGTCGACTCGTTCAATGAACGGCTCAAGGAGTACAACGGCCACTTGCGCCAGCAGAAGCAGGAATATGCCCTGTTGGTGGCGCAGGCCGAACGCATCGTCGAACTGGTGGAGCAGGCCTACTCCCGCCAGAAGAGCGCCATGCAGGCGCAACTGCAGGCCAGTGGCTGGCTGATTCTGCTGGCCGCTGCGCTGGCCCTGGTGATAGGTCTGCTGGCGACCCTGGCGATCACCCTGCTGATCGTGCGCCCGCTCAAGCAGGTGATCGGGCAGGCCCGGCAGATCGCCGAGGGCGACCTCAGTGTGCGCATCGAGGTGCAGCGCAGCGACGAAGTGGGGCAGTTGCAGGCCGCCATGCAGGGCATGTCGGACAACCTGCGCGAAATGGTCGGCCAGTTGCAGGGTGGGGTGAGCCAGATTTCCACTTCGGCGCAATCGTTGTCGGCGATCACCGAGCAGACCCGCCTGGGCGTCAACGGCCAGCGGGTGGAAACCGATCAGGTGGCGACCGCCATGAGCGAAATGACCGCCACCGTGCATGAGGTGGCGCGTAACGCCGAGGCTGCCGCCGCGTCCACCGAGGACGCCGACAACCGGGTCGGTCGCGGCACCGAGGTGGTGCGCCAGACCCTGGTGCGGATCGACCAGTTGGCGGCGGCGATGACCACCACCACCCAGAGCATCGAGCGCCTCAGCCAGGACACCCAGCGCATCGATTCGGTGCTGGATGTGATCAAGAGCGTGGCCGAACAGACCAACCTGCTGGCCCTCAACGCCGCCATCGAGGCCGCCCGCGCCGGCGACCAGGGTCGCGGCTTTGCCGTGGTGGCCGACGAGGTGCGCGCGTTGGCCAAGCGCACCCAGCAGTCCACCGCGGAAATCGAAGGCCTGATCGCCACGTTGCGCGAGGGCGCACGGCGGTCGGTGGCCGACATGCAGCAGAGCGGTGCCCTGGTCGCTCATGTGGTCGCCGATGCCAATCAGACCGAAGGCGCCCTGGCCGGGATTGCCGAGGCGGTGACCCTGATCTTCGAGATGAACCAGCAGATCGCCGCCGCGGCCGAACAGCAGACGGCGGTGGCCGAAGAGATCAGTCGCAGCGTCACCTCGATTCGCGATATCGCCGATCAGTCCTCGCTGGCGATGGACGAAACGGCTGACTCGAGCATTCGCCTGGCCCAGCTGGGCCGCGAGTTGCAGGGTATGGCCGGGCATTTCCGCTTGTAGATTTCGCCCGAAAGTGCGAACCGCGCCGACAGTTTCGTCAGCAAAGGTTTCACGGCGCTTTGCCCGCCGGATGCCGGCCAGTAGCATCGACGCACTTGGATAAGCCCGGAGCGAACGATGCGCACACGACTGAATGCCTGCCTGGACGCGGTGAATCAGGTGCTGCTGGGCAAGGAGCCGCA
This sequence comes from Pseudomonas borbori, assembly GCF_900115555.1. Lineage (GTDB taxonomy): Bacteria > Pseudomonadota > Gammaproteobacteria > Pseudomonadales > Pseudomonadaceae > Aquipseudomonas > Aquipseudomonas borbori. The sequence goes on from NZ_FOWX01000011.1 coordinate 15,609, forward strand.
GGTGCGCCTGGCCCTGGCCTGCCTGTTGGCCCGCGGCCATCTGCTGATCGAGGACTTGCCGGGCATGGGCAAAACCACCCTCAGCCACGCCCTGGCCAGGGTGCTGGGCCTGAGCTTTCAGCGCATCCAGTTCACTTCCGACCTGTTACCCGGCGACATTCTCGGCACCTCGGTGTTCGACCGGGAGAGCGGGCAGTTCCTCTTCCATCCGGGGCCGATCTTCGCCGAGTTGGTGCTGGCCGACGAGATCAATCGGGCCACGCCGAAGAGCCAGAGCGCGCTGCTCGAAGCCATGGAGGAGGGCCAGGTGACCATCGAGGGCGCGACCCGGCCGCTGCCGGATCCGTTCTTCGTGATCGCCACGCAGAACCCGGTGAGCCAGGGCGGCACCTTTGCCTTGCCCGAGTCGCAGCTCGATCGCTTCCTCATGCGCCTGTCGCTCGGTTACCCGGCCAAGGCCGCGGAAAAAGCCCTGCTCCTCGGTGATTCGCGGCGCTCGTTGCTGCCGCGCCTGGAGGCCATTCTCGACCACGCCGAGCTGGCGCTGATCCAGGCCGAGGTGCCCAGGGTGCGCGCCAGCGATGCGCTGATCGACTATGTGCTGCGCCTGGTCGATGCCACCCGCAGCCAGCCGCAGTTCGCCTGGGGTCTGTCGCCGCGCGCCAGCCTGGCCTTGCTCGCCGCTGCGCGGGCCTGGGCCTTTCTCGACGGCCGCGATTATGTGATTCCCGAGGATGTGCAGGCGGTGTTGCCGGCGGTGGTCGGCCACCGCCTGCGCGAGCGCAGCGATCCGGCCGGACATGGCGGCGGCGCCCTGGTGCAATGGTTGCTGCGCGAGGTGCCGGCGCTTTGAGGCAACAGCTCAAGCAACGCTGGCAGCGCTGGCTGGGCCGACGGATTCCTCCCGCCGCCAGCGTGCGCCTGAGCCAGCGGCGGATCTTCATTGTGCCGACCCGGGTCGGGCTGGCATTTGCCCTGGCGCTGCTGCTGATGCTGCTGACCGCGATCAATTACCAGAACAGCCTGGCCTATGCCCTGACGTTTCTGCTGGCGTCGGTGTTTATCGTCGCCATCCTGCACACCTACCGCAACCTGGCGGGCTTGATGCTCAAAGCCGCTGGTGCACGGCCGGTGTTCGTTGGCGAGCAGGGGCAGTTGCGCCTGCGCCTGGAAAGCAGCGCACGGGCGCACCAGGCGATCGCCCTGGGCTGGCCGGGCACGGCGTATCAGACCCGGGATGTGCCGGCGCAGGGCGTCAGCGAGTGCGAGCTGAGCCTGCCGGCGCTGCGCCGTGGCTGGTTGCGAGCCGGGCGCCTGCGGGTCGAGAGTCGTTTCCCGCTGGGGCTCCTGGTGGCCTGGAGCTGGGTCGATCTGGATCAGGCGCTGCTGGTCTATCCGCAACCGCTGGAGGGCGAGCTGCCGCTAGTCGCGGGCGCTGATGACCAGCTGGACGAGCAGGGCATGCGTGCCCTGGGGCCGGGAAGCGAGGATTTCCAGGGGCTGAAGAGCTACCAGCCCGGCGACTCCAAACGGCGTCTGCACTGGAAGGCCTATTCCCGTGGCCAGGGCCTGCTGGTCAAGGACTTCGCCGCGCTCAGCGGGCGCGACCCCTGGCTGGATTTCGAGGCGCTTACGGGCGATGTCGAGCTGCGCCTGTCGCTGCTCTGTCATTGGGTGCTGCAACTGTCCGAGCGCCAGCAACCCTTCGCCCTGCGCTTGCCGGGCCAGTTGCTGGCGCCCGCCAGCGGCGAGCAGCACCGCGATGCCTGTCTGCGCGCCCTGGCTCTGTTCGGTACGCCGGGGTGAGCGGGCCGGCGGTGATTCCGCGGATCAGCCTGACCTGGTTGCTGGTCGCCCAACTGCTGGTGATCGTGCCGCACCTGAGCCATCTGCCGCTGTGGATCGTCGGCCTGTGGCTGGGCTGCGCGGCCTGGCGCATCCAGATCCTGCGCATGCGTGCCGGCTATCCGAATGCCTGGGTCAAGGCCGGCTTGATGCTCGGTGTGGCCGTTGGCGTGTTGCTTTCCCGCGGCAGCCTGATCGGCCTGGATGCCGGGGTGGTGTTGCTGGTGGCCGCCTTCATCCTCAAGCTGCTGGAAATGCGTACGCGCCGCGATGCTCTGGTGGTGATCTTTCTCGGCTTCTTCGTGGTGGTCAGCGCCTACCTGTTCGACGACAGCCTGCTTGCCGCGCTGTTCAGCCTGCTGCCGGTCACCGCCCTGCTGGCGGCCCTGATCGGCCTGCAGCAGAGCGGCGTCGCCGCGCAGCCTTGGGCAACCGCACGCTTGGCTGCCGGCTTGCTGCTGCAGGCCGTGCCCCTGATGCTCCTGCTGTTCGTGTTCTTCCCGCGTATGGGGCCGCTGTGGTCGCTGCCGTTGCCGAGCGAGCGCGCGCTCAGCGGCTTGGCCGAGAGCATGGCGCCGGCGGATATTGCCGAATTGAGCCGCTCGGGCGGGTTGGCCTTTCGCGCCAGCTTCACGGGCGAGGTGCCGCCACGCGAGCAACTCTACTGGCGGGCGTTGACCTTCGAGCACTTCGACGGCCGACGCTGGTCGCAGTCCGCCTTCGCCCGGTTGCCGCTGGCGCCGGCCTGGGAGAAACAGGGTGAGCCGCTGCGCTACAGCATCCTCATGCAGCCCAGTTCGCAGTCCTGGCTGTTCGCCCTGGATGTGGCCGAAACCAGCCTGGAAAACACCCGGCAGATGAGCGATTACCGCCTGCAGCGCGGGCGGCCGGTCGAACGCACCTTGCTCTACCAGGTGACGTCCTGGCCGGCGGCAGTGCGCGAGCCGGCTGGCTCCAGCGACAACCTGCGCCGAGCCCTGCAACTACCGGAGGACGGCGACCCACGCAGCCGCGCCTGGGGTGCCGAACTCAAGCGGCAATATCCGCAGCCCGAGCAGTTGGTGCAGGCCGTGCTCGGCCATTTCAACCGCGAGCCCTTCGGCTATACCTTGCGCCCGCCGCGGTTGGGGTTGAACAGCATCGATGATTTCCTCTTCGAGACTCGCAACGGCTTCTGCGCCCATTACGCCGGCGCCATGACCTTCGTCCTGCGCGCGGCCGGCATCCCGGCACGGGTGGTGGCCGGCTACCAGGGCGGCGAGTACAACCCCGGCGGCGACTACGTCCAGGTGCGCCAGTTCGATGCCCATGCCTGGGTCGAATACTGGCAGACGGGCAAGGGCTGGGTGAGTGTCGATCCGACCTTCCAGGTGGCCCCGGAGCGCATCGAGCAGGGTCTGGAGGAGGCGCTGGGCGACGAGCAGAGCTTTCTCGAGGACTCGCCCTTCTCGCCGTTGCGGTACCGCCAGCTGACTTGGCTGAACCAGCTGCGCCTGGGCTGGGACAACCTCAACCATGGCTGGCAGCGCCTGGTGCTCGGCTATCAGGGCGCGCAGCAGCTGCAGTTACTGCAACGCTGGTTCGGCCGTATCGACGCCCGGGTCCTGGCGCTTAGCCTGGTGGGCGGTGGTGGGCTGCTGCTGGGGTTGCTGGCGCTCTGGCTATTCAAGCCCTGGCGGCGCGAGCGTGATCCGCAACAACGCCTGTTCCAGCGCTTCGAACGCTTGCTGGCGCGGCATGCCGTGCAGCGTCAGCCGGGCGAAGGCGCACGGGCCTTTGCCGAGCGTGCGTCCCTGGCCTTGCCGGTCCAGGCGCAGGTTATCCAGGACTTCGCGGCCGCCTTCGAGGCGCAGCGCTATGGTGGAGACGGGGTATGCCCGGCAGCGTTGCGCGCGCACCTGGCGCTATTGCGCCGGGCGTTGCCCTGGCGCTCGGCAGCGACTCGCGATCCGTAAGGTGCGGACTGTGCGCCGGAAATGCTTGGTACTACCTGCGCGCCCAGCAATCTCCCGGCGCCCTGCTAAGCTGGCAGTTCCAGCGGGTCGGAAGGGCGGATGCCATGGGGCGATTTATTGGAGCCGAGTTGCAACAGGTTCTGCGTCTGCAGATAACACTGTATGCCTGCCGCGAACGTTTGCTGGCGGCGACCGATCCTGAGGCCTTGCACGATCTGCGCATCGCCCTGCGCAAGCTGCGCAGCCTGCTGCGGCCGCTGCGCGGCGTGGAGGCCTGCGATGCGCTGCAGCAACAGGCGGCCGAGCTTGGGCGAATCAGCGGGCCGTTGCGTGATCTCGAGGTGCTGCTCGCCCATTTGCAGGGGCTGGGCATGCGCGATGCGGTCAGCCGGCGTCAGCCGCGGCTGCTCGAGGGGTATCGAGCGCTGCTGGCCGACGATGCGCTGCCGGCGCTGTTCGAGGCGCTGGACCAGTGGCCGCATTCGTGGCGCCAAGCCGCGGCGGACGCCGAACTGACTGGCCTGGCTAAACGGGTCAAACGTCGCTTGGCCAAGCAGCAACGACGCCTGGGCGAGGCGCTGGTCGATCCGGCGCATGATCGCCACCGCCTGCGCTTGTTGATCAAGCGCGTGCGCTACGGCGCCGAGGCCTATCCACAGCTGAGCGGATTGTCGGCCAACACCCTGGCGCGCCTGAAGGCGGCGCAGTCGGCCCTGGGCGATTGGCATGATCGTTTGCAATGGTTGCAGCGGGCCGAGCAGGAAGCGGATCTGGCTGCTTGCGTCGCTACTTGGCGCACGGCATTGCAGGCAGCCGAGGAGGCGGTGGATCTGCAGTTGCTGATGTTGCAGGAGGATTTTGGCTGCTAGCAGGCCGTTGAAAAACGTAGGCGAGGCAGGCAAGACAAGGCAAAAACAGGCGAAGAAGCGGAGTTTACGAGCTGTAAATGAGCATTCCGAGCCTGTTTTTAACGCAGTATTGCCAACGCAGGTAGTTTTTCAACGGCCTGCTAGTGCAGCACCAGATCTTCCCCGCGCTCCTGCTGCCAGTCATCGTGGCTCTGTGCTGCGGCCTCGCCGGACATCTGGTGGATGATCTCGAAGTAATCCTGTTTGAGTGGGTCCTGCATTATCTGACTGCGGGTCTTGACCCTGATCGCATAGATGCTCTGCACATTCTGGTGATCGAAGGTGCGCCATTGCTGGGGGCCCTTGAGCAGGCTGTAGCGGTGATTCTCGAGGGCCTGGATTAGTTTCTCGCTGTCCAGGCTGGCGCTGCGGCGCACGGCATCGGCCCATTGCTGGACGATGCTATAGGCCGAGGCGGCAGCGCTGTCGGGATATTCTCCATGCTGGCGAATGTAGTCGTCGACAAACGCTTGCCCGGCCGGGCTTTTTTCCTGGGCGGGTATTTGCCAGGTCCATGACTCGGTGCCGATCACGCCTTGCATGACCTTGGGGCCGGCCTGTTGCACGATGCTCTTGCTCAGGTGCGGCACTATGATCTGCATGCGCGTGTGCAGTCCCAGGTTGTGCGCCAGGCGCATGGTGTGTCGCAGGTCTTCGCCGAGCAGCGCCAGCACCAGGATCTCGGCATCGCTGGCGGCGGCCTTGTGCAGGGCGTCCAGGTAGTGCCGCCGCAATGCGCTGGACGAGGGCAGGGCGCTACGGCCGTGACGGGCGCGATCCTGGCTACCGGTGGTGGCGCGCAGCTCGCTTTCGATGCTGCGCCCCCAGGTGTCGTCGACGATGATGTAGTGGTAACGCTGGCGCGGCATGTGCCAACCGAGGTATTCGCCGAGCACGCGGGCGCTCATCAGGGCGCTGTTGGACTCGCGGAACAGGTAGCGGTGCCCCTCGCGGCCGGTGACTTCGTTGGCATAACTGAGCGTGGCGAAGTACAGCAGGCCGAGCTGCCGGGCGCGCTTGCCAGCGGTGATTGCCTCTTCGCTGGTGGCGCCGCCGAAGACCATCTGCGCGCCCTGGCGGGCGAAACGCTCGACATTGTTCCGGGCGTTCTGCGCGCGCGAGGCACTGTTGCGGGTCAGTAGCTGCACGGGACGCCCGAGCAGGCCGCCACTGCTGTTGATGGCGTCCACCGCCATCAGCGCGCCGCGGTGCAGTTCCAGGCCTTCGGTCTTGTAATTGCCTGTGCGTGGGTAGCTGAGACCGATTTTGATCGGTTCGGCTTGCAGGCTATTGCCCAGGCAACCGAGTAGCAGGCAGCAGATGAGGGTGATGCGGGCCATGGGGGCTCGCTCCTTGGCGTGGGGAGCGCACTTTCTAAACGCTGCGGGGCGCGTTGGGTATGCTCTTTTCAGGTGGCCAGGGTGGCACTTAAGTCGCGATGGCGGAACCGGCGCAGGCGCCGGAGCAGGCCGCGAGCGCTGTGGCGCGGGCAAAAAGAGCTGCAACGGATTGCCAGCCGATCGCGCTCACGGAAATAGTGCGCTGTCTGTCGTGGCGGACAAGTATTGCTACCAAGGGAGTAGTTAAATCGGCACTGCGATCAATTGTTGCCCGAGCCCCTGCAGCCAAGAATTAGCGGCAGACCGGGAAAATTTCCCGGGGATAACAATTAACCCGCAGAGGTAACCGCAATGAAACACTCCGGTCTACGCAAGCCCTTGGTGCTGAGTGCACTGTGCACCGCCATGTTCTTCCCCGCCGCTTCGGCGTTGGCTGTCACCGATAAGGAAATCCTCGACGATGTGAACTCCACCAACCAGATCGTGACCAACGGCATGGGCCTGCAAGGTCAGCGCTACAGCACGCTGGATATCCTCAATACTGACAACATCAAGGATCTGCGCCCGGTCTGGGCGATGTCCTTCGGTGGTGAAAAGCAGCGCGGCCAGCAAGCCCAGCCGATGATCAAGGACGGCGTGATGTACGTCACCGCCTCCTACTCGCGGGTGTTCGCCGTGGATGCGCGCACCGGCAAGGAACTCTGGCAGTACGATGCGCGCCTGCCGGATGACATCCGTCCGTGCTGCGACGTGATCAACCGTGGTGTGGCCTTGTACGGCGACCTGGTGATCTTCGGCACCCTGGACGCCAAGCTGGTGGCCCTGAACAAGGACACCGGCAAAGTGGTGTGGCGCAAGAGCGTCGCCGATCACAAGGCCGGTTACTCGATCACCGCGGCGCCGCTGGTGATCAATGGCAAGCTGATCACCGGGGTTTCCGGTGGCGAATTCGGCGTCGTGGGCAAGATCGAAGCCTATGACCCGAAAAATGGCGAACTGCTGTGGACCCGGCCGACCGTGGAAGGCCACATGGGTTACGTCTACAAGGACGGCAAGGCGGTCGAGAACGGCATCTCCGGCGGCGAAGCCGGCAAGACCTGGCCGGGCGACCTGTGGAAGACCGGCGGCGCGGCACCCTGGCTGGGCGGCCTGTACGACCCGGAAACCAACCTGCTGCTGTTCGGTACGGGTAACCCGGCGCCATGGAATTCGCACCTGCGCCCTGGCGACAACCTCTATTCGTCCTCGCGCCTGGCCCTGAACCCGGACGACGGCACCATCAAGTGGCACTTCCAGACCACTCCGCACGACGGCTGGGACTTCGACGGCGTCAACGAGGTGGTGTCCTTCAACTACCAGGAAGGCGGCAAGACCATCAAGGCCGCGGCCACCGCCGACCGTAACGGTTTCTTCTACGTGCTCGATCGCACCAACGGCAAGTTCATTCGCGGCTTCCCCTTCGTCGACAAGATCACCTGGGCCAAGGGCCTGGACAAGAACGGCCGGCCGATCTACGACGAGGCCAACCGCCCTGGTGCGCCGGGTGGCGAGACCAAGGGCAGTTCGGTATTCGCCGCGCCGGCCTTCCTCGGCGCGAAGAACTGGATGCCGATGGCCTACAGCCAGGACACCGGCCTGTTCTATGTGCCGTCCAACGAATGGGGCATGGACATCTGGAACGAGGGGATCGCCTACAAGAAGGGCGCGGCCTACCTCGGTGCCGGTTTTACCATCCGTCCGCTGAACGAGGACTACATCGGCGTGCTGCGCGCCATCGACCCGAAAACCGGTAAGGAAGTCTGGCGTCACAAGAACTTCGCGCCATTGTGGGGCGGGGTGATGACCACCAAGGGCAACCTGGTATTCACCGGAACGCCCGAGGGCTTCCTGCAGGCCTTCAATGCCAAGACCGGCGACAAGGTCTGGGAGTTCCAGACCGGTTCCGGCGTGCTCGGCTCCCCGGTTACCTGGGAAATGGACGGCGAGCAGTATGTCTCCGTACTCTCCGGCTGGGGCGGTGCGGTACCGCTGTGGGGCGGCGAAGTGGCCAAGCGGGTGAAGAACTTCAACCAGGGCGGCATGCTCTGGACCTTCAAGCTGCCGAAGGACCTGGTCGCCAAGCGCTGATCGGTTAGTCTCCAAGCACAGGGCCGGCCTCTCAGCCGGCCTTGTGCTTTTTGTCGTATGGCCTGCAGCTCGGCCAGGACGCGGCGCTGTAACCGTTGTCCAGCCTGCTTCCGGAGAGGACAGGTCATCGGGCGCTCGTCGTTACGCGACTGCCGCATGCCGTTGCCGCGTAGGCGTAATGCCCTTGAACGGCCATCTCTGGCGCCAGCGGTAAGCCAGGCGCTCAAGGTGTAGCCAGTGCAATTCGGGAGCGGTTGCGTGGGGCGGATTGCATCCGGGCGAAAAAACGCTGCTCACTTGGCTTAAGTGAACAACATTGGGTAGTGGCTGGGGAGGGGCGCGGCCTCTCGGGGTTTCAATGCCTGCGCGGGCAATCCGTCTGACTTTGACGCGGGTCGCGAGAAAGCCAGACGGGTCTGCTTGGTTCAGCTTGGTACTTTAGGTACGTGACCAAAGAGTTCCTGGGCGAAGCGCACGCGTTCTTCCGCGGTCTCGCTGATGCCTTTTTTCGCCAGCTCGGCCAGGCGCGCCTCCACCGCATGGGTGCGGTGAGTGAGGCCGCAGTCGTTGGCGATCTGGATGTTCAGGCCCGGGCGCGCGTTGAGTTCGAGAATCAGCGGGCCTTTCTCCTGATCGAGAACCATGTCCACGCCGATATAGCCCAGGCCACAGAGTTCATAGCAGCCGGCGGCCAGCTTCATGAAGCCATTCCAGTTGGGTAGCTGCACGCCGTCTACCGAGTTGGTGGTGTCCGGGTGCTTGCTGATCTTGTTGTTCAGCCAGGTGCCGCGCAGGGTCATCCCGGTCGCCAGGTCCACGCCCACGCCAATGGCGCCCTGGTGCAGGTTGGCCTTGCCGCCGGACTGGCGGGTCGGCAGGCGCAGCATGGCCATCACTGGGTAGCCCTTGAGCACGATGATGCGGATGTCCGGTACACCCTCGTAGCTGATGCTCTTGAAGATGGGGTCGGGGGTGACGCGGTATTCGATCAGCGCACGGTCGCGGTGACCGCCCAGCGAGTACAGGCCGGTGAGGATGCTGGAGATCTGGTGTTCGATTTCCTCATGGCTGATGATCTTGCCGGAAACCGTGCGGTAGCGATCCTCGAAGCGGTCGGCGACGACCAGGATACCGTCACCGCCAGCGCCCTGGGCCGGCTTGACCACGAAGTCCGGTCGATCGCCAATGATCTCGCGCAGCTTGTCGATGCCCTTTTCGGTCTCGATCACGCCGTACATTTCCGGCACGTCGATGCCGGCGGCGATGGCGCGCTCCTTGGTGATGATCTTGTCATCGACGATCGGATACAGGTTGCGCTTGTTGTACTTCAGCACGTAGTCCGCGTTGCGTCTGTTGATGCCCATGATGCCTTTGGCTTCAAGGGCCTTCCAGGTTTTCCAGAGACCTAGCATGGCTCAATCCTTCAGGAAGGCTTTGAAGCGGAAAAGTTCGGTCAGGCGGTAGCCGCGGTAACGGCCCATCGCCAGCATGAAGCCCACCAGGATCATCAACACCGCCGGGAAGGTGAAGACGAAGTAGGTCAGTTGTGGAATGCTCATCAACAGGTGCGCCAGAGTTGCGGCGACCAGGGTGCCGATGGCGACCTTGAAGGCATGGCCGCCGCCACGTTCTTCCCAGGTGATCGACAGGCGCTCGATGGTCATGGTCAGAATCACCATCGGGAACAGCGCTACCGAGAGGCCGCGCTCCAGGCCGAGCTTGTGGCTGAACAGGCTGATTGCCGCGATCAGTACCACCACGAAGGTCAGGACCACCGACAGTCTGGGCAGCATCTGCAGTTTCAGGTGTTCGAGGTAGGAGCGCAGCGACAGGCCCAGGGCGGTGATGATGGTGAACAGGATGATGCCGAAGCCCAGCTGGGTCTCGCGGAAGGCCAGGGCGATCAGGACCGGGGTGAAGGTGCCCAGGGTCTGCAGCCCCCCGAGGTTGCGCAGGATCAGGATCACCAGTACGCCAAGCGGGATCACCATCATGATCTGAAAGGTCTGCTGGGTGGAGAGCGGCAGGCCATACAGCGAGTATTCGAGGAAGTCGGCGTCGGTGCTTTCGTCAGTCAGCTTGGCCAGGCGGATGGCATTCATCTCGCTGTTGCTCAGGGTGAAGCTGACTTGCGCCTGCTTGCCGCCTTCGAGGTTGACCAGATTGTCATCGCCGATCCACCAGATCAGGCGATCACTCGGCATGCCCTGTTGGCCGGTCTCAGGGTTGAAGTAGAGCCATTTCTCGCCATTGAAGCTGCGCAGCCACAGCTCGGGGTTTTGCTGGATCTCTGCGGCCAGGCGCACGGTGTGCACGCGCTCCATCGGCACGTGCGCAATGGAAAGCAGCAGTTCGATGACATTGGCCTTGTTCGGAGTCGAGGCATCGCCGCCCAACAACAGCTTGACGTTGTCGTCGTTGACGTTGTTGACCCGTTTGATGGTCTCGCTGATGAAGGTTTCGACGTCCGCCGAGTGCTGGCGGATCGGCGCGAGCAGGGCGTCGGCGGCAATCTTCTCGGCACCTTCCACTGGAATGCTGTCGCGGAAGATCGGCCCCTCGCTCTTGGCTTGTTCGCCACTGTAGCGCTTGGTCAGGACCAGGCGGTAGTACAGGGTCTGCTTGCCGCTGGCGCGCCGGGCAGACCAGGTAACCTTGCGGTTGCCATCGGCGCGATTGATGCTCACGCCATAGTTGTTGGAAATGAAGCTCTCGTTGAGGCTGACGTAGTCCTGGTTCAGTGGCGGCACGAACATCTGCAGCTTGACTGGCTCACGCGGGCTGGCCTGGAACTCGACTCTGGCGTCGATATTCCACAGGTCATCGGTTTCGTCTTCGGTCAGCGGAATGCCGAGGATGAATATCTGGTAGGCCGTAATCAGAATGCCCAGGCCCACCAATAGCGTGATCAGGACTTTCAGATGCAGGTTAAGAGAGCGCATGGGCATTACTCATTAGGGGTGGCGCCAGTGTTTGCGTCAGGGGGACAGCCAGGTTTCCCGGCTGCGTATTTAAGGCTTGGGTCGACCAGTGCGCTGAAGCGTTTCAGCGCATCGGAGCCGATCAATAGCGGGTATTGGAATGCACTACGGTCGGTCAAGTTCACTTCGATTGTGCGCAGAGCCTGGCCCATGCAGATATCCAGTTCGATGACCGGGCGTGCGGTATAGGTTTTTTCTTCCTCTGGATCATAGTCGCCGGCGCGCCGTTTGATTTTGCTGATCCTCGCCAGTGGGCGCTCGATCGGGTGGCTATGGACATCGTCAATCGCCAGGTAGAAGCGTACCCAGGGTTCGCCCTCGCGCTTGAAACGCTCGATGTCGCGCGCGCTCAAGGAGGCTGTCTTGGCTCCGGTATCCAGTTTGGCCGGCACTTGCAGGCCAAGGTTGAACAGCATTGCGTGTTCATTCAGGCCGTATACGGATTTCTCTGCGGCGGCGAGACTCAGGCCAGGCAGTAGCAGGCAAAACAGCGAGGCGAAGGGCTTGAGTCTCATAAGTCCTATTGGCTATAGCGCAGTCGTCAGATAACAAGACGGCGGGCGAGGCGGGACGACCGCTGTACCTGGGTTGAACTCTGGCAGGCATGGCGACAACGCTGGGCCAGGCGCAAGTGGGTGGCATTCTATCACGGGGGTTTTGCTGCTGCGACAGACGCTTATAGGCGTTTATGCAAAAAATGATGGGCGCTTTATGCCTTTGGTTATTTGGCAATGTGTCGACAGTGATGTTTGATTGTTTGACAGTATTGCTATTATCGAGTAATTTTTAGGCAAATCACGCATGATGTGTCGACAATATGTCCGCTACCATTGAGTTGCCCCGTATCGTTCAAGATGACTCGGAAACCCTGTCCGAGCATGTTTTTCGTCGCATCCAGGCCGCCATCGTCAAAGGCGAGATCGCCCCTGGCAGCAAGATCTCCGAGCCGGAACTGGCGCGTACCTATGGCATCAGTCGCGGGCCGCTGCGCGAGGCGATTCACCGCCTGGAAGGCCAGCGTCTGCTGGTGCGTATTCCTCATGTCGGGGCGCGGGTGGTGTCGCTCGATCACGCCGAACTGATCGAGCTCTATGAAATTCGCGAATCGCTGGAAGGCATGGCTTGCCGCCTGGCCGCCGAGCGCATGAGTCAGGCGGAAATCGACGACCTGCGCCGGGTGCTCGACCTGCATGAACAGGATGCGGCCTTCAAGGCGGGCGTCGGTTACTACCAGCAGGAAGGCGATTTCGATTTCCACTACCGGATCATCCAGGGCAGCGGCAACCGCACCCTGGTGCAGATGCTCTGTGGTGAGCTGTACCAGCTGGTACGCATGTACCGCCTGCAGTTCTCGGCCACGCCGAACCGTCCGCGTCAGGCCTTCGCCGAGCATCACCGCATTCTCGACGCCATCGCCGAGCGCGATGGCGAGCTAGCCGAGTTGTTGATGCGCCGTCACATCGGCGCCTCCAAGCGCAACATCGAGCGTCACTACCAGGACGCCCAGTCCAAGACAGCCAAACCCCGAGGTGAGTCATGAGTCAGCTTTCCAGCCAGCGCAGTCCCGGCCAGCGCTTCCGCGATGCGGTCGCCAGCGAACATCCCCTGCAGGTAGTCGGCGCGATCAACGCCAACCATGCCTTGCTGGCCCAGCGCGCCGGGTTCAAGGCCATCTACCTGTCCGGTGGCGGGGTGGCGGCTGGCTCCCTCGGTCTGCCGGACCTGGGTATCACCGGGCTGGATGACGTACTCACCGACGTGCGGCGGATCACCGACGTGTGCGACCTACCCCTGCTAGTGGATGTCGACACCGGCTTCGGCTCCTCGGCGTTCAACGTGGCGCGCACCGTCAAGTCGATGATCAAGTTCGGCGCCGCGGCGATTCATATTGAAGACCAGGTCGGCGCCAAGCGCTGCGGCCACCGGCCGAACAAGGAGATCGTCACCCAGCAGGAAATGGTCGACCGGATCAAGGCGGCGGTGGATGCACGTACCGACGACAGCTTCGTGATCATGGCGCGCACCGATGCCCTGGCAGTCGAGGGCCTCAACTCCGCGCTGGATCGCGCGGCCGCCTGCATCGAGGCCGGCGCCGACATGATATTCCCGGAAGCGATCACCGAACTGGCGATGTACAAGACCTTCGCCGAGCGTATCAAGGCGCCGATCCTGGCCAACATCACCGAGTTCGGCGCCACGCCGTTGTACACCACCGAAGAGCTGGCCGGCGTCGACGTGTCCCTGGTGCTCTACCCGCTGTCGGCCTTCCGCGCCATGAACAAGGCGGCCGAGAACGTCTACACCGCGCTGCGCCGCGACGGCACCCAGAAGAATGTGATCGACACCATGCAGACCCGCATGGAGCTCTACGATCGCATCAACTACCACGCCTTCGAGCAGCACCTCGACGCGCTGTTCGCCGCCAAGAAATAACCGGCGCGCGAGCCGCAGCGGCTCGCGCATAACAAGAAATACCCGACCGGATCGGATGAGGAGAGACAAGTGATGAGCACTACCCCAGAAACCACCACCCCAGGCTTCAAACCGAAAAAATCCGTCGCCCTGAGCGGCACCACTGCCGGCAACACCGCACTGTGCACCGTCGGCCGCACCGGCAACGACCTGCATTACCGCGGCTATGACGTGCTCGACTTCGCCAACCGCTGCGAATTTGAAGAAATCGCCCACCTGCTGGTCCATGGCAAGTTGCCCAACGTCGCCGAACTGGCTGCCTACAAGGCCAAGCTCAAGGCCCTGCGCGGCATCCCGGCTGCCCTCAAGGCGTCCCTCGAGCAATTGCCGCCGTCCGCTCACCCGATGGACGTGATGCGCACCGCCGTGTCCGTATTGGGTTGCGTGTCGCCGGAGAAGGAAGACCATAACCACCCGGGCGCCCGCGACATCGCCGACAAGCTGATGGCTTCGCTGGGTTCGGCGCTGCTGTACTGGTACCACTTCAGCCACAACGGCAAGCGCATCGAGGTGGAGACCGACGACGACTCCATCGGTGGCCACTTCCTCCATCTGCTGCACGGTGAGAAGCCGCGCGAGTCCTGGGTGCGCGCCATGCATACCTCGCTCAACCTGTACGCCGAGCATGAATTCAACGCTTCCACCTTCACCTCGCGGGTAATCGCCGGTACCGGCTCCGACATGTTCAGCTGCATCGCCGGCGCCATCGGCGCGTTGCGTGGGCCCAAGCATGGCGGCGCCAATGAGGTGGCCTTCGAGATCCAGAAGCGCTACGACAACCCGGACGAGGCCGAGGCCGACATCCGTGCCCGCGTCGAGAAGAAGGAAGTGGTGATCGGTTTCGGCCACCCGGTCTACACCGTGAGCGATCCACGCAATAAGGTGATCAAGGAAGTCGCCCGCGAACTGTCCGCCGAGCAGAGCAACAGCAAGATGTTCGACATCGCCGAGCGCCTGGAAACCATCATGTGGGACATCAAGAAGATGTTCCCCAACCTGGATTGGTTCAGCGCCGTCAGCTACCACATGATGGGCGTGCCCACCGCCATGTTCACCCCGCTGTTCGTGATTGCGCGCACCTCGGGCTGGTCCAGCCACGTGATCGAGCAACGCATCGACGGCAAGATCATTCGCCCCAGCGCCAACTATGTCGGTCCCGAAGACCTCAAGTTTGTGCCGCTTAAGGACCGCAAATGATGAACACTCAATACCGCAAACACCTGCCCGGCACCGCCCTGGACTACTTCGACACCCGTGAGGCGGTGGATGCCATCGCCCCCGGTGCCTATGCCAAGCTGCCCTACGTATCCCGGGTGCTGGCCGAGCAACTGGTGCGCCGCTGCGAGCCGGACGCCCTGACCGATTCGCTCAAGCAGCTGATCGAGCGCAAGCGCGATCTGGACTTCCCCTGGTACCCGGCGCGCGTGGTCTGCCACGACATTCTCGGTCAGACCGCACTGGTGGACCTGGCCGGCCTGCGCGACGCCATCGCCGAGAAGGGCGGTGACCCGTCCAAGGTCAACCCGGTGGTGCCGACCCAACTGATCGTCGACCACTCCCTGGCCGTGGAAGCCCCGGGCTTCGACCCGGATGCCTTCGCCAAGAACCGCGCCATCGAAGACCGGCGCAACGAGGACCGTTTCCACTTTATCGAGTGGACCAAGACCGCGTTCAAGAACGTCGACGTGATCCCGGCCGGCAACGGCATCATGCACCAGATCAACCTGGAGAAGATGAGCCCGGTGATCCAGGCGCGCGGTGGTGTGGCCTTCCCGGACACCTGCGTGGGTACCGACTCGCACACCCCGCACGTGGATGCCCTGGGCGTGATCGCCATCGGCGTCGGTGGTCTGGAAGCGGAAACCGTGATGTTGGGCCTGCCGTCGATGATGCGCCTGCCGGATATCGTTGGGGTCAAGCTGATCGGCAAGCGCCAGCCCGGCATCACCGCCACCGACATCGTGCTGGCCATCACCGAGTTCCTGCGCAAGGAGCGCGTGGTGGGTGCCTGGGTTGAGTTCTTCGGCGAAGGTGCCGACAGCCTGACCATCGGCGACCGCGCGACCATCTCCAATATGTGCCCGGAATACGGCGCCACCGCCTCGATGTTCTACATCGACCAGCAGACCATCGACTACCTCAAACTCACCGGCCGCGAGCCGGAACAGGTAGCGTTGGTGGAAAACTACGCCAAGACCACCGGTCTGTGGGCCGATGCGCTGGTCACCGCCGAGTACGAGCGGGTGCTGAGCTTCGACCTGTCCACCGTAGTGCGCAACATGGCGGGCCCGAGCAACCCGCATCGCCGCTTGCCGACCTCGGCGCTGCATGAGCGCGGGATTGCCGACGAAGCCAAGCTGGCGGCTGGCAAAATTGAAGAAAGTGAAGGCCTGATGCCCGACGGCGCGGTAATCATCGCCGCCATCACCAGCTGCACCAACACCTCCAACCCGCGCAACGTGGTCGCCGCCGGCCTGCTGGCGAAAAAGGCCAATGCCCTGGGCCTGCTACGCAAGCCGTGGGTCAAGACCTCGTTTGCCCCGGGCTCCAAGGTCGCCAAGCTGTACCTGGAAGAAGCCGGCCTGCTGTCGGAGTTGGAGCAGCTCGGCTTCGGCATCGTCGGCTACGCCTGCACCACCTGCAACGGCATGTCCGGCGCACTGGACCCGGTGATCCAGCAGGAAATCATCGACCGCGACCTGTACGCCACCGCGGTACTGTCCGGCAATCGCAACTTCGACGGCCGTATCCATCCCTACGCCAAGCAGGCCTTCCTGGCCTCGCCGCCGTTGGTGGTGGCCTACGCCATCGCCGGGACCATGCGCTTCGACATCGAGCAGGACGTGTTGGGTACCGACAAGGCCGGCAACCCCGTCACCCTGAAGGACCTGTGGCCGAGCGACGAAGAGATCGACGCGATTGTCGCCGCCAGCGTGAAGCCGGAGCAGTTCAAGCAGATCTACATCCCGATGTTCGATCTGGGCACTATTGCGCAAGCCGAAAGCCCGCTGTACGACTGGCGTCCGATGTCCACCTACATCCGTCGTCCGCCGTACTGGGAAGGCGCCCTGGCCGGTGAGCGCACCCTCAAGGGCATGCGCCCGCTGGCGATCCTGCCGGACAACATCACCACCGACCACCTGTCGCCGTCCAACGCCATCCTGCTGGACAGCGCCGCCGGCGAATACCTGCACAAAATGGGCTTGCCGGAGGAGGACTTCAACTCCTACGCCACCCACCGCGGTGACCATTTGACTGCCCAGCGCGCCACCTTCGCCAACCCGCAACTGGTCAACGAGATGGCCGTGGTCGACGGTGCGGTGAAGAAAGGTTCGCTTGCCCGCGTGGAGCCCGAGGGCAAGGTCATGCGCATGTGGGAAGCGATCGAAACCTACATGAACCGCAAGCAGAGCCTGATCATCGTCGCCGGTGCCGACTACGGTCAGGGCAGCTCGCGTGACTGGGCGGCCAAGGGCGTGCGCCTGGCGGGTGTGGAGGTGATAGTCGCGGAAGGCTTCGAGCGCATTCACCGCACCAACCTGGTTGGCATGGGCGTGCTGCCGGTCGAGTTCAAGCCGGGCACCACCCGCCTGACCCTCGGTCTCGACGGCAGCGAGACCTATGACATCCAGGGCGAGCTGTCGCCGCGCTGCGAGCTGACCCTGGTCATCCGGCGCAACAACGGCGAAGTGACCCGGGTGCCGGTGATCTGCCGTCTGGATACCGCCGCCGAAGTCAACGTCTACAACGCTGGCGGCGTGCTGCAGCGCTTCGCTCAGGACTTCCTCGAAGGCGCCGTCGCCTGATTCCATAGGGCGGACAAGCCTTCGGCATGTCCGTCCTATGGATTACGACAAAACCTGTAGCCCGGATGCAATCCGGGGATGACGTTGATTGGTTCGTCCCGGATTGCATCCGGGCTACTTTCTTTTCAGGACAGCATCCATGACCCACTTGCCCCAAGTAAAAATCCCCGCCACCTACATCCGTGGCGGCACCAGCAAGGGCGTGTTCTTCCGTCTGCAGGACCTGCCCGAGCGCTGCCAGATGCCGGGCGCGGCGCGCGATGCGCTGTTCATGCGCGTGATCGGCAGCCCCGATCCCTATTCCGCGCACATCGACGGCATGGGCGGCGCCACCTCCAGCACCAGCAAGTGCGTGATCCTGTCCAGGAGCAGCGTGCCCGAACACGATGTCGACTACCTCTATGGCCAGGTCTCCATCGATAAGGCCTTCGTCGATTGGTCCGGCAACTGCGGCAACCTGTCCACCGCCGCAGGCGCCTTCGCCATCCACGCCGGACTGGTCGATCCGGCACGTATTCCGCAGGATGGCACCTGTGTCGTGCGCATCTGGCAGGCCAACATCAACAAGACCATCATCGCCCATGTACCGGTGAGCAATGGTCAGGTGCAGGAAACCGGCGACTTCGAGCTGGACGGAGTAACCTTTCCGGCGGCCGAGATCGTCCTGGAGTTCCTCGATCCGTCCGATGACGGCGAGGAGGGCGGCTCGATGTTCCCCACCGGCAACCTGATCGACGACCTGGAAGTGCCGGGCATCGGTATCTTCAAGGCGACCATGATCAGCGCCGGCATCCCCACCGTGTTCGTCAATGCCGAGGACATCGGCTACACCGGCAGCGAACTGCGCGAGGCGATCAACGGTAATCCCGAGGCGCTGGAGAAGTTCGAGCAGATCCGCATCGCCGGGGCCCTGCGCATGGGGCTGATCAAGACGCCGGAAGAGGCGGCCAAGCGTCAGCACACGCCGAAGATCGCCTTCGTCGCGCCGCCCAGGGACTACCTCGCCTCCAGCGGCAAGACGATCGCCGCCGGCGAGATCGACCTGCTGGTGCGCGCGCTGTCCATGGGCAAGCTGCACCACGCCATGATGGGCACGGCCGCGGTGGCCATCGGCACCGCGGCGGCGATCCCCGGCACCCTGGTCAATCTCGCCGCCGGCGGCGGTGCGCGCAGTGCGGTGCGCTTCGGCCACCCTTCGGGCACCCTGCGCGTCGGCGCCGAAGCCGCTCAGGTCGACGGCGAGTGGACGGTGACCAAGGCGATCATGAGCCGCAGCGCCCGCGTGCTGATGGAAGGCTGGGTGCGTGTGCCGGGCGATGCGTTCTGAGGCCCGCTGCGCGGGGAAATGACAGCGCAACGTCAGGCTCTATTGTAGGAGCACGCCATGCGTGCGATTCGCGGGCATGGAACTAGGCGTCCCCCCCCGCTCCTACAATGGGTGTAGTCCTTACACCTACCTGGGAGATCGAAGCATGAGCGCCAATGTCGACCTTAACGTCCGCCCCGACTATGACCAGGTGATCCAGGACATCGCCGACTATGTCCTGAACTACCAGGTCGAGTCCACCGAGGCCCTGGACACCGCACGCAACTGCCTGCTCGACAGCCTCGGCTGCGGTCTGCTGGCCCTGCGTTTTCCCGAGTGCATCAAGCACCTCGGGCCGCTGGTCGAGGGCACCGTCGTGCCACACGGCGCGCGCGTGCCGGGCACCTCTTTCCGTCTCGATCCGCTCAAGGCGGCTTGGGACATCGGCTGCTGCGTGCGCTGGCTGGATTACAACGACACCTGGCTAGCGGCCGAGTGGGGTCACCCGTCGGACAACCTCGGCGGCATTCTCGCTGTGGCCGACCACCTGTCGCAGCAGCTCGTGGCCCGGGGCGAGGCGCCGCTGCGCATGCGTGCGGTACTGGACGCGATGATCATGGCTCACGAGATCCAGGGCGTGTTCGCCCTGGAGAACTCCTTCAACCGGGTCGGTCTGGATCATGTGCTGCTGGTCAAGCTGGCCTCGGCCGCGGTCTGCGCCAAGCTGATGGGGGCCAGCCGCGAACAATTGCTGGCGGCCATCTCCCAGGTCTTCGTCGATGGTCAGGCGCTGCGTACCTACCGCCATGCGCCGAACGCCGGCAGTCGCAAGTCCTGGGCGGCGGGCGATGCTAGCAGCCGCGGCGTGCGCCTGGCCGATATTGCCCTGCGTGGCGAGATGGGCATCCCAGGTGCGCTCAGCGCGCCGCAGTGGGGCTTCTACGACGTGCTGTTCAGTCACAGCAACCAGGATCTGGCGCTGAAACCGGCGGGCCAGCGCCAGTTCAGTTTCCCCCAGGGTTTTGGCTGTTACGTGATGGAGAACGTGCTGTTCAAGATCAGCTTCCCGGCCGAGTTCCACGCGCAGACCGCCTGCGAAGCCGCGGTGATCCTGCACCCACAGGTCAGGGACCGCCTGCATGAGATCGCCAGGATCGTCATCAGTACCCAGGAGTCGGCGATCCGCATCATCTCCAAGGTCGGCACGCTGGCCAATCCGGCCGATCGTGATCACTGCATCCAGTACATGACCGCGGTGCCGCTGGCCTTCGGCAATCTGGTGGCCGAGCATTACGAGGACGACTTCCACGTCGCCAACCCGATCATCGACGAGCTGCGCGGCAAGATGGAGATCGTCGAGGATGCGCGCTACAGCCGCGAATACCTGGAGGCCGACAAGCGCTCGATCGCCAATGCCGTTCAGGTGTTCTTCAAGGATGGCACCGTCACCGAGCGGGTCGAGGTCGAGTACCCGGTCGGTCACCGGCGGCGTCGGGCCGAAGGGATTCCGCTGCTGGAGGACAAGTTCAAGGCCAACCTGGCAACCCGCTTCCCCGCTCAGCGCTGTGCGCAGATCCTTGCCTTGTGCAGGGACCAGGCGGCGCTCGAGGCCACGCCGGTGCAGCGTTTCATGGATCTTTTCGTCATTTGAGCGGCAAGCGGCAAGAAAATGCCGGGGCCTGCGCTCCGGCTGTTTCATTTGAAGTCGAGCAGGCGGGTCGCACAATCTTGCTTGCAGCTTACTTCAAGCGCCGCTCAACGCCTTTTTCCACCAGGATCTTGGCGGAAATTTCTTCCACGGAAAAATAGGTGGAGTTGATGAAGTTGATGTTTTCGCGGCGGAACAGGTTTTCCACCTCGCGCACCTCGAACTCGCATTGGGCGAAGCTGGCGTAGCGGCTGTTGGGCTTGCGCTCATGGCGAATGGAGGTCAGTCGATCCGGGTCGATGGTCAGGCCGAACAGCTTGTCTTTGTGCTTTTTCAGCACTGTAGGCAGCTGCAGGCGCTCCATGTCGTCTTCGGTCAAGGGGTAGTTGGCGGCACGAATGCCATATTGCATGGCCATATACAGGCAGGTGGGTGTTTTGCCGCAGCGCGAAACGCCGACCAGGATCAGGTCGGCCTTGTCGTAATAGTGAGTGCGGGCGCCGTCGTCGTTGTCCAGGGCGAAGTTCACCGCCTCGATCCGCTCCATGTAATTGGAGTTGTGCCCGATGGAGTGGGATTTGCCGACCGAGTAGGACGAATGCGAGCTCAACTCCTGTTCGAGGGGGGCGAGGAAGGTCGAGAAAATGTCAATCATGAAACCTTCGGATTCGGCAAGAACCTCGCGGATTTCCTGGTTGACGATGGTGTCGATGATGATGGGACGCGTACCGTCATTCTCGGCAGCAATGTTGATTTGTTGTACCATTGCGCGCGCTTTTTCCACGCTATCGATGTAGGGTCGCGTGAGTTTGGTGAAGTTGATGGTTTCGAATTGCGCCAATAAGCTCTGACCCAGGGCTTCGGCCGTGATGCCGGTGCCGTCGGAGATGAAGAAAGCGGTTCGTTTCATTTGTACCCTGGGCCTTAAGCTGAGGACGTTTCTTGGCTATCATGGGCCCGCTTTTGCAGGCCGGAAGTGGCTGCATTGTTACTTATTTTCCAGGGCCCGGCCACAATCGGCCGAGCTTCCCAGCCCCTGGAGAGTCTGTTCTGAGCTTTTCCAACACTTTAGTGGAGAGATCACCTTGGTAGAGTACGTAGTTTCCCTCGATAAGCTCGGCAATCATGATGTTGAGCACGTAGGGGGCAAGAACGCCTCCCTGGGCGAGATGATCAGCAACCTTGCCGGTGCCGGTGTATCGGTTCCCGGTGGTTTCGCCACTACCGCCCAGGCCTACCGCGACTTTCTCGAGCAGAGCGGCCTGAATGCGCAGATCCATGCGGCGCTGGACGCCCTCGATGTCGACGACGTCAACGCTCTGGCCAAGACCGGTGCGCAGATCCGCCAATGGGTGATGGACGCGCCTTTCCCGGCCGAACTGGATGCGCAAATTCGCACCGCCTTCGCCGCCATGGCCGACGGCAATGAGCATATGGCCGTCGCCGTGCGTTCCTCGGCTACCGCCGAAGACTTGCCGGATGCTTCCTTCGCCGGCCAGCAGGAAACCTTTCTGAACATCCGCGGCGTCGACAACGTGATCCGCGCGGCCAAGGAAGTATTCGCCTCGCTGTTCAACGACCGCGCCATCTCCTACCGCGTGCATCAGGGCTTCGATCACAAGCTGGTCGCCCTGTCCGCTGGCGTGCAGCGCATGGTGCGTTCGGAAACCGGCACCGCCGGGGTCATGTTCACCCTCGACACCGAATCGGGTTTCCGCGACGTGGTGTTCATCACCGGTGCCTACGGTCTCGGCGAGACCGTGGTACAGGGTGCGGTCAATCCCGACGAATTCTATGTGCACAAGCAGACCCTCGAGGCCGGGCGCCCGGCGATCCTGCGCCGCAACCTGGGCAGCAAGGCGATCAAGATGGTCTACGGCGACGAAGCCAAGGCCGGCAAGTCGGTCAAGGTGGTCGATGTCGACCGCGCCGAGCGCGCGCGCTTCTGCCTGACCGATGCCGAAGTCAGCGAACTGGCCAAGCAGGCCATGATCATCGAGAAGCACTACGGCCGGCCGATGGACATCGAATGGGCCAAAGACGGCGATGACGGCAAGCTGTATATCGTCCAGGCCCGCCCCGAGACGGTGAAAAGCCGCACCAACGTCAATGTGATGGAACGCTACCTGCTCAAGGAAACCGGCACCGTGCTGGTCGAGGGCCGCGCCATTGGCCAGAAGATCGGCGCCGGCAAGGTGCGGGTGATCAACGATATCGCCGAGATGGACAAGGTGCAGGCCGGCGACGTGCTGGTTTCCGACATGACCGACCCGGACTGGGAACCGGTGATGAAGCGCGCCAGCGCCATCGTTACCAACCGTGGCGGGCGTACCTGCCACGCGGCGATCATCGCGCGCGAACTGGGTATCCCGGCGGTGGTCGGTTGTGGCAATGCCACCCACGTATTGCAAGATGGTCAGGGGGTCACCGTATCCTGCGCCGAGGGCGACACCGGTTTCATCTTCGAGGGCGAACTGGGTTTCGACATCCGCAAGAACTCGGTCGACGCCATGCCCGATCTGCCGTTCAAGATCATGATGAACGTCGGTAACCCCGATCGCGCCTTCGACTTCGCCCAGCTGCCGAATGCCGGTGTGGGTCTGGCGCGCCTGGAATTCATCATCAACCGCATGATCGGCGTGCACCCCAAGGCGCTGCTGAACTTCGCCGGCTTGCCGCCGGAAATCAAGGACAGCGTCGAGAAGCGCATCGCCGGTTACGACGACCCGGTCAATTTCTACGTCGAGAAGCTGGTCGAAGGCATCAGCACCCTGGCGGCGGCCTTCTGGCCGAAGAAGGTCATCGTGCGCCTGTCCGACTTCAAGTCCAACGAATACGCCAACCTGATCGGCGGCAAACTCTACGAGCCGGAAGAAGAGAACCCGATGCTCGGCTTCCGTGGCGCCTCGCGCTACATCAGCGAATCCTTCCGCGATTGCTTCGAGCTGGAATGCCGGGCGATGAAGAAGGTGCGCAACGAGATGGGTCTGACCAACGTCGAGATCATGGTGCCTTTCGTGCGCACCCTCGGCGAAGCCAGCCAGGTGGTCGACCTGCTGGCCAGCAATGGCCTCAAGCGCGGCGAGAACGGGCTGCGCATCATCATGATGTGCGAGCTGCCGTCCAACGCGATTCTGGCCGAAGAATTCCTCGAGTTCTTCGACGGCTTCTCGATCGGTTCCAACGACCTGACCCAGCTGACCCTGGGCCTGGACCGCGACTCCGGCATCGTTGCCCATCTGTTCGATGAGCGCAATCCGGCGGTGAAGAAGCTGCTGAGCAACGCCATCCAGGCCTGCAACAAGGCCGGCAAATACATCGGCATCTGCGGTCAGGGTCCTTCGGACCATCCGGATCTGGCGCGCTGGCTGATGGAGCAGGGCATCGAAAGCGTGTCGCTGAACCCGGATTCGGTATTGGATACCTGGTTCTTCCTGGCGGAAGGTCAGCCAGCCTGATCTGCCGTTAACCTTTTGCTTCAAGGGCAGGTTGATCCTGCCCTTTTTTGTGTTCAGCACATCCATGTGCTTCACCCCTTCGGGGCTTGCGCGCAAAAATGCTCCCGGCATTTTTGTGTTCGACACATCCATGTGCTTCACCCCTCCGGGGCTTGCGCGCAAAAACGCTCCTGGCGTTTTTGTGGTCTGCCATCCCTGGCGACTACCCTCCGGGCGGTCGCTAGCGGCGTGAAAAATT
This sequence comes from Pseudomonas borbori, assembly GCF_900115555.1. Lineage (GTDB taxonomy): Bacteria > Pseudomonadota > Gammaproteobacteria > Pseudomonadales > Pseudomonadaceae > Aquipseudomonas > Aquipseudomonas borbori. The sequence goes on from NZ_FOWX01000011.1 coordinate 39,693, forward strand.
GCTCCCGGCAATTTTTTGTACCAGAGCGAAGAAGATGCAAAGCAGCAGCGAGCTTTTCCCCGTCGCCTTGATCGGCGCGGAATTTCGTTTTGACTTGAGCGAGGATGTCTATCGCCTCAAGCCCGGCAACAGCCCGGATGCCACGGTCGAGCTGGCTCTGACCCGTTTGGGGGTGGCGGCTGATCGAGGCAGGCGCGGCGTGCCGGTGATCTTGTTGCACGGCAGTTTCTCCAATCGACGCTTCTGGTATTCGCCCAAGGGACTCGGTCTGGGCCCTTACCTGGCGCGTGCCGGCTTCGATGTGTGGATCGCCGAAATGCGCGGGCATGGGCTGTCGCCGCGTAACAAGGGGTACCGGCACAACCGCGTCAGCGACTACGTGCGCTACGATTTGCCGGCGATTGCCGACTTCGTCCATGAACAGAACCCGCAAGCGGCCCACTGGATCGGCCATTCGCTGGGTGGTATCACCCTCGCCGGGGCGCTGGGCGGGCATTATCTCGACCAGGATCGAGTGGCGTCGGTGGCCTTGTTCGGCAGCCAGATCAGTCGCACCTACTGGCCGCTGAAAGCGCCGCCGGTGGAGTGGGGCGGCCGTTTCCTGCTCAAGCGGTTTTCCGTCTTGTCCGGCAGCCGGCTCAAGCGTGGGCCGGAAGATGAGCCGATCGGCCTGGCATTGGAGAGCTTGCGCTGGCATGGTCTGTTTGGCCGCTTTGGCGATACCGAGCGCGATTGGTGGGCGGGCCTGGCCGAGGTGCGGGTTCCTCTATTGGCGGTAGCGGCAGCGGGTGACCGGCAGGATCCGCCGTGGGCCTGCCGCAAGCTGCTCGAGCAGTTTGGCTCACCGCTCAGCGAGTTTCTTTGTGTGGGCAAGGAAAACGGCTTCGCCAGCGATTTCGGCCATGTCGAGATGCTGGTCAGCAAAGAAGCGCAACTCGAGGTATGGCCGCTGGTGGCGCGCTGGTTGGACAATACCCAGGATAACGTCGGCCAGCTGAAAAGGGCTGCGCTTGAGCGGGGGCCGGGCGTTCCTCCTGGGCAGTGATACCGCTAATATGCTGCCGAGTGGTTCTCCGCTGGTATTCTGTGCGTGGTGTTTGTCGTTCTGCAGAGCCTCTGTCCAGACCGGGGCACCCTGGCACGAGCCCACTGTCATACATCAGGGGCCACTGCCCATGACCTATGCGCTGATCGCGCAGGCTGCGGTCCGTGAAGGCTGATTTTCAATGTCTAGTCAACAAGGAGTTTCCCCTATGCATTACATCACCCCGGATTTGTGTGACGCCTACCCGGAGCTGGTACAGGTCGTAGAGCCGATGTTCAGCAATTTTGGCGGCCGCGATTCCTTCGGCGGCGAGATCGTCACCATCAAGTGCTTCGAAGACAACTCGCTGGTCAAGGAGCAGGTCGAGCAACCGGGCAAGGGCAAGGTGATGGTGGTCGACGGTGGGGCCTCCATGCGCCGCGCCCTGCTCGGCGACATGCTCGCGGAAAAAGCCGCGAAGAATGGCTGGGAAGGGCTGGTGATCTACGGCTGCGTGCGTGATGTCGATGTCTTGGCGCAGACCGAGCTCGGCATCCAGGCGTTGGCCAGCCACCCGATGAAGACCGACAAGCGCGGTATCGGCGATCTCAATGTAGCGGTGACCTTTGGTGGGGTGACTTTCCGCCCGGGCGAATACCTGTATGCCGACAATAACGGCATCATCATTGCGCCTGCCGCGCTGAAAATGCCGGAATAAGCAGCGTCGGGAGTAGGGATGCGCGAGCAAGACAACACGTCATGGGGTCTGGTGCATGCTTTTGTTCTGGATGGCGCGGGCGGTGCGCGCGCCATCGCTCAAGAGCAGTTGGCCGGCCTCGAGCTGGCCGAGCAGGAAAGCCTGTGGTTGCACTGGGATCGCAGTCACCCGCAGACCCAGCATTGGCTGCGCCGCGAAAGCGGCTTGAGTGAATTCGCCTGCGATTTGCTGCTGGAGGAAAATACCCGGCCGCGCCTGCTGCCCCTGCCGGATGAGGCGCTGCTGCTGTTTCTTCGCGGGGTCAATCTCAACCCCGGCGCCGAGCCGGAGGACATGGTATCGGTGCGCATCTTCGCCGCTGCGCGGCGGGTCATTTCCTTGCGCCTGCGTCCATTGCGCGCGACCGAGAACCTGATCGCCGACCTCGCCGCCGGTCGTGGGCCGAAAACGTCGTCGGAGCTGATCCTGGTCCTCGCCGACTACCTGACCGACAAGGTCGATGCCCTGGTGGCCGAGTTGTCCGAGCGGGTCGACGAGCAGGAAGAGCGGGTCGATGCCGATGAGCACGCCGTGCCGGATCACGCCCAGCTGCTGCAAGTGCGGCGGCGGGCTGCCGGTCTGCGCCGCTTTCTCGCCCCGCAGAGTGAAATCTACGCGCAGCTGACGCGCAAGCAGCAGCCCTGGTTCCTCGCCGACGACCCGGGCTACTGGAACGAACTGCACAACCGTCTGACCCGCTACCTGGAAGAACTGGAGCTCAGTCGCGAGCGGGTCGGTCTGCTGCTGGAGGCGGAAAACCGGCGCATGGATCAGCGCATGAACCGCATCATGTACCGCTTCGCCATCATTACCGGGGTGTTTCTGCCGATGAGCTTCCTCACCGGCCTGCTGGGTATCAATGTCGGCGGCATTCCCGGCGCCGAGAGCCCCTACGGCTTCCTGATCGCCTGCTTGATCATGCTGGTGCTTGCCTTGGGACAGTGGTGGTTGCTGCGCCGTCTGCGCTGGGCCTGATGTGACTTGCCCCGGGTTGGCCTCGTCTAGCCGAGACGTCCTGTGAGGTGCGTCATGCACGATCCATTTGAAGAATCCCTACGCGATATGCTCAAGTCCGGCGCGTCCGATCACGACGACGACGCTTGTCTGCACCGCGTACTGAAGACTGCCAACCGCCAGGTCGGCGCGGGCGATCTGTTCGCGCTCATGGGCCATTGGCTCGGCGCGCTGATGATCGCCCTGAATAGCGGCTCGGCCCATGTCGCGCCGGTCTCCCGTCGCGGCATCCGCACAGGTTCTCCTGACTCCTCCCGTTCTACTGATAAGGCTGACTGAAATGGAACTCGATCCCTGGACCCAAAGCCTGATAGCCGCGATGACCGCGCTCTGGACCAAAGTGGCCGGCTTCATTCCGAACCTGTTCGTGGCATTGATCCTGGTGCTGCTCGGCTTTGTCGTGGCCAAGCTGCTCGATACCTTGCTCTCCAAATTGCTCGGCAAGATCGGTCTGGATCGCCTGATGGCGGGCACCGGGCTGACCAAGTTGCTCGGCCGTGGCGGTATCCAGGTGCCGGTGTCGACCTTGATCGGCAAGATCGTCTACTGGTTTGTATTGCTGATTTTTCTGGTGTCGGCGGCCGAGTCGCTGGGCCTGGAGCGGGTTTCTGCAACCCTCGACGTGCTCGCCCTGTATCTGCCCAAGGTCTTCGGTGCCGCGCTGGTTCTGCTGGCCGGTGTGCTGCTGGCGCAGTTGGTCAGCGGGCTGGTGCGCGGGGCGGCGGAGGGCGTCGGTCTCGATTACGCCCATGGCCTGGGGCGCATCGCCCAGGGGCTGGTGATCATCATCAGTATTTCGGTGGCCATCGGCCAGCTGGAGATCAAGACCGACCTGCTGAACAACGTCATCGCCATCGTGCTGATTTCGGTAGGCCTGGCTGCCGCACTGGCGCTGGGGTTGGGCAGTCGGGAAATCGCCGGGCAGATTCTCGCCGGGATTTATGTGCGCGAGTTGTACCAGGTCGGGCAACAAGTCCAGGTCGGTGAGGTCGAAGGGCAGATCGAGGAAATAGGTACGGTCAAGACTACCCTGCTGACCGATGCTGGCGAGTTGGTCTCGGTGGCCAATCGCACCCTGCTCGAGCAGCGGGTAAGCAGTCGCTAACGCGCCAATCCTGCTAATCTATGCCGCCAAGCCAACGCCTGATGCATCAGGCGTTGGCAGCCTCCGTCCCGACTGTCGGCCTGACTCGTTTTGAATAAAGCCCTACCGCTGTCCTTGCGCTATGACCCCCGCGAACTCTCGGATGAGGAGCTCGTGGCGCGCGCGCATGGCGAGCTTTTTCACGTCACGCGTGCCTACGAAGAGCTGATGCGTCGTTACCAGCGCACGTTGTTCAATGTCTGTGCGCGTTATTTGGGGAGCGAGCGCGATGCCGACGATGTTTGTCAAGAGGTGATGCTCAAGGTTCTTTATGGTTTAAAAAGTTTCGAAGGTAAATCGAAGTTTAAAACCTGGCTGTACAGCATTACCTATAACGAATGTATTACCCAGTACCGCAAAGAACGGCGCAAGCGCCGTCTGATGGATGCATTGAGTCTGGATCCATTGGAAGAGGCATCTGAAGAAAAGATGCCTAAAGTCGAGGAGCGGGGTGGTCTGGACCGTTGGCTGGTGCATGTCAATCCCATCGATCGGGAAATCCTGGTGCTGCGCTTTGTCGCAGAACTGGAGTTTCAAGAGATTGCCGACATCATGCACATGGGCCTGAGCGCCACCAAGATGCGCTACAAGCGCGCGCTCGACCGCTTGCGGGAAAAATTTTCGGGCAATCTTGAAACTTAAATATATAGAACGCTCTCTAACACCTGGAGCAGTTCTGCTAGAATCGCCGGCTGGTTGTCTTGTTCATTAGACAATTTACTGGCCACCATGATGGGGATTTACGGATGAAATTTAAAAACACTTTGGGCGTTGTCATTAGTTCTGTGCTGGCATCGGCTTCTTTTGGCGCTCTGGCTCAAGGCCAAGGCGCGGTTGAAGTAGAGGGCTTTGCCAAGAAGGAAATCTTCGACAGCGCCCGTGACTTCAAGAACAACGGTAATCTGTTCGGCGGCAGCATCGGTTACTACCTGACCGATGACGTTGAATTGCGTCTGGCCTATGACGAAGTACACAACGCTCGTGGCGAAGACGGTCGCAACATCAAAGGCTCGAACACCGCCCTCGATGCGCTGTATCACTTCAACAATGCCGGTGACGCGCTGCGTCCTTACGTCTCTGCCGGTTTCTCGGATCAGAGCATCGGTCAAACCGGTCGCAGCGGCCGTAACGGCTCCACCTTTGCCAACGTTGGCGGCGGTGCCAAGTACTTCATCACCGAAAATCTCTATGCTCGTGCTGGCGTTGAGGCTCAGTACAACATCGATCAGGGCGACACCGAGTGGGCTCCAAGCGTCGGTGTTGGCATGAACTTCGGTGGTGGCAGCAAGCCTGCACCGGTTGTGGCCGCAGCTCCAGAGCCGATGCCAGAGCCGGCTCCGGTTGCCGAAGAGCCAGCCCAGGTCGTGCGCGTCGAGCTGGACGTGAAATTCGACTTCGACAAGGCCCAAGTCAAAGAAGAAAGCTATGGCGATATCAAGAACCTGGCCGACTTCATGAACCAGTACCCGCAGACCAGCACCACTGTTGAAGGTCACACTGACTCCGTAGGTACTGACGCCTACAACCAGCAGCTGTCCGAGAAGCGTGCGAGCGCTGTGCGTGAAGTGCTGGTCAACCAGTACGGTGTGGAAGGTCAGCGGGTGAACGCCGCTGGTTATGGCGAAACTCAGCCGGTTGCCGACAACGCAACTGAGTCGGGCCGTGCCATCAACCGCCGCGTTGAAGCCCAGGTAGAAGCTCAAGTCCAGTAACAGGCCTTAAGCTGCAAGGAAAAACCCGGCCTCGGCCGGGTTTTTCTTTGTCCAGGAAAAAGCCCAGCGCGGGCCGGGCAAGAACTCAGGCAGTCGCGGCCATGGCCCGGACTTGATGTCCGCCTGCGACTTCGCCAATCACCAGGATGGCCGGGCTTTTCAGCTGGAACGCCAGGGCATCTTGTTGCATCGTCGCGAGAGAGCTGCGGCATTCACGTTGTTGCGGCAGCGAGGCGTTTTCGATCATCGCCACCGGCATGTTGGCGGACATGCCGCCGGCCAGCAGGCTTTCGCGGATGTCCGACAGCTTGGCCACGCCCATGTATACCACCAGGGTGGTGCCACCCTGGGCCAGGGCTTGCCAGTTCAGCGTGCTGTCGTCCTGGGTATGGGCGGTGACCAGGGTCACGCCGCGGGCCACTCCGCGCAGGGTCAGGGGAATACCGCAGTTGGTGGCGCCGGCCAGGCCGGCGGTGATGCCATTGACCATCTCCACCTCGATGCCGTGCTGTTGCAGCCAGTCGACTTCTTCGCTGCCGCGGCCGAAGATGCACGGATCGCCGCCCTTCAGGCGTACCACGCACTTGCCCTGGCGCGCATAACGCAGCATCAGGCGGTGGATAAAGGCCTGCGGGGTTGAGCGGCAACCGCCGCGCTTGCCGACCGGCACGATGCGCGCACCGGGGCAATGCTCCAGTACGGCCGGATTGACCAGGTCGTCGATCATGACGATCTCGGCCTGGCGCAGTGCCTTCACCGCCTTGAGTGTCAGCAGGTCAGGGTCGCCCGGACCTGCGCCTACCAGCCAGACTTTTGCGCTCATATCGAAATCCTCGTCTACAGTTAGGCGTGCGCTGCTATTGGCTGGGTGGCCAGTAGTCGTTTGATTTCCGCTACGCAGGAGCCGCAGCTGGTACCGCATTTCAGTTCCTGCTTCAGTCCGTCGAGGTCCAGACCACGGGCGATACCGCTGCACACGGCGTCTTCGCTGACGTTGAGGCAGTTGCACAGGGTCTTGCCGACTGTCTTGCCGGCGGCAGCACCCGGCGGGGTGGACAGTGGCGCCAGCAGCCAACGGCGCAGGTCGGCATCGGCCTGGCCTTCGCTCCAGAGACTCTTGAGCCAGTCGCGGGCGGCAGTCTCGCCGGCCAGGCGGATGCTGACGATGCGTCCGTCCTCGATGCGCACGCGCTTGCCCACGGCACGACGTGGATCGTCGTAGGCCAGTACCGGGCCGCTTTCGACGCCGAGCAGCAGGTCGATCTGCGCCAGCAATCCGGCATCGGGAGCCACCGTGCTGGCCGCGCTGATTATCAGGGCAGGGCGCTCGCGACCGGTGAGGCTGAGGTTGGCGTAGGCGAACCCTTCGAACAGCGGGCGCAGGGCCTCGAAGCGCATCTGCACGTTGCCCTCGACCAGGGCGAACAACTGCCAGGGCAGTTCGGCTTTTGTCACCTGGACACCGGCGTGCTTGAGTTCGGGCTGCTTGGACAACGGGTCGAAGTCCGGCAGGGTCAGCACATTGGTACCCAGACCCTTGAGAAAGCGGTTGCCCCAGTGCATGGGCAAATAGGCCTGGCCGGAGCGCACGCTGTCGTCGGCCTGGACCGGAACGATCAGGCTGCCGCGGCGGCTGCGCACCTTGACCAGATCGCCGGCTTGCAGGCGCTGGCGGCGCAGTTCGTCCGGGTGCAGGCTGAGTACGGCCTCGGGAGCATGGCCGAACAGACGGGCGGCGGTGCCGGTGCGGCTCATGCCGTGCCACTGATCGCGCAGGCGGCCGGTGTTGAGGGTCAAGGGAAAGCGGGCGTCGCGCTTTTCCCTGGCCGGCCGATAGGGGTCGGCCTGGAACTGCGCGCGGCCGTTGCCGGTAGGGAAATGACCGTCGCGGTAAAGCCGTGGAGTTCCGTGGCTCGCGCCAACCGGAAACGGCCATTGCTGGGGACCTTGGTTGTCCAGAATCGCGTAGCTGAGTCCCGAGAGATCGAGGTCGCGATTAGCGGTCAGGTATTTGTATTCCTCGAACAGCGCCTGCGCACTGTCGAAGGCAAACAGGCTGGGCAGGCCGGGGCGGAGCAGTTTCTCTAGGCGACGGGCGAAATCGCTGGTGATCGCCCAATCCGGCCGCGCCTCTGCGGGCGCTGGCACGGCGCGGCGCACATGGCTGATGCGCCGCTCGGAGTTGGTCACACTGCCTTCCTTCTCGCCCCAGCTGGCGGCGGGCAGCAGCAGGTCGGCATAGTGGCAGGTTTCGGTGGTGAAGAATGCCTCCTGCACGACCACGAAAGGACAGGCGGCCAGGGCCTCATGCACCTTGTTCTGGTCGGGCAGGGACTGCGCCGGGTTGGTACAGGCGATCCACAGCGCCTTGATCTTGCCGACGCGCACCGCTTCGAACAGTTCGATGGCGCTCAGGCCGGTGCTTGCTGGCAGGGCGTCGACGCCCCAGTACTCGGCAACCTGGGCGCGGTGGCTGGCGTTGGCGGCATCGCGATGGCCGGGTAGCAGGTTGGCCAGGCTGCCGGTTTCGCGGCCGCCCATGGCATTCGGCTGGCCGGTGAGGGAGAACGGCCCTGCGCCGGGCTTGCCGATCTGCCCGGTGGCCAGGTGCAGGTTGATCAGCGCGCTGTTCTTGGCGCTGCCGGCGCTGGACTGGTTGAGGCCCATGCACCAGAGCGAAAGGAAGCTCGGCGCGCTGCCGATCATGCGTGCGCAGCTCTGCAGGTCGTCCACGGATATGCCGCACAGCTCGCTGACCATCGCCGGGCTGTAGTCGCGCACCAGTGTCTTGAGGGCGTCGAAGCCGTCGGTGTGCTGGTCGATGAAGCGCCGGTCAATCCAGCCTTCCCACATCAGGATATGCAGGATGCCGTGGAACAGAGCGACATCGGTGCCCGGCAGGATCGCCAGGTGCAGGTCGGCCAGCTCGCAGGTGTCGGTCCGCCGCGGGTCGATGACGATGACGCGCATGTCCGGCCGCTTGGCCTTGGCCTCCTCCAGGCGGCGAAACAGCACCGGGTGGGCGTAGGCCATGTTGCTGCCGGCGATCAGGACGCAGTCGCTTTGCTCGATGTCCTCGTAGTTGCACGGCGGCGCGTCGGCGCCGAGGCTGCGCTTGTAACCGACCACCGCCGAGGACATGCACAGGCGCGAGTTGCTGTCGAGGTTGTTGGTGCCGACCAGGGCGCGGGCCAGCTTGTTGAAGGCGTAGTAATCCTCGGTCAGCAATTGCCCTGAGATGTAGAAGGCCACGCTGTCCGGGCCATGCTCGCGGATGGTCTCGGCGAAGAGATTGGCCGCGTGATCCAGGGCGTTGTCCCAGTCGGTGCGGCTGCGGGCCAGGCCCTTGCCCAGGCGCAGTTCGGGGAACAGGCCGCGGGCGTCGAGGTCGCCGGTCAGGTGCAGGGTCGAGCCCTTGCTGCACAGCTTGCCGTGGTTGGCTGGGTGCTCCGGGTCGCCGCTCACGCCGAGGATGCGCTCGCCGTCGTGCTCGATCAGCACGCCGCAGCCGACGCCGCAGTAGCAGCAGGTCGAAGCGGTGATTTGAGGTTGGCTGGCCATATTCACGGCTCCTACAGGGGTAAGGTGGACAGCGCTCTGCTTGTCCACCAATGCGCGGGTTTATAGGTGGAAAACGCTTCGCGGTTTTCCACGGGGTGGCCTTCCACCCTACGGCTTAGGCGCACTTTTCGGCGGTATTCAGGGACAGCAGTACCCGGCCGTTCTCGACCTTGGCCTGATGCCGGTGCGCGCAACCGACGTCTGGTGCCACCGCTTCGCCGGACTCCAGTTCGATCTGCCAGTTGTGCAGCGGGCAGGCCACCCGCTTGCCGTAAACCAGCCCCTGGGACAGTGGCCCGCCCTTGTGCGGGCAGCGGTCGTCGAGGGCGAACACTTCATCGCCGGCGGTGCGGAAGATCGCGATGTCGCCTTTGGGGCTGGCGACGATGCGCGAGCCGAGTACGTTGATCTCTTCCAGGGCGCAGATATCCAGCCAGCTCATACGGCGGTCTCCTCGAGTTGCGCGACGTTGATGCGGTCGAATTCTTTCTTCAGTTGTGGCTGTTCGATGCGCTCCTTCCACGGGTCCTGCTCGAACGACAGGGCGAACTGCAGGCGCGCGGCCAGGGCCTTGCGCTTGGCTTCGTCTTCCAGCACCGCCTTCTTGATGTGCTCCATGCCCACGCGCTGCATGTAGTGCACGGTGCGCTCCAGATAGAAGGCTTCCTCGCGGTAGAGCTGGAGGAAGGCGGCGTTGTATTCGCGCACTTCCTCGGCGGTCTTGAGCTTGACGAAGAACTCGGCCACCTCGGTCTTGATCCCGCCGTTGCCGCCGATGTACAACTCCCAGCCGGAGTCCACACCGATGATGCCGACGTCCTTGATGCCGGCTTCGGCGCAGTTGCGCGGGCAGCCGGAGACCGCCAGCTTGACCTTGTGCGGCGACCACATGTTGAACAGGTCGTGCTCCAGGTCGATGCCCAGCTGGGTCGAGTTCTGCGTGCCGAAGCGGCAGAACTCGCTGCCGACACAGGTCTTCACCGTGCGGATGGACTTGCCGTAGGCGTGGCCGGACGGCATGTCCAGATCCTTCCACACGCCCGGCAGGTCTTCCTTCTTGATGCCCAGCAGGTCGATGCGCTGACCGCCGGTGACTTTGACCATCGGCACCTGGTACTTGTCGGCGACATCGGCGATGCGGCGCAGCTCGGACGGGTTGGTCACGCCGCCCCACATGCGTGGAACAACGGAGTAGGTGCCGTCCTTCTGGATATTGGCGTGGGCGCGTTCGTTGATCAGGCGCGACTGCGGGTCGTCCTTGGCCTCGCCCGGCCAGGTGGAAATCAGGTAGTAGTTCAGCGCCGGGCGGCAGGTGGCGCAGCCGTTGGGAGTGCTCCAGTTGAGGAACTCCATGGCCTGCGCCAGGCTGGTCAGGTGCTCTTCGCGGATCGCCTTGCGGATCTGTCCATGATTGAGGTCGCTGCAGCCGCAGATGGCCTTCTCGCTCTTGGGCTTGACGTCTGCCGCGCCGCCGACGGTATTGATCAGGATCTGCTCGACCAGGCCGGCGCAGGAACCGCAGGAACTGGCGGCTTTGGTGTGTTTCTTCACCTCGTCGACGCTGAACAGGCCGTTTTCCTGAATGGCCTTGACGATGGTGCCCTTGCACACACCGTTGCAGCCGCACACTTCCATGTCGTCGGGCATGTTGGCGGCGCTGCTCTGGCCCTGGTGGCCGGCGTCGCCGATGGCGTTTTCGCCGAACATCAGGTGATCGCGGATCTCGCTGACGTTATGGTTCTCGCGGATCTGCCGGAAGTACCAGCCGCCGTCGGCGGTGTCGCCATACAGGCAGGCGCCGACAAGCACGTCGTCTTTGATCACCAGCTTCTTGTACACGCCGCCGATCGGGTCGGACAGGGTGATGGTTTCGGTGCCTTCGGCGCCCATGAATTCGCCGGCGGAGAACAGGTCGATGCCGGTGACTTTCAGCTTGGTCGAGGTCACCGAGCCCTGGTAACGGGCGAAGCCGAGCTGGGCCAGGTGGTTGGCGCAGACCTTGGCCTGCTCGAACAGCGGCGCCACCAGGCCGTAGGCGATACCACGGTGGCTGGCGCATTCGCCGATCGCATAAACCCGCGGGTCGTAGGTCTGCATGGTGTCGTTGACCAGGATGCCGCGGTTGCAGGCGATCCCGGATTGCTCGGCCAGCTCGCTGTTGGGGCGGATACCGGCGGCCATCACCACCAGGTCGGCGGGGATCACCTCGCCGTCCTTGAACTTCACCGCACAGACGCGGCCTTCGCCGTTATCCAGCAATTCGGCGGTGTGCTTGGGCAGGAGGAACTTCAGGCCACGGTCTTCCAGCGATTGCTGCAGCAAACGCCCGGCGGTGACGTCGAGTTGGCGTTCCAGCAGCCACTCGCCGATATGCACCACGGTCACGTCCATGCCGCGCAGCTTGAGGCCGTTGGCCGCTTCCAGGCCGAGCAGGCCGCCGCCGATGACCACCGCATGTTTGTGGGTCTTGGCGGTGTTCATCATCGTCTGGGTGTCGGCGATATCGCGGTAGCCGATCACGCCCTCCAGGTCCTTGCCGGGAATCGGCAGGATGAACGGGTTGGAACCGGTGGCGATGAGCAGGCGATCGTATTCGGCTTCGCTGCCGTCATCGGCTACTACCACGCGGGCCTTGCGGTCGATCTTCACCACTTTGCGCCCGAGCAGCAGCTTGATGCCGTTCTGCGCATACCAGTTGAGGTCGTTGAGCACGATTTCCTCGAAGGTCTGTTCGCCGGCCAGTACCGGGGAGAGCAGAATGCGGTTGTAGTTCGGGTGCGGCTCGGCCCCAAATACGCTGATGTCGTACAGGTCCGGGGCGAGCTTGATCAGCTCTTCAAGGGTACGGACTCCGGCCATGCCATTACCGATCATTACCAGCTTGAGTTTTTTCATGGTTCCTCACCGTCACGCATAACCGGAAAACAAAAAAGGCGTCCCGCTAGTCACCTAGCGAGGACGCCTTTGTCCAAGTCCCGTTTTCTCGGGAAGTGCGGCCTTCATCGTTGAAGGAGACACTTGATTGAAATTTGCCAATGTCAATGCAGGGCTTGTGCCAACTTGGCAAATGTCTGCATATCCGCGGGGTAGAGCGGGTTTTTGCGGCTGTGTGGCTGTCTTGTCGCACCGGTATAAGGCGTGTTGCGCTTTTCTGGTGCGTCTGCAGGACTACTTCAGCAGTAGCACCAGCAGGATCAGGTTCACGAGTAAGGACACCAGGGCCACGGTGCGCCAGACTTTCACCGGCTCGCGCTCGAGCAAGGGGCGCGGCCTGCTGCTCAGGGACTGGCGCTCGCCTTGCTCCAGGGCCAGCAGCCACTCCTCGGCGGTCTCGTAACGCTGCTTGGGGTCGGCGTTGACGGCGCGGCTGAGGCTCTCGTCGATCCAGTTCGGCAGGTCGGGGCGATAGCGACTGGCCGGCGTCGGGCTGGCGAAGCGTGGATGCTGGAAGGCCTCGATCTCGCCATAGGGGTAGTGGCCGGTGAGCAGGTGATAGAGGGTCACGCCCGCAGCATAGAGGTCGTGTTGGGCGCCGGGTGCGGCGCCGGTAAAGGCCTCCGGGGCAATGTAGCTGGGGGTGCCGGGCAGGTCGTGAGCCTCGTCGCGGGACAGGCCGGGGCAGTAGGCCAGGCCGAAATCCAGCATGCGCAGTTCGCCGTCGTCACCCCATAACAGGTTTTCCGGCTTGATGTCGCGGTGCAGGATGTTGCGCCGGTGCAACATGCCCAGGGCTCTGACCAGGCGCGGGGCGAGATCCAGCCACTCGGGCAAACCGAGGGGGCCGGACAGGCGCACCTGTTCGGCCAGGGTCTGCCCGGCGTATTCGCGCTGCACGTAGTACAGGTGCTGGCGTTGCGGCAGGGGATGGACTTCGGCGAAGTAGCGCCCGGCCACCCGGCGCAGGAACCATTCCTCGAGCAGCAGGGAAGGGCCGGCTTGCGCTTCGTCGGCGCGACTGCTGGGCAGGGTCTTCAACAGCCAGCGGCGGGCCTGAGCATCGCGCACGCGGTAGATCAGCGACTGGCGCGACTCGGCCAGCAAGCGCTCGACCTGCCAGCCTTCGAAGTCCTGGCCTTCGCGCAGTTTGGGCGGCAAGGGCCAATGCTCGAGTTGCGCCAGGGTATCGGCCAGGGCGCTTTCCGGCAGGCCTTCGATCCGCACCAGCAGGGCGCTGGCATTGTCCTGGCTGCCGGCCAGGTGAGCGGCGCTGACCAGGGCGCGGGTCGCGGCGGCGGGGTCCTGCTCATCGTGCAGGATGCGCTGGATGCCCGGGTCGCCGAGTGTCGCCCAGACGCCATCGCTGACCATCAGGAAGCTTTCGCCCTCGCGCAGTTCGCCGTCCAGATAGTCCACCACCAGGTGTTGGTCCAGGCCCATGGCGCGTTTGAGCACATGTTGCATGCCCTGTTGTTCCCACACGTGGTCTTCGCTGATGCGCTCGAGTTGGCCGCCGTGCCAGCGATAGGCGCGGCAGTCGCCGACATGCGCCAGGGTGAAGCGCCGGCCGCGCAGGACCAGGGCGGTCAGGGTGGTCAGCAGCGGTTGGCCGCCGCCATTGGCTTGCAGCCAGCGATTGTGCGCGACCAGCAGGCGATCCAGCGATTGCGCCACCGCCCAGGTTTCCGGGGTGGCGTAGTAGTCCAGGGCCAGCGCTTGCAGGGTTGCTCGAGCGGCCAGGCCGCCGTCGGCGCATTGGCTGACACCGTCGGCCAGGGCGAACAGATAGCCTTTGCTCGCCGCCAGGGCCGGAGCCGGGGTCACCACGCGAATGGCGTCCTGGTTCTCTGGGCGCGGGCCGGTAGCGCTGGCTTCGCCGAAGGTGAGTTGCAGGGCCATGGAGGTTTTTCCTGAGAGGATGGGTTGAGGCAAAGGCGGGGCCGGGGCATGGCTGCAGGGTTGGCCGTTGCCGGTTTCACCCATCGTTCCTGACCAGTGCGATTCAACTCTGCCAGTCAGCCCCGCCTTTGCCTCAACCCTCCGTTGATTGGTGGGGCGCGCAGCAGCTGGCTGGCGATCAGGTCGCCAGCCAGCGGCCGCTTATGCAGTTTCCATCAAACGCGGGCGGCGGTCACTGCGGCCGAGCCCCAGGTGGTGCGCCAGCGACGTTTGACGCTATACAGGCCGAACCAGGCCAGTACACCGAGGCTGGCAAAAAACCACAGGGCCAACTGATAGTCGCCGGTCTGTTGTTTGATCGCCCCCAGGCCTGCGGCCAGGAGGAAACCGCCGATACCGCCGGCCATGCCGATCAGGCCGGTCATCACGCCAATTTCGCGGCGAAAGCGCTGCGGCACCAACTGGAACACCGCACCATTGCCTGCACCCAGGCCGAGCATGGCAGTCACGAACAGGGCCAGTGCCACCGTTGAGCTGGACAGGTTGAAGCCGACGGCGGCTATGCTCAGCGAGGCGACGCTGTACATCACCAGCAGGGAGCGGATACCGCCGATGCGGTCGGCCAGGGCGCCGCCAAGAGGGCGCATCAGGCTGCCGGCGCAGACGCAGGCGGCCGTATAGTAGCCGGCGGTCACCGGATTGAGGCCGTACTGGTCGTTGAAATAACCAGGCAGTGCACTGGCCAGGCCAATGAAGCCGCCGAAGGTGACGCTGTAGAAGAACATGAACCACCAGCTGTCGCGGTCACCCAGGGCCTTGAGGTAGTCGGCCATGGATTTCGGCTTGGGCCGTTCGGGTGCATTCTTGGCCAGGGCGGCGAAGATCAGCAGGGTGAGTAGCAGCGGAATCAGGGCCCAGCCGAACACGTTCTGCCAGCCGAACAAGGCTGCCAGGCCGGGCGCGAACAGCGCCGCCAGTACCGTGCCGGAGTTGCCCGCACCGGCGATGCCCATGGCTTTACCCTGGTGCTCGGGCGGATACCACTGCGAGGCCAGTGGCAGGGAGACGGCAAAGGCGGCGCCGGCAAAGCCGAGGAACAGGCCGAGCAACAAGGTTTGCTCATAACTGCTGATGCCGATCTGCCAGGCGCAGAACAGTGCCGTTATCACCACTACCTGGCCCACCAGGCCGGCGGTTTTGGGCGACAGCCGATCGGCCAGCAAGCCCATGAAAAAGCGCAGTACTGCGCCGGCCAGAATCGGCGTGGCGACCATCAGGCCGCGTTGCTGCGCAGTCAGCTCCAGATCGGTGGCGATCTGCACCGCCAGCGGCCCAAGCACGTACCAGACCATGAAACTCAAGTCGAAATAGAGGAAGGCAGCAAACAGCGTCGGAGTGTGGCCGGCTTTCCAGAAACTTTTATTCATCGAATACCTCGTCAGCAAAAAGGATCCCGGCCTAGTGCGGTGCGTCGTGGTCGTGGACACGACGGCCGCACTCGCCGGGGAGGCATTGCACTTGTGGTGCAAGGCCCTGCGGCCGAGGCCACAGCTGGGTTGAGAGAGCGACAAGCGGAACCTCTGGATCGCAAAGGGGCCGCCAGCCCCGGGCGGTGGGGCAGAAACTAAAAAACGCCGCGTCACCATTCGCACTGGGCGAGGGTGAGGCGACGTCTTTGTCGTTCATGAGAACAGCCGCCATTGGCTGTCTATGGCAATGCTTTAGCAAGAGCCAAGCCAACATGGGAATTCGGCGATTTACCGGGGGAGGTGGAAGCTGCGGCGTCCTTTTGGTGGTGTAAAAAGGCGCATGGTGCTTGTTTGTGCGCCGATATGGGGCGAGCTGGTGGGTCGCGCTGGTGCGGTCGGCTCCCGGGATATGCCGGCATGGCTCCGTCGGTCAGATAGTCCGTTCGCCGCGGTGATGCCCCTCATCGATGGCATGCGCTCTATAACCGAGCGTCCAGGGTTGTTTTTGATTTTATGCCTTGACTTTTGGATATTTTGTGTTTTTTGCGCGATGCTATACTTGTAGATGGTCGAGAAAGAAGAAGTCTAGGGTCTACATAGGCAAGACGCTGGCTGTCACTGTCGACTGATCGAGGCAATGGTGGACTGCAGCTAAGCGAGATGGGAGGCAGGTCATGAATCGGCACTATTACACCAGTGACAATCTCGACGAACTCGAAACCGTTGAGCAGGAGTTGGAGGCCAAGGGCATCAGCACCGAGCAGATTCATGTGCTCAGCGAAAAGGATGCCGATGTCGAGCGACATCACCTGCACGATGTACCCTCCTTCATGAAGCAGGATGTCGTTCACTCCGGGGAGATCGGTGCGGTTGTCGGTGTGGTACTGGCCGCGCTGGTTCTCGGTGGCGCCTACCTGCTGGGCTGGACCGCAACCGCGGCGGGATGGGTGCCCTTTATCTTCCTGGCGATCGTGCTGCTGGGGTTCTGTACCTGGGAAGGTGGCTTTTTCGGTATCCAGGTGCCCAATGCCCACTTCCGCCGTTTCAGGAACAAGTTGCAAGAGGGCAAGCACGTCTTTTTCGTCGATGTCGAACCGGAGCAGGAAGTCGTGCTGGAGCAGGTGGTCAACCATCATCCGAAGCTGAAGGTTGCCGGAACGGGAACGGCAGCCCCGCACTGGATCGTGGCCTGGCTGCATAGATGGCATCAGTTCAAACGAACGATCTAACCCCTGCTCGTAGTTGCTATTGCCACACCCACGGGATCATCAGGGCGATCCCGTGGGTGTGCCTTGCCCGAAGAAGATCACCCGGCTGAGGAAAATGTAGTCCGCCTCGCTGGCCATGAGTCCCACCAGCACCAGCAGGCACAGGGGCGGCAGCAGAATGGCGTAGACCATGGCCAGGCGCTCCCAGGCCATGTGCATGAAAATGGCGACGATCAGGCCGGCCTTCAGCAGCATGAAGGTGATGATCAGCGACCACCTGAGATAACCGGCGAAGTGGAAGTAGTCGACCAGGTAGGACAGGGTGCTGAGGACGAATAGCAGCCCCCAGATCTTCAGGTACAGGCTGATCGGGTGCTGTTGTCCTGTTTGTGTGGTCATGGCCAATGCTCCTCTGCAGCGCTAAGTGTCAAGCGTTACCACAGATAGAAGAAAGCGAAGATAAACACCCACACCAGGTCGACGAAGTGCCAGTACAGCCCGGCGATCTCGACGTTCTGGTAGTTGCCGGAGCGTTCGTAGTCCCCGCGCAAGACTTTCCCCGCGACGATGCACAGGTAGAGCACGCCGATCGACACGTGCAGACCGTGGAACCCGGTGATCATGAAAAAGCTCGCGCCAAACTGCGCCGCACCCATGGGGTTGCCCCAGGGGCGCACGCCCTCGGCGATCAGCTTGCTCCATTCGAACGCCTGCATGCCGACGAAGGCCGCGCCGCAGAAGGCGGTGGCCAGCATCAGCGCGGCGGTCATGCGGCGGTTGCGGCGATAGGCGTAGTTGACCGCCATGGCCATGGTGCCGCTGCTGCTGATCAGTACGAAGGTCATGATGGCGATCAGGATCAGCGGGATGTGGTTGCCGGCGATGGTCAGGGCGAAGACTTCGCTGGCGTTCGGCCAGGGCTCGGTGGTGGTCATGCGCACCGCCATATAGCCAGTCAGGAAGCAGGTGAAGATAAAGGTGTCGCTGAGCAGGAAGATCCACATCATCGCCTTGCCCCAGGGCACCTGCTTGAACGCATCCTTGTCCGACGCCCAGTCGCCGGCGATGCCCTGCCAGCCCGCAGCCGATGCATCGGGCGCAAGTGCCGGGCGGTCGGTGGGTGTTGCTGAGTGCGCTGCCATGGCTTCACCTCAGGCCGCAGAATGCGGCGATGGCCTCATAGGTTTGCGGTGTGCTGGTCAGCAGGGCGAAGAGCAGCAGCCACAGCCCCAGCAGGTAATGCCAGTAGATGGCGCAGAGTTCAACGCTGCCGGCGAGCCGCGCCAGGGGCGCGTGGCGCAGGAACTTGCCCAGAGTTCTGCCCCAGGCCACCAGGCCGCCCAGCAGGTGCAGGCCGTGCAGGCCGGTGAGCAGGTAGAAGAAGCTGTTGGCCGGGTTGCTAGCGACGAAATAGCCCCAGGCGGCGAATCGTTGCCAGACCCAGAGCTGGCCGAGCAGAAAGGCGATCGCCAGCACCCCGCCCAGGCCGAAGCCGGCCAGCGTCGCCTGCGCATGGCCCCGCCTGGCGGCCACCCGCGCCCATTGCAGGGCGATGCTGGCGCCTACTAGCGCCGCAGTATTCAGCCAGAGCGCGCCGGTGTGGGCCAGGGGCGCCAGCGGCTCGGTCAGGGGCAGCCAGTCGGGTACCTGCGCGCGGATGATGAAGGCGACCAGGAACAGCAGGAACAGCGAACTGACCACCACCAGCAACAGGCGCAGGCCGACTTTCGCGGTGTGTGCCCTGTCCACTCCGGCAGGGCTGGGGCTACCCGCGCCGGGATGCCAGCTGCCACTGGGGTCGATGCTGTCGGTGTTTCTCAGGAGCAGCCGGTTCATGGTCGTTCACCCGTCGGCGCAGTCTTGGCGCCGCGTCGCCTCATCTGCTCGAGCTCCTCGGCGGACACCGTCTGCGGGACGAAGTCCTGCTCGATCCCCGGCACGCTGTAGTCATAGGCCCAGCGGTGCACCACCGGCAGCTTGGCGCCCCAGTTGCCGTGTACCGGCGGGGTCTGCGGCGTCTGCCATTCCAGGCTGGTCGCTTGCCAGGGGTTGCCGCCGGCGGCTTTGCCGTTGAACGCACTCCAGAACAGGTTGAACAGGAACAGCAACTGGGCCACGCCGACCGTCAGCGCGGCGACGGTGATGAAGGCGTTCAGGTCCTGCGCCGACTGCGGAATGAACGCGTAGTCCTCGTAGGCGTAGTAGCGCCGCGGCATACCGAGGAAGCCCAGGTAGTGCATGGGAAAGTAGATGGCGTAGGTGCCGAGGAAGGTGATCCAGAAGTGCAGCTTGCCCAGGCGCTCGTTCATCATCCGCCCGGTGATCTTCGGGTACCAATGGTAGATGGCGCCGAACACCACCAGGATAGGCGCGACGCCCATGACCATGTGGAAGTGGGCGACGACGAAATAGGTGTCCGACAGCGGGATATCCACGATCACGTTGCCGAGAAACAGCCCGGTCAGGCCGCCGACCAGGAAGGTGAGGATGAAGGCCAGGGCGAACAGCATGGGCACGGTCAGGTGGATGTCGCCCTGCCACAGGGTCAGCACCCAGTTGTAGACCTTCAGCGCGGTCGGCACCGCGATGATCAGGGTGGTGGTGGCGAAGATGAAGCCGAAGTAGGGGTTCATGCCGCTGACATACATGTGGTGCGCCCAGACCACGAAGCTGAGTACGCCGATGGCGACTATCGCCCAGACCATCATGCGGTAGCCGAAGATGTTCTTGCGGGCATGGGTGCTGATCAGGTCGGAGACCAGGCCGAAGGCGGGCAGCGCGACTATGTAGACCTCCGGGTGGCCGAAGAACCAGAACAGGTGCTGGAACAGGATCGGGCTGCCGCCCTGGTGCTCCAGCGACTGGCCCAGAGAGATGATCGCCGGCATGAAGAAGCTGGTGCCCAGCAGCTTGTCGAACAGCATCATCACCGCGCTGACGAACAATGCCGGGAAGGCCAGCAGAGCCAGGATCGAGGCCATGAAGATGCCCCAGACCGACAGCGGCATGCGCATCAGGGTCATGCCGTGGGTGCGCGCCTGCAGCACCGTGGTCACGTAATTCAGGCCGCCCATGGTGGCGGCGACGATGAACACCGCCAGCGACACCAGCATCAGCACGATGCCCCATTCGGTGCCCGGGGTACCCTGGGTGATCGCCTGCGGCGGGTAGAGCGTCCAGCCCGCGCCGGTTGGGCCGCCGGGGGCGAAGAAGCTGGCGAGCAGGATCAGCACCGAGAGCAGGTAGAACCAGTAGCTGAGCATGTTGACGTAGGGGAAGACCATGTCGCGCGCGCCCACCATCAGTGGGATCAGGTAGTTGCCGAAGCCACCGAGGAACAGGGCGGTCAGCAGGTAGATGACCATGATCATGCCGTGCATGGTCATCGCCTGATAATAGGCGCCGGCGTCCATGAACCCGATGCTGCCGGGGAAGCCCAGCTGCAGGCGCATCAGGCCGGACAAGACCAGGGCGATCAGGCCGACGAAGATCGCCGTCAAGGCATACTGAATGGCTATGACCTTGTGGTCCTGGCTCCAGATATAGCGGGTCAGGAAGCTCTTGGGTTGGTGTAGCTCCTCTGTTTCGACCTGTTCCGCGTAGGCCATCACGTCATCCTCCGGGTGAGGGTTGAGTGCATATTGGCGGCTTAGGGTGCTGCTCCCGGTGTGCTGTCGCCTTCGCCGGCGCTGGACTTGATCAACGCGAGCAAGGCGTCGAGTTCATCATCGGTCAGGTCGAAGGCCGGCATGACCGGGGTAAAACCCTTGACGATCACCGCGCCGGGATCGCGAATGGATTCCTTGAGATAGGCCTCGTCGACCTCCACCGAGCTACCGTCGGCAAGGGCCTGGGTCTTGCCGTACAGACCCCGCCACGTTGGCCCGACGCCCGGCTTGCCATCGAGGCTGTGGCAGGTCAGGCAACCGAGGGAACCGGCCAGTTGCCGACCCTGCGCCGCCAGGTCATCGGCGGTTGCCGCTGCGCCGGTCGGGGCCTGTTGCTCTGGCGTCGCGCCGCTGAGCGACTTGATCAGGGCGAGCAGCGCATCCAGTTCCGCCTGATTGAAAGTGTAGGCCACCATGACCGGCGGATAGCCTTGCACCAGCTTGGCCTTGGGCTCGCGGATCGATTCGATCAGGTAGGCCTCGTCGACCTGCACGCTGCTGCCGTCGGCCAGCCGCTCGCTGCGGCCATACAGATCCTTCCAGCTCGGGCCGAGGCTGGCGCTGCCATCCAGGCTGTGGCAGGCCAGACAGCCATGGTTCTGCGCCAACTGGCGGCCCAGCTCCAGCACGCTTTCGCGGCTGGGCTTGGCGGCGCTACTCAGGGTCTGGGCAAAGGTCGGCTGGCTGTTCAGCCACTGCTCGAAGGCCGCAGGCTGCTCGACGATCATGCTGCCGCGCATATTGTAGTGGGCCAGGCCGCAGTACTCGGCGCAGAGCACGTCATAGCTGCCGAGTCTGGTCGGGGTGAACCAGAAGTAGGAGACCATGCCGGGCACCATGTCCATCTTGCTGCGGATCTGCGGGACATAGAAGTTGTGCAGCACGTCCTTGGAGCGCAGCAGCACCTTCACCGGCCGATCGAGCGGCAGGTGTACCTGATTGTTGCGGATCAGCACATCGTCCTGCCCGGCGGGGTCGTTGGGGTCGAGACCGAGGGGATTGTTGCTGCCGATCCATTTCACGTCCGACTTGCCCAGTTGGCCATCCTGGCCGGGAAAGCGGAAAGACCACTGCCACTGCTGGGCGACCACTTCCATTTCGTGGGCGTCTGCCGGAACCCGGACGAAGTCGTGGTAAACCACCAGGCCAGGCGCGAGCAGGCCGATGATGCCGACGCTGGTGATGCCGATCAGCCACCATTCCAGCTTCTTGTTTTCCGGCTGATAGGCCGCCCGGCGCCCCTCTTTATGGCGGTAGCGGATGATCGCCAGTGCCATGAACAGGCTGACGGCAACGAAGAACAGACCGGTGATGAGCAGGGTGATGAGCAGGGCGGCGTCTATCGAGCCCCAGTTGGACGCCGCTTCCGTCGCCTGCCAGGGACTCAGTACGTGGAACAGTACCGATGCGACGACGATGAGCACCAAGACAATTGCAAATACCATGTGTTTTGCATCCTGTTCCTGTCGCGCACTGGCTCCACAAACATCCTGCCAAACAGCAATGTCGAATAGATCGTCAATTCGGCCAGCGATTCATCCCGTGTCGCGCCTGGCCCGGTTAGCGGGTCGACGAGCAACGCTGGGGCAAGTATAGGGGAGGAAAAGTCCCGCTGCCCAAGTCGCCCGCAGGGGGGCCGGCGAGGGCTCGTCGGTCGGCCGGATTGGCTCTCTGCCGGTGCAGCACCTATAAATTAAGGCGTAATCCCGACTGGGCAATGCGATCGACTGGGTCGCGGAGGGCCAAGACGATGTCCGCCAATCCCTTGCTCGACATGATCGGCAACACACCGATTTTGCCGCTGACCCACCTCGACACCGGCCCCTGCCAGCTGTTCGTCAAGCTGGAAAACCAGAACCCCGGCGGCTCGATCAAGGACCGCATCGCCCTGACCATGATCGAGGCCGCCGAACGCAGCGGCCAGCTGCAGCCGGGCGGCACCATCATCGAGGCCACCGCCGGCAACACCGGCCTGGGCCTGGCCCTGGTCGCCGCGCAGAAGGGCTACCGCATGCTGCTGGTGGTGCCGGACAAGATGAGCCGCGAGAAGATCTTCCACCTCAAGGCCCTCGGCGCCGAGGTGCGCCTGACCCGCTCGGATGTCGGCAAGGGCCATCCCGACTACTACCAGGACCTGGCGCGCAGCATCGCCGCGCAGACCCCGGGCGCCTTCTATATCGACCAGTTCAACAACCCGGCCAATGCCTGGGCCCACGAGAGCGGCACCGGTCCGGAAATCTGGCGGCAGATGGAACAGCGGGTCGATGCCGTGGTGGTCGGCGTCGGCTCCGGCGGCACCCTCGGCGGCCTGACCCATTTCTTCCAGAAGGTGGCGCCCCGGGTCGAGATGGTCCTGGCCGACCCGGCAGGCTCGGTGCTGGCCGACTACGTGGAGACCGGCCGCTTCGGCGCGGCCGGCAGCTGGCTGGTGGAGGGCATCGGCGAGGACTTCGTGCCGAGCATCGCCGACTTCGCCCTGGTCAAGCGCGCCTACCGCATCTCAGATGCCGAGAGCCTGCACACCGCGCGCCTGCTGCTCAAGGAGGAGGGCGTGCTGGCCGGCTCCTCGTCCGGCACCCTGCTGGCCGCCGCCCTGCGCTACTGCCGCGAGCAGACCAGCCCCAAGCGGGTGCTGACCTTCGTCTGCGACAGCGGCAACAAGTACCTGTCGAAGATGTTCAACGACTACTGGATGATCGACCAGGGTCTGATCGAGCGGCCCAAACAGGGCAACCTGCGCGACCTGATCGCCCGGCGCTACGACGAAGGCACCACCGTCACCTGCAAACCCGACGAGACCCTGGCGGCGGTGTACGGGCGCATGCGCTTCCACGACATCGACCAGGTACCGGTGATGGAGGGCGATCAGGTGATTGGCCTGATCGACGAGTGGGACCTGCTGCGCGCGGTCAAGGACGCCCCCGCGCATTTCCAGCTGGCGGTGCGCGAGGCCATGGTCAGCAAGCTGCAGACCCTCGACCCGGACGTGCCGCTGGAGCGCCTGCTGCAGACCTTCGACGAGGGCCATGTGGCGCTGATCGTCGAACAGGGCCGCTTTCTCGGCCTGATCACCAAGAGCGATGTGCTCAACCTCTGGCGCCGCACCCTGCGCTGATGGTCGCTTCGTAGGATGGGTCGGGCCGCGTAGGTTGAGCACAGCGATACCCATCCGGCCTTGGCCGCGCCCGGACTTGATGAATACAGGAGCCAGCATGAGCGAATTCGAAACCCTGACCGTGCACGCCGGCTACGAGCCGGACTGGACCGGCGCGGTGATGCCGCCGATCTACGCCACCTCGACTTTCCGCCAGCAATCGCCCGGGGTGCACGCCGGCTACGAATACGGGCGCAGCCAGAACCCCACGCGCCAGGCGCTGGAACGGGCCATCGCCGAGCTGGAGGGCGGTGCCCACGGCTATGCCTTTTCATCCGGCCTGGCGGCCTGCGCCACGCTGCTGGAGCTGCTGCCGGCGGGCAGCCACATAGTCGCGGTGGACGACCTCTACGGCGGCACCTACCGCCTGTTCGAGCGGGTGCGCAAGCCCGACGCCGGCCTGCAAATCAGCTACGTCCCGGCCGATGCCGACACGGCCACCCTGGCCGCCGCGCTCAGGCCCGAAACGCGGATGATCTGGGTCGAGACCCCGACCAACCCGACCCTGAAACTCTGCGACCTGGCCCAGGTCGGCCAGCTCGGTCGCGCCCGCGGCATCCTCACCGTGGCCGACAACACCTTCGCCTCGCCCTACCTGCAACGGCCGCTGGAACACGGCTTCGACATAGTCGTGCACTCGGCGACCAAGTACCTCAACGGCCATTCCGACGTGATCGCCGGGCTGGTGGCTATCGCCGACCGCGCCGAACTGGCCGAGCAGTTGAGCTTCCTGCAGAACTCGGTAGGCAGCATCCTCGATCCCTTCTCCAGCTTCCTCTGCCTGCGCGGCATGCGCACCCTGGCCCTGCGCCTGCAACGCCACGTCGCCAACGCTGGCGAGCTGGCCGCCTGGCTGGCGCGCCAACCCCAGGTCGCCTCGGTGCTCTATCCCGGCCTGCCCAGTCACCCGCAGCACGACCTGGCGGCGCGGCAGATGCGCGGCGCCGGTGGCCTGATCAGCCTGAATCTCGCCACCGACGGCGAAGGCGCCCGGCGCTTCCTCGAGGCCACCCAACTGTTCACCCTGGCCGAGAGCCTGGGCGGGGTGGAAAGCCTGATCAGCCTGCCGGCCAAGATGACCCACGCCTCCATCCCCGCCGAACGCCGCGCGCAGCTCGGCATCGGCGACAACCTGGTGCGCCTGTCGGTGGGCATCGAGCATGTCGAGGATCTGCGCCGCGACCTGCAGCAGGCGCTGGCGGCCATCGCGCCTTGAGCACGACCGCATGGCGCCTCGCGGCGCTGACGGGGGTGTGGCTGGCTATAGTTTTCTTATGCTTCCTTAACCGGGCAGGGGTGCCGAGTGGGTGCCAATGTCCGCTCGACGAGGAGTAACGGCCATGCCCATGACGCTCAGTTCCGCCGCTTTTCCTGACTGGGGCGCGATCCCGCGGCGTTATACCTGCGAGGGCGAGGATATCTCCCCGCCGCTGGCGTGGAGCGGCGTGCCGCCGGGCAGCGAGAGCCTGGTGCTTATCGTCGACGACCCGGACGCACCGGACCCGGCCGCGCCCAAGATCACCTGGGTGCACTGGCTGCTGTACAACCTGCCGCCGACCACCGGCGAGCTGGCGGAAGACCTGCAGACGTTGCCGCCCGGCACCCTGCAGGGCCGCAACGACTGGCGCAAGACCTGCTACGGCGGGCCCTGTCCGCCGATCGGCACTCACCGCTATTTCCACAAGCTCTACGCCCTGGACTGCGTCCTGGCGGATCTCGGCCGGCCGACCAAGGCCCAGCTCGAAAGCGCCATGCAGGGCCATGTCCTGGCCCAGGCCGAGTTGATCGGCACCTATTGCAAGACGCGCCGCTGAGAATTCTCAGCCCGCCTCCTGCATTTTCAGGCAGTGTTGCAGCAGCGCGGCCGGGTTGGGGAACTTCGGCGCCTGGCCAAGGCCGCCGTACAACGGGTCGCTGTGCGCGGCGAACAGCCGGGCGGCCACTGCCGGCAGGTCCTCTTGCGCAGGCGCCTGAGCCGCCAGCAGGCGCGCCTCGAGGGTCTGGTAACCCTGGAGAAATTGCCCGGCCTGCTGCCGCAGCGCCGTGCGCTGCTGTTGCCAGGCCTCGCCCAGCTCGCGCAGGACCCGGGCGAAGCCAGGGCGGCCGTAGCCGTCCGCGGGCGGGAAGTAGGTGCCGGCGAAGAACGGCTCGCCCTGCGGGGTGAGGAACACCGTCAAGGGCCAGCCACCGCCCTGGCCGAGCATCTGCAGCGCACCCTGGTAGAGTTCGTCGAGGTCGGGGCGCTCCTGGCGGTCGACCTTGATGTTGATGAAGTACTGGTTCATCAGGCGGGCGATCTCCGGGTTGGTGAACGACTCGTGGGCCATCACATGGCACCAGTGGCAGGCGGCATAGCCCAGCGACAGCAGGATCGGCTTGTCCTCCTCGCGCGCCCGGCGCAAGGCCGCCTCGCCCCAGGGGTACCAGTCGACCGGGTTCTCCGCGTGCTGGCGCAGATAGGGCGAGCTTTCCCCGCTCAGTCGATTGCTCATGACGGCTTCCTCACACGTGGTTCTTCACCGCAGGCCCCTCATAACAGGCCGAGCTGCAGGCGCGCCGCCTCGGACATGCGGCTCTGGTCCCAGGGCGGCTCCCAGACCAGCTCGACCTCGACCTGGCTGACCCCGGGGAGCGCCTGTACCTTGGCCCGGGCCTCTTCCTTGAGCACGTCGCCCATGCCGCAGCCGGGCGCGGTCATCGACATCTTGATGCTCACCCGCTGGCCGCCGTCCTCGAGCGGCTGCGCCTGGCACTGGTAGATCAGCCCGAGATCGACCACGTTGACCGGAATTTCCGGGTCGTAGACGGTCTTGAGCGTCTCCAACACCTGCTGGATGTCGAAGGCGCCGGCCGCCGCCGGTAGCTCCGTCTGCAGCGCTTCCAGCCCGAGGGCGTCGGCATGCTCGCCGGCGATCCGGGCTAGCTGGCCACTGGCGGTCCTCACCGTGAAGCTGCCGCCGAGCGCCTGGGTCACCAGCACCCGCTCGCCCTGCTTCAGCAGCAGCGGCTCGCCGTGGGGAATCAGGGTGGCGGGGCAGTCGCGCCTGAGTGCCTGCGGCAGGGTCTGGGCTGGCCGGTTGGGGTTGGCAAAGTACAGGCCGGTACCCTGCAGGCCTTCCCGGTAGTCGATGGACAGGCCATGGGCGCGTTGCGCGCTGAGCGGATCGAGCAGCAGGCAGATGCCGTCCACCTCGACGGCGATGTCGCCCTCGGCGCCGGGCTCGAATAGCAGCTCATGGGCGAAGTGCGGGTCGATCTTCAGCCGCAGCCAACTGCCGCCGCCCCGGGCCAGGGCGTCGGCCAAGGTCTGGCGGGCCGCCTCGCTGAGGCGAATGTGCGGGTTCGGGTGTTCGCTGTTCATGGCTTACTCCGTCGAGACCGGCGCAGGGTCGCCGGCGAGGGCGCTGCGCAGGGTGTGCCAGGCCAGGCTGGCGCATTTGACCCGTAGCGGGAACTCCCAGACCCCGGCCAGCACCGCCAGTTTGCCGAGCGCCTCCGCGGGCAGCTGACTGTTCGGCCCCTCGGTGAGCAGCATATGCACGCGGGCGAACAGCTCCAGTGCCTGCTCCTGGCGCATGCCCTTGACCGCCAGGGTCAGCAGGGAGGCCGAGGCCTGGGAAATGGCGCA
The DNA here is from genome assembly GCF_900115555.1 of Pseudomonas borbori. Taxonomy (GTDB): domain Bacteria; phylum Pseudomonadota; class Gammaproteobacteria; order Pseudomonadales; family Pseudomonadaceae; genus Aquipseudomonas; species Aquipseudomonas borbori. Next base: position 66,868 of record NZ_FOWX01000011.1, read on the forward strand.
GCCTTCGCCCTGGAAGGCGATGTCCTCGATCACCCCGTCGACGAGTTTCAGCTCGAGCCTGAGCTGGTCGCCGCACAGCGGATTGAAGCCCTGCGCCGTATGGCTGGGGGCCTCGATCCGGCGGAAATTGCGCGGCCGCTTGCCGTGGTCGACGATCACCTCCTGGTACAGCTCGCGCAGTGCGTCGCTCATCGAAACACCTCCTGCACCTTGGCCAGGCCGGCCAGCAGCGCATCAATGTCCTGCTCGTTGCTGTAGCAGCCGAGCGAGGCGCGGGCGGTGGCGGCCAGGCCGTAGCGTTGCATCAACGGTTGGGCGCAATGATGGCCGGTGCGGATGGCGATGCCCTCGCGGTCGAGGATGGTGCCGATATCGTGCGGATGGATGCCGTCGAGGACGAACGAGAGCACGCCGATCTTGTCCCGTGCGGTGCCGATCAGCCTGAGCCCGGGTACCGTCGCCAGGGCCTCCTGGGCGTAGGCCAGCACGGCCTGCTCGTGGGCGGCCAGGGCGTCTGCGTCGAGCCCGCCGAGGAAGTCGATCGCCGCGCCCAGGCCGATCGCGCCGACCATGTTTGGCGTGCCGGCCTCGAAGCGGTATGGCGGCTTGTTGTACAGGGTCTTGTCGAAACTGACCGAGAGGATCATGTCGCCGCCGCCCTGGTAGGGTGGCATCGCCTCGAGCAGCTCGCGGCGGCCGTAGAGCGCGCCTATGCCGGTGGGACCGTACATCTTGTGCCCCGACAGGGCGTAGAAGTCGCAGCCCAGCGCGCGCACGTCGAGCTGCAGGTGCGGAGCGGCCTGGGCGCCGTCGACCAGCACCGGCGCGCCCTGGGCGTGGGCCAGTTCGACGATGGACTGGATCGGGTTGACGGTGCCGAGCACGTTCGACACATGGCTGATGGCCAGCAGCTTGGTCCTGGGCCCGATCAGCCGTTCCAGTTCATCCAGCTGGAGTTCCCCGGCGTCGTCGATCGGCGCCACCCGCAGCCGCGCGCCGCTCTGCTCGCAGAGCATCTGCCAGGGCACGATGTTGGAGTGGTGCTCCATGGCGCTGATCAGCACCTCGTCGCCCGCGTGCACATGCACCTTGCCGTAGGTCTGCGCCACCAGATTGACCGCTTCGGTGGTGCCGCGGACGAAGACGATCTCCTCGGCGTGCGCGGCGTTGAGGAAACGCTGGACCTTGGCCCGCGTCTGCTCGTAGGCCTCGGTGGCGCGCAGCGAGAGGTAGTGCACGCCACGATGGACGTTGGCGTTCTCCTCGAGGAAGAAGCGCGACATGGCGTCGATCACCGCCTGGGGCTTCTGGCTGGTGGCGGCGCTGTCGAGGTAGACCAGCGGCTTGCCGTAGATGCGCTGGGCGAGGATCGGGAAGGCCTGGCGCAAGCGCTCGACCTGATAGGGCTCGAAGCGCTGCACCAGGGGCTGCAGGCTGCTTTCGCGCTCGCTCATGGCGCCACCTCCAGGCTGCGCAACTGCACGGCGACCAGGCGCTCCACCCGGCTGCGCAGCGGCGCCAGGCGGATCGCTTCGAGCATCTCGCTGACGAAGGCGTGGGTCAGCAGCGCGCGCGCCGCCGGCTCGGTCAGCCCGCGCGAGCGCAGGTAGAAGATCGCCTGTTGATCCAGCTGGCCGACGGCGGCGCCATGGGCGCACTTGACGTCATCGGCGAAGATCTCCAGGCGCGGCTGGGCGTTGGCCTGGGCCGTCGCCGACAGCAGCAGGTTCTTGATGGTCTGGCTGGCGTCGGTCTTGAGCGCGCCCGGGCGCACGATGATGCGGCCGTCGAAGACCCCGTGGCCGCGGCCGCCGATCACCCCCTTGTAGCGCTCGCGGCTGGTGCAGTAGGGCGCCAGGTGCTCGATGCAGGTCTGGTTGTCCAGATGCTGCTCGCCGCCGGGCAGGTACAGGCCGTCCAGGGCTACCCGGGCGCCGGGGCCCTCGAGCGCGATCCGCACCTCGTGGCGGCCGATGGCCCCGCCGCAGGCCGTCAGGTGCGCGCTGAAGCGGCTGTCCCGGGCCTGGCGCACGTCCAGGCGGGCGAGATGGAAGGCGCTGCGGCTGGCGTCCTGCAGGCTGTAGTGCTCAAGCTCAGCGCCGGCCTCGAGCACGACCTGGCTCAGCGCGTTGCTCAGGTAGATCCCGGCGCCGCTGGCGACATGGCTTTCCACCAGACTCGCGCGGCTGCCGGCGCCGAGCTGGATCAGGGCGCGCGGATGCACCGCCAGCGGCGCAGCGTCCGAATCGACGAGGAACACCAGGTGGATCGGCCGCTCGAGCGTGCAGTGGGCGGGGATCTGCAGCACGGCGCCGTCCTCGCCGAGGGCGGCGTTGAGCGCGCCGAAGGCATGCGGCGCCACCTGCAGCACACGCGCCAGCAGGGGCTCGAGCACTGCGCGCTCGGCGTCCGGCAAGGCCGCCAGGTTGCTCAGGCGCACGCCCACGGGCAGCCCGGCCCGCGCCGAGAGCGGCGCGGCGAAATGGCCATTGACGAACACCAGCCGCGGGCCGCCGTAGTCGCCGACCAGCTGCGCGAGGCGGGCGGCGGACAGGCGCCGGTTCGGCTGCGCGGCGGCCGGCTGGAACGGCACCGCGAGGATGGGCGCGACCCGGGTGTACTTCCAGGCTTCGTCCTTGGCCGTGGGAAAACCGTGCTCGGCCAGCCATTGCCAGGCCGCGCCGCGCAATTGCCGGCGCCAGGCGGGTTGGCGGGCCGGCTCGGCGGCTTGCAGGGCCGTCAGCAGGGGCACCTGGGTTGCACTGCTCATGGCCGTTGCCCAGGCGCCGGCGCCGCGTCGAAGTGGGCGTAGCCGTGCTGCTCCAGCTCGACGGCCAGGGCCTTGTCGCCGGACTGGACGATCCGCCCGTTGGCCATGACGTGGATGTAGTCGGGCACTATGTAGTCGAGCAGGCGCTGGTAGTGGGTGATCAGCAGCAGCGCGCGGTCCGCGCTACGCAGGGCGTTGACCCCGGCGGCGACGCTGCGCAGGGCATCGATGTCGAGGCCCGAATCGGTCTCGTCGAGGATCGCCAGGCTGGGTTGCAGAACCGCCATCTGGAAGATCTCGTTGCGCTTCTTCTCGCCGCCGGAGAAACCCTCGTTGAGCGCACGGTTCATCAGCTCCGGATCCATCTCGACCAGTTGCATGCGCTCCTTGGCCAGGGCGAGGAAGTCCATGGCGTCCAGTTCCTCCTGCCCGCGCTGGCGGCGCACGGCGTTGAGGGCGGTGCGCAGGAAGTACAGGTTGCCGACCCCGGGAATCTCCACCGGGTACTGGAAGGCCAGGAAGATCCCGGCAACCGCGCGCGCTTCCGCCGCCATGGCGAGCAGGTCACGGCCCTGGAAACGCACCTGGCCGCTGACCCGATAGGTCGGGTTACCGGCGAGCACCTGGGCCAGGGTGCTCTTGCCCGAGCCGTTCGGCCCCATGATCGCGTGCACCTCGCCGGCCTCGATGCGCAGGCTGATGCCGCGCAGGATCTCGCTGCCCTCGACGCTGGCGTGCAGGTTCTCGATCTCCAGCATGCTCCACCTCCGGCCTCAGCCGACGCAGCCTTCCAGGCTGACGCTGAGCAGTTTCTGCGCCTCCACCGCGAACTCCATCGGCAGTTCCTTGAACACCTCGCGGCAGAAGCCGTTGACGATCATCGGCACCGCGTCCTCCTCGCGGATACCGCGCTGGCGGCAGTAGAACAGCTGCTCGTCGCCGATCTTCGAGGTCGAGGCCTCGTGTTCGACCCGGGCGCTGGGGTTCTTCACCTCGACATAGGGGAAGGTGTGCGCGCCGCACTGGCTGCCGAGCAGCAGCGAGTCGCACTGGGTATGGTTGCGCGCACCGCTCGCCGCCTTCTGCACCTTGACCAGGCCGCGGTAGGTGTTCTGCCCGTGGCCGGCGGAAATGCCCTTGGACAGGATGGTGCTGCGGGTGTTGCGGCCGATGTGGATCATCTTGGTGCCGGTGTCGGCCTGCTGGTGGTTGGCGGTCAGGGCCACCGAGTAGAACTCGCCGACCGAGTCGTCGCCCTGGAGGATCACCCCGGGGTACTTCCAGGTGATGGCCGAGCCGGTCTCGACCTGGGTCCAGGAGATCTTCGAGTGCGCGCCGGCACACTTGCCGCGCTTGGTGACGAAATTGAAGATGCCGCCGCGGCCTTCGGCGTCGCCCGGGTACCAGTTCTGCACGGTGGCGTACTTGATCTGCGCGTCGTCCAGGGCGACCAGCTCGACCACCGCCGCGTGCAGCTGGTTGGTGTCGCGCATCGGTGCGGTGCAGCCCTCCAGGTAGCTGACGTAGGCGCCTTCCTCGGCGACGATCAGGGTGCGCTCGAACTGGCCGGTATCGGCGGCGTTGATGCGGAAGTAGGTCGACAGCTCCATCGGGCAGCGCACGCCCTTGGGCACGTAGCAGAAGGAACCGTCGGAAAACACCGCCGAGTTCAGGGTGGCGAAGAAGTTGTCGCTGTAGGGCACCACCGAGCCCAGGTAGCGGCGCACCAGTTCCGGGTGTTGCTGCACCGCCTCGGCGAAGGAGCAGAAGATCACCCCGACCTCGGCCAGCTTGTGCTTGAAGGTGGTGGCCACCGACACCGAGTCGACCACCGCGTCCACCGCGACGCCGGTCAGGCGCTCCTGCTCGGCCAGGGAGATGCCGAGTTTGCCGAACATCTCGCGCAGCTCGGGGTCGACCTCGTCGAGGCTCCTGGGCCCCGGGGTTTTCGGCTTGGGCGCCGAGTAATAGATGATGTCCTGGTAGTCGATGGGCGCGTAGTGGACGTTCTGCCAGGTCGGCTCGCGCATGCTCAGCCAGTGGCGGTAGGCCTTCAGGCGCCAGTCGAGCAGCCACTGCGGCTCGTGCTTCTTCGCCGAGATCTGGCGGATCACGTCCTCGTTGAGCCCGCGCGGGGCGGCGTCGCTCTCCAGGTCGGAAACGAAGCCGTACTTGTAGGCGCGGCTGCTGAGTTCACGGATTTTGGCATTGTCGGTGCTCATCGTTGCCTCCTCGTGCTGCTGGCAACTGCCTTCAACTATACCGCTTTGAACACTTTGGAAAGAATGTTCTTTACAAAGTATAGATTCCCTGAACTGCCTGGGCTGGCGGAGCGGTCATCAAGGCTCGGGCCGGCGCAGCAGGATGTCGTCACCGTCCACGCGTACCTCGAAGCGTTCGACGCAATAGGCCGAGTCGGTGAGGCATTCGCCGCTGCTGACGTCGAACTCGTAGGCGTGTACGGGGCAGGTCACCACGCTGCCGCACAGGCTGCCTTCGCCCAGCGCACCGTCCTCGTGCGGGCAGTCGTTGTGGATGGCGTAGAAGCGGCCGTCGACATTGAACAGGGCGACCGGCGTCGTCCCCAGGTAGCGGGTCGTGCCGCTGCCGGGGGCGATGTCGCCTACCCGGGCGACCTTGACGAATTCACTCATGGCGTTCCTCCGCCTCGCGACCGCACGGCGCGCGGTGGCCAGACGCGACCGTTGGCTAGACGAATAAGTCTAGATTGCCAATAATTTACTGTACAAAGTTTGCACACTTGCAGAAAGGACGGGGCGATGGACGTTGCCAGCAGCAAGACCGAGTTGCCCACTTGCGCACGGGAACGGGTTATGTTGCTGATCAAGCGCGACGGCCCGCAAACCGTGGCGCGGCTGGCCCGGCAGTTGGGCGTGAGCAGCATGGCGGTGCGCCAGCAACTGGCCCTGCTGAGTGCCGAGGGTCTGGTCGCGTTCAGCGACGAGCCGCGCCGGATCGGCCGGCCGGCACGGGTCTGGCGGCTGACGGCCAAGGCCGATGCGCGTTTCCCCGATCGGCATGGCGCCCTCGCGGTCTACCTGCTGCAGGGGGTGCAGAGCGCCTTCGGCGAGGCAGGCTTGCAGCGCCTGACCGCTGGCTGGACGCGCCAGCAGTTGGCGGCTTACCGCGCACAGATGCCCGCCGCGGACCTGCCGCTGGCACAGCGGGTCGCCGCGCTGGCACGTATCCGCTGTGCGGAAGGCTTCATGGCCGAGTGCCGGCCCGCCGCGGATGGCGTGCTGGAACTGGTGGAAAACCACTGCGCGATCGCCCAGGCGGCGACCGTCTGCCAGCGGCTCTGCGGCGGCGAGCTGGCGCTGTTTCGCGAGCTGCTCGGCGAGGGGGTCAGGGTCGAGCGCGGCGAACACCTGCTGGCGGGGGACCACCGCTGCACCTACCGCATCTTCAGTAGCCGCGACGCGCCGCCGTAGGGGCGCTCGCCCAGTCTGCGATGCAGCGCTGGCTCCTATAAAAAACCTCATGCCCCATAGAATCAATGACATGCGGGTTGTTTTATAAGAGATCCCCCGTCGTCCAGACGCTGCGCTGTCGCGCAGCAGCGGGGGAAGTTGCGTCTGTCGGCTTGTAGGCTTGTAGGTACTTGCAGGAGCGGGCCATGCCCGCGATGCGTTTCGCGGGCATGGCCCGCTCCTGCAGGTCTTTGTGCGGATTAAATTTATCTATAAACAATGAGTTATTTCAGTTCGACAAGAGCCAGTTGACCTTGGGGAATTTGCTGCTGAACACCGTCGGCATCTCTACCACCTTGCCGAGCCTGTAGTCGAAGAACACGAAGCCCGACTTGGCCATCGCCACCAGGCTGCCGTCGGCCGGGCGGGTGATGCGGAAGGTAATGTCGCCGCCGTACTTGTTGAAGTCCATCACGCCGACCTCGAACAGCAACTGATCGCGCGCATGGGCTTCGGCGCGGTAGGTGGTGGCCAGGTCGGTGACGATGATGCCGGTGCCATCTGCGCGGGTTTCGCCGATGCCGAACTCGAACAGGAAACGCGCCCGTGCCTCGGAAATCATCGAGATCATCGAGTCGTTGCCCAGGTGGTTGGCGGCATTGATGTCGGTCACGCGCACGGTCAGGTGGGTGCTGTAGCAGTATTGGTCTTCGGGGAACTCGAGTTTCAGGCGGGCCATGGGCAGCTCTCGTGCAGGCGGGATAGGGCGGCGCAATTGTACGTGGGCTTTCATCGATTTCGCCCTATCGGCCCGGTGAATGATGCCCCGCCCTGGCTACCCGTTGGCCTCAGCGGTGCAGGGAGTTCAAGTGATAGAAGGTCACCCGTCCGCCTTCGTTGGAGGGGCCGTAATTGTCCTGAATATAGGCGCCGGCCTTGAAGTACAGTTGTTCCTTGCTCCAGTACGCGCTCAATTGCTGATAGAGCGAGCCCTTGTCGCCGTCACTGCTCTGGACGCTGACGCCAAGCTTGCCGCTCGGCGTGATGCGCAGCTTATAGCTGAAGCGCTCGTTCAACTGGATGTTCTCGGCCAGCAGGATGTTCTGTACCTCGGCATCGCCCGGGCGTTTGCGCAGCAACAGTTCCAACCGGCCGACGCCGCGCCGGTAGTGGTATTGCAGTTTGGCCAGCGGGTCGTTGTCGCTGCCGGGTTCGTCCTTGCTGTGGATCTGGCCGATGACGACCTTGTTCTGGCTCGGCACCTGGTTGATCGTCAGCACTGCGCTCAGGTAGTTGTCGGCGCTGTAGTAGTACCAGTTGCTCAGCGTGCCGTCGGCCTGGGTTTCGCGCAGCTCGCTACGCGGGTAGCGGGCGTCGGCGGTATGCGAGCCGTCGACCGGCACCCAGAAGGTGAGGCTGCCGTCGTCATTGCGGCGCATGTATTGGCTTTCGTAACCGTTGTTCAGGCGCGGGGTTTCGATGGTGGTGGGGGATGGGTCGGTGGGAACCGAGAGGTTCCAGGTGGTGAGATCGAGCACGACTGATCCTTAATGATCTTGAACGACTGTGAATGGCTGGGTTTCGGTGGCCGCCAGCGCAGTAAGTTCAATCGGATCGGGAATTTCTCAACCAGGCTGCCGGGATCGATCGAGCTGGTTGGCCGGGAATTCTGGGTGTCTAGGGGAGATGCTTCTTGGTCCGGATTCAGGTGGCACCACCCACACTTGCCGTGTGGGTGGTGCGGACTCGTACAAGGGTACAGCTCAAGCCGCCGGACGCTGCTGCTTCTGGTAGAGGAACTCCAGCACGGCGGCGCGGTATTCGTGATAACGCGCGTCATGGGCCAAGGCAATGCGCTCGCGCGGGCGCTGCAGTTGTATGTGCAGGATTTCGCCGACACTGGCCGCCGGGCCGTTGCTCATCATGACGATGCGGTCGGACAGCAGCACGGCCTCGTCGACATCATGGGTGATCATGATCACGGTGTTGCCCAGTTCGGCGTGGATCTCCATCAGCGAATCCTGCAGATGGGCGCGGGTCAGGGCGTCGAGGGCGCCGAAGGGTTCGTCCATCAGCAATACCTTGGGCTGCATGGCCAGGGCGCGGGCGATGCCGATGCGCTGTTTCATGCCGCCGGAGATCTCGCTGGGGCGCTTGTCCTTGGCGTGCATCATGTGCACCAGTTCCAGGTTGTGCTCGATCCAGTCGCGCATTTCGCCGCGCGATTTGCTGTTGCGAAACACCTGGCGCACCGCCAGTTCGACGTTCTGGTAGCAGCTCAGCCAGGGCAGCAGGCTGTGGTTCTGGAACACCACGGCGCGCTCGGGGCCGGGTTCGTCGACCTCACGGCCGTCGAGGATGACCCCGCCGGTGGTGGCCTGGTACAGACCGGCGACGATGTTCAGGACGGTGGATTTGCCGCAGCCGGAGTGGCCGATCAGGGAGACGAACTCGCCCTTGTCGATGCGCAGGTTGACGTTCTGCAGCGCGCGGTACAGGCCCTTGTCGGTGGGGAAGTCGATGCCGACGCCGGTCAGTTCGAGGTGTGAATGGCTCATGGGAGGTCTCCTGATTAGCGCAGTACGGCGTTCTTGTCCCAGCTGAACTGGCGTTGCAGCAGGAGCATGAGGCGGTCGAGGGCGAAGCCGATCAGGCCGATGACGATCACCGCCACCATGATCCGGCCGAGGGAGCTTGCGCTGCCGTTCTGGAACTCGTCCCAGATGAATTTGCCCAGGCCCGGGTTCTGCGCCAGCATCTCGGCGGCGATCAGCACCATCCAGCCGGTACCGAGCGACATGCGCAGGCCGGTGAAGATCATGGGCACGGCGGCGGGCAGGACGATGCGCCGCACATGCGACAGCGGCGACAGGCTCAGCACCTTGCTGACGTTGTTCAGATCCTGCTCGATGCTGGCCACGCCCACCGTGGTGTTGATCACCGTCGGCCACAGGCAGCACAGCGCCACGGTGATGGCCGAGGTGAGGAAGGATTTGGCGAACAGCGGATCGTCGCTGACATACAGGGCGCTGACCAGCATGGTCACCAGAGGCAGCCAGGCCAGTGGGGAGACCGGTTTGAACACCTGGATCAAGGGGTTGATGGCGGTGTAGATGGTCTTGCTCAGGCCACAGACGATACCCAGCGGAATGGCGATCAGCGAGGCGATGGCAAAGCCGGCCATGACGGTGTAGAGGCTGGTGAAAATCTGCTGAACGAAGGTTGGTTTGCCGGTATAGGGGCGCACCTTCACCTCGGCGTCCGGGTTTTTCGCCAGCAAGGCGGCGTTGCGTGTGTCCTGGCGCTCGTAGAAGACCCGGGCCTTTTCCCGCTCCCTGAGGTGGGCGCTGACCAGGCCGGAGAACTGTTCGGAAACCTGCACCGGTCCAGGGAACTGGCCGAGGCTGGTCTGAATGTTGTTGGCTACCAGCTGCCAGCACAGCAGGAAGCCGATAATTCCGAGCAGGGGCAGGATCAAGGGCGGTGCCCAGCGCTTGAGGAGCGCACTGCTGCGCGCCGTTTTCAGTGTTTCGGTTATCGGGGTGGCGACGCTCGGATTGCTCATCGTCCTGTCCTCTTTGTTGGAAGGGAGCCGGCTTGGCGGCTCCGGGAGTGACAATTAGATTTGCGTGTCGCCCTTCAGACCGATCTCGAACTGCTCGAGATAGGCATTGGGCTTGCGACCGTCGTAAGGCACGCCGTCGATGGTGTCGGTCAGCGGCGCACGGAAGCCATCGTCATCGGCCGGCGGGAAATCGCTGGCCGCGAACTTGCCTTCTGCCACCAGTTCGGCGGCCGCCTCGCGGTAGATCGCCGGCAGGTAGACTTTCTTGGCCATCTCCAGGTACCAGTTGTCCGGCTTGGCTTCGGCGATCTGGCCCCAGCGGCGCATTTGCGTCAGGTACCACACGGCGTCGGAGTAGTAGGGGTAGGTGGCGTGGTAGCGGAAGAACACGTTGAAGTCCGGAGTCTCGCGCTTGTCGCCCTTCTCGAACTCGAAGGTGCCGGTCATGGAGTTGGCGATCACCTGGGCGTCGGCGCCGACGTACTCGGGCCGGGAGAGGATTTCCACGGCTTCCTGGCGGTTGGCGTTGTTGTCGGCGTCCAGCCATTGGCCGGCGCGAATCAGCGCCTTGACCACGCGCTTGTGGGTTTCCGGGTTGGCTTCGGCCCAGCTCTTGGACACGCCGAAGACTTTCTCCGACATGTTCTTGCGGATGGCGTAGTCGGCGACTACCGGTACGCCGATGCCCTTGAACACGGCGGCCTGGTTCCACGGCTCGCCGACGCTGTAGCCGTGAATGGTGCCGGCCTCCATGGTGGCCGGCATCTGCGGCGGCGGGGTCACCGAGAGCAGCGCCTTGGCGTCGATCTGGCCGCTGATGTCGCCCTTGTGCGGGGCGTAGTAACCGGGGTGGATGCCGCCAGCGGCGAGCCAGTAACGCAGCTCGTAGTTATGGGTGGAAACCGGGAACACCATGCCCAGGTTGAACGACTTGCCGCCGGCGTTGATCTTGTCGATCACCGGCCTCAGGGCATCGGCCTTGATCGGGTGAACCGGCTTGCCACCTTCCATGGGCACATGCTGCTTCATCTCCTCCCAGACCGCATTGGAGACGGTGATGGCGTTACCGTTGAGGTCCATGGTGAAGGCGGTGACCACCTCGGCCTTGGTGCCGAAGCCGATGGTGGCGCCGATCGGCTGGCCGGAGAGCATGTGCGCGCCGTCCAGTTCGCCGTCGATCACCCGGTCCAGCAGCACCTTCCAGTTGGCCTGGGCTTCCAGGGTGACGTAGAGGCCTTCATCCTCGAAGAAGCCCTTTTCATAGGCGATGGCCAGTGGCGCCATATCGGTCAGCTTGATAAAGCCGAACTTCAGCTCGTCCTTCTCCGCCTCGGCTGCGAGGGCGATCTGCAGGCTCAGCGGCGACAGCAGCATGACCGCGGCACAGCCGAGGCCAGCCAGGGTTTTTTTCAGTAGCGAACGGCGAGTGGTGGAGTTACGCATGGTGGTTCCTCAAGTCCCAGAAACGAAAAAAGACGTCGCGGACAGCCCAACCAGTAGTTGGCCGAGTGTCGTTGACGTCTTTGTCAATTCGTCCCGATCACCGCCGTTGGCGACCCGAAGACGTGTGTTGGTGTCTTGAGGTGATATAAGCAAGGGGCTTGCCAGGTTTGCTCGGTGATCGCCGTAGCAGGTTTGACGCATGCCTTTGTGGCAGCTGGGACGAGTCTGTAATGGTAACAATATATGATATAAATCAATGATTTATGGTGTGTATTAAATCCTGTTTGTTGTTTGTGTTGCCGGTTCGAAGACGGCGATATCGAGCAGCCAGCCCCCCCAGCGCTCTGCAGCTTCTGAACCATTGGCGTGCATGCATCCAGATGCCTTGAGCGCTATTGGTTCGGTTTTCAACCACGGACGCTGAGGCGACAGGGCCGGCCATGGGCGGCGAACAACAGCGGTCTGATCAGCTCATACGACCCGGCGGCAACTTTCCAGCCTCCTGGTGCAGGGGCCGGAGTGTGCCTGCGTCTCCTCGACAAACTCCTTCAGCCACTTGAGCACGTCAACGGCCTCCCAGCGCGCCGGGTCGAACATGGCGTAGGCAAGGCCCTGATAGCCCACCACATCCAGTTGCCTGTGATAGCCGGCACGCTGCAACAGGGCTTCGATTTCGGCGAAGCAGGTATTGAAGTGCACGCGGGTGAAAGGCGTTCGACCCTCGGTGACAATGCCCTCCAGATGCAATTCGGCGACTGTCGCGCGGACTTTTTCCAGTGGCATCCGGTTCACGCTGTGTTTCAGTTGCAAGACGTCCAGCATGGTTGTGCTCCCGATTGACGCTGTGGGTTGCCAGGTGTCGCTGCCGCGCAGACCTGACGAATGGTTGAGACAAGCCTAGCTAAAAATACTGTACAAATAAACAGTATTCGGCAATAGTAAAGCCAAGACCCATCTCGATCACCCCTGCCGGTTGTTGCAACGCCAACGGCTGTCGGGACTGCAGAGGAGCGACCAGTAATGCAACAGATGCTGATGACAATCGTGTTATCGGGGCTGCTGGCAGGCTGTGCCCAGCCGCAGATGGAGCAACCCAAGGCCAATGGCTCTTATCTGGTGATCGAAAACAGCCAGGCCTGGGCGGTGCTGGTCGCGGATGGCAAGCGGGTGGAGGAGCGCGGCACCGTGGTGGATGTGATCAAGCGTCAGCATGCTGCAGTTGCCGCCAGCTATGTGATCGAAACGGCCAATTGCGGGCGGGTGCAATGGTTGACCCAGCGCGCCGATGCTGCGGACGGCGCCACCACCCTGATGTTGCTGCACGACAATCAGCAACTTGGCGACGCCGGCTGCGTGATTGGCGAAGGACTGACGCGCGTGTGGACGGTGCTGGATTATTCGGGCTGAGGCGAGGGTTTGCCAGGTGGGTGCCGCGAAAAAATTTCGCGGCACCCACCCAGGGTGACAGCTGGCTTAGCTAGGCGGGGCCTTGCGCGGTTTGCTCGGCACTGGCGCTTGAATCAGGCCATCTGCCCGGAACATCGCCTTGATTCCGCGCACGGCCTGGCGGATGCGATCCTGGTTTTCGATCAGGGCAAAGCGCACATGGTCATCGCCATAATCGCCGAAGCCGATGCCGGGTGAGACGCAGACCTTGGCATCCAGCAGCAGCTTCTTGGCGAACTCCAGGGAGCCGAGCTGGGCATAGGCTTCGGGAATCTTGGCCCAGACGTACATCGAGGCTTTCGGATTCACCACCATCCAGCCGATCTCATGCAGCCCCTTGACCAGCACATTGCGGCGCTGGCGGTACTGCTCGGCGATATCGCGCACGCACTGCTGATCGCCCTCCAGGGCCGCGATGGCGGCGACTTGCAGCGGCGTGAAGGTGCCGTAGTCGTGGTAGCTCTTGATCCGCGCCAGGGCGTTGACCAGTTCCTTGTTGCCGACCATGAAGCCGATACGCCAGCCGGCCATGTTGTAGCTTTTCGACAGGGTGAAGAACTCCACGGCAATGTCCTTGGCCCCCGGTACCTGCATGATCGAGGGCGCCTTCCAGCCGTCGTAGACGATGTCGGCATAGGCCAGGTCGTGGATCACCAGCACGTCGTACTGCTTGGCCAGGGCCACCACGCGCTCGAAGAAATCCAGCTCCACGCACTGCGCGGTGGGGTTGGAGGGAAAACCGAGGATCATCATCTTCGGCTTGGGAATCGACTCGCGGATGGCCCGCTCCAGCTCGGCGAAGAAATCCACGCCGGGGATCAGCGGCACCGAGCGCACCTGGGCGCCGGCGATCACTGCGCCGTAGATATGGATCGGATAGCTGGGGTTGGGCACCAGTACGGTGTCGCCATGATCCAGGGTGGCGAGCATCAGGTGTGCCAGGCCTTCCTTGGAGCCGATGGTGACGATGGCTTCGCTTTCCGGATCGATCTCCACGTCATAACGATCCTGGTACCAGCGCGAGATGGCGCGGCGCAGACGCGGGATGCCACGGGAGGTGGAATAGCCGTGGGTGTCGTCGCGCTGAGCGACCTGCACCAGCTTCTCGACGATATGCGGTGGTGTCGGGCCGTCGGGGTTGCCCATGCTGAAGTCGATGATGTCTTCGCCACGGCGGCGGGCAGCCATCTTCAGTTCGGCGGTGATATTGAAAACGTAGGGGGGGAGTCGATCGATGCGCGCGAAGCGGCGCGAAGCTTGGTCAGCCATGCTTTCCTCGAAAACGTAAGCGCCCGGAACCGTCCGAGCGACGTTGGCCAGTGCGCTGGCCAGGTGGCGAAGATAAGCGGGAAGGGTAGGGGCTGTCGAGAGGCAGGAAGGCTGGGTATGGGTAACTTGGCCAGCCTCCCCGCTTTTACTTGCAGCTTATGGCTTGCAGCTTGTCGCTGGCGGCTTCAGCCGCCCAACATATCGTGCATGGCGATGATCTGTTCGGCGACCTGCAACAGCTTCTGCTGTCGGCTCATGGCCTGACGGCGCATCAGAGTGTAGGCCTCTTCCTCGTTGCAGCTTTTCATCTTCATCAGCAGGCCCTTGGCCAGTTCGATGCGTTTGCGCTCGGCAAGCTGCGCGTCGCGGGCCTGCAGTTGTGCGCGTAGCGCCTGATCGCTCTCGAAGCGGGCCATGGCCACATCGAGGATGGGTTGCAGGCGTTGGGCGTGGATGCCTTCGACGATATAGGCGCTGACTCCGGACTGGATGGCCTGGCGCATTACGCCCGGGTCGTGTTCGTCGGTGAACATGACGATTGGGCGCGGTTGGTCGCGGCTGACCAGCACCACTTGCTCCATCACGTCGCGGCTGGGGGATTCGGTGTCGATCAGGATCACGTCGGGACGTACTGCCTCGACGCGTTCGGGCAGGTCGATGGTCAGCCCGGACTCGTCTATCACTTCGAAGCCGGCTTCGATCAGGGCGGTTTTCAGGCGGCCGACCTTCTTCGGGGTGTCGTTGATCAATAGGATGCGCAGCATGGGGTGAATCTCCGGGCAATTACAGGGCGACAGCGTCGCTGTCGGCCAAGGCGTGGAGGGTAAAGCTGCGGGCATAGCCAGCCGGATCTGAGCCATCCCAGGTCCTGCCATCGAGCAGCGTGGCACTGCGCTGTTCGGCCGGTACCCTGATATTCAAAGCCTCCGCCGCTTGGCGGTAGAGGTCAAGCTGTTGCACCTGACGGGCGATAGCGTGGTAATCGGGATCGTCGCGCAGCAGGCCCCAGCGGCGGAACTGGGTCATGAACCACATGCCGTCGGAGATGTAGGGCATGTTGACTGCGCCGTCAGCGTGAAAGCGCAGCGGATGCGTATCCAGCCAGGCATGACCGAGGCCGTCCTGATACTGACCGAGGAAGCGGGGCTGGATGGCGCTCAGTGGTGCATCCACATAGTCGCTGCCACTGAGCAGTTGCGCGGTGCTGCGCTTGTTCTCTTCATTCTCGTCAATGAAGCGGCTGGCCTCCAGCACGGCCATCACCAGGGCGCGCGCGGTATTGGGGTGTTGCTCGACAAAGGCGCGGGTACAGCCGAGTACCTTTTCCGGATGGTCCGGCCAGATCGACTGGGTGGTGGCCAGGGTGAAACCGAGGTTCTCATCGACCGCCTGGGCGCACCAGGGCTCGCCGGCGCAGAAACCGTCGATGCGCCTGGCTTTGAGATGAGCGACCATTTGTGGTGGCGGCACCACTACGCTGTCGACATCGTGGAGTGGGTGAACTCCCTGGCTGGCGAGCCAGTAATACAGCCACATGGCATGGGTGCCGGTGGGCAGGGTCTGGGCGAAGGTCAGTCTTGCGCCTTTTTGGTGCGCGCGCAGATTCAGTGCGTCGCTTGTGGTCACCCCGGCGAATTGCAGGGCATGCGACAGGTTGATGCTCTGGCCGTTCTGGTTCAAGCCCATCAACACCGCCATATCGGTAGCAGGTGCACCACCAAGGCCGAGTTGTACGCCATAGATCAGGCCGTAGAGGCTGTGCGCCGCATCGAGTTCACCGCTGAGCAGTTTGTCGCGCAGGCTGGCCCAGGATGCCTGGCGCTGCAAATTGATGGTCAAACCATACTTCTCGGCAAACCCCTGAGTGGCGGCGACAATCACCGAGGCGGCATCGGTCAGGGCCATGAAGCCCAGATTCAGTATGCGTTTTTCCGGTGCCGAGCTGCCGGCAGCCCAAGCCTGTCTATCGATACGGCTATTTTCATCTTCGCTCATGGCGCTTTTCCCAGATCAACACAAAAAGATGCCGCGCCAATGCTTGAATGACCCAGCGATTGGCGCAACACCATTGTCTATCAAGCCGCTTCCGCCGTTGGAAGGGTTCTGTTGTCAGGAACCAAGCAAGTGGTATGCCACTACGCAATAGGGCGGCGGAACCATGGCTGGCGCAATAGTGGCAGTGTGGCGGGTTTGACTCAGCGCTCAAGCATTTGCTTGATGTTGCCTTGCGGGATCTGCTGCTTGCGGCCCTCGCTGTCGGTGAATTCGATCATTCCAGTGTCTTTGTCCAGGTGAGGCTTGCCATCGCTGGTCAGCATCTGGCCATCGGTGGTGGTGATGATGTATTCGCTGCTGCAGCCTGCCAGGGTGAAAGCGCACAGAGCTGCGATTAGCCAGTTTTTCATGCATTTCTCCTGATGCCGTAAGTGTGTTCGTTGATATTCCTATTGAAAAGGTAGCTGCTGGGTATTCGCCTGCAAGAGCTTCAGAAAAGAAAAAGCCCCGCACTGGGCGGGGCTCTTCTGACGCGGGTAACGCTTAGGCTTGAACGACCGGGATCTGGGCGTTGGCCGCGGCTTCACGGAACTCGGCGATCTGGTCGAAACTCAGGTAGCGGTAGACGTCCGCTGCCATGGTGTCGATTTCCTTGGCGTAGACCATGTACTCCTCGACGGTCGGCAGGCGACCGAGGATCGAAGCTACCGCGGCCAACTCGGCCGAAGCCAGGTAGACGTTGGCGCCATCGCCCAGACGGTTGGGGAAGTTACGGGTCGAGGTCGAGACCACGGTGGCGTTCGCCTCAACGCGTGCCTGGTTACCCATGCACAGCGAGCAGCCCGGCATTTCCATGCGCGCGCCGGCTTTGCCGTAGATGCCGTAGTAGCCTTCTTCGGTCAGCTGATGCTGGTCCATCTTGGTCGGCGGCGACAGCCACAGACGAGTCGGCAGAGTGCCTTCGACTTTTTCCAGCAACTTGCCGGCCGCGCGGAAGTGACCGATGTTGGTCATGCACGAGCCGATAAAGACTTCGTCGATCTTCTCGCCCTGAACCGAGGACAGCAGACGGGCGTCGTCCGGATCGTTCGGTGCGCAGAGCACCGGCTCGTTGATCTCGGCCAGGTCGATTTCGATGACTTCGGCGTACTCGGCGTCCTTGTCGGCTTCCATCAGTTGCGGATCGGCCAGCCAGGCTTCCATCGCCTGGGCGCGACGTTCCATGGTGCGGGCATCGCCGTAGCCTTCGCTGATCATCCAGCGCAGCAGGGTGATGTTCGAGCGCAGGTACTCGGCGATGGCCTGTTCCGGCAGCTTGATGGTGCAACCCGCAGCGGAGCGCTCGGCAGAGGCGTCGGACAGCTCGAAAGCCTGCTCCACGGTCAGCTCGTCCAGGCCTTCGATCTCGAGGATGCGGCCGGAGAAGATGTTCTTCTTGCCTTTCTTCTCGACGGTCAGCAGGCCTTTCTGGATGGCCACGTAAGGGATGGCATGCACCAGGTCACGCAGGGTGATGCCCGGTTGCAGTTTGCCCTTGAAGCGCACCAGTACCGACTCCGGCATGTCCAGCGGCATTACGCCAGTGGCAGCGGCGAAGGCGACCAGGCCGGAACCGGCCGGGAAGGAGATGCCGATCGGGAAGCGGGTATGCGAGTCGCCACCGGTGCCGACGGTGTCCGGCAGCAGCATGCGGTTCAGCCAGCTGTGGATGATGCCGTCGCCAGGACGCAGGGACACGCCGCCACGGGTGCGGATGAAGTCCGGCAGGGTGTGGTGGGTGGTGACGTCGATTGGCTTCGGGTACGCGGCGGTGTGGCAGAACGACTGCATTACCAGGTCGGCGGAGAAGCCCAGGCAAGCCAGGTCTTTCAGCTCGTCGCGGGTCATCGGGCCGGTGGTGTCCTGGGAACCGACGGTGGTCATCTTCGGTTCGCAGTAGGTGCCAGGGCGCACGCCTTGACCTTCCGCCAGACCGCAAGCCTTGCCGACCATCTTCTGCGCCAGGGTGAAACCCTTGGTGCTGGCGGCGGGTGGCTCAGGCAGTTTGAACAGATCGGTTGGGCCCAGGCCCAGTTCGGCACGGGCTTTGTCGGTCAGGCCGCGGCCGATGATCAGCGGGATGCGGCCGCCGGCACGGACTTCGTCGAGCAGGACCGGGGTCTTCATTTCGAAGGTGGCCAGCACCTCGTCGGTGCCGTGCTTGCAGACTTTGCCAGCATGCGGGTACAGGTCGATCACGTCGCCCATATGCATGTTGGAAACGTCGAATTCGATTGGCAGGGCGCCGGCATCTTCCATGGTGTTGTAGAAGATCGGCGCAATCTTGCTGCCGAAGCAGAAACCACCAGCGCGCTTGTTCGGCACGTTGGGGATGTCGTCGCCGAAGAACCACAGCACCGAGTTGGTGGCGGATTTACGCGAGGAGCCAGTGCCGACCACGTCGCCGACGTAGGCAATCGGGAAGCCTTGGCCGCGCATGGCTTCGATCTGCTTCATCGGGCCGGTTACGCCTTGCTCGTCCGGCACGATGCCGTCACGGGCCATTTTCAGCATGGCCAGGGCGTGCAGCGGGATATCCGGGCGCGACCAGGCGTCTGGAGCCGGCGACAGGTCGTCGGTGTTGGTTTCGCCGGTGACCTTGAATACGCGCAGGCTGATCTTGTCGGCCAGGGTCGGGCGGTTCTTGAACCACTCGCCGTCAGCCCAGGATTGCAGCACGCCTTTGGCGTGAACGTTGCCGTTCTTGGCTTTTTCCGCGACGTCGTGGAAGGCATCGAACATCAGCAGGGTGTGCTTCAGTTGCTCGGCAGTCACGCCAGCCAGTTCGCTGTCGTCGAGCAGCTCGACCAGGGTGGCGATGTTGTAACCGCCTTGCATGGTGCCGAGCAGTTCGACGGCGTGTTGCTTGCTGATCAGTGGGGAAGTGACTTCGCCTTTGGCAACGGCAGAGAGGAAACCGGCCTTGACGTAGGCGGCTTCGTCGACGCCTGGCGGCACGCGGTTGGTGATCAGGTCGAGGAGAACGGCTTCTTCACCGGCCGGCGGGTTTTTCAGCAGCTCGATCAGGCCTGCGGTTTGTTCGGCGTTCAGCGGCTGGGGCACGATACCCTGAGCGGCACGCTCTGCTACATGTTTGCGATAGGCTTCAAGCACAGTTATTACCCTCATCAGTGGTCCCAAAGGGTTGTCCGGGACGCGATCCAGAAAACCCTGAACCAGGCGCTTCGTGGCGTTGTGGGCCGCTCAGCCGAGGTTTCAGGGGTTTCTTTGCAGAAGCTGTTTTCAAAGTTTTACGCCGGCAGGACGGCTTGATGAGGGCTGGCGCAGACACTTGAAAGGGCGTTCCAGGTGCCTGTGCCAACATCGTACCTGCAGGATCTACTGTGCTCGTGACGCTTTGAAAACAGCTTCCAACGGACATTGGCGCCTATAAAAGGCGGGCCGATTCTACTGGAAAGCTCGGATAAAGTTAAGCTAAAGCCCCGCGGCGCGCAGGCCGGGCAAATATCCGGTTTAAGACGGACAGGTGCTGGGAAAATCGGCGAAAAGCTTGATTTTCATGCGGTTAGGACGCTTGTCCGGCCTTTTGTCCATGCCGCAGCCAGGCGCGCGGTAGTGTCCAGTCAGCCCGTCGACAAGGGTGAACTGACTTAGACAAAGGGCTAACATGCCAGCCTTTCCGTTAGCATGTACCCATCTTCGCCATGCCCAACCAGCGCATCAAAACCCCATGTGTCGGCCTCTGCTCCACTGTCTATGGTGACCTGGTGTGCCGTGGCTGCAAGCGCTTTCACCATGAGGTGATCAGTTGGAACGGCTATAGCGACGAGGAAAAATACGCAGTCTGGCTGCGCCTCGAGGTGCTGCTGGTGCAAGTGATGACGGCAAAGCTGGAGGTCTTCGATGACGCGCGCCTGCGCTGCCAGTTGGAGCGGCGGGGGATTCGTTTCGTGCCGCGGCAGTCGCCTTATTGCTGGGCCTACCAACTGATTGCCCGTGGTGCACGAGCGATCAACCAGCTGCAAGCCTACGGTATTGTGTTGTTGCCCGAGTTTCGCGACTGGACCTTGCCAGAGTTGCGTGATGCCATCGATCGCGAGTTTTTCCTGCTCTCCGAGGCCCATTACGAGCGCTATATCGCGCCGAAATTCATGCGTGAGGGCTTGTTGCCTCGCCTCTGATTAATCGTATGCAGCCAAAGGCGCCGTCTCTACCGCTGGTTCGTGCGGGCAGTCTGGCCCGGTGCAGGCCGGAATGCCTCGGTGATCCTGATCGATGGAGCGTGCCGGGTCGGGGGGAATGGGCTTGCCATATTGGCCTGGGCGATTGTCTCCCTTCTTTCTCGAACTGGCTGGAAGTGGCCCGAAATGCTGCTGCGTGCTGGCATGTATTAGGGCCACCTTCGGCGTCGCTGCTCAGTCGATACTCCTGTAGAACGCTCTGGTGAGCACCGTCAGGCGCTGCCTTGATAGGCTTTTCCGCAGGCAGCCTTTCGGCTAATGTGGCGCCCCCGCCTAGGAGTCATCAATGCCGCGTTCTGCCTGGTCCTTGTACGCCTATCAACTGATCGAACCGGATGAGCAGCTTGACCTGTTCGCCTGTCGTGAGGTGCGCGTGCATCTGGTCGCGCGTCAGCTCGAGTTGGGTGGCTTTGCCGATCGTACTTTGTGCGGTGGGTTGTTGCCGGCGCAGCCGCTCTGGCGCGAGCTGGACAAGACCAGGCTGCGCGACGCGCGCCTGTGTTCGGCATGCCGTACTACCCTCGACGCGCATCGCCGTGGGCAGCGGTCGCTCTGGCCTGAGCATCCCGCTTGCTATGACCGCCGCTGACGTTGCGTGGTGCGCCTTGCCGTGAGCACCTGGATACGGCTAGGCGCGACGGCGTTCGATATTTCACCGGCTGAGCGGTTGTGAGATCACTTTCGTCTTGCTGTGCCCAATCTCGGCACATTGGATATTTTCACAACCGATGTACAATTACCCGGTTATTTGTCAGCCATTTTTTGTCAGGGATTTCCGGATGTTGCCGCGCCTTTCTATAGTCGCCCGTTGCTTGCCGCTTTGCGCGTTGCTCGGCGCCAGCTCAGTCTCTGCCATGGAGTTGCCTTTGCCGCCGCCCGGCGAGGATATTGTCGGTCAGGTGCAGGTGATCAAGGCCAGGTACGAAGATACCTTTGCCGATCTTGGCGTGGCCAACGATCTGGGTTATCTGGAAATGATCGCGGCTAACCCCGGGGTTGATGCCTGGCTGCCGGGTGAGGGTACGGAAATCATCCTGCCCACGCGTTTCATTCTGCCTTCCGGGCCGCGCGAGGGGATTGTGATCAACCTTGCCGAGTACCGCATGTATTACTTCCCGAAAGGGCAGGACGTGGTGCACACCTATCCCCTGGGTATTGGTCGCGAAGGCTGGAGCTCTCCGGTGACCGATGCGCGTATCACGGCTAAAACGCCGAACCCGGGCTGGACTCCACCGAAGTCGATCCTCGAAGAGCACGCTGCCGATGGCGATCCGCTGCCGGCTTATGTGCCGCCTGGGCCGAATAACCCGCTGGGACCCTACAAGATGTCATTGTCGACCCCCGGTTACCTGATCCATGGCACGAATAAGAAATTCGGTATCGGTATGCGCGTCAGCCACGGCTGTTTCCGTATGCTCAACCATAACGTGCTGCAATTGGCCGACATGGTGCCGGTCGGCACGCCTGTGCGGATCATCAACGAGCCATACAAATTTGGCTTGAGCAACGGCAAGGTGTACCTGGAGGCGCATGCGCCGCTTGACGACACAGGCGAGTCCTCCATCGTTGACAGGCATGCGGCGGTTATCAATGCGCTACTCAAGCGCGAAGAGCTGGGCGGTCTGCGACTGGATTGGGATATGGTGCGCGAAGTGGTGGCCGCTGAAGATGGACTGCCGGTGTCTATTGCCGAATCGGGCGTGACCGTAGCCGCT
Organism: Pseudomonas borbori; assembly: GCF_900115555.1. Classification (GTDB taxonomy): domain Bacteria; phylum Pseudomonadota; class Gammaproteobacteria; order Pseudomonadales; family Pseudomonadaceae; genus Aquipseudomonas; species Aquipseudomonas borbori. Next base: position 88,743 of record NZ_FOWX01000011.1, read on the forward strand.
AGTGGCGTCGACGATATCTGATTGCCGGAAACCGACCAGAAACCGCTGCGCGGAAACGCCGGCGGTTTTTTTATGGGTGCGCCCGGCCGGGCCACCATAAAAAAGCCGATCCTGTTAAGGGATCGGCTTTAGTTAGCCTTTTAGGGCTATTACTTGCGGCTGGCTTTTTCCAGCATACGCAGAGCGCGCTCATTGGCTTCGTCAGCAGTTTGCTGAGCCTTCTGAGCAGCTGCCATAGCGTCGTCAGCCTTGCGATAGGCTTCATCGGCACGGGCTTGAGCACGAGCAGCAGCGTCTTCGGTAGCGGTCAGACGTGCTTCGGTTTCTTTGGACATGCTGCTGCAACCGGTAGCCAGAACAGCGGCCAAAGCCAGAGCAGAGAATTTCAAAACATTGTTCATCGTGTTCCCCTTGAGGTGGAGTTATCCATAAAAGCAATTTCCAGACAGTAGGAAATTAGCCGGCGTACATACTACCCATAACTTTTAGTAAGTAAATGTAGGCGGTGCAAGCGCAGCATGTTTTTTTCATGTTGGCCGAGGACGTAGTGTCAAGTTGTGCTGCGCTGTATGAAAAACATACGGTTTTCGTTGTTTCTGCAGCCTCGCGGAGTTTGCTGCTATAACACGTCACGCCATCGCGACGGCGGTGAAGCCGCTGACCCGGGGCGGACTTGCTGCGAAAGTCTGGATGTCAGCTGCTTTTTTGTCGAGACGGTTAAAGGGGGGGCTTGCTGCGGTTGTTGCAAACAGGGCGTCCGGGCAGTCGTGGCAAGCGCTGGATTTCATCCTGCGCATCGGGCTTGAGTGAGCGGCATTGCGTTGGGGCCGGGGTGTGGCTGCGCGAGCATGCGCTGCAGTTCAGCATGATCGATAGGCACAAGAATTAATGGAGGTTGACAGATGCTTGGGAATGCGGGGTTGCTGGTTGGCTTGGGCTTACTGATTTTCATGGCGCTGCGCGGAGTGAATATATTCATCGCGGCCCTGTTCTGCGCCCTGATGGTGGCGCTGAGCAATGGCTTGCAAGCCCCCCAGGCGCTACTCGAGCATTTTCCTTTCGGTCCGTTGGGTGCCTTTACCTTTGCCGGTAAGTTCTTCGTGCTGTTCCTCTGTGGCGCCATCTTTGGCAAGGTCATGGCTGCGAGTCAGGCGGCCAGCAGCATTGCCCAGGCGATTACGCGCAGTCTCGGCATTAGTCGGACCCTGTGGGTCACCATGCTGGTCTGTGCAGTGTTGACCTATGGCGGGGTGGTGGTGTTTGTAGTGATTTTTACCATGTATCCCCTGGGTATCACCTTGATGCGTGAGGCCAACCTGCCCAAGCGTTTGTTCTGTGCCGCCACGGCGTTGGGCGCCGGTACCTTCACCATGACCGCTATGCCGGGTACGCCCTCGATTCACAATGTCATCGCCGCCAGCGCCTTGGGCACCGATCTGTTTGCCGGTGCCTGGATTGGTGTGGCAGCGAGCGTGTTGATGGTTGTGTTGGGCATGGCTTACGTTCAGCGTGAATGGCGCCTGGCGCGCGAGCGCGGCGAGGGTTTTGCGGCCAATGCACAGGATTTACGCATGGAACAATTGGCCAGTGCGCCGGGTTCCGGGCCGCATTGGGGGCTGGCTGTCGTACCTATCCTGGTGGTGCTGGGCGTCATCATACTGCCGCGCGTGCTGCTGCTGAGTGGCGCGATCGCCCCGGGACAGGGCCTGCTGGGTCAGTTGCTGGGCTTCAGTCTGCAGCAGCCGATTCTCTGGCCGAGCCTGGCCCTGGTTTTCGCCACTGGGATTGCGGTCATGCTGTTCGCTGGCTTGCGGAGCAATACGCTCGCGCTGCTCGGCCAGGGGGCCGACGATGCGATCATGCCGCTACTGAACACAGCTGCGGTGATCGGCTTTGGTGGCGTGGTCACCCAGACCCCCGGCTTTGCCCAGTTTGCCCAGTGGGTTCTGACGGTGGATTTGCCGCCGCTGTTGTCGATTTTTGCCTCGGTCAGCGTGGTTTCGGGGATCGTAGGTTCTTCCTCCGGCGGTTTGCAGATATTCATGCAGACCCTGGCGCCGAAATACCTGGACATGGGCGTCGAGCCCGAAGTCCTGCACCGTATAGCCAGTATCGCCTCGGGTGGCTTTGACTCGCTGCCACACTGCGGAGCAGTGATTGCCATGCTGATGATCATGGGCTTGACCCACAGGCAGGCTTACAAGGATATTTTCATCGTGACGGTATTGATTCCGGTGATCGCTGTGCTGTTCTGCATCGCCTTTTTGAGTGTGTTCTAGCTGTCCGGATAGTCGGCATGCCTGCATACGCCCCCCCCCCCGCTTTTAACTGAAAAGGGCATCCGGGGGGGGCATGGAATGCCGGTCAATGCCCACGATTACGCCCGCAAGGGCGATGATGGTGCAATGTCAAGGTCGCTTCGCTTGGAAAATATCGTTAAGGTGCGGGTATGGTTTGCAGGTTATTTTTAGAGGAGTTGCGATGAGCGAGGTGTTGTCCATTCACCATGACCTTGTGGGTCATCAGTTCGAGACCACAGTGGATGGTGATCGTGCGTACCTGGCCTATATGGATTTGGGCAAGCAGACCCTGGACATCTATCGCACCTTCGTGCCGAACACCTTGCGCGGTCGTGGTATTGCCGCGGCATTGACCGAGCATGCCCTGCAGTACGCGGAGCGCATGGATTATTCGGTGATTCCCTCGTGTTCCTACGTCGAGCGTTATATGGAGCACCGTCAGCGCCATAGAGCCAAAGGCTGAGGTAGATGTTTGCGAAAACGCCGGGCAGAGCCCGGCGTTTTTGTGTCTGTGGCATTTAGCCGCGATGACGTTTGGGCAGTACATCCTTGAGTTTGGCATGCATGCTGCGCAGGGTTTTTTCGGTGCTGTCCCAGTCGATGCAGGCATCGGTGACCGACACGCCGTACTTGAGCTGGTTGAGGTCCTTCGGTATCGATTGATTGCCCCAGCCCAGATGGCTCTCGACCATCAGGCCAACGATCGATTGGTTACCTTCGAGAATCTGGTTGGCGACATTGTCCATCACCAGCGGTTGCAGTGCCGGATCCTTGTTCGAATTGGCATGGCTGCAGTCGACCATGATGTTCGGGCGGATACCGGCCTTGGTCAGCTCCTGCTCGCAAACGGCAACGCTGACCGAGTCGTAGTTCGGCTTGCCGTTGCCGCCGCGCAGCACCACGTGGCCGTAGGCATTGCCCTTGGTGGTGACGATGGACACGCCACCTTCCTGGTTGATGCCGAGGAAGCGGTGCGGGCTGGAAACCGATTGCAGTGCGTTGATCGCTACGGTCAGGCCGCCGTCGGTACCGTTCTTGAAACCAACTGCCGAGGACAGGCCCGAAGCCATTTCCCGGTGAGTCTGTGATTCTGTGGTGCGTGCGCCGATGGCCGACCAGCTGATCAGATCCTGCAAGTACTGTGGGGAGATCGGGTCGAGGGCTTCGGTAGCGGTTGGCAGGCCCATTTCCGCCAGGTCACGCAGCAACTGGCGACCGATGTGCAGGCCGTCCTGGATCTTGAACGAGTCGTCCAGGTAGGGGTCGTTGATCAATCCTTTCCAGCCCACCGTGGTACGTGGTTTTTCGAAGTACACGCGCATCACCAGATACAGGCTGTCCGACACTTCTGCTGCGAGCGCCTTGAGGTGTTCGGCGTAATCGTGGGCGGCTTTGATGTCGTGAATCGAGCAGGGGCCGACCACCACGAACAAGCGATGGTCTTTGCCATCGAGGATGTCGCGAATCACCTGACGGCCAGTGGCGACAGTGTGCAGCGCGGCATCGGTCAGCGGAATTTCGCGTTTGAGCTGATCGGGCGTGATCAGGGTTTCGTTGGAGGCAACGTTAAGGTCATCGATCGGTAAGTCAGCCATCGTGCTTTTCATCAGGTCAGGGTCGTCAGGTCACGGGTGCCGGCCGCCAGCGCTCCCCGTGTGGCGGAGCGCAGCATTTATGAGCACAGCGGGGATACGGAACCTTAGCGCGTTACAGGCGGGCTAGACAATGGGTCTAAGGTCGTTAAACGGAATGAAACGGCGATTGCAGGCTGGCATTGGAGAACTCGGCCGCGTGTTGGGCGATCCATTCCTCGGCGATGCTCTCGATCGCCAGGTGCTCGCCCAGTTCGAGTTCGCGTTGCTGGCGGTAGTGTTCGATCTGGCAGACCTGTTCGACCATGCGTGCACGAAATAACGTGTCTTCGTCGATAAAGGCAATGCCGACCAGGTAATCTTCGGGCTGTTTGCGGCACCAGGCCACCACCCCGGGGTAGCGTGCCTGCTCGCCAAATAGCGGGATGCGCAGCTCGATCGCGGTGCCACGACGAAAGCCGCATCTGCAATTGCACGCCACCCCGCCGAGACTGATATTGTTGAGCCGCTGTTTGGGGATAAAGGTCTGTTTGCGGAGTACCAGCTCCACCGGCATATCGCTGGGGTGACGCAGAAAATGTCGCATGACAATCGCTTCCCTATGCCATTAATTTGCCATCGTTTTGGACAGTATAGTGACTGAATCGCAACTGACCGACTGTGCTGCGGATCGTCAGCTTGCTGGCTCTACCCGGTACTTCGCTGGTGATTTTTACCCGCACAGGTTGTAACGATTGCTGCTGGACGCACCGGGAACTGCTGGTATTGGTCTTGCCGATCACGCGCCTGGCCGGGATCGACGGTCGACCATGCGGGCCTGGCTGCACGCCATGAGGTGTTTCACTGCCGACGCTGTTTGTCGTGCGGGATGGGCGCGCATTCGTTTGCGCCTGGCTGATTCGCTCGAGGCCTTGAGCGGGGCATTGGCCCGCTCGGATGGTCGCACATGGTGGCCGAATACTTACGGATATTGAGGTGAGCATGAGCACGGGAATGGGCGACAAGCTGGTGCTGGCGATTTCCTCGCGGGCGCTGTTCGATCTGCGCGAGAGTCATCGTGTGTACGAGGGGGAGGGGGTCGAAGCCTATCGCCGCTATCAGATCGAACATGAGGACGAGATTCTCATGCCCGGTGACGCTTTCCCCCTGGTCGAGAAGCTGCTGGGGTTGAACAGTGCTTTGGGCCAGGCGCGGGTGGAGGTGATTCTGGTGTCGCGCAACAGCGCCGATACCGGCTTGCGCGCGTTCAATTCGATCCAGCACTACGGCCTGGGCATCTCGCGCGCGGCCTTTGTCGGCGGGCGCAGCCCCGATCCCTATCTGGCGGCGTTCGGCTGCCATCTGTTTCTCTCGACGCACGCCGAAGATGTACGCAGCGCGCTACGCTCGGGATTCGGCGCGGCCACCATCCTCTCCGGTGGGGCGCGGCGGGCCGCGAGCAATGAGCTGCGCATTGCCTTCGACGGCGATGCCGTGCTGTTTTCCGACGAGTCCGAGCGGGTCTATCAGCAGGGTGGCCTGGAGGCCTTTCAGAGCCATGAGCGTGAGTCGGCTCGTGAATTGCTTGGCGGTGGGCCCTTCAAGCCCTTCCTGGCTGCCCTGCATCTCCTGCAGCAGGAGTTTCCCGAGGAGGCCTGCCCGATTCGCACGGCCCTGGTCACTGCTCGTTCGGCTCCAGCCCACGAGCGGGTGATCCGTACCTTGCGCGAGTGGAATATTCGCCTGGATGAGTCATTCTTTCTGGGCGGGCTGGAGAAGGCGGCGATTCTCGAGACCTTCGGTGCCGACGTTTTCTTCGACGACCAGGCGGGACACTGCGAGAAAGCCCGCGAGGTCGTCGCTACCGGGCATGTCCCCCATGGAGTGAGCAACGAGCCGCACCTCTAGATTTGTGGGTTGTCCTGTTGCGTAAGCCTGAATCCGGGTGCCGTATCCAGCGGCTCTCAGCCACGCTCATATAACCATTCGTCCTGAACGGCTGCAGTTTTGTTGACTTGCAGATGGCACTGCTAAGCTCAAGTTAGGCCTGCCAGCTAGGCAGTCTAGGAGGCCGCATGATTCGCTCGATTCTCTATGCTACCGACCTTGGTCTTTATGCTCCCTATGTCTTGCAACATGCCTTGGCCCTGACTCGTGCTTTCAATGCCAGCCTGTATGTCGTGCATGCGGTGGAACCAATGGGGTTGTTTGCCGAGTCGGTGCTGCAAACCTATCTGGATGAAGAGCGTCTCAAGGAGTTGCGCACTAAAGGCTTGAGTACGGTTATGGCGAGTATCGAGCAACGGGTATTGGAGGGGTTTCGTGATGAGCTCGGCGAGTCCCAGCATGAGCTCGAGGTGATCCGTGCGGTGCAGGTGGTGCAGGGCGATCCGCCCCTGGTGATTCTCGAGGAGGCGCAGAAACGTGGAGTGGATATGCTGGTCGTCGGCAGCCACAGCCATGGCGCCGGCCTGGATATCCCGTTGGGGCGTACGGCGGCGCGTCTGGTGCAGTTGTCCGAAGTGCCGGTGTATCTGGTGCCGATGCTGCAGCACCGAGCCCGGGGGGAGGTCTGAGGGCTATTTATATTTTGAAGAATAATCGGCAAGGCCAAATATAATCATCTAGATTAAATGGTTAAACCATATATATGGTTATATAACGCCGCCGGCCATTGAACGGCTGCTTATTCTGCTTTGAGGGATTTTTATGAAGCTCCAGCAATTGCGCTACATCTGGGAAGTCGCGCATCACGACCTCAACGTTTCGGCCACCGCGCAAAGCCTCTATACCTCGCAGCCGGGCATCAGCAAGCAGATCCGTTTACTCGAAGACGAGTTGGGCGTGGAGGTCTTCGCGCGCAGCGGCAAGCACCTGACCCGGGTTACCCCGGCGGGTGAGCGGATCATCACCACTGCCGGAGAAATCCTGCGCAAGGTCGAGAGCATCAAGCAGATAGCCCAGGAATTCTCCAACGAGAAGAAGGGCACCTTGTCCATCGCCACTACCCACACTCAGGCGCGTTATGCCTTGCCTCCTGTGATCAGTGCCTTCATCAAGCAATACCCGGATGTCGCCCTGCACATGCACCAGGGCACACCGATGCAGATCGCCGAGCTGGCCGCCGATGGCACCGTGGATTTCGCCATCGCCACCGAGGGACTGGAGCTGTTCAATGACCTGGTGATGATGCCGTGCTACCGCTGGAACCGCTGCGTGGTAGTGCCCCAGGGCCATCCATTGAGCAAACTGCCGAAGCTGACTCTGGAAGCCCTGGCCGAGCACTCGATCGTCACCTACGTGTTCGGCTTCACCGGCCGTTCCAAGCTGGATGAAGCCTTCAGTCATCGCGGTCTGACCCCCAAGGTAGTCTTCACTGCCGCCGACGCCGACGTGATCAAAACCTATGTGCGTCTCGGCCTCGGAGTGGGCATCGTGGCCAGGATGGCGGTGGACGCCACCCTCGACCCCGATCTGGTGGTGCTCGATGCCAGCGATCTGTTCGAGTCCAGTGTGACCAAGATAGGCTTTCGCCGCGGCACCTTCCTGCGCGGGTTCATGTGCGATTTCATCGAGAAGTTCGCCCCGCACCTGACCCGCGATGTGCTGGCCAGGGCGGTGCAGTGTCACAACAAATCCGAGCTGGAAGAGTTGTTCCACGATGTCGAATTACCCGTTTACTGAGAGGCGTTCGAGTAGGAAGAAAACCGGCCAGGTGCCCGGTTTTTCTGCGGGTCGGCGCATCAGAGGTTGTGAAAATATCGCAGTAGGCGAGAGTTTTTTCACAAGCTCTCAGTTCTTCGCGATCAGGTTGCCGGCGTGCAGGCCGCACTCCTTCTGCGTGGCTTCCTCCCACCACCAGCGGCCTTCGCGCTCGTGCTGGTTGGGCAGCACGGGGCGGGTGCATGGTTCGCAGCCGATGCTGATGAAGCCGCGCTCGTGCAGGCTGTTGTAGGGGATTTCCAGCATGCGGATATAGGCCCAGATGTCTTCGCTGCTCATCTGCGCCAGCGGGTTGAACTTGTACAGGGTGTTTTCCGCGGTGGAGAAGGCCGTGTCGATTTCCACCACAGCGACCTGGCTGCGGGTGCCGGGACTCTGGTCGCGGCGCTGGCCGGTAGCCCAGGCCTTGACGGTGGCGAGCTTGCGCCGCAGCGGGGCGGTCTTGCGAATACCGCAGCATTCGCTGTGGCCATCCTTGTAGAAGCTGAACAGGCCTTTTTCCTTGACCAGGGCCTCTAGCGCGGTCGCCTCGGGGGAGAGTACGTCGATGGCGATGCCGTAGTGCTCGCGCACCTGCTCGATGAAGCGGTAGGTCTCCGGGTGCAGACGGCCGGTGTCGAGGCTGAAAACCTTGACGTTTTTATTCAGCTTCCAGGCCATGTCCACCAGTACCACGTCCTCGGCGCCGCTGAAGGAAAGCCACAGCTCATCACCAAAGTGCTCGAAGGCAAGTTTGAGAATGTCCTGGGGCGACTTGCTGGCGTAGCTTGCGGCCAGTTCGGCTACATCGAATGGGTGGCTCATCGGGCTGGATTCCTGGTTGGGGTGGCGCTGGGAGGGTGCCGCCAGGCGATTGAGCCTGGTGTGTTGGCATCCTCGGGACGCTCTGTGCGTCGATGGTAGCAAAAAGGCGTTATAGCGCTAAATAACCAAGTGCAAGGATGACCATCTTGTTTGGGTATAAGCCGTGCGTTGCGCAGCCTCCGACGAGCCGCTAGAGTGCCGCCTTCTTTCAAGCCCAAGCTAGGAGTGTCCCGTGGAAATCGCTTGTCTCGACCTGGAAGGTGTTCTGGTCCCGGAGATCTGGATCGCCTTCGCGGAAAAAACCGGCATCGAATCGCTGAAGGCGACCACCCGGGATATTCCGGATTACGACGTGCTGATGCAGCAGCGCTTGCGCATCCTCGATGAGCATGGCCTGAAGCTGAACGACATCCAGCAAGTCATCGCCACCCTCAAGCCGCTGGACGGCGCGGTGGAGTTCGTCGACTGGCTACGTGAGCGCTTCCAGGTGGTGATCCTCTCCGACACCTTCTACGAATTCTCCCAGCCGCTGATGCGTCAGCTGGGGTTCCCGACGCTGCTGTGCCACAAGCTGGTCACCGACGAGAACGATCGCGTGGTGAGCTACCAGCTGCGCCAGAAGGATCCCAAGCGGCAGTCGGTGATCGCGCTCAAGAGTCTCTACTACCGCGTACTGGCCGCAGGCGACTCGTACAACGACACCAGCATGCTCAGCGAGGCCCATGCGGGCATCCTGTTCCATGCGCCGGAAAACGTGATTCGCGAGTTCCCGCAGTTCCCGGCGGTGCATACCTTCGATGATCTCAAGCGCGAGTTCATCAAGGCGTCCAATCGCGAGCTGAGTCTGTGATCGCAGCGGCGAGCCTGCAAGAGTAGGGCGAAGGCGGTCGTCCCGATACTCGCTTGCGGCTTGCCGCTACATCCCCTCCAGCGTTTCCAGCAAGACCTTCACCTTGGTGATGGACTCCTGGTATTCCGCCTGCCAGTCGGAATCGGCGACTATCCCGCCGCCGCCCCAGCAACTGATCTGCCCGTCCTTGGCCAGCAGGCTGCGGATGGCAATCGAGCTGTCCAGCTCACCACGCACGTCCAGGTACAGCAACGAGCCGCAATAGAGTGCGCGGCGGGTGGGTTCCAGTTCGTCGATGATCTGCATGGCGCGGATTTTCGGTGCGCCGGTGATCGAGCCGCCGGGGAAGCTGCCGGCGATCAGATCCAGGGCGTCTTTGCCTCGTGCCAGCTCGCCGGTCACCGCGCTGACCAGATGGTGCACGTTGGGATAGCTCTCCAGGGCGAACAGTTCCGGCACGCGCACCGAGCCGATCGCGCAACTGCGGCCGAGATCGTTGCGCAGCAGATCGACGATCATCAGGTTCTCGGCGCGATCCTTCAGGCTGGCCAGGAGCATTTCGGCTTGCGCGGCATCCTGCTCGGGGTCGCTGTGGCGTGGGCGTGTGCCCTTGATCGGACGGGTTTCCACGTGACCTTCACTGACGCGCAGGAAACGTTCGGGCGAGAGGCTGATGATCGCGCCGTTATCCGCCAGGGCCAGGTAGCCGGCGAAGGGGGTTGGGCAGGCGGCACGCAAGGCGCGATAAGCCGTCCAGGGGTCGCCCCGGTAGTGGCTGCGAAAGCGTTGGGCAAAGTTCACCTGGTAACAGTCGCCGGCCTGGATATAGGTCTGGATGCGTTCTATGGCATGGCGATAGTCGTTTTCATCTATATCTGCCCGAAATGCCCCCTCCAGCTTGAAAGGCGCCTGCGTTTGCGCTGGCGGTGCCTCGAACAGCTCGATCAGGCGCTGCTGCCGTTCACGGCTCAGCGCTGGATGAAACATCAGCTGGCTGGTGCCCAGATGATGGTCGGTGATCAGGGCCCAGGGATACAAGCCAAGTTGCGCGTCGGCCAGGCCCAGGTCGTCGCTTGCCTGTTCGGGCATGGTTTCCAGGCGCCGGCCGAAGTCGTAGCCCAGGTAGCCAATCAAGCCGCCGACGAAAGGCAGTGGGCAGTCCTCAGGCGCTTTGGCCTCACCCAGTGCGGCCAGACTGGCACGCAGGCGCTGGAGGAAGTCCTTGGCCGGTTCGTCAGGCATCGGCGTCAGCTCGGCCGTTGGCCAGGCGCTGATCAGGTCATAGCGTCCCCGTAGGGCGGCCGGGCGGCCTGCATCCAGCAGCACCGCCCCGGGCGCGTGATAGACAGCACTGAAGTAGGTGGCCGGGTCGGCACGGTAGGGTAGGGCGTGTATAAGGCAAGTAGGCATGCGAGGCTTTCAGAGGCGCGCGGCAGGCGATTGTAGAACGCCAGCAGCTTTCATCCTAGAGCTTCTGTCTGACTGTCGTGCGCAGGCGGGAGCGCTCGTTGCCTGGTCTCGGATTGCCCGTGGGGGGCAGAAATTACGCGGCATGCTTCGACAGGTTGCTACTTCTCTGTCGAGCTGCCTCGCCCATCGCTTATGCGTTCAGTAAAACCTGAGAGACTGGGAAAAATCGCTTGCCTGCTGCGACCGCCGTCGGGCGGCTGCAACTGCGTTGCGCTACGTGAAAAGTGCGGGCACTTGGCTCACTGAACATTCCCGCTCCTTGCGCAGCGCGCCTTGCCTAGCCGTCGCTCGCTACATTTTTCAACGGCCTGCTAGTATTTGCAGCCGGCAAGCAGGCGGTGCGCCTGCCAGGGCCAGGCACGTAGCAGGACGCTGTGTACCTGTACCAGCTCGGCCCCGGCGGCGAGTCTGGCGGTGACGTGCTCGAAGGTCTGGATACCGCCGACCGATATCAGTGCCATCTGCTTGCCACACAATTGTCGCAGTTGCTCGATCTGCACGCAGGCCTGGGTCTGCTGGGTTGGGTTCTGCCAGGCGCGGTAACGCTGGCGAGTCGCCGGAGGGCCCGGGTCATGGGCCGCGAGCAGGCCGTCGTAGCCCAGCTCCAGCAGCAGTTCGACCAAGGCCAGGGGCACCCGGCCGGGCAGGCAGCGCAGCTTTACCACCAATGGCACGCGGCGTCCGGCCCGGTCCAGGCGCCGCTGCTCGGTGCGCGCAGTGGCCAGCAGCTGGCGCAGTCGTGGGCGTTGTTCGGCGCCGAGTAGCGCGGCACTGTTGGGGCCGATCAGGTTGAGCGTCAAGTAGTCGGCCAGTGGCCAGGCGCAGGCCAGACCGGCACGCAGTGTATGCAGGGAAAGATCTGCGTCGAGGCTCAGATTAAGCCCCAGTAGCGCCGTTCCGGGCGCGGGTGTCGCCAGCCGGGACGTTGCAGCGAGTGCGAGGCTGCCGATCTCATTGCAGCCGAAACCCAGCGCGCCGGCACGCCGGCCGAGCCGGCCAAACCGGTCAAAACCGGCGGCGATGCCCAGCGGCGAGTTGAAGTGCAAGCCCATGACTTCGAGCGATTTTACTGTCATGGGCGTCCTGGGGTAGCGGGCGCTGAGGCAGGCCAGGCGCAGGGCCAGCTGCTGGCCGAGGTGGCGCATGGCATCAGCCATGGTGGCGTTCGAAATCGTGCATGAAGTCCCGCAAGCGTTCGACCCCGGCCAGTGGCATGGCGTTGTACAGGCTGGCGCGGATGCCGCCGACGGCGCCGTGGCCCTGCAAGTTATACAGTCCGACCTGCTGCGCTTCGGCCAGGAAACTCGGTAACAGATGCTCGTCGCGCAATTGGAAACACAGGCTGATGGGCGAGCGATCCGGCGCGCGTTGGGGGCAATGGTAGAGGGCGCTGGCATCGATGGCGCGATACAGCAGCTGGCTCTTCTCCCGGTTGGCGCGGGCCATGGCGTCCAGTCCGCCCTGCTGGCCGATCCAGCGCAGCATCAAGGCGGCGCAATACAGGGCGAAGGTCGGCGGGGTGCACAGGCGGCTCTGCTGTTCGGCCTGCAGGGTGTAGCTGAACGGCGACGGCAGTCCGGCCTGCGGCGGCTTGAGCAGGTCGTCGCGGACGATCAGCAGGCACAGCCCGGCGACGCCGAGGTTCTTCTGGGCGCTGGCGTAGATCAGGCCGAAGCGCTCGATCGGCAGTGGGCGGGTGAGAAAGTCCGAAGTCATGTCCGCCACCAGCGGCACCGGCAGCTCGGGGAAATCCTGGAGCTGCAGGCCGTTGGCGGTCTCGTTGCTGGTGATGTGGCAGTAGCCGGCCTGCGAGTTCAGGCGCCACTCTCTGACGTCTGGAATCGCCGTGAAGCCGTCGTGTTCGCCACTGGCGATGATGTTCAGCGGTACATGGCGACGGGCTTCGGTGATTGCCTTGGTCGCCCAATAACCGCTTTGCAGATAATCGGCCGACTGGCCGGCGGCGAGCAGGTTCAACGGCAGCAAACCGAACTGGCAGGAGGCGCCGCCATGCATGAACAGCACACGGTAGTTCGAGGGGATGGCCAATAGCTTGCGCAGATCCTGTTCGGTCTCGTGCATCAGGTCTTTGAACGGCGCGCCGGTGAATGGCAGTTCCAGTATCGACTGACCGCTGGCGCGCCAGTCCGGCAGCTCGTCCTGAATCTGCGCGAGCACCGTCGGCGGCAGCATCGCCGGCCCGGCGGCGAAGTTGTAGCGCTCGCCGCCGCGGGTCGCCGGTGCGTCTTCAGGAAAACAGGTGCAGGCCATGACCGCCAGCCGCCATCAGAAACAACAAGGGTATCGACAGGATGGTGTTGCTGCGCGAGGAGAGGAAGGTGATCCGTGAGCAGCGTACCCGCTCCTCCAGGCTGGCCGGAACGAAGCCCAGCAGCTTCTTCTGGTGCGGCCAGAGCACCAGCCACAGATTGAGCAGCATCAGGGTGCCAATCCAGGCGCCGAGGCCGATCACCGCCAGCGGGCCCTGCAGCAGCAGGGCGTCTTCCAGCCAGCCGCGCTGCCAGAGCATCAGCAGGCCGGAGATCCAGACCACCAGCGAGGCGTAGCGGAAGATGCCGTGCTCGCGCTTCATCCGCTGTTCCAGATCGCGGTTCAGGGTGCTGGTGTCGATACCGTTCTGCAGCGGCACGAACCTGGGGTTCTGGATGAAGTTGGCGTAGTTGTGGCCGACCCAGACCAGGGCGAACAGCAGGTGGGCGTAGCGAGCCAGTAGATCGATGACGGCCATGGGCAGCTCCTATACCAGCCAGAACTGGAGCAACAGGTAGCAGCCCAGGGTCAGTGCGAGGCCGGCGCCGACGGTGCCGGCGAAGGAGTCATGGGGCAGTTTCAAGGTTCACCCCCTGGCTGGCGTGGCGCGCAATCAGTGTGCCCGTCGGCTGTGGCGGCTGCTGCGCCAGTTCCACCGCCTGCTGGATCAGGTGGTGATGCGGCGACTTGCTGCACGCCGGGTCGGTGTTGTCGCCGGAACCGGTGAGCAACAGCGCCTGGCAGCGGCAACCGCCGAAGTCCTTTTCCTTCTCGTCGCAGCTGCGGCACGGCTCGGGCATCCAGGCATCGCCGCGGTACAGGTTGAAGACCGGCGAGTCGTGCCAGATCTCGCTCAGAGGCTGTTGGCGTACGTTGGGGAACTCCAGATCCTTGAAACTACTGGCCTGGGAGCAGGGCAGCACATTGCCGTTGGGTGCGATGGTCAGGTGGATGGCGCCCCAACCGTTCATGCAGGCCTTGGGCCGGCCTTCGTAATAGTCGGGGATGACGAAGAAGATGGTCAGGCGCTCGCCCAGACGTTTGCGAGCTTCTTGCACCTGGGCTTCGGCGCGCAGCAGTTCCTCGCGGGTCGGCATCAATTGCTCGCGATTGAGCAGCGCCCAGTTGTAGTACTGCACGTTGGCCAGTTCCAGATACTCCACCCCCAGCTCGGCGGCGAAGTCGATGATCTGCGGGATCTGGCCGATATTCTGCCGGGTGATGGGCACGTTGAGCACCATCGGGAAGCCCTGGGCCTTGATGGCGCGGGCCATGCCGAGCTTGCGCTCCAGGCAATCGACGCCGGCCAGCTGATGCGCCGTGGCCTTGTCGGTGGACTGGAAACCGAGCTGGATATGCCGCAGGCCGGCGTCTTTGAGTGCGCGCAGGCGGGCATCGGTGAGACCTATGCCGGAGGTGATCAGGTTGGTGTAGTAGCCCAGGCGATCGGCTTCGGCCACCAGAATTTCAAGGTCCTTGCGCAGCGTCGGTTCGCCGCCGGAAAAACCGATCTGCATGGCGCCGAGTTCGCGGGCCTGACGCATCACGTCGATCCATTCCGCCGTGCTCAGCTCATTGCGGCGGTAGTCGGCAAAGTTGCGTGGGTTACTGCAGAACACGCATTGCAACGGGCACTGGTAGGTTAACTCCAATAGCAACCAGACCGGGTTGCCGTTGCCATCAAGCCTTAATTCGGATCCAGCCTTTGCCACGGGACACCTCCAGGAAGCGCAGGACGCCATTGCGAATCACATCCGCGTCGGATACTTCATACAGTGCGCCAAGTTTTTCGATCAATTCGGCTACGTTAGTATTGCCATCGCAGCAGTTGAGAATGTCGCCGCCGGTTTTATTGAGTTTGACGATGCCTTCCGGATAAAGAAGGACATGGGCTTGCTGCGACTGTTCCCAGCGGAACATGAAAGGCGGACGAATTTCGAAACGATCTGCCGGGTCTATCGAAGCAGTTGTCATGGGGTCTTTCTCGCAGTTGATGCGGCGGAGCGCCATCTCAGGCACCCCGCCGGGTTAACGGCTTAGCGCACGTAAACGTACGCGGTGACTTCGAAGCCCAGACGCAGGTCGCAAAAGTCCGGATCTATCCACTGCATGGCCTATCTCCTGTTTTGGCTAAGTTTAATGTTTTGCGGTGATGCAGCTTGAGGTTACAGGCAGGTTTTGGCGCACATTAATACGACTTTGGAGTCAATTTTCCGGGTAGTTGGTCGTAGAGTCGTTGCGTTATTTAAATAGTTGGAGCGATGGTTGGTGTTGTTGATTTTAATCAAGGCTGAATGCGTGCTTGTCTGGGAGGCTTAACGCTTTTTTTGTTTGCTGGTTATATTGCGGATTGTTTTCTCGAGCGAGATAACTTTAATGGGCGGGCAGTTTTCTGACTATATGAGCCGGTGCCGAACACGGCGGCGGCTTGCCGATTATGTCGATGCTCAGCGAAAGCCGAGTAGGCCATTCATGCGGGAGTGGGAGGCTGTATGGGCGCTGCTGCCAATCTGTGCTATCGCTCTTGCTCGGCATGCTCATATATATGCCCGTTTTGGCCGGATGCCGGCAGCGCGCGGTAGTAGAAGCAGCTACGCTGGGATGTCCAGCCCCAACTCGCTGGCAGACCCCGGCATAGGCACCTGCGCATCTACTACCAAATGACGAGAGGTTTTGTGCCATGGGCGCATACCGGCCGAGCTGGCGGCTTCCTAATATCGAACCATGACCTGTTCCGCGCTCCTGGGGCAGGCTCCGACAAAACAACAGAGGTCATCATCATGATTTACGCTAAACCCGGTACTCCAGGCGCGGTTATCAATCTCAAGCAGCGCTACGGAAACTTTATCGGTGGCGAATTCGTTGCGCCGGTCAATGGTGCGTATTTCACTAACACCAGCCCGGTCGATGCCTCGGTGATCGGTGAGTTCCCCCGCTCCAGTGCCGAAGACGTCGAGCGTGCTCTGGACGCCGCCCATGCCGCCGCCGACGCCTGGGGCAAGACCAGCGTGCAGAACCGTTCGCTGGTACTGCTGAAAATCGCTGACCGCATCGAAGCCAACCTCGAAGTGCTGGCCGTGGCGGAGACCTGGGACAACGGCAAGGCCGTGCGCGAAACCCTCAACGCCGACGTGCCGCTGGCCGCCGATCACTTCCGCTACTACGCCGGTTGCATCCGCGCCCAGGAAGGCAGCGCCGCCGAGATCGATGAAAACACCGCTGCCTATCACTTCCACGAACCGCTGGGCGTGGTCGGGCAGATCATTCCATGGAACTTCCCGCTGCTGATGGCCGCCTGGAAACTCGCCCCGGCCCTGGCCGCCGGCAACTGCATCGTGCTCAAGCCGGCCGAGCAGACGCCGCTGTCGATCACCGTGCTGATGGAACTGATCGGCGACCTGCTGCCGCCGGGGGTGCTCAACGTGGTCCAGGGCTTTGGTCGCGAAGCCGGTGAGGCTCTGGCCACCAGCAAGCGCATCGCCAAGATCGCCTTCACCGGTTCCACCCCGGTGGGCTCGCACATCCTCAAGTGCGCCGCCGAGAACATCATTCCGTCGACCGTGGAACTGGGCGGCAAGTCGCCGAACATTTTCTTCGAAGACATCATGAACGCCGAACCGGCCTTCATCGAAAAAGCCGCCGAAGGTCTGGTACTGGCGTTCTTCAACCAGGGCGAAGTGTGCACCTGCCCATCCCGCGCTCTGGTGCAGGAGTCGATCTACGACGCCTTCATGGTTGAAGTGATGAAGAAGATCCAGGTGATCAAGCGTGGTAACCCGCTGGATACCGAGACCATGGTCGGTGCCCAGGCCTCCGAGCAGCAGTACGACAAGATCCTCAGCTACCTGCAGATCGCCCAGGAAGAAGGGGCCGAGCTGCTCACCGGCGGCGCCGCCGAGCGTCTGGAAGGCGACCTGGCCAGCGGCTACTACATCCAGCCGACCCTGCTCAAGGGCAACAACAAGATGCGTGTGTTCCAGGAGGAAATCTTCGGCCCGGTGGTGGGCATCACCACTTTCAAGGACGAAGCCGAAGCCCTGGCGATCGCCAACGACACCGAGTTCGGCCTCGGCGCTGGTCTGTGGACCCGCGACATCAACCGCGCTTATCGCATGGGGCGGGCGATCAAGGCCGGTCGGGTGTGGACCAACTGCTACCACCTGTACCCCGCGCACGCCGCCTTCGGTGGTTACAAGAAGTCCGGCGTCGGCCGCGAAACCCACAAGATGATGCTCGACCACTACCAGCAGACCAAGAACCTGCTGATCAGCTACGACATCAACCCGCTGGGTTTTTTCTGAGTCAAATGCTGCTCCTCGGCGCACGTGCTCCCGTGCGCCGGGTTACCCTGCGATAGGCCCCTTAGGGCGAGATTTGCAGCAGGCTGCAGTGGCCTGATCAACGGCAGCAAATCACTCTCGCAACGCGGCTTCGGCCGCGTTTTTTATGTGGTGCGCCAGGCATGGGCGCTATCTTGCGGGTGAATTGATCACCGCGAAGGCGGTGAAGTGGTCGCATGCAGCCGCTCGGCGATACTCTGCGGCCAAGGCTTGCTGGCTGGAAAGCCTGCTTCATCAGGCCAGCCTGCGGTTGTTGCTCCGCTGTGTTGCGGGGACGTCTGGTCCTGGCCTCGGTTGCATCGTCTGGGGGCAATGGTCTGTTGGAGCGATCCAGTTCAGGCAGTGGAAGTGCGATCCTGCGATTTATCGAGAATTGCGATCACTGGGCGCGTGGCAGCAGGTCGTGCAGAAGGTAGCCGAGCACTCGCATCGTTGCTGGCATAACAGTCTTCCGGGCTTGAGTCGCGCGTTGAACATTGCGTGGTTCGGGTGCGTCTCTCATGGTCTCGAGGCGCGGACCCGCAGGCCGGGTGGTGTGGCAGGGGAACGGCCTGTACAGGCCGTCTCCCTGCCGATTCACGGGGTCGCGATCAATCTTCCATCGCACCCATGGCGGTGGTGTTGAAGCCGCCGTCGACGTACATGATTTCGCCGCTGACACCCGAGGCCAGGTCGGAGCAGAGGAAGGCGCCGGCGTTGCCGACTTCTTCGATGGTCACGTTGCGGCGCAGCGGGGTCTGCTTCTCGTTGGCGGCGAGCATCTTGCGGAAGCTCTTGATCCCCGACGCAGCGAGGGTGCGGATCGGTCCGGCGGAGATAGCGTTGACCCGCGTGCCTTCCGGGCCGAGGCTGCCTGCCAGGTAGCGTACGCCGGCTTCCAGGCTGGCCTTGGCCATGCCCATGACGTTGTAGTTGGGCATGGTGCGTTCGGCACCCAGGTAGGAGAGGGTCAGCAGGCTGCCGTTGCGGCCTTTCATCATTTCGCGGCCGGCCTTGGCCAGGGCGACGAAGCTGTAGGCGCTGATGTCGTGAGCGATGCGAAAGCCTTCGCGGGTGGTGACGTCGGTGAAGTCGCCATTGAGTTGATCGCCGGGGGCGAAACCGACCGAGTGGACGATGCAGTCCAGGCCGTCCCATTGTTTGCCCAGGGCTTCGAATGCCGCGGCGATTTCCTCGTCGCTGGCGACGTCGCAGGGAAAGCACAGCTCGGGACCGGAGCCCCAGCCGGCGGCAAATTCTTCGACGCGACCCTTGAGTTTTTCGTTCTGATAAGTGAAGGCCAGTTCGGCACCTTCGCGGTGCATGGCCGCGGCGATGCCCGAGGCGATGGACAGTTTGCTGGCAACGCCAACGATCAGTACGCGCTTACCGCTTAGAAAACCCATGTGTGCTCTTCCTCTTCCTGCTTTTAAGGATTTAGTCAGCAGTGCCGGGAGCCAATAAGGCGGCTTCGAGCAACTGCTGGGTATAAATTTGCTGTGGCGCGGCAAAAATCGCCGCGGCCGGGCCTTGTTCGACTGCTTGACCCTCCTTGACCACTATCAGGTGGTGGCTGATAGCGCGGACCACCGCCAGATCGTGGCTGATGAACAGGTAAGTCAGGTTGTACTTGGCCTGCAACGAACGCAGCAACTCCACTACTTGACGCTGAACGGTACGGTCGAGCGCCGAAGTCGGCTCGTCCAACAGTATCAGCGCCGGTTTCAGCACCAATGCGCGGGCAATGGCAATCCGCTGCCGTTGCCCCCCGGAAAACTCGTGAGGGTAGCGGTGCCGGGTGTCCGGATCCAGGTCTACCTCCAAAAGTGCGTCGATGATCGCCTGTTCCTGTTCCGCCTCTGTGCCCATACGGTGAATGCGCAGGCCCTCGCCGACAATCATGCCCACCGTCATGCGTGGGCTCAGGCTGCCGAACGGGTCCTGAAAGACCACCTGCATTTGTCGGCGCAGCGGCCGGACCTGGTGCTGCGTCAAGCCATTCAGTACCTGACCCTGAAAGCGAATGGCGCCCTGACTGCCGATCAGTCGCAGGATGGCCAGACCCAGGGTGGACTTGCCGGAACCGCTTTCGCCAACGATGCCCAGGGTCTGGCCCTGGGGCAGGCTGAAATTGATCCCGTCCACCGCTTTCACATAATCGACGGTACGGCGCAGCAGTCCTTTCTTGATCGGGAACCACACGCGCAGATCGTCGACCTCCAGCAGCGGCTCGCCGGCAGGGTTGGCCACCGGCTCGCCGCTGGGCTCGGCGCCGAGCAGTTCCTGGGTATAGGGATGCTGCGGCGCATGGAACAGCTGTTCACACGACGCTTGTTCGACGATCTTTCCCTGCTGCATGACACATACGCGATGGGCAATTCGCCGAACCAGGTTGAGATCGTGGCTGATCAGCAGCAGCGCCATGCCCAGGCGCGCCTGCAGATCCTTGAGCAGTTCGAGGATTTTCAACTGTACGGTGACGTCCAGCGCGGTGGTCGGCTCGTCGGCGATCAGCAGCTCCGGCTCGTTGGCCAGGGCCATGGCGATCATCACCCGTTGCCGTTGGCCGCCGGAGAGTTCATGGGGGTAGGCCTTGAGCCGCTTGTGCGGCTCGGGGATGCCGACCAGTTCGAGCAGCTCCAGGGTTCGCGCGCTGGCCGCTTTGCCGGTCAGCCCTTTATGCAGGGCCAGCACTTCATTGATCTGCTTTTCGATGCTGTGCAGCGGGTTCAGCGAGGTCATGGGTTCCTGAAAGACCATGGCGATGCGGTTGCCGCGGATATTGCGCAGCTTGTTTTCGCTGAGCTTGAGCAGGTCCTGGCCGGCATAGTGGATGCTGCCGCTCGGATGCCGGGCCAGCGGATAGGGCAGCAGGCGCAGGATCGAGTGGGCGGTGACCGATTTGCCTGAGCCGCTTTCGCCGACCAGGGCCAGGGTCTCGCCGCGGTGGATGGTGAAGTTGACGCCTTCGACCACGCGCTGCCTGGAGTCGCCGTTGACGAATTCGACGGCCAGGTCACGTACTTCGATAAGGGTATCGGGTCGGGTCATCTCATTTCCTCGGATCGAAGGCATCGCGTGCCGCTTCGCCGATAAACACCAGCAGGCTGAGCATCAACGCCAGCACGCTGAAGGCGCTGATACCGAGCCAGGGCGCCTGCAGATTGGATTTGCCCTGGGCGACCAGTTCGCCCAGGGAAGGCGCGCCCGGCGGCAGGCCGAAGCCGAGGAAGTCCAGTGCGGTCAGGGTGCCGATGGCGCCGGTGAGAATGAAGGGCATGAAGGTCATGGTCGAGACCATGGCGTTGGGCAGGATGTGACGAAACATGATGGCGCCGTTCTCCATGCCCAGGGCGCGGGCGGCGCGTACGTACTCCAGGTTGCGCCCGCGGAGAAACTCGGCACGCACCACATCGACCAGGCTCATCCAGGAGAACAGCAGCATGATGCCCAGCAACCACCAGAAATTCGGCTGCACGAAGCTGGCGAGAATGATCAGCAGGTAGAGCACCGGCAGGCCCGACCAGATTTCCAGGAAACGCTGCCCGGCCAGGTCGACCCAGCCGCCATAGAAGCCCTGCAAGGCGCCGGCGAACACGCCGATGATCGAGCTGAGGATGGTCAGGATCAGGGCGAACAGCACCGAGATGCGGAAGCCGTAGATCACCCGGGCCATGACGTCGCGGCCCTGGTCGTCGGTACCCAGCCAATTGTCGGCGGAAGGCGGTGCCGGGGCGGGCACCTGCAGGTCGTAATTGATGCTGGAGTAGCTGAAGGGGATCGGCGGCCAGAGCATCCAGCCGTCTTTCTGGGCGATCAGCTCCTGGATATAGGGGCTCTTGTAATTGGCCTGCAGGGGGAATTCGCCGCCAAATACGGTTTCCGGGTAGCGCTTGAGCACCGGGAAATACCAGTCGCCGTCGTAGCGCACGGCCAGCGGTTTGTCGTTGGCGATCAGTTCGGCGCCCAGGCTCAGGCCGAACAGGGCGAGGAAGATCCATAGCGACCACCAGCCGCGTTTGTGCGCCTTGAACAGTTCGAAGCGCCGTCGATTGAGTGGAGAAAGCGTCATCTCAACCCTCCCGGCTTTCGAAGTCGATGCGCGGATCGACCAGGGTATAGGTGATGTCACCGATCAATTTCACGGTCAATCCCAACAAGGTGAAGACGAACAGGGTGCCGAAAACCACCGGGTAGTCGCGGTTGATGGCCGCCTCGAAACTCATCAGGCCAAGGCCGTCGAGGGAGAAAATCACCTCGATCAGTAAGGAGCCGGTGAAGAAGATGCCGATAAAGGCCGAGGGAAAGCCGGCGATGATGATCAGCATGGCGTTGCGGAACACATGGCCATAGAGCACGCGGTTGTTGCTCAGGCCCTTGGCCCTGGCGGTAGTCACATACTGCTTGTTGATCTCGTCGAGAAAGCTGTTCTTGGTCAGCAGGGTCAGGGTGGCGAAGTTGCCGATCACCAGCGCGGTCACGGGCAACGCCAGGTGCCAGAAATAGTCGAGGATCTTGCCGCCGAGGCTGAGCTCGTCGAAGTTGTTCGAGGTCAGGCCGCGCAGCGGGAACCAGTCGAGGTAGCTGCCGCCGGCGAACACCACGATCAGCAGAATGGCGAAGAGGAAGGCTGGGATCGCGTAGCCGACGATGATCGCCGAGCTGGTCCAGACGTCGAAGGCGCTGCCGTGGCGGGTGGCCTTGGCGATGCCCAGAGGGATGGAGACCAAGTACATGATCAGGGTGCTCCACAGGCCCAGGGAGATAGACACCGGCATCTTCTCGATAATCAGGTCGATTACCCTGGCATCGCGGAAAAAGCTCTCGCCAAAGTCGAACTGGACATAATTTTTCAGCATGATCCAGAAGCGTTCGGGGGCCGGCTTGTCGAAGCCGTACAGGCGCTCTATCTCGGCGATCAGTTCCGGGTCGAGGCCCTGGGCGCCGCGATAGTTGGAACCGGCCACGGCGACTTCGGCACCGCCGCCGGCGATGCGACTGGTGGCGCCCTCGAAGCCTTCCAACTTGGCGATCATCTGTTCCACCGGGCCGCCCGGGGCGGCCTGGATGATGATGAAGTTGATCAGCAGAATGCCGAACAACGTGGGAATGATCAGCAACAGGCGACGAATGATATACGCCAGCATCTTATCGCTCCGTGCTCGCCGCTGCGGCGTTGTCCGTGGCGGCGGGTTCCGGTTGCGGGCGAACCCACCAGGTGTTCAGGCCAATGTCGTATTTTGGGGTGACCTTCGGGTGCTCGAGGTGGTTCCAGTAGGCCACGCGCCAGGTCTTGATGTGCCAGTTGGGGATGACGTAATGGCCCCACAGCAACACGCGGTCGAGGGCCCGGGTGTGGGCGACCAGACTCTGCCGCGAGTCGGCATTGATCAGGCCATCGACCAGTTGGTCGATGGCAGGGTCCTTCAGGCCGATGAAATTGCGGCTGCCGGGGTTGTCGGCGCTGCTCGAATGCCAGTATTCGCGCTGCTCGTTGCCCGGCGAGTTGGATTGGCCGAAGCCGCCCACGATCAGGTCGAAATCCCGCGAGCGCAGACGGTTGATGTACTGCGAGACATCGACCCGACGGATCACCAGTTCCATGCCGAGATCGGCCATGTTGCGCTTGAACGGTAGCAGTACGCGTTCGAATTCGGTTTGCGCGAGGAGGAACTCGAAGCTGACCGGCTTGCCTTCGGCATCGAGCATCTGGTCGCCTTCGATACGCCAGCCGGCTTCCTGCAATAATTGGTAGGCGCGCCGTTGCTGCTCGCGGATGATACCGCTGCCGTCGGTGACGGGGACGCGGAATTCCTCGGTGAACACCTGCGCCGGGATCATGTCGCGCAACGGCCCGAGGAGCTTCAGCTCATCGGCGCCGGGCAGGCCGCTGGAGGCCAGTTCGGAGTTGTCGAAATAGCTGCGGGTACGGGTATAGGCGCCATTGAACAACTGGCGGTTGGCCCATTCGAAATCGAACAGCAGACCCAGTGCTTCACGCACCCGTTTGTCCTGGAACAGGGGCCGGCGGGTATTGAAGATGAAGCCCTGCATGCCGGTGGGGTTGTGGTTGTCGATCTCTTCCTTGAGCAGTTGGCCATTGTCGACGGCGGGGCTGTCGTAGGCGGTGGCCCAGTTTTTCGCGCTGCTTTCCAGCCAGTAATCGAATTGCCCGGCTTTCAGCGCTTCGAGGGCCACTGTGTTGTCGCGGTAGTAATCGATGCGCATGCTGTCGAAGTTGTAGAAGCCGCGGTTGACCGGCAGATCCTTGCCCCACCAATCCTTGACCCGCTCATAGCGAATCGAGCGCCCGGCTTTGACTTCGGCAACCCTGTAGGGGCCGCTGCCCAGCGGAATCTCCAGATTGCCCTTGCTGAAGTCGCGTTCGGCCCACCAGTGCTTGGGCAGCACCGGCAGTTGCCCGAGAATCAGCGGCAGTTCGCGGTTGCCGGCATGCTTGAAGATAAAGCGCACCTGGCGCGGGCCTTCGACTTCGACCCGTTCGACATCGGCGTAATAGGCACGGTAGGTAGGGGCGCCATGGGTCATCAGGGTTTCGAACGTGAACTTGACGTCCTCGGCGGTCACCGCCTGGCCGTCGTTGAAACGCGCCTCGGGACGCAGGTAGAAACGCACCCAGGCGTTGTCCGGGGCTTTCTCGATTGTTTCCGCGAGCAGGCCGTATTCGCTGAAGGGTTCGTCCAGGCCATGGCGAGTCAGGGTGTCGTAGATCAGGCCGATGTCATCGGCCGCCACACCTTTGTTGATGAAGGGGTTGAGGCTGTCGAAACCACCAAAGCCGGCCTGACGCAAGGTACCGCCCTTCGGGGCGTCGGGGTTCACATAGTCGAAATGTTGGTAACCGGCCGGGTATTTGGCGGGTTCGTCATACAGGGTCAGGGCGTGCTTGCCTGCGGCCTGGACCAGGCTGGCCAGGGCGAGCAGGGCGATGCTGCTGCCGTGCAATAGAAATGAACGCAGGGACAGCGTCATCGGGCATTCTCCGTGGGTTTCAGCCACCAGGTGCGCAGGCCCAGGGTATAGGGCGGCGTGGTGACGAAGGCAAACCGGTTGCGGTAGGCCAGGCGGTGATAGTTGATATACCAATTGGGGATGGTGTAGTGCTGCCACAGCAGCACCCGGTCCAGTGCGCGAGTGGCGGCGATTTGTTCATCGCGGGTTTGCGCCGACAGCAGTTTGTCGAGCAGGGCGTCGACCACTGGATGGTTCACCCCCGCATAGTTCTTGCCGCCCTTGACCGTGGCCTGGCTGGAGTGGAAGTACAGCCATTGTTCAAGGCCCGGGCTGAGGGTTTGTGGCAGGGTCAGCAGGATCATGTCGAAATCGAATTGATCCAGGCGCTGTTTGTATTGCGCGCGATCGACGGTGCGCAGGTTGGCCTGGATGCCGATGCTGGCGAGGTTCTCGGTGAACGGCTGGAGGATGCGTTCGAGATTGGGATTGACCAGCAAAATCTCGAACTGCAGCGGCTGGCCCTTGGCGTTCAGCAGATACTGGCCGGACGGTTTCCAGCCAGCCTCGGCCAATAGACCGAGGGCGCGGCGCAAGGTTTCCCGGGGGATGCCGCGGCCATCGGTTTGCGGTATGGCGAAGGGTTCGCTGAACAGGCGTTTCGGCAGTTGCTGGCGATAAGGCGACAGCAGCAGCCATTCGGCGCCTTCGGGCGTGCCGGTGGCGGAGAATTCGCTGTTTGGGTAATAGCTCTTGGCGCGCAAATAGGAACTGTTGAATAGCGCGCGGTTGGTCCACTCGAAGTCGAACATCAGCCCCAGCGCTTCGCGTACCTTGCGTTCGGCGAAAGCCGCGCGCCTGCTGTTCATGAACAGAGCCTGGGTCTGGGTGGGGATCTGGTGCGGGATCTCCGCACGGATCACCTCGCCGCGCGCAATCGCCGGAAAGCGGTAGCCGTTGGCCCAGTTCTTCGCTTGTTGCTCGATATAGAAGTCGAACTCACCGGCCTTGAAGGCTTCGAAGGCCACATGGCTGTCGCGGTAGAACTCCACCTCGACCCGATCGAAGTTGTACTTGCCGCGATTGACCGGCAGTTTCTCGCCCCACCAATCTTTCACCCGTTCAAAGGTCAGGCTGCGCCCTGGGTTGACCTGGGTGATGCGGTAAGGACCGCTGCCCAGCGGCGGCTCGAAGGTGGTGGCCTTGAAGTCGCGATCCTTCCAGTAATGCTGCGGCAGTACCGGCAATTCGCCCAGGCGCAGGATCAGCAGCGGATTGCCCGAGCGTTTGAAGACGAAGCGGATGCGGTGGCGATTGAGGATGTCGACCCGTTTGACTTCCTGCAGGCTGGTGCGGTACTGCGGGTGCCCCTCCTTGAGCAGCAGCCGATAGGAAAACGCCACGTCGTAGGCCGTGATCGGTTTGCCGTCATGGAAGTGCGCTTGCGGGCGCAGATTGAACACTACCCAGCTGCGGTCTTCGCTGTATTCGACCGACTTGGCGATGAGGCCGTAACTGGAGGCTGGCTCATCGCCGGAGGGGTCGTAATGACCGGTGCCGGCCATCAGCGGTTCGTTCAGCCCGGTGACGCCGTATTGCAGGAAATTGGCGGTGGAAATCGGGCTGGTGCCCTTGAAGGTGTAGGCATTGAGGGTGTCGAAGGTGCCCATGCCCATGAAACGCAGCATGCCGCCTTTCGGCGCATCGGGATTGACCCAGTCGAAATGGCTGAAGCTGGCCGGGTATTTGAGCGCGCCAAATTGCGCATAGCCGTGGCTTTCGCTGACGGTCGCCCACGCGGGAAAGCCGATGACCAAACTGAGGACTAGCGAGAGGAGGGGACGTATCAAGTGAAATATCCGATCCAGAGCGGCTTTTGGGCTTCTTGTCCAGTACAGTAACAGCTTGTATCCGCAGGAAAAAGGCCAAGTCTATTGGCAGGACATGCTGGCATTATTACGCTCTTCATTACGCTCCTCCGATTAATCACCACGAGGCCTTGAACTTGGATACACGTAGCCATGGTCTGCAGTCATGGATCGAGCGTCTGAATCAGGCCGAATTACCGGCCCTGGCTGCGGTGGTGCAGGATCTGCAGCGCCTGGCGCAACAAGAGCACGCGTCTGTTCAGCAACTGGCGGACGTCCTGCTGCGCGATGCCTCGTTGACCTCCAAGGTGCTGCGAGTCGGCAATAGCGCCTATTACAACCCTTCGCAAGAAACCATCAAGACCATCTCGCGGGCCATCGTCCTGATCGGCTTCGACAATGTACGCCTGATCAGTCTCTCCGTGAGCCTTATCGATGGCTTGCTCACCCGGGCGCCGCGTGAGCAGTTGCAGGAACTGCTCGCGCGCTCGTTTCATGCGGCCGTACAGGCGCGCAATATTGCCGGCTACGTGCTGACAAGGTACGAGGAGGAGGTCTTCATCGCGGCCCTGCTCTATCACCTGGGCGAACTGGCTTTCTGGGGCTGTGGCGGTGAACAGGCGGACGAACTGGCCAGCGCCTTGTCCCAGCCAGGAGTCGATGTCGAGGAAGCGGTGCGAGCGGTGCTCGGCACCAGTTTCCGCCAGCTGACCCAGGGGTTGGTGAAAGGCTGGAATATCGGCGAGATCGCCAGCCTGGCGCATAACAGCGTCAACCATAACGACCCGGCGGTGCGCGCGGTCAGTCTGGGCGCCCGGATCAGTGAGGCAGCGCTCGGTGGTTGGGACTCGCCTGCGATGGAGGCCGTGGTCGGCGAGATGGCGACATTCATCGGGGGCAGCCCGCAGGAGGCCATGCAGCAGGTTCTTGCCAGTGCCGATGAAGCGGTCAAGGTGGCCGCGACCTTTGGCGCCAGTCAGCTCTGCCGCCTGATCCCCAATACCGATCCCGAGCAAATCCGTCTGCAGCAGGAGCAGCGCAAGGCGAGCCTGTTGCAGCCCAATCTGCAGCTGCTGCAGCAGGCCCTGCAGGATCTGGGATTGCTGGCGTCTCGCCGAGGCGATCTCGACTTGATTCTCGATACCCTGCTCAAGGGGCTGCATCAGGGCGCGGGGCTGGAACGGGTGATGTTGGTAGTGCTGGCCGGAGGACAAAGTTGTTTTCGGGCCAAACGGGTGGTGGGCGAAGAAACCGAAGGCTGGTTGCGCGATTTCCTGCTGCCGGTCGAGTCACGCGAGCAACCGCACATCTTCAGCTACGTGTTGCGCAATAAGGAAGCCGTGTGGATGGGGGTACCTGCCAGCTACAGCCTCAACGAACTGGTGACCCAGCCGATACGTCAGCGGCTCGGCCAGGGCATGTTCTTTATTGCCCCGCTATTGGCCGGCAACCGCGAGATCGGTGTGATCTATGCCGACAACCGGGTGTCCGGGCGCGCCTTGAAGCATGAGCAGTTCGTTGCCTTCCAGCGCTTTACCCAACTCACCCGACGTTGCCTGGAGGCGTTGAGTCAGCGCGCTTGAGTGCTGCTCGATCAGGGCAGACGCAGGGTCAGGGTTTGCCCTGGCTTGATGACGTTGCCCGTGCGTGGATTCCAGCGTTGCAGGTGCTGCATCTCGACCTTGAAGCGTTTGGCGATGGCGTACAGCGAATCGCCTTTGCGCACCTTGTAATAGGTCGTAGCGCCACGTCCGCTAGCGCTGGATGTCGCCGGCATCTGGCCGCCGTGTAGCGCCAGAGTCTGGCCGGCGCGCAGGTTGTGGCTTTTGAGGTTGTTCCAGCGCTGCAAGTCCTTGGTCGAGACCTGGTGGTTCTTGGCGATTTGCCAGAGGCTGTCGCCGTTTTTCACTCGATAACTGCGTGATTGCGCAACAGAACGGGCAGCAGGCTGGAACAGCGGCTCTTTCGGCGAGACGCCCGGTTGCGCGGGAATGCTGAGTACCTGGCCGATACGCAAATGGTTGCTGGACAGCTTGTTGATGTCTTTGAGGGTACTGACTGTCAGGTGATAGCGGTTGGCGATGCTGTTGAGGCTGTCGCCGGAACGAACGCTGTACTGCTGCCAGTCCACCAGATCCTGCGGTTTCATCAATGCCAGGTTGGCAGCCAGCAGTTCCGCATTGGCGGTCGGCACCAGCAGATGTTGCGGGCCGTCCAGGGTGATGCGTCGTTTAAAGGCCGGGTTGAGCTGGTACAACTCGTCCTCGTCCAGGTCAGCCATGGCGGCGACCCTGGACAGGTCCATGCGCTGCTTGAGTGCGACTTTCTCGAAATAGGGTTCGTTGGCAATCGGTTCGAGGTCGACGCCGTAGGCCTGCGGGGACATCACCACCTGCGACAGGGCCAGCAGCTTGGGCACGTAATTCTGCGTCTCCTTGGGCAGCGTCAGGTTCCAGTAGTCGGTCGGTAGGCCGAGTTGCTGGTTGCGTTCGATGGCCCGGCTGACACGGCCTTCGCCGGCATTGTAGGCGGCCAGGGCGAGCAGCCAGTCGCCGTTGAACATCTCATGCAGGCGTGACAGGTAGTCCATCGCCGCATTGGTCGAGGCCGTGACGTCGCGGCGCCCGTCGTACCAGCTGGTCTGGCGCAGGTTGAAATGCCGGCCGGTGGAGGGGATGAATTGCCACAGACCGACCGCATTGGCGTGGGAATAGGCGAAGGGGTTGTAGGCGCTTTCGATCATCGGCAGCAACGCCAGCTCCATCGGCATGTTGCGCTCTTCCAGGCGCTCGACGATGTAATGGATATAGGGGCCGCTGCGTTCGCCGGATTTTTCGATAAAAGAAGGGTTGCTGACGAACCACAGGCGCTGCTGCTCGATGCGCGGGTTGATGCCGATCTGATCCTGCATCTGGTAGCCATCACGGACACGCTGCCAGATATCCTCGGGCTCTGCCGTGGCGATGCTGTCGGTCAGCCAGACCGGTTCGCGTTCCAGGCCCACCGTCAGATCGGTGTCGTTACCGCTGTCCTCGGTGTTATTGCCCGTGCTCTGGCAGCCGGCCAGGGTTGCACAAAACACCACCACCAGCGCCTGTGCGCCTTGTGCCAATGCCTTTAGATTCAATGTCTTGCGTGGTGATAAAGGCATTGTTTGGCTGGGGCTTCCCGGGGTAAAGGTCGGGCGATTCTAGGAATCGAAGCCGGAGTGGTCAAGTTTTAACCACTCTTTTGCAGGGTTGTCGAGGTTTTTAGAAATTATCCTTCCATGCGCGCAGGCGCGCGAAGACTTCGCTGGGCGAGCGTTTTTGCGCGCCGTCATGCTCGTCAATTTTTGCTATGACCGCCTCTTCGGTGCTGCGCAAGAAGGGGTTGGTCGCGCACTCCAGGGCCAGGCTGGACGGTAGGCTGATGCGGCCTTCGGCGCGCCAGGCACTGACCTCTTGCAGGCGCTGGGTGATCTGCAGGTTGTCCGGTTCGACCGCCTGGGCAAAGCGCAGGTTGCTCAAGGTGTATTCATGGGTGCAGTACACCCGGGTTTGCCCTGGCAGGGCCGCCAGGCGGCTGAGCGAGTCGTGCATCTGCGCGGGGCTGCCTTCGAACAGGCGCCCGCAGCCGGCGGCGAACAGGGTGTCGCCACAAAACAGCCAGTGCTGCTCTGCCTGGTAATAGGCGATATGGCCCAGGGTGTGACCCGGTACTTCGATCACCCGAAGGCGCTGGCCGAGCACCTCGACCTCATCGCTTTCGCGCAAGGCCAGATCGCGCGCGGGGATCTTTTCCTGCGCCGGGCCGAGTACCCGTGCCCCGGTGGCCGCCTTCAACGGCCGGATGCCGCCGACATGGTCGGGGTGATGGTGGGTGATCAGAATGTCGCTCAATTGCCAGTCCGGGTGGCTGCCCAGCCAGGCCAGCACCGGCGCCGCATCACCGGGGTCGACCACCGCGCAACGGCGCTGTGCGAGGTCTTGCAGCAACCAGATATAGTTGTCCGAGAAGGCGGGCAGGGCGTCGATCTTTATCATCATGCGGGTCGCTAAGCAGGCCATAAAGGTGCATCTTAGGACTCATTGGCGGTGCTGGCTACGCAGGTAATCCTTTATGTCCGATCATCCTTTCGCTCAGGCCGATGCCGATTGGCTCAAACTTATCGGCACGGCGCGCCACTGGTTCAACGGGCCCTACGGGCAGTTGCTGCTGGAGGACGAACAGCGCTTGCTCGAGGAAGAGTTGGCGCGCTTCTTCGGCGGTTACATGGTGCACTACGGCCCTTCCGCGCAAGCCTCGCCGAATGCCGCGCAGATCCAGCGCAACGTGCGGGTCGGCGCGCCCTTCAGCGGGGTGGAGATCGTCTGCGAGGAGCAGGCCTGGCCGCTGACCGAATATGCCGCCGATGTCGTGTTGCTCCAGCATGGCCTGGACTTCAGTCTGTCGCCCCATGGTCTGTTGCGCGAAGCGGCCCACAGCGTGCGCCCGGGCGGCCATCTGCTGGTGGTCGGGATCAACCCGAGGAGCGCCTGGGGCGTGCGCCATCTGTTCGCCCGCGATGCCTTGCGTCAGGCCCGCTGCATTGCGCCCAACCGGGTCAGTGACTGGCTGCACCTGTTGGGCTTCGCGCTGGAGAAACGCCGCTTCGGGTGCTATCGTCCGCCGCTTGCTTCCACTGCCTGGCAGGCTCGTCTGGCTCCGCTGGAAACCTGGGGCGACGCCTGGCAATCGCCAGGCGGCGGCTTCTATCTATTGGTCGCGCGCAAGCTGGTGATCGGCTTGCGCCCGTTGCGGCAGACGCAGCGAGCGCCCATGGGCAAGCTGGTGCCCATGCCGGTAGCCAAGGTCAGTCGCCGCGAGCCGAAGCCCTAAGCGCTTGCAGGCCGTTGAAAAAACGTAGGCGAGGCAGGCAAGACAAGGCAAAACGGCCGAAAAAGCGCAGTTTACGTGCTGTAAATGAGCATTTTGAGGCCGTTTTTAACGCAGTATTGCCAACGCAGGTAGTTTTTCAACGGCCTGCTAGAGCCTGCCGAGCGGAATTTATTGAGAGATTGGCTCTGCATGAATGAACAAGTCGAGATTTACACCGATGGTGCCTGCAAGGGCAATCCTGGGGTCGGTGGCTGGGGCGCCTTGATGATTTTCAAGGGCGTGGAGAAGGAACTCTGGGGCGGCGAGGCCGAGACCACCAACAACCGCATGGAACTGACCGCGGCGATTCGCGCCCTGGCCGAGCTGAAGCGTGCCTGCGACGTGCGTCTGGTGACCGACTCGCAGTACGTCATGCAAGGTATCCAGGACTGGATGCCGAACTGGAAGAAACGCGGCTGGAAAACCGCCGCCAAACAGCCGGTGAAAAATGCCGATCTGTGGCGCGAACTGGACGAGCAGGTCAATCGGCACAAAGTGACCTGGCAGTGGGTGCGCGGTCATACCGGTCACCCCGGCAACGAGCGTGCCGACCAATTGGCCAATCGTGGCGTCGAAGAAGTGAGAGGGCTGCAACGTGCGTAGCGTAGTGCTGGATACTGAAACCACCGGCATGCCGGTCACCGATGGTCACCGGATCATCGAGATCGGCTGTGTCGAACTGATCGGCCGGCGTCTGACCGGGCGGCATTTCCACGTCTATCTGCAGCCGGATCGCGAGATCGACGAGGGCGCCATTGCGGTGCACGGCATCACCAACGATTTCGTCCAGGACAAGCCGCGCTTCAAGGAAGTGGCCGACGAGTTCTTCGAGTTCATCAAGGGCGCGCAGCTGATCATCCACAACGCGGCGTTCGACGTTGGCTTCATCAACAACGAATTCGCCCTGATCAAGCAGCAGGATCGCGCCGACATCAGCGAGCATTGCTCGATCCTCGATACCCTGCTGATGGCCCGCGAGCGTCATCCGGGGCAGCGCAACAACCTCGATGCCCTGTGCAAGCGTTATGGCGTCGACAACTCCGGCCGCGACCTGCACGGTGCCTTGCTCGATGCCGAGATCCTCGCCGACGTCTACCTGACCATGACCGGTGGGCAGACCAATCTGTCCCTCGCTGGCGACGGTTCGGAAGGCGACAGCAATGGCCGTCAGCAGCCCAGCGCGATTCGTCGTTTGTCCGCCGATCGCCAGCCCACCCCGGTGGTTCGCGCCACCCAGGCCGAACTGGAGGCGCATGCCGCGCGGCTGGCGGCGATCGAGAAAGCGGCCGGCGGCCCGGCGCTGTGGGCGACCCTGGAGCCCTAGCCGGCAACCGATTCGGCAGCCCAGCCGATGCCCGGCGGCGCAGCGTGCGTCTGCAGGCGCCGCCGATCATCGAGCCGCCGCATTGGCGCTTGTCGAGCGTTGTCTGGCACGTTGCCGGTCGTTTGTCGCTGGTGGCCACAGCTGTGCACGGGGCATGCGGATGTGTCCAGCGGCGGGCGGGGTGAGTCTAGAAAGTTCTAGGTCACCTTTTCCGAGCCGCAGAGAGTCGCCATGCACCCGCTACGAGAAAGCCTGCACGATGAGCTGCATGCCCGGCCGTCGATCTACTTCGACGGCCCGGCCCATGTCTACCATTTCGCCTTGCTGGACGACGGTGTTTGCATCGACCCGATCATCGCCCAGCTCGAAGGACTGGCCGATCGGCACAGCCATGGCGCCTCGCGCCATGGCCTGCTGCGGATCGACGGCTGCCCGTTCAAGTGGGAGCGTCACAGCGAATTCCTCTCCCTGACCTGGGTGGTGCCGCGCACGCACCAGACGCCGCTCTGGGCCGAACTGCCTGAGCCGCTGCGCGGCCTGCTGCAGACCCATCAGGCGTCGATCATCAATGCCCTGGTGGTACTGGTCGAAGACGCGCAGGCGGCGCTGGACGATCCCGCCGCCTACGGATTCAAGGATCCCGCCGGCTCCCATGTGGGCGGTGGCGATGCCACGGTGTGGAGCGATTTTCGCCTGTCGGAGCAGGGCTTCAACCGCATCCTGCTGACCAACCGGGGCCTGAATGCCTACCGCCTCGGCCGCATGATCCGCCGCCTGCTGGAGATCGAAACCTACCGCATGCTCGCCTCCCTGGCCCTGCCCACCGCGCAGAACATCGGTGTCACCCTGCAGGAACTGGATCGCAGCCTGATCCGCCTGGCCGAGCGCAATGCCGGGGCGGGCAATAGCGAGGCCAAGGAACTGCTCGACGCCCTCACCGAACTGTCCGCCCGCCTGATGCGCTGCGGCGCCGCCTGCCGGCCGCGCTTCAGTGCCGCCGAGGCCTATGCGCAAATCGTCTTCGAGCGCATCGGCGAACTGCGCGAGAGCCATGTCGGCGGCAGCCAGCGACTCGGCGTGTTCATCGAGCGGCGCTTCAAACCGACGGTGCGCTACTGCGCCGCCACCGAACGCCGCCTCGACCGCCTGGCCAGCGGCATCGCCAACCTCGGCGACCTGCTGCAGGCACGGGCCCAGGTGGAGGTGGAGGAGCAGAACAGCGAGATCCTCGAGAGCCTCAACGCGCGCACCAGCACCCAGCTGAAAATCCAGAAGGCGGTCGAGGGCTTCTCCCTGATCGCCATCAGCTACTACCTGGTCGGCCTGCTCAAACTCACCCTGGAAGGCCTGGCGGCGCTGGGCACACCGTTTTCCAGCAAGGTGCTGTTCGCCGTGCTGGCGCCGCTGTTTCTGCTGACCCTGTTGCTGCTGGCCCGGCGCCTGAAAATCGCGGCGCGGCATTAGGCGCTCGTCCGACAATACCGATCTGCCGGGTTTCGCGTGCTGGGCGTTGCGCCGCCAGGATTTATGCCGTGCCGGTGAGTATGGTGCACGGCCTGCGGCGAGTGACACCCTGCGGGCGGTTAGTCCCGCGCGCCAGCGGCGGCGCGCGCCTGTAACCAGGCGAACAAGCGTTCGGTGTCGGCACGGCGGCACAGTTCGCTGCCGGCGGTCATGATCGCCGCGCTGCCGGCGGCGACGCCGTAGCGTGCCGCCTCGCTCAGGCTCGCGCCCTGGGCCAACTTGAGGGTGACGGCGCCGACCAGGCTGTCGCCGGCGCCCACGGTGCTGAGTTTTTTCACCGTTGGCGCGGTGATCCGCTCGCTCAGCTCGCGGCTCGTCAGCAGCGCGCCCTGGGGGCCGAGCGAGACCAGCACGGCGGTGCATTGGCCCGCATCGACCAGGCCGCGGGCCACCCTGAGCAACTGATCCGGCTCGCCGATGTCCTCCCCGGCCAGAGTACGGAGTTCGTTGAGGTTGGGCTTGATCAGGAACAGCCCGCCGATGTCCAGCGCCTGGCGCAACACCTCGCCCGAACTGTCGAGAATGCAGCGTGCGCCGCGCTGCTCAGCGGTCTGCAGCAGGCGCGGGATGAAGTCTGCGGCGAGCCCGGCGGGCAGGCTGCCGCTGATCACCAGGTAGTCCAGCTCGGGCAGATCGGCCAGCGCCGCCAACAGCTGCGCCTGTTCGGTCTCGCTCAGGCGCGCACCGGGCAGCACGAAGCGGTACTGCTGGGCGCTGGCCTGCTCCACCACGTTGAGGCATTCGCGGGTCCAGGCGTCGATCGGCAGGGCCTGGCAGGGGACGCCTTCGGCGGCCAGCAGTTCGGCCAGGTGCAGGCCGGTGGGGCCGCCAGCCGGAAACAGCGCCAGCGCACTGCCGCCGAGCTGGTGAATCGCCCGGGCGACGTTGATGCCGCCGCCGCCGGGCGCATAGCGCGGTTCGCTGCAGCGTAGCTTGGCGTCCGGGCACAGGCGCGCAATGCTGGTGGCGCTGTCGAGCGCCGGGCTGAGGGTCAGGGTAACGATACTGGCCATGCACGACTCCCCGGGCGGCTGGATGCCCGCACTGGCCGCGCCCATTGGCTGGCCTCAAGGATAAAGATAGTGCCTGGGAGGAGGGGCACGAAACCGGGCAATCGGCGACTCGACAAGACCCGGGGTCCGGCAATGATTCAAAAATGCGACAAAGCATTATCGAGGTCGCCGGCCCGGTTTCCTAAAAGGTCGTTGCATGGTGTTAACTGAGTGCCGTTGCCCAATCGCTAAGTGGATGCCGGATTGCCCCATGTATAAAGACCTCAAGTTTCCCGTACTGATCGTGCACCGCGACATCAAGGCCGACACCGTGGCCGGCGATCGGGTGCGTGCCATCGCCGCCGAACTGGAGCAGGACGGTTTCAGCATCCTCTCCACCGCCACCTCCGCCGAGGGGCGCATCGTCGCCTCGACCCATCACGGCCTGGCCTGCATCCTGGTGACTGCCGAGGGGGCGGGGGAGAACAAACACCTGTTGCAGGACATGGTCGAGCTGATCCGCATCGCCCGGCGGCGGGCGCCGCAGCTGCCGATCTTCGCCCTCGGCGAACAGGTGACCATCGAGAACGCGCCGGCCGAAGCCATGGCCGACCTCAACCAGTTGCGCGGCATTCTCTACCTGTTCGAGGACACGGTGCCGTTCCTCGCCCGCCAGGTCGCCCGCGCCGCGCGCAACTACCTGGACTGCCTGCTGCCGCCGTTCTTCAAGGCGCTGGTGCAACACACCGCGCAATCCAACTACTCCTGGCACACCCCCGGCCATGGCGGCGGGGTGGCCTATCGCAAGAGCCCGGTCGGCCAGGCCTTCCACCAGTTCTTCGGCGAGAACACCCTGCGTTCCGACCTCTCGGTATCGGTGCCGGAACTCGGTTCGCTGCTCGATCACACCGGCCCCCTGGCCGAGGCCGAGGCCCGCGCGGCGCGCAACTTCGGCGCCGACCACACCTATTTCGTGATCAACGGCACCTCGACCGCCAACAAGATCGTCTGGCACGGCATGGTCGGCCGCGACGATCTGGTGCTGGTCGACCGCAACTGCCACAAATCGATCCTCCACGCGATCATCATGACCGGCGCGATTCCGCTGTACCTGTGCCCGGAGCGTAACGAGCTGGGCATCATCGGGCCGATTCCGCTGTCCGAGTTCAGCCGCGAGTCGATCCAGGCGAAGATCGACGCCAGCCCCCTTGCTTGTAACCGTGAGCCGCGCGGCCGCGTGCCCAGCAGCAGCGGGGCCATGGTCAAGCTGGTGGTGGTGACCAACTCGACCTACGACGGCCTGTGCTACAACGCCGAACTGATCAAGCAGACCCTGGGCGACAGCGTCGAGGTGCTGCATTTCGACGAGGCCTGGTATGCCTACGCGGCCTTCCACGAGTTCTATGCCGGGCGCTATGGCATGGGCACTACCCGCACTGCCAATGCGCCGCTGGTGTTCAGTACCCACTCCACGCACAAGCTGCTGGCGGCGTTCAGCCAGGCCTCGATGATCCATGTGCAGGATGGCGGTGCGCGCCAGCTGGACCGCGACCGCTTCAACGAAGCCTTCATGATGCATATCTCGACCTCGCCGCAGTACGGCATCATCGCCTCGCTGGATGTGGCCTCGGCGATGATGGAAGGCCCGGCCGGGCGTTCGCTGATCCAGGAAACCTTCGACGAGGCGCTGAGCTTCCGCCGGGCCCTGGCCAATCTGCGGCAGAACCTCAGCGTCGACGACTGGTGGTTCAGCATCTGGCAACCGCCCCAGGCCGAGGGCGTCGACGAGGTGGCGACCGAGAGCTGGCTGCTGCAGCCGCAAGCCGACTGGCACGGCTTCGGCGAGGTGGCCGAAGACTACGTGCTGCTCGACCCGATCAAGGTCACCCTGGTGACCCCCGGCCTGACTGCGGGCGGCAAGCTCGATCAGTGCGGGATTCCGGCGGCGGTGGTCAGCAAGTTCCTCTGGGAGCGTGGCCTGGTGGTCGAGAAGACCGGCCTGTATTCCTTTCTGGTGTTGTTCTCCATGGGCATCACCAAGGGCAAGTGGAGCACCCTGCTCACCGAACTGCTGGAGTTCAAGCGCAGCTATGACGTCAACCTGCCGCTGACGGTCGCCTTGCCCTCGATCGCCCAGGCCGGCGGCGCGCATTATCACGGCATGGGCCTGCGCGACCTGTGCGATGCGCTGCACCGTTGCTACGGGGAGAACGCCACGGCCAAGGCGATGAAGCGCATGTACACGGTGTTGCCGGAAGTCGCCCTGAGGCCGGCCGATGCCTACAACCAGCTGGTGCGCGGCGAAGTCGAGGCCGTGCCCATCGACCGGCTCGACGGGCGCATCGCCGCGGTCATGCTGGTGCCCTATCCGCCGGGTATCCCGCTGATCATGCCGGGCGAGCGCTTTACCCCGGCGACCCGCTCGATCATCGACTACCTGGAGTTCGCCCGCACCTTCGATCGCAGCTTCCCTGGCTTCGACGCCGACGTGCATGGTCTGCAGCGCAACGAAGGGCCGGACGGCAGCGCCTACACGGTGGACTGCATCAAGCTGTAAGCCATGACTGGCGCGCTCGGGCGCGCCAGTCTTCAGCTGGCAGTGGCGGACTATCTCCAGCAGATCAAGTGGTTAGCGCCCGCAGTCAAAACGCTGCTCAAGTTCAGTGACGTGTCCTGCGTCACAGAGGCCGGCATCGACATTTAGGCCGTGCTTGTTATAGTTGCGCGGCTGTAATCACAAGAATGTCTCTGTGCGCGTGCGCGCCGTTTGC
Source organism: Pseudomonas borbori (assembly GCF_900115555.1). Classification (GTDB taxonomy): domain Bacteria; phylum Pseudomonadota; class Gammaproteobacteria; order Pseudomonadales; family Pseudomonadaceae; genus Aquipseudomonas; species Aquipseudomonas borbori. The sequence goes on from NZ_FOWX01000011.1 coordinate 126,401, forward strand.
TGCTGAGGATGACTGCCGTGTCCGATTACCAAGCCTTTAGTGTCGAGTTGGCAGATAAGATCGCCCACGTGCTGATCGACCGCCCGGAAAAGATCAACGCGATGAACGCCGATTTCTGGACGGAGATCATCGAGATCTTCCGCTGGATCGACGCCATGGACGAGGTGCGGGTGGTGGTGCTGTCGGGCGCCGGCAAGCATTTTTCCTCCGGTATCGACCTAATGATGCTGGCCCAGCTGGGCAGCCAGATGGGCCCGGATGTCGGCCGCAATGCGGAAAAGCTGCGGCGCAAGATCCTCGAACTGCAGGCCTCGTTCAATGCCGTCGACCAGTGTCGCAAGCCGGTGCTGGCGGCGATCCAGGGCTACTGTCTGGGCGGCGCCATCGACCTGATCGCGGCCTGCGACATGCGCTATGCGACGCTCGACGCGCAGTTCTCGATCAAGGAAATCGACATCGGCATGGCCGCTGATGTCGGCACCTTGCAGCGTCTGCCGCGGATCATCGGCGACGGCATGATGCGCGAGCTGGCCTTCACCGGGCGCACCATCGGCGGTGAAGAGGCGCGCAGTATCGGCCTGGTCAATCGCACCTTCGCCGATGCCAGCGCGCTGCTCGATGGGGTGATGGGCATTGCCCGTGAGATCGCCGCGAAATCCCCGGTTGCGGTGCGCGGTACCAAGGAAATGATTCGCTACATGCGCGACCACCGGGTCGACGATGGCCTCGAGTACATCGCCACCTGGAACGCGGCGATGCTGCAATCGGTCGACTTGCGCGTGGCCATGGCCGCGCACATGAGCAAGCAAAAGCCGGAGTTCGCCGACTGATGGGGCCACTGTCTTCTCTACCGGCGCGGGAGGCGCACTAGCGCATGGTTTCTGGAGCCACGTCACTCAGTTTGGTGCGTAACGAACTGTTCGCCACCATGGCGGAGGCCGAATCGAGCCTCGAGCATTTCATTGCCGAGCGGCATAACGGCAGCCTGCTGCAACAGGCGGTGGAAAGTCTTCATCAGGTCCGCGGCACGCTCAATCTGGTCGAGCTGACCGGTGCCGAGTTGCTCGCTCAGGAAGTGCTCGAACAAGCCACCGATATTCCCGCCGGTGCCGGCGAGGAACGCGATGTGCAGCTCTCGGCGCTGAGCAACGCGCTGCATGTACTGCGCCGCTACCTGGAAAACGTCGAGGCGCACCGCCAGGAAATGCCCGAGTTGCTGCTGCCGGCGATCAATGACCTGCGCCAGGCCGGCGGCCAGCCAGTGCTGCCGGAAAGTTTCTTCTTCAGCGTGCGCCTCGACCATGCGCGCCCGCGCAGCGCGCCGGCCGCCCTGGATGCGGCGGCCAAGGAAATCGAAGGCCGGCGCTTGCGCCAGATGTATCAGGTGGGCCTGCTCGGCTTCATCCGCGAACAGAATCCGCAGGCCAGCCTGAAACTGATGGGCCGGGCCATGAGTCGGCTGGACAGCCTGTACGCCAACGAACCGCGTGGCCGTCTGTGCTGGATAGGCGCTGCGGCTGTGGAGGCGCAGCTCGATGGTCAGCTGTTGCCACGCAAGTCGCGCAAGCAGTTGTTCGCGCGGATCGATCGCGAACTCAAGCAGGCGCTCAGTAACAGTCTGTACGAGACGCCGCGCAGCCTGCTCAAGGAACTGCTCTATCTGGTGGCCCTGGCTGGCAGTCGCGGGTCTGTGGCAATGCCGGTACGCGAACTGTTTGGCCTGACCTCACTGCCATTCACCGATCACCTGCTGGAAGAGCAATACCAGCGCCTGTCCGGGCCCGGGCAGGCGGTCATGCGTTCGCTGAGCTCGGCCATTCGTGAGGAACTGGCCAGCGCCAAGGACATGCTCGACCTGATCGAGCGGGGCACCGTGCAGGCTGAAAGTCTCGGCAATCTGCATGCGCTACTCGGCAAGCTGAGCAAGACCCTGGACATGGTCGGCCTCAGTTCGGCGGGCAATATGCTCGGTGGGCAACTGCAGACGGTCGCCGGCTGGAGTGAGGCGTGCGCCCCGCAACAGCAGGAGCTGCTGAAACTGGCCGATGCCGTGCTCTATGTAGAGGGCATGGTCGCCACTCTGGAGCACGGCGAGCGGCGTGACAACAGTGCGGGGCCGTTGGCGCCGGGCAAGGAAAGCGAATCCTTCGCCTACTACCAGCTCAACGAGGCGCGCATCGTCGTGATCGATGAGGCGCGCGGCGGCCTGGCGCTGGCCAAACGCGCAATTACGGCCTACCTGGAGGCCGGTGGCGACCGCATGCATCTGTCCAATGTACCTTTCAGTTTGCAGGCGGTGCGCGGCGGCCTGTGGTTTCTTGGCCAGGAACGGGCGGCCTCGCTGGTTGGCGCCTGTGCCGAATACATCCAGACGCAGATGTTCGAAGCGCCACAGATGCCTTGCGAACAAATGCTGGAAACCCTGGCCGACGCGCTCAGCAGTCTAGAATATTATCTGGAAGCGGGCGCGGTACTGCGCCCGGAAACCCAACCCGGGGTGCTCGACCTGGCCGCAGACAGTGTGCGTGCCCTGGGCTTGCCGGTAGCCGCATAAATGACCCAGCGTTGGCAGCCCGCCTTACTCGAGAGCCAGCAGTCCGGTGGCTGGGCCCTGGTGCATTGCCGCCAGCAATTTCTGGCGGACGGCAACGGCCTGTTGTTTCCGCGCCAATGGCTGAAAAAGCAGGAACTGCCGATTCTGGCCGAGCATGGCATCGGCCATTTCGACGGCGATGCCATCTACCTGCTGGAGGTGCAGCAACCGCTCGAGATGCCCGGTTGCAGCTGGCAAAGCCTGCGTCAGTTCATGCTGCAAGGCGATGCCGATACCTTCAAGATGCTCGGCTACGCGACACAGATCGGCACCTGGGCGCGCCAGCACCGATTTTGCGGCAGTTGTGGTGAGCCCATGCGGCATGTCGCTGGCGAGCGTGCCATGCACTGTCCGCGTTGCGAGCTGCACCACTATCCGCGCCTGTCGCCGAGCATGATCGTGTTGATCACCCGCGGCGATGAAATCCTCCTGGCCCGCTCGCCGCGTTTCGTCCCCGGGGTCTACAGCACTCTGGCCGGTTTCGTCGAGGCGGGCGAGTCGGTCGAGCAGTGCGTGGCGCGCGAGGTGCGCGAAGAGGTGGGGGTCGAGGTCAAGAACCTGCAGTACCTGGGGAGTCAGGGCTGGCCGTTCCCGCATTCGCTGATGCTCGGCTTCCATGCCGAATATGCGGCTGGTGAGATCGTCATGCAGGTCGACGAGATCGAGGATGCGCAGTGGTTCAGTGTGCACCGGTTACCACCCTTGCCGGCGCCGCGCTCGATCGCCCGCTACCTGATCGACCTCTATGTGGCGCAGCGGCTAGGGCTGCCACCGCCGTCGCTGTCGGTCTAGCCGGCCGTTGAAAAACTACCTGCGTTGGCCCTCTTGATAAAAGAGAGGGGCGTTAAAAACAGGCTCGGGTGCGAGCCCAGTCCCTTCCTCGCCTGTTTTGCGGGGGCGCCCAGTCCTTGTCTTGCCTGCCTCGCCTACGTTTTCAACGGCCTGCTAGCCGGATAAAACCTACGCCAGCCCGAACCAGTGCTGCCAGGCCAGTCGTGCGGCGAGGGCCAGGACCATCAGGATGAACACCGGGCGGATGAACTTCGAGCCGCCGCGGATTGCCGAGCGCGCGCCGAGAAACGCCCCGGCCATCAGGGCGATGCCCATGCTGATGCCGAGCACCCAGGCGACTTGCCCGGCGACGATGAACACCACCAGGGCGCAGGCGTTGCTGACGAAATTCATGCTCCGGGCAACGCCGCTGGCGCGCACCAGATCGAGCGGGTAGAGCAGCAGGCTGCTGACCGTCCAGAATGCCCCGGTGCCGGGGCCGGCGACGCCATCGTAGAAGCCCAGGCCGAGGCTTTGCGGCCACTGCCGGCCCTGGGCAATGGGCGCGTCGGCGTTGAGCGGTGCCGCCGGGGTGCGGCCGAACAGCAGGTAGAGGCCGCAGGCGAATACCACCACCGGCAACAGTTGATTGAGCCAGGCCGCCGGCAGCCAGTGCACCAGCGTGGCGCCGAGCAGGGCGCCGACCGCGGTGCCGATCAGCGCATTGCGCCAGGGCCGGGGGGCGAACAGCTTGCGCCGGTAGAAGGTGTAGCTGGCTGTGGCCGAGCCAAAGGTGGCGCACAGCTTGTTGGTGCCCAGCACCAGGTGCGGCGGCAGGCCGGCCATCAGCAGGGCCGGAATGGTCAGCAGGCCACCGCCGCCGGCAATGGCATCGATGAAGCCGGCGACAAAGGCCACCAGGGCGAGAATGGTCAGGGTTGCCGGGTCAACGGCAAGCTCGAAAGGCAAGGGCATGAAAATGACGACCTGTGTCCGATTGTGCAATGAACCTGCTGTGCGCAGGCGAAGTTGCTGCGCATAATGCCGGCATTTTCACGGGCAAGGAATCGACTCGATGCAATACGACGGCCTGGCATGGGCGACGGCACTGCTGGCATTGCTGGCGGTGTTGGTCGCCGCGCGAATTCTGCTCGATCGCCACTGGTTTCTCGGTTGGTTGCGCGGTACCTGTGGCCTGGCCTTTGTCGCCCTGGGCGGTTTCATCGGCCTGCTGGCCTACGACCTCTATAGCTATGCCCCGCTGCCGGAGGACAAGCCGCTGGTAACCCTGAGCTTCGAGGCTGACGGCCCACGTTATCGGGTCAACCTGCTGGAGGGCGGCAGCGAGCGCAGCGTGCTGCTGGAGGGGGACTTGTGGCAGCTGGATGCGCGCTTTTTACAATGGAAGGGGCTCGCTGCCCTGATCGGCCTGCAGCCTGGCTATCGCCTGGAAAAACTCTCGGGGCGCTTCCTCGCCATCGAACAGCAGGAACAGGCTCAGCAGGCCCGGGTCGAACTGGCTCGCAGCCCCTATGGCATCGACCTGTGGCGCTGGCTGCGCCTGGGCCAGCACGACCTGTTCATGTTCGATGCCCAGGCGCGTCGGGTTACCTACCTGCCGATTGCCGATCAGGCAGTTTACAGCGTCAGCCTGACGCCGACCGGCCTGCTGGCGCAGCCGATGAACCAGGCGGCCAAGCAGGCGCTGCAGGATTGGCAGTGAGTTGCATCAAGAGCGCAAATAAGGGACCGGCGGGTCCCTTCTTGCTAACGGCGCAATGATCAGGACAAGAAGCCGCCATCGACGTTCAGCGCCACCCCGGTGGTGTAGCTGGAGGCGTCGCTGGCCAGGTACAGCACCGCGCCGGCCATCTCGCTCGGATCGGCGACGCGCTTGAGCGGGATGCGCTGCAGGGCCAGGTTGAGGATGGCGTCGTTCTTCACCAGCGCCGAGGCGAACTTGGTGTCGGTCAGGCCCGGCAGCAGGGCGTTGCAGCGGATGCCGAATTGCGCGCACTCCTTGGCGAAGACCTTGGTCATGCTGATCACCGCGGCCTTGGTCACCGAGTAGATGCCCTGCATCTCGCCGGGGCTGACGCCATTGATCGAGGCCACGTTGACGATGCTGCCGCCGCCGTTTTCCTTCATCAGCTTGCCGCCTTCGATGGACATGAAGTAGTAGCCGCGGATGTTGACGTCGACGGTCTTCTGGAAGGCCGACAGGTCGGTCTCCAGCACATTGCAGAACTGCGGGTTGGTGGCGGCGTTGTTGACCAGGATGTCCAGGCGACCGAATCGCTCGCGGATCTGCGCGAACACATTGCTGATCTGCTCCATTTCGCCGATATGGCAGGCAATCGCGGTGGCCTGGCCGCCGTCGGCGATGATCGCATCGGCGACCGCCTGGCAGCCGTCGATCTTGCGGCTTGAGACGATCACATGGGCGCCCTGCTGGGCCAGCAGTTTGGCGATGGCCTCGCCGATGCCGCGGCTGGCGCCGGAAACGAAGGCGATCTTGCCGTCGAGGTCGAACAGTTGGGTCTTGGACATGGACATTTCCTTTCTGGTTGAAGGCCTGTTCGGCCGATTACAACTGCGACTTGGCGATGACCTGCAGGCTCATCTGCTCCAGCAGCTTGTTCATTTGCACGAACTGGGCGAAGCGTTTGTCCTGGGTCTGACCGTGGTAGTAGCGGTAGTAGATCTGCTGGACGATGCCGGCCAGGCGGAACAGGCCGTAGCAGTAGTAGAAGTCGATGCTCGCGATCTCGATGCCGGCGCGTTCGGCGTAGTAGTCGGCGAACTCCTGGCGGCTGAGCATGCCCGGCGCGTTGCTCGGCTGGCGGCGCATCATTTGCACCGGCGCCGGGTCGTCGGCCTCGATCCAGTAGGCGAGGGTGTTGCCCAGGTCCATCAGCGGGTCGCCGATGGTGGTCAGCTCCCAGTCGAGCACGCCGATGATCTGCATCGGGTTGTGTGGGTCGAGGATCACGTTGTCGAACCGGTAGTCGTTGTGCACGATGGCCGGCTTGGGGTGGTCGGCCGGCATCTTGTCTCTCAGCCAGGCCTTGACCGGCTCCCACAGCGGCGCGTCAGGGGTCAGGGCCTTCTCGTAGCGTGCGCTCCAGCCGCCGATCTGGCGCTCCACATAGCCTTGCGGTTTGCCCAGGTCGCCGAGGCCGCAGGCTTGGTAGTCGACGTTGTGCAACTCGACCAGCTTGTCGATGAAGCTCTTGCACAGCTGGCGGGTCTTGTCGGCATTGAGGTTCAGCTCGGCCGGCATGTCGGAGCGCAGGATGATGCCGTTGATCCGCTCCATCACATAGAACTCGGCGCCGATCAGCGCTTCGTCGGTGCAGTGCACATGGGCTTTCGGGCAGTAGGGGAAGGCCTCGTAGAGCTGGTTGAGGATGCGGAACTCGCGGCCCATGTCGTGAGCGGATTTGGCCTTCTGGCCAAATGGCGGGCGGCGCAGGACGAATTGCTGGGTCGGGTATTCGAGCAGGTAGGTGAGGTTCGAGGCACCGCCGGGGAACTGGCTGATCCGTGGCTCGCCGGTCAGGCCTGGAATATGCGCCTTGAGGTACGGATCGATGATCGCGGCGTCGAGCTCTTCACCCTCGCGGATGCGAGTGGACTGGTCAGTAAGCGCCATGCTTATCCCTTCTACTTATAATTGGTGCCATAGATTATTGGCTAATCTAATGCTGCACCCTGGTCGTAACAAGCAATACGCGCCGTTATAGGCGGTCGTGTTGCCGCCCAATCAAGCAACCTGATTTGATCTGTAGACAAGCCTGCAGACGAAAAAAAACCGGAGCACGGGACTCCGGTTTTCTCGGTGAGGCTGCTGCGCTGAAGCTTAGACCGGGAACAGTTCGCCCAGCTTCATGGCCAGCATCATGTCGCCTTCGGCGCGCAGCTTGCCGCCCATGAAGGCCTGCATGCCATCGGTCTCGCCGCTGGTAATGCCCTTGAGGGTTTCGCTGTCCATGATCAGGGTCACGTTGGCGTTGTCGGCATCGCCTTGTTGGACGTCGCAGGTACCGTCCTTGATGACCAGGTAGTGGTTCTCACCGTCTTCGATGTTGAACTGGAACACCAGGTCCAGGCCCGCAGCGGCAGAGGCGTTGAACTTGGACTGCATGGTATTGATGATGTCTGCAACGCTCATGATGTCTTCCTTTGTTTTCAGAGTTTTCTTGCGCCCTTGCGGGTGCAGTAGGCCGGAGCTCAGCGGTAGGTGATGAGCTCCGGCTCCTTCATCAGCTGTAGATGCACATGGCTGTTGAAGGAAGCCAGGGTCACTTGGCTGCCGCGAAATTTCAGGCAACTCAGTGAGGTATTGACGATTTGCCAGTTCAGCTCGAAGGCCTTGGCGGCCGGCACGCCGGTAATCAACTGCAGCAGTGCGGTGATAGTACCGCCGGAGGTGAAGAGCGCGATGTTCTGTTTGCTGTCGGCTTGTTGCAGCAGGCGCTTCAGGCCGTCCCCAACCTGTTCGACGAATGCTTGCCAGCTCTGCAGGCCGGGCTGGTCGTGTTCGCCGGAAATCCAGCGGCCGATCAACAACGCGAACAGGCGTTGGAATTCGGCGCGGTTTTGTGGTCCATTGCGCAACACGTGCAGGGCTTCGGGTTCTTCGTCGAGCAGGCCGGGGAGCAGGGCGCGGATCACTGCGTCGGCATCGAACTCGTTGAAGGCGGCATCCACTTGCAGGTCAGGGATTGTCTGACCGCTGCTGCCCAGCTGGTGCATCGCGGCATGGGCGGTGTGCTGTTGACGGCGTAAGGCGCCACTCAGAGTGCGATCGATGCGAATGCCAAGATCAGTCAGGTGCGTACCCAACACTTCGGCCTGGCGGATACCGATGGGCGAGAGCACATCGTAGTCATCGGCACCGAAGGAGGCTTGGCCATGTCTGATCAGGTAAATGCTGCCCACGTTCGCCACTGTCCCGGATCGGTGAAAGTTTGGCGAGGGTATGAGGATCGCGCAGGCCTGTCAACGAAAAAACATACGCTTGTTTGAATTGATCTGCTGTCATTCATGACGACGCGCCAGGCAACTGGTCGCCAGTCGATGGCGTCGGTATGCTGGTTGCCACGAGCGCTAAGCGACACTGGACGCTGGCATGAATAATGAGGGGGAATACGTGGAGTTTTTCGCGGAATATGCGGCCTTTCTGGCTAAAACGGTAACGCTGGTTGTGGCTGTTCTGGTGATTCTGCTGGCAGCGGTCGTGGCCCGCAGCAAGGGCCGGCGCGTTGTCGGGCATTTGCAGGTGGACAAGCTCAATGACTTCTACAAGCAGTTGCGCCAACGTCTCGAGCATGCCGTGCTGGACAAGGACCAACTCAAGGTGGTGCACAAGGAAGAAGCCAAGGCGGCCAAGCTGGCGAAGAAAGCCGGGGAGCACAAACCGCGGGTATTCGTCCTGGACTTCGATGGCGATCTCAAGGCCTCGGCCACTGACAGCCTGCGCCATGAAATCACCGCCTTGCTGAGCCTGGCCACTCCTCAGGATGAGGTGGTGCTGCGCCTGGAAAGTGGCGGTGGCATGGTGCACAGCTATGGCCTGGCGTCCTCGCAGCTGGTGCGTATTCGCCAGGCGGGCATCCCGCTGACCATCTGTATCGATAAGGTCGCGGCCAGCGGCGGCTACATGATGGCCTGCATCGGCGAGAAGATCATTTCTGCCCCCTTTGCCATACTCGGCTCCATCGGCGTGGTTGCCCAGTTGCCCAACGTGCACCGCCTGCTTAAAAAGCACGACATCGACTTCGAAGTGCTTACCGCCGGCGAGTACAAACGCACCCTGACCGTCTTTGGCGAAAATACCGAGAAGGGTCGGGAGAAGTTCCAGGAAGATCTGGAAACCATCCACGAGCTGTTCAAGAATTTCGTCGCCCGCTATCGGCCGCAACTGGACATCGACGATATCGCCACCGGCGAGGTCTGGCTGGGCCTGGCCGCGTTGGAAAAACAACTGGTCGACGAACTCAAGACCAGCGACGAATACCTGGCCGAGCGGGCCAGGGAGGCCGAACTGTTTCACCTGCACTACGCCGAGAAGAAGAGTTTGCAGGAGCGTGTCGGTTTGGCGGCCAGCGTTGCCTTGGATCGTTTCACCTTGAATTGGCTAAGCCGCCTCAACCAGCAGCGTTTCTGGTAATCGACTTTTACCCTGGGGGATGAAGATGACTACATTCACAGCACTACAGGTTCGCGAACATGCGGCGGATGAGTTCGAGCAAACGATTGTTCAGCGCAGCATCAGCGAACTGCCGGCCGGCGAACTGTTGATCCGGGTTCGCTATTCGTCGTTGAACTACAAGGATGCCCTGTCCGCCAGTGGCAACCGTGGTGTGACCAGGCATTTTCCGCATACCCCGGGCATCGACGCGGCGGGTGTGGTCGAGCAGTCGAGCGTCGCTGAATTCAGCGTGGGCGATGAGGTGATAGTGACCGGTTATGACCTGGGCATGAACACCGCGGGCGGCTTCGCCCAGTACATCCGGATTCCGGCGGCCTGGGCGCTGAAACGGCCGCAAGGCTTGTCCCTGCGTGAGGCCATGGTGCTGGGCACCGCGGGTCTGACCGCTGCGCTCTGCGTCGACAAGCTGGAGCAAGCCGGCGTGCTCCCGGATGCCGGGCCTGTTTTGGTGACGGGCGCGACCGGGGGTGTGGGCAGTGTTGCCGTGGTTTTGCTCAACAAGCTTGGCTACAGCGTGGCCGCGTCTACCGGCAAGGCCGAGCAGGGCGAGTTTCTCAAGGGGCTGGGCGCTCGGCAGATAGTCTCGCGCGCTGAACTGCAGGAAGGTGCGGAGCGTCCGTTGCTCAAGGAGCAGTGGGCGGGTGCGGTGGATACCGTCGGCGGCGATATCCTGTTCAACGTGGTCAAGGCGCTACGCTACGGCGGCAGCGCGGCGTGTTGCGGGCTGACGGCCGGGGTGGCGTTCAAGGGCAGCGTGCTGCCGTTCATCCTGCGCGGGGTCAACCTGCTGGGGGTCGATTCGGTCGAACTGCCGCTGGTGGTCAAGGCCTCCATGTGGGACAAGCTCTCCGTGCAATGGAAGCTCGACGATCTCGAGCGCCTGGTGACTGAAGTCAGCCTGCAGCAGTTGCCCGCGGCCATTGCCCGGATACTCGCCGGCAAGCTTGTCGGTCGGGTATTGGTACGGGTGGACTGAGCCACTCCCACGAATAGCTTTTGCCCCATGAAAAAAACCCTGCAGTGCAGGGTTTTTTGCTCAAGGCATCGCTCAGGCGCGGCGGCGAAACAGCGGTTGCGGCTGGTCGCTGGAGGCCTGATAAACCTCCGAGAACTCCTCGAAGGCCTTCAGTGCGTCCAGCGGGTCCTTGTCTTCGCGCAGGGCGAAGGCATCGAAGCCGACGCGCTGGTAGGAGAACAGTTGATCACGCAGCACATCGCCGATGGCGCGCACTTCACCCTTGTAGCCATAGCGGGTGCGCAGCAGGTAGGCGGTGGAGCAGTGGCGGCCGTCGGTGAAGGAGGGGAAGTTCAGGGCGATCACCTGGAAGTTGTCCAGTTGATCGGCGATTTCCTCGATCTCTTCGCCGGCTTCCAGCCAGACGCCCAGGCCGCCGTCGCGGGCCTTGAGTGCGTGCGGATGTTCGATCCACAGCGCCAGGGGCACGATCAGGTCATCGCAGTTGCTCAGGCCGTCGAGGGTGGTGTCCTTGGGCAGCAGATGCCAGGTCTCGTCGACCACCTGGCCATTCTTAATGATTCGCTGCATATACGCGCTCCTTGAACGGGGCGACACCGATACGGCGGAAGGTGTCGAGGAAACTTTCTTCATCGGTGCGCTGCTCGACGTAGACCTTGATGATCTTATCGATGACATCCGGCATGTCTTCCTGGGCAAAGGACGGACCGAGAATCTGCGCCAGGCTGGCGTCACGGCCTGAGCTGCCGCCGATGGATACCTGGTAGAACTCCTGGCCCTTCTTGTCCACGCCGAGGATGCCGATGTGGCCGACGTGGTGGTGGCCGCAGGCGTTCATGCAGCCGGAGATGTTCAGCTCGATGTCGCCGATGTCGAACAGGTAATCCAGGTCGTCGAAACGGCGCTGGATGGCTTCGGCTACCGGGATTGATTTGGCGTTGGCCAGCGAGCAGAAATCGCCACCCGGGCAGCAGATAATGTCGGTTAGAAGGCCCACGTTCGGGGTGGCAAAGCCGTGTTCACGCAGCTCGCCCCAAAGCGTGAACAGCTGGCTCTGTTCCACGTCGGCTAGGATGATGTTCTGGTTATGGCTGTTACGTGATTCGCCAAAGCTGTAGCGGTCAGCCAGATCAGCGATTGCATCAAGCTGCTTGTCGGTCACATCGCCAGGCGATACGCCTGTGGGTTTGAGCGACAACGTAACGGCGATATAGCCGGCTTTTTTGTGGGCAAAGGTATTGCGCTCACGCCAGCGGGCAAAGCCTGGATGCGCAGCATCCAGTGCAGCCAAGGCGGCATCTTGATCGACTAAGGTTTTGTAAGCAGGGTCAACAAAATGCGCTGAAACGCGGGCCACTTCGGCTTCGGTAAGCGTGGTGGGGCCATCTTTGATCTGCGCCCACTCGGCATTCACGCGCTCGGCAAACACTTCTGGGGTCAGTGCTTTAACCAGGATTTTGATGCGTGCTTTAAATTTGTTATCTCGACGGCCGTAGCGGTTGTACACGCGCAAAATGGCATCGAGGTAGCTGAGCAGGTGCTGCCAGGGCAGAAACTCATTGATAAAGCTGCCAACCACCGGGGTGCGCCCCAAACCACCGCCCACGGCGACGCGAAAGCCTAGCTCGCCAGCGTCATTGCGCACGGCTTCCAAACCGATATCGTGCACTTCGATAGCGACCCGGTCGGTCACGGCGCCGTTGATCGCAATCTTGAACTTGCGTGGCAGGTGAGTGAATTCGGGGTGGAAGGTCGACCACTGGCGGATGATTTCACACCATGGGCGCGGGTCGATGATCTCGTCCTTGGCCACGCCAGCGAACTGGTCGGTGGTGGTGTTGCGCACACAGTTGCCGCTGGTCTGGATCGAGTGCATCTGCACAGTGGCCAGCTCGGCGAGAATATCGGGCACGTCTTCCAGATCTGGCCAGTTGAACTGCACGTTCGTCCGAGTGCTGATATGGGCATAGCCCTTGTCGTAGTCACGGGCGATCTTGGCAATCATCCGCACCTGTTTGGAGGACATCAGGCCGTAGGGCACGGCAATCCGCAACATGGGCGCAAAGCGCTGAATGTATAGGCCATTTTGCAGGCGCAGCGGGCGAAATTCTTCGCCACTGAGCTCGCCAGCCAGATAACGGCGGGTCTGATCACGGAACTGCTGAACGCGGTCCTCGATGATTTGTTGATCGTACTGGTCGTATACGTACATGAAGGGTCCTGTTTTCAGGCTGCTTACAGCAATTCTGCGCGCACGGCCGCGCACCCCTAACGGAGCTGAAGGAAGATACCAGCTCAGGGTTATGCGCAAAAGTGAAGTTTAAGCATATGGTAAGAACCTTTGGTACTAAGCCTGGGCGAGAGCATAACTTCAAAGGTCGTGGAGATAGCGAAGGCTGTCGTCAGGTGTTCGCAGCGTCGCTAGCGGGTGCTGGAGGCAGTCGCGGCAGGCGAGAGTTTTTCATAACCTCTCAGCACTTGAGCTGACACGCCTCCTGAGCTTAACTGCACAAGCGAACCATTCATAAACACAAAAAAAAGGTAGCCCATGAGCGATCACAGCGAACTCGGAAGCCGGGACAGCATTGCGGACGCCAGAGCGGTCTTCATTCTGATATTGATAGCGGTGGCGACGGCGGTTTTCTGGGTTAGCCAGCAATAACCAGGACTGCTTGAAATCGACTCCGGCCCGTCGCCGCCGGTTTTATCCGTGTGCGGGTAGTCGAGGGCAAACAACCACCGTTTGGGGCGCATGCGGCTCACCTGTGTGGGCGGAAGGCCTGCCGATGCTTAGTCGCGGCTCGTGGTGAAACCTCGACAGGCCCTGGTTCAGACACCTGCGAAATGCAGCACCAGTTTGACCACGGCATAGATCACCAGCACGAACAGCAGGGTGAACAGCAGCCCGAGGATGATGAAATGGCTGGGTTTACCGCGGCGGAAGTCACGGCTGCGCTTCTTGCCGCTCTGTACGCCGATGGCCGCCGCCAGCACGCTCTGCAGCATTTCCCACAGAGTCAGCGGCTTGTCGTCTGGATCATCCTGCTTGCTCATATGCGTCCCCTGGATTGTGACTTGTCGGGCCTGTCGATCATCCTTCGATAGTTGCTCACAGTTGAATCCGGGTCCAGCCGCGTCGTTGCCACATCACGGCGAAAATCGCCGAGGCGAGGCCGCGCTGGAGAATCTGCAAGCTCCAGATGGCCAGCAAACCATAGCCCAATATGGGGCCGAGCAGATAAGCCAAGGGTAGAAAGAACAGCCACTGATTGCCCAGGCTGACCAGCATCACCGTGCGGCTGGCGCCGGCGCCCAGCAGCGCCTGGGTGAGCACCAGGGCGGTGGCATCCAGCACCATGCCCATGCCGGTCAGGCGCAACGGCCAGCTGCCCAGTTCGATCAACGCCGGATCGCTGACGAACAGCCGCAAGATCAGTTCCGGGTACAGCCAGAAAGGCGCGCCCAGCAGCATCAAGCCGACTGCCGCGACCTTGACCACGTCCCAGCCCCAGCGATGGGCGGCGACGAAGTCCTTCTCACCCAGGCTGTGGCTGACCAGAGTGGTGGCCGCCATGCCCAGGCCGATGGCCGGAAGGATCAGCAGCAGCGCCAGGTTGATCAACACATGGGCAACCGCCAGCTCGGCGGTGCCAACCTGGCCGATGATCCAGAACAGTGCGGTGATGCCGGTGGCAAAGAAGAATTGCTGGGCCGAATTGGGCAGCGACAGACGCAGCATGCTGCGCAGGTCAATGGTGCCGGGGCGGCGGGTCAGGAAACCCTGGTGGCGAGCGCTGTGCCAGGTCTGCACGGCATAGATCAGTGAACCCAGGTACAGCGCCAGGGTAGTGCCCAGCCCTGAACCGGGCGCGCCCATCTGTGGCAAGCCGAACAGGCCGTGAATCAGCGAATAGCTGATCAGTACATTGGCCAGGTGCATGATCACCAGGGTACGCATATAGACGCCGGAGCGGTGGTTGCCATTCCAGTAGCCGCGGAAGGAGAAGTTCAGGCCGACGGCGAAGATCGCCAGCACCCGCCACTCGAAGTAGGCGGTGCCGATGCCCAGTACCTCGGCATCGCCTGACAACAGTCTTATGATCGGCTGGGCGTTCAGCCAGCAGAACAGCGTCAGTGGCAGGGCGAGGCACAGCGCGATCAGCATGCCGACATTCAGCGGCGCCGCCAGCTCATCCAGGCGTCCTGCGCCGCGGCGCCGTGCGACCTGGGCTTGCACGCCGGCACCAAGGCCCATGACCAGGGCGATGGCCATGAAGTTGGCATAGCTGCCGATGCCGACTCCGGCCAGGGCCTTCTCGCCGAGGTGGCCGACCATGGCCGCATCCACCAGGTTGAGCAGGCTCTGGCTGAGCATGCCGCCGATAATCGGTAGGCCGAGGGTGAGGATATGCCGTAGGCGTTGACGCTCGATCATGCAGGGTTCGCTGTGGGCCGGTTAACCCGGCATGCAGAATGCTCAGCGCCGGAGGTGGTGCGCATCTTAACCCGCGGGCAGCTGTCGAGGCATGTCTCAGGACATCGACAATCACCTGCCTCGGCAGCGTGCCTCGGTCTCAAACACCGTCTGTGCGCTCGCCCGGGAGGCGGCGGCCGCGTATTTCGACCGCCCGTGCGCGCAACTGGCCGCAGCCACCGTCGATATCCTGGCCGGCGGAGTTGCGCACCTTGGTCAGCACGCCGCGGCTGTGCAGGTAGCGCACCATCTGCACGATGCGCTCGCCATCCGGGCGCTGGAACTCATCGTCTTGCAGGCTGTTGTAGGGGATCAGGTTCATGATCGCGTACTTGCCCTTGAGCAGACGCAGGATGCCGTCCATTTCGGCCTGGCTGTCGTTGATGCCCTTGAGCAGCGTCCACTGGTACTGGATCGGATAATCGATCTGGCGGGCGTAGGTTTCGCCCAGCTCGACCAGTTCCTCGGGGTCGATACGCGGCGCGCGCGGCAACAATTGCTGGCGCAGTTCGCCATCGCTGGTGTGCAGCGACAGGGCCAGCGCCGGCTTGATCCGTTGTTGCGGCAGACGCTCGAACACCCGCGGATCGCCTACGCTGGAGAACACCAGGTTGCGCTGGCCAATGCCGCCCTCGGTGCCGAGCAGGTCGATGGCGTCCAGCACGTTGTCGAGGTTGTGCGCCGGTTCGCCCATGCCCATGAACACCACCTTCTTCACCGGGCGAATGCGCCGGGCCAGGGTCACCTGGGCGACGATCTCGGCCGTGCTCAACTGGCGCAGCAGACCGCTCTTGCCGGTCATGCAGAATACGCAGCCCACCGCGCAGCCGACCTGGCTGGAGACGCACAGGCCATCGCGCGGCAGTAGCACGCTTTCGACCATCTGCTTGTCGGCCAGCTCCACCAGCAAGCGTGCCGAGCCGTCCGCCGCCGGGTGCTCGGCGTTGAGGCGGGCGAGGGCGTTGAGCTCCGCCGTCAACTGCGGCAGGGCATTACGCACCGCCAGCGGCAGGAAGTTCTCGGTCTTCTGGTGGCGCGTACCGCTATCGAGGGGCTTGCCTTGCAGCCAGGCACGCATGATCCGCCCGATATGCTGGGGTTTGCCGCCGAGGGCGGCGAGCTGCTGTTGAAAATCGTGGATATGCATGGGGCGCGGATGCTACCACGCTGCGCCGGGGCCGCGAAACGCAGTGACCTGGGCGGGCGCTGAGCCCGCCGAGTGAGGGGTTACAGGCTTTCCACGCGGATAGCCAGCGCCGTAGTCAGGCGAATCACTACCTGGCGGTTGAGGTGCTCGGGCTTGATTTGTACATCCGGGCGAACCTTCACGGTCTTGCGACTGCCATCCGCAAACTCCAGGGTGGCGGTGTGCTGTGTCGTGTCGATGGCCTTGACCACGGCGGTAATTTCCAGGGTTTCAGCCAGCAGCATGCCCGGCTTGGCTCCGGCTGGCGTGGTGGCGAGCACGCCGGCCGCGCCATCCTGGGTCTCATCACTCTGCTCGCGCAGGAAGACCAGCTGTTCCAGAGCCACGGTGGCATTGACCTTGTCGCCGACTTTCAGCTGCGGGAAATTGACCATTTCCGGGCTGGCCTGAAAGGTGCGCCGATGGCCCTGCTCATCCTCAAGGGTAAAGTTGCGCGCGGCATAGTCGATAGCGCTGACCACGGCGTGAATCTGCACCACCTCGGTGGTCACTCCGCCGGGTACGCCTTCCACGGTAATTTGGGTCGTACTGACATCTCGGCTCAGCTGATCGTCCTGCATTTGGCTGCTGCAGGCAGTCAGCAAGGTGGCACTGAGCACTAGCAGGCTCAGCTGTTTAACTGGATGCATAGACTTGCTCCTTGTGCTTGCTACGGTCGGGCGTTGCGGGTTTGCTAGGCGGACTTCTGATTGCGCATCGGCTAATACCTGGTCGAAGCGTGTTTCATCCGGGTTGTCCCAGCAGCCGCAGCTTCACCGCAGGTTTCGTGGCATGCTGTGCGGCAGTTGACCAGATGAGGTTAGCTGGCATTGCCTCAGCGTGCCTGCCAGCGTCTGTGCTATGGTCGCGCCCGGAAAAAACAGCGCAGGATCCCTCGATGAAATACATACACCAGCGCGAACACCTCAACGAAGACGACGTGGTCGTGATCGAGTGCTCGCAGACCTGCAACATCCGCCTGATGAGCGACGCGAATTTCCGCAGCTTCAAGAATGGCGGTCGGCACACTTACCACGGCGGCGCTTTCGATACCTTTCCGGCGAAAATCACCGTGCCCAGCAGCGGCTTCTGGAATATCACCATCGATACCGTGACCCGCAAGGCGATCAGCGTGACGCGCAAACCGACGCTCAAGCACTCGATCAAGATCATCCGCAAGTCGACTTCGCGGCTGAGTTGAGCGGCGGATATCGCTGCACTTGGATGCGGCGCTAGCAATGGTGGGTGAATAAGCGTCATTCACTCCTGCGCAATTTAAAGCCCCGGTAGGGTGGCAAGCCGCGAAGCGTTTCCCGCCGATAGTCTCGCCGCCATTTCCCACATTCGCTGCCGGCCAGCGCTGTCGTGCATCTATGGGCTTGGCCCGTGTTGTCTCAGGTCGATTCAAGCCACTGCCGCACCACCTGCAAGGCCTGGGTCTGGCGCTGCTGCCAGTCGCCCCGGATGCACTGCAGTGGCTGCCGATGCAGGCGCAGCCAGCGTTCACAACGCAGATGGAACTGTTGCCGCTGAGCCAGCTCTGGCTGGCAGCGCTGGCCATCATCCACCCACGGCACCTGGTTTGGGCTGAGCAGCAGGTGTAGATGGTATTCGCGCTCAAGCAGCGCCTGTTCCAGCCAGGCGGGGCAGTCGGCAAACAGTTCCTGGCTCCAGAGCATGTTGCTGAGCAGGTGGGTGTCGAGTATCAGCAACTCCGGTCGGGTGGCACGGGCCTGGTCTTCCCATTGCAGTTGGCCGCGGGCGATGTGCTCGATATCCGCATAGCAGGTATCACGCTGGGTCTGTTCGATGAAGTGGCGAACGTACTCACCGACCACGACACCGCCAAACTCGGTGTGGAGTTTGCCGGCCAGCCAGCTTTTGCCGCTGGACTCCGGCCCGGTCAGGACCAGCACCTTCATGCCAGGGCCAGGGCGCGGTCACGGCGCCAGGTCAGCCAGCCATTGAGCGCCAGCACGGTGAACAGTGCATACAGCCCGGCAGTCAGGTACAGGCCGTGTTGCAGGAACAGCGCCACGAACAGCACGTCGAGGATGACCCACAGCGGCCAGCACTCCACGCGCTTCTGCGCCATCCAGACTTGCGCAACCAGGCTGAAGGCGCTGAGCGTTGCGTCCTGCCAGGGCGCGGCTGCGTCGGTGAATGCCAGCATCAGGTAGCCCAGCAGCAATGCGCCTATAGCCCCGGCAGCCAGGCTGAACAGCAGGCCATGCTGGTTCAGCCGGTTGACGCGTACGCCCGCCTGGCCGTCGCCGCCACGCGTCCACTGCCACCAGCCATAGAGTTGCAGGCCGGCATAAACGCCCTGCAGCAGCATGTTCGAATACAGCGCCGCGTCGTAAAAAATCCAGCCATACATAACCACCATGACCAAGCCGACGGGCCAGCACCACAGGTTTTGCTTTACCGTCAGCCAGACAGCCACAACGCCAATAATCGATGCAATTAATTCCAGGGTCGACATAAGACTCCCGCACGAGGTGTATCGAAATACGCGAGGCGCGATTGTAGCGATTACCGCGCGCCATGGCTTGGCCTGAGCGCAGCAGGGCGTGGTCCTTGCGCGCCGTATAGCTTTCCACCTGGTCCTTGTCGATCTTGCCGGCGGCGAAGTAGTGCGCCTGCGGGCGGTCGAAGTCCCAGCCGCTGACCGAGGCGGCGGGGACTATGGCGTGGTGGTCGGTGAGCAACACGCCGCTGCAACCGGCCTGGCCTTGCTTGGCAGGTCGAGCAGGGTGCCTTTCTCGGTGTGAGCCGGGCAGGCGAAGTGGATGCCTGTGTCGGCTTCCTTGATCAGCTCGTCGTTGGAGAGCTGTTCGTCCGGCTCGTAGCCCCACCAGGTCTTGCGCACCTGCTGGTGCAGTCATTCGGCGCAGGCTTCGGCCAGGGCCTTGAGCATGATCGGTTTGTAGTCGTTGTCGGCCTCCTGATAGGCCTTGGCCGCGTCCCCAGCGCCGATACCTGGGTTCGCTGGCGCAAGCAGCAGTTGCTGACTACGCTGAGGAAACGATTTTCGGGAGCCAGCCGATCGATCGTATTTTTTCGAGTGCCTGCGAGGGTTGTTTGTTCGCACGTCCCGGCAGAAGGGACATGCAGACTTCAGGCACGGCTGAGAGTTTGTGGAAAAACTCTCGCCTACTGCGAACACCAGGAGACGCTTTCGCTACGGCGCTCGATATGTTCACAACCTCTGAGCTCGTGCCCTCCGTGGCCAGTCCGTAGCAAGAACGTTGCCTGACCGGAAGAAGTGACCCGTTACCTCTGAAAACTCCGCTTGCTGGGAGCTTTATATGGTGATGTCGGCTTTGCCCCGCGATCAATACCGGGCGCTGGGGCTCTCCACTCTGGCCTTCACCCTGTGCTTCGCGGTCTGGACGATCTTTTCCATCCTCGGCCTGCAGCTCAAGGAAGACTTCGGCCTGAGCGATACCCAGCTCGGCCTGCTGATGGCCACGCCGGTGCTGACCGGCTCGATCTCGCGGCTGTTCCTCGGCGTCTGGACCGACCGCTACGGCGGGCGCTGGGTATTCGGTCTGCTGATGCTGGTGTCCGCCCTGTGCGTCTGGCTGCTGAGCCTGGCCAGCAGCTACCCGATGCTGCTGCTCGCCGCCCTGGGCATCGGCCTGGCCGGGGGCGCCTTTATCGTCGGTGCCGCCTACACCTCGGCCTGGTTCGAGCAGGAACGCCAGGGCACGGTGCTGGGCATCTTCGGCGCCGGCAACGTCGGCGCCGCCATCACCAACCTGGCCGCGCCCTTTCTGTTGCTGGCCCTCGGCTGGCAAGGTGCGGCGCGGGTCTATGCCGTCGTGCTGGCGAGCATGGGCGTGGTCTTCCTGCTGCTGGCCCAGACCGACCCGCAGAGCCGCGCGCGCAAGGTCCCGCCGCCGTTGATGGAGCAACTGGCGCCGCTGGGCGAGCTGCGGGTCTGGCGTTTCTCGCTGTATTACTTCTTCGTCTTCGGCGCCTTCGTCGCCCTGGCGCTGTGGCTGCCGCACTACCTGATCGAGGTCTACGGCCTGAGCATCGCCGCCGCCGGCATGGTCGCGGCGGCGTACAGCATTCCCGCCTCGCTGTTCCGCATCCTCGGCGGCTGGCTGTCCGACCGCTATGGCGCGCGGCGGGTGATGTACTGGACGCTGGGCGCCTCGGTGGTCTGCACCTTCCTGCTCAGCTACCCGCCGACCCGCTACACGGTCAGCGGCGTGCGCGACGAGATCAGCTTCTCCCTGGAGCTCGGGCTGGTCGGCTTCGTGCTGCTGACCATGGTGCTGGGCTTCTTCATGTCGCTGGGCAAGGCGGCGGTGTTCAAGCACATTCCGGCCTACTACCCCGGGCATGTCGGTGCGGTGGGCGGCGTGGTCGGCATGGTCGGCGGCCTGGGCGGTTTCTTCCTGCCGCTGACCTTCGGCATGCTCAACGACGTGGTCGGTGTCTGGCAGAGTGCTTTCATGCTGCTGTTCCTGGTCTCCGCCGGCGCCCTGGCCTGGATGCACTACTCGATCCGCATGGCCGAGCGGGTGGAATGGGCGGCTCAGCAGGCAACCAGCGACCTGCCGGAACTCGCCACTCCGAGCGGCTTCGTGCTGCACGACTGGCGGCCGGAGGAGGCCGGCTTCTGGGCCACCGAGGGCAAGCGCATCGCCACGCGCAACCTGTGGATCTCGATCCCCAACCTGCTGCTCGGCTTCGCCATCTGGATGGTCTGGTCGGTGGTGGTGGCCAAGCTGCCGCTGGTGGGCTTCGACTACACGCCCAACCAGTTGTTCTGGCTGGCCGCGTTGCCCGGCCTGTCCGGGGCGACCTTGCGCATCTTCTACAGTTTCATGGTGCCGATCTTCGGTGGCCGGCGCTGGACCGCGCTGTCCACCGGCTCGCTGCTGCTGCCGGCGCTGTGGATCGGCTTCGCCGTGCAGGACCCGCAAACACCTTACCTGGTCATGCTGATCCTCGCCCTGCTGTGCGGCCTGGGCGGCGGCAACTTCTCCTCGAGCATGGCGAACATTTCCTTCTTCTTCCCCAAGAGCGCCAAGGGCAGCGCCATGGGCCTCAACGCCGGGCTGGGCAACCTGGGCGTCAGCGCCATGCAGTTCCTGGTGCCGCTGGCGATTACCGCCGGCGTCTTCGGCGCCCTGGGCGGCGAGCCCCGGCAGACCGCCACGGGACAGCAGCTGTGGCTGCAGAACGCCGGCTTCATCTGGGTGCCCCTCATCATCGTCGCCACCCTGGCGGCCTGGTTCGGCATGAACGACATCGCCAGCGCCAAGTCGTCGATCAGGGAGCAACTGATCATCTTCAGGCGCAAGCACACCTGGCTGATGAGCGTGCTCTACACCGGCACCTTCGGCAGCTTCATCGGCTTCTCGGCGGCCTTCCCGCTGCTGGCCGGCAACCTGTTCCCTGAGGTGGACGTGCTCAGGTTCGCCTTCCTCGGCCCGCTGGTGGGGGCGCTGAGCCGGGCCTTCTCCGGCAGCCTGGCCGACCGCTTCGGCGGCGCCAGGGTCAGCCTCTGGGTCTTCGTGGCGATGGTGCTGTGCGTATTCGGCGTGCTGCTGTTCCTCGATATCCGCAATTTTTGGGGCTTCTTCGCCATGTTCCTGCTGCTGTTCTTCTTCTCCGGGGTCGGCAATGCCAGCACCACGCAGATGATCCCGGCGATCTTCCGCCAGCAGACCCCGCTGCTGAACCCGGGCCTGGCGCCCGCCGAACAGCAGCTGCAGAGCGACAAGGAGTCCGCCGCCGCGGTCGGCTTCATCTCGGCGGTGGCCGCCTACGGCGCCTTCTTCATTCCCAAGGCCTATGGCAGCGCCATCGCCCTGAGCGGCAGCGTCGCGCCGGCGCTGTACGGCTTCACCCTGTTCTACGGGGTCTGCATCGCCCTGACCTGGTTCTACTACACCCGCCGCAACGCGGAGGTGCCTTGCTGACGTGACCGCCAACGCCGGGGTCGCCTGATGCCCCGTTCACAAGGAGAAAAACAATGAGTCACTTTATCGACCGCCTCAGATACCTGGTCAAGCGCCCGCCGGATTTCGCCGGCGGCCATGGCGAGACGCGCGACGAGAGCCGCGACTGGGAAGACGGCTACCGCCAGCGCTGGCAGTACGACAAGATCGCCCGCTCCACCCACGGGGTGAACTGCACCGGCTCCTGCAGCTGGAAGATCTACGTCAAGAATGGTCTGGTGACCTGGGAAACCCAGCAGACCGACTATCCGCGGACCCGGCCCGACCTGCCCAACCACGAACCGCGCGGCTGTCCGCGCGGCGCCAGTTACTCCTGGTACCTGTACAGCGCCAACCGCCTCAAGTACCCGCTGATTCGCAAGCCGCTGATGCAGATCTGGCGCGCCGCGCTGCAGCAGCACCAGGATCCGGTGGAGGCCTGGGCCAGCATCGTCGAGGACCCGGCCAAGACCAGGCAGTACAAGCACGACCGCGGCCTGGGCGGCTTCGTGCGCGCCGACTGGGACGAGATGCAGACGCTGATCGCCGCGGCCAACGTCTACACCGCCAAGCAGTACGGCCCGGACCGCATCGCCGGCTTCTCGCCGATTCCGGCCATGTCGATGGTTTCCTACGCTTCCGGCACCCGCTACCTGTCGTTGATCGGCGGCGTGTGCCTGTCCTTCTACGACTGGTACTGCGACCTGCCGCCCTCCAGCCCGCAGACCTGGGGCGAGCAGACCGACGTGCCGGAATCGGCCGACTGGTACAACTCCAACTACATCATCGCCTGGGGCTCCAACGTGCCGCAGACGCGCAGCCCGGACGCGCACTTCTTTACCGAGGTGCGCTACAAGGGCACCAAGACGGTGGCCATCACCCCGGACTACGCGGAGGTTTCCAAGCTCTGCGACGAGTGGCTCAGCCCCAAGCAGGGCACCGACTCGGCTCTGGCCATCGCCATGGGCCATGTGATCTTCAAGGAATTCCACCTGGAGCAACCCAGCGCCTACTTCACCGACTACGTGCGGCGTTACACCGATATGCCGATCCTGGTGGAACTGGAAAGCCGTGCCGACGGCAGCCTGGTGCCCGGCAAGCAGCTGCGCGCCAGCGATTTCGCCGCCAACCTGGGCCAGGACAACAACCCGGCCTGGAAGACCGTGGCCTGGGACGAAACCGGCGAGCGGTTGGTGGTGCCGCGCGGCTCCATCGGTTTCCGCTGGGGCGAGGAGGGCCGCTGGAACCTGGAACCGCTGGACGGCGAGGGCCGGGAGGTGTCCCTGGCGCTGTCGCTGCTCGGTCGCCACGACGAGGTGGCGCGGGTCGGTTTTCCCTATTTCGGCGGCATCGAGCATCTCCATTTCCCGCACCTGAAGGTACGCGACGTGCTCTACCACCACCTGCCGGCCAAGCGCCTGCAACTGGCCGACGGCCGCCAGGTGCTGGCGGTGACGGTGTTCGACCTGCTGGCCGCCAACCATGGCATCGACCGCGGCCTGCAGGCCACGGTCGGCGGCAGCGGCGAGGACGACGGCGCCAGCGGCTACGAGCAGCTCAAACCCTATACCCCGGCCTGGCAGGAGACCATCACCGGGGTGCCCGCCGCCCAGCTGATTCGCCTGGCCCGGGAGTTCGCCAGCAACGCGGACAAGACCCGCGGGCGCTCGATGATCATCGTCGGCGCCGGGGTCAACCACTGGTACCACATGGACATGACCTACCGCGGCCTGATCAACCTGCTGATCATGTGCGGCTGCGTCGGCCAGAGCGGCGGCGGCTGGTCGCACTATGTCGGCCAGGAGAAGCTGCGCCCGCAGACCGGCTGGACGCCGCTGGCCTTCGCCCTCGACTGGCACCGCCCGCCCCGCCACATGAACGGCACCTCGTTCTTCTACAACCACTCCAGCCAGTGGCGTTTCGAGAAGCTCAAGGTCAGCGAGATCCTCTCGCCGCTGGCGCCACCGGAGAAGTACCGCGGCAGCCTGATCGACTTCAACGTGCGCGCCGAACGCATGGGCTGGCTGCCTTCGGCGCCGCAGTTCGACCGCAACCCGCTGCGCCTGGCTGCCGAGGCCAAGGCCGCTGGCAAGAGCAGCGCCGATTATGTGGTCGAGCAACTGAAGAGCGGGGCCCTGCGCTTCGCCGCCGAGGACCCGGACAATCCGCGCAACTTCCCGCGCAACCTGTTCGTCTGGCGCTCCAACCTGCTGGGCAGCTCCGGCAAGGGCCACGAATACATGCTGCGCTACCTGCTCGGCACCCGCCACGACCTGCTCGGCAACGACCTGGGCAAGACCGGCGAGGCCAAGCCTGAGGAGGTGGTCTGGCGCGACGAGCCAGCCGAAGGCAAGCTCGACCTGCTGGTGACCCTGGACTTCCGCATGTCCACCACCTGCCTGTATTCCGACATCGTGCTGCCGACCGCCACCTGGTACGAGAAGGACGACCTCAACACCTCGGACATGCACCCCTTCATCCACCCGCTGACCGCCGCCACCGACCCGGCCTGGGAGGCGCGCAGCGACTGGGACATCTACGACGGCATCGCCAAGGCCTTCGCCCGGGTCTGTGTCGGCCACCTGGGCGAGGAGACCGACCTGGTCAGCCTGCCGCTGCAACACGACAGCCCCGCCGAGCTGGCCCAGCCCGAGGTGCGCGACTGGAAGCGCGGCGAGTGCGAGCCGATTCCCGGCAAGACCATGCCGGCGCTGATCGAGGTCAAGCGCAACTACCCGCAAACCTACGAGCGCTTCAGCTCGGTGGGGCCGCTGCTGGAGACCATCGGCAACGGCGGCAAGGGCATCGCCTGGAACACCGAGGCAGAGGTCGAGCTGCTCGGCAAGCTCAACTACCGCAAGCTGGAGGGCTCGGCCAAGGGTCGGCCGCGCATCGCCTCGGCGCTGGATGCGGCCGAGATGATCCTCACCCTGGCGCCGGAAACCAACGGCCAGGTGGCGGTCAAGGCCTGGGCGGCACTGTCGAAGATCACCGGCCGCGACCACACTCATCTGGCGCTGCCCAAGGAGGACGAGAAGATCCGCTTCCGCGACCTGGTCGCCCAGCCGCGCAAGATCATCTCCAGCCCGACCTGGTCGGGTCTGGAAGACGAGCACGTGTCCTACAACGCCTGCTACACCAACGTCCACGAGCTGATTCCCTGGCGTACCCTCAGCGGCCGCCAGCAGCTGTACCAGGATCACCCCTGGATGCGCGACTTCGGCGAGAGCCTGATGGTCTACCGCCCGCCGATCGACACCAAAGCGCCGGCCAGCGTTGCCGATCACAAGGCCATCGGCAACGGCAACCCGGAAATCCTCCTCAACTGGATCACCCCGCACCAGAAATGGGGCATCCACTCCACCTACAGCGACAACCTGCTGATGCAGACCCTGTCGCGCGGCGGGCCCATCGTCTGGCTGTCGGAAACCGACGCCCAGAGCATCGGCGTCGAGGACAACGACTGGATCGAGCTGTACAACGCCAACGGCGCGGTCGCCGCGCGGGCGGTGGTCAGCCAGCGGGTCAAGGTCGGCATGGTGATGATGTACCACGCCCAGGAGCGCATCCTCAACACCCCCGGCAGCGAGGTCTCCGGCACCCGCGGCGGCATCCACAACTCGGTGACGCGGGTCTGCCCCAAGCCCACCCACATGATCGGCGGCTACGCGCAGCTGTCCTACGGCTTCAACTATTACGGCACCGTCGGTTCCAACCGCGACGAGTTCGTCATCGTGCGCAAGATGAAGCACATTGACTGGCTGGATGGTGAAGGCAACGACTACTCGCAGGAGGCCGTGAAATGAAGATCCGCTCGCAAGTCGGCATGGTCATGAACCTGGACAAATGCATCGGTTGCCACACCTGTTCGGTGACCTGCAAGAACGTCTGGACCAGCCGCGAAGGTATCGAATACGCCTGGTACAACAACGTCGAAACCAAGCCCGGGATCGGCTACCCCAAGGAGTGGGCCAACCAGAAGAAATGGCGCGGCGGCTGGGTGCGCAATGCCGACGGCTCGATCAACCCGCGCATCGGCGGCAAGTGGCGGGTGCTGGCGAACATCTTCGCCAACCCCGACCTGCCGGAGATCGACGACTACTACGAACCCTTTACCTTCGACTATCAGAATCTGCACACCGCCAAGGGCGGCGAGCACCAGCCGGTGGCGCGGCCGCGTTCGGTGATCTCCGGGCAGCGGATGAAGAAGATCGAATGGGGGCCGAACTGGGAGGAAATCCTCGGCACCGAGTTCGCCAAGCGGCGCAAGGACGTCAACTTCGAGCAGATCGAAGCGGACATCTACGGTCAGTTCGAAAACACCTTCATGATGTACCTGCCGCGCCTGTGCGAGCACTGCCTGAACCCGAGCTGCGTGGCGTCCTGCCCGAGCGGGGCGATCTACAAGCGCGAAGAAGATGGCATCGTCCTGATCGACCAGGACAAGTGCCGCGGCTGGCGCATGTGCATCTCCGGCTGTCCGTACAAGAAGATCTACTTCAACTGGAAGAGCGGCAAGTCGGAGAAGTGCATCTTCTGCTACCCGCGCATCGAGTCGGGCCAGCCGACGGTCTGTTCCGAGACCTGCGTGGGGCGCATCCGCTACCTCGGTGTGCTGCTCTACGATGCCGACCGTATCGCCGAGGTGGCCGCCGCGGCGGACGAGCGCGACCTCTACCATCGCCAGTGCGAGATCTTCCTCGACCCCAACGATCCGGCGGTCATCGCCCAGGCGCGCAAGGACGGCGTGCCCGACAACGTGATAAGCGCGGCCCAGGCCTCGCCGGTGTACAAGCTGGCCATGGACTGGAAGCTGGCGCTGCCGCTGCACCCGGAGTTCCGCACCCTGCCGATGGTCTGGTACGTGCCGCCGCTGTCGCCGATCCAGTCCGCCGCCGAGGCCGGGCACATCGAGTTCGACGGCGTGCTGCCGAAGATCGAATCGCTGCGCATCC
The DNA here is from genome assembly GCF_900115555.1 of Pseudomonas borbori. Taxonomy (GTDB): domain Bacteria; phylum Pseudomonadota; class Gammaproteobacteria; order Pseudomonadales; family Pseudomonadaceae; genus Aquipseudomonas; species Aquipseudomonas borbori. Next base: position 153,536 of record NZ_FOWX01000011.1, read on the forward strand.
CGGTGCGCTACCTGGCCAACATGCTCACCGCCGGCGAAGAGGAGCCGGTGATCCTCGCCCTCAAGCGCCTGATGGCGATGCGCGTGTACATGCGCGGCAAGCACGTGGACGGCAGCCTCGACACCCGGGTGCTGGATCAGGTCGGCCTCAGCCAGAACCAGGTCGAGGAGATGTACCGCTACCTGGCCATCGCCAATTACGAGGACCGCTTCGTGATCCCCACCGGCCACCGTGAAATGGCCCGCGATGCCTACCCCGAGCGCAACGGCTGCGGCTTCAGCTTCGGCAACGGCTGCCAGGGCGGCAACAACCAGACCAGCCTGTTCGGCGGCCGCAAGCAGACCACCACCCTGGTCAAACCGGTGGAAAGCTTCGACCCGCTGGAGGACATGCGCCATGACTAGTCCGGCCACCGAGCAAACCATGGGCTTGCGCAGCCTGCGGGCGCTGGCACGCCTGCTCGACTATCCGAGCGCCGAGCTGCAGGCGGCCGCCGCCGAACTGGCTGCCATCCTGCAGGCCGAAACGCGCCTGGATGCCCGGCTGCGGGCGCGCTTCGGCGTCTGGTGCCGGAGCCTGGCCGCGACCGAGCTGCTCGATCTGCAGGCCGGCTATGTCGAGCTGTTCGACCGTGGGCGTTCCACCTCGCTGTTGCTGTTCGAGCATGTGCACGGCGAATCCCGCGCCCGTGGCCAGGCGATGGTCGATCTGCTCGCCGAGTACCAGGCCGCCGGCTTCCAGCTCGACGCCCGCGAGCTGCCGGACTACCTGCCGCTGTTCCTCGAGTACCTGTCGACCCGCGGCGACGACGAAGTCGGCCGTTGGCTGGGCGAGATCAGCCATATCCTCGCCCTGCTCACCGCGCGCCTGGAGGCCCGTGACGCCAACTATGCCCTGGTGCCCCAGGCGCTGCTGGCGCTGATCGGCGCCACCGGGCAGATCGACCAGCACCGCCCGACGGTTGCCGAGGAGCAACCGGATCACACCCCGCAGGCGCTGGATGCGATCTGGGAAGAGGAGGTGGTGCGTTTCTCTGCCGAATCCGACCAGGACTGCGCGCTGCAATCCGCCGAGGGCCGGCGCCTGGCCGAACGTAAATACGAGCCGGTGCCCCAGGTCATCACCCTAATGCCGTCCACCCCGTCGTCGCTGACGGACAGCCAATGAACGGAGACCCGCCATGTTCTTCGAATACCTGCAGCACCTGATCTACGGCTATTACCCCTACCTGGCCGGCACCGTGTTCCTGGTCGGCAGCCTGTTGCGCTTCGACCACGGCCAATATACCTGGAAGGCCCACTCCAGCCAGATCCTGGCGAAGAAGAACATGCGGCTGGCCAGCAACCTGTTCCATGTCGGCATCCTGGTGATCTTCTTCGGCCACCTGTTCGGCATGCTGACGCCGCACTGGGTCTACGCCCCCTTCATCTCCGCCGGCAACAAGCAGCTGCTGGCGATCATCATCGGCGGCCTCGCCGGGGCCATGTGCATCATCGGCGGCGCCATGTTGCTGTATCGGCGCCTGACCAACCCCAGGGTCAAGGCCTCCTCCGCGACCATGGACAACCTGATTCTCGCCCTGATCCTGTTCCAGGCCTGCCTGGGCATGATCACCATCATCTTTTCCCTCGGCCACCTGGAAGGCGACGTGATGCTCACCCTGGCCTCCTGGGCGCAGGCCATCGTGTTCTTCAGCGGCGGCGCGGCCAACTATCTCGAGGAGGTCTCGTGGATCTACAAGGTCCATATCTTCGTCGGCCTGACCATCATCCTGCTGTTTCCCTTCAGCCGCCTGGTGCACATCTGGAGCATCCCGCTGGGCTATCTGGGGCGCAATTACCAGATCGTGCGCAAGCGCGGCTAAGGGCGACAGATCTAGCAAACCGTTCAGGAGGTCGTGCCATGCAATTGATCGCAGTCGAGAATCTGCAGGACGCACCAGCCCCGGTGATCCGAGTGGGCACGGTGGAGTTCGGCGAAGCCGCCATCGCCCGGGAAACGCCGTTCCATCCGGCGGGCTCCCTGGCCGAAGCCCAGCTGCAGGCCGCCCGCGCCCTGGTGGTGCGCGAGCTGCTCAGCCAGCGCGCCGCCATGCTCGGCCTGCCGGCGCTGGTGGACGCCGAGGGCCAGGAGAACGACCAGGCCATGGCCGTGCTGCTGGAGCGCGAACTGCGGGTGCCGGAGCCGGACGACGCGGCCTGCCGGCGCTTCTTCGAGACGCACCGGCAGCGTTTTTCCGAGCCGACCGGGCTGCGGGTCAGGCATATCCTGTTGGCCGCGACCCCTGAAGACGCCAGGGCCCGCGATGCCCAGTACCGCCTCGGGCAGAAACTGCTGCGCCAGTTGATCGATGGCCCCGGGCGGTTCACCGAGCTGGCCCAGCGTCATTCGGCCTGCCCGTCGCGGGAGCAGGGCGGCGAGCTGGGCTGGCTGAGCCCCGGCCAGACCGTGGCCGAGCTGGACCGGGCGCTGCAGCACCTACCCGTCGGGCTGCACGAACGACCGCTGGCCTCGCGCTATGGCTGGCACCTCATCTGCATCGATCAGCGCAGGGAGGGCCGCCTGCTGCCCTATGCCCAGGTCGCCGAGCGGGTGCGGCACAGTCTGCGCGAGCAGTCCACGCGCCGCGCCCTGCGGCATTACCTGCTGGCGCTGGAGGCGGAGATCGGCGTCGAAGGGCTGCGTCTGGACGCCGACGCGGACGGCAGTTTGATGCGTTGAGTATCAGATGATGGTGCGCACAGCCTAGGCGGCCCCGCGCACCCTACGTGCCTCGCTCTCCGTAGGGTGCGCCGTGCGCACCGGATATTCGTCGCTTAGTAGTCGTACCCCAGGTTGGGCGCCAGCCAGCGTTCGCTCACGGCCAGATCCTGGCCCTTGCGCGCCGAATAGCTCTCTACCTGGTCCTTGTCGATCTTGCCTACGGCGAAATACTGCGCCTGGGGATGGGCGAAGTACCAACCGCTGACCGCTGCCGTGGGAAGCATGGCGTAGTGTTCGGTCAGGGTCACCTGGCTTGCGCCATCGGCATCGAGCAGCTGGAACAGGGTGCCTTTCTCGGTGTGGTCCGGGCAGGCGGGGTAGCCGGGGGCAGGGCGGATGCCCTTGTACTGCTCCCTGATCAGATCCTCGTTGCTCAACTGTTCGTCCGGCTCGTAGCCCCACCAGGTCTTGCGCACCTGCTGGTGCAGCCATTCGGCGCAGGCTTCGGCCAGACGGTCGGCCAGGGCCTTGACCATGATCGAGTTGTAGTCGTCGCCGGCGTCCTGGTAGGCCTTGGCCACTTCCTCGGCGCCGATGCCGGCGGTGGTGATAAAGCCGCCGACATAATCGGTGATGCCGCTGTCCTTGGGGGCGACGAAGTCGGCCAGGGAGAAATTCGGCTTGCCGTCGGGTTTGATGGTCTGCTGGCGTAGGTGGTGCAGTACGGCCAATGGTTCTCCGTTATCGCCGTAGACTTCCAGGTCGTCTTCGTTGATCTGATTGGCGGGCCAGAAACCGAATACGGCGCGGGCGCGGATCAACTTCTCGTCGATCAGCTTGGTCAGCATCGCCTGGGCATCGCTGAACAATGAGGTGGCAGCCTCGCCAACCACTTCGTCAGTGAGGATGCGCGGGTACTTGCCGGCCAGGTCCCAGGCGATGAAAAACGGTGTCCAATCGATGTATTCGGCCAGCGTGCGCAGGTCGATGTCCTCCAGCACCTTGCGCCCGGTGAAGCTGGGCTTTACCGGCGAGTATTGGTTCCAGTCGAACTTGGGCTTTACCGCGATGGCCTGTTGGTAGCTGAGGCGTTCGGTACGGGCGCTGCGGTTGGCGGTACGCTCGCGGATCATCGCGTACTCTTCACGGGTCTTCTCGACGAAGACCGGCTTGAGCTCTTTCGACAGCAGGGTGGTCGCCACGCCGACTGCGCGCGAGGCGTCGGTGACGTAAACCACCGCATCGTTCTTGTAGTGCGGGTCGATCTTCACCGCCGTATGCGCCTTGGAGGTGGTGGCGCCGCCGATCATCAGCGGCAAAGTGAAGCCCTGGCGCTGCATTTCCCGGGCGACATGGACCATCTCGTCGAGCGACGGGGTGATCAGACCGGACAGGCCGATGATGTCGCATTTCTCGGCGATCGCCGTCTGCAGGATCTTCTCCGCCGGCACCATCACGCCCAGGTCGACGATGTCGTAGCCGTTGCAACCGAGGACCACGCCGACGATGTTCTTGCCGATGTCGTGCACGTCGCCCTTGACCGTGGCCATCAGGATCTTGCCCTTGGCTTCCGGCTTGTCGCCTTTTTCCGCCTCGATGAAGGGGATCAGGTGGGCCACCGCCTGTTTCATCACCCGGGCGGACTTGACCACCTGGGGCAGGAACATCTTGCCCGAGCCGAACAGGTCGCCGACCACGTTCATGCCGGCCATCAGCGGGCCTTCGATCACTTCGATGGGGCGCGCGCACTGCTGGCGGAACTCTTCGGTGTCTTCGACAATATGCGTGGTCACGCCCTTCACCAGCGCGTGCTTGAGCCGCTCGACCACATCCCAGCCGCGCCACTCCTCGGTCTCCGCTTCCTTGACGCTGCCATCGCCCTTGTACTGGTCGGCGATCGCCAGCAGAGCCTCGGTACCGTTCGGCGTGCGGTTGAGCACCACGTCTTCGACCGCGTCGCGCAGCTGCCTGGGGATCTCGTCGTAGATTTCCAGCTGGCCGGCGTTGACGATGCCCATGGTCAGGCCGTTCTGGATCGCGTAATAGAGGAACACCGAGTGGATCGCCTCACGCACCGGGTTGTTGCCGCGGAACGAGAACGAGACGTTGGACACGCCGCCCGAGGTCAGGGCATGGGGCAGGTGGTCGCGGATGTAGGCGCAGGCTTCGATGAAGTCCACCGCGTAGTTGTTGTGTTCCTCGATGCCGGTGGCGATGGCGAAGATGTTCGGGTCGAAGATGATGTCTTCCGGCGGGAAGCCGACTTCATCGACCAGGATGTCGTAGCTGCGCTTGCAGATCTCGCGCTTGCGCGCGGCGGTGTCGGCCTGGCCGTCTTCATCGAAGGCCATCACCACCACGGCCGCGCCGTAGCGCTTGCACAGTTTGGCGTGATGCTTGAACTGCTCGACGCCTTCCTTCATCGAGATCGAGTTGACGATGCCCTTGCCCTGGATGCATTTCAGGCCGGCTTCGATCACCTCCCACTTGGAGGAGTCGATCATGATCGGCACCCGGGAGATGTCCGGCTCGCCGGCGATCAGGTTGAGGAAGGTGACCATCGCCTTCTGCGAGTCGAGCATGCCCTCGTCCATGTTGATGTCGATCACCTGGGCGCCGGCTTCGACCTGCTGCAGGGCGACTTCGAGGGCCTCGGTGTAGTTGTCCTCGCGGATCAGCCGGGCGAACCTGGCGCTACCGGTGATGTTGGTGCGCTCGCCGACGTTGATGAACAGCGAGTTGCGATCGATGGTGAAGGGCTCCAGGCCCGACAGGCGGCAGGCTTTGGGGATATCCGGAATGGCCCGCGGCGGGTACTTGGCCACGGCTTGGGCAATCGCCTGGATATGCGCCGGGGTGGTGCCGCAGCAGCCGCCGACGATATTGAGGAAGCCGCTCTGGGCGAACTCCTCGATCACCGCCGCGGTTTCCGCCGGGGTTTCGTCGTATTCGCCGAAGGCGTTCGGCAGGCCGGCGTTGGGGTGAGCGGAGACATGGGTTGCGGCCTTGTTGGCCAGCTCTTCCAGGTAGGGACGCAAGTCTTTGGCGCCCAGGGCGCAGTTCAGGCCCACGGAAATCGGTTTGGCGTGGCGCACCGAGTTCCAGAACGCCTCGGTGGTCTGCCCGGACAGGGTGCGGCCGGAGGCGTCGGTGATGGTGCCGGAGATCATGATCGGCAACTCGACGCCATCGTCCTCGAACACCTGCTGCACGGCGAAGATCGCCGCCTTGGCGTTGAGGGTGTCGAAGATGGTCTCGATCAGGATCAGGTCGGCGCCGCCTTCGATCAGGCCGCGGGTCGCTTCGCTGTAATTCTCCACCAACTCGTCGAAGGTGACGTTGCGGTAGCCGGGGTTGTTGACGTCCGGCGACAGCGAGCAGGTGCGACTGGTCGGGCCGAGCACGCCGGCGACGAAGCGCGGGCGATCCGGGGTTTCCAGGGTCTTGGCGTCGGCCACCCGGCGCGCCAGGCGTGCGCCTTCGACGTTCAGCTCATAGACCAGCGCCTGCATGCCGTAGTCGGCCTGGGATACCTGGGTGGCGTTGAAGGTGTTGGTTTCGAGGATGTCGGCGCCGGCATCCAGGTAGGCCTTCTCGATGGCACCGATCACGTCCGGGCGGCTGAGGATCAGCAGATCGTTGTTGCCCTTGACGTCCTGCGGCCAGTCGGCGAAGCGCGCGCCGCGGTAGTCTTCTTCTTCCAGCTTGTAGCTCTGGATCATGGTGCCCATGCCGCCGTCGAGGATCAGGATGCGTTCCTTCAGGGCTTGCTGAAGGGCGTGGAGGCGGGCGCTGCGATCGGACAGGGACATGGGCGGAACTACCTGAGCAAAGCTGACACAATGGGGATGCGCAATCATAACAAAGCTGCGCGCTTTTGCAGTGCTCCGGTCTTTTGCATGAATTGTATTCATGTTGCCTGGCGCCCTGCACGCCACGCGACAGTTACACTCACTGCTACGGTCACCTGTGGAATTGGCTCATGCCTTATCGCGCAATGTTCGGCGCTTGCTCGTTGTTTATCAGTGCGCTGCTGGCGGCAGAACCGATTTCCTACAGTCGCGATATTCAACCGCTCTTCAGCCAGTATTGCGTGGCCTGCCATGCCTGCTACGACGCGCCTTGCCAGCTCAATCTGGGCAGCGCCGAGGGCGTCGAGCGAGGGGCGCACAAGCTGCCGGTATACGACGGCAAGCGCCTCGAGGCGCAGGACAGCACACGCCTGTTTCTCGATGCGCATGGCAGCGCGGCCTGGCGGCGCAAGGATTTCTTTTCGGTGCTGGAACAGCAGGGCAGCCAGGCGGCGCTGCTGGCCCGCATGCTCGAACTGGGTCACGGCAAACCGCTGGAGGCCAATGCCAAGCTGCCGGCCGGGCTGGATATCGGCATCAAACGCGACAATCAGTGTCCACGGCCCGATCAGTTCACTGACTTCGCCAGGGAGAACCCACAGGCTGGCATGCCCTTCGCGGTCACCGGCCTGAGCGAGGTGGATTATCAGACCCTGCAGCGCTGGCTGGAGCAGGGCGCGCCCGTCGACCGGCAGGCGCTGCAGGCGAGCAAGGCCGAGGCGGCGCAAGTCGAGGCCTGGGAACGCTTGCTCAATGCCCCGGGGGCGCGTGAGAGCCTGGTCTCGCGCTGGCTGTACGAGCACCTGTTCCTCGCCCACCTGCACTTCGAGGGTGGCGAGCCCGGGCATTTCTTTCAGCTGCTGCGTTCGCGCACGCCCAGTGGCCAGCCGGTCGATCCTATTGCTACGCGCCGCCCCAACGAGGATCCGGGGACCGCATTCTATTACCGTCTGACGCCGATCCAGGGCGTGATCGTGCACAAGACTCACATCACCTATCCGCTCAGTGCGAACAAGCTGGCGCGCGTCAAGCAGTTGTTCTTTACCGACGACTGGCAAGTTGAGGCGCTGCCCGGCTATGGCGCCCAGCGTCGCGCCAATCCGTTCGAGACCTTCGCGGCGATTCCGCCGCAGGCGCGCTACCAGTTCATGCTGGATAATGCCGAATACTTCGTGCGCACCTTTATCCGCGGCCCGGTGTGTCGCGGCCAGATTGCCACCGACGTGATCCGGGACAACTTCTGGGTGCTGTTCCAGGACCCTCGCCACGATCTGTACCTGGTCGATGCTAGCTACCGTGCCGCGGCGACGCCGCTGCTGGCCATGCCCGGCCAGTTCGACGATATCGGCGACCTGTTGGGTCTGTGGCGCAGTTACCGCAACAAGCGCAATGCCTACGAGGCGCAGCGCATGGACGCTTATGCCCAGGCACCGGCGCCGAGTTGGTCGCACCTATGGGCCGGCAACGACAATGCCTTGCTGTCGATCTTCCGCCAGCACGACAGTGCTTCGGTGCGCCAGGGCCTGATCGGCGAGATCCCGCAGACCCTGTGGTGGATGGACTATCCGCTGCTCGAGCGCACCTACTACCAGCTGGTGGTGAACTTCGACGTCTACGGCAACGTCTCCCATCAGGCGCAGACCCGGCTGTATTTCGACCTGATCCGCAACGGCGCCGAGCAGAACTTCCTGCGCCTGATGCCGCCCGCCTCGCGCCAGACGATCCTCGACGACTGGTACCAGCGCAGCGGCAAGTTGAAGCTGTGGCTGGACTACCCGGGCATCGACCGGCAGAGTCCGACCGCCCTGGCTTTACCGGACGGCGAGCCCAAGCGGCGCTTCGCCGAGGCGCTGCTGAGCCGCTACGACAGGCTCAACGCGCGCCCCGATCCGATTAACCGCTGCAACGGCGCCCACTGCCACAGAGCGGGTTTGTCGGTCGAACTGCAGCGCGCCGAGCAGGCCCTCAGTCGCCTGGCGAGCAAGCCGGCGAGTCGGCTCAGGGTGATCGGGCGGTTGCCTGAGGCGACCCTGCTGCGCGTCGAACTGGCCGGCGGCAGGCGCGAGGTCTACAGCCTGCTGCGCAATCGCGCGCACAGCAATGTGGCCTTCCTCCTCGGCGAGCACCTGCGCTACCAGCCGGCGCTGGATACCCTGAGCGTTTATCCGGGGGTGCTGAGCAGTTACCCGAACTTCATGTTCAGCCTCTCGGCCGCAGAGGTGCCTGCCTTCGTTGCTGCGCTGGAGCAGGCACGGGATGCCGGGACGTTCGAGCGGCTTGTCGAACGCTGGGGCATTCGCCGCAGCCATCCCGAGTTCTGGCGCTATTTTCACGACCTGTCGGCCTATATCCGCGAAACCGAACCCATCGAGGCCGGCGTGCTGGATATGCACCGCTATGAGAACCTGTAAGGGTCAGCGTCTGGCAGTATCCGATTGCCGACTCGTCTGCCTGGTAGTGGCGGCTATGGCGTAGCCGATGTCGTGCATGTACTGGCAAAACTATTCCGAGGTAAACACTCAAGCTTTATCGAAGCCCGGCGGTTGGCGTACACTGCGTGCATGTTTGCGAGGAGTTGCCATGAGCACCATTACCATTACCGACGCTGCCCACGATTATCTGGCTGATTTGCTGAGCAAGCAGAACACCACGGGCATCGGCATCCGTGTCTTCATCACCCAGCCGGGCAGCCAATACGCCGAAACCTGTATCGCCTACTGCAAGCCGGGCGAGGAGAAACCGGACGATATCGCGATTGCCCTGGCCAGCTTCACCGCCTGGATCGATGCGGTCAGCGAACCTTTTCTGGAAGATGCCGTGGTCGATTACGCGACCGACCGCATGGGCGGCCAGCTGACGATCAAGGCGCCGAATGCCAAGGTGCCGATGGTCAACGAAGACAGCTCGATCAATGAGCGTATCAATTACTACCTGCAAACCGAGATCAATCCGGGGCTGGCCAGCCATGGCGGTGAAGTGAGCCTGATCGAGGTAGTCGACGACGGCATCGCGGTATTGAAGTTTGGCGGTGGCTGCCAGGGTTGTGGTCAGGCCGATGTGACCCTCAAGGAAGGCATCGAGAGGACTCTGCTTGAGCGCATCCCGGAACTCAAAGGCGTGCGCGACGTGACTGACCACAGCAACAAGGAAAATGCCTACTATTGAGGCGCGTGTTCAATAGATTCTGTACGAGGTGGCCCATTGGCCACCTTTTTTGTTGTGCGCCAGGCATGGCGCGTTGCGCGGAAGCGCAACCAGCTTGGCTGTGGTGGCCAGGCTGGTGACTTGGAGGTGAAAGTCCTCTACACACCCGGCAAGGGGAAGTGTTAGCCAGAGGCAAGGGTGTCGCGGGCGACTGCGAATCTGAAGGAAGCCCGAGGCAAAATGCTGGCCTGACGAACAGGAAGCGGATCAGGCGGCGTAGCGGGGTGAGGTGGCAACGTTCACTAAAGCCCAATACTTGCACGGAGCGCTACGACGTAAATCCGACAGGCATAAGCAGGAAGGTCGCGCGAATTACCCTGGGAGATCTGTTCTGCCTGCCATGTGCTACCGGCAT
>NZ_FOWX01000091.1 GCF_900115555.1 Pseudomonas borbori
TGTTGAGCTCAACATTACTCGACGACTGGGGCCTGGCGTCGTTCACCGCCGAACAACGGCGGGACATGCTGGAGCTACTGGACGACCGCTACGGCAAGCGCTCGACCCTGGTGACCAGCCAGATGTTGGTGGACAACTGGCACGAACTGATCGGCGACCCGACCCTGGCCGACGCCATCCTCGACCGCCTGGTGCACAACACCTAGCGGATCAACCTCAAGGGCGAATCGATGCGCAAACGGACGAAGAAGTTGACGGCGCCTGGCGCCACAGACTAACAATGCAAAACCTGTGTCGTTGATGGTTCACCGAGCGCATGGCCCGATCCGCATGCTCCTGTTGCAGCAGGTGTTCGAGCAACCATTTCGAGGAGGCTAGGGCCGACTCACCCTGCGCCGTCAAGTCCGCCCAAGCATTGGCCATGCCGTGCAGGCGCAGTTCTTTGAGTTCTGCCATGAGATCACGCATGACGGATCTCCTCGACACTGCCGCGTAAACGGTCGTAGCGCGCCGTGTTCGCGACAGGCGCTTCCTTGAGCTGCAAGTGAGTCTCGACGGAGGGCGGTGGCTCGGTCGCTGTCAGCCGCGCCACGACATTCAGGATGTGTTCGGCGCTCAGGGTGCCGGCTTCGAGTACCAGTTCAACGGCCACCAATACGGCATCGAGTCCGGCGACGGGTACGGCAACCAGGACTTGCGCCATGATCCGGTCACCGCCGGCATGCCGTGTCAGACCGTGCTTGAGCTGTCGCAGCGGCTCGGGCAAGTCGGCAAAGGGTGCACCGTTACGCAGTGCGCCCGGCTTGCGTTCAATCAGCGGGATGTAGTGCTGCCAGTCGTAGTTGACCTGGTCGCGATCCAGCAAGCGCGCGTGGCTGGCAATCAATACGTCATCAGCTACCACCTCGATCCGCGTCGGATACAGGCGGCAACTGAGCCACTTGCCGGCGTACTCACAGGGTACCGAGTAGCGGTTTCGTCCCATGCTGACCAGGCAGGTGCTGGAAACCCGCGCCGCACGCTCGACGTAACCGTCGAAGGGCGCGGGCATGGGCATCATTTCGGCCCGCTCCAACTCCAACACCTCGGCCACGCTCAGCCCGCTGTATTGCGGGTGCGGAAGCTCGCTCCAGAGTGCGCGGCAGCGCTGCCCGAGCCAGGCATTGAGTTCCTCGAAGGAGTGGAATTGGCGGTCTTGGGCGTCCAGCCAGATACGCCTGCGACTGTCCTGCACGTTCTTTTCGACGATGCCCTTTTCCCAACCTGAGGCGACGTTGCAGAAATCCGGATCGAACAGGTAGTGCGCGCACATCACCGCGAAGCGCGCATTCACCGTGCGGCCTTTGCCTTTATTGACCTTGTCGACAGCCGTCTTCATGTTGTCGTAAATGCCTCGGCGTGGCACGCCGCCTAAGGCGCTGAACGAGCGCGTATGCGCGTCGAACAGAATCTCGTGACCTTGGCTCGGATAAGCCACCAGCCAGAAGGCACGGCTCGCGCACAGCTTCGCGCTCGATGCCGTAAAGTTTGTTGATCATCCCCAACGCGATGTCGGCACGCCCGGTTTTGCCCTTGGGTTGCACCTTTTGCGCTTCGACGA
>NZ_FOWX01000028.1 GCF_900115555.1 Pseudomonas borbori
ACCAGTGCAACTTTGTTCATGGCGATGGCCTCCGAGATAAACCCAGCGAGAGCATAGCCCTCGCGGGGTGTGGGGGTGACCATCTCATTACGTTTTGAGCACCGAGAGCTGATCAATCAATGATCAAACCTGACGATCTCTCGTAAATTCCACGCAAGCTCGATGCGAAAACTTCTCCAGAATTCGCGTAGCAACGCGACCCGCAGAGTTGAGTGGGAGTTTTTACACAGACTGGGCCAAAAGCAGACGCTCAGTTCATGATGTCGAGCGCGTTCACATGACCAGAAGGATCACTCTGAAAGATTGAGCTTTCTCATTCAGTGAGATTTTGTGCAGATTTCGACTACCAGATTTCGCAGCCACCGATGGCCTAGGTCGGCACTTAGTCGAGGATGCCAAAGAAGTGAAACGGTGAACTGCGCAGTGCAGACCGGAAGCGGAAAACTGAACATCCCTTGCCGCAAGTTTACGGTATGGCGCTCGGGTACGCTGGCAATAAGATCAGATCCTCGTGCTAAACCCAGGGCGGTCGAAAAACCTCCAACAATGGTGGCGATCTTTCGCTCCAATCCAAGCGCCAGCAGCGCTTCATCAATCGGGCCTTTATCAAGTCCCTCCCGCGAGACAAAGATATGTTTGCCGGCGGCATAATTTAGCGGCGTGATCGCCTGTTCGCTCAGTGGGTGTCCTGAGCGCACCACACCTACATACCTGTCACGGAAAAGCGCTTGGACCCTTAGTTCCGGAGCTGTTGATGCTTCGATGACTCCCGTTTCCAGATCAACCACTCCATCCCGAAGTGACTGGCTGTCTTTGTCGGGTTTCTGCAAAAAGCACAACCTGACTCCGGGGGCCTCTTCTCCGATTCGCGTTATCAGCTCCGGTCCAAAGCACTCCACAAAGCCTTCGCTGGTTCTCAGCGTAAACGTCCTGACGAGGGATTTGAGGTTGAGCGTTTCTGCTGGCCTCAACATTTCCTGACCGTCGCGTACAAGCTGACTGACTCGGTCACGCAGTTCGATGGCTCTGGGAGTGGGGACGAGGCCTCGTCCAGCTCTGACTAAAAGAGGATCACCAGTAGTTTCTCGCAGACGTGCAAGTGCTCGGCTCATTGCTGATGGGCTCAAACGCAAGCGTTTAGCGGCGCGGGCAACACTCCCTTCTGCGAGCACCGCATCGAGAGTGATAAGCAAGTTGAAGTCTAGGTCCGGCATGAATCGATACTAGCGCAGATGGGCCTGACATAGCGTCAGACGCATGAATAAAGTGCAAATGGTGCGTCTTCCGCCACATAGATACGTTCCTTACAGTTTGAGTTAGCGGTGCATTCCGCGCCGAACCAGAAGGAAGTCATCATGAACTCGTTAGAAAAGTCAGTTGAAGCCATCAGGTCAATTTGGGGTCCGCTCAGTTCTGAGCTGGCTGCGGGTTGTAAGCAGCAACTGGAGGCACTCTTGCAAGCACCGGTCACGGAAGAATGGTTGGCGACGCTGCATCAGGAACAGTTGGCTCAAAAGGAGCTGCACAGAGATCCAGTGAATGGATTTGTTTTGTTGGCACATAGCGAGCCTGAAGGGCTCTACAGGCCTCCCCACGATCACGGCCGAGGCTGGGTTATCTATGCGATCCAGCAAGGGGAAATTGAAATGGGCACCTATGCCCGGATTGAGGACGCGGACGGTAGCGTGAAGCTGGTGAAACGGGGTTCCACGGTGCTCCGCCCCGGACAGGCTCAGGTGTATCTGCCGGGTGACATACATGATACGCGCTGCGTTTCAGGGCCAGCATTGTTATTCCGCTTCACCGAGCGGGATTTGAAGAAGGAGGACAAAGAGGCCCGCAAGCTGACACGGTATGTCGAGCAGGATGGTGAGTGGGTCCCGACGAGCCAGTGCGCGCCCGAGTGGTTGAAATCATGAAGCGTGGCCCCGCTCCCAAAGCCGGCCGCTTCAGCACACAACCTGAACCGGCAGCCGCATCGGAGCATGCTGCGGACGCGCTGTCAGTGCGCGCACAACCGAGGCGCCTGGCTGCCATCAGCTCAGTGCTGGCGGCCATGGTGCTGGTGGTACTCAACACGGCGATAGCCAACATGGCCTTGCCAACGATCGCCCAATCGCTGCACGTGGCACCCGCACTGTCCATCTGGATCATCACGGCCAACCAGGCGGCGCTCCTGATGGCGTTGCTGCCCTGTGCAGCACTGGGTGAAAGCCTTGGCTACCGCCGGGTATTCCGCTGGGGAGTGACGCTCTTTATGGCCGCCACTCTGATGTGCGCACTGGCCCCGACACTGTCTTGGCTTATTGCCGCGCGGTTGCTGCAGGGGCTTGGAAGCGCGGCAGTCATGGCACTCGCAATTGCACTGCTTCGTCAAGTGGTGCCGAGTCAGCAACTGGGCGCCGCTATCGGTTGGAATGCACTTGCGGTTGCCTTGTCATCAGCAGCAGGCCCCGCAATGGGGGCAGCGATTCTCAGCGTGGCTGACTGGCCATGGCTGTTTGCTGTGTTGCTCCCCTTCGGGCTCTGGGTGATGCTCGCGGCCCACGCGCTACCTGCTGTTGACGGCACCGCGCGCAAAGCTGATCTGTTGAGCATTGCATTGAATGCCGGGACTTTTGCATCACTGGTCATAGCCGCTGGAGTCATCACCGAGCAGACTGCATTGGCTGCAGCGTTGCTGGCCATCTCTGCCATCCAATTGACGCTATTGGTTAAGCGGGAAAGGCAGAAGGAGGCGCCACTGATTCCGCTTGATCTGCTCAGATCCAACTCATTCCGTATTTCAGTTATTGCCTCGGTGCTCTGCTTTGCTGGGCAGACCGCAGGCTTGGTGGCGTTGCCCTTCTACCTGCAACACAGCCTAGGGCAAGAGGTACTGATGACAGGCTTCTACATGATCCCCTGGCCTTTAACCGTTGCGTTAATAGCTCCGCTAGCTGGTCGTCTTTCAAACCGAAGGTCGACGGCCTGGTTTTGTTCGGTAGGTGGCATTTGTCTTTCAACAGGATTAGCTGGGGCTGCGCTTTGGCCTCTGCAGGAAAACCTCATGATGCTTGTACCGCTCACTATGCTTTGCGGTCTCGGCTTTGGCCTCTTTAACGTGGCCAATAACCGCAACATGTTTCTCTCGGCGCCGATGAGCCGAAGTGGTGCGGCTGGGGGGATGCAGGGTACCGCTCGCTTGCTCGGGCAAACTGCTGGCGCAGTCCTCATGACGCTGCTCTTTAACCTGTTCCCCGCCGACTCTGCGCCTCAGCTTGCCCTTGGAGCGGGAGCTTTATTGAACCTGTTCGCTGCCCTGATATGCACACTGCAAGGCAGACAGGCGTACAGCTACAAATCATGACTTTGAATCGCCCCGGATTTCCAAGGAACTTGATGCCCGCTTCTGGCCTAAAGCGGAGCGGGCTCCAAGGGCAGCTTTGCCCGGTTATTGCCCGTCACGGCTGACTGACGGCCTGGGTCGATGGCAATGCTTCTGACAGGCCGCAGTCGAGCCATTGGAAGCGGCGTGTCAGCCTCCCCACTCACCCCCGCCCAATCGGCTTGCCCACCCGCTTGCGCCCCGCCGTCGCCTTGCGTTTGCCGCTCTTGCGCTTGCCCTTCCAGGGTGCGGCGGCCGGGCTGGCGGGGCCGTTGATGGTCAGGCGCAGGCCGGCGCAGCGTTGCACCTGCTTGCTCATCCAGGCCGATTGTTTGCCGACGAATTCGTCCAGGCTCATCTCGCCGCTCTGCACCATGTCCAGCGCCTGTTCCCAGATCGCCGTGGTACCGGGGTCGGCGATGGCGCGGGGGACGGCGTCGATCAGGCTGCAGGCGGCCGGGGTGGCGGCCAGGGCCTTGCCCTGTTTGACCAGGTAGCCGCGCTCGAGCAGGCCCTGGATGATGCCGGCGCGGGTCGCCTCGGTGCCGATGCCGGTGGTGTCCTTGAGTTTCTGCTTGAGGCGCGGGTCGTCGACCAGCTTGGCGACATTCTTCATCGCCTTGATCAGATCGCCCTCGGTGAAGGGTTTCGGCGGCTGGGTCCAGAGATCCTTGAGGGTTACGCCGGTCACGCTGCAGTCCTGGCCTTCGCGCAGGGCCGGCAGGGCTTGGGCGGGGGGCGCTTCGCGGCCCTTGGCGGGTGTCAGGGCTTCGGGCAGGGCGCGGCGCCAGCCGGGCTCGACTATCACCTTGCCGACCGCGCGCAGGGCCTGGCCGGCGCAGTCGAAGTCGGCCTGGGTGCGGTCGTATTCGTGGTTGGCCAGGAACTGCGCCAGGTAGCGCGCGCGGATCAGGCTGTAGAGCGCCCGCGGCTTGCCGCTCAGACGTTCGAGATTCTGCGCGGCGGCGGTCGGGATGATGCCGTGGTGGGCGCTGACCTTGGCATCGTTCCAGGCCCGCGAACGGCGCTGCGCCTGCAGGTGTTCGAGCAGGCCGGCCAGAGCGGGATCGGCGCGACCCAGGGCGGCGAGGATGGCCGGCGCCTCGGCGTGCTGGCTAAGCGGCAGGTAGCCGCAATCGCTGCGCGGGTAGGTGATCAGCTTGTGGGTTTCGTAGAGCGCCTGGGCGATATCCAGGGTTTCCTGGGCGCCGAGGCCAAGCTTCTTCGAGCAGACTTCCTGCAGGGTGCCGAGATCGAACGGCAGGGGCGGCGCCTCGCGCAGGCGCTCGGTGCGCAGCTGCACCACCCGCGCGCTGGCGGCGTTGCCCATGGCCGTCGCCGCCTGCTGCGCCAGGGTCTGGTCGAGGCAGCGACCCTGCTCGTCGCAGAGCTCCGCTGGAGCGCGCCACTGGGCGCTGAACGCGGTGCCGTCGGCCAGCAGCGGCACCTCGATGGCCCAGTACGGCAGCGCCACGAAGGCGGCGATGCTGCGGTCGCGGTCGACCACCAGGCGCAGGGTCGGGGTCTGTACCCGGCCCACCGGCAGCACGCCCTGATAACCGGACTGCTGGCCGAGCAGGGTGAACAACCGGCTCATGTTCATGCCGATCAGCCAGTCGGCGCGCGAGCGGCCCAGCGCCGACTGGTAGAGGCTGAAGGTTGCGGCGCCGGGCTTGAGCGCGGCCAGGGCCTTGCGGATCGAGGCATCGTCCAGGGCCGACAGCCACAGGCGCTGGATCGGCCCGCGATAGCGGCAGTGCTCGACCAGCTCGCGGGCGATCATCTCGCCCTCGCGGTCGGCGTCGGTGGCGATGACCAGTTCGTCGGCCTCGCCGAGCAGGCGTTTGACCGCCTTGAACTGGCCGGCGGTCTTGGGCTTGACCAGCATCTTCCAGCGCTCGGGGATGATCGGCAGGTCGGCCAGCACCCAGCGCTTGTAGCGGGCGTCGTAGGCGTCCGGCGGGGCGGTTTCCAGCAGGTGGCCGATGCACCAGGTCACCGTCAGGTTGCTGCCCAACCAGCAGCCGTCGCCGCGCCGGGTGGCCCCGAGCACCTTGGCGATGTCCTTGGCCTGGGAAGGTTTTTCACAGAGGAAGAGCCGCATGGCCGCCATCTTCGATTCCTTGTCGCGATGGCGCACAGCATGCGCAGTGATGCGGGTTCAGGCAAGCTCAATCTGTATGGATGTACAGCTTATTGCTGCCGAGCCGCAGCGACGGCCCCGGCAGCGGAAACCTGCCGAGCGCCGTCGATAACGACAAAAGCTCAGCGTGACGAACCGCCCGCTCGGAGTTGCGGCTGTCAGCCCGGGCATCGGCTCAATGCTGGATGGTTTCAAAGGAGCTATCGGCGAAGTACTCGGCATAGCTCTGCAGCGCGCCAAGGACCTTGACCGCCCCGTTGCGGCGAGCCTGATCGGGCGTCTTGCCGGCCATGCTGTCGGCACCGGCCAGCAGCTCGGCGATGATCAGGTGCAACTGTGCGTCGGCTTCGGGTTCCAGCTTGCAATGCTTGACCATGTAGGCCACTTCATCATTAATCCGGACCGCCAACTGCTCGTACTGCGCATCGTCCAGCTGATGGTCATGGATGGCCGGCAATGACGCCTGCATGGCGCCATTCAGCGCGCCCATGGCTTTGCGCAGCGGCGCATCGGTGGCCCATTTTTCGCCGGCGTTCAGTTGCAGTTCATGCTCCGCGGCGCCGTGCTGGTGCGCGGTTTCGCCAGCCAGGCTGACGCCGGCAAAGCTCAGGGAAGTAGCGCCCAGGATCAGGGCGAGAATGACGGCACGGGGGTTCGGGTACATGGTAAGACTCCATAAATTCAACGGATGGCAAGCGGCTGCAAGCAGCGGCTGGTTGCAGTTACTTGAACGTCGCCCGGGATTTTTTGTTCCCTCTCTTTGCTCTATTCGCGGTGCAGGCTTTCAAAACCGGAGGGTCCGACCGGCTGCTGGGTGAGCAGTTGCGCCAGTCGTTGACGTTGTTCGGCGGTGAGAATGTTGCGTTCGAGCAGAAGCTGCTCGATAACCTGTTGCTGCTGGGCATCCTGCAGGCCGGCGATCGCGAGGCGCTCGCGCTCGATCAACTCGGGGTCCGGGCCTTCAGCGAAGATCGCCTCGATCAGCCGATCGCGGTGCTCCTTGATTGCGGCGCCGGAGGCGTGCAACCGGGTAAAGAACAGCACCTCGGCGTCATGCCAGCGCTGCAGCTGCGCGGCGCTCAGCTGGAGATGGCGGGACAGGCTGGTCGACGCCCCTGAAGGCATGGGCAGCCCGTCGCGCGGGAGCATTTGCCAGCCCGCGGCGGCAAGTACTCCGACATTGACCAGTAACGAAAAGACCAGTGCGGTACGAAGGGAGGCATGCGTCATTTCAGGGTTACCTTCAGGTAGCAGGATTCAGGGCGGGCACAGAGGGCGCCGGGCGGGGCACTTCCCAGCACGGCCAGAGCATTCAGGCTCAGCGCAGCGGATGCCGGCGGCTCCGGGGGCAAGGCGGAGCCGATCAGCACGCCGAACAGTAGCGATGCCGCCGCCCCCGCGACGACCGGCAGCCGCTTAGACCATCTGGCCGGTCGCTGGCGAGCCGGCCGTGGGCTGTCAAGCAAAGCGCCGACGCGCGCGGCCAGATCGACCGGCGGTTGCTCAGGCAGCAGCGCGCGCAAACCTTGACTGATCGCCTGCAAGTCGCGAACAACCGTGGCGCAACGGGGGCAGACGGCCAGGTGCGCGGCGATACAACGGCTTTCCAGCGGGTCAGACTCGCCATCGAGGTAGGCGGACAGCGCCTCCATATCCGGGTGCTCAGTCATCCAGTTGCCCTCCGTTCGCATGTCGATAACTACTCAGCATGGCCTCGCGGGCCCGGGCCAGCCGCGACTTGACCGTTCCCGGCTGGATATCCAGGGTGGTCGCCAGCTCCGCATAGGTCAGCCCCTCGATTTCACGCAGCAGCAGGATTTCGCGGTGTTCCAGCGGCAGCCGGGCCAGCAGACGCTCCAGCAGGGCGAGGCGCTGTGCACCGGCCAACTGCTGCTCCGGGGACGCCACGGGGCTGACCAGCGGAGCGCAGTCCTCGAGGGCTGCGCATGGCTGGCGCCGCTGCTGGCGCAGCACATCCAGGGTGGTGTTGCGGGCGATCTGCAGCAACCAGGTCTGAAAGCGCGCCTCGGGCCGCCATTTGTCCAGGGCCAGATAGGCCTTGAGGAAGGTGTCCTGGGTGATGTCCAGCGCCTCGTCGCCGCCGGCGCACAAACGCCGGACGAACTGGAACACGCGCGCCTGGTTGCGCTGCATCAACGAGCCGAAAGCATGCCGATTGCCCGCCTGGGCCTGCTGGATCAACTGTTCTTCCGAGTCGTGCATGTCAACTTTCCTGCCCAAGACATCGGCCCCTGCACGCTGTGTTAAGGGTTTAACGCTGCCAGCCGGGCAAATGTTCCATTCATATTGGTTCAACGTGGATATTTCACCCGGCCATCAGCGAAGTCGCCGTGCGCTGTTGTGCTTCGGCCGCGAAATCCGCACCTGCAGAAAGACGCCCCCCTGTGCAACACCCGACCCGGACAGGTTGATCTCCAGCGCCGGACCGACCGCGGGCAAACGGCGCGAGGGCCGTGCACTGGCGGAAAGCGCAACATTGCCGGCGGCGATAGCGCCTGCTCGACGAGTTGACAGCGTGATCGACGGAGCTAAGATAGTAATCGATTACTATCTTAGCCAAGGAGCACACTGGTGGATACCCATTCGAAGCACCTGCCCGCCGATGAACGACGAGCCGTGACGGTCGAGGCGGTGATTGAGTTGGCCGGCTCGCAAAACCCCAGCGAGATCACCACGTCGGCAATCGCCAAGCACATGAAGCTGACCCAGGGTGCCCTGTTCCGCCATTTTCCGAACAAGGAGGCCATCTGGCAGGCAGTCATGGAGTGGGTGGCCGAGCGCCTCCTGGCTCGGGTCGACCGGGCCGCGCACGGCATCGAATCGCCCCTGGCCGCGTTGCAGGCCATGTTCATGAGCCATATCGAGTTCGTCGCCGAGCACCCCGGGGTGCCGCGCATGATCTTTGGCGAGCTTCAGCGCGCTGAAAGCACCGCCGCCAAGCGCATGGTACAGACCCTGATTCAACGCTACGGCGAGCGCCTGCACTGCTGCATCGAGAAGGGCAAGGCCTGCGGCGAGCTGTGCGCCAGCCTGGATAGCCAGGCGGCGGCCACGCTGTTCATCGGCACCATCCAGGGCCTGGTCATGCAGTCTATGCTGGCCGGGGACGTGGCGCGCATTCGCGCGGATGCGCCCAGGGTGTTTGCGCTTTATCGGCGCGCCATCGCGAGCACAGCGCAATGACACGCCGCACCCTGGCGCTCCTGGCGGTGCTCGTCCCGCTGCTCGCGCTGTTCGTCTATGTCGGCCTGAGTTCCGGCCCCCTCGCCCCGGTGGCGGTGACGCTGGCAACCGTGCAGGATCGCTCGCTCAGCCCCACCCTGTTCGGCATTGGTACGGTCGAGGCACGCTACACCTACAAGATCGGCCCCACCCTGACCGGGCGAATTAAACGGCTGGATGTGCAGGTGGGCGATCAGGTGAAGGCCGGCCAGGTGCTCGGTGAAATGGAGCCGGTCGATCTCGATGAGCGCGTGCGCTCACAGCAAGCGGCAGCCAAGCGCGCCGAAGCTGTATTGCGCGAGGCCGAGGCGCGCCGCCGCTACGCGCAATCCCAGGCACAGCGTTTCGAGAAACTGTTCGCCAAGCGCATGACCAGCGAGGAAATCATCAGTACCAAGCGACAGGAACTGCAGATCGCCGATGCGGTTCTATCCGCCGCGCGCGAAGACCTCGCGCGCGGCGCTTCCGACTACCAGGCACTCGTGGCGCAGCGACGCAATTTGCGCCTGACCGCCCCGACAGATGGGGTCGTCGCCGCGCGTAACGCCGATCCGGGCACGACCATAGTCGCGGGCCAGGCCGTGATTGAACTGATCGATCCGGACAGCCTGTGGATAAACACACGCTTCGACCAGATCAGCGCCTCGAAGCTCGAGGCCGGCCTGCCGGCAAGCATTGTGCTGCGTTCGCGCAACGGCCAGGCGCTGGACGGCCGGGTGTTGCGCGCGGAGCCCATGGCCGACGCGGTGACCGAGGAAATCCTCGCCAAGGTGGCGTTCGAGGCTCCAGCGCAGGCCCTGCCGCCGATTGGCGAATTGGCCGAAGTCAGCGTTGCCTTGCCCGCCTTGGCCGCGACCCCGGTGCTTCCCAATGCGGCAGTCAGCCTTCATGCCGGCCGTATCGGCGTATGGCAGGTCCTCGATCGCGCCCTGCAGTTCACCCCCATCAGCCTCGGCGCCGCCGATCTCGACGGCTGGGTGCAGGTCCTCGCAGGGCTCGAGAGCGGCGCCCGGGTGGTGGTTTATCGCGAAAAGGCGCTGACCGAGCGCAGCCGGCTGCATGTGGTCGAGCAAATTCCCGGAGTGCCGCGGTGATCAGCCTGGCCGGTCGCGACATCCTGCATGCCTGGGGCAAGTTCGTATTCACCGGCATCGGCCTGGGCCTGTTGATCGGCGTGACCCTGGTCATGGCGGGCGTCTACAGAGGCATGGTCGATGACGGCAAGGTATTGCTCGACAACAGCGGCGCCGACCTCTGGGTGGTGCAAAAAGGCACCCTCGGCCCCTACGCCGAGTCATCCAGCATCAACGACGACCGCTACCGCGGCCTCCTCGGCATACCGGGTATTGCCCAGGCCGCCAACGTGACTTACCTGACCATGCAGATCGGCAGGAGCGACGGCGACGTGCGGGCCATGGTGGTTGGCATCGCACCCGGCGCGGCGGGCACGCCTGGCTGGCCGCCGTACCTGATCGCCGGGCGGCAGATCACCCGCAGTCACTACGAGGCGGTCGCCGATATCGCCAGCGGTTTCCAACTGGGCGACTACCTCAACATCCGCCGCAATCAGTACCGGGTGGTGGGCTTGACCCGGCGCATGGTGTCGTCCAGCGGCGATCCGATGGTGTTCATTCCGTTGAAGGATGCCCAGCAGGCCCAGTTCCTCAAGGACAACGACACTCTCTGGCAGAACCGCCGGCGCACTGAAGCCAACCCGGCCTTCAACCGCGCCGAAGTGCCCGGCCTGCTTGCCGCCATCAATGCCTCGCAGGAAACCAGCCAATCGGTCAATGCCGTGCTGGTGCGGCTGCAACCCGGGCAGGCGGCCGATCAGGCGGCCGAAGCCATCCGTCGCTGGAAACGGCTGACGACCTATACCCGACCGCAGATGGAAGCCATCCTCATCGGCAAACTGATCGCCACCTCGGCCAGACAGATCGGCATGTTCCTGATCATCCTGGCGCTGGTCAGCGCGGCCATAGTCGCCTTCATCATCTACAGCCTGACCATGGACAAGATCCGCGAAATTGCGGTGCTGAAACTGATCGGCACCAAGAACCGCACCATCGCCGCCATGATCATGCAGCAGTCCCTGGCCCTGGGCCTGATCGGTTTCGTGGTGGGCAAGATCACCGCCACCTTCGCCGCGCCGTTTTTCCCCAAGTATGTGCTGCTGATACCGCAGGACTCCGTCGTCGGTTTCTTCGCCGTGCTGGCGATCTGTGGGCTCGCCAGCCTTATCGCCATCCGCATGGCGCTCAAGGTCGATCCGGCCGAAGCAATAGGTGGTTGAAATGAACGGTAAAGGCATCCGCATCGAAGGCTTGAGCAAGCGCTACGGCAAAGGCGATACCGCGGTCGACGCGCTGAAGCAGGTGGACATGCAGGTCGCTCCAGGCGAAGTCGTGGGCCTGATCGGCCCTTCCGGCTCGGGCAAGAGCACCCTGCTCAAATGCCTTGGCGCAGTCATAGACCCGAGCGGCGGACGGATGACCCTGGGCGACCAGGTGATCTTCGACGATGGCTGGAAGGTCCGCAACTTACGCGCCCTGCGCCGAGACAAGATTGGCTTCGTGTTCCAGGCCCCCTACCTGATCCCGTTTCTCGATGTCATCGACAACGTCGCCCTGCTACCGATGCTGACCGGCATGCCCAATGACCAGGCACGCGCACAAGCCCTGGAGCTGCTGACGGCCCTGGATGTGCAACACCGCATCAGCGCCATGCCCTCGCAACTTTCCGGCGGCGAACAACAGCGGGTCGCCATTGCGCGCGGGCTGATCAACCGGCCACCGGTGATCCTCGCCGATGAACCCACCGCTCCGCTCGACAGCACACGCGCCATGGCGGTCATGCGCATCCTCAACAACATGGCGCGCAAGTTCGAGACGGCAATCATTGTCGTCACCCATGATGAGAAAATCATCCCCACCTTCAAGCGCATCTACCACATCCGCGACGGCGTAACCCATGAGCAAGTCGGCGAAGGCAGGAGCCTCGAATGAGCCCGCAACTGCGTCAGGAGCCGCAATATTGCGGGCGGTAACCCGCAGGGCGCTACTCGCCGCAGGCTGTACGCCGAGGATGGCTGGTGCAGCGTAGTCTGGCGAGCTGGCGCTTCGCTGCGCACGGATCGCCGCCCGGGGCGTCCGAATATCTCCCACAAAAAAGGGCCACCGCAGCGACCCTTTTCCGTTGACTCAACCCGCTAGCTAGACGGTCGCGTGGATCTGCGACGGATCGCGGCGGCTGTCCGGGCCGTTCTGCAGGTGGGCGCCGGTGCTTTCGTCCATGGCTTGCTGGATCGACTTCCTGCGCTTTTCCTCGGCGCGGCGGGCGACGAACCAGATGATGAAGGTCATCAGCGATACCGACAGCAGGATCAGGCTGGCGATGGCGTTGATTTCCGGCTTCACGCCCAGACGCACGGCGGAGAACACCTCCATCGGCAGGGTGGTGGAACCGGGACCGGAGACGAAGCTGGCGAGCACCAGGTCGTCCAGCGACAGGGCGAAGGACATCATGCCGCCGGCCGCCAGCGAAGGCGCGATCATCGGGATGGTGATCAGGAAGAACACCTTCCACGGCTTGGCGCCCAGGTCCATGGCCGCCTCCTCGATCGACAGGTCCAGCTCACGCAGGCGCGAGGACACCACCACCGCCACATAGGCGGAACAGAAGGTGGTGTGGGCGATCCAGATGGTCAGGATGCCGCGCTCGGCGGGCCAGCCGATCAGTTGCGCCATGGCCACGAACAGCAGCAGCAACGACAGACCGGTGATCACTTCGGGCATCACCAGCGGTGCGGTGACCAGACCACCGAACAGGGTGCGGCCCTTGAAATGAGTGACCCGGGTCAGCACGAAGGCCGCCAGGGTCCCCAGGGCCACCGCCGCCACCGCGGTATAGCAGGCGATTTCCAGGGAACGCATCACCGCGTTCATCAACTGGGTGTTGTCGAGCAGACCGATGTACCACTTCAGCGACCAGCCGCCCCACACCGTGACCAGGCGCGAGGCGTTGAACGAGTAGATCACCAGGATCAGCATCGGCAGATAGATGAACAGCAGGCCGACCCACAGCATGATGCTGGAGAAACTGTAACGCTTCATGGACGACCCTCCATCTCTTTGGCTATGCCCCAGTTGCGTATTGCATGCGTAGGAGCGGCCCATGGCCGCGAAATTCGCGGGCATGGCCCGCTCCTACGACCGTAGCGCGGTTCCGGGTTGAAGGTCGGTTGAACAGGCTGTCTGACGTAATGCGGCAGGAACGCACTCATGCTCTGCCCTCCATCTCTTTGGCCAGGCTCTAAGGTTGAAAGCCGGTTGAACAGGCTGTTTGCCGGGAACGCGATCATGGACGCCCCTCCATCTCTTTGGCCTGGTTACGATTGAACAGGATGATCGGGATCATCAGGATCGCCAGCATCACCACCGCCAGGGCGGAGGCCACCGGCCAGTCGCGGTTGTTGAAGAACTCCTGCCAGAGCACCTTGCCGATCATCAGGGTCTCCGGGCCGCCGAGTAGTTCGGGAATCACGAACTCGCCGACCACCGGGATGAACACCAGCATGCAACCGGCGATGATGCCGTTCTTCGACAGCGGCACGGTGATTTTCCAGAAGCTGTTGTAGGTGCTCGAACCCAGGTCGGCCGCGGCCTCCAGCAGGCTCTGGTCGTGTTTGACCAGGTTGGCGTAGAGCGGCAGGACCATGAACGGCAAATACGAGTAGACAACCCCGATATAGACCGCGAGGTTGGTGTTGAGGATCTGCAGCGGAGTGTCGATCAGGCCGATGCTTTGCAGGAAGCCATTGAGCAGGCCGTTGTTGCTGAGGATGCCCATCCAGGCATAGACGCGGATCAGGATCGCCGTCCAGGTCGGCATCATGATCAGCAGCAGGTACACCAGCTGCATTTCCTTGTCGGCGCGGGCGATGGCATAGGCCATCGGGTAGCCGAGCAGCAAACACAGGAGGGTACTGAAGAAGGCCATCTGCAGCGAGCCGAGGTAGGCGGCCAGGTACAGATCGTCCTCGCTGAGGAAGATGTAGTTGCCCAGGTTGAGCACCACGGACAGCTGGTTGTCGGCCCAGGCATAGATCTCCGTATAGGGCGGAATGGCCACATCGGCTTCGGCGAAGCTGATCTTCAGCACGATGATGAACGGCAGCAGGAAAAACATGAACAACCAGAGGAAGGGCACCCCGATGACGAAGTGCCTGCCCTTGGGCAAACGGCGGTTGATGCTTCGGGAAATGTTCATGAGCGCAATGCCACCCCGCTGTCATCCTCCCACCACACGTAGACCTGGTCGTCCCAGGTCGGCCGCGCACCGCGGCGCTCGGCGTTGGCGACGAAGGACTGGACGATCTTGCCGCTGGGCAACTGCACATGGAACACCGAATGCCCGCCGAGGTAGGCGATGTCGTGCACGATGCCGCGCGACCAGTTGTACTCGCAGGCTGGTTGTTCGGTGGTGACCAGCAGCTTCTCCGGGCGAATGGCGTAGGTGATGCTCTTGTCCTGCACCGAGGTACTGACCCCATGACCGACGAAGATGTTGCGCTCCAGGTCCGGGCTGTCGATCAGCGCGTGGCCCTCGGCGTCTTCCACCACCTGGCCGTCGAACAGGTTGACGTTGCCGATGAACTCGCAGACCAGGCGGCTGGTCGGCGTCTCGTAGATGTCCACCGGGCTGCCGATCTGGGCGATCCAGCCCAGGTGCATGATGGCGATGCGCTGGGCCATGGTCATGGCCTCTTCCTGGTCGTGGGTCACCATCACACAGGTCACGCCGACCCGCTCGATGATCTCGACCAGTTCCAGCTGCATCTGCGAACGCAGCTTCTTGTCCAGCGCGCCCATCGGCTCATCGAGCAGCAGCAGCTTCGGGCTTTTGGCCAGGGAGCGGGCCAGGGCCACGCGCTGGCGCTGGCCGCCGGACAGCTGGTGCGGCTTGCGCTTGGCGTACTGGCTCATCTGCACCAGCTTGAGCATCTCGGCGACCCGCGCGTCGATCTGCTCCTTGGGCATCTTGTCCTGCTTGAGGCCGAAGGCGATGTTGTCGGCCACGCTCATGTGCGGGAACAACGCATAGGACTGGAACATCATGTTGATCGGCCGCTCGTAGGGCGGCAGGTCGGTGATGTCCTCGCCGTCGAGGTAGATGCGCCCCTCGGTCGGCCGTTCGAAGCCGGCGAGCATGCGCAGCAGGGTCGATTTACCCGAGCCCGAACCGCCGAGCAGAGCGAATATCTCGCCCTTGTTGATGGTCAGAGAGACATCGTCGACCGCGATGGTTTCGTCGAACTTCTTCGTCACCCGATCGATTTTGACCAACACCTCTTTCGGTTGTTGATCGCCCTCGAGAACCTTTTTATAGGCACTGGAAGCAACTGCCATTACCAAAACTCCCGCAAAAGTAGCGCCCAACCCCGACGGCCGGGCGTTTGAAATTACTGGCCTGAGTCGACCCGGTTCCAGCTTCGGGTCATTGGCCTGTGTAGCCTGATCGGCAACTCCGCCGAGATAAACAACCTGTCCAGAACTGCTCGCGGCAGCTACATCGCCGCGCCGCTGGCTACACGTTGATCCGCCCATGAGGATTAGCGTAGCCAAGGAAATCGTCGGCCCCGGCAATTAACCCGGGCCGCACTGGGTAATTCGTCCAGGCCGCAGCCTGCGTGTCACTGTTGGCCGTGCGCCGTTGAGCTGGCGCTCAAGGTGTTGCCGAAGGCTGCTTGCACAACCTGAGTCCTGCCTGAATCGGGCCACCTGTACGGGCCGCTTGTCTACCGGCAAAAAACCTTGTCGTTCAACGTATCGCCGTCCGCCAGGCGCCGTGTTCAGACCCGCCTCTGCTGCTTGCCGAGCTAACCGCAGGCAACAGCATGGCGAATGGCACGGACGCGAGGCCGGCCAGCTGAGTTGAACGATGCATAGTGGGCTTCCTTATTTATTCTCAGGGTTTCTGGCGGGATGCCCCGCCAGAAACCGGGTGGTTCAGCAGATCGCCTGCATCCACCACCTTGCCGGGCTCGCTATCAACGGCCCGATTTCACCTTGGTCCAGCTGCGGGTGACGGCTCGTTGTACCTTCGGCTTCAGCTCGGCGAAGGTGTAGAGCTTCTTCGAGGCTTCCTCGGTCGGGTAGATGCCCGGGTTGTTGCGGATTTCCTCGGCTACCAGCGGCGTGGCGGTGGCGTTGCCGTTCGGGTAGGCGACATAGTCGGAGATCGGTGCGATCACTTCCGGGGTCAGGATGTAGTTGAGGAAGACATGTGCCTCTTCGACATTCTTGGCGTCGGCCGGGATGGCCATCATGTCGAAGAACGAGGCGGCGCCCTCTTTCGGGATCGCATAGGCGACCGGTACGTTGTTCTTCGCTTCCTCGGCACGCGCCTGGGCCTGGAACACATCGCCGGACCAGCCCAGCGCCACGCAGATGTTGCCGTTGGCCAGGTCGGAGATGTACTTGGAGGAGTGGAAGTAGGTGATGTAAGGACGCACCTTCATCAGCAATTCTTCGGCCTTGGCCACGTCCTCGACGCTGGTCGGGTTGGGGTTCATGCCCTGGTAATGCAGGGCAGCGGCGTAGACCTCATCCGGGGCGTCGAGCATGGCGACGCCGCAGGCCTTGAGTTTCTCCATGTTTTCCGGCTTGAACAGCACATCCCAGGAGTCGATGGTGTCGACGCCCAGCGCAGCCTTGACCTTCTCCGGGTTGTAACCGATGCCGGTGGTGCCCCACAGGTAGGGGAAGGCGTACTGGTTACCCGGGTCGGCGGTTTCCAGCGCCTTCATCAGGTCCGGGTTGAGGTGCTTCCAGTTCGGCAGCTTGGCCATGTCCAGCTTCTGGAACACGCCGGCCTTGATCTGCTTGGCGAGGAACTGGTTGGACGGCACCACCACGTCGTAGCCCGAACCGCCGGAAAGCAGTTTGGCTTCCAGGGTCTCGTTGCTGTCGAAGACGTCGTACACCACCTTGATGCCGGTTTCTTTCTGGAAGTTTTCCAGGGTGTCCTCGGCGATGTAATCCGACCAGTTGTACACGTGCAGCACTTTGTCCTGAGCTTGCGCGGCCCCTGCCACCGCCCCGGCGAGGGACAACGCGAGAAGGGTTTTGCCGAATGTTTTCATGCGTACAGCTCCTGTTGTTGTAAAAGTTTTCCGGATGATGCGCAGCTGCGGCACCTTCCGGTGAGCCTGGCCAACGCACTGGCCCAGTCTGGCAAGGTCGCGCCACTCTTTACAACTCTCAGCGTAGTCCGCCGAACGCGATAAAGAGCGGCGTGTTTTCAGCCAGCAAGATCCTCTGCGGTCAAGTCGAGACACAGACGCGCCTTGTCTACCAGTTCGTCGATCTCGGCCTTGCTGATCACCAGCGGTGGCGAAATGATCATGGTGTCGCCCACGGCACGCATGATCAGGCCGTTGTTGAAGCAGTGGCCACGGCAGATCATGCCTGCGCTCAATTCGCTCGGATAGCGCTCACGCGTGGCCTTGTTCTTCACCAGTTCGATCGCACCGAGCATGCCGACACCGCGTACTTCGCCCACCAACGGATGGTCGGCCAGTTCACGCAGACGCTTTTGCAAATAGGGTGCCGTTTCAGCCTTGACCCGCTCGATTATCTTTTCGTCGCGCAGGATGCGGATGTTTTCCAGCGCCACGGCGGCGGCCACCGGATGCCCGGAGTAGGTGAAGCCGTGGTTGAAGTCACCGCCGCGGTTGATCACCTCGAACACCTTGTCGCTGACGATCAGGCCGCCCATGGGGATGTAACCGGAAGTCAGGCCCTTGGCGATGGTCATCAGGTCCGGCTGGTTGCCGTAGTAATCGCTGCCGAACCACTCGCCGGTCCGGCCGAAGCCGCAGATCACCTCGTCGGCGACGAACAGGATGTCGTACTTGCCGAGGATCTCGCGGATCTTCGGCCAGTAGCTGTCCGGCGGGATGATCACACCGCCGGCGCCCTGGATCGGCTCGGCGATAAAGGCGGCGACCTTGTCCACGCCGACTTCGAGAATCTTCTTCTCCAGCTGCTCGGCGGCCCAGATGCCGAACTCGTCCGGGCTCATGTCGCCACCCTCGCTGAACCAGTACGGCTGCGGGATGTGTTCGATGCCCGGGATCATGCCGCCCTGGGCGTGCATGCCGGCCATGCCGCCGAGGCTGGCCCCGGCCACGGTGGAACCGTGGTAGCCGTTGATGCGGCTGATGATCACCTGCTTCTCCGGCTGGCCCTTGACCGCCCAGTAGTGGCGGACCATGCGCAGCATGGTGTCGTTGCCTTCCGAGCCCGAACCGGTGAAGAACACGTGGTTCATGCCTTGCGGCGCGATCTCGGCAAGGGCCTTGGCCAACTCGAGAACCGGCGGGTGGGCGGTCATGAAGAAGGTGTTGTAGAACGGCAGCTCTTTCATCTGCCTGCTGGCGGCATCGGCCAGTTCATGCCGGCCGTAGCCGATGGCGGCGCACCACAGGCCGGCCATGCCGTCGAGGATCTTGTTGCCTTCGCTGTCCCACACGTACACGCCTTCAGCCTTGACGATGATGCGCGGGCCAACCTCGCTCAGCTGCTGATAGTCACTGAACGGAGCCAGGTGGTGGTCACGGCTCATGGCCTGCCACTCGCGGGTTTGCGGATTGCTTGCTTGCTTGGTCATATCCACCTCAAAAATGTACACCATCATCGGCTGCCACGGGCCTCGCGCCCCGGCACCCGCTCGATCAAACCGAGAGCAGGAGGAACTCACGCTCCCAGGAACTGATCACACGCTTGTAGTTCTCGTGCTCGGCCCGCTTGACCGCCACGTAACCACGCATGAACTTCTCACCCAGGTACTCTTCCGCCGCCTTGCAGGCTTCCATTCGCTCCAGCGCGTGCTCGATGGTGATCGGCAGACGCAGATTGCGCCGTTCGTAACCCCGGCCCTTGACCGGCGCACCGGGTTCGAGCTGCCCCACCATGCCCATGTAACCGCACAGCAGCGAGGCGGCCAGCACCAGGTAGGGGTTGGCATCGGCACCGGCCAGACGGTTTTCCACCCGCCGGTTGTCCGGCAAGGCTTCCGGTACGCGCAGGCCGACCGTGCGGTTCTCTTCGCCCCACTCGACGTTCACCGGCGCCGAGGTGTCCGGCAGGAAGCGGCGGAAGGAATTGACGTTGGGGGCGAACAGCGGCAGCAGTTCGGGAATGTACTTCTGCATGCCACCTATATGGTGGAGGAACAGCTCGCTCATGCTGCCATCGGCATTGGAAAACAGGTTCTGCCCGGTCTTGATGTCCACCACGCTCTGGTGGATGTGCATGGCGCTGCCAGGCTGGTCGGTGATCGGCTTGGCCATGAAGGTCGCCGCCACGTCATGCTTGAGCGCCGCCTCGCGCATGGTGCGCTTGAACACGGTGATCTGGTCGGCCAGGTGCAAGGCCTCGCCATGGCGGAAGTTGATTTCCATCTGCGCCGGGCCGTCTTCGTGGATCAGGGTGTCGAGATCCAGGCCCTGGATTTCACACCAGTCGTAGACATCTTCGAACAGCGGGTCGAATTCGTTGGCGGCATCGATGGAGAACGACTGGCGACCGACTTCCGGACGGCCGGAGCGGCCCATCGGCGCTTCCAGCGGGAAGTCCGGGTCGCTGCAACGCTTGGTCAGGTAGAACTCCATCTCCGGTGCGACTATCGGCTTCCAGCCCTTGTCGGCATACAGTTTGAGCACATTCTTGAGAATGTTGCGCGGCGACAGCTCGATCGGGTTGCCCTGCTTGTCGAAGGTATCGTGGATGACCATGGCGGTCGGCTCGATGGCCCAGGGCACCAGGAACACCGCGTTCTCGTCGGGGCGACAGAACATGTCGATGTCCGCCTCGTCGAGCAGGGCGTAATAGATGTCGTCCTCGACGTAGTCGCCGGTCACGGTCTGCAGCAGCACACTCTCGGGGAGGCGCATGCCCTTCTCGTCGAGGAACTTGTTGGTCGGCGAAATCTTGCCACGGGCAATGCCGGTAAGATCGCTTATCAAACATTCAACTTCGGTGATTTTGCGTTCTTTCAGCCAGCTCGAAAGCTGGTCCAGTTTGGTGCTCATAGAGACCTCAGGGTTGATGAGAGCCGACTCATGGAGAGTCGGTTCAGCGCTGCCCCGCCCTCTTCCTGCAAGCCTCACCAAAGGCCTGGAAGATGGCGAGATAATTCGGGTTGGATCCTACCTGCCATTCGGGGTGCCATTGCACCCCCAGGGCGAAACTCGGCGCACCTTCGACGGAGAAGGCTTCGATCAACCCGTCAGGCGCCAGCGCTTCGACGCGAAGGCCCGGCGCCAGACGCTCAACGCCCTGCCCGTGAATGGAGTTGACGGCAATCTCGCTGGGCAAGCCGAGGCCGGCGAGTACGCCGCCCGGCTGCACCCGCAGCAGGTGGCGCGGAGCATATTGCACCTCGAGCGGCTCATCGGCCTGCTCGCGGTGATCGAGCATGCCGGCGACCTCATGCACCTTCTGCAGCAGGGTGCCGCCGAAGGCCACGTTGATCTCCTGAAAGCCGCGACAGATGCCGAGCACCGGGACGCCGGCGGCGATGGCCTGGCGGACCAGGGGCAAGGTGGTGCGATCGCGCTCGGGATCGTGCGGCGTCCCGGCCTCGCTGGGCGAGCCGCTATAATGATGGGGCTCGACATTCGACGGCGAGCCGGTGAACAGCAGACCGTGCAGATTATCGAGCAGGGTCGACTGATCGAGCAGTTCGCCCAGCGCCGGAATGATCAGCGGCAGGCCGCCGGCTCCAATGGCTACGGCACGAACGTATTTGTCACCGGTTATATGGTGAAGATGCAGACCGACCTGTTTAGTACAGGCGGTAACGCCGATCAACGGCAGGCGCGACATGTGACACCCGTTTTATTGCTGTTAGTGGGTTGAAACCGAGCTTAGCCTTGTTCATTTTTTTACACAATAGGGATGTAAAAAATTGAACACACCTCTGTGAGCACCGCGCCAGACAAGGCTCCGCGTGGGACAGCGCTGCCCTGAAACGCCCTGAATGTGGTCACACTGCGCTTTTTTAGGGCAAAATAAGCCACCCTTGACAGGCTTCAAGGTTTAAGATTGACTCAACTCACCGTTGTTTAATGATTGATATTTTTAACAAGAAAGGTGTTGCATCATGTCGGTACCCCCGCGTGCCGTTCAGCTTAACGAAGCGAACGCGTTCCTTAAGAAACATCCTGAGGTCCTGTTCGTCGACCTTCTCATTGCAGATATGAATGGAGTGGTGCGCGGCAAGCGCATCGAGCGTGCGAGCCTGCACAAGGTTTACGAACGCGGCATCAACCTCCCGGCGTCTTTGTTCGCCCTGGATATCAACGGCTCGACGGTGGAAAGCACCGGCCTGGGCCTGGATATCGGCGATGCCGACCGCATCTGCTACCCCATCCCCAACACCCTGTGCAATGAACCCTGGCAGAAGCGCCCTACCGCGCAACTGTTGATGACCATGCACGAAATGGAAGGCGAGCCGTTCTTTGCCGACCCACGGGAAGTGTTGCGTCAGGTGGTCGCGAAGTTCGACGAACTGGGCCTTACCATCTGTGCCGCTTTCGAACTCGAGTTCTACCTGATCGACCAGGCCAACGTGAACGGCCGCCCGCAGCCGCCACTGTCGCCGCTGTCGGGCAAGCGTCCGCATTCGACCCAGGTCTACCTGATCGACGACCTCGACGAATACGCCGAATGCCTGCAGGACATCCTCGAAGGCGCCAAGGAGCAGGGCATCCCCGCCGATGCCATCGTCAAGGAAAGCGCCCCGGCGCAGTTCGAGGTCAACCTGCACCACGTCGCCGACCCGATCAAGGCCTGCGACTACGCGCTGCTGCTCAAGCGTCTGGTGAAGAACATCGCCTACGACCATGAGATGGACACCACCTTCATGGCCAAGCCCTACCCGAACCAGGCGGG
Organism: Pseudomonas borbori; assembly: GCF_900115555.1. GTDB lineage: Bacteria > Pseudomonadota > Gammaproteobacteria > Pseudomonadales > Pseudomonadaceae > Aquipseudomonas > Aquipseudomonas borbori. Next base: position 21,713 of record NZ_FOWX01000028.1, read on the forward strand.
CAACGGCTTGCACGTGCACATCTCGATCCTCGACAAGGACGGCAAGAATATTTTTGCCTGCGACGATCCGGAGCAGAACGACGCCCTGCGCCATGCCATCGGCGGCGTGCTGGAAACCATGCCGGCGTCGATGGCCTTCCTCTGCCCGAACGTCAACTCGTACCGCCGCTTCGGCGCGCAGTATTACGTGCCGAACTCGCCGTGCTGGGGGATCGACAACCGTACCGTGGCCCTGCGCGTGCCGAACGACAGTGCCGATGCGGTGCGTATCGAACACCGGGTCGCCGGTGCCGATGCCAACCCCTACCTGCTGCTGTCGGCAGTGCTGGCGGGCGTGCACCACGGCCTGACCAACAAGATCGAGCCAAGCGCGCCGGTGGAAGGCAACTCCTACGAGCAGAACGAACAGAGCCTGCCGAACAACCTGCGCGATGCCCTGCGCGAGCTGGATGACAGCGAGGTACTGGCGCGCTATATCGACCCGAAGTACATCGATATCTTCGTCGCCTGCAAGGAAAGCGAGCTGGCCGAGTTCGAGAACTCGATCTCCGACCTCGAGTACAACTGGTACCTGCACACCGTGTAAGCACTACCCGACGCCGGCTTGATGCCGGCGTCGTTTTAACCAGCCGAATCTGCCGCATCGCCAACAACTCTGACAACCGCGCATAAGCCTGCGGCGGGGTACTGCTGCGCCGAATTCAGCCGTGGACGCACCACCGCCAAGGAGAAACCCATGTTGCGCCTGCTCGCTTCGCTACTGCTCGTGCTGCTGCCGCTACTGGCTCACTGCGCACCGCAAGCTGCGCTGGAAAAAGCCGAGGACAGCCTGCGCGTATACAACTGGAACGACTACATCGCACCGCAGGTGCTCGAGCGCTTCGAGGCCGAAAGCGGAATCCGCATCGAATACCACACCTTCAGCAGCGCCGAGGACATGCACGCGGCGCTCGCGGGCAGCGAGGCCATCGACATCATCGTGCCCTCGCACAACGACTTGCCGCAACTGATCGGGGACGGCCTGCTGCAGCCCCTGGATTTCAACCTGCTGCCCAACCGCGTACACCTGGACAAACAGCTGCTGAGCAAACTCGCCGCGGTCGATCCGGGCAACCGCCATGCGGTGCCCTACCTGTGGGGCGCGGTCGGCCTGGCAATCAACACGCCGCAGGCCGAAGCCGCATTCGGCGGCCCGCTACCCGACAGCTGGAGCCTGCTGTTCGACCCCGCACAGAGCGCGCGTCTGGCCAGTTGCGGCATCAGCGTGCTGGATGCACCGGACGAGACCCTGGCGCTGCTGCTCAACTATCAGGGTCGCAGCCTGACCCGCAGCGCAGCGAGCCGCATCGAACGCGCCAGCAGCGTGCTCGAGCGCCTGCGCCCCAACCTGCGCTACGTCGACAGCCAACGCTATATCGATGACCTCGGCAATGGCCGCCTGTGCGTGGCCATGGCCTGGGTCGGCGACGCCCTGGCGGCCGCCGATGCCGGCCAGCCGGTGCGCTTCCTGGTGCCGGATGAGGGTTCGGTGCTGTTCATCGACAACCTGGTGATCCCGCACAACGCCCGCCGTGCCGACCTGGCCCACCGCTTCATCGACTACCTGATGCAGCCCGAGGTCGCCGCACTGATCACCACGGCAACCCTCTATCCCAGCGGCAACGCCGACTCCAAGGCGTTTCTCGACGCGGCTCTGCGCAACCAGCCCGGCCTCTACCCGGACGCCGCGACCAAGCGTCGTCTGCATGCCCTGGAGGCGTTACCGGAAAAGCACATGCAGGCCCGCGACCGGGTGTGGCCGCGCTTTCGCGATGGTGCCCTGCCGCTGTAGGGCGGGTGCTTGCGCGCCAGCCGACTTGCCTGCACAGCACCGGCTGGCGTCCAATGGCGCGTCCCTTGCCGAGATGATCGCCATGCAGCGTACCGCCCCCGCCCGCAAACCCCGCGCCAGCAGCCAGGCACGGATCGCCGTGATCCTCAAAGCCGCCCGCGCGCTGCTCGCCGAGCAGGGTGTGGCCAATCTGTCGATCTACAGCGTGGCCGAGCGCGCGGCCATTCCCGCGTCCTCGGTCTACCACTTCTTCGCCAGCGTGCCGGCGCTGCTCGAAGGCCTGACCGCCGACATCCATGCCGCCTTTCGCGCCAGCCTGCAGGCGCCCATCGCCCATGCCGAACTGCGCGACTGGCGCGACCTGTCGCGCATCGTCGAGCAGCGCATGCTGGCGATCTATGCGGCCGATCCGGCCGCGCGTCAGTTGATCCTGGCCCAGCACGGCCTGAGCGAGGTGACCCAGGCCGACCGCCAGCACGATCTCGAGCTGGGCCGGCTGATGCAGGCGCTGTTCGAACGGCATTTCGACCTGCCGCCACTGCCGGACGATGTCGATGTGTTCGCCCTGGCCATGGAACTGGGCGACCGCGTCTATGCCCGTTCGGTGCAACTGCACGGCGGCATCACCCCGCGCCTGGCCGAGGAAGGCATGCGCGTGTTCGACGCCTACCTGGGCCTGTACCTGCCGCCCTGCCTGCCGAAACGCGCCGCAGCGCTGTAGCCAGCGCCACTCGCCCGTAGCCTGGATGCAATCCGGGGAACTCGACGGGCTGACGACAGCTCCCGGATTGCATCCGGACTACGCGAGCCGGACAGGGTGGATTGCGCCTTGTTCATCCGCCATCGTCGCTGGTGGATGGGTAAAGCGTCATCCACCCTACAATGCTAAAGCCTCGCGGGCATGGCCCGCTCCTACGTGCCGCCGAGGGCATGGCCATAAATGCGGATATTTATCTGCGTTTTTATCGAAAGTAACTCACAAAAAGATGAAATGCACTTTTAAAACAGATTTTTATCGATTATAAAGTCACATAACCGCTCGCCGACACGGCGTCGTCACAGGTCGTCTGCTAGCGTGTAACGACCACCGTCCATTGCTCCTACGAGGTGTTCCATGTCCCGCATCGTCACCGTCGCCGCTACCCAGATGGCCTGTTCCTGGGATCGTGCCGGCAACATCGCCAACGCCGAGAAGCTGGTGCGCCAGGCCGCGGCCCAGGGCGCGCAGATCATCCTGATCCAGGAACTGTTCGAGACCCCGTACTTCTGCCAGAAGCCCAACCCGGACTACCTGCAGCTGGCCACCACGGCCGAGGCCAACGAGGCCATCGCCCACTTCCAGAAGGTCGCCAAGGAACTGCAGGTGGTGCTACCGATCAGCTTCTTCGAGCTGGCCGGGCGCGCGCGCTTCAACAGCATCGCGATCATCGATGCCGACGGCAGCAACCTGGGGATTTATCGGAAAAGCCACATCCCGGACGGCCCCGGCTACCACGAGAAGTACTACTTCAACCCGGGCGACACCGGCTTCAAGGTATGGAACACCCGCTACGCCAAGATCGGCGTGGGTATCTGCTGGGACCAGTGGTTCCCCGAGTGCGCGCGCAGCATGGCCCTGCTCGGCGCCGAGATCCTGTTCTACCCGACCGCCATCGGCACCGAGCCGCATGACCCGACCATCAGCTCGCGCGACCACTGGCAGCGCGTGCAGCAGGGCCACGCCGGCGCCAACCTGATGCCGCTGGTGGCGAGCAACCGCATCGGCCGCGAGGACCAGGGCGACTACCACATCAATTTCTATGGCTCCTCGTTCATCGCCGACCAGTTCGGCAAAAAGGTCGAAGAGCTCAACGAGACCGAGGAAGGCGTACTGGTGCACAGCTTCGACCTCGACCAGCTCGAGCATATCCGCAGCGCCTGGGGCAGTTTCCGCGACCGCCGACCGAACCTCTACGGGCCGCTCAAGACCCTCGACGGCGCGCTGGAGTCCTGAATCGAGTAGGGTGCGCGGGGTCGCCCAGGCCGTGCGCACCGCCCCTACGCAATCGGTGCGCGCGGCGCACCCTACGCCATGCAGGTAGATACTATGACCACCCTGAACAGCACCCCCCGCGCCGACGGCTTCCGCATGCCGGCCGAGTGGGAAGCCCATAGCCAGACCTGGATGGTCTGGCCCGAGCGCCCGGACAACTGGCGCCTCGGCGGCAAGCCGGCGCAAGCGGCCTTCGCCGCGGTGGCCAAGGCCATCGCCGCATTCGAGCCGGTGACTGTCTGCGTCAGCGCCGGGCAATACGAGAACGCCCGCGCCCGCCTCGACCACGGCGCTATCCGCGTGGTCGAAATCAGCAGCGACGATGCCTGGGTGCGCGACACCGGGCCGACCTTCGTCACCAACCCGCACGGCGAAGTCCGTGGCATCGACTGGACCTTCAATGCCTGGGGCGGCTTCGATGGCGGCCTGTACTTCCCGTGGCAGCGCGACGATCAGGTGGCCGGCAAGATCCTCGAGATCGAGCGCTGCGCGCGCTACCGCACCGAAGGCTTCATCCTCGAAGGCGGCTCGATCCACGTCGACGGCGAAGGCACCCTGATCACCACCGAGGAATGCCTGCTCAACCGCAACCGCAACCCGCACCTCAGCCGTGAACAAACCGAGCAGGTGCTGCGCGAGCATCTGGCAATCGACAAGGTGATCTGGCTGCCGGATGGCCTGTTCAACGACGAAACCGACGGCCACGTCGACAACTTCTGCTGCTACGTGCGCCCCGGCGAGGTGCTGCTGGCCTGGACCGACGACCCGCAGGACCCCAACTACCCGCGCTGCCAGGCGGCGCTGCAGGTACTGGAGCAGGCGCGCGACGCCCAGGGTCGCCAACTGATCGTGCACAAGCTGCCGATCCCCGGCCCGCTCTACGCCACGGCAGAAGAATGCGCCGGCGTCGACCTGGTCGCCGGCAGCCAGCAGCGCAGCCCGGAGGTGCGCCTGGCCGGCTCCTACGTCAACTTCCTGATCGTCAACGGCGGCATCATCGCGCCGAGCTTCGACGACCCGCAGGACGAGGCCGCCCACGCCATCCTCCAGCGCCTGTTTCCCGAGCACCGGGTGGTGCTGGTGCCCGGCCGCGAGATCCTCCTCGGCGGCGGCAATATCCACTGCATCACCCAGCAGCAGCCGGCACCGCAACGCGCCTGACCGGCTCGGGGCAGCGAGCGCATCGGGCTCTCGCCTGCCCCGGGTTACTCGCGCAACACTAGCTGCGCCGGTGTTACTCTGGCGTCCATGAATTCGAGCAAACCAGACCCCAGCCTCAACGCCGAGAGCCACACTCGGACCGAGAGCGCGCATATCGTTCAGGCCCTCAGCGACGGCAAGAACAAGCGTGTGCGCAAGCTGCTCGGCCGCATGCACCCGGCCAAGACCGCCGCCCTGCTCGAGATGCTCGACGCCGAGCAACGCATGGCGCTGTGGCAGCAAATCGATCCCGCGCTCGAAGGCCGCATCCTGTCCCACCTCAGCCTCGAACTGATCGGTCAGCTGGCCGGCGACTCGGCGGACTCGACCCACGCCAGAGCGGAACAGCAACACCCACAAAGCGCGGTCAACCACCTGGAGGCCGTGCGCGCTGCGCTGGGTCTGAAGAAGCTCAAGCGCGTCGGCAAGATTCTGCACCGCATGCACCCGGCCAAGATCGCCGGGCTGCTCGAGGCGCTGCCACCCGAGGAACGCCGCAGCGTCTGGAGCATGGTCGACACCGAGCGGGCCGGCAAGGTGCTGACCTACCTGCACGATGAAATACGCATCGCCCTGGCCCTCGACCTGGATATCGAGGACCTGATCGCCTCGGCCGAACACCTGGAGCTCGATGACCGGGTCGACCTGATCCAGACCTTGCCCGGCGAACTGGGCAACAAGCTGCTGCGCGCCAGCAGCGCCAGCCAGCGCAAGCAGCTCGAGTCGATGCTGTCCTATCCCGAGGACTCGGCCGGCGGCTTGATGAACGCCGACGTCATCCAGATCCGCGCCGACGTCAAAGTCAGCACGGTGCTGCGCTATCTGCGCCTGCTGGAAAAACTGCCGCCACAGACCGACATGCTGATGGTGGTCGACCGCAAAGGCCACTACCAGGGCAGCCTGCGCCTGAGCAGCCTGGTCACCGCCGACCTGGGCCGCCCGGTAGCCGAGCTGATCGACCGCGACATCGCCGGCATCGCTGTGACCAGCAAGAACACCGATGTGGCCCGCCTGTTCCAGGACCTCGACCTGCTCTCGGCCCCGGTGGTGGATGAGCACAACCGGGTGATCGGCCGGATCACCGTCGACGACGTGGTCGACCTGATTCGCGAAGACTCGGAGCGCGCGCTGATGCAGATGGCCGGCCTCGACGACGAAGCCGATATCTTCGCCCCGGTGCTGATCAGTTCGCGCCGTCGTGCGGTCTGGCTGGGGATCAACCTGATCACCGCGTTCACTGCCGCCTGGGTGATCGGCCTGTTCCAGGCGACCCTTGAGCAGCTGGTGGCCCTCGCCGTGCTGATGCCCATAGTGGCGAGCATGGGCGGTATCGCCGGCAGCCAGACCCTGACCCTGGTGATCCGCGGCCTGGCCCTGGGCCAGGTGCAGAAAGGCAATATCCGCATCCTGCTCAACCGCGAGCTGGGCATCTCCATCCTCAACGGCCTGCTCTGGTCGGTGGTGATCGCTGCGCTCGCCGTGCTCTGGTTCGGCGACTGGGGCATAGGCGCAGTGCTCGGCGCCGCCATCCTGGTCAACCTGCTGTGCGCGGCCCTGGCCGGCTGGGGCATCCCGTTGCTGCTCGAGCGCATGGGCATCGACCCGGCGCTGGCCGGCAGCGTGATCCTGACCACGGTGACCGATGTCGTCGGTTTCTTCGCCTTCCTCGGCCTGGCCACCCTACTGTTGCTGTAAGACTACCCCCGCACCAGGGCGCGCCGCGTGCTCAGTGGATCGAGCGTGCGCAGCGCCTGGTACTGGCTGACGAATACCTGGCCGCCGAAGTGCTCGAGGAAATCCGAACGGCGCAGCTGATCCATCACCGGCCCCTTGACTTCCGACAGGTGCAGTTGCACCCCGGCCGCCTGCAGGCGCTCGACTATGGCCTCCAGGCTTTCCAGGGCGCTGGCGTCGATCAGGTTGACCCCCGGGCACATCAGCACCAGATGGCGCACCAGCGGGCGCGCCGCGATCAGCTCGCCGATACGTTCTTCGAGAAAGCGCGCGTTGGGAAAGTACAGACTCTCGTCGACCCGCAGCGACAGCACGCTGGGGCTTTCCACCACGGCGAAGCGTTCGATGTTGCGAAAGTGCTCGCTGCCCGGCACCTGACCGACCACCGCCATATGCGGGCGACTGGTGCGCCAGAGGAACAACAGCAGCGACAGGCCGACGCCCAGCAAAATGCCCGCCTCGACGCCGAGCAGCAGCACCCCGCCGAGGGTCGCCGCCTGGGCCGCGCCGTCCTGCCGCGAATAGCGCCAGGTACGGCCGAGGGCCTTAAGGTCGACCAGGCTGAGCACCGCGACCATGATGGTCGCGGCCAGCACCGCCTGCGGCAGGTTGTGCAGCAGCGGCGTCAGCAACAGCACGCTAAGGGCGATACCGCCGGCGGTCAGCACCCCGGCCATGGGCGTCTGCGCCCCGGCATCGAAGTTGACCACCGAGCGGGCGAAGCCGCCGGTGACCGGGAAGCCGCCACTGAGGGCCGCCGCCAGGTTGGCGCCGCCCAGCCCCAGCAGCTCGTTGTCCGGCTCGATGCGCTGGCGACGCTTGGCCGCCAGGGTCTGCGCCACCGACACCGACTCGACGAAGCCGACCAGGCTGATCAACAGCGCCGCCGGCAACAGCTGCAGGGCCAGGCGGTAGTCCAGGGTGGGCAGGCTCAGCCCCGGCAAGCCCTGAGGCACCGCGCCTACGACCTTGACCCCGGCCTGCTCCAGTTGCAGCAGGCTGACCACCAGGATGGCGACGATGATCGCCAGCACCGGCCCGGCCTTGGCCAGGTTGCCGGCCATGCCGGCGCCCATCCCCAGGCGCATGAGCGAGGGCTTGAGCCGGCCACGCACCCACCAGAGAAACAGCAGGCTGCAGGCACCGATCAGCAGGGTCGGCCCGTGCACCGCCGGCAGGTTGTGCAGCAGCGCCGGCAGCAGTTGCTGGAGATTTTCGCCGGAGGCGGAAATACCGAGGATATGCTTGAGCTGGCCGACCGCGATGAGAATCCCGGAGGCGCTGATAAAGCCGGAAATCACCGGATGGCTGAGAAAGTTGGCGACGAAGCCCAGGCGCAGCAGGGCCATGCCGGCGAGCAGCAGCCCGGACAGCAGCGCCAGCAGCATGGCGGCGCCGACATACTCGGCGCTGCCAGCGGGGAACAACGGCCCCAGGGCGGCGGCGGTCATCAGCGAGACCACCGCCACCGGGCCGACCGCCAGGGTGCGACTGGAACCGAACAGGGCATAGGCCAGCAGCGGCAGGATGCTGGCATACAGCCCGGCGACCGGCGGCAGGCCGGCGAGCATGGCATAGGCCAGGCTCTGCGGGATCAGCATCAGGGTGACGATCAGCGCCGCCAGGCCATCCTGCGCGGCGCTGGCGCGGTTGTAACTCCGGCCCCAGTCAAGGCAGGGCAGCCAGCGGCGCAGGCTCATTTACTTTTCTCCCGTTCGAAGTCGCCGGCGCCCGGCGCGGCCAAGGGCTTGTGCGGCAGACAGCTGAAGGAATCCATGGGCATCTCCTCAGAGCACATCGAGGGGAATCTTCAGATAGCGGATGCCGTTGGCTTCCGCCGGCGGTAGCTGGCCGGCGCGCATGTTCACCTGCACCGACGGCAGGATCAGGCTCGGCATGTCCAGGGTGGTGTCGCGCGCGCGGCGCATGGCGACGAAATCGTCCTCGCCGACCCCCTCATGCACATGCACGTTATGCGCGCGTTCCTTGGCCAGCGTGGTTTCATAGAGGAACTCTTCGCGCCCCGGCGCCTTGTAGTCATGGCACATGAACAGCCGGGTCGCATCCGGCAGCTGGAACAGCTTGCGGATCGAGCGGAACAGCAGCCGCGCATCGCCACCGGGGAAATCGCAGCGGGCGGTGCCGTAATCGGGCATGAACAGGGTATCACCAACGAAGGCCGCATCGCCGACCACATAGGTCATGCAGGCCGGGGTATGCCCGGGTGTATGGATGGCACGGGCTTCGAGGTTGCCGATCCGGAAGCGCTCGCCGTCGCGCAACAGGTGGTCGAACTGGCGGCCATCGGTGGCGAACTCGGGTCCGGTGTTGAACAGCTTGGCGAAGGTGTCCTGCACCAGGGTGATCCGTTCGCCGATGGCCAACTGGCCGCCCAGTTCGCGCTTGAGGTAGGCCGCAGCCGACAGGTGATCGGCGTGCACATGGGTTTCCAGCAGCCAGTCGACCTGCAGACCCTGCTCGCGCACATAGGCGATCAGACGGTCGGCGTTGTGCCGCGAGGTGCGCCCGGCGGCTGGGTCGTAGTCGAGCACCGAGTCGAGGATGGCGCAGCGCCGGGTCGCAGGATCGCTGACCACGTAACTGTAGGTGAAGGTGGCAGGATCAAAAAAAGCTTCGATGTGCGCTTGCATGCTGACGGCCCTCCTTCGCAGCCTCTGTGGATTGGGTTAACGAGGCGCCGGCAGCCCTGCCCGGGAGAGATGACCGGCGCTTTGCAAAGCGCCCGTCATCTGCGCATCGCCAACAGCCTCTCAGGAGCGTTTGCAGCTGTTGATGCCCAGCAACGAATACGCCGGGCAGGTACGCAGCAGGCCGGTGGCCAGCGGCACGACGCCGATCCAGCCCCACAGGCCGATGGTGCCGCTCAGGCTCAAGCCAATCAGAATCAAGCCGACGGCGATGCGCAGGCTGCGGTCGATGGTGCCAACGTTGGTTTTCATGATGATCTCCCAGTCAAGGAACACGCTGGCGTTCCAGCGCGGTGAACAACAGCATCCCGGCCAGCATGGCCAGAACGAAAACGCTGACCTGCCAATGGCCGCTGAGCAGAATGGCCAACGCCGGCCCCGGGCAGATCCCGGCAATGCCCCAGCCGATGCCGAAGACCAGGCTGCCGCCGATCAACCGCCGATCCAGCTCGCGCTTGGCCGGCAACTGCATAGGCGCGCCGAGCAGCGACTGCCCGCGGCCCTTGGCCCAGGCCAGCGGCCCCGCAGCGACCGCGATGGCGCCAGCCATCACCAGCGCCAACGACGGATCCCAGGCCCCCGCCAGATCGAGGAAGCCCAGCACCTTGGCCGGATTGGCCATGCCGGCCAGCAACAGACCCATGCCGAACAGCAAGCCGGCCAGCAATGCGGTCAGTTTGCGCATGTTCAACCCCCCAGCAGATGACGCAGAACAAAGACCGTGACGAAACCGGCGGCCATGAAGGCCAGCGTCGCCACCAGCGAACGCGGCGACAGCCGGGACACGCCACAGACCCCATGGCCGCTGGTACAGCCGGAGCCGTAGCGGGTACCCACACCGACCAGCAGGCCGGCCCCCAGCAAGCCCGGCCAGCCGCTCTGGAACTCGATAGTCGGCAGCACGGCAAACAGCCCCCAGAGCAGCGGCGCCAGCAGCAGGCCGAGGAGGAACAGGCCCTTCTCCGCCCGGCCCTCGCCGCCCTCCAGCACCGCGCCGAGCAAGCCGCTGATGCCGGCGATGCGGCCGTTGCACAACACGAACAGACTGGCGGCCAGACCGATCAGCGCACCGCCCGCGAGCGAACTCCAGGGCGTGAAATTCAGCCAGTCGATGCTCATCATGCCTCTCCGGCGCAGAACAACTGGTACAGCGTATCGATCACCGCCAAGGCTGCCGGGCTGCTGATCCGGTAGTAAATCTGCTTGCCCTCGCGGCGGGTCTCCACCAGCCCTTCACGACGCAATACCGCCAACTGCTGCGACAACGTCGGCTGCTGGATGCCGAGCAGGTTTTCCAGCTCACTGACGTTGCGCTCGCCTTGCGACAGCTGACAGAGCAGCAACAGGCGGTCGGGATTGGCCAAAGCCTTGAGCAACTGCCCGGCGGCATCGGCGTTGGCGCGCAGTTGCTGGACATCGAGCGTCTGTTCGGGAGCGTTCATGGGGCGAGCCATCAATTAATTTAAAAACAATATATTTTTTTATATATTATTATGCAAGCAAAAATTGGCAGCACCTCTCTCCGGCGAGATCTGGCTTGGCCATTCCACCGAGCATAAAGCGCACCTGATTTCGCTGGCGCTCCGCAAGGCACCGCACATACCTGTAGGAGGCCCGCCCCGGGGCGATGCTCTGGCTGAGTTCCCGGATTGCACGCCAGCTCTCGCAGGTTGAGCGTAGCGATACCCCTCAACCGCGCTATGCCCGTACTCGGCGCCGTGGCCACTATCGCTGATGGGTTACGCCGCGCTTAACATGCAGCCGGCCTGCCATCGTCCCGGCGGCTAACCCATCCTACGGATTGCGGCTTTTCCAGATTCGACGGCGTCAGCAGGCACCGCGCGATAGCGGATGGTGCGCTGCCCGATGAGCACCCACAAAAAAGCCCGGAACAGGGTCCGGGCTTTCTTGTGTCACGGCTGAACAGGATGCAACTGCTCAGCCATGCCCGACAGCCCCGCTAACCGCGGGGTGCAGGTCAGAGCAGCGGCAGGGTGTAGCTGAGGATCAGGCGGTTTTCGTCCAGGTCGTTGGCGAAGTTGTTGCGCACAGTGGCGTTGCGCCATTTCAGCCCGAGGTTCTTCAACGGGCCCTGCTGAACCACATAGCCGATGTCCATGTTGCGCTCCCACTCCTTGCCATCGGACAGATTTGCACCGCGGTCGATGTTGTCACCGGTCAGGTAGCGGGTCATGAAGGTCAGGCCGGGGATGCCGATCGAGGCGAAGTCGAAGTCGTAGCGCGCCTGCCAGGAGGTCTCGTCCTTGCTGGCGAAGTCGCCGATCTGCACGTAGTTGACCAGGAACGGATCGGTGCCGTTGAGATAGGCGTAGCCGGTATCGCCGCTCATCTTCTGGTAGCCCAGGCCGAGTTTGTGACCGCTCAGGGCGTAGGTGAACATGGCGCCGAAGGCCTTGTTGTCGATGTTGCTGCTGCCGTCATCGGTGGAGCGGGCATAGCGCAGGTCGGTCTTGAACGACTGCTGGTCGGCGATCGGCAGCACATGCACCACATTGAAGATGTGCTGCTTGTACAGCTCTTCCAGCTCGCCGTAGTGGTAAGCGGTGCTCAGGTTGTCCTGCCACTTGTAGGACAGGCCGGCGAAGTTGAAGTCGTCACCCTGGTTACCGTTGCTGCCGAACTTGAAGTTACGCTTGCCACCCGCGGCGTTCAGGCTCAGGTCCTGAAAATCGCTGGAGTCGCGCTGGTTGGTTTCCTTCAGCTGGCCCGCATCGACCGTCAGGCCGGCGATCTCCTGGGAGTTCAGGTGGCCGCCGAGGAAGTTCTGCGGCAGCAGGCGCGAATCGTTGGCCGATACGCTCGGCAGCTTGGGCATCAGGCCGCCGACCTTGAGCACGGTCTTGGAGATCTTGGCCTTGAGCGTGGCGGTCGCCTCCGAATATTCGCCCGGGCCCTCGTCGCCGAAGCTGCTCGGCAGCAGGTTGCTGCCGGCGCGCTCGTCCGACGAGTCGAGTTTCAGGCCCAGACCGGCGTAGGCATCCAGACCGAAGCCAACGGTGCCCTCGGTGAAGCCGGACTCAGCCCTGAGAATGAAACCTTGCGCCCACTCTTCGCGCTTGGATTGCTGAGCTGCCGTGGTGTCGCGCAAATCACGATTGAAATAGAAATTACGCGCTTCGATGCTGGCCTTGCTGTCCTTGATGAACTCGGCGTTGGCGACGTGGCTCAGGGTCAAGCCCAGGGTGCCGGCGGCTACGGCCAGCGCCAGGGAGGTCTTTCTCATTATGGTTTTCTCCAGTGTTTTTTTTGGGTGGCACATCGGCACGGGCGCAGACTTCGACCACGAAGGAGCAGGCACGAACCGAATTCGTTGGCTCACTCCCGCGAACCTCGCCAGGTAGATGACCGGCAAGCGCAGAGCGGAAGGAGCAGGAAATCAGACGTGTCTGGTGACTTGGGCGAGAGACAGCAACGGACTGGTGGCGACAAGACCACCGGCAGGCGAGTGCAAACAGGCCTGACCAGAACAACCAGAGAAGCACGCAGAGCGCGTGATAGGCGTGAACCCCATGGAAAACCTCGGCACTTTATTGGAATTATTGTTTTTTCACTTCAAAGTAATTGGTAATACCAATTTACATAACGCCTGTCCAGAGTAGAAGGCCGACGCTCCCCATGTCAACCGAGCGCCTAAAACCTCCGGACCAGCGGCGCCGTCGCGCACACCGAAAATGGCGTGCGGAGCACAATCGTCCGAATGTTCCGGGACGCCGAAACCGCTAATAGTGCTGGTGCTGCACAGCTCAATGCAGATACTGCGCCAAGCGCCAAGCCACGCGCGCAAACCGCTCTATTCCGGAGATTTACAGGTTTACGGCGCTTTATCCGGGGGAGCCGGTCACAGGCGAATAGGCGGATTTTCGCCCATCGCAATAGCGATAACGGCGATAAATCGCCAATGCCGACATGAGCCCGGAACAGCCGTCCTCAGCCGCAAAGGATCCGCTTCCCGGGGACATGGACACGGGCAACAGGGAATATCCGGACCGAGGCCGGCAGTGCACGGACGGGGCAGCCCCGGCTCGGGCTGATGCCGAACCGCCTGCCCCATGACTGAAGCTCAGGCCGCGGGCGCTCGGCGACAAGCGCGGCGCTGCAACGCCTGGTCGCCCACCCGCAGGGCGTAGCTGTCGGTGAAATGCTTGAAGGTGTCGACGGGCAGGACAAACGCCGAGCGGACGCACTCGAGGAAGTGGCTTTGGGTGATCCAAGGGTCGCCGCTAACAGGCCGTTGAAAAACGTAGGCGAGGCAGGCAAGACAAGGCAAAAACGGCCGAAAAAGCGGAGTTTACGTGCTGTAAATGAGCATTTTGAGGCCGTTTTTAACGCAGTATTGCCAACGTAGGTAGTTTTTCAACGGCCTGCTAGGCTCCGAACGGACTACCGATGCTTGAAACGGTCACAGTCGCCATTCACTCAAGTGACCGTCTCGGGACGTTTGTCGCCAGTCAAGCGACTGCGGCGGGCCGCAGCGAGTAGGTCTTCAATTGCTCGGCGAACTCACCCAGCGCCTGGATCCCGCTGGCCTCGGCCTCATGCACCCACTGCTTGATCGCGTCGAGCATGTCGTGGCCATTGGCGCTGGTCTTGAGCCAGATCTGCTGCAGCGCCAGGCGCTTCTCGTAGATCACCCTGAGCGCCTGGCTCTGCGCCAGCATGGCATCGATGCGCAGTTGCTGCTGGTCGTGCAACAGGCTCGGCTCGCGGCCCAGCAGGCGCTTGGCGCGGTGGAACTGATGGCGCACCGAGGCATCGGCCTTGGCCAGTTCCTGCTTGACCAGCGGCCCTATCACCAGCTTGCGGTACTGCGCCATGATCTGGAAACGGTTGTTGAGAATGGCCATGGCGGTGTCCATGTCCAGGCTACGCTTGCCCTCGATGCGATGGGCGATCGGCGCCACGCGCTGCACCTTGGCCAGGCCGAGCAGGCTGAACAGCCGGATCCAGGCCCAGCCCATGTCGAACTCCCACTTGCGCACCGACAGCTTGGCCGAGTTGGGATAGGTGTGGTGGTTGTTGTGCAGCTCTTCGCCGCCGATCAGGATGCCCCAGGGCAGCAGGTTGGTCGCGGCGTCGCGGCACTCGAAATTGCGGTAGCCGACGGCATGGCCGAGACCGTTGATCACCCCGGCCGCCCACAGCGGAATCCACATCATCTGGATTGCCCAGACGCTGATGCCGATCACGCCGAACAGGGCCAGGTCGATGAGCGCCATCAGGGTCACGCCGGCGAAGGTATGGCGCGAATAGAGGTTGCGTTCGATCCAGTCGTCCGGACAGTTCTTGCCGTAGATGCGCAGGGTTTCCGGGTTCTTCGCCTCTTGCTGATAGAGCTCGGCGCCGCTGCGCAATACCGTGCCCAGGCCCTTGATCACCGGGCTGTGCGGGTCGTCGACGGTTTCGCACTTGGCGTGGTGCTTGCGGTGGATGGCGGTCCATTCGCGGGTGTTCTGCCCGGTGGTCAACCACAGCCAGAAACGAAAGAAGTGTTTCAGCGCCGGATGCAACTCCAGGGCGCGATGGGCAGAATAACGGTGCAGGTACACCGTGACGCCGACAATGGTGATATGCGTCATCACCAGCACGGCAACGATCAACTGCCAGACCGACAGGTCGAGAAAACCGTTGTACCACATGAGCCGAGTGCCTCTTGAAAGGGAAACGTGACGCGACCACAGTGCATTATCACCGGCATGGGTCATAAAACCAGTTGGTCTTTTAGATAACAATACCCGGCCGCTGCTTACACTATTATCACAGTGCCCACCTGGAGAGCCGATGGACACCTTATGAGCCTACACCAAGGAGCGGTGCGCCTGACCCTGGTCTACCTGCTGGCTGCCGGACTGTGGATCGTCTTCAGTGACGCCCTGCTGGCCTGGCTGCACCTGCCTGCCGAACGTATCGAGCAGGTGCAGTTGCTCAAGGGGCTGTGCTTCGTGCTGTTCAGCAGCGTCCTGCTGTACCTGATCCTGCGCGCCCACCTGCACCAGCAGGCGCGCATGCGCAGAACCCTGCGCGCCAGCGAAGAGCGCCTGAACCTGGCCCTGGCCTCCGCCAGGGAAGGCTTGTGGGACTGGGACCTGGGCAGCGACAAGGTGTTCTTCTCGCCGGGCTACACCGCCCTGCTCGGCCTGCAACCCACGGAACTGGGCAACAGCCGGGCGCGCTGGCTGCAACAGTTGCACCCCAACGACCGCGCCCGCCATGAGCGAACCATCGCCGATATCCTGAACAATGCCAGCCAGGAGACATTCGAAGTGACCCTGCGCATGCGCCACCAGGATGGCGACTACCGCTGGATCCAGTCGCGCGGGCAGTTGCAGCTCGACGCCCAGGGTCGAGCGGAGCGCATTATCGGCACCGCCAGCGACATCAGCCAACGGCGGGCCAATGAACACAGCCTGCGCCAGGCCGCCGCCGTGTTCGATGCGACCCAGGACGGGGTGCTGGTCACCGACAGCAAGCAGAAGATCGTTCACGTCAACCCGGCCTTTACCCGTATCACCGGCTACAGCCCCGAGGACATCATCGGCCGCCGGCCCAACCACCTGAGTTCGGGTCGCCACGACCGGGCGTTCTACAAACGCCTGTGGCACGCGCTGGCAGCCCGGGGCAGCTGGAGCGGAGAAATCTGGAACCGGCGCAAGAACGGTGAAATCTATCCGCAGTGGCACTGCATTCGCGCCATCCACGACGACAAAGGCGAGCTCAGCCACTACGTCGCGGTGTTCTCCGACATCAGCGCCCTGAAGCGCTCGCAGAGCGAACTGGACCACCTGGCCCACCATGATCCGCTGAGCGGGCTGCCCAATCGCCTGCTCTTCACCGAGCGGGTCGAAAACGCCCTCAAGCGTGCCAAATCCGAACGGCAGGGTGCGGTGCTGCTGATCGACCTCGATCACTTCAAGCACATCAACGAAAGCCTGGGCCACAACATCGGCGACCTGCTGCTCAAGGCGGTCGGCGAGCGCCTGGCCGCACAACTGGCCCAAGGCATGACCCTGGCGCGCCTGGGCGGCGACGAGTTCGGCCTGCTCTGCGAGCACTGCCTGGATGCGCCCCAGGCCGCCAGCCTGGCCCAGCTCCTGCTGAGCAGCCTGGGCGCACCGTTCAACCTCGAAAGGCATGAGTTCTACATGAGCGCCAGCATCGGCATCAGCCTGTTTCCCGGCGATGCGCAAACCCTCGAGCAGGTCCTGCGCAATGCCGACTCGGCGCTGTCCAAGGCCAAGAGCAGCGGCCGCGAAGGCTATGCCTTCTATACCCAGGAGCTGACCGAGTTCGCCCGCCATCGCGTCGACCTGGTCAGCGCCTTGCACCATGCCCTGGATAACCAGGAGCTGCGCGTCTACTACCAACCGCTGCACGACCTGGCCAGCGGCGAACTGATCGGCGCCGAGGCGCTGGTGCGCTGGCAGCATCCGCAGCGCGGCCTGATAACGCCGGGAGAGTTCATTCCGGTCGCCGAAGACAGCGGCCTGATCGGCGCCATCGACGCCTGGGTACTGCAACAGGCCTGCCGGCAGATGGTGCTCTGGCAAGAGCAGACGCAGGTTCCGCGCTTCGTCGCCGTCAACGTCTCCAGCCGCCTGTTCGGCCGCGGCGGGCTGGATCTGCAGGTGGCCCGGGTGCTGGCCGACACCGGCCTGGACCCGGCCTGCCTGGAACTGGAGGTCACCGAAAGCGCGGTGATGGACGACCCGGACGCAGCCCTGGCGCTGCTCGAGCGCCTGCGGGCCCTGGGTGTACGCCTGGCGATCGACGACTTCGGCACCGGCTACAGCTCCCTGGCCCGGCTCAAGCGCCTGCCAGTGCACAAACTCAAGCTCGACATGAGTTTCGTCCGCGGCCTGCCCCACGACAGCGACGATGTCGCCATTACCCGCGCGGTGGTCGCCCTGGGCCACAGCCTGGACCTCAAGGTTCTGGCCGAAGGCATCGAACGGCCGGAACAGATGGAGTTCCTCCGGCAGATCGGCTGCGACTATGGCCAGGGCTATCTGTTCGGCCGACCGCAACCGGCCGAGCCCGAGCCGACACCAGCCGTAGCGGCGTCCTGAGCAATCAAGCATCATGCGCAGCGCAGCCAAGGAATAGCCGAGACCTATGCGGGTACTGATTCTCGAAGACGATCACTGGATCGCCGATCTGCTCAAGCAGATCGTGCTGAGCCTGCGCCCGCATGCCGAAGTCGCCTGCCTGGGCAGCGTGGCCGAGGCCCTGGCGGACTGGCAACGACAGCCCAGCGACCTGCTGATCAGCGACTGGAACCTGCCGGACGGCGAAGGCACTCGGCTGCTCAAACAGGTGCGCCAGCAAAACCGCGAGGTACCGCTGGTGATGATCACCGGCCGCACCGACCGCAGCAGCGTGGTGGAAGTACGCGCGTTGGGGATCAACGCTTTCATCAGCAAGCCCTTCCAGGCCTCGCGCGTCGCCGCCAGCCTGGACCAGTTGCTGCCTGCGGCCGAAGCGCAGAAGCATGCAGCCTGCGCCGTCGACGACGAAGACTTCATGGCCCACCTGGAAAAACTGCCGGCCAGCGAACTGGACCTGCCGCTGAGCCAGGGCATCCGCGATCGCCTCCTGCAAAGCTTCAAGGGCGAGCAACTGAGCCTGCGCGAACTGGCCGAGGACTGGCGCCACGACCCGGCCCTGAATGCCCGGCTGCTGACCGTGGCCAACAGCAGCGCCTACAAAGGCGCCGGTCGCCCGTGCATCAGCCTGCTCGAAGCCCTGCACAAACTCGGCGCGGCGACCAGCCTCAACCTGGCCATGGGCCTCGCCCTGCGCCAGTCCGCTGCCCTGGATAGCCCACTCCTGCGCCAGCTCGCCGAAGTGCATCTGGACGCCAGCGAACGACTGGCCGAAACCAGCATGGCCCTGGCCCGCCAGTGCAGCCTGGATCCGGCGCCCTTTCATAGCGCGGCGCTGCTGCACCGCATGGGTGAGCTCTGCGTGCTCTACCTGGCCCAGGCCTGGGAGAAGCGCGGGCATAACCTCGGCGAAGCGCAGGTAGCACAAGCGCTTGGCCAATTCAGTTCACCCTTCGCCATTGCGATCAAGGCGCGCTGGCAGTTGCCCATGGCCCTGCGCGAACTGATCGGCGCCTGCTATGCCCTGCCCAACAACAGCATCAAGCGCGCGGCCGTGCTCATGCGCCTGGCCGCCTGCGAGCAGGATGCCAGCGTCGACAGCAACGCTCAGGCGCGCCTGCGTCGACTCGCCGGGCTGGCCTGAATGCCAACCGCTCGTTCAGGATCTGGTCAATGAACCGCGAGGAAAAATCCTCGGCGATCCGCTGGATAGTCGGCCTCGGCAGCCTCGGCCTGGCGCTGTTCTTTGCCGTGCTGGGCTGGCTCGCCCTGAACGAACGGGAAAGTTTCTGGCAGCTGCAGCTGACCAAGCAGGCCGACCTGCAGCGCCTGGCCCTGCACAGCAGCCAACGGCGCCAGCGGGATCAGGCGCAGCTGCTGGCCGAGAGCATGGCCGCCGACTCCTGGGCCATCGAACTGGTGCGCCAGGCCTATGCCCTGCACAACAGCGGCACGCCGGATCGGGCCGCCGCCAACGCCATCCGCAACCAGCTCTACACCCGCCTGGCCCCGCGCTGGCGCAACCTGCAGAGCAGCCATCCGTTCAAGCTGTATATCCACCTCGCGCCCACCAGCGAAGTCCTGCTGCGCGTGCACCAGCCCGAACGCTTTGGCGACAGTCCCGCTGCGCAGCGGTCGATGCTCGCCGATGTCCTCCGGGATGAGCAGAGCAAGGCCGGCCTGGGCCTCGGCGTCGACAGCCTGGTGATGCGCGCGATGACCCCGCTGCAGGTGGATGGCACACTCGAGCCAGTGATCATCGGCGCTCTGGAAGTCACCCTGAGCCTGCACAACGACCTGCAACAGCTGGATCGGGAGCTGGACGCCGGGGTCGCCCTGCTGCTCGAGCGTAGCGCGCAGCAAGCACCGCTCAGTGGCGGGATGCTGCGCCCCCCGGACGGTGCATCCGGCTACTGGCAGCTGGAAGGCTACTCGCGCGCGCAGGTGCAGAACTGGCAAACCCAGCGGCTGCTGCCCGCCCCCGCCGCCGGCGACACCTTCAAGCTGCTCGAAGATCAGGGCCACACCTACCTGCTCACCCAAGTGGTACTGCCGAGCTACCGCTCAGCGCACACTGCCGGCCCCGGCACCCCGGCCGTCGCCCTGACCTGGCGCGACGTCAGCGAACAGTTCGCCCGCCACCAGAGCGACCAGCAGTGGCTGCTCGGCAAGTGGCTGCTGGCCTGGCTCGGCGCCGAGGCCCTGCTCCTGTTGCTGCTGCTGAGCACCCGCCGCGCCAGCCAGACACTGATCAGCCGGCACCGCGACGAGCTGCAGCACAAGCACCAGCAAAGCGAGCAGTCGCGCCAATTGCTGGCCGTCATCGCCCAGGCCCAGGCCGCCTATATCACCGCGCAGAACCAGCGCGAAGCCTTCGACGCGCTGCTTGCGCGCATTCTCGAGCTGACCGCCAGCCAGTTCGGCTTCATCGGCGAAGTGCTCGAAGATGAACAGGGCGCACCCCACCTGCACACCTACAGCATCAGCAACATTGCCTGGGACAGCGCCAATGCCGAACACCTGGCCCAAGGCATGGAGTTGCGCAACCTCGACAGCCTGTTCGGTCAGGTCATGCGCAGCGGCGAGGCGCTGATCAGCAATCACCCCGCGCAGCATCCGCACAGCGGCGGCTTACCCCCTGGCCATCCGCCGCTACTGGCGTTTGCCGGTCTGCCCATCCATGCCCATGGCCGCCTGGTGGGCATGCTCGGTGTGGCCAACCGCGCCGACGGTTATCCGCAGACCCTGGCCGAGCAGCTGCAGCCCCTGCTCGCCACCCTCGGCCAGTTGATCGAGGCGCTGCGCCGCGACGTGCAACGCGAGCAGGCCCAGCAGCACCTGCAACGCCAACAAGAGGCCCTGCGCGCGCTCAACGAGATCGCCGCGCTGCCCACCCTGAGCAGTCAGGAGCAGCTGCGCCAAGCCCTGCAACTGGGTGCCAGCTTCTACCGGGTACCGCTGGCCATCATCAGCCAGATCGAGGCCGAGGATTACCAGGTACGGGTGCAGGTCTCGCCGGCGGGGACCCTCAGCGATGGCCAGCACTTCCCCCTGGGCGACACCTGCTGCAGCCTCACCCTGCGCAGCGACGAAGTGCTGGCCATCGAGTGCATGGGCCAGTCGGTCCACGCCGCTCACCCCTGTTACCCGCTGTTCAGCCTGGAAACCTACATCGGCATCGCCATCTGGGTCGCCGGCAAGCGCTTCGGCACCCTGTGCTTCGCCTCGCCCGAGGCGCGCAGCCGGCCATTCGACGAGGCCGACCGCGAATTCCTCCGCCTGTTCGCCCGCTGGATCGGCGCGACCCTGGAACGCCAGCAGCAGGAGCAGACCCGCCAGAACCTGCTGGAGCGCCTGGATCAGGCCCAGCAAATCGCCCGCCTGGGCCACTGGCAGGCCAACCTGCAGACGGGCGAGCTGGACTGGTCGAGCACCATCTTCGACATCTTCGGCTATGACCCCGCGAAATTTGCCCCGGACGTCGAAGCCTTCAAACGTTGCGTGCACCCCGACGATCTGACCCTGTTCGAGGCCAGCGAACAGCGGGCGCTGGCCGGTGGCCTGCACGACCTGGTGCACCGCATCGTGCGCCCCGATGGCGAGATCCGCTGGGTGCATGAACTGGCCCGCCTGCAGCCCGACGCACAGGGGCGCATGAGCCTGCTGGCCGGCACCGTGCAGGACGTCAGCGAGCTCAAGCAGCGCGAGGCCCAGGTGCACGAGGCCCGCGCCTTCCTCCAGGCCGTGCTCGACTCGGCCACCGGGGTCGCCATCATCGCCACCGATACCCGCGGGCTGATCAGCCTGTTCAATCCTGGCGCCGAACTGCTCCTCGGCTATCGGGCCGAAGAGGTGATCGGCCGGCACTCGCCGCTGCTGTTTCACCAGGCCGAAGAGCTGCGTGTCCGTGGCAGCGAACTGAGCCGCGAGCTGGGCCGCGAGATCCATGGTTTCGAGGTATTCGTCGCCACTATCCAGGGCGGTGAGGCACAAACCCGGCAGTGGACCTATCAGCGCAAGGACGGCGAGTCGCGCCTGGTCAACCTGACGATCAGCGCCATCCGCGACGAACACGAGAGTATCCACGGCTACCTGGGCATCGCCACCGATGTCAGTGCCTTGCAGCAGGCCACCCGCGCCCTGCAAAAGAGCGAAAGCCGCTTCCGCGGCATGGTCGCCAACCTGCCGGGGGTTGTCTACCGCTGCCGTCACGACGCCGACTGGAGCATGCGCTTCATGGGCGATGAAATCGAACAGCTGAGCGGCTACCCGGCCAGCGACTTCATCGATAACCGGGTGCGCAGCTATGCCAGCGTGATCCATCCAGATGACCGCGCCAGCACCTACGCCATCGAGGCGCAAATCGCGCGCAAGGAAGTGTTCGAGCTGACCTATCGCCTGCGTCACGCCGACGGCCACAGCGTCTGGGTGCGCGAGAAGGGTCGCGGCGAATACGACGGCCAGGGCAACCTGCTGTGGCTGGACGGTTTCATCTGGGACATCAGCGAACGCCAGCGGGTCGAGGACGAACTCGAACTCAGCCAGCAGCGCTTCAGCAGCGCCTTCAACACCGCGCCCCTGGGCATGGCCCTGGTGTCGCCCGCGGGGCGCTGGCTGGAGGTCAACGACAAGCTCTGCCAGATCCTCGGCTATAACCGCGACGAGCTGCTGCACGGCGATTTCCAGCGGATCACCCACCCCGATGACCTGGCCGCCGACCTGGAAAATACCGAGTCGCTGCTGGCCGGACGAATCAACGCCTACCAGATGGAGAAACGCTACCTGGACAAGCTCGGCCGGACCATCTGGGCGCTGCTCAGCGTGTCCCTGGTGCGCGATGGCGAGGGTCGGCCGGTGCACTTCGTCACCCAGATCCAGGACTTCAGCGACCGGGTCGCCACCGAACGGGCGATCCGCGAGCGCGAACACTACCTGCGCACCGTACTGGAACATGTCCTGGACGCCATCGTCACCATCGACGAGATGGGCCGTATCGAAACCTTCAACCGCGCCGCCGAGCACTTGTTCGGCTATCGTCAGGAGGAAGTGGCCGGGCAGAACGTCAACATGCTGATGCCCGAGCCCCATCATTCGGCCCATGACGGCTACCTGGCCCGCTACCGCAGAACCGGCGAATCGAGCCTGATCGGCACGGTGCGCGAACTCAGCGGCCTGCGCCGCAATGGCGAGTCCTTCGCCATGGAGCTGGCGGTGTCGCAGATCAGCCACCAGGGCCAGCGGCGTTTCATCGCGGTGATCCGCGACATCAGCGAGCGCAAGCGCATCGAGCGTATGAAGAACGAATTCGTCTCCACCGTCAGCCACGAACTGCGCACCCCGCTGACCGCCATCGCCGGCTCCCTGAGCCTGATCAACGCAGGCGTACTCGGCGCGGTGCCGGCGGGCATGCAGCAGATGCTGACGATCGCCCAGGACAACAGCCGGCACCTCAGTGAGTTGATCAACGATCTGCTGGACATGGACAAACTGGTGGCCGGCAAGATGCCGATCGAGCTGAGCGAACAGCCCCTGCGGCCGCTGCTCGAGCAGGCCATCGCGCAGAACCAGCCATATGCCAGCCAGTATCGGGTGCAGCTGCAGCTGCGCGAGCCCATGCCGGCGGTCCGGGTCCGGGTCGACAGCCAGCGTCTGGCCCAAGTGTTGGCCAACCTGCTGTCCAATGCGGCCAAATTCTCCCCCGCCGGCCAGCTCGTCGAGGTTGCCGTGCAGCAGCGCGACGCACAGCTGCGGGTCAGCGTGCGCGACCAGGGGCCGGGGATTGCCGAGGCGTTCAAGGCCAGCATCTTCGCCAAGTTTTCCCAGGCCGACGCCAGCGACACCCGGCAGAAAGGCGGCACCGGCCTGGGCCTGGCGATCAGCAAGGAACTGATCGAGCGCATGGGCGGACAGATCGGCTTCGACTCGGTCGAAGGCCAGGGCGCCACCTTCTGGTTCGAGCTGCCGCTGACGAACGGCGCCGAGCTGTGACCGGCGGCCTCGAACCGATCCTGCTGAAACTGCAGCGCCCTGGCCTGTGGCCATTAGCCTGCGCGTCTGCCGCTGGTGGTACTCTGCGCCACAGAGTCGTCCGGCGGACGGGCCGCCGCCGCGCTGGCCAAATCACCTACCCTTTGTTCAGCGTTATCGCGCACCTGTCGCCCGCCAAGGAGTCCTCCAATGCCTGAACTGTCGCGCATCCTGCATGTGGAAGACGATCCTTCGATCCAGGCGGTGGCCAAGGTTGCCCTGGAGGCCGTCGGCGGTTTCAGGGTACTGAGTTGCTCATGCGGCCAGGATGCACTGGATCAGGTGCAGGGTTTCGCCCCCGATTTCATCCTGCTGGATGTGATGATGCCGGGCATGGACGGTCCGCAAACCCTGGCGAAAATCGCCCAACTGGTGGATATCGGCCGGATCCCGGTGGCATTCATGACCGCCAAGGTACAACCCGCCGAGATCGAACATTACCGCGGCCTGGGCGCCTGCGACGTGATCATCAAACCCTTCGACCCGATGCAACTGGCCGCCCAGGTTCGACAGATATGGAGCAGTGTTCATGGCTGAACAGCACACCCCGACCAGCGAACTGCAGCGCCAATTGCAGCTGCTCGGCGAACAATTCGCCGAGCGCCTGGCGCAGGAACTGCCGGAACTGGCCAACAAGGCCGAACTGCTGCAAGCCGGCGACCACCAGGCGCAACTGCAGCAGTTGCGCGGCCTGCGCGATCAGTTGCACAAACTGGCGGGCGCGGCCGGCACCTTCGGCTTCGCCAGCATCGGCCAGCGCGCCCATGAACTCGAACAACAGGCCATCCACTGGCTGGAGAGCCTGCGCCTGAAGGATCAGGGCCTGCAGGAGTTCATCCAGCAGTTGCAGCAGTTCGCCGCGCAAGGCGTGCAGGGCGAGCCGGCGCCGAACAGCCCTGCACATCCGAAAGCCACGCTCAAGCCCGAAACGGACACCCACTGCATCTACATCCTCGAGGACGAGCTCAGCATCGGCGAGAACATGTGCCTGACCCTGGGCAACTTCGGCTACCACGCCGAGCACTTCAGCCGTATCGCCGACTTCGACGCGGCGCTGCAACGACGCCTGCCGGATGCGCTGATCATCGACGTCAACCTCGGCGACAGCGAGCAAACCGGCCTGGCCTATGCCGCCGCCCTGCAACAACGCCTGGTACAACCGCTGCCGTTGCTGGTGATCACCACCGAAGACGATTTCGCCACCCACCTGGAGGCGGTACGGGTTGGCGCCATGGGATACTTCACCAAACCGGTGGACATTCCCCAGTTGGAAAACCGCCTGATGCGCTGCTTCGCCCAGCAGCAGGGCGAGCCCTACCGGGTGCTGATCGTCGATGACGACCAGCACCTGGCCAGCCGCTACAGCCTGATCCTGCGCAGCGCCAACATGCTGGTCGAAGTACTCGACAGGCCGGCGGGGATCTTCGCCGCCATGAGCCGTTTCAACCCGGAGGTGGTGCTGCTCGACGTCAATATGCCGGACTGCACCGGCCCCGAGCTGGCGCAGATCATCCGCTTCAACGACGACTGGCTGCGGGTGCCGATCATCTACCTGTCGGCAGAAACCGACATCACCCGACAGATGAACGCCCTGATCAAGGCCGGCGACGACTTCGTCAGCAAGCCCATCGCCGACAACGCCCTGGTCACCACCGTGTTCTCCCGCGCCCAGCGCGCCCGCCTGCTGAGCATCGCCCTGTCGCGCGACAGCCTGACCGGCCTGCTCAAGCATGCCGACATCAAGGAGCAGGTCGGCATCGAGCTGGAGCGTGCGCAACGCAGCGGCAAACCGGCCAGCGTGGCGATGCTGGATATCGACTTCTTCAAGCAGGTCAACGACAGCCATGGCCACGTCGCCGGCGACAACGTGATCCGCGCCCTGGCCAACCTGCTGCGCCAGCGTCTGCGCCGGGTCGACAGCCTGGGCCGTTATGGCGGCGAGGAGTTTCTCGTGGTGCTGCCCGACTGCCCGGCCGATCAGGCTCTGCGGGTACTCGACGAAATACGCCAGCGCTTTGCCGAGCTGCACTTCATCGCCGGCGACAGCGAGTTCACGGTCACCCTGAGCGCCGGTATCGCCTCGACCGAAGCAGGCGCGAAGGATGCCGGCGAACTGCTGGAACGAGCCGACCGCGCCCTCTATGTGGCCAAACACGGCGGCCGCAACCAGGTCAGCCAATCCTGACCGAATAGCCCGCCGAGACGCCGCAGGCGGCGTTATAGCTGCTCACTTGCCTCCGGACCTGACAATGGCAGCGCGTTGCGGCTTGGCCTTATGAATTAAATAGTGTATTTTTTCATGAAATTAAATATTGTTAATTTCATGAGGCGTGCCGTGTTCAAACAATCCGCCCAGCATGTCGCCAGCTACTACGCGCGTACCTTTCCCGGCCCGCTTGCCCTGCGACCAACCCTGCACGAGCGTCTGGACTGCGACGTGCTGATCGTCGGCGCCGGCTTCAGCGGCCTGCACACGGCGTTGCGCCTGGCCCTGGCCGGCAAGCGAGTGATCCTGCTGGAAGCCAGCCGGGTGGCCTGGGCCGCCTCCGGGCGCAATGGCGGCCAGGCGCTGCTCGGCTGGTCCTGCGACATGCCGCCGCTGGAAAAGGCGCTGGGCCAGGAACGCGCCCGCCGCCTGTGGGACAGCATGCGCTGGGCCGCCGCGGAACTGCGCGAACTGCCGGGCCGGCATGGCTTCGACGTCGACTACCGGGTCGGCAGCCTGTGGACCGCCGTGCAGCAGCGGCGCATCGCGCAACTGCGCGAGGCCCAGCACGACGCGGTGGAGAAGTGGGGCTATGAGCAACTGCGCTTTATCGACCGCGAGGAACTGCCCGAGTGGATCGCCAGCCAGCGCTACCTGGCCGCGCTCTATGATCCCGAGGCCGCCCACCTCAACCCGCTGAAACTGGCCCAGGGCCTGGCCGGCGCTATCGAGCAAGCCGGCGGGCAGATCTTCGAACAGAGCCAGGTGCTGGAGTATCAACAAACCAGCGCCGGTTTTGTCGCCCGCACCGCCCAGGGCGAAGTAGCCAGCGACGCACTGGTGCTGGCCTGCAACGCCTATATCGATGGGCTGGATCGCCAGCTGGCCAGCCGCCTACTGCCGGTCGGTTCCTACCAGGTCGCCACGGCGCCGCTCGACCCCGAGCTGGCGCGCTCGCTGCTGCCGCGGGGCAGTTGCGTGATCGACAACCAGTTCGTCCCCGACTATTTCCGCCTGACCCCGGACCAGCGCCTGCTGTTCGGTGGCGGCTGCACCTACCTGGGCGGCATCCCCAAGGACGTCGCCAGTGCCACCCGGCCCTATCTGCAGCGGGTATTTCCGCAACTGCGTGGGGTCGAACTGGAGTTCGCCTGGGGCGGGCATATCGACGTCAGTATGAAACGCACCCCGGATATCGGCCGCCAGGGCCAGCGCTACTGGCTGCAGGGCTTCTCCGGCCACGGCGTGCTGCCGACCCTGGCCGGCGCCCGCGCGGTGAGCGACGCCATCCTAGGCGACGACGAGCTGCTGACGCTGTACCAGGCCATCGGCAACCCGCGCTTCCCCGGCGGGGCGCTGCTCGCCGCACCGCTGGAAGCCCTCGGCAAGGCCTGGTACCGCCTGCGCGACGTCATCTGACGCCCCCCGCAGAATGGGTGATAACCCATCAACCGCCACGATGGGTTATCACCCATCCTACGAACTGAAACGAGGACACCGGCATGGACATGCAGGACGAAATAGAAGGTCTGGCGATCCTGATTCGCGACCTGCGCAAGCACAAGAACCTCACCCTCGGCGAACTGGCCGAGCGCATCGGCCGTTCGGTGGGCTTTCTCTCCCAGGTCGAGCGCGGCCTGTCGCGCCCGACCGTGGCCGACCTCACCGCGATCAGCGAAACCCTGGGCGTGCCGACCACCTACTTCTACAGCCTGAGCAAGCCGCGCGCACTGCGCTGGGTGACCCGCCCCGGCGAGCGGCGCACGCTCTACTACGCCGGAGGCATCACCGACGTGCTGGTGTCGCCGAGCATGTCGGCCGGCTTCTCCATGCTCGAAAGCCATCTGGCGCCCGGCGCCAGCAGCGGCGAAGGGCACCTGGACGACAGCTCCGAACAGGGCGGCTTCGTCCTCGAGGGCGAGTTGAGCATCTGGCTGGGCGACGACCCGCACGCCGTGACCCTGGGCCCCAACGACAGTTTTCAATTGCCGCCACACAGTCAATTCCGTTACGCCAACCTCACCGAGCAACCGACCCGGGTGCTCTGGGTGTTCCGCTAGCCAGCCGTTAACCCGTTGAACATCGCACCGCACATCACTCAGGCCCGCAGGATCATTACTTATGACAACAACAAGCTTTCCCGATCTGCTCAGCGAAGTCCGCGCCTTCCGCGCCCAATACCCGGCGGTGCGCTACGTCGACCTGATCAGCCTGGACATTCCCGGGCATTTCTACGGCAAGCGCTACCCCATCGACATGCTGGAAAAGGTCGCCGCCGGCAGCCCGCTGAAGATCCCGCAGAATTGCGTGCTGCTCGGCGCCCAGGGCGGCCTGCACCCGATCGGCGATTACTGCTTCAACGACGGCGACCCGGACGCGCCGCGGCGCCTGATCCCCGGCACGCTCAAGCCGGTACGCTGGGAAAGCCAGCCGCTGGGGCAGATGCTGATCAGCTCCGACGGCACCGCCGCACCGATCGAATTCGAGCCGCGCGAGGTGCTCGCGCGGGTGTTGCAGCGTCTGGAGGCGCGCGGCATCCACCCGGTGGTGGCCTTCGAGCTGGAGTTCTACCTGTTCGACCGCACGCTCAAGGATGGCCTGCCGCAGTTCCCCCGCGACCCGCTGTGCGGCGATGCCGACGACCAGCCGAACATGCACATCGAACGCCTGTCGCGCTTCTCCGACGTGCTCCACGAGATCGTCGAGGCGGCCAATGAACAGGGGGTCGACGCCAACGTGATCACCGCCGAACTCGGCCCCGGCCAGTTCGAGATCAATTTCGGCCACTGCGACGACGGCCTGCGCGCCGCCGACTGGGCCGCCCTGTTCTGCCGCAGCACCCGTGGCGTGGCGCTCAAGCACGGCCAGCGCGCCAGCTTCATGAGCAAGCCCTACCTGCAGGCGCCGGGCAGCGGCATGCACGTGCATGTCAGCCTGTACGACGCGGACGGCAACAACCTGCTGGCGGCGGACCAGCAGCGCCCGCTGCGCCATGCCGTGGCCGGCTGCCTGGAGCTGCTGCCGCACTGCATGCCGATCTTCGCCGCCAACCACAACGCCTACCGCCGCTACGGCGCCATGGTCAACGCCGCCAGCCGCGCCAGCTGGGGTTTCGAGGACCGCGATGCATGCATCCGCATCCCCGAATCGGACGGCCGCAACCTGCGCATCGAACACCGCCTGGCCGGCGCCGACGCCAACCCCTACCTGGTGCTGGCCGCCATCCTCACCGGCATGGAACACGGCCTGGATGCCCAGCGCGAACCCATCGCCCCGCTCAACGAGAATCGCCAGAGCGGCATCGATTTCCCCCAGGACATGCTCAGTGCCGTGGCCGCCATGCGTGACCACCCGGTGGTCAACCAGGGCCTGGGCAGCGAGTTCGTCATGGTCTACTGCGAGAACAAACGCCAGGACCACCTGGCCTTCATGAACGAGCTGAGCGCACGGGAGTACCGCTGGTTTCTTTAGCAGTCCGCATTTCGTAGCCTGGACAAGCCTTGGCGTATCCCCGGATTGCGCTGGGGCTGATCCAGGCTACAGGCTGATTCCTGTCGCGCGCCGTCGCGCAAAAAACCATTGCACAAGCCGCTGCTGGCCTGTGCAGGGGGCGCGCAGCGCAGCGGCAGATAGGTTTTAATAGCATCCTGCTTTCGCCCAAGGCTTGCCCGATGCCCCTGACTGCCGCCGAACTCGCCCGGATCAGCGCCCTCACCCTGGCCCATTATCAAGACCACGCCGAGGAATTCCGCGCGGGCACCCGCGATCACGATGTCAGCCAGAACATCGCCGCCCTGCTCGGCCATATTCAGGCCGAGCCGCCCTACCGCATCCTCGATTTCGGCTGCGGCCCGGGCCGCGACCTGCGCACCTTCAGCGCCCTTGGGCACACGGCGATCGGCCTGGACGGCTGCCCGCGCTTCGTCGAGATGGCCCGCGAAGGCAGCGGCTGCGAGGTCTGGCAGCAGGACTTCCTCGCCCTCGACCTGCCCGCCGCGCACTTCGACGGCATTTTCGCCAACGCCGTGCTGTTCCATATCCCCAGCCAGGCCCTGCCGCGGGTGCTGCGCCAACTGCACGCCGCGCTCAAGCCGGGCGGCGTGCTGTTCAGCTCCAACCCGCGCGGGGAGAACCAGGAAGGCTGGAACGGCGAGCGCTACGGCGCCTACTACGACCTGGCCAACTGGCACGCGCTGCTGAGCGCCGCCGGCTTCCTCGAACTGCAGCACTACTACCGCCCGCCCGGCTTGCCGCGCGCGCAGCAACCCTGG
Source organism: Pseudomonas borbori (assembly GCF_900115555.1). Taxonomy (GTDB): domain Bacteria; phylum Pseudomonadota; class Gammaproteobacteria; order Pseudomonadales; family Pseudomonadaceae; genus Aquipseudomonas; species Aquipseudomonas borbori. The sequence goes on from NZ_FOWX01000028.1 coordinate 51,842, forward strand.
CTGGCCAGCGTCTGGCGCCGGCCTTAGGCTGCGCTCAAGAAGCAGAAGGTTTCTGCAGGGACACCAAGCCCGCGCGCGGGCCTGGGTTGCTCAGCGTGACTGTTTCGAGGACGCCGGCTCGTAGGTTGCGCCGCGCGCACCAGGCACCCGCTGGCCGGTGGTGCGCACGGCCTAGGCGGCCCCGCGTCCCCTACACGGGTCAACCTGCCGAATGCTGTTTGCGCCAGGTCGCCGGTGGCAGGCCGAACTCGCGCTTGAAGGCGCGGTTGAACGCGGCCTCCGATTCATAGCCGATGGCGTAGGCGATCTGCGCCAGCGAAACACCGCCATCACACAGCCGCGTGGCCGCCAGTTGCAGGCGCCAATGGGCCAGGTAGGTCATCGGTGGCTGGCCGAGCAGCCGACTGAAGCGCTCGGCGAAGGCGGAACGCGACAGGCCGACTTCACGCGCCAATGCTTCGGTGGTCCAGGGCTCGGCCAGGCGGCCGTGCAACAGGGCCAGGGCCTTGCCGACGAAGGGATCGCGCAGCGCGGCCAGCCAACCGCTCTGCTCGGCCGGCAGGGTCGCCAGGTAACGACGCACCGCCTCGATGAACAGCAGTTCGGCCAGCTTGTTCAACAAGGCCGCCGAGCCGCTGCTGTCGCTAGCGAATTCCGCCGCGGCCAGGCGAACCGACTGCTCGACCCAGGCCCCGGCCAGGCCGTCGCTGAGCCTGAGACGCAAGGCCGGAGGCAAGGTCGCCAGCAGCGGATTATCCGCCACTTCGCAGCCGAGAAAGCCGCAGATGACATGCGTGAGCTCGCCGCCGCCGTACTGCAACTGGGCGAGACCGGGGCTGGCGACCGGCTGGATCAGGTCATCCACCACCACCGGGCGCAGCTTCAAGGCGCTGGCCAGACGGTGGGCATCGTTGCGCGGCAGCAGCACGATATCGCCCGCGGCCAGCGGCAGCGGTGGCTCCCCGGCGAGTTCGAGAAACAATTCGCCGTCGACCACATAGTGATAGGCAATGATATGCGCGGGCACGGCACCGAGCAGCCGACAGTCCTCCGGCTCCACCTTGGCGGTGATGCACCAGGGAGCGGTGAACTCGGCGTGGAGGAAGGCCACCGCGGAAAAACGGACGGCGGCGAGCACCTCTGAAAGGGCGTCCATGGGCTTGGCTTCGCATCGATGGCGGCTGCGTCAACAGTGCCGGCGGCTTGGACATATTCGCCGGGCACCCACCTGACTACCTTAGCGCTGGTCAGACGCTCGCGGCGGCCCGCGCAAGCCGTTGAACCACGTCCGCGCGAGCCTCGGTTACGCCTGCTTGACCAGCGCAGCTGTCACTTCGCCTGGCGCTCGCCAGTGCGCTGCCGCCTAACCGTCGCGCGCCGCCTGTTTCAACGTCCTGCCACGCCACTGCCGCGCAGTCCGTAGCGCCTGCATCATTTGTTTTAGCTCAGGAGACGAGTAAATGACAATAAGAGACATGCACGGCCTTGCGCTTTCCGGGGCCGATGCCTCCAGCTTGGCGCATTACGAAAAAGCCCTGCGCCAATTCCAGTGTTATCGCGGCGACCCCGTGGCCAGTGTCGACGCCGCCATCACGGCCTGTCCCAATCTGCTCATGGCCCATGTACTCAAGGCCTACCTGCACCTGCTCGGCACCGAGCCGGATGGGCTGGCGGTCGCGCGGGCCTGCCACGCCCACGCCCTGGAGCTGCCGGCCAATGCCCAGGAGCGCGGCCATATCGCAGCCGTGGGCCACTTGCTCGATGGCTATTGGCGGCGCGCCGGGCAGACCCTGGAAGACCTGTCCATTGCCCAGCCGCGCGATATCCTGGCCCTGCAAGCCGGGCATCAGGTGGATTTCTTCAGCGGCAACTCGCGCATGCTGCGCGACCGCATCGCCCGCGCCCTGCCGGCATGGAGCGCAGGCATGCCGGCTTATCACGCGGTACTCGGCATGCATGCCTTCGGCCTGGAGGAAACCGCCGACTATGCGGCGGCCGAAGCCGCCGGGCGCCGCGCGGTGGAACTCGAACCGCGCGATGGCTGGGCGCAGCATGCGGTGGCGCATGTGCTGGAGATGCAGTGCCGCCAGCGCGAGGGCATCGCCTGGATGCGCGCCAGCCCGCAAGCCTGGGCGGCGGACAGCTTCTTCCAGGTGCACAACTGGTGGCACCTGGCGCTCTACCACCTGGAACTGGGCGAGATCGACGAGGTGCTGGCGCTGTTCGACGGGCCTGTCTATGGCGCGCAGTCCGGGGTGGTGATGGACCTGGTCGATGCCGCGGCGCTGCTCTGGCGTCTGCACCTGCAGGGGATCGAACTGGGCAATCGCTGGCAGGCGGTCGCCGACCATTGGCAGCCGCTGGCCAACGCCGGCAACTACGCCTTCAACGACGTCCACGCGATGATGGCCCTGGTCGGCGCCAACCGGCCACAGGCCGCCCGCGCACTGCTCGAGACCCAGCAGCAAACCATGCGGGGGGGCGCAGACAATGCACGCTTCACCGCCGAAGTCGGCCACCCGGTGAGCAAGGCGATCTTCGCCTTCGGCGACGGCAACTATGACGCAACCGTGCGCCTGCTGCGGCCGGTGCGCAATATCGCCCAGCGTTTCGGCGGCAGCCACGCGCAACGCGACCTGCTCGACCTGACCCTGATCGAGGCGGCCTTCCGCGCCGGGCAGAAGGATCTGGCCACAGCCCTGTGCAACGAACGCCTGGCCGTGCGCCCGGCCAGCCCCCTGAGCCGCCACCTGACCAGCCGTGCCGAGCAGCAGCGCGCGGCCTGAGCCTGCGCGGCCATCCTCAAATCCGGTGAAAAAGCACTCGCCGGCTGCTGCACTGCTGCTCGCTTAAGCCAAGTGAGCAGCAGTTTTTTTAGCCCGGATGCAATCCGGAAAAGTCTGGCACCTGAAAGATCGCTCCCGGATTGCATCCGGGCTACGCGTTGGCCAACTGGCTTACGACCAGCGTTCAGAGAAATGGCTAGCAGGCTGTTGAAAAACTACCTACGTTGCCGATACGGCGTTAAAAACAGGCTCGGAATGCTCATTTACAGCTCGTAAAGTCGGGTGCGACCCCAGTCGCTTCCTCGCCTGTTTTTGCCTTGTCTCGGCTGCCTCACCTACGTTTTTCAACGGCCTGCTAATGGCGGAACGGCGCCGGCCCTCTGGCCTGCTGAACGCCAAGCGCTATATTTCTTTGTATATAGCGACTGAGTCAGGCTAAAGTGCCCTGGCTACGGGCGAAGCGCCCGGGCGTTGTCCGCTAACCAAGGTCAAGGAGTCATTCGATGGATTGCCGTATCCCCCGCACCTGGCTGACGCTGCTTGCCGGCCTGAGCTGCAGCGCCAGCGTGCTGGCCGAGGAGGTGCAGGTGGCCGTGGCCGCCAACTTCACCGCGCCGCTGCAGGCGATTGCCCGCGAATTTGCACAAGATACCGGGCACACACTGGTCGCTGCCTTTGGTGCCACCGGCCAGTTGTATGCGCAGATTCAAAACGGCGCACCTTTCGAGGTGTTCCTCGCCGCTGACGCCAACACCCCGGCCAGGCTGGAAAGGCAGGGGCTTGGGGTTGCCGGTTCGCGCTTTACCTATGCGATCGGCAGCCTGGTGCTGTGGTCGGCCAAGGCCGACTACATCGACGGCAGCGACGCGGTGCTCAAGGCGAACCCATTCAGGCACCTGGCCATTGCCAACCCGAAAGCCGCACCTTACGGCCTGGCTGCGACCCAGGTGCTGACTAAACTCGGTTTGCGCGCAGCGCTGCAGAGCAAGCTGGTCGAGGGGCAGAGCATTACCCAGACGCTGCAATTCGTGTCCACCGGCAATGCCGAGCTCGGCTTTGTCGCGCTGTCGCAAGTGTATAAGGATGGCCAGATCAGCAGCGGCTCGGCCTGGGTCGTGCCCGATGAGCTGTATGAGCCGATCAGGCAGGACGCACTGATTCTCAAGCGAGGTGAGAACAACCCCGCGGCCACTGCGCTGGTGGAGTACCTGAAAGGCCCGAAAGTGGCTGAAATCATCCAATCCTACGGTTACCAGCCGTAATTACAGGTCGCAGCGATGCCCCTCACCCAAGCCGACTTCGACGCCGTCCTGCTGACCCTTGAGCTGGCTTCGCTGACCACCGTGCTGCTGCTGTTGATCGGTACGCCCATCGCCTGGTGGCTGGCGCGCACCGGCTCCTGGCTGAAGAGACCGCTCGGCGCCATCGTCGCCCTGCCGCTGGTGCTGCCTCCGACGGTGATCGGTTTCTACCTGCTGGTGAGCATGGGCCCGCATGGTTTTATCGGTCAGCTGACCCAGAGCCTCGGCCTCGGCACCCTGACCTTCACCTTCAGCGGGCTGGTGATCGGCTCGGTGTTCTATTCGCTGCCTTTCGTCGTGCAACCCTTGCAGAACGCCTTCGAGGCCATCGGCCGCGCACCGCTGGAGGCGGCGGCGACCCTGCGCGCCAATCCCTGGGACGCCTTCTTCACGGTGGTGCTGCCACTGGCCAAACCCGGCTTCCTGACCGCGGCCATCCTCGGTTTCGCCCACACCGTGGGCGAGTTCGGCGTGGTGCTGATGATCGGTGGCAATATCCCCGGCAAGACTCAGGTGGCGTCCGTGCAGATCTATAACCATGTGGAAACCATGAACTACGCCCAGGCCCACTGGCTGGCCGGCGGCATGGTGGCGTTCTCCTTTATCGTGTTGCTGGCGCTCTATTCCGGGCGTAGCAACAAGCGGGTGTGGCAATGATCTGGCCGTTACGCCGCCAGCCTGCGGCTATCCAAGCGGTCGCGGGTCTGGGCGAAATCCGTGGGCGATTCAAGGTCGAACATGCCGATTTCATCCTGGATGTTGAGCTGCACCTGCCTGGCCGCGGGATCAGCGCGCTGTTCGGCCACTCGGGTTCGGGCAAGACCAGTTGCCTGCGCTGCTTCGCCGGGCTGGATCAGCCATCCGAGGGCTACCTGCAGGTCAATGGCGAACTGTGGCAGGACAGTGATCAGGGCATCTTTGTGCCGGCGCATAAGCGCTCCGTGGGCTACGTGTTTCAGGATGCCAACCTGTTTGCCCACCTGTCGGTGCGGCGCAACCTCGAGTACGGACACAAACGCATTCCTGCGGCGCAGCGGCGGATTGCCCTGGAGCAGGCGGTGGAGTTGCTCGGCATTGGCCATCTGCTCGAGCGCTTACCGGGCAACCTGTCGGGTGGCGAGCGGCAGCGTGTCGGTATTGCTCGCGCCCTGCTGACCACCCCGCGCCTGCTGTTGATGGACGAGCCGCTGGCCTCGCTCGACCTCAAGCGCAAGCTGGAGGTGCTGCCCTACCTGGAGCGCCTGCACCAGGAGCTGGATATCCCGATTCTCTACGTCAGCCATTCGCCCGACGAGGTGGCGCGCCTGGCCGATCACCTGGTGGTGCTGGAGGAAGGCCGGGTGCAGGCCAGCGGGCCACTGAAGGAAACCCTGCTGCGCAGCGACCTGCCCTTTATGTTCGAGGAAGATGCCGAGGCCGTGGTCGATGGCAGCGTCAGCCACTACGACCCGGACTATCGGCTGCTGAGCATCCGCCTGAGCGGCACCGACGCCGTGCTGCAGCTGACCCATGCGCCCCTGCCTGCAGGCAAGCCGGTGCGGGTGAAAATCAAGGCGCGGGATGTCAGCCTGAGCCTGGACCAGGCCGAGGGCACCAGCCTGCTCAACCTGCTGCCGGCGCGGGTCGAACACTGGCTGGCGCTGGACAACCAGGCGCAGATGCTGGTCGACCTGAGGGTCGGCGACGAGCGGATGATCGCCCGCATCACCCGCTATTCCTTCGACCGGCTGGGTATCCATGCGCAGCAGGCGCTGTGGGTGCAGGTCAAATCCGTCTCGCTGCTGGCGTCCGATTGAGAGCTAGCCCCTATAGCAAGCCGGCGATCCTTACAGGCACATATCCAACCAAATCACTCTTTAGAGGCATGCCCGTACGCCGCAGGCACAGTACCCTCTTGCGGTTGATGGATACGCCACACCGTCTCCGCATTGCTCAAAAAAACAACAAGGAGCACCCCGGAATGCGCAACAAGCCGCCCTTTCGTCACCTATTCCTCTGCCTGTTAGCCGTCCTGACCAGCCTCGCGCCATCGGCCTTCGCCGCAGCGGTCAGCCCCCAGGAGCAAGTCCAGGTTCAGGCCAGCCGGGCGACCAGCAGTCTGATGCTGTTACGCGGCGAAGGTTTCCAAAAGAAACACCTGAACACCCTCGAAGCCGACCTGCAGGCCCTGGCCGGCGCAATCCAAAGCCTGCCGCAAGGCAGCGATGCCCTGCGCAGCGCGCACCAGGAACTGGTGCTGCAGATCCGTCGCGGGGTGGCTTTTGGCCCGAAAGAGGAGGACTTGCCCTGGCGCTACCCGGAAGATCTGAGCAAGGCGCTACTGGGCGTACTGCATGAAGCCCGTCAACTGTCGCCGGAGGGCGACAGCGAGCTGGCCGCCAAGCTCGAATACCTCTCGGTGCAGTACTTGAGCCGCTCCTATCTCGGCTCTTTCGAAATCGCCCGCGAACAGCCCACGACCTACCTCGGCCAGGACGAGCGCAAGCTGGTGCCCGCCGTCGACGGCGAGCTGGCCGCGCTGGATGCCCAGGCCAACCCCGACTGGAGAAAGGTGACGGTTCGCTGGGAATACCTGAAAGCCGCGCTGACCGACCTCAACAGCCAGAGCAACACCCTGAGCAGCGTCTCGGGCCGGGCCTTTGCGCCCATGACCGTATATCGCCACACCCGTGCCCTGACCGAGCAGTGGATGGCGATGTAGGCGACCGACACAACCGCTCGCCGAACGGAATCGGCGCAACGGGCCAGCTCAGGCCCATGACATCATCGACGAACGCCGTAATGACCGTTGAGCTGGATGCTCCAGCCGCCGATGAACAACCCCAGGCCGCGGCCCAGCCACAGCGCCGTCGACTGCGGTGCCAGCACCTCGCTGCTGGCGCGACTTCGCCCTGCTGCTGAGCCACAAGCTGCGCCTGACGTTTATCGCCTTGGCGCAGATGAGCCTGCTCCCGGCTGAACCGCTGGCGCTCTGCCATTGTCCATGACGGACCGTTGAAATACCTTGCCGAGCCCGGGCATGCTTGACCCAGCATTGCCAGCACCCGACAACCTGCCCACCCCACGGAGCCCTCCAGCCCGATGCCGTTACCCTGCCGCCCCGATCTGCCCGATGTACTGGCCGGCCCGCTGCTGCGGCGCCTGGAGCCCGGCCGTGTGGTGCTCTGGCTGGTGGCCAGCCGGCCGCTGGCGCTGCAGCTGTGCCTGAACGAGCAGTGCCATCCGCTGGCCGAACACTGCCGGCAGCTGCCGCTGGGCCGGCATGCCGTGCTGCACCTGATCGACCTGCCGCTGGCCGAGCGCCTGCCGCAGGATGCGCGGATCGCCTACGACCTGCAGATCCTCGACCCCGGCCAGGCACCGCGCGGCCTGGCCGACTGGGCGCCGCACCTGCTCCACGAGGGCGAGACGCGCGCCGACTTCGTGCTCAAGTCGCGCATCGACCAGTTGCTCCACGGCTCCTGCCGCAAGCCGCACCACAGCGCGGCCGACGGCCTGCTGTGCGCCGACCGCCTGCTGGCGGCGGAGCGCGGCGCGGCGCAGCGTCCGGCCCTGCTGCTGCTGAACGGCGACCAGGTCTACGCCGACGACGTCAGCGGCCCGCTGCTGTGCGCCATCCACCAGTTGATCGAGCGCCTGGGGTTGTTCGACGAGGCCCTGGAAGGCGCCGTGGTCACCGACAGCCAGGCGCTCTACGCCCACCCCGCCGGCTACTACCGGCGCGCCGACCTGCTGCCGGCACTGAAGAGCAACCAGACCCTGCGCGACCGGTTCTTCGGCGGGGTGGAAAAGCCGATCTTCACCAGCAGCACCGCCGACAACCACCTGGTCACCTTCGCCGAGGTGATCGCCATGTACCTGCTGGTCTGGTCGCCGGTGCCCTGGACCCTGATCGACGAAACCGAGCCGACGCTGAGCGAACAGCAGCGCCGGCGCTACCGCGCGGAGCGCACACACATCGACGCCTTCCGCCGGGGCCTGGGCCAGGCGGCACGGGCGCTGGCGCACCTGCCGACCCTGATGATCTTCGACGACCACGACATCACCGACGACTGGAACCTGTCGGCGCGCTGGGAGCAGACCGCCTATGGCCACCCCTTCTCCAAGCGCATCATCGGCAACGCCCTGCTCGCCTACCTACTGTGCCAGGGCTGGGGCAACCAACCGGAGGCCTTCGCCGAACCCCTGGCGGCCTGCAGCGAATTGCTGCGCCAGGCGCAGCACGGCGGGGGCCTGGACCCCGCCCGGCAGGACGCGCTGCTCGACAGCCTGCTGCGCTTGCAGCACTGGCACTACGTGCTGCCGACCACCCCGGCGCTGCTGGTGCTGGACACCCGTACCCGCCGCTGGCGCAGCGAAGGCCGCCTGTCGCGTCCCTCGGGGCTGATGGACTGGGAGGCGCTGTGCGAATTCCAGCAGGCGCTGCTCGATCACCCGGCCTGCATCATCGTCTCGCCGGCGCCGATGTTCGGCGTCAAGCTGATCGAAGGCCTGCAGAAGTTGTTCACCTTCGCCGGCCACCCGCTGCTGGTCGACGCCGAGAACTGGATGGCCCATCGCGGCGCCGCCCAGGTGATGCTCAACATCTTCCGCCATTCGCGCACCCCGGGCGATTTCGTGGTGCTGTCCGGCGACGTGCACTACTCCTTCGTCTACCAGGTGCGCATCCGCCATCGCCGCGCCAGCCCGACCATCTGGCAGATCACCAGCAGCGGCATCAAGAACGATTTCCCGCCACGCCTGCTGGACTGGTTGGACCGCCTCAACCGCTGGCTGTACGCGCCCTGGTCGCCGCTCAACTGGCTGACCAAGCGCCGGCGCATGCGCATCAGCCCGCTGATCCCCGACCGCAGCCGCGCCGGCGAGCGCCTGTGGAACGGCGCCGGCTTAGGCCAGGTGTTCTTCGACGAACGGGGCCGCCCGCGGCGCACCCTCCAGCTCAACGCCGACGGCTCGCCGCCGGTGGCTTTCGTCGGTGAGCGGGAAGAGCGCCAGCCGCGCGAAGTGGCCACTATCCCCTAGGGTGCGCCGCGCGCACCAGCCGACTATTGCCCCGGTGCGCACGGCGCACCCTAGGCGGCGATCAGGCCGTAGCCCGATGCTACCCGGGAATGGGAAAGCTGGATGCAAACAGCGGCATCCACCCCGCGCGGATATCAGCGCAGCTTTTCCAGCAGCTGGTAGTACCACATGCCGACGGCCAGCAGCGGGTTGCCCAGCTGGTCGCCGAGCGGCACCCTGATCTGCCTGCAGGCGGCGAAGGTGTCGAAGCGCTCCAGGTCGCCGGTGATCGCCTTGGCCATGATCTCGCCCATGATGTGGCTGGTGGCGATGCCGTGGCCGGAGTAGCCCTGGCAGTACCAGACGTGGTCCGACAGCTTGCCCAGCTGGGGGATGCGGTTGACCACGATGCCCATGGCGCAACTCCACTGGAAATCGATGGCCACGCCCTTGAGCTGCGGGAAGGTGCGCTCGATGGCCGGGCGCAGCTCGCCGGCGATGTCCCGCGAGTCGCGCCCCGAATAGTTGCAGCCGCCGCCGAACAGCAGGCGGCCGTCGGCGGTCAGGCGGTAGTAGTCGAGGACGAAGCGGCAGTCGTAGACCGCCAGGTCCTGCGGGTTGATTTCCTGCGCCCGTTCACCGAGCGGCGCGCTGGCGACGATGCCGCCCATGGCCGGGAAGATCAGGCCCTTGAGCTTGCCCGGCTCGAGCTTGTGGTAGACGTCGCCGGCCAGCAGCACCTGCTTGGCCTCGATCCGCCCGCCGGCGGTGACCACCGCCGGCTTGGCACCGTGGACGATCTGCAGCACCTCGGAGTGCTCGAAGATCAGCGCGCCCAGACTTTCGGCCGCCCTGGCTTCGCCGATGCACAGGTTGAGCGGGTGCAGGTGCATGTTGCGGCTGTTCTTCAGGGCGCCGCAGTAGAGTTCGCTGGCCAGGTGGCTGCGCACACCGTCGCGGTCGAGCAGGCTCACCTGGTCGCCCATGCCGCGGCGCATGGCTTCGGCGTAGGAGGCCTCCAGTTCCTGCATATGCACCGGCTTCATCGCCGCGTGCAGGTGGCCGTGCTTGAGGTCGCAGGCAATGCCGTACTTGGCCACCCGCTGCTCGATGATGGCGTGACCGCGCCAGCGCAGGTGCCAGATGAAGTCGTCGACCTCCTCGCCCAGGCTGTTGCGCATCTGTTTGCGCATGGCCGCGTCGCCCGACAGGCTGCCGGTGACCTGGCCGCCATTGCGCCCGGTGGCGCCCCAGCCGATCTTGTTGGCTTCGACGATGGCCACCTTGAGGCCACGTTCGGCCAGTTCGACGGCGCTGGCGACGCCGGTGAAACCGCCACCGATGATCACCACATCGACACTGACCTCGCCCTTGAGCGTCGGGTAGTCGGTCTCCTGGTTGAGGGTGGCGCTGTAGTAGGACGGGCAGCGTTCGGCGGCGGGCGTTACAGGCTCGATAGCGGCATTCATGGGGAAATATCCTTGGTTCTGAGCCGCGGCCTTGGCGGCGGCTGGTGATCGGCTTGTTCGCGGCTAAAGCGGGATGTCGCCCAGCCCCTCCGGATCTCAGCGTTCCTGTGGGAGGGGCTTTAGCCGCGAAGCTTTATGGGGTCGGCTCAGGCCTGGCTCAGGTACCAGCGCCAGTCCTGCTCGCCGACTTCGGCCATGAACTGACGGTACTCGGCGCGCTTGATCGCCAGGTAGACCTTGAGAAACTCCGGACCCAGGGCTTCACGCGCCCAGGTGGAGTGCTCCAGGGCCTGGATCGAGGTCAGCCAGTCGGTGGGCAGCAATTCCTTGGCCTGGGCATAGCCGTTGCCCTCGATCGGCGCGCCCGGATCGAGCTGCTCACGGATGCCGCGATGGATACCGGCGAGGATCGCTGCGGCGGCCAGATAGGGGTTGGCATCGGCGCCGCAGATGCGGTGCTCGATATGCCGGGTAGTGGCCGGCCCGCCGGGCACGCGCAGGCTCACGGTGCGGTTGTCCACGCCCCAGGTCGGTGCCAGCGGCGCGTAGCTGTTGGCCTGGAAGCGCCGGTAGGAGTTGGCGTTGGGGCAGAACAGCAGCAAGGAATCGAGCAGGCTCGCCAGCATGCCCGCGACCGCCTGGCCCAGCAGCGGCGTGCCGGCCGGCTGCTCGCTGGCGAACAGGTTGTGGCCCTGGGCATCGGCCAGGCTGACGTGCATGTGCATGCCGGTGCCGGCCAGGTGGTCGAAGGGCTTGGCCATGAAGCAGGCCTGCATCCCGTGCTTGTGCGCCACGCCCTTGACCAGGCGCTTGTAGCGCACCGCCTGATCCATGGCCAGCAACGCATCGCCGTGCTCCAAGGTGATTTCCACCTGGCCCGGGGCGTATTCGGAAATCGCCGTGCGCGCCGGAATGCCCTGCAGCTTGCAGGCGGCGTAGAGGTCGGCGAGGAACGGCTCGATCTGCTCCAGTTCGCGCAGGCCATAGACCTGGGTGCTGCGCGGACGGCCGCCATCCCGGTCGAGCGCCGGCTGCGGCCGGCCCTGGCTGTCGCGCTGCTGGTCGAGCAGGTAGAACTCCAGTTCGCAGGCCATCACCGGGTGATAACCCTCGGCCTTGAGCGCATCGATCACCCGCGTCAGCAGGTGGCGTGGATCGGCGACCGTGGCCGGCATGCCCTCGCTGGGGTGCATGCTGACCTGCACCGCAGCGGTGGGGATCTGTCGCCAGGGCATGCGGCTCAGGCTGCCGGCCAGCGGGTAGGCGCGGCAGTCGATGTCGCCAACCTCCCAGACCAGCCCGCTGTCCTCGACGTCGTCGCCGTTGATGCTCAGGCCGAGGATGGTGCTCGGCAGCGGCCGGCCGCTGGCATAGACGGCGAGCAGCTCGTCGCGATGGAGCAGTTTGCCGCGCGGCACGCCATTGGCGTCGAGGATGAACAGCTCGAACAGGTCGATATCGGGGTTTTGCGCCAGGAATTGCTGGGCATCTTGCACGGAGGCGAATGGCATGGGGCTCTCGTTAGCGCCAAAGGCGCACGTCCGGCCGGTGGAGGCAGGACACAATCATCGGAAGGGCTGCACGCGGGTGCAGCCGACTCAATCAGACTAGAACGAAAAGGCCATCCGGTGGGCGGGCATGACGGCAATGCCATAACGCCCAGAACGCGAGGATTTCAGGCAGCCGCGGGTTGAGCCGGTCGGCGCCAAAAAACATGCGTTCCCGACGGGACGGGAAGAACAGGGGGCGAACCAGGCAACTCGGGGGCGAACTCATGGACTGAGACTCGCATGCCGGCGAGCAGGGATTAAATCCGATTTTTCACACATTCGGTTATGGCCCGGCTAAACAATCTCCACCCTGGCCCTGGTCAACGCGACGGCGGCGGCAGCGGCGGGGCGAATCTGATCGGCGTCGACCAGACCAGGCCGCCCTCGATCTGCCCGGACAGGTGATGAACCCCGGTCAGCACGCCACGGTCGGGGCTGCGCATCAGCTCGAGCCACTCCTCGTCGAAGGCGGCATTGAGATTCTGGCGCAACTGCGCTTCCGTTTCCGGCCGTTCGTTCTCCCGCGCAGCGGCAGTGAAAGCCGCCACGCCCAGGGAAATGGCCGCGCCAGCCGCCCCCCCGACCAACGCCGAGACTGCGCTGGCGCCGCCTCTGGTAGCGAGATCGTCCACCAACCGCTCGCTGGTGCGTTGCGCCACCGAGGAAATGCCCGGGTCCGTCGACCAGTCGCCCAGGCCTCCTGGGCTGGTGCGGATGCGTTTGATCAGGGCCTTATAGGCCGGCAGCCGCTCGAGCGGGTCGGCGTGCACCAGCTGGTAGAGCGAGGCGCCGGGGGCAAGCGCAATCGCCGGAATGTCCTTGAGGCGCTGGTCGAACTGTTCCTGCGGTACGCCATGGCGCGGCCCGATAGCCTGCAGCCGCTGATCGAGTTGGCGGACGTAGAGTCCGGTCGCATGCTGCATGATCTGCTCCGGGCTGGTCTCCTCGGCGACCGGCTCAAGCACGCGATCCTGGTACTGCTCCTGGAGATAGAGGGCCAGCCGGCTGACGGTTGGATCCTTCTCGCCCTCGGCGCTCAGTTTGTACCAGGACACCTTCACGCTCAGCCATTGCTGGGTCCAGTAGCTGGAAAACCATGGAATGAAGACGTCGTCGGTTTGCCGGTAAACCAGGTCCATCCAGCGCTGCATGGCCTGCAGGGCATGCGCTCTGGCCTGCTCCGAGGCGGTTCGCGATGCCGCGGCTATGTCGCGGTCGACCTGGCGCCAGGTGCTCGCGGCAATCTGTACCGGCGGGTCGCTGGCACAGCCGGCCAGCGCCAGCAGCCCGGCGACGATCAGGACACGCAGATTCGGCATCTCAGGCCTCCGCAACAGCAACAGGCGCCAACGGACAGGTGGCAGCCGAGGCTGCGTGTGGATCTACCACCCGCGGCGAGCCGCTACCCTGCTCCTGGCTAGCTGCCAATGACGCTTGCGCAGCGCCAACGGAACGTCCAGCACGTCCGGCTCTGGTGTCTTGAGTATACCGCCGGGTTGCCCGGCGGCAGGCGGCTAACTGCGCCTGGTTTCGTGCGCCGCAGGCTTGCCAACGGTTCGCAGGGAACTGCACGCAGGCTCAAGGCTTCGCGGCTGGGAGCACATCGCAGACCGTCGCCAGCCCCCAATGCGTACTTGGCTTAAGTGATCAGCTGCGCCACCGCAGGCGTGCGTTGCTTTACAGCTGCTCCGGCTTGTAACCCATGCGCAGACCACCCCAATGGCGGCCCTGCACCTGGATCGGCACGGACAGGTCGTGCATCAGTTCGCCGGTATCACGCATGTAGGTTTGCAGCAGCACGCGCTGCTGATGGCCGCCGCTGCGGAGGCCGGTGCGGTCGTTGAACAGGCGCTTGCTGCGGCTCTTCGCCGTGTCGCGCGCGCGGTCGCCGCTGGGCGGGTGGTTGAAGGCGTTGTTGTGGGTCGGCACATAGCCTTCCGGGGTGCTGACGATGGCGAACACCAGCCCTTCGTGGCGCGCCAGCAGCGGCTCCTGCAGCGCCGGCAGGACCTGATCGGCATAACTGTCGAAGCGGGTCTTGTACTTGGCCGGGAAGCTGCCGGGGATCGGCTGATAGTGACGGTCGAACAGGTCGTCGAGGCCGACCCGGCCGGCCTGGATGTCCGCCTCGAACTGGGCGGCGATGCTCGCGGCGCCCTCGCGGGCGAGGTCATAGACGCGCTGGTGGTAATCGTCCAGGCCCACTGCGGCGAGCTGTTCGCTGACGGTTTCCGCCTGGCCGACCAGTTGTCCGGCGGCCTCGCCCAACTGACGGGTCTGGGTCTCGCTGGCCCGCACATCGCCGCGCAATTGCTCGACGGCGACGAACAGGCTGGCCAGGCGCTCGTGATTGCTCGCCGCGCCGGCGCTGATCTGCGCCACCTGATCTTCCACATCCACGGCCAGCTCGGCGATGCCGTGCAACTGTCCGCCGGTCTCCTCGATCTGCCGGGCGGCCTGATCCAGCTCGCTGGCCTGTTCCTGGATATGCGCCACCACCGCCGCGCTCTGCTGGCGGATATCGCTGACCATCTGGCCGACTTCCTCGGTGGCCGTGGCGGTGCGCGCGGCGAGGTTGCGCACCTCGTCGGCGACCACCGCGAAACCGCGGCCCTGCTCGCCGGCGCGCGCCGCCTCGATGGCGGCATTGAGCGCCAGCAGGTTGGTCTGGCTGGCGATCGACTGGATCACCTGGGTGACCTGCTCGATCTGTTCGGTACGGCTGCTCAGACCATCGATCAGCTCGCGGCTGGCCGCCGTCTGCGCGCTCAGGTGCTGCATCCGGGCAATCGCCTGGAGCAGTGCCTGCTGGCCGTCGGCACTGCTCTGGCGCACGGTCTGCGCGGCATTCAGGGTCTGTTCGGCACGCCGGGCGCTATCCTGTTCGGTGTGGGTGATGGCGTCTGCGCCCTGGCTGATCTGCTCGACCGCGAGCAACTGCGATTTCAGCTTATCGGCCAGTTGCTGCACCGCATGCGCCACCTGGGCGGCGGACAAGGCGTTATGACAGGTGTGCTGGGACAGGCTTCGGCTCAATTCGCTGAAATCCACGGTCGCCGCACGGTCGGCGGCCGCAGCGTCGTCGCCGTCTCGGCGCCAGGGCCCGAACCAGGGCCACAAGGCCAGCAGCAGGAACAATACGATGCTCAGGTAACCGGGCAGCTGGAATTGCTCAACGGCGACGATCAAGGCGACCAGCCCGAGTACATGCACGACGCAGGCGATGGGAGAGCGGCTAACGGCAGAGCGCATGACGGACCTCATAGTTTTTATGCTGGCGAAACCAGGGCCAACTGCATCCTTACTCACGCAGATCGCGCACCTGCTGCCCAAGTTTCTGAGCCGTGCGCGCAATGCAGGCGAATCGCTCGCCTGTTCACTGAGTCGGCAGGGCCGCGATTATCTGAAGGGCAAGCTTCGGCCGGCCTCGGTAATCATCCTGCGCAGCGGAGGTTGATTCGATCATTCAACGCCGGGTTAGACCATGGCACTTTGGTCGCACAGGGCTAACCGGAAAGGCGATGACGCTGGATAAAACCGCGGTCGAGGTAATCCTTCCAGCGGCCGAACAGCTGCCCGCCGGCGCTGCAGTGGCGCCAACTGAGCAAGGCGCCGCCATCGCCGGTGGCGAGCAGCGCCAGGCTCTGCCGTTGCGCGCGATAGTCGCGCAGCGGCAAGCCACGCAGCGCCGCGTTGAGATTGGCCGCCAACACCGGTGCCTGGCGCACCGAATAGACCCCGCTCTTGCGCGCGCCGGGCAGGCTGGCGCAATCGCCGACGGCGAAGATGTGCGGATGGGAATGGCTCTGCAGGGTCGCCGCGATCCGCACGAAACCGTCCGTATCGCAGCCCAGACCGCTCTGCGCCAGCCAGGGCACGGCCTGTGCACCGCTGGCGAGGAGCAGACGCTGGCCGCGCCAGACCGGCGCCTCCCCGCTGATCAGGCAGTCTTCGTCGATGCGGCTGATCGGGCAATCCTCACGCACCCGCACGCCGCGCCGGCGCAGATGGCCGAGCGCGCGCAGGCGCAAACCGCCGGCGTGCCCGCTGAGCAGCGGCCCGCGACAGAACAGCGCCAGCTGCGGCACCTGATCGGCCAGGGCCAGGGCCAGCTCGACCCCGGCCGCACCACCGCCGAGAATCGCCACGGGCTGCGGATCCGCCTGCCAGCGCTGCCAACCGGCAAGAAAGTCGGCGAAGGGCTTGACCGCCAGCACCTGCATGCCAGCCCCCGTTTGTGGCGGACAGGCAACCTGGCCGCCGACATTCAGCGACAGCCAATCGGCATTCAGCCCCCGGCCATCGGCCAGATGCATCTGCTGCTGCACGGCCGACAGTGCATCGGCCTGGCCGACAATCAGCTCGACCTTGGCCGCCCGGCACAGCGGCGCCAGCTCGATCTGGCAATCCGCCGCGGCGTAGCGGCCGGCCAGCAAGCCCGGCAACATCCCGGAATACCAGGCCTCGTGCCCGGCACTGAGCAGGGCGATGCGTCCAGGCGGTCGCTCGAGCCGTGCCCAGCGGCGCAATACGCCGAGGTGGGCATGGCCGGCACCGATCAACAGCAGGTCATAGTGGGTCATCGCGCCGGGGTTTCCATTGATACACGGCAGAAACAGTGCCCGCATGGTAAAGACTAAGCGTCTGGTCTGTCGCCAGGAGATAACTGGTTCAGGGCTCGAGGCGCAACTGCGGCGCCGCAAAGTAACTCTCGGCCGACTCGCCGGTGTTGTCGCTGTCGGCGGCGAACACCACGCCGAGGATGCGCCGCGGCGCACTGCCGAAGGCGGCGATGGCATCGGCGTGCAGGTCGCGACGCTCCTCCAGCCATTGCCCGAGCGGCGCCTCTGGGCCGCGCAGCACCCGCATCTCCACGGTTTCGCTGTAGGCGCTGCGGGCATGGCTGCCGGGGGCGGCGCGGTTGTCCCAGACGTAGCTGAGGGTCGCCGCCGGCAGCTCGGGATCGTAGAAGGTGCGCGCCAGGCGCAGCTTCTGCCGGGTCAGAAACGGCAGACTGGCCAGCGGATAATCCAGCAGCACATAGACCCTTGCCACGTAGTCGTCGCCCTCGCGGGTGGCGAAGCGCGCCTTGTCCAGCCTCCGTTCGCTGCGCCATTGCCAGCTCAGTTGCCAGGGCCGCTCGCCCGGCAGATCGAGCGGATGCAGCAGGCCACCGGCCGCCGCGTCGGCCTCGATGCGCAAGACCGCGCGGCCGTCCTGCTCGACCAGGCTGCGCGCCGACGGTTTGAGTCTGGGGATATTCGCCTCGCGCCAGGGCGCCGACCACTGGCCTGTTGGCGGACCATCGGTCCAGGGCGTCAGCTGATTGTCGGCTTGCGCCAGCGAAGTCAGCGCCAGCAGGGCGAGCAGTAATCCACGCATCAGCCGCGCCGCCAGTGGTGAAAACGCTCGACCCAGCGCAGCAGCGCCTGCGGGGCCATAGATAGGCCGCGCTTCATCGTCTTCTCCAGCTATGAAAGCGCTCGACCAGGCGTAATAATCCTTGTGGAGCATGGGCGCGCTTCCATTCGCCGGCCGCGTACTTGTTGGCTTCGGCCATAGTCGGGTAGCTGTGGATGGTGCCGAGGATCTTGTTCAGCCCCAGCCCATGTTTCATCGCCAGCACGTATTCGGCGAGCAGTTCGCCGGCATGCTCGCCGACGATGGCGACACCGAGAATCCTGTCCTTGCCCGGCACGGTCAGCACCTTGACGTAACCATGGGCAGCCTCGTCGGCAATCGCCCGGTCGAGGTCGTCGAGGCCATAGCGGGTCACTTCGTAGGCGATGTTCTGCGCCTGCGCCTCGCCTTCCGAGAGGCCGACCCGCGCCACTTCCGGGTCGGTGAAGGTGCAGTAGGGAATCACCCGGTAGTCCGCCTTGAAGCGTTTGATACCGGCGAACAGCGCGTTGACCGCGGCGTACCAGGCCTGGTGCGCGGCTACATGGGTGAACTGGTAGGGGCCGGTGACATCGCCCACCGCATAGATGTTGGGCAGGCGCGTGGCCAGGTATTCGTCGGTTTCCAGGGTGCCGTTGGGACGCACCAGCAGGCCCAGCTCCTCGACCCCGTAGCCGCTGACATTGGCCACCCGGCCGAGGGCCAGCAGCAGGCAGTCGAAGGCGATGGTCACCTCCTCGCCGGTGTCGAGGCGGCGGGCGATCATGCGCTGCTCGCCGTCGACCAGCTCGAAGCGCTCGGCGCGGTGCTGCAGGCGCACATCGACGCCGTCGGCCTGCAGGCTGGCCAGCACCAGCGCGCTGGCATCGGCATCCTCGCGCGGCAGCAGGCGCTCGGCCAGTTCGACCTGGATCACCTGGCTGCCGAGGCGCTGGAAGGCCTGGGCCAGCTCGCAACCGATCGGCCCGCCGCCCAGCACCAGCAGCCAGCGCGGCTGCTCGCGCAGGCTCCAGATGGTATCCGAGGTATAGCCCTGCACCTGCTCGATACCGGGGATCTTCGGCACCAGCGGGCGCGCGCCAGCGGCGATGATGATGCTGCGGCTGCTCAGGGTCTGGCCGTTCACCTCCACCGTCCAGGGCGAGGTGAGTCTGGCTTCGCCCTGGATCACCTCGACGCCCAGACCGCTGTAGCGCTCGACCGAGTCGTGCGGCGCGATGTCGCCGATCACCCGCTGGATGCGCTGCATCACCGCGGGAAAATCCACCGCAGCGCGCACCCCGGCGAAACCCAGCGCCTCGCCCTTCTTCAATTCATGGGCCAGCCTGGCCGAACGCAGCAGCGCCTTGGACGGCACGCAGCCGGTGTTCAGGCAGTCGCCGCCCATCTGCTGTTTTTCGATCAGGCTGACCTTGGCCTTCACCGCCGCGGCGATGTAGGCGCTGACCAGGCCACCGGCACCGGCGCCGATCACCAGCAGGTTGCGGTCGAAAGAATCAGGCTTGAGCCAGCCGGCATACAGCCGCCGCGCCTGCACCAGTCCGAGCAGCTTGCGCGCCAGCAGGGGGAACAGGCCGAGCAGGACGAAGGCGCCGAGCAGCCCCGGCGAGAGAATTCCGGCCAGCGACTGCAGCTGACCCAGCTCGCGACCGGCGTTGACGTAGACCAGGGTGCCCGGCAGCATGCCGAGCTGGCTGACCCACCAGTAGGTGCGCAGCGGCAGGCGGGTCAGGCCCATGGCCAGGTTGATCAGGAAGAACGGGAACACCGGCACCAGGCGCAGGGCGAACAGGTAGAAGGCGCCTTCGCGCTCGACCCCGGCATCGATCCCGCTCAGGCGTTGAGCGAAACGCAGGCGCACCCAGTCGCGCAGCAGGAAGCGGCTGCTGAGCATGGCCAGGCTCGCGCCCAGGGTCGAGGCGAAGGACACCAGCAGCACGCCTTCGAGCAGACCGAACAGCGCGCCGCCCAGCAGGGTCATCAAGGCCGCGCCGGGCAGCGACAAGGCCGTGACCGCGACATAGGCGAAGAAGAACAGCCCGGCCGCCTGCCAGGGGTTGCTCGCGACCTGGGCGTTCAACGCCGCCTGCTGCGTCTTGAGCGCGTCCAGGCTGAGGTACTGACCGAGGTCGAAGACGAAAAAGCTGCCGAGCAGGGCCAGGATCAGGCCGAGCAAGGCGAGTTTGCGACTGTTCATCGATCCAGCGCCTCCAGTGCGCAGAGGCTTTGGCACAGGCTGAAACCGGCCAAAACGGCCTGCCGCGGTTGATCCGCGCAGTTCCCGAGAATGCGTGAGCGATAGGACAGCGCCGCCGGGCTGGCGGTTGGCCACTGGCGGTCGAAGTCGGCGAGAAAAGCGTCGTGAGCGTAGTTCAACGGCAGTGCCTCGATAAACAGCCCCTCGCGTTGGCAGCGATACAGCGCTGCCGGATGGGGTGTGCTGGCGATACGGCTGAGCAGCCCGTAGCGGCCGCCGGCAAAGTTCGGCAAGCCGGCCGCGCCGTTATTGATCAACGCAGCGTGGTGCAAGTTCAACGCCACGGCCGTGCAGGTGTGACTGGTGGCCAGCACGCTGAGCCGCTTGGCCGCCAGCCAGCGGTCCAGTTGTTGCTGACGCCCGGGCTCGGCCAGCGCTTCGCGGGCGCAGTTCCAACCGGCCAGGGACTGCTCGTCGCCGTGACTGATCGCCACGCGTCGGCCGCCAACGCTGACCAGGGCCGTGGCCGGCCGTGCGGCCAGGCGTTCAGCCATGCCCGGCAAGTGCTGCACGGTCTGCTTCAGCTCGGCCTGGATCGCATTGGAGCGCTCGACCATGGCGTCGTCCACCGTGAGCGGGTAGGCGCAGCCGCAACCGACGCCGCTGTCATCGAGGCGGCCGAGTTCGCTTTCGACATTGCCGCGTAGGGCCAGGTGCGCGCTGAGGCCCCGCTCGATTTCCTGAAAAATGGCCGGATCGCGGTCGAACCAGTGGGCATCGCCGTTGAACACCACACGCGCCTGTGGTTCTGCTGCCAGGCGCTGCTGCAGCGCCGCCAGGGCCTGGCGATTGCCGTAGAGGCCGCCGACCACATACAGAACCTGGCAGTCGAACAGCGGCGCGCCGGCGAAGGCATCGCTGGGCAGGCGGTAATCCAGCGGGCAATCGCGACCGGCGCGCATCAGGCGCTCCTCTGTAGCCAGCCATTAGCTGTTGCGTGAGGCGCGTGGAGAAAAGCGGCCCAGCGTGCTGGCCCAACATGGGTAGGGTGCGCCGCGCGCACCAATTCAGCGGGCAGATTCTTGGTGCGCGCAGCGCACCCTACGACGCCTGGCTGCCGAGCGTTGAACGCAACAGAATCCTGGGACACAGTCCGCTGCTTGCCAAGCAGCATCAGGCAGTCCTCCGCAGCCAGCCGGGAATCAGGTAGCCGAGTACGCACAGCGCCAGACCATACAGGTTGGTGCCGAGCAGCAGGGCGTACTTGCCGTCGCCGATGGCCCAGCTCTGCGGAATCCAGCCCAGGGTCAGGGCCACACCCAGGCCCAGACCGGTCCAGAAACTCAGGTGGAAACCCAGCCGGGTCGGCGTACTCAGGCCGTGCAGGATAAATACCGGGGCCAAGCCGATGACCATGGTGCCGCTGATGGTGGTGGCCTTGAGGATATCGGTGCCGGCGATCATCGGCAGGTTGCCGAGCAGGGCGAACAGCACCATCACCGCCATGCCCACGCCTATGGCCTTCTGGCCCAGGTCGCGCCCGGCCAGCTTCGGCAGCTCACGGCCGGCCAGCTTGGCCAGGCTGGAGAAGGTTGAGTCCAGGGTCGAACCGGCGGCCGAAACCATCACCACCGTCATCACCAGCAGCGCGCCTATGCCCATGCTCTTGGCCAGGGCCGCCGGCACGTTGTCCGAGGTAGCCAGGCCGATCAGCTGCGCATGCACGCCGATCAGGCTGAAGGCGAGGATGGCGATAAAGCCCAGCACCCCGGCGATGACGAAGGAACGCCGCATGGTCTGCTCTTCGCTGATGAAGCCGCGGTCGGTCAGCACCGGGTCGTGGAAGCCATAGCTGAAGGCTTGCAGGCCGGCGACCAGGAGCAGATCGACGCCGGCATTCAGCGCCCAGTGACTGGTGCTGACCAGCTCGGCGGGCGAATGCTCGGGCAGCACCAGGCCGAGCACCCAGACCAGGGCGACGATGAAGATCGCCGCCTGCGCCGCATCGGTGAGGATCGAGCTGCGCAGGCCGCCGCGCAGGCTGTAGGCCAGGGTCACCGCGGTGAACAGCAGGGCCGAGGCGATGAATTCGAAACTGCCGGCGTCGCCGTAATAGCCGCCGACCACCGCGGTGTTGCTCCACACCTCGTTGAACAGGCGGATCAGAATGGCCGCGGAGAACGCCAGAGCCGCGCCCCGCCCGTAGTGGCTGCTGAGGAAACTCACCAGGCCGGTGGCGGCGAAGCGCCGGCGCAGGCGGTAGATGACCAGGCCGGTGAGCGGGATCGACAGCCAGTACATGGCGTAGGCCAGACCGCCGACCAGGCCGTAACTGGCGCCCAGGTTGGCGGCGTTGGTCACCGACTTGGCGAAGATCCAGCTGATAAAGATGCTCGAGGTCAGCAACCAGGGCGCGGCGCTCCGCCCCTGATTGTCCTCGCCATTGAAAAAGCCACCAAGGGTCACGACACGCGGCGCCAACGCCAGCATCAGCGCGCCGTAGACCAGCAGGAAACCCCAGAAGAACAGCCCGGTGATACTGGTGGGTTGCATGAACTGATCCTTAGTTAATGTTCAGGGGCACTTGAGTGTGATTCAGCCTGACACCGTAGGGTGCGCCGTGCGCACCAGAGCAGCACAACCAGCCTTGGTGCGCACGGCGCACCCTACCCGCCCTAGTCATTGAGCGCGCCGCCGCAGCTGGAGCCCTGGCCGGCGGTGCAGGCGAAACAGTGGTCGCGGGTGACGATGGGGTTGCCATCCAGCTGGGCCGTCAACAGATCGCGCAGATGGGCACGCTGGCGGCCGATCAGTTGTCCCTGCAACTGCAGCGGCAAATCGAGCATCTGGTTGAAGTCGCAGTCGTACAGATAACCCTGCCAATCGACGCTGACCAGGCTGCGGCACATCAGCGGCTCGAGGTTTTCCGGGCGGTAGCTGTCGCGCAGCAACTGCATGTAGGCATTGAACTGGCCCTTGCTGACCAGGGTGCTGCCGAAACGGGCGATCGGTTGATTGGTGATGCACAGCAGGTGGTTGAAGCGGATGCCGAAGTCCTCCAGCAGGTGGCGCTTGTAGTCTGCCTCCAGGGCGGCTTGCGGCGGCGGCAGGTTCGGGCCTTGCGGGTTGTACACCAGGTTGAGCAGCAAGCCGCTGCCGGCCTGGCCGTAACCCAGGGCGTTGAGCTGCTGCAGGCCGGCGATGCTGGCGTCGAACACGCCGTCGCCACGCTGCTTGTCGACGTTATCGCGCGAGTAACAGGGCAAGGAGGCGGTGACCTCGACGCCCTGTTCGGCGAGGAATTCGGCCAGGCCTGCATAACCCGGCTCGCCGAGAATGGTCAGGTTGCAACGGTCGATCACCCGCAACCCCTCGCGCCGCGCATGACTGACGATCTCGCGGAAACGCGGGTGCATCTCCGGGGCGCCGCCGGTCAGATCCAGGGTGTGCACCGGATGGGCATCGATCACCCGGTGCAGCAGCGCCAGGCTCTCGTCGGTCATCGCCTCGGTGCGGGTCGGCCCGGCGTTGACGTGGCAATGCAGGCAACGCTGGTTGCAGCGGTAAGTCAGGTTGATCTGCAGGGCTTCCAGGTGGCCACGGCGAATCGCCGGAAAGGCCAGTTGGTCGAGCAGAGGCAGCATGGCGTGCACGGTGGACTCCTTGTTTGCTTGTCACTATAGAGAGTGGCCGCCGATCATTGTTACACCCACTACCTGATGAATCATGGACCATTTTCCATTGGGCGCTTGTCGGCCCAGCTCGATGCAGTGCAATCCACCCTACCTCACTACGCATTGTCGCGTTGCCACGCATAGGTAGGCCGGATTAGCGGCAACCAGCACGGCCTTCGTCACGACGCGGTGCTAGCCGCCACGTAACCCGAGACCGACATCCCCCCGCCCGGACAAAAGAAAACCCGCCGCAGCGGGTTTTCTTGTACAACTCGTGCAATCACGCCAGCTCGTCGAAGCACTCGGCGATGATCGCCAGACCCTTGTCGAGCAGGGTATCTTCGGCGGTCAGCGGCACCAGCACCCGCAGCACGTTGCCGTAGGTGCCGCAGGACAGCAGGATCAGGCCCTTGTCGCGGGCCTTGGCGACGATCTGGCCGGTCAGGGCGGCATTCGGTTTGTGCAGATCGCCACCCTCGCATAGTTCCATGGCGATCATCGCTCCGAGGGCGCGCACCTCGCCGATCGCCTTGTGCTTGGCCTGGATGGCCTTGAGCCCCGTGACCAGCCGCTCGCCGACCGCCTTGCAGCGTTCCAGCAGCTGTTCCTCCTCGAACACCTCCATCACCGCCAGGGCCGCGGCGCAGGCAATCGGGCTGCCGGCGTAGGTGCCGCCCAGGCCACCGGGGGCGATGGCGTCCATGTATTCGGCCTTGCCGCACACCCCGGCCACCGGGAAACCGCCGGCGATCGACTTGGCGAAGGTGGTCAGGTCGGCGGCCACACCCATCTGTTCCATGGCGAAGAAGGTGCCGGTACGCCCGGCGCCGGTCTGCACTTCGTCGGCGATCAGGAGGATGCCGTGCTGGTCGCAGAGCGCGCGCAGGCGCTGCATGAATTCTTTCGGCGCGACATAGAAACCACCCTCGCCCTGCACCGGTTCGATGATGATGGCGGCGATGTCGCGCGGCTCGGCGTCGTTCTTGAAGATGCGCTCGATGCTCGCCATGGCGGCGTCGACGCTGACCCCGTGCAGTTCGCACGGATACTGGGCGCGGAACACGCCGCCGGGCATCAGGCCCATGCCGGCCGAGTAGGGATTGACCTTGCCGGTCAGGCTCAGGGTCATCATGGTGCGGCCGTGGTAGCCGCCGGTGAAGGCGATCACCCCGGCGCGGCCGGTGGCGGCGCGGGCGATCTTCACCGCATTCTCCACCGCCTCGGAGCCGGTGGTGACCAGCAGGGT
>NZ_FOWX01000094.1 GCF_900115555.1 Pseudomonas borbori
TTCGCGCTCGATGCCGTAAAGTTTGTTGATCATCCCCAACGCGATGTCGGCACGCCCGGTTTTGCCCTTGGGTTGCACCTTTTGCGCTTCGACGAACTTGCGCCGCGCCTGCGCCCAGCAGGCCAGGCGCTCGACACCTTGTTGTGCGGCCACGGCGTTGTAGCCGGCGTAATCGTCGGTCATCAGGTAGCCGCGATAACCGTCGAGCAGGCGCAGCGGCACCTCCTGCGCGCGGCTGGTGGTGTAGTCAAAGAGGATCACCGGTTTGCCAGGCGGGCCTCCGGTCTGCACCCACATCCAGGAGTGGCTGCTCGGATCGCGCCCAGGCTCCTTGAGCACCTGCACGCGGGTTTCATCGCAGTGGATCACCGGACTGTCCAGCAGCCTGTCGCGCATCAGGTTGAGCAACGGTTGCAGCAGTTCGCCGCACTGAATGACCCAGCGCCCCAGGGTCTGCCGGGGGATGTCGATGCCGTGGCGACTGAGCATCTTTTCGAAGCGATACAGCGGGATGCCATCAGCGTATTTGCTGGTCAACAGCATCGCCAGCACGCTCGGGCTGGCCAGGCTTTTCTCGAACAGTTGCGCAGGCTTGTCGGCGCTGAACGGGGCGCTTTCGCAGGCCTTGCAGGCGTAGGTCTTGCGGATGTGGCGAATTACCTGAACCTGCATCGGGATGATTTCCAGCTGTTCACTGGTTTCCTCGCCGATGGCCTGCTTGCGGTAACCGCATTCGCAGATCAGCTCGTGCTCGGGCAGTTCGTGGATGACCTCGACGCGCGGCAGCTCGGCCGGTAACGGCTGGCGCTTGCCGCGGCGTTTGGTCGGCGCGACGACTTCTTCCTCGACCTCAGCGGCCAGAGCTTCAGGCGCCGCTTCGGCCAGGCTTTCGGCCTCGTTGAATATCTCTAGCTGCGGTGAATCCGGGTCGCTGCTCTGCTCGGATTTTCGGCCGAACAGGCGCTGGATCAACAGCGCGTTTTGTTCGCGCAGGTGCTCGATCTGCCCGTCCTTGGCAGTTATTTCCTTGTCCTTCGAAGACATCTGCTCATGCAGCGACAGCAGAAGCTGCTTCAGCAAAATAGGGTCGTCAGGAAGGGTTTCGGGCACGGAAATCATGCCGTGGATTATACCGGCTCAGGTCACGAAACGCGGCGTCAAAACCTGGTGTGGGCGGTTGCGCCAGAGGTCGAAACCATCCAGCAGCCAGTTCAATTCCTG
>NZ_FOWX01000001.1:0-32161 GCF_900115555.1 Pseudomonas borbori
AATGACATCCTCAGTGGTGGCAACGGCCTTAGTGGTGACGACATACTCGTAGGTGGTGCCGGGAATGACCTGCTTAACGGAGGTCAGGGTGTCGACACCATGATTGGCGGTACCGGTAACGATATGTATATCGTCGACAATGCTGGAGATGTGGTGATCGAAGGGCTGAATGCTGGTGTCGATCGGGTGCATACCCTGCTGAGTAGCTATACCCTGGGTGCTAACCTGGAGAACCTGAGCTACGCCGGTACCGGGGCTTTCCACGGTATTGGTAACAGCTTGAACAACCAGATCACTGGGGGGAGCGGTAATGACATCCTCAGCGGTGGTAACGGCCTTGGCGACGACATACTCATAGGTGGTGCCGGGAATGACCTGCTTAACGGCGGCCAGGGTGTCGACACCATGATTGGTGGTACCGGTAACGATATGTATATCGTCGACAATACTGGAGATGTGGTGATCGAGGGGCTGAATGCTGGTGTCGATCGGGTACATACCCTGCTGAGTAACTATACCTTGGGTGCCAACCTGGAAAACCTGAGTTATGCCGGTACCGGAGCTTTCATTGGGACTGGGAACACATTGGCCAACACCATCACGGGGGGCGCGGGTAATGATGTGCTAACCGGCGGTGCCGGCAACGACACCCTGATTGGCGGCCTCGGCAACGATACCTTCATGTTCGCCGCTGGCTTCGGCAATGACCGCATCATGGACTTCGACGCCAACCCGGCTGGAGGAGGCCAGGACCTGCTCAATATCGCTGCACTGGGCGTGACCGCCGCCAACTTCGCCGCCAACGTGACCATCGCCGATGTCGGCGCGGACACCCTGGTGTCGGTCGGTGGCGGCTCCATCCGCCTGGTCGGTATCGCCGATGCCACCACTATCACCCAAACCGACTTTATCCTGACGGTATAAGGAGGCCGCCAACAAAACGGAACGAGGTATCAGCAACTGCGGTATGGGGCTCGCCCCATACCGCTTTTTTGTAGGGTGCGCTGTGCGCACCGCAGGCTGTAGGTATTCGTTGGTGCGCGGAACACGTCCTCCAGCTTTAGAGGCTATATTTTCAGGAAGAGTAGCGATACAGCAGGGGGGGCTTCGTGCAAGTGGATGGAGGAGCGAATCAGGTTCGGCAGAATTAATCCTGGATTCCCGATCCGGCGATGAACAAATCTGCCAGGCGATTGTCACACGTCGCTGGGTACAAGGGCTGCACCTGCTACTGCCTGTACAAGAGGGGCAGGGCGTCCAGGGAGGGGATTTAAAAGTGATCGCATGCCATGCGATAGATCTCTGTTTTGATGGACCGACCTATGTCTGAGCAACTGCAGCGAATTCCCTCCTATAGCAACGATGAAATCGACCTGGTCGAGCTATTTCGATCACTTTTCCAACAAAAATACCTGATTCTCGCCGTCGCCTGCCTGATCACCCTGGGGGCGGTAGCCTATGCCTTCCTGGCCACACCGCACTACCAGGTGCAAAGCGTGCTGCGCCCGGTGGATCGGGGTAGCCTCGATGAACTGAACGGCACCGGCGTCTACGAGCTGACCCCGGCGGAGGCGTTGAGTCGCGTGGGGGCAGGGTTGTCGTCCTATGAAAGCCGCCTTGCCTTTTTTCGTGACAATCAGGCGCTTTTCAGCGGGCTGGTCACGCCGGGCCGTTCGTTGGAGCAGGCTTTTGAAGCGTTCAATCGCTCAGCATTCACCATGCTGCAGGTAGACCCGAAGAGGCCGAACAGCTTGAGCGAGTTTGTCGGCATATCGCTGACTTATCCAAACGGTTTGGATGGTGTGGCGGTGGTCAACGGTCTGGTTGCCGCTGTGCTGGAGGCTGAGCGGGAACGAATAGCCACGGACCTGAAAGTGCTGATCGCCAACCGCTTGTTCAGCCTCGAGCAAAAAATAGAAGCCGCGCGGGCCAGCTACGAGGCGAGTAAAGAGGCACAAATAGCCGCTCTGCTTGAAGAGGATGCCTTGCAACGCGCCCAGTTGCAGGACGAGTTGCAAGCCTTGCGCGGCGAATTGAAAACACGCCGCGAGAACCGCATCAAAAGCCTGGATGAGGCCATCCAGATCGCCGAATCACTTGGCATAGAGAAACCTACCACCCCTTCGGCCATGGCTGATGCACAACGCCAGGGCCAGGTCGTGCGTACCGAGGTCAATAGCCGGGAGATTCCGCTCTACTTCATGGGCAGCGAAGCCTTGAAGGCCGAGCGCGAAGCTTTGAGCGCACGCCGCTCCGACGACTTCAGCGAGCCACGGATTGCCGAGATCGAGAAGGAGCTGGCGTTGCTCAGCCAAAATCGCCAGGTGGAAATCCTCGAGAAGCGCGAGAACGAGGACCTCTACCTAAAAGATCTGGCGGAATGGCGCCAAGAGGCGGCTCAACTCAAAGGCATCAAGTTCGATACCAGCACACTGCAACTGGTTCGGCTGGACCAGCAAGCACTCGAACCCCTCTCGGCCGTCAAGCCGAAGAAGGCGTTGATTATCGGCCTGGGCGGCGTCGCCGGCCTGATGCTGGGCATCTTCGCAGCGTTGCTGCGTAATCTGCTGCGCCCCAGAACGCAAAAATCCGAATACCTGAGCTGACTCCTCAATCCTCATGGGCGCGCCCAGACGCCGATCCCGTAGGAGCGAATTTATTCGCGAAGCTTTTGCCGTGCATCGAAAAATTCGCGGCTAAAGCCCCTCCCACAAAAGCGGCAGACGCCGCATTCCCCTGTAGGAGGGCCGCGCCCGTTCCCGACGGGCTCGCGGCATTTCCCACGTCCCTGTGGGTCACGCGACCCCGCGGCGATGGCGGACAACGTCCGCCCAACAAGCAAAAGCATCGCGCCGAGGTCACGGAACGCCGCCCGGACCCTCCCACAAGAGCGGCAGACACCGCACTCCCCTGTAGGAGGCGCGACCCCGCGGCGATGGCGGACAGGGTCCGCCCAACAAGCAAAAGCATCGCGCCGAGGTCACGGAACGCCGCCCCGACTCTCCCACAAGAGCGGCAGACACCGCACTCCCCTGTAGGAGGGTCGCGCCCGTTCACTACGGGCTCGCAGCATTTCCCACATCCATGTGGGCCACGCGCCCCGCGGCGAATCCTCAACAAAAGCAGCAGGCATCGCATCCCCATGACCGTCATCAACCCTTGGCAGGTGTAGAGGATGACTATGAAGGCATCGAGGCGCTCAGGCTTCGGCTCTTGCAGGCATGGGCCACCTGGGCCAAAGTGGACATCGGTGCGGGAAAAACTGTTGATGGCGAATCATTTTTAGACGGTTTGAAAACGGGTAAATATGACTAGTCATGGGTAAAGAAGAAGGGCAAACGCTGCGGTTAATAAGAGAACATATAAAGGATTAGCATGAACTTTGAAGCGCACGCAGCTCAAACGGGTGGCATACGCATGTTGTTACAGACATTGAATGCACAAAGAGACGCGATTAACGCCCTGGCTCATCAATATGGTGCCAGCCATGTGCGGGTGTTCGGATCTGTTGCGCGCGGTGAAGACACCGAAGATAGTGATGTGGATTTCCTGGTTGAATTCCCTCAAGGGTACGACTTATTCAAACAGCGAATTAAACTTGCGCAATCACTGGAAGCCCTGTTAGGTCGGAAAGTTGACCTCATTCCAGAGCATGAACTGAACGAATATATTCGTGAGGCCGTATTGCATGAGTCAATAGAGCTATAAGCAAAGCATGGCAACCCTATGCGCATCACATTTTGGACTGCATTGCTAAAATCCGGCGCATCATGGCGCGTGGTGACATAACCGAAGACGATATTCTCTATGATGCGGCGGTCAGAAACCTCCAGACAATGTCGGAAGCCACGCAGCGACTACCGAAAGAGCTGAAATCTGCTCACCCAGGTATACCTTGGACAGAGATCAGTGGGTTCAGAAACATACTGGTTCACAACTATCTGGGAGATATAGACCCTGTAGCAATTAAATCAGTAATTGAAGAGCATTTATATCCTTTAGAACTGGCCATGCATGAAATGCTTGACAGCAGCGCTGAGAAGCAAAAAGTCACAGCGCTTCGCGAAGCATCGCGCCGAGTCATGGAACGCCGCGCCGGACCTTCCCACAAAAGCGGCAGACACCGCATACCCCTGTAGGAGACGCGACCCCGCGGCGATAGCGGACATGGTCCGCCCAACAATCCAAAGCATCGCGCCGGGTCACGGAGCGCCGCCCGGACCCTCCCACAAAAACGGCAGACACCGCAGACCCTTGTAGATCGCTGAATTTGGTACTTGATCAGCAAGCAAAGCGACAAGCGGTAGGGTGCGCTGTGCGCACCACGATTCACATCGTTAACCCGCCAAGAAGCCACGTAGCCAAGGCACAAGAGAAAAAACAAGGCGACTGTGACTAGCATCACGAGTTCCCCGTCTATCCGCTTGTGACGGAAAAAAAATGTCAAGACTTGTAATGTCACAAACTGCTGGCAGAATGCCGCGAAATCTCTGCTAACAGGCTGGGCGTAAGCCTTGATCGCCGGGCTCCACGAGCGTGAGCAGTCGACGAATGGGACAACAATAAGACTCCAAGGATCGTTGTCCCCCAGTTAGCGAATTAGTGATGCCCCTTCTTTTAAAGATGGACCTTGATCGTGAATGCAATCTCCCCTGCGATACAACAAACCTCCAGCGATGAAATCGACCTGGCAGCGCTTTTTCGCGCGCTCTGGGAACAGAAGCTGCTGATCGTTCTGGTGACGGTGCTGGGCGGCATGCTGGCTGCGGCCTATGCATTCCAAGTCACTCCCGTATACCAAGTACAAAGCGTGCTGCGCCCCGCGGCGATCAAGGATCTCGATGCCCTGAACCGCACCGGCGTTTACAAGCTTGCGCCGGCTCAGGCCATGAAACGTGTGGGCGCTACCGTGGAGTCTTACGACACTCGGCTGGAGTTCTTTCGCGCCAATCAAGGCCTGTTCGAGGCATTGCGCCAGCCCAATCGCAGCCTTGAGCAAACTTTCGAACGCTTCAATCAAGAAGCCTTCAAAATGCTCCTTCCTGACCCGAAGAAAGCCGATAACCTGAGTGCCTATGTCGGAGTTCAGCTGACCTATCCGCAGGGTGTCGATGGTGTCGCCCTGGTCAATGGCCTGGTCGAATATTCCGTCCAGATTGAGCGCGAACGTATTGCCGCTGACCTTGCGGTAGTGATCCAGAATCGCCTCAATCAACTCGATGCGCAGATGGCCGCGGCTCGCGCCAGCTACGAAGCCAGCAAGGATGCCAAGATCGCCAAGCTGCAGGAGGCAGACAGTCTTAAGCGTGCAAATCTGCAAGACGAGCTCAAGGCCTTGCGCCAGCAACTCAAAACCCGCCGCGACAACCGCGTTGCCCAATTGGATGAAGCTGTACGCATCGCCAAGGCGCTGGGTATTAGCAAGCCCGCTACGCCGTCCTCTTTGGGCGAGGCTGAGCGGGTGGCACAAGGCAACGTGATTCGCACCGAGGTCAACAACCAGCAGATACCGCTGTACTTCATGGGCAGCGAAGCGCTCGAAGCCGAGCGCAATGCCTTGCTGCAGCGGCGCTCCGATGATTTCACCGAGCCGCGTATCGCGCAAATCGCCAAGGAGCTGCAGTTGCTGGCGAACAATCGCCAGATTGAAATGCTCAACAAGCGCGAAAGCGAAGACCTGTTTCTCAAGGACTTGGCTAGCTGGCGTGGAGAAGCCGCACGCTTACGTAACCTCAATGTCGATGTTTCCAGCCTGAAACTGGTGTCCATCGATCAGGTCGCCCTGGAGCCTTTGCGTCCGATCAAGCCGAAGAAAGCCTTGATCCTGGCCCTGGGTCTGGTGCTTGGTGGTGTGCTCGGCCTGTTCATCGCCCTTTTGCGCAATATGCTGCGTCGAACTCCCTCGCGGAATCATTCCAGTCAGTTGAACGTGGCTGCCTGACAGGGCTTGCTGTAGGAGTTGTTGTACCCGTAAGGTGCGCCGTGCGCACCAACAACCCAAATGATCCCGTCTGGTTGTGCGGGGTTCGCACGAGGTGGTTCAATGTGTTCACGCGAACCACGCATAACTGGCGTATCGCCTTGAACAGGAAAGGTTCACGACCAGCCAGCCGGCAGCGAACGTAAGCTAAACCGAATACGCGGACAATAAGGCGCAGCATGGGCAACGAAGACACTCGCTGGTTACAACGCCTACAGAATTTTCGCAAGGCGCAGGCTCAGCTCGATGAGGCGATGGCGCTAATGCAAGCGCGCGCCCTGTCAAAACTGGAAAAGCAGGGTGTGATCCAAGCCTTCGAATACACCTATGAACTAGGTTGGAACACGCTCAAGGACTACCTTATTTGGCAAGGCATCACCGGCATCGTTGGTTCTAGAGATGCGATCCGTGAGGGTTTCAGTCGAGGGGTTTTACTCGATGGGCAAGGCTGGATGGACATGCTGATAGACCGTAATCGCACATCGCATACCTATAACGAAGAGATTGCAGAGAGCATCCTGCAAAATATCCAGCAGCGACACCACCCGCTGCTGAAGGCGCTGGTTGAGACGCTACTCGAACGTGCGGCAAAAGAATCATGAGCGAGGTGGAGGGCAGCGGCCTGCCGGCAGCAAGTATCAAGGCCATTCAGCAGGTGTTTCATCGTTACCCCGGCATCCGGCAAGCGATCCTCTACGGTTCGCGAGCCAAAGGTAACTTCCGTCCAGGCTCGGATATCGACCTCACCCTCAAAGGTGATTTGACTTACCAGCAATTACTGCGAATCGAAACGGAATTGGATGACGTGTTGCTGCCCTACAAAATCGATCTTTCCCTGTACGAGCTGCTGGATAATCCGGCCCTGATCGAGCACATTGATCGGGTGGGCAAACTCTTCTACACGGCAAGCGATAGCTGAGAGCATCCCGAACGTAGGGTGCGCGGGGCCGCCTAGGCCGTGCGCACCAAGGCCGCAAACACAAGCAATGGACCGCCGCCGGCCAAGTTCCAAACGCCGGCCATCGTTAACGGACTAACACGGATCGACTCTATGGATTACCCCGATATCCTCCACCACGGCGCCAAAGACGGCGTCACCGGCTCCTGCCATCAACTGCAGATGGACGCCGAGCACAGCCTCCTGATCGACTGCGGCCTGTTCCAGGGCGCGGAAACCTCGGCCGAAGGCAAGTCCGCTGCCGATCGCATGGCCATCGAGTTCCCCCTGGATACGATCAAGGCCCTGGTCGCCACCCACGTGCATATCGATCACGTCGGACGTATCCCCTATCTGTTGGCCGCCGGTTTCAAGGGACCGATTCTCTGCAGCGAACCCTCCGCCAAGCTACTGCCCATCGTGCTTGAAGATGCCTTCAAGCTCGGCTTCAGCCGCGATCATAAGCAGGTCGAGCGCTACATCAAGTTGATCGAGCAGCGCATCATCGCCTTGCCCTACAAAACCTGGTTCACCCTGCACGAAACCGAAAGCCTGATCTGTCGCATCCGCCTGCAACGTGCCGGGCATATCCTCGGCTCGGCCTATGTGGAAATCGATCTGCACTATCCCCAATCAGGCGAGAAAAAACGCATCGTCTTCTCCGGCGACCTGGGTGCACCCTATGCGCCGCTGTTGCCGGCGCCCAAACCACCGTACCGCGCCGACATCCTGGTGATCGAGAGCACCTACGGCGACCGCCTGCACGAAGACCGCCGCACCCGCCGCAAGCGCCTGGAAAGCGTCATCGAACAAGCCCTGGCCAACAACGGCACCGTGCTGATCCCCGCCTTCAGCATCGGCCGCACCCAGGAATTGCTCTACGAGCTGGAAGACATCATCCGTAGCAAGTTCAATACCGGTGGAAAAGGGCGGGGCAACAGCCAAGATAATGCAGAGCCGGGCATCGACTGGCCCACCCTCCCAATCATCCTCGACTCCCCCCTGGCCAGCCGCTTCACCCGGGTCTACCGTGAACTGAAACCCTTCTGGGACAACGAAGCGCTGAAGCGCCTCAAGCAAGGCCGTAACCCGCTGGGCTTCGAGCAGTTGCTAACCGTCGACAGCCACCAGGCCCATCTGGCCATGGTGCGCCATCTGACGACAACCGCTCGTCCGGCCATCGTCATCGCCGGGAACGGTATGTGCAGCAGCGGTCGAATCGTCAATTATCTGAAAGCCATGCTGCATGATCCCCGGCATGACGTGCTCTTCATCAGTTACCAGGCGCAAGGCACACCCGGCAGGGCCATCCAGATGTATGGTGAGCGCGGTGGTTACGTCGATTTAGACGGGGAGCGCTACAAGATTAGCGCCAAAATCAATACCATAGGCGGCTACTCGGCCCATGCCGATCAGAAAGGCCTGCTGGGTTTCGTCACACGCATGCGCGACTGGCCCAGCCAGGTGCGCATCGTCCATGGTGAAACCGGCGCCAAGCATGAACTCGGCAAGCGCCTCAAGGCGCTGTACAAACAGACCCAGCGCAACCTGGAGCTATTAATCCCCAG
The DNA here is from genome assembly GCF_900115555.1 of Pseudomonas borbori. Classification (GTDB taxonomy): domain Bacteria; phylum Pseudomonadota; class Gammaproteobacteria; order Pseudomonadales; family Pseudomonadaceae; genus Aquipseudomonas; species Aquipseudomonas borbori. Next base: position 8,486 of record NZ_FOWX01000001.1, read on the forward strand.
CGGCACCAACGATGCCTGACTACCGTGGGAGCAGCCGGGCGGCGTTCCGCTTTAGCCGCGAGTGCTTTGCACTTAACAACAGCTTCTCAGTTGGAACGGAACGTCGTCAGATTGCACCTGCAGGAGGTTACGTTGCAAAACCCTCTCACCATGAGGGTCGAATGAATACCAACAGGCCGCCACAAACCCGGCACCTGGCAACACATATAAATGTGGCCTCAGCGCCAAAAAATCCTTCCTATCCATCCCAACGGCTGGCTAGGTTGAAACGAATCATGCAACTGGCTCAACCAAGCCAGCTGCGAACAGGAGTGAACTGTCGGTCTGCAGATGCTGCACCGATTCGCTTGTTACCCATATGAATGTAAGCGCTACGAATACAGCCTGCATTGCAGACAAAGCCCCGGCCTGGTACCTCGTGTACTGCAAGCCCCGCCAGGATGAGCGTGCAGAAGAGAACCTGCAGCGCCAGGGCTATACCTGCTTTCGGCCGCAGCACAGCTGCGAGCGGATAGTGCGTGGCCGCCGGCAAGTCATCGCCGAATCGTTGTTCCCCGGCTATCTGTTCATTCAGCTGACTGCCGATGCCAACTGGGCACCCCTGCGCTCGACTCGCGGGGTCAACCGCATCGTGGGTTTTGGCGGTATGCCGCTACAGCTCGATAACAGCCTGATTGCGCACCTGCAACAACGCACGGCCGCACCCGTTACACCGGCCCTCGAAGCAGGGGATAGCGTGCGTATTACCGAAGGTGGCTTTGCTGATTTGGATGCCATCTTCGTGGCCATGGACGGCGAGCAGCGAGTGATACTGCTGCTCAATATGCTCAACCGCCAGCACCAGATCAGCATGCCGCTGGTGAGCATCGTCAAGAACTGAATCAGTCTCGGCACGGGCCGAGACCAAGGCTACACCCTGGCAACGCCAGTAAAATTTGATGTTTGTGACGTTCTCAGGAAACCAACGGTAAATCCTGGGGCGGTAGCGTTCCTGAGGTTGCTTGCTGGTGGCTTTCCGTTCAGCGAATCGGTGTCTACCGCGGACGGTTAAGACGAGCAAAGTCACAGTCGCTCCACCCAACAAATCGCACCATCCACATTTTATCTGCGCCCTATCGGCGCTTGCATTGCAATGGAGTTGTCGTGAATTCAAATGTGAAAATCCCCAGCGAGGCTGTTCACCACAGCAGTGGTGAAATCGATCTGGGCGAGTTGATGATGCGCATCTGGGCTGCGCGAACCCGGGTTGTGATTTCACTGCTAGTGATAATTGCGCTTTATTGCAGCTATATCGCAGCCAGCTATTTCACCAGTGCGAAAACTGTGCGCTACAGTGGCGTATTCGATCTCAATTTTGAAGGCTTGAGTAGGGGAACATTCCCCAACGGCTCGCCCTTTCTGATGAGCGATATTATCAACCCCACGGTACTCAATCGTGTTTTCCTGGGAAACCAACTGAAAGAGCAGGGCTTAAAACTCGATGACTTCCGTCGTGGCGTCAATATCCAGCCTTATGCGCCAGACTACGCGCTGATTCGCAGTAAGTACGAGGCGCGTCTGGCCGATAAAAAGCTTAGCACTGCAGAAATTGCCGATCTGCAAGTAAACATGGCTATGGAACTCAAAGCCGCACGTAGCGGCAGCGTGAGCATCAGCCTGCAGTTGCCGGAAAAGCACAGCCTGCCGGAGGTTGTGGCCAACAAAGTGTTGTTGGACATTGCTCAGGTCTGGGCCAACCGTGCCATCAATGAGCAAGGCGTACTCAAGCCAAGCATTCCAGTATATTCGGAGCGTATTTTCAATAAAGAACGCTTCGAGAATCTCGACTACCTACTGGGTATAGACCTGCTGCTCAACAGTATCAAGTTGGTACGCGGCAATATTCAAACCCTGAAGAACGAGCCGAATGCCACCACCTTGATCGATGATCAAAGTGGTTTCACCCTGGCCGATCTCGACAAGGCTATTGAAGATGTGGCCCAGTATGACATCCGTCAGATCATCGACCCCATCAAAGAACTAGGCATCTCGCGTAACTCCCAGGTAGTCAAGCTTTACTATTCGCGTCGCCTGGGCGACCTGCAGCAAGAAGAAAATATGTGGCAGTTGCGCGCTCAAGCCATACGCAATGCGTTAGACAGTTACAGTAAGGATGCCAGCAACGTATCAACAAACACCACCGCGAGCGGCGCGCAGAACAACATGGCACCGCAGCTGGGCGATGCTTTTCTTGATCGCCTGTTGGAGGTTTCCCGTCAAGGCAGCGATCTTGAATTTCGCCAAAAATTGACCCAGGAAGTATTGGGCCATGAATACAAGGCCATTGACATCCAGCAACAGGTTGTCGACATTCAGCGTATTCTTGACACGCTGAGCGGAGAAGAAAAGCAGACAGGCGAATTACGTGACGCTTATATAAAAGTCGTTAATGAACAACTTCCTGTTGTACTGGATAACCTGCGTGAGTACACCCGTATTATGGTGCGCATGTATGAAAAACAGGGCAAGCAGGCCGCAGGTAATATCAGTCAACTGATTGATCCTCAGGGTGGTTCGTTCAACGTAGCCAAAGGCGGTTTGGTCAGTTCTCGGGACCTGAAAATCTTCGCAGCGCTGCTGGTTCTGACTATATTCTCCAGCCTGTTCTACAGTTTGCTGATGGATATGGTCCGTCAGCACAAACGTAACTAAGTTGTAATAAACATTAAAAGGAATAACGGTATGTGGAAGCAAATGGTCGCAAGCGGACTAAGTCTAATGATATTGGCCGGGTGTGATAGCGCTGACAAAACAGATGTTAAAAATTCAGGTGTAGTTGCTCAGGGGCAGCAGGCTCAGCAAAAAAATAGTGAAACGGCAATTTATTTGCCAGGTGGTGCTGGTATTGATTTTGGGCGAAAATCAGTAAATGATAAAGTAACAAAAGATGATGTAAGTAAAATTAGAATTATTCAATACGAGTTTGATGAGGCGTACGATGTGGTTGATAAGTCAGTAGCCTCAGTTCTTTTGCCGGAAAAATATCTTAGAAAAGAGAATCCCTTGGGTAAGCTTAAATTGAGTGCTACCTATAGAAAGGCTGGGGCTGGGCCGGTACTGGCAAGATATAGTGAAGTAATTCAAGAGGGTTTTAGTAAAAAAACGGTTCTTATTCTGTCTTGGCGATTCTAATATTTTATGTTGCGTCTGATCCACTATTTCACCTAAAAGTGGCGAAGACAACCCTAAATTTAAGATACGGAACAATCCTTCCGTTTTAGTTCGATACACCGGAGTCCTTAGATGCCTCAGCAGAAACTCGCTAGCGTTAACAAGTTCAAAACCAGAGAAGCCCTCATCGGCATCGTCGGCCTCGGCTATGTCGGCCTACCCTTGATGTTGCGCTACAACGCAATTGGCTTTCGTGTGCTGGGTATAGACATCGATGAAAGCAAGGTTAGCAAGCTCAACGCCGGTCAGAGCTATATCGAGCATATCCCCGCCGATAAAATTGCTGCTGCCAGTCAAAGTGGCTTCGAGGCTACTACCGATTTCCGTCGTGTCAGCGAGTGCGATGCTCTGATTCTCTGCGTGCCGACGCCGCTGAACAAATACCGCGAGCCGGATATGAGCTTCGTGATCGACACCACGGACGCACTCAAACCGTATCTGCGTGCCGGCCAGGTCGTTTCGCTGGAAAGCACCACCTACCCGGGCACCACCGAAGAAGAGTTGCTGCCGCGCGTGCAGGAAGGTGGCTTGGTGGTCGGCGAGTCGATCTTCCTGGTTTATTCTCCCGAGCGCGAAGATCCGGGTAACCCAAATTTCGAAACCCGTACGATTCCGAAAGTCATTGGCGGCCATACTCCGGCCTGTCTGGAAGTCGGTATTGCTCTGTACGAGCAGGCAATCGACCAGGTTGTCTCGGTCAGCTCAACCAAAGCGGCGGAAATGACCAAACTACTGGAAAACATCCACCGTGCCGTCAACATCGGTCTGGTCAACGAGATGAAGATCGTTGCTGACCGTATGGGTATCGATATTTTTGAAGTGGTCGACGCTGCCGCGACCAAGCCGTTCGGTTTCACTGCCTACTACCCTGGCCCTGGCCTGGGTGGCCACTGTATTCCCATCGATCCCTTCTACCTGACGTGGAAAGCCCGCGAATATGGCCTGCACACGCGTTTCATCGAGCTGTCCGGTGAAGTCAACCAAGCCATGCCCGAATACGTGCTGAGCAAGTTGATGGATGGCCTGAATGATAGCGGCAAGGCTCTGAAAGGCAGCAAAGTGCTCGTGCTTGGTATTGCCTACAAGAAGAACGTCGACGACATGCGCGAATCGCCCTCCGTGGAAATCATGGAGCTGATCGAGGCCAAGGGTGGCATCGTTGCCTACAGCGATCCACACGTTCCGGTCTTCCCCAAAATGCGTGAGCACCATTTCGAGCTGAGCAGCGAAGCTCTGACTGCCGACAACCTTGCCAGCTTTGACGCTGTGGTCTTGGCCACCGATCACGATAAGTTCGACTACGAACTGATCAAGCAACACGCCAAGCTGATCGTTGATAGCCGTGGCAAATACCGCGCTCCGGCTCCGCACATTATCAAAGCCTGATCACGGACCTCCAATAACATTTGCCCGGTGGTCTGAGTAACAGCCTGCCGGGTATTGAAGTAATACAAGGAACACCCATGAAAAACTTCGCCCTGATCGGCGCTGCCGGTTACATTGCTCCCCGTCACATGCGCGCCATCAAGGACACCGGCAACGTGCTGGTCTCTGCCTACGACATCAACGACTCGGTTGGCATCATCGACAGCATCTCGCCGCAAAGCGAGTTTTTCACCGAGTTCGAACGCTTCCAGGAACACGCTTATCGCCTGAAGCGCGATCCGGCCAGCGCGCTCGATTATGTCGCCGTTTGCTCGCCCAACTACCTGCACCATTCACATATCGTCGCCGGCCTGCGCCTGGGTTGCGACGTTATTTGTGAAAAACCGCTGGTACCCACCCCGGAAAATCTCGATGAACTGGCCTTGGTCGAGCAGGAAACCGGCCAGCGCCTCTACAACATCCTGCAACTGCGCCACCATCAGGCCATCCTCAACCTGAAGGACAAGGTCGCCTGTGAAAACAGCGAGCATAAATACGATGTCGAGCTGACCTACATCACCTCGCGTGGCAAGTGGTACATGGAGAGTTGGAAAGGTGATCCGCGTAAATCCTTTGGCGTGGCCACCAATATCGGTGTGCACTTCTACGACATGCTGCACTTCATCTTCGGCAAGCTGCAGCGCAACGTAGTGCACTTCGTTTCAGAGTACAAAGCTGCTGGCTACTTGGAATACGAGAACGCACGCGTGCGCTGGTTCCTCTCCATCGACGCCAACGACCTGCCAGAGTCCGTCAAAGGCAAGAAACCTACCTATCGCTCAATCACCGTCAACGGCGAGGAAATTGAGTTCTCCGAAGGCTTCACTGACTTGCACACTACCAGCTACCAGGAAATTCTCGCGGGTCGTGGTTACGGTATCGAAGATGCCCGTCACTGCGTAGAAACCGTGAACACCATTCGTTCTGCTGCCATCGTCAAGGCTCATGACGACGAGGGGCACCCGTTTGTAGAGCGCTTCCTCTGACGACCATAGGGGCCAGCTTGCTGGCGAACAGTGCATTGAGCAACAGGACTCCATCGTGACTCACTACCAACACCCCAGCGCCATCGTTGATGATGGCGCCCAGATCGGCGAAGGCTCGCGTGTTTGGCACTTTGTCCACGTCTGTGGCGGCGCCCGCATCGGCAAGGTCGTGTCCCTTGGGCAGAATGTCTTCGTCGGCAACAAGGTCGTGATCGGTGACAACTGCAAGGTGCAGAACAATGTCTCCGTCTATGACAACGTTACTCTTGAAGAGGGCGTGTTCTGCGGCCCGAGCATGGTATTCACCAACGTCTACAATCCGCGATCACTGGTCGAACGCAAGGATCAGTACCGCGACACCTTGGTAAAGAACGGTGCCACCCTCGGTGCCAACTGCACCATTGTCTGCGGTGTGACCATTGGCGAGTTCGCCTTCGTCGGGGCTGGTGCGGTAGTCAACAAAGACGTGCCAGCCTATGCCCTGATGGTGGGTGTACCTGCTCGACAGATTGGGTGGATGAGCGAATTCGGCGAGCAACTGGCCCTGCCAGTGGCCGGCGAAGGTGAGGTTGTCTGCCAACACACCAAGGCACGCTATGTTTTGAGCGGTAATACCCTAAGCAAAGTGGATGCGTAATACATGATCGAATTCATCGACCTGAAAACTCAGCAAGCCCGCATCAAGGATAAAATCGACGCAGGTATTCAACGCGTCCTCGCCCATGGCCAGTACATTCTTGGTCCAGAAGTCACTGAATTGGAAGAAAAGCTTGCCGCCTTTACCGGCGCCAAATATTGCATCACTTGCGCCAATGGAACCGACGCCCTGCAGATTGCCCAGATGGCGCTGGGAATTGGCCCTGGCGATGAGGTCATCACCCCTGGCTTTACCTATATAGCTACCGCTGAAACAGTGGCGCTGCTTGGTGCCAAGCCGGTCTACGTGGATATTGATCCGCGTACTTACAACCTTGATCCGAATTTACTTGAAGCGGCAATCACACCGCGTACCAAGGCGATTATCCCTGTATCGCTGTATGGCCAGTGTGCCGATATGGATGCGATCAACGCTATTGCCGCCAAGTACGGCATTCCAGTGATTGAGGATGCCGCGCAGAGTTTCGGTGCCACCTACAAGGGCAAGCGCTCGTGCAACCTGACAACCATTGCCTGCACCAGTTTCTTCCCCAGCAAGCCTCTGGGTTGCTATGGCGATGGCGGGGCGATTTTCACCAATGACGGCGAACTGGCAAAAATTCTGCGTCAGATCGCTCGGCATGGTCAAGACCGCCGCTATCACCATATTCGGGTTGGTGTGAATAGTCGACTGGATACCCTGCAAGCTGCCATTCTACTTCCAAAGTTGGAAATCTTCGAAGAGGAAGTTCAACTACGCCAACAGGTTGCCAATATCTACGAGCGCTTGCTGAGCGAAGTAGGAATTAATACAACGCCCTATATCGAATCTCACAACACTAGCGTCTATGCTCAATACACCGTTCGCGTAAGTGATCGTGCCGCAACGCAAGATAAACTCAAAGAGGCCGGTATTCCGACAGCAGTGCATTACCCCATTCCACTAAATAAACAACCAGCAGTGGCAAATGGAGAAATAGAATTATTTGTCGGCGATCAAGTGGCTGGTCAGGTTATGAGCTTGCCTATGCATCCTTATTTGAGTGAGCAGCAAATAGCGTGTGTAGTTAATAATTTAAATTTTACAAGCCATGTCTGAGCTTTCTATACTAAGAGGGTGCTGTCTTTGGTGTGATTTATGATTTCAAGTTGCCTGTTTTCCAAAAGAACGAAGCAAACACAAGATATGGTTTATCTGTTTCTCATCTTTATATGATGACCTGATTTAAAGTATCGGGTGTGATGTTGATATGGTCATGATTAAACTGTGTCATTAGTGGCTTGATTGTTTAGAGTTGCTTCGTGCGTAAAATATACTATTCCGTCGCCAAGGTTCAGAGCTTTAGTGATGTATCAAAAGATGAGCTATTTTATGCAGCGTACAGCGTTTAGGATCGGACTATTAGACGTTGTTCTAGTTATTGGTATTCTAAGTATTTTGATTTCCAATGGAGTTCTCGCTTCTGGCCGAAATTCAATTGACTTCGGGTCGGCAATTATGTCCCATTCAGTCTTTTCTGCTACTTCCTTCGAAATGGATGGGCTCCGCGTGTTTGTTGGTGTGGCGAATGCAACGTCTGGCGCACAGTTATTTGTATTCGAGCCAATTAAACAAGTTGTTACAGCAATCAAAAACCTTGATGGGGCAAGGGGGGCGTGGGCTATTACAAGCGATGAGCAGTATGTGTATATCGGTACTTATCTTCCAGCTCAATTATACCGCTATGATGTAACACAAGATCATCTGGATATACTTGAAAAATTTCCAGAGGCGCAATATGTCTGGGACGTGAAGAAAGAAGGTGAGCAGCTAATTGTTGGTATCGGCGTTGGCGGGGAAGCAATTCTTGTCTCAATAAACCTGTCGAGTGGAAAGGTCGAGAAGTATAGAGGTCTTTCTAATCTAGGTTATGTTCGAAGTGTTGAGTTTCATGACGGTAAAATTTATGCCGGTCTAGGTCCGATGGCCAAGCTTGTAGAAATAGACCCTTTGACGGGCTCATACAAAAACATATTGCCACGTGAGCTTAGTGATGACTCAGTCGTCTACTGGATGAGATCTGAAGGCAAGAAACTTATATTTTCACTTTCGCCGTCCCACCGTATTTTTTCTTATGAACCCAGTAGTGAACATTTCAATTTGTTGATGGCGGATGCGGTCAGGTCTCCAGTATTATATCCTTCCAAGATGCAGGCAGTTTTCCGTGGTTATGGGGATTTTTTCTATGAATTTGATGAGGCAAAAGCGAAACTAAGCAGGGTTATTCTCTCATCAATACCTACTACCGGCGGGGATATAAATAACAGGATTTTATCCGGCTTTACCAGAAATGGATTGTATGTCGAATATGGATTGAAGGGAGATCTTAGGCAAACACTGTCATTATCTGAGGCGGGTCTTGACTCTTCAGGAACAAGGCCATTTTCAATATCTGCATTCGGTAAGCAAGTTTTCATATCTGAACGAGAATTACGAATATTCAATCCAGTCACTTACAAGGAAAGATATTATCCGCTTTTTGGAGAAGCAAAGGCGATGTGTGTGTCTGGCAAGGCCCTTTTTTCTGCTCATTATACAGATGCTGTGCTGTGGAAGTTCCCTTTGAGCGATTTTGATCTTCCAGAAGTGAACCTCACAGACCAGAAGTATCGGTTATGGGAAATTGGCAGCAATCAGAACCGACCGACAAGTATATTTTGCAGCGATGAATATGTACTCGTAGGTACTGAACCAGATTACGGAAAATATGGAGGTGCATTGAGTGTTCTATTTAACTCAGGTGAGCGCCTTGTACTGGATCATCTGATAGCCAATCATACAATTTTCTCCATTACCGCTGACGGAGATGAGATTTTTGTGGGGTCTGCCGCCAGCGGGGGAAGTGGAGCGAAGCCACTTGGTGAACCTGCCCGCATTGTGAAATATAATCTCGGAGAGCGAAGAGTAATCTTTGATGTGGTTCCAGGAAAATCAAACAGGTTAATCCGGTCTCTTGCTGTAATTGGAAGTAATGTCTTTGCGGCACTTGATGATGGAACACTTGTAGTGATTGATCGAATGACCGGGAAGCTGCGGGCTAAGAGAAAGAACGCAAAAATTATTCAGTTGCTCAGGACAAAAGATGGGGAGTTAGTTGGGACAACGAGAGGTAGTCTAGTGAAAATTTCAACATCGTCCTTTACCCAACATATAATTGTACGGGCAAGAGGGCCAGAAAACTTTGTTTTGGATAGCGTATCTGGTGATTTTTATTGGATTGAAGAAATGAAATTGCACTCAATTTCACGAGATATAGTATTTAGTGTGAATGTCGATCCGGATTGATTCTATTTTGATAGCTTGGTGAGCAGAAAAGATAGGGCGATCAAAATATTAAATGAGCCAATTATCACATGACGTGATGAACCTGTTTCGACTGAAATAGCACTAGTAGATTAGATTGGGTTTGTGGCCACAGAGTCGGGGAGAAAACTAATTAAGTTTATAAAGAAGGGATTTGTTCGTTCTGTATTCATTTTGGTAAGTGGTAGTGCTTTGTCTCAAGTGATTATGATTTTGGTGCTACCACTGCTTACACGGTTATATACGCCTGGAGACTTTAGTGTTCTTGCGGTGTATGTTGCTGCGTTAGGGATTATTTCTATTGCCGCGTGTCTGCGTTTTGATATTGCTATACCAATACCCGAACATGATACCGATGCAGCAAACCTCCTAGCGATAGCGCTATTCAGTACATCGTGCATCGCGCTGTTTACATGCGCGGTAGTATGGATTGGGGCGGACGAAATAGTCGAATTGTTAAAACAACAGGGTTTGAGACCATATCTTTGGCTATTACCTGCAGGTGTTTTTTTTTCTGGTACTTATAGTGCTTTGCAATATTGGACTACAAGGAAAAAAAACTTTTCAGTAATAGCAAAAACTCGAATGAGTCAATCAATCGTAGGAGCAGGAGCCCAGGTTGGAATAGGCCTGTTGGGCCATGGCCCTTTTGGTTTATTGTTAGGGCAAATGCTGAGTAGTGGCGCAGGTATTATCAGTCTAAGCCGGATAATTATAAATCGTGATAGGTCTGCATTGCAGAATATAACGTTATCTGGTATGCGCAAAATGTTTCGTGCGTATGATCGATTCCCGAAATACTCAACACTTGAAGCTATCTTCAATAGTGCGGCGATCCAAATGCCTATCATCATAATTGCCGCCTTGGCTGCTGGAGCTGAAGCAGGGTTTCTGATGTTGGCTTTAAAGGTTATGCAAGCACCAATGGGGCTTGTTGGAGGGGCTGTAGCGCAAGTTTATTTATCCCGTGCACCTGAAGAGTATCGGAACGGAACTTTAGGTGGTTTCACCGCTGATACCCTGAGTGGATTAGTGAAGGTAGGAATTGGTCCTTTACTGTTTCTAGGGATTATTGCCCCAGATGCTTTTGTGGTTGTGTTCGGGGATGAATGGCGTAGAGCTGGAGAACTGGTTGCGTGGATGACACCGTGGATTGCGTTACAGTTCATATCTTCTCCTGTTTCTATGGTTATGCATGTAACTGAGCGGCAGCGTTTTATGCTCTACCTCACATCAGCCGGCTTTCTTTTGCGTGTTATTGGTGTAATAGGAGGAGCGCTATACTTACCGAACTACATAGTCGAAATATACGCGGTCACCGGTGCTTTATTTTATCTCGCATGTTTTGTCATTTTTTCAAATTTAAGCGGTGTACGAGTGTCAGATTTTAATTTAATGATCAGGAAGAGCATTTTTATAGTATGCGGATGGGTAGTTGTGGGCTATGTGGTTGATTATTTTTCGTTAATTACAATGGTGGAAAGACTATGAAAATTGATCTTATGCGTTCGCTGTGTAAGCTTATATTTTCGTTATTTTTTGAGGATAAATATCTAACAGGGAGATGGTTTGATCAGGGGCGCCGCGGGTACCTCTGGGCAGCAAGATCTTTATTTCAGAAAAATATACTCCGTTTAGGCTCACCCATGCCATGGCCCACAGGATTAACTTGCTATATATCTAACCCGCGTAATCTAATATTTCATCCGGATGATCTAAATAATTTTCAATCGCCCGGCACTTATTTTCAGAACTTTAAGGGAAATATTTTTTTAGGGAAAGGTACTTATATTGGTCCGAACGTGGGGATTATTACGGCTAACCACAAGTTTGGAAATTTGGATGAACATGATGACGGAGCGGATGTGGTAATTGGTGAGAAGTGTTGGATAGGGATGAATGTAGTTATTTTGCCTGGCGTAGTGCTTGGCGATAATACTATAGTTGCAGCCGGTTCAGTGGTCACTAAAAGTTTCACAGATGGGTACTCAGTTATTGGTGGTGTGCCTGCAAAGAAATTGAAATAAATTTATATCGTGGCGTGTTATATTATTTAGTGAGTTATAGGGTGTGTTATGAAAAGAAGAGTCTTGTTTTTATCTGCCTTAGATTTCAAAGATAAATCCATTCAGGTTATCAGAAAAACACCAGAGGCTTACGCAAGTGCTGGATGGGAAGTAGAGTATATAGTTGCGAGAGATAATTGCCCATCTGGTAATTATTATTATGAGCGTGAAATTAATCCAGTTCCGATTAAGGTGAGGCGTATTTATTGGCCATTTGCAGAGCTAAGATCTAAGTTGGCAAGAGCTCCCTGTTTATTGTTGAGCAAATTGGCGAGTATTGTTGTTATATTTAGACTTGCAATGCAAGCAAAAAAGGTTATGAAGGAGTCTAGTTTTGATGTGGTGTATGGTTACGAGTTACAAGGCGTTCTGGCGATGCACTTGCTACGAGTGGCTAATTTATTGACCGGTGTAAAAACTATTTCTCGATTCCAGGGGACCTTTTTAAATGAAATGTTGCGAGGCAAACAATATTTACGCTTATTATTCAATGCGGACTTAATTCTCGCAATTCGTTTAAGGTCGGATCTTTTAATTATGACAGATGATGGGACGCAGGGTGATCAAGCGGTAAAGAAAATAAAAAAAGGTAGCAATGCGCGCTGGGTGTTTTTGTCTAATGGCGTGGATGAGTTTGAGGTCGAAGAAGATTTAATACGAGGCTTGGCAGCTAAAGTAAATCCGGAGAATAAAACTGTATTACTATCTGTGTCTAGATTAGTTGGATGGAAGCGTGTTGATCGATGTCTGGAAGTTTGCTCAAGATTAAAGGGTAAAGGGTTCACTGATTTCATTTATATTGTGGTTGGTGAGGGGGATCAGCGAAAAGAATTAGAGAGGCGTGCAAATGAATTGGGGCTTACTGGTTTAGTTAAGTTTGTTGGGGCGCAACCTAATAGTGAAGTAAAGAATTTTTTAGCTATTTCTGATTTTTTCATGAGTATGTATGACTCCTCTAATGTGGGGAATCCATTGTTAGAAGCAATTAGAAGTAATAAAATCGTAGTGACTATTAATAATGGAGATACTGGTAAGTGGGTAAGGCACAACGTAAATGGTTTAATTTATGAGTTGGATGACGGCTTTTTTGACAAGGCAGCTGAAGATATTATCAGGTTAATTAGGAATAAAAATGAGCGCTTAGAAATTCTCAATGGCGTGGGAGAATGTTCGCGACAATTGTTATGGACTTGGGATCAAAGGTTTCTCGCAGAATTAAGCGAGATTTCGGAGGTTCTAAAGTGTTAAAAAAAACAATAATTGCTTTTGCTATTTTAGGTTATACAGTTGGTTATTCTTCCGTCTATGCATTTCATGTGGTGTCTCTGTTGTGGGTGTTCGTTTCCTTTTGTTTAGTTTGCTTTAGGCAGTCATTAATAATAAAACAGCCGCAATTACTGTCTCCTGTATTATTTCTTGCGGGATACTCATTTCTTTCCATTTTGTGGTCGCCCGATATCTATGTGTGGTTCCGATATCAATTTTATTTTGCCTGTGGTATTTTGACTTTGCTTGCAGTTTATCAATCTGTGAATAATAGGCATCAAATAGTTAATGTTTTTAAAATAGTTTCTTTTTTTGTCTGTTTAAATGTTCTTGTTGGTTTTTTTGAGTCTCTCGGGTTGGCAAGACTCCCTATGTCGCCTTATTCGCCTTATGTGGGTTTTTTTGGGTTTTCTGGAACTGATTTTAGTTTGCTTTCTGATGAGGCCGCAGAGATTGTTGGTTATAAGCCGACAGGGTTTAATTGGAATCCGAATAATTTCGGATTTGTTCTGATGCTGGTTTTGCCTTTTGTCTTGCTACATAAGAATAAGTTGTTTGCTTCCTTAGGGCTGGTCATGATTGTTTGGCTGCTCGCTGCAATTGGATCACGTGCCCACTTTATAGCATTTTTTGTAATGTTTTCGTGTATTCCGTTGTTATATAAACACTCTGTTGCGGGGCTTGTGGCGGTGTTCGTGTTACCTTTATTTCTAGGCCTAATATTGTTGATTCCAAGTTACTTTCTTGTTGAGAACTATGGTTTATTACGCATGTACTCTGCTTTTGATGAGTTCAGCAGGGGCTTGGATTTGATTTTTTCAGGAGCCGTCCAAGGAGGGGATTCTACTTCCGTACGCGCAGAAATCTATCTTTTTGGTCTTCAAAAATTAATAGCGAGTTATGGTCTAGGCCTTGGTGTTGGGGGGGTTGAAGCAATGCTTATTAAAGAAGGTTTTGTTATTACAAATTTCCATTTCTTTTTCTTGCAGTTGCTAATTGACCTTGGTTTTGTATTGTTCTGTTTTTTTATGTTTCTCTATTTCAAGTTGGTGACGACGCTCTTGCGGATTGCGAAACGTACACTGGATCGTAATATGAAATATTATGCCAGATCTTCAGCGCTTTCTTTGATGGTTGCAGTTCCTGCTTCTATGGCTCCCAGTGGAGTTCACTATATTTTGTTTTTTTACGTGTTGATCGGTTTTTCGCTTGCTATCGTTAAGCTTGATCTATCAGGTGGTCTGGATGAAAGTGGTTCTTCTTGGTAATGGGAATAGCGTACACATTGTGCGCTGGGCTAATGGTCTTGTCTCTCGTGGAGTGGAAGTGCATTTAGTAAGCGCTCACACATGTGGTCTTGATTTTGATTCAAGAGTAAAGTTGCACAAACTTAGTATTATGGCTCCTTGGGGGTACATGTTTGGAGTTTTTTCTTTAAGAGGCATATTACGAAAAATAAAGCCAGATATTATAAATGCACATTATGCGTCGGGATATGGGCTTCTTGCGCGCCTCTCTGGTTTCAAACCGTTGCTGCTTTCGATATGGGGTAGTGATGTGTATGCTTTTCCGCGAAAGTCTAAGTTCCATCGTTATTTTTTGAAAGAAAATTTAAAAGCTGCTACGGCTATTGCTTCAACTAGCCAGTGTATGGCGGTTGCCGCTTCTAAAATATATAAGCATCGGCATGTATTCATCACTCCTTTTGGGGTCAATGAAACCCATTTTATTCTAGATGATAGATTTCGGGGTGATGATGTGGTGATTGGTACGGTTAAGTCTCTGAAAAGCATTTATGGAATCGATATCTTGCTCGATGCGTTTTCCAAAGTTCTAAATTATTTTAATGGGAAGCGCTCATTGCGACTTGAAATTACGGGTGGTGGCCCTGATTTAAATATTTTAAAAGAACAAGCAGTTCATTTGGGTATTTCTGAAAAAGTAATTTTTAATGGCCCCGTTAACCACGATGATATTCCTAGAATTCTTAATGGAATGGATGTTTATGTTGCGCTAAGTCGTGAGGAGAGTTTCGGTGTGGCGGCTCTCGAGGCGAGTTCCTGCGAAAAGCCTGTAGTTGTCTCAGATGCCGAGGGGCTGGCCGAGGTTACTGTGGAGGGAGTGACGGGTTTTGTCGTGCCGAAAGACAACCCTCAAGCTGCTAGTGAGGCCATTATCAAACTGGTTCAAGATGCCTCATTGCGAAAAAATATGGGAAGAGCTGGGCGTGAACATGTGCTCAACCGCTACACTTGGGAACACTCACTTGACGTAATGCTTGAAGTATATCGCTGCGCTATAGCTATTCATAAAGAGCGCTGAGTTTTCATGAGAATGAAACGATGTAATAGTATGAGCTTTCATTGGGGGCGAGTATTTTATTATATATTTATAATTTTATAAATGAGGATTAGTTGTGAAACTTCTCACTATTATTGGGGCGCGTCCACAGTTTATCAAGGCAAGTGTTGTTTCAAAGGCTATTGCTGAGCAAGTGGATCTGTCCGAGATTATTATCCACACCGGTCAGCATTTCGATGCCAATATGTCGGATATTTTCTTTGATCAGTTGGGTATCCCGCGGCCGAATTATCTATTGGATATTCATGGCGGTTCGCACGGTGAAATGACCGGACGGATGTTAAGCGAGATTGAGCGGGTGATGATCAAGGAGAAGCCTGATCGCGTATTGGTTTATGGAGACACCAATTCGACTCTCGCAGGGGCCTTGGCTGCGGCCAAGTTGCATATCCCGGTGGCGCATATCGAGGCGGGGTTGCGCAGCTTCAATATGCGTATGCCGGAGGAGATCAACCGGATTCTCACTGATCAGGTGAGCGACCTTCTGTTCTGCCCAACCCAGGCGGCGATTGATAATTTGGCACGGGAAGGGTTTTCGGATAAGCCAGTTCAAGTACTGAATGTCGGCGATGTGATGCAGGACAGTGCATTGTTTTTTGCCCAGCGAGCAACGGCTCCACAAGGTTTTGATTTGTCCGATGGTTTTATTCTCACGACATTACACCGAGCGGAGAATACCGACGACCTCGCGAGACTAGAGGCGATAGTTGGCGCGTTGAACACGATCCACGCGACTGTTGCGCACGTAGTATTGCCGCTACACCCGCGCACCAAGGCGGCGATTGCCAAGGCTGGTTTAATCCTCAATGTGCATGTCATTGAGCCGGTTGGGTATCTGGAGATGATCTGGCTGTTGCAACGTTGTGCTTTGGTATTGACTGATAGCGGCGGCGTGCAAAAGGAGGCATTTTTCTTCGGTAAGGCTTGTGTGACTATGCGCGATCAAACCGAATGGGTGGAACTGGTAGATGTTGGGGCCAATAAATTGGTTGGAGCCGACCAAGCTAATATCGTTGCCACTGTCGGTAGGCTCTATGGGCAGAAGGTTGAGGATCAGCATCAGCTCTATGGTGGTGGTCAGGCTGCTGAACGTATTGCCAAGTACTTGAGCAGCAAATAAATTCTCATGACTAGAAAAACAGTCTGGATTATCAATCAATACGCGTCCACACCGGAAACCGGTATGGGAGGGCGGCATTATTATTTGGCACGTGAGTTGACCAAGCAGGGGTATAAGGTCTATTTAATTGCAGCCAGTTATACGCATTTGCTTCG
Organism: Pseudomonas borbori; assembly: GCF_900115555.1. Classification (GTDB taxonomy): domain Bacteria; phylum Pseudomonadota; class Gammaproteobacteria; order Pseudomonadales; family Pseudomonadaceae; genus Aquipseudomonas; species Aquipseudomonas borbori. Next base: position 25,054 of record NZ_FOWX01000001.1, read on the forward strand.
CCACCCGCCAAGTATTGAACAGGCTTATGAAATTCAGCCGATCGAAGGTTTCAACTTTGTTTGGGTAAAACTGCCTGCCTACCTTGAGGCACACAGTAAAAAGCGTATTTTTAACTGGTTCGCTTTTTCTTGGAAGCTGCGTGGACTCAAAAGCGTCATTCCAGATCCCCCAGAAGCAATCTTGTATTCATCGCCGTCTTTGGTTGGTTACTTAGGCGCTAAATACTTGGCGAGCTATTATAGGGCTCGTTTGGCTTTTGAGGTTCGTGATATTTGGCCACTTACCTTGGTTGAACTAGGCGGATATTCCTCGAAACACCCATTCATTCGATTTTTGCAGTGGGTAGAAGACAAAGCTTACCGAGAAGCTGATGTTGTTCTTTCAAACCTCAAGAACTCCGTTACTCATATGGTTGCCAGAGGTATGTCTAGGGATAAATTCTCTTGGATTCCCAATGGGTTTTCCATGGATGAGGTCGCTGAAAAACAAGCCTTGAGTCAGGCTACTTGCGGCCAGCTGCCTGATGGTAAGTTTGTTGTGGGTTATGCGGGTACCATGGGATTGGCCAATGCCTTAGACTCACTGGTTCAAGCTGCTGATATTTTGAAAAATAATGTTGATATCGCGGTGGTCTTGGTTGGGAGTGGAAAGGAAAAAAATAATCTTAAACAGTTAGTTGGAGAAAAGAATCTTTCTAATGTTTACTTTGTAGATGCTATTCCTAAAGCTCAGATTCAATCAGTGCTAAATTGCTTTGATGTGTGCTTTATTGGTTTGACAGGCGATCCGTTGTTTAGGTTTGGTGTCTCGCCAAACAAATTATTTGACTATTTCTATTCGGCGAAACCTGTCATTTATGCTATTGAGTCGGGTGAGTATACGCCTGTGACCGATAGTCAGTCAGGTGTTCAGATTCCAGCAGAAAATCCCCAGGCCATTGCTGATGCAATTTTGAAGCTTTACCGAATGTCGGCCTCTGAGCGTGAAGTGTTGGGTAACAACGGCCGTCGTTATGCGCAAGAAAATCATGAATATGGAAACTTGGCAAAAAAATTAACCCGGGTTCTATTTGGTGATAAATGATTAAGCGCCTTTTCGATATTGTCGCCTCTGCTTTCGGTTTATTACTTCTCGCACCGGTCATCGCCATCGTTGCCTGGAAAATTCGCCGTAAGCTCGGTTCTCCTGTGCTGTTTCGCCAGGTGCGTCCCGGCCTGGATGGCAAGCCATTCGAGATGATCAAGTTCCGCACCATGCGCGATGCTGTAGACGCGGCAGGTAACCCTCTGCCAGATTCTGAACGCATGACGCCGTTTGGTAGCTTTCTGCGCTCCAGTAGTTTGGACGAGTTGCCGGAATTGTGGAATGTGCTCAAAGGCGATATGAGCCTGGTCGGCCCGCGTCCGCTGCTGATGGAGTATCTGCCGCTTTACAGTCCCGAGCAGTATCGACGTCATGAGGCGCGTCCTGGCGTTACCGGTTGGGCTCAGATCAATGGCCGTAATGCCCTGAGCTGGGACGAGAAGTTCAAGCTGGATATCTGGTACGTGGACAATCGTTCATTTTGGCTGGATCTGAAAATCATCCTCTTGACCATCAAGAAGGTCGTCGTGCGTGATGGCATCAGTGCGGATGGGGAGGCGACCATGGCTAAATTCACTGGCAGAAAGTCGTGATGAAACTGGCCATTCTCGGGGCTAGTGGGCATGGCAAAGTGGTCGCTGATACCGCTGAATGCTGTGGTTGGCAGACTGTCGAATTTTTCGATGATGCTTGGCCTGGACTTCAAACAAATGCTGCTTGGTCGGTTGTGGGCGATAGCGCCGCTCTAATGGCCCGGTTAGCCGACTTTGATGGTGTTGTGGTAGCTATCGGCAATAACCGTATCCGTCACACCAAGCTACTTGAGTTGCGGGCGGCGGGGGCTTGCCTGGTAACACTGGTTCATCCCGCCGCCATCGTCAGTCGTTACGCCGCTATTGATCAGGGGACGGTGGTATTCGCTGGGGCTGTGGTGAATGCCGAGGCATGCATAGGTCAGGGTGCCATTCTCAATACTGGCTGCAGCATCGATCATGATTGTGTGTTGGGCGATGCCGTGCATATCAGTCCCGGTGTGCGGCTAGCAGGTGGTGTGCACGTGGGTGACTTGAGCTGGGTCGGTATCGGCGCCAGCGTGCGTCAACTGGTCCGCATCGGCGAGCGCGTAATGGTTGGCGCCGGTTCGGCGGTCGTCAGTGATATTCCGAATGATGTAACCGTGGCTGGCGTGCCGGCCAAAAGGATGAGGTAACCATAAGTTTTATGCTCAATACCCCGTTTTCCCCTTGGCCCTCGTTCTCTGAAGAAGAGGCCAATGCTGTTCGCGATGTAATTCTCTCCAACAAGGTCAACTACTGGACCGGGCAGGAGTGTCGTGAGTTCGAGAAGGAATTTGCGGCATGGGCCGGCAGCGAGCATGCCATCGCCTTGGCCAATGGCACAGTTGCACTGGATCTGGCTCTGCAGGCATTGGGCATAGGTGCAGGTGATGAGGTGGTTGTCACGCCGCGCACCTTCCTCGCTTCGGTGTCGAGCATCGTCAATGCCGGCGCGATACCAGTCTTTGCAGACGTCGACAGCGAGTCGCAGAACATCACCGCCGAAACCATCCGCGCCGTGCTTACTCCGCGTACTCGTGCGGTCATTTGTGTGCATCTGGCCGGTTGGCCCTGCGATATGGATCCGATCATGGTGCTGGCCGTCGAGCATGATCTGAAAGTAATCGAGGATTGCGCTCAGGCGCATGGCGCGCACTACAAAAGTCGTCCGGTTGGCTCGATTGGCCATGTCGGTGCATGGTCGTTCTGCCAGGACAAGATCATGACCACCGGCGGTGAAGGCGGCATGGTCACCACTAACGATCGTGCCCTTTGGTCGCGCATGTGGTCGATCAAGGATCACGGCAAATCGTGGGAAGCTGTTTACGAGCGGCAGCATGCGCCGGGCTTTCGTTGGTTGCATGAGAGCTTCGGCACCAACTGGCGGATGATGGAAGTTCAGGCGGTCATTGGCCGGATCCAGTTGCAGCGTATGCCGGTGTGGCAGGCCAAGCGGTTGGCCAATGCCGAGCGTATCTGGTCATCGGCGCGAGCGCTTGCGGGGTTGCGCGTACCGGCGGTGCCGGCCGACGTCACGCATGCTGCCTACAAATGTTATGTATTTGTTGAACCGGCTAGTTTGAAAGCCGGATGGGATCGCGACCGCATTCTCAATGAAATCAGTGCTAGGGGCGTTCCTTGTTTTTCAGGTTCTTGCTCAGAGGTTTATTTGGAAAAGGCGTTCGATGATACCGGCTGGCGCCCGGTCGAGTGCTTGCCGGTTGCTAAAGAACTGGGTGAAACCAGTTTGATGTTCTTGGTTCATCCGACGCTTACCGAAGCAGAAATCGAAAGGACGTGTGATGTTCTGGCTCAGGTAATGCGTGAGGCTTGTTGAGTTTGGTTTTGCCCATCTTGGGGTTGGCGTTCAGTTGGCCGGTGGCGTGAAGGTTGGCGCCCGGGCCTGGCTGCAAGCAGGTTGTAGCGCGGGTTACCGGGTTGTGGTCGGCGACGGGGTGGTATGTGCTCCTGGTACGGTATTGCAAGCAGATGGGGTGGTTGCTGTTTAGGTTGTGTGGGCTGGTGTTGGTTTTGTCGGGATTGATCTCGGTGTGATGTTTTGATTTTGGGCGGACTGCGTCCGCCATCGCGGCGGGGTCGGAACGCCGCCCAGCCCCTCCTACAGGGATTTGTGGTGTTGGTTGCTTTTGTGGGAGGGACCGGGCGGCGTTCCGTGACCCGGTGCGATGCTTTTTATATGCTTGCCGGGAGGGGGGTGATGTCTAGACTCCGTATAAACGAGCACTTGGAGGCAACCATGACCGAAACCGTCCTCGACATCAAACATTGGGGTAACAACCTGGGGGGCCGCCTGCCTGCGGCGGTGGCCCGCGCCGCGCATCTGCACGCCGACCAGCGCGTCCGCATCACGGTGGAGGGCGAACGGGTGATCATCACGCCCCTGCATGACCAACCCTTGACCTTGGAACAGCGCCTGGCTCGCTTCGACCCGGAACGCCACGCCGGCGAAGCCATGCCGAGCGACGAAGCACTGGGTGCCGAGCGGTGGTGAAACGCACAGCCGCCTGGACGCCGGATCGCCAGGACGTTATCTGGATCGACTGCAATCCGCAGCGGGGGCAGGAAATGCGCGATGTGCATCCCTTTCTGGTGCTGTCGCCAAAGGCCTTTAACGAACGTACCTCACTGGTCATCGGCTTGCCGATGACCACGGCCAGCTACAACGCCGACAACCCCTTTGCCATTACCGTGGGGGTGGCAGGTGGGCGCAACCCAGCTATGTGCTCTGCCATCAGCCAAAGTCCTTTGATTGGCGCCTGCGCGGCGGCACCCTGCACCCGATGAAACAGATTTCGGATGCTCGCTTCGCTGAAGTATTGGCTCTGCTTAACCAGATCATTCAGTTGGCTTGAGCAAAACATGGATGTCGGTAGAAGTAGAGCATTCACTTGTATATCGAAACCACTTGGAAATACGCGTATCAGAGCCCCTCTGTGAGCGGTAGGCTCGCGTCATGGCTGTAGACTCTGAGGGCGGGCAGGGATTTGTGGTGTTGGCCGCTTTTGTGGGCGGGTCCGGGCGGAGTTCCGTGACCTCGGTGCGATGCTTTTGATTGTTGGGCGGACTGCGTCCGCCATCGCGGTGGGGTCGGAACGCCGCCCGATCCCTCCTACAGGAGGATGTGGTGCCTGCTGTTTTTGTGGGTGGCGTGTATTCACTGTTGGGTTTTCCACCTACAGACTGTTTTTACCCGGCGGGAGGCTTCACTTCGCTGGTTTTTAAGTTCTCAGGATTGAGGTGTTGTGGTGTTAAGACTTGCCGAAAAATTGCGTAGCCGTCTGGTCAATCTGCCACGACGTCATAAGCGACTGATTCAGGTCAGCATGGATTTGGTGCTGGTCTGGGCGGCGCTGTGGCTGGCTTTTTATGTGCGCCTTGGCAATCCACTTTTTGTTGAGCCTTTGGCAAGGCATGCCTGGCTGTTTGCCGCCGCACCGCTGATAGCCATTCCCCTGTTCGTGCGCTTTGGCATGTACCGGGCGGTGATGCGTTATTTCGGTAACGATGCGCTGCTGGCCATCGTCAAGGCGGTTACGCTCTCTGCCTTGATTCTGGCGCTGGCGGTGTATTGGTATCAGGGTGCGCCCAAGACAATTCCACGCTCGATGGTGATCAATTACTGGTGGTTGAGCCTGCTGTTGATTGGCGGGCTGCGGCTGGTGATGCGTCAGTACTTTATGGGCGACTGGTACTCCCCGGAGCAACCCGCCTGGCTCAAGGGGCGTGATGCTGGTCTGCCGAAGGTGGCGGTGTATGGTGCTGGTGCGGCGGGCAACCAGCTGGTTGCAGCCTTGCGCTTGGGCCGGGGTATGCGGCCGGTGGCATTTATCGATGATGATGCCAATATTGCCAACCGGGTTATCGCCGGGCTGCGGGTCTACACCTCCAAGCATATCCAGCAGTTGGTCGATGAAACGGGCGCCGACGAGATTCTGCTGGCGATCCCTTCCGCCAGCCGGGTTCGCCGTCGCGAGATATTGGGGTTGCTCGAGCAGTATCCGCTGCATGTGCGCAGTATTCCCGGGTTTATGGATCTGGCCAGCGGCCGGGTCAAGGTCGATGATGTGCAGGAAGTGGACATCGCCGACCTGCTCGGGCGCGATGCGGTGCCGCCGCAGCGGGCCTTGTTCGAGCGCTGCATTCGCGGCCAGGTGGTGATGGTCACTGGCGCGGGTGGCTCTATTGGTTCCGAGCTATGCCGGCAGATAGTCGCGAGCGGGCCGACGACTTTGCTGTTGTTCGAGCACAGCGAATTCAACCTTTACAGTATTCACAGCGAGCTGGAGCAGCGCATCCGCCGCGAGTCTCTGCCGGTGCGTTTGGTGCCGATCCTGGGCTCGATTCGCAATGCCGGGCGCTTGTTCGATGTGATGCACACCTGGGCGGTGAATACGGTGTACCACGCGGCGGCGTACAAGCATGTGCCGATGGTCGAGCACAATATCGCCGAGGGCGTGTTGAATAATGTGCTCGGCTCCACCTTCACCGCGCAGGCGGCGGTGAAGGCCGGGGTTGAGCACTTCGTACTGATCTCCACGGATAAAGCCGTACGCCCGACCAATGTCATGGGCAGCACCAAGCGCCTGGCCGAGATGGTGCTGCAGGCGCTGAGTGCGGAGACGGCGCCAATACTGTTCAGAAGTGAAGATGGTGTGCACCAGGTTAACAAGACCCGCTTCACCATGGTCCGTTTCGGCAATGTGCTGGGTTCTTCCGGCTCGGTGATTCCGCGCTTCCACGATCAGATTCGTCGGGGTGGCCCGGTGACGGTGACCCATCCGAATATCACCCGCTATTTCATGACCATTCCCGAGGCCGCACAGTTGGTGATCCAGGCTGGCGCCATGGGGCTGGGTGGCGATGTGTTCGTGTTGGACATGGGCCAGCCGGTGAAGATCGTCGAGCTGGCGGAAAAGATGATCCACCTCAGCGGCCTCAGCGTGCGCTCGAGCAAGAACCCCCACGGTGACATCGCCATCGAGTTCACCGGTTTACGGCCTGGCGAGAAGTTGTATGAGGAGTTGTTGATCGGCGATAACGTCAGCCCGACCGATCACCCGATGATCATGCGTGCCAACGAAGAGTGTCTGACTTGGGACGCCTTCAAGAAGGTACTGGGCGACCTGCTCAATGCGGTTGAACGTGATGATTACGACCGCGTGCGCCAGTTGTTGCGTGAAACGGTGAGTGGTTATGCGCCTGAGGGTGAGATCGTCGATTGGATACATCAGCAGAGACGGATCGAGCCATAGGGCGCGGATTGCCGGTGCTGGTTGCTTTTGTGGGCGGGTCTGGACGGCGTTCTGGGACTTCGGTGTGGTTTTGATTTGTTGGGCGGACTGCGTCCGCCAATCGCCGCGGGGTCGCGCCTCCTACAGGGGATCGCGGTGTCTGCTGCTTTTGTAGGAGGGCCGCCCCGGCGCGATGCTTTTGATTGTTGGGCGGA